>CATOSD010000002.1 GCA_951812395.1 uncultured Dehalococcoidia bacterium
TGGGAAGGCTCATTCCCGATTCCTGCCCCACGCTAGGCCGCCTCGGGCATCTCCAGGAAGTAGTAGGGGATGTGCCAGGTGCCGCCGTGGTCCAGGTCCACGATGGCCTTGCGCCGGAGCGCCTGCTTGACAACGCCGCGCGAGAGAAAGCGCGGGCCGCCGCTCACTTTGCCCACGTACCGGACTTTCTGGCCGGGGGCCACGCTGCCGCAGTGCAGCGCCGCAGGCTGTCGCTCGGCGACGGCCAAGCCGGGAAGGGGCAGTTGCGGGGATGCCGTTTCGTGACTTTTGGTGACCATGCCGAGCTCCTTTCCGAGGCTGTGCTGTTCAATGGTCTGCTCGTCTATAGAACATAATAGAACAGTACGTGTGTTCTTGTCAAGCTTTTGGCCAGTTTCGGCGGAAGCGTTTAGACACGGGTATGCGGTGAGCAGGTGGGGCAGTCGAGGCTGTATAATTGAAGACCGCCAGCGTAAGCCGACAGATGCGGCCGCACCGCCGCGCTACACCTGGGTAGGAGAACAGCCACTATCAGAGACACCGAGCCGCCGCCGGGATCTTCGCTGAGCGAGGAGGACTCGCGCACCGCAACGGCGCCACGGCTGGCTAGACGCGTGCTGACCCGTTGGCCGGTGTTCGAGTCGTTCCAGTATGTCGACTTCCGCTGGATGTTCATCGGCTCGCTCGCCTCCTACATGGCCATGAACATGCAGATGATCACGCGGGGCTGGCTGGTGCTGGAGCTGGCCGACGACTCGCCGCTCGCCCTCGCGATGGTCATGTCGTCGTTCTCGCTGCCTGTCACCGTCGTGGCCATCATCGGCGGCGCGCTCGCGGACCGCATTCCGCGCAGGCGTATGGTCATCCTCAGCCAGGGCGGCAACATCCTGGTCACGGCGCTCGTCGCCACCCTCGACGTGACCAACGTAATCACCTTCGGGATGCTGCTCGGGATCGGTGTGGTGAACGGCTCGCTCATGGCGCTCAACATGCCCAGCCGCCAGGCGATACTGTCGGACATCGTGCCTGAGCGCACGCTGATGAACGCCATATCGCTGACCAACTCGGCCATGAACGCGACGCGCATCGCGGGGCCGGCCGTGGCGGGCGTTCTCATAATCTTCATAGGCACGCACGGAGTTTTCTATCTCATCTCCGGGACGTACGCTCTTGCCGTACTGTCGGTGGTGATGATTCGCGCCGGCCAGACTGCAGCGTCGCGATCCCGCAGGGGACTTTCGAGCGACATCGGCGAGGGCATGAGGTACGTCCGCTCGAACCCGCCGATTCTGGGCGTTAACATGCTGATGCTGATTAGCTCGCTGTTCGGCTTCGCCTACTTCGCGCTGATGCCCGCCTGGGGCCGGGAGGCGCTGGACGTCGGTTCAGACGACCTGGGCTTTCTGCTGATGGTCATGGGTATTGGCGCGCTGGTTGGCACGCTCGCGCTCGCCGCGATGGGCAACGTCGGCAAGCGCGGGCTGATGCTGCTGGCGAACTGCGCAGGCTGGGCCGTGGGGTTGATGGCCTTCTCCCAGATGACCTCTTTCTGGGCCGCCGTGCCGCTGCTGCTGTTTACCGGACTGGTAAGCTCGCTGGTAATGTCCCTTGCCATGACCCTCGTACAGGTGTACGCGTCGCCGGAAATGCGCGGCAGGGTGATGAGCCTGGGCATGATGACGTTCGGCATCCAGCCCCTGAGCTCCATCCCGCTGGGCTTCCTGGCCGTGAACATCGGCACGCCCAACGCCCTCTTCGTAACCGGCGTGCTGCTGCTGGTCGGGACGGTGGCGCTGGTGATCGCGTATCCCGGCTTCCGCCGCGTGGACTAGCGGCGACGCTCGGAGGGATGCGGCGTGGCCGCTAGCGGCGCCTGGAGCGGCTTCGCAGCGCCATCAGCGCCAGTGTGTAGCTCACGGCGCCCACGCCGGCTATCGCACTGAAGCCCTTCAGCAGCGACTCGGTGTCCCATCCTACCGTTATCAGAGAGCGCAGCCCGTCCAGCAGGTAGGTTACGGGGTTGTACACCGCCACCGTCGCCAGCCAGCCCGTCAGCGCCTCCATCGGCACAAACACGGTGGTCAGGAACATGAACGGAAAGAACAACAGAAAGCTGCTGTTGACCGCGACGGGGTTGCCCGTCTTCAGCGCTATGGCGTAGGGGAGGCCGGCGAAGGCCAGGCCCCAGGCGCCTCCCATCAACACGAACACCAGCAGTCCGACCGGGCCCGACTCGAAACGTACGCCAACGACGAGTCCCAGAATGATGACGGGCACGGTAAGCGCCACAACTAGCGCGAAGTCGGCCACGGTGAAACCTATCAGCATGCCCAGCCGGTTGACGGGCGTGAGCGAGAGCTTGTCGAAGTAGCCGCTCTGGATGTCTGTGACCACGGTTATGGCCCGTGATATGCCGGTTACGGCAAAGAGAATAGCGACGGGCAACTGGAACGCCTTGTAGTCCACCTGCATGAACCGCTCGGTCTGGTCCTGGAGCGCGCCCACGTTCACGACGAAGAAGAACACGGGGATGACGAGGGCCGGAATCACGCCCTCGACGTCGCGCGGGATGGAGCGCAGCGCGCGCTCGGCCACACTCGCGACGTCCCGCAGAAAGTTCGAACGCCTGGCCCTTATGTGTGTAGAAGCGATGGTCGTCATAGCTCGTTCTCTCCAACGTCCTGCGGGGCATCCTCCTGGAGGCGGGCGCCCGTAACCTGTAGAAACACGTCGTCCAGCGTGGGAGTGCGCAGCGTAAGCTCCCGCACGTTCACGCCGCCCTCGTTCAGCGCGAGCGCCACCGCGCTGACGAGCGACGCGCCGTTCGCCACGCTGATTGACAGTTCGGATTCGTAGGCGTCCACCTGCTGCACGCCGTCGATGGCGTTCAGGCGTTCGATGGCCGCGTCCGCGCTGCCGTCCACGCGCGCCACGATGACGTCCAGCCCCACCGAGCGTTTCAGTTCGGCCGGCGTGCCCTCGGCCACCAGCTCGCCTTCGTTGATGATTCCCACCCTGTGGGCCAGCGCGTCGGCCTCCTCCAGGTACTGCGTGGTGAGGAAGATGGTTACTCCGAGCTGCCGGTTGATGCGCCGGACTTCGTCCCAGACTCGATTGCGGCTTATTGGATCGAGCCCTGTGGTCGGCTCGTCCAGGAACAGCACCTCCGGGTTGTGCACCAGCGCCGCCGCCAAATCCAGCCTGCGCTTCATGCCGCCCGAGTAGGTGCCTATCAGGCGGTCGATGGCGTCGCCGATGTCGATGAGCACGGCCAGTTCCGAAATGCGCTGGTTTATCTCCCTTCCCCTCAGCCCGTACAGACGACCCTGAAGCCTCAGCAGCTCCCGACCCGTCTGCTTGTCGTCCAGGGCCGCGTCCTGCAGCGCCGCGCCGACGTGCAACCGCACCTGTTGCCCTTCGCGCGTAACGTCGTAGCCGGCGACGGTCGCGCCGCCGGACGTGGGCACGAGAAGCGTGGTCAGCATACGAACGACGGTTGTCTTGCCCGCGCCGTTCGGCCCCAGAAAGCCGTAGATTTCTCCCTTCGACAGCGTGAGGTCCACACCCTTCACCGCCTCCACGTCGCCGAACCGCTTCACCAATCCGGACGCGGAGACGGCGTACCCATTCGCGTCCGGATATCCGTCCAGTTGTTCCATGTCTTGAACACCTTCCTGGCGCGGGAGACACAGCTTGTCGCGCTCCCGCGTCGATTTGCGAGCGCATAGTATACGCCCGCCGCTGCGAGCCGGGTCAAGTCTCGCGCTTGACAGGAACCTGTTTCAGATTGCTAGGCGCTCCTACACCGTTGTCCCCGCAAAAGTGGGAAAGCGAATTCTGTTAGTTTCTGCTACATTCCGTGCGCCTCCTAGCTGAGACGGTCGCCGGTCCTTCGCGAATCTGTAATGCCCGGCGCGGGATATGTATGCACAAGTGTCGCGCCGCATGGCAGAGTAGGACAGGGGGCGGGTCGGTGGCCGGTGGTCGGAGGCCGGTTTTCGAGGCTCCTACGGATGCCATGGGGCATTGTCCCTGTTGGGGGTAGGGATTCCGGGCCGCGGGGTCTGTCCCTCGCCTGGGCGAGGGTAGCACGTATGTACGTATATTGCAAGAGGGGGTGGCGAGACTGCGGGATTGGGCCGGAACGGTGGGGAGAAACTGCGCAGACGTGGGCCAGTGGTTGGGCGCCTGTCGGACGTTTGGATGGCAGGGCTAGAGCACGGGCGGCGCAGGAAAGTGACGGTTTTTTCGGGGCGCTGGGGAGCGAAAGGATCGGTTGTGGGCGAGGGGGTGGGGCCGGGGCGAACGTTGGGGAGTCAGCAGGGGGACATTGGCTCAACAACATAAATGCGAATAGCCGTTGGTTCAGAGTCGGGCGCCAGGGCGGGTTTTCGCGAGGGAGATGGTTTTGGGGGCGCCTGGTAATCTGAAACAGGCTCGCTTGACAGCGTGAACGCGGTTGGCCATCATGATAGCACAACGGTTCTAAACTGCGAAAGAGGCGCCAATTGCACGGCAGAATCAGGGCAATCGAGCTTTGGCGAGATCACGGCCTGCGCGCGCCTGTCGACCTGCGGAGGCTGACCCGGGCGCTCGGACTGCGTGTCGTGGAGTTCCCCTTCAGGGGCAGGGTGAAAGAGGTGATCATAGACGGCGTGATTGGCGTCCGGCCCGGGCTTTCCCGCGCCGAGTTCCGCTGGCTGGTGGCGCACGCTACGGGTCACCACCTGCTCCACGTGGGCACGAGCTTCTACCTGGAGTCTTGGCAGTGGGTTAATCGCGCAAAGGCGGAGAGGCAGGCGGAGGAATTCGCGGCGTGTCTGCTCGGCGGACCGGAGGGTTGGCGCTTCAGCGCAGCGGAGCTGGCGATCCCCGAGGCCAAGCTCCCACTCGTCGCCGACCTGACCGCGGCCGCTATAAGCGAGTCCCTTCCCCCCTTGATGGGTGTACAGATGGGGGAAGGCTAGGATGGGGGTGACGAACCCGCCCGCCGGCTGCTCCGCACGTAGCGGGCGAAGTCCCGCACAGACTCCCATTCGTCGGCAGTCAGGTCGCTCACCTCGTGCAGCCGCGCAAGCTGCTCGTCTTCGAGCGGGCTCTCGTACTCCTCGGCTGTGATGTAACCCGCCTCGACGGCGAGCGTGCCGTACAGCATCCCCAGCGCCGCCGAAAGCGCCTTGAGCGTCCGAACCGTAGGCCGCACACGCCCTCTCTCCAGGTGTCCTACGTAGCCCTGGCTCATGCCCAGGGCACGCGACAACTGCCGCTGCGACATGCCCCTGCCGCGCCGCGTCTCCCTCACCAGGTCGGCAAGCCCGCCGTATGTGCGCTCCCGGTCTGCCATGCTACTCCGTCCGCCAGGTCCCCGCCGGAGAGCGCCAGCTCGGCGCTCTGCTCAAAGATTCTATCCGACGCCCGCGCATGAACGCTATTGACACATATGTTCGGCGCTGCGTATAATGCCATTCGTCAGAGCGGGCGGGGCTCGCCGCGACACTTCTCAGGCTCAGAACCGCCCGGCGCGATCCGGGCGCGATTCGCCGGCAGCGGCGCGGAGGTTTGCAGGTGTTTCTACTCAGGAGATGTCCCAGGTGCGGCGGCGACGTCGACGCGTCAGAGACCACGGACGTGCGGTGCGTGCAGTGCGTCCACCGGAGGCCGGTGGCCGCACTGGTGGGGGATCGGCTGCCCGGCAGGGGCTTCCTACCCCTGACGGGACTGGAGCTGTGGTGTCCGCGATGCGATTCCGACTTCGTCATCGCGCTCGAGAAGCTGCGCGAACGGGACAACACCGTCTACCGCTGCCGCAAGTGCGGGCACCTGTACAGCCCGCTCCTGCCGGAGGCCGGCAGCGCGCTCGCCTCGTAGCGGAAGCCCACCACGTCCCACGTCCCATGCTGGTATACTGTGCCCGTTATGGCCAGGGACGACTTCAACTTCAGCCACACGCTCAGGGTCCGGTGGGCCGAGTGCGACGTCCAGGGCGTGGTGTTCAATGCCGCCTACGCCAACTACGTCGAAATCGGACAGGTCGAGTACTTCCGACATCTCGGCATCGCCATCTACGACCCGGCCATGCGCCGCCACCTCGACCTCGCCACAGTCAAGATGTCCCTCGAATTCTTCGCGCCCGCCCAGCTCGACGACGTGCTGCGCGTCTACTGGAAGATACAGCGCGTCGGCAACTCCAGCCTGACGGCCCTCTGCGAAATCTACCGCGGCCGCGCCGAGGAACCGCTCACGCGCGGCGAGTCCGTCTACGTCAACTACGATGACGACACCCGCGTCTCCCGGCCGGTGCCAGACGACGTGCGCCGGCTGATCGACACGTTCGAGTCCACCGGCGTCGTCATCCCGCTCACAGACCTGCCCGGGCTCGCCGCCATCGGCTCCGGTAGAGGCTAGGCAGAGCTCGAAACATGCCGCTCTCGCCCGAAATACGGGACGCGCTCGACAGCCTGGCCTTGTCCGAGCGAGAGTACGAGGCGATAGTCGAGCGCCTCGGGCGCGTGCCCAACGAGCTGGAGCTGGGGCTGTTCGGCTCGCTGTGGAGCGAGCACTGCGGCTACAAGCACTCCAAGCCACTGCTGCGGCTGCTGCCCGGCGACGGCCCGCGCGTGCTGGTGGGCGCCGGCAGCGAGAACGCGGGCGCAGTGGACATCGGCGACGGGCTCGCGGTGGTGTTCAAGATCGAGTCCCACAACCACCCGTCGGCGGTCGAGCCGTACCAGGGCGCGGCCACCGGCGTTGGCGGCATCGTCCGCGACATCTTCGCCATGGGCGCGCGGCCCATCGCGCTGCTCAACTCGCTGCGCTTCGGCGACCTGTCCGAGCCGCGCAACCGCTACCTGCTCGAGGGCGTGGTGTCCGGCATCTCGGGCTACGGCAACTGCATCGGCATTCCCGACGTGGGCGGCGAGATAGGCTTCGGGTCCACCTACTCCGGCAACCCGCTCGTCAACGCCATGTGCGTCGGCATCCTGGACAAGCGGAGCCTGGTGAGCGCCGCCGCGGACGCGCCGGGCAGCTCGCTGATGCTGGTGGGCGCGCGCACCGGACGCGACGGCATACACGGCGCGTCCGGGCTGGCCTCCAGGTCGTTCGAGGAGGACCGGGAGCTTAGGCCGACGGTGCAGGTGGGCAACCCCTTCATGGAGAAGTCGCTCATCGAGGCTTGCCTGGAGCTTGCCGCCACCGACCACTACGTGGGTATGCAGGACCTGGGCGCCGCCGGGCTGACCAGCGCGAGCGTCGAGGCCGCGGCCAAGGGCGGCGCCGGCATCGACCTGGACGTGTCCCGCGTGACCCGACGCGA
Organism: uncultured Dehalococcoidia bacterium; assembly: GCA_951812395.1. Classification (GTDB taxonomy): domain Bacteria; phylum Chloroflexota; class Dehalococcoidia; order Lucifugimonadales; family CATOSD01; genus CATOSD01. The sequence continues at coordinate 7,316 of CATOSD010000002.1, forward strand.
CGCCGGCATGGCCCCCTACGAGGTCATGCTGTCCGAGTCCCAGGAGCGGATGCTCGTTATCGCCCGCAGCGGCCGCGAGGAGCAGGTGAAGGCGATATTCGACAAGTGGGACCTGGAGTGCAGCGTCATCGGCGCGGTCACCGCAGACGGCATCGCGCGCGTCCGGGACGGAGACCGCGTGGAGGGCGAGGCGCCGGTCCGGCTGCTCACGGACCCGCCGCTGTACCGGCTGCAGGGCGAGAGGCCGGGCTGGCTCGACGCCGCGCAGCGCCACGACTTGGCCGGCCTGCCGCTGCCCGACGGCGGCGCGGGCGACGCGCTGCTCAGTCTGCTGGCATCGCCCAACATCGCGAGCAAGCGCTGGGTGTACCGCCAGTACGACCACCAGGTGCAGACCAACACCGTCCAGCCGCCGGGCGCGGACGCCGCGGTGATCCGCATCCGGGGCACGCGGCGCGCCATCGCGGTCTCCACCGACGGCAACGGGCGCTACTGCTACCTGGACCCCTACGCCGGCGGGCAGATAGCGGTGGCGGAGGCGTGCCGGAACGTCTCGTGCGCCGGCGCGGAGCCTATCGCGCTCACCGACTGTCTCAACTTCGGCAACCCCGAGAAGCCGGAGACCTACTACCAGCTCGAGCGGTGCATCGAGGGCATGGCGGCCGCCAGCCGCGCGCTGGGCGCGCCGGTGGTGAGCGGCAACGTGAGCCTGTACAACGAGACGATGGGACAGGACATCTGGCCGACGCCGATAATCGGCGCGGTGGGTCTGCTGGACGACGTGAGCCGGAACGCGGGCATCGCGTTCGCGGGGCCGGGCCGGCTGGTGGCGCTGCTGGGCGCGGACGAGGTGCGCGGAGACCCCGACGACCTGGCCGGCAGCGAGTACCTGCACGTCGTCCACGGCCTCACCGCCGGCCGGCCTCGCATCGACCTTGACCTCGAGGTCGCGGTCCAGCGCGCCTGCCGCCGGCTGGTGCGCGAGGGCGTCGTCGAGTCCGCTCACGACTGCTCGGACGGCGGCCTCGCAGTCGCGCTGGCCGAGTGCTGCATCGCGGGCGGCGTAGGCTTCCGTGGCGAGTTCGCCGTGCCGGGCAGGTGGGACGCGGTGCTGTTCGGCGAGCGGCAGTCTCGCATCGTGGTTTCGCTGCCCGCCGAGCGCGAGCCGGAGCTGCGCCGCATCTGCGCCGAGGAGGGCGCGCCGTGGGTGTCGCTGGGGCGCACGGGGGGCGACGCGCTGGCGCTGCCGGCCACCGCGGACGTGCCCCTCGCCAGCCTCGCCGACGTGTGGGGCAACGCGTTGGAGCGGGCGCTGGCGGGGCCGTAGGAAGAGTCCCTTCCCCCTCACGCAGAGGTGGCAGGGGTAGGTATCGGGAATGAGCCTTCCAATAGTCCCTTCCCCCTGGCAGGGGGAAGGCTAGGATGGGGTGACGACTGGAGGCAAGCCCCGCCACCTCCCATCTCCCCACCCGCGCAATTGCCCTCGGTAGCGGCGAGTCTCCGACCCGACTATGGCACATTTCATTCCGAGCGTAGCCGAGGAATCTAAGGCCCTCGCCCACCTACACGGCAGCGCCTTCTTCCAACCCGCCCGCCGCCCTCTTCGCCCGCGATTCCGGCCCTGTCCTCCGCGAAGAACGTCACCCCACTCCCGCCATCCCGCCATGAGCAAATGTTCTGTCGGATATTGCACAATCGTGCAACCACCGACAACTCCCGTGAGGTCGCCCCTTGCCGTACCAGACAGAGCCAAACGTCAACGTTGCCCTCGGCGGTCTGCTCCAGGGGATGCTATCCCGGAGCACGGTATTCTCTGAGCACACACAAGCCATCGCGGGCCATGCCGGGTTGTGCCCAGTTGACTGCCATCCCCCCTTCCAATACTCTGATGCAGCATCAGGATGTTGCGAGGACTAACAAAATGGTCCATTCTCAGTACACCACCGACAACGGCGCTGAAGCGAAACTCCTCCACGAGGCGCCGCCGGACGACGCCCACCAGATGTACCTGCCCCTACATTCAGCGGCGGGTAACAATGCGCGCCCTGGTGTCTCTTCCAATGGCGGGCCGCTCCGATTCCTGGATTTTTTCGCCGGCGCAGGGCTGGTTCGACTAGGTCTAGAACCCGAATGGGCCTGCGTGTGGGCCAACGACATCGACCCCCGAAAGCAGGATGTGTACGAAGAATGGTTCGGCCGCGGTGAGTTCGTTCTTGGCGACATCGCGGATATGGCAGTTGACGCACTCCCATCGGGTGTCGACATGGCTTGGGCGTCGTTCCCCTGCCAAGATCTGTCGCTGGCGGGTCGAAGACAGGGCATGAGCGCCGAACGCAGCGGCACGTTTTGGGAGTTCCGGCGGCTCATGGACAGTCTATCGCGCCGGGGAGAACGTCCTCCCATCGTGGTTATCGAGAACGTTGTGGGCTTGCTGTACGGTGAGGCCTTTTCCGCAGTGTGCGAAGCGCTCGTCGACTTGGGAATGCAGTTTGGGCCGCTGGTGATGGACGCGCGTCGATTCCTTCCCCAGTCTCGGCCTCGCGTGTTCGTAGTCGCCGTTGACGCTCAAGTGGATTGTTCTCCGTTCGCCCAAGAGGAAAACCGCGACGCCTATCCTTGGTTCACCAAAGCCGTCAAGAAGGCCTACGACCAGATGGCGCCGCCTGTCCGCGACTACTGGCGCTGGTGGACGTTGCCTGAACCCCTTATGACGGTCGGTCCCGTGGAAGAACTCATGGAAGCGTCGCCCACAGGGGTTGAGTGGCATGAACCGGGCGAAACTGAGCGCCTGCTGGACATGATGACGGAGTTGAACCGGCGGAAGACCAAGCTCGCGATGGACATGGGGCCGTCCGTGGGATTCGTCTACAAGAGAGTCCGGAACGGAGTCCAAAGAGCAGAAGTGAGATTTGATGGCGTGGCCGGCTGCCTGCGAACACCCGAAGGCGGCTCCAGCCGCCAAATCGTGCTCGCGCTTGAGGACGGACAGGTAAGATCACGACTTCTCTCCCCCCGGGAGGCCGCGCGGCTAATGGGCGTGCCAGATAGGTGCTGGCTGCCACCAAAGTACAACGACGCCTACCGCGCAATGGGCGACGGCGTGGCCGTCCCAGTGGCGCGCTGGCTGTCGGAGCAGCTTCTTGTACCGCTCGCCATCCATTGCCGCGATTCTCTTGGCGGCGCACGCGGAGAGAGGATTCAGGCCGCTGTAGGTTAGGCGGCGAGCTACCAATGAGTGCCCAGAATGCCGCCGTCGATTCGCTCAGCGCCCTGCGCCAGTGGTACGACGGCCACCGGCCCTCGCCGGACGAGGAACCGAACACTTACGTCATCTGCGCGGGGCTGGCCATCCTGGAAAGAACGAGAGATGCGTTCCCCCTGTCAAGGAGCGAATAAGTTACCCCCGGCAATCAAGTCAAGACTAGTGGTCGTCTGATCCAGTCCATTCTCGCCAGACATGGCGAGGAGAGGCGATTCACGGCTGAGGGTGGAAGAACTACACGGGCAACCGTGCCTGCCGCCGAAGGTCTGGTTGCGCAGATAAATGCCGTAGAGGGGTTGTCAGAACTAACGGACGAAGAGCGTTACGAAGTTATTGAAGCTCTACAGGCTTGGCTCGTCGAACGAGCAAAAGATTACTTCAGTCGACAGAGGATAGGAGTAGAGATCAACCTCTCCAAGCCTACGTCTCAGATCGTCGGTGACATTCTCAACGCCGCTGGGCTGAAGTCTGGAGCGGTCGCCCAGCACTTGGTGGGCGCAAAGCTTGCGGTACGATTTCCCGACTTGGATGTAGCAAACCACTCTTACACAACCGCCGACCAACAATTGGGGCGGCCAGGCGACTTCGTGGTGCGCGACACCGTCTTTCACGTAACGGTCGCCCCAATGCCGCCGGTCCTGGACAAATGCCTCGAGAATTTCAGAAACGGCTACAGGCCCTTGCTTCTGGTGCCCGACTCGAGACTTGAAGCTGCCAGGCAGATGGCGGAATCAGCTGGGGCGCAAGAAGGGGTTAGCATTCTTGCTATAGAGTCCTTCGTCGGCCAGAATATCGACGAGCTTGGCAGCTTCGGCAAGGAAAACCTTGCCGAGAACATCATTGGACTTATCGAAACGTACAACGAACGAGTCGGCGCCGTCGAAAGCGACCGTTCGCTGCTGATAGCGCCGCCGGCTAATCTCTAAGGGGTCCCAATGCCCGACAACGTAAGCCGGTCCGACCGTAGTCGCATCATGGCCAGAGTGAAGTCGAAAGGCACCGGACCTGAACTGGAAGTCCGGAGCAAGCTTCATCGCGCGGGCTATCGCTTTCGCCTGCATCGAAAGGACTTGCCCGGCTCGCCGGACCTGCTTCTCCCCAAGCACCGGGTAGCCCTCTTCGTCAATGGTTGTTTCTGGCACTGGCACGGCTGCAAGCGCTCCAGGATGCCCAACAGTAATATCGAATACTGGACCGCCAAGATTGAGCGCAATGTAGACCGAGACAGAATCACACGCGACGAACTGGAGAGGATGGGTTGGCGGCATAGAGTCATCTGGGAGTGCAAGGTGGACGAAGGGTTGGATCTCTTGTGTGGAGAGCTTGCCGAACGTCACGATCTCTAGTCCTGGTTAGAGTAGCGTTCGACGCAGGAGATATGCCTCGCCGACGCCGACCCCAACCGCGCGCTTTTGGACGAGCGCGTCGTGTGCGACCTGCTCGGGTTCGACCGCGACACCTACGAGGCCGTCCGCCGCCTCTCAGCCAAGTGGTGCGCCGAGCCGTCCGTGCACGGCGGCAAGGCCCGGCCCAGGGGCGCGGCGCTGGTGATCTAGTCATGATCACACACATAGTGTGATACTGCGCAACTGCCATCTGAAGCAAGAGCGTGGCTTGGAGGAATAACTCAAATGGACATTTCCGTCGTCGTCGCTCTGGTAGTTGGGGCTGTGTCTATAGTTCTCGCACTCGTAGCTATCTGGCATAGCTGGCAATCGGAACGCAAGAGCAATGAGAACTACAATCTCACGAAGGATCTCTTGTCAGACATGAGCCAAAAGGCGGCTGTGATAGAAGCAACCGTCAACAACACGCAGACTAATCTCGTTGATACCATCACCGAGATTGCTAAGCCCAAGCAGGACAGTCAAGAGGAGATGTTGATGAATGCCCTGCTTCCGATGTTAATGCAGAATCCCGAAGCGTTGGTGCGATTGACTAGGCTGTCAGACCAACAAGGGAGATAACAATTGTTGGGTGACAATACACTGATTGAATGAGGGATTCTTCGGCAGGGGCAGAATCAAGGGTGGCTCGCGAGTGACCTATGCAACTCATGCAGCAGCCCCACACACAGCTGTGGTTCATTGCACCATAAGTTCAGGTCGATAGCTCTGGTCAAACGAAGAGGATGAGATGCCAAAACGCGCAGCGCGCCCGGAGAGGATCATCAAAGGCACCGGACCGAAGAAGCTGCCTCCCCGGCCCGACTATGGCGGCAAGCCCCCCGGCGCAAATCCGAATCCGCCCAAACCCAAACAGAGCGCTGACGGCTACAGCTAGTCGTTCTGGCCGTACTCGAAACGACAAATTGGCGCTACCCATGCATGCGGCGCGAAGAGGCGGTCGGCGGAGCACAACATGCCAAAACGGAAACCGCTCTCGAAGACGGACATCACCAAGGGCGATAAACCCCTAAAGTCCCCCCAAGCCCGACTAGGCGGCAAGCCTCCAGGCACTCGAAACATCAGGCCCAAACGCAAGTAGGCGCAGGCTCTACGCCGGAACGATGGTTCGCGCCACCCCAATCGACTCACCGCCCACTCCCTCCATCCCCTCTTCGCCCCCTTCGTGCCCTTCGCGGATAATCCATCGCCCCCCCCATTGACATTCCCGCACATTCGTGCTATTCTCCCCACATGCCAGCCACCACCACGCATGCGCACCCCACCGGCCGCGGCATCGCCGCGCCCCTCACGTCGCCCGCCACGCCGTCGATTCGCCGCGACAACCCGTCCCACCTCAGTCCCGATATGGCTTGGACCCGTGCCGTCTCCACCCTCGATTGTCACGGATCAACGGCTTTCCCAGCTTGCACACCGCTACGAAAGGCACACTAAACACAGAATGGAACAGTTTTCGGCTGCTTTCGTTTCGGAACAACTGCGAACACGCCTCGCAGGCGGCTGGGCCCAGTTGTATTCCGAACTTTAAGGTGCGATACTTGATCCTTGACTAGCAGAGAATTCATTAGGCGGGCGGTTAGATAGGCTCGAAGAACCGGCCAAGACTTTCGATTCGATCCATCTCGTGGCAAGGGCAGCCACGGCAGGAGCTACGTCGGTGAGCGATTTACAACCATACAGCGCGGCGAGCTTAGAAGGGGCGTACTGACTGCGATGCTGCGCCAGTTGAATATCGATCGAAGGGACTTCTGAGCAATGATCTACGCCTATCCGTGTAACCTGACTCCCGACGAAGACGGAGGCCTGGTAGCCACCTTCCCCGACGTGCCTGAGGCCATCACAGGCGGCGGAGACCGAACCGAAGCCCTGGAAATGGCGGAAGATGCACTCGCCTCCGCGCTCGCCGGATACGTCCATGCGAAACGGGGCATACCCGCGCCGAGCGAACCCTCCGGCGGACAGGTGCCCGTGCCTGTCCCCAGCATCGTGGCTGCCAAGCTCGCGCTCTACTCCGCTATGAAAGCGCAGCGCGTCACCAAGGTGGAGCTTGCCGGCAGACTTGGGGTTAGCGAGGCCGCCGCGCGCAAGTTGGCCAACCCTGACCACAACTCGCGCATGGGCCAACTTCATAATGCGCTTCGGGTTATGGGTCTGAGCCTTGCGGTGGAGGTGACAGGCCGGTGAGCCGCCGCTCCCCAACTTGACAGCCCTGCCGCTACTTGCTAGATTGTGCTGATAGGGGAAACTGTGCGTGGCGGTGGAGGAGGGGAGTCAGAAGCGCTGAGGGGGGACTGAACTTGCCGAGATACGATTACGAGTGCGAATCGTGCCACAACCGGTTCGAGCTTAAGCAGAGCTTCGATTCCGAGCCGGTCGCAACCTGCCCGAGCTGCGAGGGTAAAGCGCGCCGCAAGTTCCACGCTGTCCCCATCGTGTTCAAGGGCAGCGGCTGGTACGTGAACGACTACGGCAGACGCAACGGCAGCACCTCCGCTCCGGCAGAGGCCAAGGAGTCTGAAGAGAAGAAGAGCTCCAAGGCCGAGAGCAAGTCCGGCAGCGAGGCCAAGTCCGAGAGCAAGACCAAGACGGGCGCGAAGGCCGAGTCCACGTCGGCGTAGCGGACCCGATCCAGACATAATGCGCGCCCTGGTGCAGAGGGTCTCCCAGGCGTCCGTGAGCGTCGAGGGCGAGACCGTTGGGGCCATTGGCGCGGGACTGCTGGTGCTGATCGGATTCTCCGCAGAGGACACGGACGAGGACACCAGCTTCATAGTCGGCAAAGCAGTCAATCTGCGCATATTCGCCGACGACGAAGGAAGATTCAACCGCTCGGCCCTGGATGTTGGGGCCGAGCTTTTGCTTGTCAGCCAGTTCACCCTGTACGCCGATACCCGCAGAGGCCGCAGGCCGAGCTTCTCATCGGCCGCGCCGCCTGAGCAGGCCGAGGCCGCCTTCGACCGCGCGGTCGAGCTGTTCCGGCAGTCGGGGCTGCGCGCGGAGACGGGCGTCTTCCAGGCGCACATGATGGTCCACAGCACCAACGACGGCCCCGTCACCATCATGCTCGACTCCGCGGACCGCTCCCGCCCACGGCGCGGCCCCTAAGCCGTCATTCCCGTGAAAACGGGAACCCAGGAGAGCGAGGCAACGCTCGCAACTGGATTCCGGCTCGGGAGCGGAATGACGAAAGAAGGCGCCGCCCGCTGGGTGAGGGGCCGATCCCTGGAGTGAGGGTTTGAGCGCGCCTACCCGAAGTCCAAGCTGATGTCCAGCGCCCGCACCGAATGCGTCAGCGCCCCCACCGAGATCAGGTCCACGCCAGAGGCCGCGACGTCCCGCACCGTGTCGAGGTCGATGCCCCCCGACGCCTCCGTGACGGCCCGGCCGCGCGCCAGATCCACCGCCCGCGCCATCTCCGCCGGCGACATGTTGTCCAGCAGCAGAATCTCCGCGCCCGCGTCCAGCGCCTCGCGCGCCTCGTCCACGCTTTCCACCTCCACCTCCACGCGCACCGTGTGCGGCGCGTTGGCGTTGGCCTTGCGCACCACGTCGGCCAGACTGAGGCCGTGGTCGCGCAGCGCCTGGATGTGGTTGTCCTTGATCAGGATGCCGTCGCCCAGGTTCCGCCTGTGGTTGTGTCCGCCTCCGCAGCGCACCGCGTACTTGTCCAGCGTGCGCAGCCCCGGCGTGGTCTTGCGCGTGTCGACTATGCGCACGTCGTGGCCCGCCACGGCGTCCACGTAGCGGCGCGTCGCGGTGGCGATGCCGCTCATGCGCTGCGTGAAGTTGAGGGCGGTGCGCTCGGCCATCATGATGGAGGCCGCCGATCCGCTGACGGCGGCGATGGCGTCGCCCGGACTCAGCGGCGAGCCGTCGGACAGGCTGGCGCAGGCGTCCAGGGTGGGGTCTACGCGACGGAAGACGGCGAGCGCCACGTCGACGCCGGCCAGCACGCCATCGGACTTGGCGACCATGACGGCGCGGGCCTGCAACTCCGGCGGTATGAGCGCGTCGCAGGTGGGGTCGCCGATGGACAGGTCTTCGCCGAGCGCGCGGTCTATCAGCGACTCTATCTCGGGCGTCAGGTGAAGCACGCTAGACGACCGCCAGCATCCTGTCCAGCGCCACACGCGCGAACCCGGCCGTCTCATCGTCCACCGTGATGGGGTTCACCACCACGCCCTCCACCAGCCCGTCGAGCACCCAGGACAGGTAGGCGGGATGTATGCGGTACATGGTCGAGCACGGGCAGACCACCGGGTCCAGGCAGAACACCGTGCGGTCGGGGTTATCCGCCGCCTCGCGATTCACCAGGCTTATCTCGGTGCCCACGGCCCACACGCTGCCCGGCTCGGCGTCGCGTATGGAGTTGATGATGAACTCGGTGGAGCCGACGAGGTCGGCGGCTTGCACCACTTCCATGGTGCACTCCGGGTGGACCACGACGTTGACGTCGGGGAACTTCTGCCGCGCTTCCTCTATCTGGGCCACTGTGAAGCGGGTGTGGACCGAGCAGTGGCCCTGCCACAGGATGAGCTTCGCCCGGCGCAGCGCCTCCTCGGTGTGGCCGCCCAGCGGCTTGAAAGGGTTCCAAACCAGCATCTCGTCCAGCTCGACGCCCATCTTGAGCCCGGTGTTACGCCCCAGGTGCTGGTCGGGCAGGAATAGCACGCGCTCTCCGCGCTCGAACGCCCACTCGAACGTCGCGGTGGCGTTCGACGACGTGCACACTATGCCGCCGTTGCGTCCGCACAGCGCCTTTATGCCGGCGGTGGAGTTCATGTAGGTGATGGGCACCACGCCGCCGTGGTCGCCAAGCACGTCCTGCAGGTCGTCCCAGCAGTCGTACACGTCGTCGATGCGGGCCATATCGGCCATCGAGCAGCCGGCGGCGAGGTTGGGTAGGATGACGCGCTGGTCGTCCGAGCTGAGGACGTCCGCGGTCTCGGCCATGAAGTGCACGCCACAGAAGATGATGTGCTCAGCGTCCTTCTGCGAGGCCGCGAACTGTGACAGCTTGAAGGAGTCGCCGCGATAGTCGGCGTACTTGATAATCTCGTCACGCTGGTAGTGGTGCCCCAGGATCACCAGGCTGCTGCCGAGCTTGGCGCGCGCCGCGCCAATGCGGTCGTCCAACTCCTCGGGCGACATCCGCATGTAGCTCACCGGCAGCTTCTGCCAGCGCACGCCGGCCTGGAACTCCTCCGCGAGCGTCTTGGATGACAGCTCCTCGTCCGTCTGGCAAAAGGCGGACTGCTCTATCTCGGTGATGGGTATGACTGGCTGCTTGAGCTTGGTAACCATCGTGTAGTGCTCCTTATGCGCCGGGTGGGCGGGCTCGAACCCGCCCCTACGCGCCCTTGGTGGTAGGCGAGGCTATTGCGGAACGCCCTGCAGCGACCAGGGGCCTGTGCGCTCTATGCGTACGTTCACAAACTCTCCCGTGCGGTCGGTTTCGTCGTCGAAGAAGACCAGCTTGTCGTTGCGGTTTCTGCCAAACAAGCGGCCCCTTCTGCGCCCTTCGACCAGCACCTCGGTGATCTGGCCGTCGAGCCGGGAGTTGATGTCGGTGAGCGCCAGCTCCTGCACCTCTTCCAGGCGCTTGAGGCGGCGCTGCTTCTCCTCGCGTGGCACGTCGTCCGGCATCATTCGGGCGGCGATTGTGCCCTCCCTGGTGGAGTAGGCGGCCGCGTGAACCTTGTCGAAGCCGATGTCTTGTACCAACTCGACGGTGCGCTCGAACTGGTCCTCAGTCTCGCCACTGAAGCCGACGATTACGTCGGTGCTCAGGGATACGCCCGGTATGCGCGCGCGAATCCGGTCTATCAGCCGGCGATACTCGTCGTTGGTGTAGCCGCGGCGCATCGACGCGAGCACGTCGTCGTCCCCTGCCTGGAAGGGCAGGTTCACGTGCTCGCAAACTTTGCCGAGCCGCGCCACCGAGTCGATGATGTGGTCGCTCATGTCCGACGGGTGGGAGGTGAGGAAGCGTATGCGTTCTATGCCCTCGACCTCGTTGGCGGACTCCAGCAGGTCTCCCAGGTCCTGGTCGCCGGGAAGGTCGTGGCCGTAGGAGTCCACGTTCTGGCCCAGCAGCGTAACCTCTTTCACGCCGCGCTGGGCGAGCAGCCGCGTCTCGCGCACTACGTCCTCGATGGTACGGCTCACCTCTCTGCCGCGGCGGTAGGGGATGATGCAGAATGAGCAGAACTTGTCGCAGCCGTGGATGATGGGGATGTAGGCGGTCACGTCGGGCCGAGCCGTGAGCGGGCCAACACAGCCCTCGGGATCGATGCCCATGCGGTCGCCCAGCAGGTCGAGCAGCGGCCCATACTGTTGCGGGCGCATGAACACGTCGACGTAGGGGAAGCGTCGCTCCAGCGCGTCGGTCTTGGGTCCCACCATGCAGCCCATGAGGGCGACCACCTTGTCCGGGTTGTGGCTCTTCTGCGGCTTGAGGCTGGTGACCATGCCGACGACCTTGTCTTCCGCGCTCTGGCGCACCACGCAGCTATTGAGCACAACGACGTCGGCGTCTTTGGCGGAGCCTGCGGACGAAAGGCCCATCTGGCCGAGCGCGCTCTCGAGGCGCTCGGAGTCCGCCTTGTTCATTTGGCAGCCTATAGTCCAAATATAGTAGCTGTTCATATTCACCGGGTTTGCGAGCCGCGCAAGGACCACGTTTCGCGACCGCCTCACATTATGCGTAGAGATGCCGTTTGCTCACCTGCGCCCACGCTTTGGGCGCCCTGGGTGAGGACGGCATCCCCACAATCGGATAGACTGGTTTTGTCCTCTTGCCCGCCGGAAGTTTGTTGTGGCGGAGGGAATGGGATTCGAACCCATGAGGGGGATTTCGCCCCCTAACCGCTTAGCAGGCGGCCGCACTAGACCACTATGCGATCCCTCCGTTCGGCAGGCCTTCAGGTGCGGCCTAATATACCAGACGCGGGGAGATGTGGGCAAGCGCGGACTTTGTGAAAATGGGAACTATAGCATTCAATGTGTGGAGAAACCACAATGCTCTTGTTGAACGTGTGGTAGAACGGCGACAATACAGGTGCAAATGCGCCGTTAACATTGGCTCGCGAGTTTTGATTGTGAAATAAATCACTAAAAGATTCGGCGATTGAAGCCGCTTAGCGCCACGCTACGGGGGAGGGGAGCAGACGTTATGTGCCGAGCGCGCCGCCCGACTCAGGTTTGGCGGGCAGCGGCGGACTCTTCGAGCTTTCGCAGGTGGTCGTCTTCCTGGCTGCCGACCCAGACCTCGCCGCCCTCGAAGTACTCCTTTTTCCAGATTGGCACAATCTGTTTGATGCGGTCCACGGCGTACTGGCAGGCCTCGAAGGCGTGCTCCCTGTGGGGAGATGCCACGGCAACCACCAGGCTGATGTCGCCAATCTCAAGCCGTCCCAGCCTATGGCTGATGGCGATGTCCCGCACGTGCCAACGCTGGCGCATCTCGTCGGCTATCTCGGCTAGCTTGTTGTCCGCCATCGGCCGGTAGGCCTCGTACTCGAGACGAAGCACGCGGCGCCCGCGCGTGGCGCTGCGCGTCGTGCCCAGAAACGTCAGCACCGCGCCGTTGGTGTCGCACCGCACCTGCGCCGTGATCTTTTCCGGTTCCAGCGCGTCGCGGGTTATCTGGATCATCTGGAGCACCTCACGTGATCCCGTGCGTCCCCGCCGCTGACAGGCGGGATGAGCGCGACCTCGTCGCCCTCGGCAAGCGTGTGTTCGTGGCCGCGGAACTCCTGGTTGACGGCGGCCACCAAGTTCGCGGGTTGGGATATGAGCGCAGGGTGACGCCGTACCATCTCGCGCGCCAGTTCCCCGAGCGAGGCGTCGTCGGGCAGGTCCAGTTCGATGTCCGAGGCGCCCACCTTGTCGCGGTAGCCGGCGAACAGCTTTACGATTACCCTCAGCTCGAATTCCTCTCTGGGGCGGCCGCTGGCTAGGCCGATGGCTCCTCCGCGGCCTCCTCGTCCACCTCGCCTTCTTCGAGCTCGCCCTCTTCCTCTTCTTCCTCGAAGGCATCGACTTCGATCCTGGGCGCGCTCACCCTGGCGATCATCTCGTCGGCGCCCGCAACGAACGTCACGCCCGCTCCCACCGCAACGTCGCCCACGTAGACAGCTTTTTCGAAGTCGTCCAGCCCCGATATGTCCACGTCCAGGGACGCGGGCACGTTCATCGGTAGCGCTTCAACGAGAATACTCTGCAATTGGAGCAGCAGAGTGCCGTTGAGGTCTCGCACGGCGGGCGACTCTCCGGTCACGTTCACCGGCACCTCGGCCTGTATGGTCTGCGACACATCCACGCGCAGGAAGTCTACGTGAAGTATCTCCTCGGTCACCGGGTGGCGCTGCACCTCGCGGACAAAGCAGATGTTTTCGCCGGAGCCTTCTTCGACGCTGATGGAGAGCGGCACGTTGGTGCCAACGCGCGGCAGGAGCTGCTGGAGCTCCAACGCCTCGGTCTGGAGGGACAGGGGCTCGGTGCCGCTGCCGTACATGTGCACCGGCACGATGCCCTTGCGTCGCAGGGTCTTCACCTTCTTGCCGATAATCTGTCTTCGCGAAAGCGATAGAGTCTGAACGTCCATCTGGTCGATGCTCCTGGCCGGTGGGCGGATTTGCCGCGCGGCCTTCGGCTTTCGCGCCAGGGCCGTGCGTCAACCATTTTATCACACGCCAGTTTTATTGGGGTAGGGCAGTGAGTTTCGCGCAAGTCAAAAAAATGTTCGAAAAATGGTTGCTAGAACGCTTGACCGAATCAAGACGCCTGTTCTAGCATGGCCTTGCCGGCAACAAATCCGTACGTGCGACTAACATACCAGTGACAGAGAAAAGAGGAGCAGACAAGATGATGAGACTCAAAGGCTGTCCCAGGTGCCAGGGCGACGTGTTGTACGGACAGGACATCTACGGCCGTTTCCGGCAGTGCCTCCAGTGCGGCCACCTCGTGGACCTGGGCAAGCCCAGGGCTGTGGTGTCGAAGTTCGCTGCGGGCGCGTACCCGTGTGAGGAGGTCGCCTGATAACGGTCTAGGCGGGCCCGGAGGATAGGCGCGAGCGGACGAAGGGCGGCCAGAAGGTGACAGACACGGCTGCGGCGGCCAACCCCAGCAGCGCCGCCGCCAGGTAGGTATCCCCGAACGCCAGCACGAACGCCCGCTCGCCCGCGGCCTCCGCTCCCGTGAGCGCGCCGGTGTGCCACGCCTCCCGCGCGGCCACCAGCGCGCTCAGCAGCGCCACGCTCGACACGGTGCCCAGGCTGCGCGACAGCGTCATTATGGCCCCGCCCGTGCCGAGTCTGTTCGGCGGCACGCTCCCCATCACCAGGTTGGCGTTCGCCGCCTGGTGCAGTCCCATGCTCAGCCCCATCGCCGCGCTGCGGATCGCGATGTCCAGCACCCCCGTCGAGGCGTCCAGCCCGACGTATGAGAACACCGTCGCCGCCGTCATGAGCGCCGCGACGGTCGTCAGGTACGCGGGCGGCACCCGGTCCGACAGCCATCCCCCCACCGGTGCCGACACGGTAATGGTGAGCGGCATCAGCATCATCAGCAGCCCCCAGGTCTGCGCGTTCTCCCCCATCACGTCGCTGACGAAGAAGGGCAAGATGAACCAGTTGACGAACGCGCTAACCGATATGAGAAACGCCGACACGAACGCGGGCGCGAGCACACGGTGCCGCAGCAGGCGAAGGTCCAGCACTGGGCGGGCCGCCCGGCGCTCGGCGAATCCAAATGCGGCAAGCGACACCCCGCAGGCCAGCGCGAGCGCCGCCACGATGGGGGATTTCCATCCCAGGCTGCCGCCCAGCGCCAACGCCAGCACGTAGGAGGCCGTACCGGTGAACATCGACGCCGCGCCCCAGAAGTCGAAGGCGTGGCGCGGCTCGTCCGAGGCCCTCTCGCGCAGCGCGTAAGCGGCCAGCGCCAGCGCGGCCAGGCCCAGGGGTACACGCGCGAGAAACACCGCCCTCCAGCCGAGAGCGTCTACCAGCCCACCGCCTGCAACCGAGCCTAACAGCATTCCCAACGTGCCCAGTCCGGCCATCGTGCCAAGCGCCCGGCCCCGCTCGTTCGCCGGGTACAGGCCCGTGACCAGCGCGGGCGCGCACGCCATAAGCAGCGCGTTGCCGACCGCCTGCAGAACGCGCAACCCGAACAGCATCGGAAGCTGCGGGGCAAGTCCTATCAGCAGCACGGCCGCGGTGTACACTGCGAGGCCCACGATGAAGAACCGTCTGAGGCCGTATACGTCTGCGGCGCTGCCCAGTCCGAGTTGGAGACCGGCGCTGCTTCCCACGTAGAACAGAATCATCCACTGGACCGTCTGCAGGTCCGTCGAGAAACTCCTGGCGATGTCGGGAAGCGCGACGTTCAGCGTGATGTCGAGGCTTCCGAGGAACACACCGCTGGACGCGGCGAACAGCCCCAGCCGCCTCGCCGTCGCTCCGGCTCCGGCGTCCGGCGCCGGTTGTGGGTCGGGCCGTCCCGCACTAGAGCGGCGCACGGTGCGGCGCGACAAGTGTCGAATGGATGTGGTGGCTCATGATTGGGCCTTGCGGGCTTGGGGGTGTGGCACAAGATTATACAGGGGCGGCGGCAGCGCGCAAATGGCAATACGAACAAATATTTTACAAATCGCCTCAAACGTGTTAACATATCCCGCGTTATGCGTGGGGCGGCAGGTGGTATCCCGCGGCCTGGGAAGCCCGGAAGGGCGGCGCTCGGGATCGCCTTGAATCGGCGAGAAACGGCGTGGTATCATGGCCCGACCAAGCGGGCGACGGATAGAGCCCGTGACCGCCGGCCCTGCCCCACAGGCACGAACCCTGAACGGGACTAGCTGTTGGAGTAGCGCACCATGACCACTGAGAAGAGCAAGGCCCTTGACCTGGCGATGGGGCAGATAGACCGCCACTTCGGGCGCGGCGCCATAATGAAGCTCGGCGACGCCAATTACTCGCACGTGGAGGCCATATCCACCGGAGCGATCTCGCTCGACGCCGCGCTCGGCATTGGCGGCGTCCCCAAGGGCCGCGTCGTCGAGGTGTATGGCGCCGAGTCGTCCGGCAAGTCCACCCTTGGCTACCACATCATGGCGTCGGCGCAGCGCAACGGCGGCGTCGCCGCCTACATCGACGCCGAGCACGCCCTGGACCCGGCTTACGCCGGCAGGTGCGGCATCGACGTGAACGAGCTGCTGATATCGCAGCCCGACACCGCCGAGCAGTCGCTCGAAATCTGCGAGTACCTCGTCCGAAGCGGCGCCGTGGACGTCGTGGTCGTCGACAGCGTGGCCGCCATGGTGCCCAAGGCTGAGCTCGAGGGCGACATGGGCGACACCCACGTCGGGCTTCAGGCGCGGCTCATGTCCCAGGGACTTCGCAAGCTCACCTCCGCCATCAGCCGTTCCAACACGTGCGTCGTGTTCATCAACCAGCTTCGCGAAAAGGTGGGCGTCTTCTTCGGCAACCCCGAAGTCACCCCCGGAGGCAGGGCGCTCAAGTTCTACAGCTCAGTGCGCGTCGACATGCGACGGATGGAGTCCATCAAGCGCGGCGCCGAAATAGTCGGCAACAGGGTTAAGGTGCGCGTCGTGAAGAACAAGGTCGCGCCGCCGTTCCGCGTGGCCGAGTTCGATATCATGTTCAACGAAGGTATCAGCAGGGAAGGCGACCTGCTCGACATGGCCACCGAGATGTCCGTGTTGACCAAGCGCGGCGCATTCTACTCCTACGGCGACACCCGGTTGGGCCAGGGCCGTGAGAACTCCAAGGAGTTCATGCGTGAAAACCCCGATGTCACCGAGGAGATCGAGGAGAAAGTCCGGGCCATGTTGAACCCCGAAGACGAACAGCCTGAACTGCCTGACGAGTCCGAGACGGCCCGCCCGGGCGTCGTCGCGGCGGCCAGCTAACCGAAGCCGCTACGCTCCGCCCGGTTTCCGCCCCTCGCGCCGGCGGCGGCCGGCGCGAGCTACCATAGGGAGTCGATTCTACCACAGCGAATCCAATTCGCCATACCATGAAAGACAGCGATCCCGAAAGACACGCCCGCGCCGCTGCCCAGCGCCTCCTCGCGTACAGACCGCGCTCCGAGGCAGAGATCAGGGAGCGTCTTTCGCGCCGCTATCCCCCGAATGCCGTGGACGACGCGCTCCGGTCGCTCAAGCGTGCGGGCCTGCTCGACGACACCGATTTCGCCCGGCTGTGGACGGAAAGCCGCCTCACCCACCGCCCTCGATCCGCCGCGCGCATCAGGCGCGAGTTGCTGGACAAGGGCGTCTCCCGCGACACCGCCGAGACTGCAATCGACGGAATCGACGACGCTGAGAATGCCTACCGCGCGGCGGCACGGCTCGCGGAGAGGCTGCGGGGAGAAAGCCGCGAGGCCTTTAGACGCCGCGTCTGGTCTTACCTGCAGCGCCGTGGATTCGGCAGCGCGGCCGTTCGATCCGCCATATCGCGGCTGTGGGACGAGACCCGCAACGGCGCGTCCGCACCGCCTGCGGACGCGGGCTGGCGGTAGCCGCATGGCGTCCGCCGACGCGCCAAGAGCCGGGGTGCTTGCGCACCGGGCCGGGCCCGCGCCGGAGGTGTAGCCGTGTCCGACGCCGGTTCGCTCAACCTGTTCCTCATTGTCATCTTCGTACTCTTCTCGGGCTTCTTTTCGAGTTCCGAAGCCGCCTACCTGTCCCTGGAAAGGGTCCGCGTCGCCCACCTGGTCAACAGCAACGTGCCAGGCGCGCGCCGGATCGCCAGTATGCTGGAGCAGCCCGAAAGGCTGCTCGCGACGATTCTGCTTGGGAACAACCTGGTAAACGTCGCCTTCACGGCAATCGTCACCGTCGTCGCCATTGACCTGCTCGGCGAGAACACGGGCGTGGTCGTGGCGACCGTGGCTGGAACGCTCGTGCTTCTGGTGTTCGGCGAAATCATGCCCAAGACCTTCGCCGTTCACAACTCGGAGCGGTTGGCGTTCGTGTACGCCCGTCCACTGAAGGCGGTGGAACTGGTGTTGTGGCCGCTCGTGATGGTGTTGCAGTGGATGACCAGGCGCACGCGCACCGTGCTGGGCGGCGGGACGCCACAGCGGGAGTCGATTACCGAAGCCGAACTGAGAACCCTGTTCGACATAGGCGAGGCGGAGGGCACCTTCGAGCCGGGTGAAGTGGACATGCTGGAGAACGTGCTCAACTTCGGCGACAGCCAGGTCCGTGAGGTGATGACCCCCCGCAACCAGATCGCCTCCATCGAACACGGTGCGACGCTGGAAGAGTTTCTTGGCGTGTACACGGACAACAGTCACACCCGCTTTCCCGTCATTCGGGGCGGCGGCGACAACATCATCGGCATCCTGTCCGTCAAGGACGTGCTGAGAGCCATGTCCACCGACAAGCTGAAGTTCGAAGACTCGGTTACCGACTTCATCCGCGACTGCTACTTCGTGCCAGAGACCAAGGGGGCCTCGGAGCTGTTCGAGGAGCTGAGGAGCAGCGGCAACCAGATGGCCATGGTGGTGGACGAGTACGGCGGCCTGTCGGGGTTGGTCACCCTGAAACGGCTGCTGGAGGTGGTGGTGGGACCCGTCGGAGAGGAGGGCGAGGGCCTGGAGGAGGAGTTCGAGGCGATCGACGAAAACACCTTCCAGCTTGAGGCGTCGATGAGCATAGCCGAGGCCAACGACGAGCTGGAGATAGGCATACCCGACGGCGACTTCGACACCGTAGCGGGCTTCGTGCTCGCGGAGTTGGGCCACATTCCCGCAGAGGGCGAACAGTTCGATTTCGAGCAGCTGAAGTTTGAGATAGTGGAGATGAACAACTTCAAAATCGAGACTGTCAGAGTCACGAAGCTTCATCCCACTGAGGACGAAGTTGGTCGCGAAGCTGATCCTAGTTAGGCACGGCGAGACGATGCTGAATCGCGAGGGTCGCGTGCAGGGCCTGGGCGACGCTCCGCTCAACGAGACCGGCGAGGCGCAGGCGCGCGCGGTCGCGGACGCCCTTGCCCCCGACGCGCCATTCCACCTTTACGCGAGCCCGCTTTCCCGCGCCTCGCAGACGGCTCGGCCCATCGCCGACGCACACGGCGTGCCCCCGGCAACCGCCGACGACCTGCGCGAGGCGGACGTGGGCGAACTGGACGGCCTGACCATCGCGCAGGTGCGCGAGCGCTACCCGGAGTTCATGCGCCGCTGGGCCGAGGACGCCGGTGACACCACGATGCCCGGTGGCGAGTCTCTGCGCGGCGTGCGCTGCCGCGCCTGGCGCGCCGTGCGCGAGCTGGCCGCCCGCCACGAGGACGCTACCGTCGTGGTGGTTACCCACAACTTCGTGATCCAGACCGTCCTCAGTGGCGCGCTTGGCGTGCCGCTCGACAGCGCGCGTAGGATTCGGCAGGAGCCTGGCTGCATCACCCGGCTGGAGTTCGCCGCCGGCCGCGTCTCTCTCGTGTCGTCCAACGAGACCTGGCACCTGCGGGACCTGGCGTCTGCCGCCGGCGCGACCCGACCCGCCGGGGAGCGCCAGGGCCGGTGAACGCCGCCGCCCGTCTGCGCACGCGCGTCCGCGGGGCGCTGGTAGACGCAGGCCTCGCCCGGGGGAGCCTGCTGGTTGTTGCAGTGTCGGGAGGCCCCGACTCGCTGGCGCTTCTCCACGCGCTCCACTCCCTGGCCCCGGACCTTGCCCTTCGGCTGCACGGCGCTCACCTGGACCACGGGCTGCGCGGCGCGGCATCGGACGCGGACGCGCGATTCGTCACCGAGGAGTTTCGCCGTCTGGGCTTGGCCAACACCTGCGAGCGCGCCGATGTCGCGGCGTACCGCAGGGAGCGCAAGTTGTCCCTCGAGGAGGCCGCACGGGACGTCCGCTACGCCTTCCTGGCGCGCGTCGCAGAGCGGCAGGGCGCCGACGCCGTGGCTCTTGGCCACACTGCGGACGACCAGGCCGAGACGGTGCTCATGCGCCTGCTGCGCGGCAGCGGCCTTAGCGGGTTGCGCGGCATGAGCGTGCTTAGCCGGCGAGCCTACGCCGGTGGAAGCGTAGCGTTGGTGCGGCCACTGTTGGCCATGACCCGCAGCGAGGTGGTCGCCTACTGCCGCGAGCTGGGCCTCGCGCCTCGCGAAGACGCATCCAACGCCTCCACCGACATGCTCCGCAATCGCGTCAGGCTGGAACTCATACCCCAGCTCGAGACCTACAACCCCTCGGTGAGGCGCGCGCTTCTGCGGTTGACGCGCTCGAGCGCGAGGGACCTGGACTACGTCGAGGAGCAGGTGGACGCCGCGATGGCCGACGTCGCGTCACGGACCTCCGATGGCGTCGCCCTCGAACGCCGCGGCTTCACGAGCCTGCACCCCGCAATACAGGCGCACTCGCTGCGCCGCGCTTTCGCGATGTGCCGGGGCAGCTACCGCGACCTGGAGCAGTACCACGTGGATGCGATGGCGCGGCTGATCCAGGGGCGGGCGGGCACGTCGCTAGACCTGCCGGCCGGCGTGCGATTCCAGGTGGGATACGAAAGTGCCCTGATGACGCTCGGGGATCCAGACGCCTCCTCGCTGCCACCGCTGAAGGGGTGCCATCGCGTCGTGATTCCCGGGGAGTCGCGGGCCGGCCCGTGGAGCGTGAGCGCGGCGTTCGCGGACGGAACAGGGCCGCACGATACGGCGGGGCCTCGCAGGCTCGCGGAAGGCCCGCCCTATGCCGCGCGGCTCGACGCCACGAGCGTCGGCAAGTCCGCCTGGCTGCGGACGCGAGTGGCGGGCGAGCGGTTCCAGCCGCTTGGAATGTCGCACACGAAGAAGCTGCAGGACTTCATGGTCGACGAGAAGATCCCCCGAGAGTGGCGCGACCGGGTCCCGCTGCTGGTTACGCCCCGCGGTGTCGCGTGGGTCGCGGGCTGCCGGGTCGCGGAGTGGGCCAGTCCGGGGCAGGATGGCGAGTGGCAGTTCGAGTTGCGCATAGAGCGGCCTTCGTGACGCGCGCCGAATGGCGGGCGGGGTCGGGCCTCTCTAGATGATGCGGTTGAGGCGGGGGTTGTTGGTCTGGCCGGGGATGCGGCCCCGTTTGGACGCCGGACGGCCATCGATTTCGTGGATGTCCGCGGTGAAGCTGTTCGGCGGTGCGTTAGAGATGTACTCTCCCACCGTAAAGCCGTGCACGGGGGCATTGGCCTGGACGAACTCGCGGATCTTTTCCGCTGTGAACCCGCCACTCAAGTAGATCTCCACGCGCCGGTGTCCGGCTTGGTCGAGCCGGGCCCTCATCTCGCGCACGAATTCGACGCTCACGCCGCCCCGCTCGCTTGCCGTGTCGATGCTTATGCCCCTCAGCCTGTCCTCCATCGCCCCCGCGACGTGCAGCGCCTCTTCCGCCTCGTCGCGGAAAGTGTCCACCAGCGCTATGCGGGGAATCTCGGAGGGCATTCGCCTGTCGAAGGCCTCTACTGCCGCCAGCGTGTCGCCCATCAGCAGCGGTAGCACATGGGGCATACTGCCCGCGGGCGTAACCCTCGCCAGCCTGCCGCCCAGCATGGTGGAGCAGGACACGCAGCCGCCGGTAACCGCCGAGTAGTCGAGCACCGCAGCGACGTTGGGGTGCACGTGCCTGGCGCCCATCGCCAGCACCGGCAGGCCGCCCGCGGCGTCCACGCACTCGCGGGCGGCGGCGGCCCAGCCGCTGCACGACGACAGCGTGCCGCACAGCGCCGTCTCGTACAGCCCGAAGGTGCTGTAGGGTGCGTTGATGCGCAACGCGACCTCGTTCGCATCCATCTCCTCCCCCTCGTCCAGCGCCCAGACCTCTATGCCGGTCTCGGGAAGCACCTTCAGGAGCAGCGAGCGGACCTCTCGCAAGCCGCAAAAGATGCCCGTGCGGCTGGGAGAAAACTCCATGCTCACGTGAGGGTTGAGCCCCTCCCCGCGTAGGATGGACAGCGTGCGATGCAGGAACACGTCGGCTGTGTCGCCGACAAGAATCGAGGGCCGAATGTCGAAGTCGGGGCTAACCATCTGACGTGCGCTCTTTCAATCTCGTTTGGGGCGCGACCGCCCGGTTGGAAGGATGGGGTGGACTAGGCGGCCGGCTCGGGCCGCGTCACGGTAGCGCCCAGAATCTTCTCCAGGTGGTCGAGGGCGTAGGCGTGGGCCGATGGGTCGAAGCTGGCCACGCAGTCGGCGGGCACCTCCACGGCGTAGTCGCGGTTGCGAGCGTCCGACGCGGTGTGCATGACGCAGATGTCGGTGCACACGCCGCAGATGATGATCTTGTCCGGCGCGAGCTCGGCGAGCCGCCGTTCCAGATCAGTATCGTAGAACGCGCTGTAGCGCCGCTTCGGGATAACGACGCCGTCGTATCCGGCGAGCTCGCCGATGACCTCGGCCTCCTCGGTGTCCTTCACGCAGTGCACCGGGAACATCTGAAACTCCAGGTCGTCCGGGTCATGGTTGTCGCAGATGAAGAACACCGCCGAGCCTTTGGCCAGCTCGTCCTCGATGAGCCGCCGCACGCGCGGCACGATCTGCCGCGCTTCGTCGCCACAGTAAAGGTTGTGGCCCGGCTCCATGAAGCCGACCACCATGTCCACCACCAGTAAGGCGTTGCTCATGCCTTCACCCGCATTTGGAGATGTTCTCGAAACCGTCCGAGGGCGTTTCTCCCTCTCTGGAATGGTCTCGAAGTCAATACGTCCATAATATACCCTTGGCCGGTTGCAATCGCAACCGGTGAAATTGGGCTGCAAACCATCATAGCGGCGTGGAAGGGCGGGAGCTGCCCCGTGCGGCGAGCGCCCGGCTGGCCCGGCGCAGCCCGCCGAACCGCAGCCGCAGCAGGCCCCGCAGGTCGCCCAGCGCCGTGCCGATTATCTTGACCCGCGTGTCCGGGTCGTCCGTCCAGGTGACCGGGCACTCTTTTATCCGGTAGCCGTTCTTGTCTGCCAGTATCAGCAGCTCCGAGTCGAAGAACCATCCCAGGTCCACCACGAGCGGCAACACCTCCCGGACCACTCGGCGGCTGACGACCTTGAATCCGCACTGCGCGTCCGCGAAGCTGGTGAAGAACATGCTGCGAAACAGCAGGCTGTAGCACCGCGAGATTACCTCGCGCTTCAGCGGGCGGTCCACCACCACCGCGCCCGGCCTCAGCCTCGACGCTATCGCCAGGTCGTATCCCTCTTCGTCCACCGCGCGGGCCAGTACCGGCAGCGCCGCCAGATCCGTCGACAGGTCGACGTCCATGTAGCCCACCAGATCTGCCCCACTGCGCGACCAGGCGTGCCGCAGCGCGCGCCCGCGTCCCCGCTGCTCCAGGCGCTCTCCCGCGGTCTGTGAGAACTGCCGCGTCAGCCGTTCGATCACGTCCGGCGTGGAGTCGGTCGAGCCGTTGTCCGCGATTACTATGCGCCACTCGTATCCGGCCATCTCGCGCGACATGAAGCCGTGCAGCCTGGCAATGCTGTCGGGCAGCGAGCGCTCTTCGTTAAGCACCGGGATCACCACGTCCAGGGTCGTGCTCATTGGCGGCCTAGTGCCTGAAGTGGCGCACGCCCGTGAAGACCATGGCTATGCCCGCCGCGTCCGCCGCCGCGATCACCTCGTCGTCGCGTATGGAGCCCCCCGGCTGCGCGATGGCGGCCACGCCGCCCTCGGCTGCCATCTCCACGTTGTCGGCGAACGGGAAGAATGCGTCCGACGCCAGCACGCTGCCCCTGGCGCGCACTCCCGCGATGCCCAGCGAGAGGCGCACGCTGACGACTCGGTTGGGCTGGCCGGCGCCCATGCCCAGCAGCACGCCGTCACTGGCGAGGACGATGGTGTTGGACTTGATGTGCTTGGCCGCCTTCCACGCGAAGGCCAGGTCGGCCAGCTCGGACTCAGTCGGCGCGCGCTGCGTGACCGTCTTCCAGCCGGAGGCGTCCTCGTCGATGGAGTCGACCGTCTGGAGCAGCGCGCCCCCCGACACTGGGCGCACGTCCAGCGGCACCGGACCGGAGCCGGCCGGCACTCGCAGCACGCGGAGGTTGCGCCGCCTGCGGAGCCTCTCCAGCGCGCCGTCCTCGTAGGAGGGAGCGACCACTATCTCGTAGAACATGCCACGCATGGCCCGCGCCGTGGCCTCGGTCACCGTGCGGTTGAAGCCGACAATGCCGCCGTAGGCCGACACCGTGTCGCCCTCGAACGCCCTGGCGTAGGCGGTGGGCTGGTCTTCGTGTACCGCGAGGCCACAGGGGTTGGTGTGCTTCACCACCACGGCGGCGGGCGCGTCGAAGTCGGACACCACGCGCCAGGCGGCGTCGGCGTCCATTATGTTGTTGAACGAGAGTTCCCGGCCGTGTAGCTGCTCCGCCCCGGCGATGCCGCCCGACGAAAGCGGGTCGGCGTACAGCGCGGCCCGCTGGTGCGGATTCTCACCGTAGCGGAGGTCGTACAGCTTTGAGTAGCCCAGCGTCGTCTCGTGGGGGAAGTTCGCGCCCCCGTCCGCCAGGTAGCAAGCGACGGCCGTGTCGTAGAGCGCGACGTGCTGGAACGCCTTGCGGGCGAGCCGCCGCCGCTCCTCGAGGCTTGGCCCGTCGGTGGACGCCAGCCGCTCGCCGACCCAGCCGTAGTCCGCGGGATCGACGACGACCACCACGTGGGGAAAGTTCTTGGCCGCGGCGCGAATCATCGCCGGGCCGCCGATGTCGATGTTCTCCAGCGCATCCTCCAGCGCGACGCCGGCGTCGGCCACGGTCTCGACGAACGGGTACAGGTTGTTGACCACGACGTCGATGGCGCCGATGCCGTGCCGTTTCAGCTCGCTTTCGTGCTCCGGCAGATCGCGGCGCGCGAGAATGCCGCCGTGTACGGCCGGGTGCAACGTCTTGACGCGGCCGTCCAGTATCTCCGGGAAACGGGTCACGTCCGACACCTGCTCCACCCGCAAGCCGGCATCGGCCAGCGTGCGGTAGGTGCCGCCCGTGCTGATCTGCTCGAAACCGGCGTCTTGCAGTGTGCGGGCGAACTCCACCAGACCCGTCTTGTCGTATACGCTTAGCAGCGATCTCACGTGTTTTCTCCAGCTTTCGGGATGCCGGGGACATTTGGCTCGGTACGCGAGCCGTTTCTGCCCGCCGGCGTCACAATCTGCGTTCTGTCAGTCGAATACCACGCGGCCCCGACCGGTGTCGCGGACCACGCTCCCGATCGGCGACGCACCGGGCGCGAGCGCGGCCACCTCGTCGGCGAGGGACTGCCCGCACACCAGCACCATGCCAACGCCCATGTTGAAGACGCGAAACATCTCCGCCTCGTCGATCTCGCACATCTGCCGGAGCACCGCGAATATGGGCGGGGCCATCCACGCCGAGCGGTCTACGCGCGCCGCCAAACCGTCGGGCAGCGCCCGCGGCACGTTTTCCTCCAGGCCGCCGCCGGTCACGTGCGCTGCGGCCTTCACGTGCGGCAGCGCACGCCGGATGGCGGGGAAGTAGGGCAAGTGCGGGGCCAGAAGGGCGTCGCCCAGCGTCTCTCCGAGATCGGGGTGGTGTACCCACAGCGGAGCGGGGTCGTCGTCCAGTCTCAACGCGTAGCGCACCAGCGAGTAGCCGTTGGTGTGCAGCCCGTTGGACGGCAGACCCATCAGCAAGTCGCCCTCACGGACGCGGGAAGGGTCGAGCAACTCTCGCCTCTCGGCGGCGCCCACCACGAAACCCGCTACGTCGAACTCGCCGATGGCGTACATCCCGGGCATCTGCGCCGTTTCGCCGCCTATCAGAGCGCAGCCGTTGACCTCGCAGGCGCGGGCCATGCCCTCGATCAGCGCCTCGACCACGCCGGGGCGCAGCTCGCCCAGCGCCAGGTAGTCCAGGAAGAAGAGTGGGCTCGCGCCAGTCGCGGCGACGTCGTTCACGCAGGCGTTCACCACGTCCTCGCCGATCACGCCGTAGCGCTCCATGGAGATGGCCAGCTTGAGCTTGGTGCCCACGCCGTCGGTGCTGGACACCAGCACCGGCTCGTCGTAGCCTGCAAGCTGGTACAGCGCGCCGAATCCGCCCACGCCGCCGAGCACCTGCGGCCCGTGTGTGCGAGCGGCGATGGAGGCGATGTGGCCCTTGACGTCCTGCGCGGCGTCGAGATCGACTCCGGCGGCCGTGTAGGTTCTGGCGTGCATGGGCCTCTCGAAAAGCCCTTTCCCTTGGAACTCCGCCTTGCGCGGTGCGGCCGACTAGATGGTCAGGCGTAGCGCGGGAATGAGCCTGTGGTCAGTAGTGTCAGCAATCAAGCCGAACACTTGGAGCGTAGTCGCGCCGAGCAGGAATTGGTTGCCATAGCCGAATACGACGCGGTTGGGCAACGCTTCGCCTTCCAGGCGCAGTTGCGCTACACCGATGGGCAACCGTATCCTGCTACCGTCGGCGAGCGTGAAAGTGCGGCATACGGAGGGCCGGACGCCCACCTCATCGCGCAGCACCTTGTCCGGCAGCACCGAGTAGGTGGCCCCGGTGTCCACGTCCGCTTCGACCCACAGTGGCTCGTCGCCGTTGACGTCGCTTACGCCCACTCGTGCCGCAAAAGTTCCCAAGCCAAACTCCTGGCGGGCGCGTACATCGCGCGCACCGTTTCTTGCTATTCTTCTCAGTTTCGGTTAAGGGACGGTCGATGTCAACGAGTAACGCACAGTCATCCCGTCGCATTGCCCATTCCCTTACCCTACCTCGAGGGCGAGCTTGTCCATCTCGAGCTGCACGGGGATAGGATACTCGCCTGTGAAACACGCCATGCAGAACTTGTTCCGTTTCTTGCCGATCGCTCGCAGCAGCCCCTCGTGGCTCAGGAACCCCAGGGAGTCGGCACCGACAAAATCGCGAATCTCCGGCACGTCCATGTTCGACGCGATAAGCTCACGGCGGGTGGCCATGTCCACGCCGTAATGGCAGGGCCACATGATGGGCGGCGCGCAGATGCGCAGGTGCACCTCGCTCGCACCACCCCTGTGCAGCAGGTTCACCACGTGCGGCGTGGTGGTGCCGCGAACGATGCTGTCGTCGACCACGACGAGGCGTTTGCCCTCTATCAGGTCGGGCAGCGGGTTTAGCTTTCTGCGCACTCCGAGGTCGCGCTGGCGCTGGTCCGGCAGTATGAAGGTGCGTCCGGCGTAGCGGTTCTTCACAAGCCCCTCGCCATAGGGTATACCGGACTCTCGTGCGTATCCGACGGCAGCGGCGGTGGCCGAATCGGGCACGCCGATAACCAGATCGGCGTCCACGGGGTGCTCCTTCGCCAACTCCACGCCCATGGCCTGGCGGCTGCTGTAGACCAGCTTGCCGCTAAGGTAGCTGTCCGGGCGGGCGAAGTAGATGTGCTCGAACACGCACATGGCGGAGATGGCCTCCGGCGTGCGGCGGTAGATGGTGCGCAGCCCGGACTCGTCTATCTGAACCGCCTCGCCAGGCTCTATCTCGCGCACGAACTCCGCGCCGACGTGATCAAGTGCGCACGTCTCCGACGCGATGACCCAGCCGTCCTCCAGCCGCCCGATGCAAAGCGGGCGCACTCCCATTGGGTCGCGAATGCCCAGCAGAGAGTCCTTGGTCATCACGGCGAGGGAGTATGCGCCCCGGAGCCGGCGCATCGCGTAGGCGACGCGCTTGTCCCACGTCACCTCCGGCGCCATGGCCAGAATCTGGCTGATGATCTCCGAGTCGCTGGTCGAGGTGAAGCGGCAGCCGGCCTCCGCGAGCTCGTCCCTCAGCTCCAGCGCGTTGATGACGTTGCCATTGTGCGCCAGGGCGAGCTCCACGCCCGGCCCCCTGGAAATGGACGGCTGAGCGTTGCAGATCTGGCTGGAGCCCGTGGTAGAGTAGCGGGTGTGTCCGATTGCGACGTATCCGGGCAGGTCCGCAACCTCGTCCTCATGGAAGGCTTGGCCCACCAGGCCCATGGAGGTGCGAACGTGGATACGCGTTCCATCCCCGGAAGCGATGCCAACGCTCTCCTGGCCCCTGTGCTGTAGCGCGTGAAGGCCGAAGAAGACGACCCGCGCCACGTCGTCGTTACGCGAGTACACGCCAACGACACCGCACGCTTCGTGGGCGTAATCGCCCTCCGCATCGTTCGCTGACTCTGGCGTTTGCTGGGAGCTCCGTTGGCAGAGCGCCGTGAGACTCACCTCGCTAACCGAGATAGGGCGTGCCAGTCAGATTGTATAGGTAGGGTAGGCCGGGCGCAAGTGGCAGGTCAAACCCAAATCCACCGCCTAACCGCGGCGGGGGGGGGGGGTGTGGTGGGTTGGCGAGGGTGAATGTGCGTTTTGGGGCCGGTCAGTTGGCGTGGGGAAGGTCGATGCGACGGTCTGGGGGCGTGAGGCGGTTCCTGAGAGGGTAGTTGGAGGGTTTTGGGCGAGTTTCGGACACGGCGAAGCCGACGACTTCGGGTCAGTCGCCTCGAGTGTGGGTGGATTCCTGAGGAGAATCAGGCCCGGAGCGGCGTGTTTGCCAGGGCCTGTATCCTGCGTTGCGCACTCACGAGCAGGTCATGGGTGGGGTGCCCTCTCGCGAGACGGATGGTGAGCCTCCTTGCGTGTCTGACCACTCGCCCCGCAACGCAGATTACGCCGAAGCGCACCGCTTTCAGACGCTTGCTCACCCACTCTTCCCCCAACACCAGCCGCTTCATCGCTGAGTTCAGATTGAACGCCAACACCACTATCGCCCACCACGCCGCGTTCGACCCGAACTTCCCCGACGGCAGCCTGCCCCCCGCAAGGTCCTCCTTCAGCACCGAATGGACCTCCTCCCCTTTGCCGCACCTCTGCCTGTACCACCGGACCAACTCATCCCCAGGCAGCTCTCGGTTCGTCACCATCCCTGTCACTTTGTACAATTTGCCATCCCCCATCTCCATAATGGGAACCGACAGCTTCTCCCCATCCATGTCGAACAGCGGCGGGTTCGGCATACGCTCCCTTATCGCGATGAACCTGTAGTCGGGACTGTTCTTGCTGTATCCCGTCCAACTGGTCACGTAGCACACCTCGGCGTACTGCTGTCTTGTGGCCTCTCGTTGCTCACCCTCTGTCCTGTACAGGTCGTGCCATCCTTCCTCCTCTACCTCACTCACCGCCGCCCTGAACTCGGCCATCACGTTCACTCCCACACAGAACTCGATCACTCCGAACCGCTCATCCCGCCCCTCGGCGCAGTACTTCAACAGCTCCTTCTGGTAGCCCGCCGAGTCAGACCTCATCATCACCTTGCTCACCCCTGGGGGCAGACACTCCAGCGACTCCTTCAACACCCTGAGCTGTTCGTAGCCCGCGTTCACGTTGCCGTCTCTGAACTCGGAGTGCACCACAAGGTCCGCCTCATACCAGTAGGTGGTCAACGGCTGGTACGCCTTGTGCTTTTTGTAGCAGAAGCACGCCTGCCGCTTGTGCGTCCCTATCAGTGTGGCGTCCATGTCCAATGTCGCTTCGGTGTGTCCTGAATGGCCTCCCGCGAACCTCACCAGGTCCGCGTTGACCTTCCCAAGCCCTCTCAGCGCGTCGTTGGCCGCCGGTATGAACGCCTTGCGAGACCGTCTCCCGGCCTCCTCAGCCTCGTCGTGGAAACGGTCCAGATACCTGAACACCGCCGTGGGCGACGGCACAGTGCGGCTACGCTCCTTACGCCACCTTCTGAGCTGCGCCCTGCGCTCTGCCCGCCGCACTCCGTGAGTCTCCGCGGTGAGCAGCGCCCTGCCCAGCCCCTCGTCCTTCTCCAGCAGCCGCAGGTCATCCACCGACTCACCACCGGCCAGGTTGAGCATCACAAGCGCCGTCACATTCTGGGCGTCCGTCCACCCCTGTGTGCCCTCTCTCACTCCCACGTGACGGCGCACCGACTGCCCCAGTCGGGCAACAAACGCCAGGTCCAGGTATGCCGGCAACCCCGACAACGCCGTCATACCAGTAGACTCGGTCTCCTCTGCGTAGTGGAAAGGAAGCGTTGCTTGCTGCATAATAGTCGCACCTCGTTGGTGATGGGTTGTTGTTGATAACTACCATCATAGCCGGCTTTACAGCCGGCTCCAACGAGGCCTTCTTTTGCAACTAGGCGGTGGATTTGGGTCAAACTGGAAGATGTGCCAACTTGGTAGCCGGCCACTTTTGAGGACGAAGCGGTACCCATCCCGTCATCTGGCCGAAAAGTCACATCAGTTCTGCTATGATAGCGGGGACTGAGATACCTCGGCCACTCACTGATCGCACTGGCCATCGCGTTCGCGGTGGGCGTATGGCTGTCTGAATCGGGTCCCGGTGTAGACGCTGATCCGCCTGAGTCAGATTACGGGTGCGGCTTCGACGGCGACGACCCCTGCCACAATACACACACACCCACGCCCGAACACACAGCGACGCCCTTGCCCACGGCAACTCCGTGTTTCAACCCTCATGAGTGTGGGGGCTCGCCCCCGACAGCCACGGCGACGCCACAGCCGGTGCCTACATCTACGCCGAACCCTACGTCCACGCCAGTACCCACTTCAACACCAACACGAACTCCAACGCCATGCGGCGGAGGTGGTGGCGGCGATATTGGTCAAGACTCTGTATTGACTGCTAAGTGCCCGACGTCCACGCCAATACCCACTTCGACGCCTACGCCTACGCCGGTTCCCACTTCGACGCCTACGGACACGCCGGTACCCACTTCGACGCCTACGCGAACGCCTGTCACAGGCCCGCCGATACCAGGCATTCCTACCGAAGTGCCATGCCCCCCAGAGTGCCATGCCCCCCAGGTTATACTCGCACGCCATGTTATGCGGAAGGCGGCACGTGGACGCCGACACCATCACATACGCCTACGGACACGCCTACGCCCACGGACACTCCTGTCCCAACAGACACGCCGACTCCAACCCAGGTTGCGCCCGATCCTATATTCCCGCAAGTGACGCCAACTCCAACACCAACGGCGCTCCCAGGCGTCCCAACGCCGGTGCAGCCTACGCCAATCGTGCAGCCTCAGCCTCCATTCACAATGAATGTGACGTATGGCGGTAATGACATAACGGACGGGCAACAGGTTGAATGGGGTATCTTCGAGGTCAGGAGCATTACGATTGAGATAGACACTTGGGACTTTACTAGTGAACAGTCGGACTACAAGTTCAAGCTCGACCTCAACTCCAGTGAGACGGGGTTCTACGCCTATAATGGCAATTTTGAATGCGACCCTGCCAATCTGGGGAATGCAGTAACAACGTTTACTCCTGGACGCGCCCCTAACTGGACGATTGTTCGCTGCGGGCTTGGCAGCCTGGGGAACAACGGCTTTCAGGTCATTGCTCAACTCAATAGCGGGGGCGCGGACATTGCTCTAAACAACACAGGCGAGATTCCGCTGGCATGGCACCGCGAAGACAGGCAGGTGTCCTACTTGATGCAGCTCGCTACCATTGAGGGATCGCGCCCTGCGGCCTTGCCCGGAACCTTTGTCTACGACCGCGCATTGGCGGAAGGTTCGGTTAGTACAGCAGTAAACAGACTTAGCAACCGCATAGGGGGCGCCCCATTCTCAGCTTTGCCACCTTACGATGTTGAGATTAAGGCGTATTGGGCGGGGAGCGAGACCAACACCAGGGGTTGCCAATTGAGGAACGCGACCGCCTGTATTGGCGTCGGTGGCAGTTACCCGCATTTGGACTCGACCACGATGTGGATTAAGTACCCGCCCGCTATTCAGACCATGTTCGGTGATTGGCCTGAATGGACTGACGTTACGACTGCGCCTCCGCCTTATGCCTACCGGGCTCGACTGGCGTTCTTCTATCTGCCCCAGGTCATAGGCCATGAGCTTGGGCATGGGTTAGGAGTGATACACTTGCCCCTTGGACACATGATGGGCAGATACATACCCGGGACTGTTTGGACAGGCCCTACGCCGAGCGACCTTTACGAATTCAATCAGACCCGCCTGAGCCATAGCGATTAGAGAAGGTGAGCGGATGATGATTCTCAAATGTGCCGCTATCCTACTTGCGCTCTCGCTCGCCGCGCTTACTGTTTCGTGCGGCGACTCAGACGGCCGCTCCATCGCGGTTCCAATCCCGACGGCTGCACCTGTGCCGCCAACGGCTACCGCAATTGAGGCCTTACCCGCAACCGCGACGCCGCAGCGACAGATGGCTCTGTCCGAGGTGTATCGTGACCATTATGGGAGAGCTACGGCGTCGCTCGAAGAGCGCGTGTATCTGGCCGACGTTGTGGTAAAGGCTAGGTTAGTGTCTGCCGCCAGCGATGTACTCACATTCACGTCTATTGAGTACATAAAGGGCAGCGGGCCAAAAAAGAGGTTCACAGTCAGGGCCAGCACGAGGTATCGGGATACTCAATGGGACAATCAGGACGCCATACTCTTTCTGACAACTCTGATCGGCGAGACTGAGGACTTCGAGTTCACGGACACGACCGAATGGGATTACTGGACAGATGAAACATGGGCTAATGTAGACGCCGCTAGGAGGTACACCGGCAGTTTGCCAATTGGTTATCATGTTAAGAGCCGCAACCCTGTTTGGCTTCCGGTAGAGGGCGGCGGCAATGGGGCGCGTGGGGCCTCTTCAGGTTCAACATCGGGCCAATCGAGCGAAATTATCGTCGAGTACGATTCCGAGGGGGTGCCGGAAACCGTTACTCAGGCCAAACTCTCTGGCCTGATTTCTCAACTGTCGCCGACTTCGGGTGGTAGGGTCGGGGCGCGGGCTGCCGATTCCACATCTGGGAGGTTCAGCGCCGAAGATGTCAAGAATTGCATCATCGTCGTGGTGGGTTCAAGGCGCGCCCTTCGTGACCTCGCGGCGGATGGGGACCCCTGGATACCGCCCACCGGAAGGTTCAGCGTCGATTCGGGGGCTGGACGCGGGACGGAGTTGTTCCGGTGGGACGTTCCTATCGACCACAACACTGTCATGTCGGGGAGTCAGAAATATAACAGACATGAGCTGAGTGGCTCCGACGCCTATTTGTTCAATGCGAGGGTTTACGACGACGACAACGATTCTCGGAACGGGTATACCGTAGACTTAGTCACACGGCGCCCCCTTCCGGCAGGGGTGTATCGGTTCAAATACCACACGTACTTGTACTTCTACGAACCGTGCGGATACCACGATGAAACCGAAGTAAGGGAAATGTTCGTGACGGTTACCGCCCCGCGCGGCACCCTCCACGAGGCCTTCTTCGACCCGGCGACCACCACGGCCGGCGTGGGCTACCTCGCCGGTTCGGCGACCACCACCGGCGTGCTGGAGCCGGCCGCCCTCTCCCTGGGCGCCGCCATCACCATCACCGGACTTTCGTGGCAAGATGGCGAGGTCGTGCTGTCGCTCTCGCCGTTCGTGTCCCTGGGCGAACACCAGCTCGAGTTCATTGACCTGGACGGTTCTACGGCCTTTGCGCTCAGGGCGTCAGACGCTACTGCCGATACGGCCTTTGCGCTCAGGACGTCAGACGCCACCGCCAACAACAGCGCGGGCACGCTCACCTGGGTCGTGGTCGACAGGCCCTGGAGCGCGGGGGACAAGCTCATGCTGCGCATCGGGCCCGCGCCTTAACCTCTGCCGACGACGTAGGGCGTGGGCGTGCTGCTGTCGGGTGACACGTTCACAATCTCCTGGAGCGAGGTCGCAGACGCGAGCCGGTACAGGATGCAGCACCGCACCGGAGGGGCCAGCGGCGAGTGGACGAGCCTGGATGCCATGACCTCCACCAGCCAGACGTTCAGCCCGGAGGGCGGGATTTCGTCCGGCGCCACTTACGAGTTCCGGGTGCGGGCGCGCGACGAGGGAGAGACCTACTTCGCCGGGTGGGGCGTGCCGTCCGAGGTCGTCTCGCACACCACCGGCGCGTGCAACCGCCCGCCGGCGTTCAACACGTCGACCTTCGCTTTCACGGTCGCCGAGGATGCCGTCACCAGCACCGTCGTGGGCACGGCGTCTGCCAGCGACTCGGACGGGGACACGGTGGCGTACTCGATAGCCTCAGGCAACGGCGACGGAGTGTTCTCGATCTACTCGGACACCGGAGAGGCCATCGTAGCCGGCGCGTTGGACTACGAAAGCGTATAGTCGTACACGCTGACGGTGGAGGCGCGGGACGGGAAGCCGGGCGGCACAGACACTGCGACGGTGGAGATAACCGTCACCGACGTGGCGGAAACTCCTCCGCCACGTCGTGGAACCTGACCACACCGGTCCAGCCGCGGCAGGAGTAACTGCGCCCAAAGCGTCATTCCGGCCCCCGAACCGGAATCCGCAAAGTCGTCCCCGCGCGGCGCGACTGCGACCCCCGACATGCTATCATTTGTGGTATAGTAACCTTTTGGCTATAATTAGAATGTGCGTTCGGCAATCTGCGCGAGCGCCATCCCGGTCTACCAGACATCACGTGGGGTTTTCGTGAAATGAGAGTTGTCTTTTTGGAGGACGTGGCGGGCGTGGCCCAGGGCGGCGACGTCAAAGAAGTTAAGAACGGCTTTGCCCGCAACTACCTCATTCCCCAAAACCTTGCCGTACCCGCCACGCACAACGCTCTGCAGCGCATCAAGCGCCTGGCGCGCGAGGCCGATAGTGTACGGCTCAAGCAGCTCAACGACATGAAGGAGCTGGCCGAGGCCCTCAACGAGGTCCGCGTCAAGGTCGAGATGCGCGCCGGCGCGAGCGGGCGCCTGTACGGCTCGGTGACCAACGCCATCATCGCGGACGAGCTGTCCAACATGGTGGGCGCCGAGATCGACCGCAGGACCGTGCTTTTGGACGAGCCGATTCGCGAGCTAGGCCTGTTCGACGTAAGGCTGCGGCTGCACCAGGATGTCGACGCCCAGGTCGAGGTGCAGGTATACGCGATGGGCACGAACCCGGACGCCGTGGAGACCGAGGATGAGGAGGTTGGAGAGGACGGCGAAGAGTCCGAGACAGGCGACTCACAGCCTGCCGCGGAAGAGGTCACGGCGGACACAGCCTAGCCTCCCAACGCGCCCGCTGACCAGGCCGTTCGCGCGTGCGGCGCCGGGGCGCCAACGGCCACCGGGCCGCATCTGCCCCGGCCATGCCGCAACCCTCGGGGTAGGCTAAACGTGTACGCAGAACGACTTCCACCGCACGACCTGAACGCCGAAGAGTCCGTCATTGGCTCGATCCTGATAGACAACGGCGCGCTCAACAGCGTGTCGTCCTTTCTCAGGGTCGGCGACTTCTACGGCGAAAAGAACCGCTGGTGCTTCGAGGCGAGCCTTGCCCTGTTCGACAGGGGGGAGGCCATCAACCAGGTCACCATGGCCCATGAGCTCTCCCTCCGCGACCGGCTGGAAGGCGTGGGCGGTCCGGCGTACCTGGGCCATCTCGTCCTGACCGTCCCCACGTCAGTGCACGCCGAACACTACGGCCGCATAGTCCAGCGCACCTCCATCATGCGCCAGCTCATCCACGTGAGCGGCGAGATAGCCACCATTGGCTATGAGGGCGCGGCGGACGCCGACGTCGCGCTCGGCCGGGCCGAGGAGCTGCTGTTCCGCATACGCTCAGGCCGCGCCAGCCGCGACTTCGCCCACATCCGCGACGTGCTCGACGACTACCTGCAGGAGAGCGCCGCAATGCAGGGCCCGGAGGGCCAGAGCCTGGCTCCCGTGACCACCGGCTTCCTGGACATAGACCGCCTCCTCGGCGGCGGCCTGCAGCGCTCCGACCTCATCATACTGGCCGCGCGCCCGAGCCTCGGCAAGAGCGCCCTCGCCTTCAACATCGCTCGCAACGCCGCCGGCGAGGGGTCTACAGTGGGCATTTTCAGCCTCGAAATGGGCAGCGACCAGATTGCCATGCGACTGATGTCCTCCGAGGCCGGTGTCGAGAGCCACAAGCTGAGGATGGGCCTCGTGAACGAGCGGGAAGAGAGCCTTCTGCTCGACGCGATCGGTTCGCTGTCGGACCTGCCCGTGTACATCGACGACACGCCCATCCAGACCATCGTAGAGATGCGCGGCAAGGCGCTCCGGCTGCAGGCCGAGCACGGGCTGAACCTGCTCGTCGTCGACTACCTTCAGCTGATAACCGGCAGCGGCAGGGGCGGCCGCATGGAGAACCGAGTGCAGGAGATGGGCGAGATTTCGCGGTCGCTCAAGGCGCTGGCCCGCGACCTCGACATCCCCGTACTCGCCTGCTCGCAGCTCAGCCGCGCAATCGAGCAGCGACCCAGCCACCGGCCCCTGCTGTCGGACCTGCGTGAGAGCGGCAGCATCGAGCAGGACGCCGACGTGGTCGCCTTCATCCACCGCGAGTCCGTATATACCAGCCGCGATGAATGGGAGAAGCGAAACCCCACCGACCGCTACCCTGAACGGACGGCTGAGATTATAGTGGCCAAGCACCGCAACGGCCCGCTGGGCAACGTGCCCCTGGAGTTCTACAACGACGTGGTGCGCTTCGAGGGCGCCCAGAGGGCCCAGCAGGCCGTAGAGTACGCCTGATGGCTGCCGAACGCCACTCGCCGGCGCCCGCGGAAGTACGGGCCGGCACGTTCGAGGGATTCCCGCGTGGCGTACGCTACGTGCCCGTGCCCAGCCCGGTGCTTGGCGAGCTCCTGGCACAAATCGACGATCTCGCCGAGTTGAAGTGCGTGCTGAGGGTTATCTGGCTGCTCCAGCGCAAGCGCGGCGCCCCCAGGGTCGTCACGCTCACCGAGGTCCTCGCCGACCGCACCCTCGCCGCCGCCCTCTCCCCCGACGGCGCACCCGACCCGGGTGCCGTCCGCGCCGCCCTGGCGCGCGCGGTCCGCCGCGGCGTGCTCGCCACCGCCGAGGACGATATGGGCCGGCGCCTCTTCGCGCTCAACAGTGAGCAGGACAGGGCCGCGCTCGCCCGACTCGCCGGCGACGGCGCCCCGCCTCCGCGCTCCAGCGAACCTATGGAGTGGGAGGCCGCCACCGCGCGACCCAACATATTCGCCATCTACGAAGACAACGTGGGCATGATTACGCCCATGATAGCCGAGGAACTGGAGAGAGCCGAGGCCGACTACCCGGAGGAGTGGATAGAGGACGCGGTACGGGAAGCGGTCAGCCTCAACAGGCGCAGTTGGCGCTACATCGCCCGCATCCTGGAGAGATGGAAGCACGAGGGTAGAGATGATGGAGAGCCTGGCACACGCACTGCGAAGACTAGCCGCTACTACTAGAAGTGCCCGGAACGGCAACGAGCGCCCAAACGGCTTTGAACGTTCGGGGCCGGAGTGTGCCCTCTGCAAGGATCTGGGCTGGACCACACGCGACGTGCCGCCAGGCGACCCGGACTTCGGCCGGCGCACCGTGTGCGAGTGCCAGCAGCGCCAGATCGAGCTCGAGCGCCACGACCGCCTCGTGCGCTACAGCAACCTCGCCAACCTCACCCGGTCCACATTCGACACGCTAGACCCCCGCGGGCGGACGTCCGATCCGGAGAGCCGCGAGATGTTCACTACTGCCCGCGAGGCCGCAGAGCGGTTCGCCGAGAGCGCCGAGGGATGGCTGCTCATCAGCGGCCCCAACGGCTCCGGAAAAACGCACCTCGCTGCCGCCATTGCCAACCGCGCCATCGAGCGGGGCCGCCCGGCCCTGTTCGTCCACGTGCCCGACCTGCTCGACCACCTGCGCGCCGCCTTCTTGCCGCAGGCCGACATCTCCTACGACGACCTGTTCGAGCAGGTGCGCAACGCACCGCTGCTGGTGCTCGACGAGCTCGGCAGCCACAGCGCCACCCCCTGGGCCGAGGAGAAGCTGCGCCAGATCATCAACCACCGCTTCAACGCCCTGCTGCCGACCGTCGTCACGACCACCGCGCAACCCCAGGAACTCGAACCGTACCTTCGCGCCCGGCTGGCCGACCCGCAGGTGGGCCGCACCGTGAGGACGCGGCGGGAAGCCGAGGCGTGGAGGCGTCGCTGGGGCGAGGTCGAGGCCGAGTTGCTGGGCCGCATGACTTTCGAATCGTTTGACGTGCGAGGCAACGAGTGCAGCCACGAGCAGCGGCTCAGCCTGGAGTCCGCCCTGGCGTCTGCAACCAGCTATGCCAAGGACCCAGACGGCTGGCTCACGCTGTTCGGATCGACCGGCGTGGGCAAGACG
Organism: uncultured Dehalococcoidia bacterium; assembly: GCA_951812395.1. Taxonomy (GTDB): domain Bacteria; phylum Chloroflexota; class Dehalococcoidia; order Lucifugimonadales; family CATOSD01; genus CATOSD01. The sequence continues at coordinate 45,118 of CATOSD010000002.1, forward strand.
CACCTAGCCGTGGCCATCGCCTCCGCGCGCAAGAGGGCGGGCGACGAGGTGTTCTTCGCGTTCGTGCCGGAACTCCTGGACTATCTGAGGAGCGCGTTCGACCCGGGCAGCGCGGTCTCGTACAGCCAGGTCCTCGAAGAGGTCAAGTCCTCCAGGCTGCTGATACTCGACGGCCTGGGCGACGAAACTGCCAGTGCTTGGGGGCAGGAGAAGCTGTACCAGATTGTCGTCCGCCGCCACAACGCCAGATTGCCAACGGTGATAACTACGCAGGTCGACTTCTCTGAGAAGCGAGGGCATATAGGCTCGCGATTGCAGGACTACTCCATAGGCCACCTTGCGCGCATGGACGCCAACGACTACCGTATACGAGGACCGAGAGGATAGCCCGTTGGTCTCGCCGTACTGCACGTTCTGTGGCATAGTGTCCGGCCGGCTGCCCTCCAGAATCCGATACCAAGACGACAACATCCTGGCGTTCCACAACCAGCTAGACTGGGTCCCGACCATGCTGCTTGTCGTCCCCAGGCGTCACGTGTCGCAGCAGGAGTTGTGGACCAGCGGCGACCTGCTAGCCGCGATGGGAAAGCTGGCCGTCCGCCTCGGCGAAGAGTCCTGCCCCAACGGCTTCCGCGTGCTCTCCAACTTCGGCAGCGACGGCCTCCAGACCCAGCCGCACGGCCACCTGCACATCATCGGCGGCGCCCCGCTCGGCCTGTATCTCCGCCAGCGCGGCCCCTACCTCCACTAGACCTGCAAGGCGAACGCGCACGCAGTCAGTCCCTTCCCCCTCGCAGGGGGAAGGTTTAGGAAGGGGGTGACGTCGCATACGCAACCGCCGCCATCCCCAACTTCTACCTGTTCCCGCTTTGACAGCCGCCCCCCGCTGCAATACCATTTGCGCCATGGACAAACCGCGAAACGTAGGCATCGTGGGGTGCGGCGCCATAGGCCGCAAGATGGCCGTCGACATCGACCGCGGCACGGTCCCAGGCGCGCGCCTGGTGGCGCTGAACAGCCGCGATATGCGCAAGGCGTCCGGCTTCGCCGCCACGCTGTCCGCGCCGCCTCCCGTGCTCTCGCTCGACGATCTGGCGGCCGCGTCTGACATGGTGGTGGAGACCGCCACCGGCGAGGCGTTGGACGCCATAGCCAGGGCCGCCCTCGGCTCGGGCAAAGACCTGATGGTGCTGAGTTGCGGCGCACTGCTGGGCAGGGACGACCTGTTCGAGATGGCCCGCGCCAACGGCGCGACGATCGTCGTCCCCTCCGGCGCGATCGTGGGTCTGGACGGGGTGGTCTCCGCGTCCGCGGGCCGCATCGATAGCATCACCATGGTTACCCGCAAGCCGCCCGGCGGCCTCCGCGGCTCGCCTGGCGCCGACTGCTCGGACGTCGACCTGGACGCGATTACCGAGCCTGCGCTGCTGTACGAGGGCCCCGTAGAGGTCGCCTGCCGTCTCTTCCCCGCAAACGTGAACGTGTCCGCCGCGCTCAGCCTCGCCGGCATCGGTCCCCGTAAGACCACCACCCGCGTCTACGCCGACCCCACCGTCACCCGGAACACCCACGAGATAGTTGTGGAGGGTGAGTTCGGCCGGTTCACCCTGAAGATAGAGAACGTGCCCTCGCCCTCCAATCCCCGGACGGGCATACTTTCCGCGCTGTCCGCTCTCGCCACCCTGAAGAAGCTAACGTCCCACCTCCAGGTGGGCACCTAGAACCAAGGCCGGCCACGTGCCGGCCCACGGGAGTATCCAATGAAAGTAGAAGAAGTCGCCCAACTGCTAGCCGCCGCCGGCAAGACCGTCACCGTTGCCGAGGCCTGCACCTGCGGCCTGCTGGGCTACATCCTCGGCTCAGTGCCCGGTAGCTCGCGCTACTTTCCCGGCGGCGTCATCGCATACACCGGCGGGCTGAAGCAGAAGGTGCTGGGCGTGTCCGACGAGCTGTACGACACCAAAGGCAGCGTAAGCGCCGAAATGGCCGTCGCCATGGCGCAGGGCGCGCAGCGGCTGACCGGCTGCGACTACGCGCTGTCCACCACGGGGGTCACCGGTCCGGCGGGCGGTATGCCCGGCGTGCCCATCGGCACGTTCTACATCGGGCTTGTGGGGCCAGACGGCCTCGAGACCGCCGAGCGCATCCACGCCGACGCCGACGAGCGCGACGGCAACAAGCGCCAGGCCGCCCAGGCCGCGATCGACCTGCTGGGGCGCCACCTCGCCTAGTCCCAGGTCCGCTTGGACAAGGTGATGGCAAGGAGTAAGGCCATGCTGGTCAGAATGTCCCGGAACGGCCACGTAATCATACCTCCCTTCCTGGTCGAAGCCTTTGGCCTCGGCCCCGACCACTAATTGGAGCTGGAGGAAACTGAGAACGGATTCACCCTGAAGCCCGCAAAGGGACACGTCAAGCCGCCGCCGCCCCCCGTCGACTCGAGCAAGCACAAGAGACCGCCCTACACAGTGTCACTTGGCACGCCGCCCTGGGATAGCCTGATTCTTGATAGGGAAAAACACCTGGAGTTGTACCGGAAGAAGTTTCCGGAGAGTGGCTGTTGACCCAGCCAAGAGTCGACATTGACACGTCCGTCCTCCTAAGACTGGTAACCGCCGGACCTGTACGAGTACTGCCTCAGGCGCCTCAACGAGTTGGCGCATGAGAGTGCCCTCGTAATCGTTTCCAACCAGGTGATAGGAGAGGCTTACGTAACCGCTCATCTCTACAATGGCATGTCACTAGAGAGAGTCCGCGCCAGACTGGTAGAGATCCTGACTGGTGGTGTCGTCGAACCCCAGAACGGGCAACCTGTCCTGGACGCTCTCAACGTCACCACAGGCGGCCCCGGCCAGTTCGACCGCCTCATCGCCGACGGCTACGCCCAGTCCGGAATGGATACCCTCACCCTGGACCAAGCGATGGCCAGGCGACCCAACGCGCGCCTCATCTAGTCCCCCGCCAGTCGTTGGTTCCCTCTCCCTAAACTGGGAGAGGGTTAGGGTTGAGAGCGCCCACCTTACCAAGTCTGAATAGCTTCCACCGTCCCCCAGCGGTTGCCAATCCATATTGACACCAGGTATCATCATTTGCCTATGCACGATGCCAACCAACCTGAACGGTGGCTCATCCACCCGGAGTAACTAATGACCATCATCTCCTACGACAAGTTCACCCTGTCCAACGGCCTGGACGTGATCCTGCACGAGGACCACTCGCTGCCCATGGTGGCCGTCAACGTCTGGTACCATGTCGGCTCCAAGGACGAGCAGGCCGGCAAGACCGGCTTCGCACACCTTTTCGAGCACGTCATGTTCGAAGGCTCCAAGCACCACGACCGAAGCTACTTCGAGCCGCTGCAGAAGGTCGGCGCTAACCTCAACGGCTCCACCAGCTCGGACCGCACCAACTACTGGGAGACCGTCCCGTCCAACTACCTGGAACTCGCCCTCTGGCTCGAATCGGACAGGATGGGCTACCTGCTGGACGCGCTGGACCAGAAGCGGTTCGACGTGCAGCGAGACGTGGTGAAGAACGAGCGCCGCCAGAGCTACGAGAACCGGCCCTACGGCATGGCACACCTGCTGCTCCAATCCGCGGTGTTTCCCTCGCCGCACCCGTATAGCTGGCCGGTGATAGGCTCGATGGAAGACCTCGACGCCGCCGAGCTCGAGGATGTGCGGGCCTTCTTCCGCAAGTACTACGCCCCCTCCAACGCCAGCCTGGCCATCGCGGGCGACTTCGACCCCGCCGAGGCGACACGGCTCGTCGAGCGCTACTTCGGCGGACTCCCACCGGGGCCGCCCATCAGCCGCCTGGGCCGCATGGAATCGGACCTGCGCGGCGCCGTCACGCTGTCGATGCGAGACAGGGTGCAGCTTGCCCGGCTCTACCTCGTCTGGCCCACCGGCCCCATTTTCGGCCCGGACGAGGCCGCCGTCACGATGCTCTCCAGCGTGCTGGGCGACGGGCGTAGCTCCCGCCTGTACGATTCGCTCGTCTACCGGAAGCAGATCGCGCGGGACGTCGGCGTCTACAACCACGCCCAGGAGATAGCCGGAGAGTTCCACCTCCAGGTAACGCTGAACGAGGGCCACACCCCCGAGGAAGCCGAGGAGGCGCTGCACGTCCACGTGGAGCGCCTCACCCATGAGCCGCCCACCGAAGAGGAGATGCAGCGCGCCAAGAACCGCATCCGCAGCGCCCACGTTCGGCAGCTAGAGCGCGTCGGCGGTTTTGGTGGCAGGGCCGACCAGCTAAACTACTACAACACCCTCGCCGGCGATCCCGGCGTCATCAACACCGATCTCGACAGGTACGACGCCGTCACCCCGGAGCAGGTGCGCCGCGCCGCTGAAGCCATGCTGAACGGCTCACACGTACGATTGGTGGTCACCCCCGAAAAGCCTCTCCGGGCGACCTCTGAGTCGCTGGATCGCACCGCCATGCCCTCCGCCGCGTCACCGGCTCGCTTCACGCCGCCCAGGCCGCGCTCCTTGCGGCTCTCCAGCGGCATCCCCGTCCGGTTCGTGCGCAAGCCCGGCGTGCCTATGGTCGCAGTCCGCGCCGTCGTACGCGCCGGAGCCACCATGGACCCGCCCGACACCCCCGGACTGTCCAATTTCGCCGCCTCTATGCTGACCGAAGGCTCCGCCAATCGCACCAGCCAGCAGATATCCGCCCAGATGGAGTTCCTGGGCACCCACCTCGGTGTGGACGTGGCGCGCGAACACTCCGTCGTCTCCACCGTGGCGCTCACCTCGCACTGGGAGGCCGCGCTCGACGTCTTCGCCGACTCGCTGCGAAACGCCGCTTTCCCCGACTTCGACCTGAAGCGAATGCGCGAGCGCCACCTGACCGACCTCCGCCGCGTAGCCGACAACGCCGGCAGCATCGCCGCCAGGGCCTCCCGCGGACTCGTCTACGGGCCGGCCACCGCCTACGGCCATCCTGTCTCAGGCACCGAGGACGTGATCCGCGGCGTCGCCCGCGACGACCTGATGGCCCACTACGCGAAGCTGTACTCCCCGGCCAATACCACCCTCATCGTGGTCGGCGACCTGGAAGAGGCAGACGCACTCGACAAGCTGGAGTCCGCTTTCGGCGACTGGCAGGGTGAGGACGCGCCCACTGCGCCGTCGGACGCCGCCGACTCGCCCGCTCCGACCGAGATAGTGGTGCACATCGCTGACAAGCCCGGCGCGCCGCAGTCCGTCATCCGCGCGGGGCATCTGGTCATGCCGCGCAGCCACCCCGACTATCTCGCGTTCAACGTGCTCAACTACCTGTTCGGCGGACAATTCTCGGCCCGTCTCAACGCCAACCTCCGCCAGGACAAGGGCTACAGCTACGGCTACACCTCGTCCATAAGCTGGTTCTCCGGCCCCTCGATACTGCTCGCCGGCGGCGCCGTCCAGACCGCAGTGACCGCCGACGCCGTGTCCGAGACCATCAAGGAGTTTCACGAGATACGCTCCACCCGCCCGGCGACCGAGGAGGAGCTGACCGACGCCCTCGACGGCATACGCCGCGGAATGCCCGGCCAGTTCGAGACCGTATCCCAGACCGCGCAGCAGCTCACCCGCATGGTGGTCCACGACCTGCCGGACGACTACTTCGACACCTACCTCGACGCGCTCGGCGCGCTCACCCTCGACGACATCCGCCGCGTAGCCACCGACCACCTCGACGACACGCGCCTGATAGTCCTCGTCGTCGGCGACCGCGAAACCATTGAGCCCGGCCTGCAGGCCTTAGGCTACCCAGTCCGCCAAGTCGACTACGAGGGCCGCCCGTTTTAGGTTGATGCCCAACGCGAGCATAAGTATCCCCTCTCTCCCGCGCGGAAGAGGGTTAGGGTGAGGGGGGCCTCAGCCCACCGCTGCGTACTGCCAGTCCGAATGCGACTTCCGCCGGCTCGCAAAAGACAAACACCGCCTCACCGACGGCATCCGCCGCGCCTCGTCGATAGCCCGCCTCACCTAGTCCGGAGGGCGCTCCCTTACAACAGCAGCATCTCCACCGGGTTCAGCTTCTCGCCTACCCGGTCCACTTCCAGGCCCAATGACTCCAGCGTTGTCACACCCATCACCGGCGGATCGTCCTCCCCGCCGAATATCACCGTTACGCCGGCCACAGAGTCTTCGTAACGGACCAAGGCGCTACCAATTTCTCGCGTGAGTACACTCCCGAAGCCGCGAAATCGCCGCCTCTGAATTGGTCGCACTCCCAGCCTGCGCAGCAGGTCGGACGGCAGTACGCTGAACATTGCTCCGGTGTCCACCAGCACGCGGATCCTCTCGCTCACGTCCGGGCTCGCCGAATTGGACACTTCAACGTCTACTCGGATGAATCCCATCTAGTAATCTCCTCAGCACGACACGTGCCGCTTGCACGTACCGTAAACTGAAGAGCGATTGACGTGCAATCGTATCGCCCGTCCGATTGCGACAGACCTGTCGCCGCTCCGCCGTGCAGTCTCGCTACCAGTACCGGGAACGTCTCGCAGCGCCATCCCACGCTGTTTTCCCGTCCCCAAACCAGACGTATCTCCGCATCCGAAGGCCGAAATTCTGCTCCAAAACCGCGCAATCGAGTATCGCTCGCGCCATGTACGTGCCATAAGGTTGGCTCACGGACGCGCACCAACATACCTGTTTCGTGTCAGCGCCGGCGACTGCGAAGCAGTATGCGGGAGTCCCGTGTCCACATTGAGGGGCTTCTTGATTTCTCCGCACATACGTACTACAATCCCTGTACATTGCACCTAGACAATCCTATCGACACCCACCTACTCCCGACTGACGCCCTCAGCCGGCTGTCACATTTCCGCTACAGATTGGCCATCTTGGGACGAAAACCCGGCCAGCTTGGAGCACCAACACCACAAACCGCCGATGATCCCAGCTACGAGATATGCACAATTGCGCAATTTGGTGCGCACTTCGCCGAAATCGCTCTCCCGGCCAACTCCGGTCCAACCGTACTGCCTGCCAACCCGATTCACACCCGCCCGTCCGAAAGTGCTAAAATCGCACCACACCACCGCGCTAGCGTACCCGAGGAGTTCCGACCATGAGACTGCAAGGCAAAGTGGCCCTCATCAGCGGCGCCGCCAGGGGCATGGGGGCGGTGGAGGCCCGCATGTTCGCCGCCGAGGGCGCGGCCGTCGTCGTAGCCGATCTGCTGGATGAACTTGGACAGGCGCTCGTCGCCGAAATCGCCGAATCCGGCGGCCGGGCCGCCTACGTCCACCTCGACGTCACCGACGAGGCCGCCTGGCAGAGCGCCGTCGAATCCGCCACCAACGATTTCGGCAAGCTGAACGTGCTCGTTAACAACGCCGGCATCGTCCGCACCGAGCAGGTGCTCGAGACTACCGAACAGATATGGGAAGATGTGATGTCCGTCAACGCCAAGGGTGTCTTCCTCGGCACCAAGGCCGTCATCCCCGCCATGCGCGAAGCCGGCGGCGGCTCCGTCATCAACATCTCCTCCAGCGCCGGCCTAACCGGCAGCACCCAGAACGCCGCCTACCACGCTTCCAAGGGCGCCGTCAGAATCTTCACCAAGGCCGCCGCCATCCAGTACGCGCCCCACAACATCCGAGTCAACTCGGTACACCCCGGTATGATCGACACCGACATGCTCGCCGCCTCCCGCGTCGGCGACGTCCTGGAACAGCGCCTCGAAGTGACGCCCATGCGGCGCATCGGCAGGCCCGAGGAGATTGCCTACGGCGTGCTCTACCTCGCGTCGGACGAGTCCTCGTTCGTAACCGGCAGCGAGCTTGTGATAGACGGTGGACGCACCGCCCAGTAGCCAAGAAACGAATTGTACATTCCCCCCTCGCAGGGGGAAGGTTAGTATGGGGGTGGACGCCCCCAAAGAACTCTCAGCAGATTGCAGGGGGACATCGTGAGACTCGAAGGCAAGGTTGCGCTCATCACCGGAGGATCCCGCGGCCAGGGCGCCGCGGAAGCCCGCCTGTTCGCGAATGAAGGCGCCGCGGTCGTCATCGCCGACGTGCTCGAGGAGGCGGGGAAGCAGCTCGAGGCCGAGATCAACGAGACCGGCGGTCGCGCTCTCTTCGTCAAGCTTGACGTCACCGCCGAATCGGACTGGCAACAGTGCATCTCCGACACCGTCGAGCGTTTCGGCAAGCTCGATGTGCTGGTCAACAACGCCGGCATCTACGGCCGGACGATGATCGAGGACACCACCGTCGAAGAGTGGGAGCGCATAATGTCGGTCAACACCACCGGCGTGTTCCTCGGCACAAAGCACGCCATCCCGGAGATGCGAAAGGCGGGCGGCGGCTCCATCGTCAACATATCCTCCATCGCCGGGCTTGTCGGTAGCCCGCGCGGCGGCGCCTACACTACCTCCAAGGGCGGCGTGAGGCTCTTCACCAAGTCGACCGCGATCCAGCACGCCCAGGACGGCATTCGCGCCAACTCCATCCACCCCGGCCCAATCGACACCGAGATGATTGCCGACAACATCGGCACACCCGAGGGCCTCGCGGCCTCCCTGTCCCGCGTCCCTCTCGGCAGGGTCGGCACCGTGGACGACGTAGCATACGGCGCCCTCTTCCTCGCGTCGGACGAGGCCTCCTACATGACGGGCTCAGAGCTCGTCATCGACGGCGGCGTAGTCGCACAGTAGCCTCAGCCTTCACATCTTCCGATTGTCCCTTCCCCCTCGCAGGGGGAAGGTTAGGATGGGGGTGACGCCACAACCATGACTCTCCGCGGCAAGGTAGCCATCATCACCGGAGCGGGCAAGGGCATCGGACGCGGCATAGCGCGGGCCTACGCGAGCGAGGGAGCCAAGCTGGTGCTGGTCTCGCGCACGCTAGGCCAGGTTGAGTCCGCCGCCGAAGAGGCCCGCGCCTCCGGCGCGGAGGCGTCGGCGCTCGCGGTCGACGTGGCCAACCCCGACAACGTGCGCCGCATGGTGGACCACACCCTCGAGCGCTACTCCCGCGTGGACGTGCTGGTGAACAACGCGGCCATCCTCGGCCCGGTGGGTCCGCTGCACCTGAACGACGCCGATCACTGGACGCAGGCAATAAACATCAACGTGACCGGCCTCATGCTCTGCTGCCATGCGGTTCTGCCCCACATGATAGAGCAGGGCGGCGGCAAGATAATCAACCTTTCGGGCGCCGGAGTGACTCGCGCCTCGGAGACGATCAGCGCCTACGGCGCCTCCAAGGCCGCCGTGGTGCGTTTCACCGAGACGCTCGCGCTCGAGATGCTCCCCCACAACGTCAGCGTGAACGCGCTCGGCCCCGGCCAGATCGACACGGAGCTGCTCGACCCGATGGCGGGCGACGACAGCCTGATCGAGCCGGTGATGGGCGCGATGGTAAGGCGCACCAAGTCGGGCAGGGGAGCGCCGCTAGAAGAGGCCGCCGCACTCGCCGTCTGGCTCGCCTCGGACGCCTCCGACGGTCTAACCGGGCGGCTCATCTCCGCCACCCAGGAAGACTGGCGCGAGCTCGGCGCCCGCATCCCGCAGATCATGGCGTCCGACCAGTACACCCTCCGCTTCAACGCCTAGTGCAACGGTCGTATTGCCCCTCTCCCTCGAGGGAGAGGGCTAGGGTGAACAGGCCGATGCCTCCCCCAAACCTGTTAGCCAACCTCCACGCCGTCGCCCCCCTGCTCCGCGCCCGCCGGCTCGGACTGGTTCTCGACTACGACGGCACAATCTCGGAGATAGCCCCCACACCTGAGGAGGCCCGCGTGCTGCCGGAGGCCGCCGATGCCCTGCGAGGCCTCGTGGGCAAGCTGGCGCTGGCGGCGGTGATGTCCGGCCGTGCGGCCGAGGACGTGGCCGCGCTGGTTGGAGTGGACGGCCTGACCTACGTAGGAAACCACGGCGCCGAGGTGCTGCACGACGGGCGGCTGGAGCTTGCGCCGGAGGCCGAGGCGGCCCGCGACGCTGTGGCCGGTGTGTTCGAGGAGTTGCGCGCCGCCTTGGACCTACCCGGCATGGTCTGGCAGGACAAGGGCCTCAGCGCGACCGCACACTTCCGGCTCGTCCCCGATCCTGGCCGCGCAGCCCGGGAACTGGACGACGCTCTGCGGCGAGCGGACCCGGCGGCTCGTGGGGTCAAGGCGTTCTGGGGAAAGATGGCGCTGGAGCTACGCGGCGCCAACGGGCCAAACAAGGGCAGCGCGACGAGGAACTTGGCTCGCCGTTTCAACCTGGACGGCCTGCTGTTCATCGGAGACGACACAACCGACGTCGACGCCATGCTTACCGTCAGGGACCTATCCTCCAGGAGCATGCTCGCTGGGCTGAGCGCTGTGGTCCTGCACGACGACACGCCGGAGCCGGCGCTCCACGCGGCTGACTACTCGCTGGATGGCGTGCCGGAAGTGGGAAGGTTCCTGTCCAGGCTCGAGGGAGCGATCCAAGAAGTCCCTTACCCTTCGCAGGGGGAAGGTTAGGATGGGGGTGCTCCGCCCCTGCCGGTGCTATACGCGCTCCCCGATGATAGTCCGTATCGACGCGATCAAGCTGCCCGCGCCCCGGTAGCGGATCTGCCAGAGGTGCATCTGCTCCCGCGGCACGTCCCTGCCGTGCACCTGGTAGTACGCCGGGCCTCCAATGCTGCCGTGCAGCACGAGAAACCCGCCGGCCACCACCCCGAGCAGCGGCGTTATCATGTTGAGGCTGTACGACGCTATGATCGAGACTATGGTTACAATGGCGCCGACCATCATGCGCGGATGGTTCGAAGTCCGCACCTCATCGATCTTTTCTATCTGGGAGTACGGCAGCTCGTGAAGCTCCTCCGCGCCGTTCCTCTCCAGGTGCAGGATCAGCCTTGTGGACGTAGCGTAGTACGGCCCAAAGCGCGAGATGATGCGCTCCCTCTGTTCCAGGTGGGTCTCGACGCCCATCGGTCGCGCTCCGTGCTCTTCTTCCATGCCGCTAGAAAATGGCCAGCGGATTGCACGGCGAGCCTGTGGTGTTGGTCAGCCGCAGCGTGCCGATGGACAGCATGAACTCCCAGCGGTTGCGCTCTTTGCACGCCTGTGCCAGCTCTTCGAGGTTGGCGTTGTCCAGGATCCACAGCCCCATCGCGACGATGCCCACCTGGTGGACCGGGTTGGACATGGAGGGATAGCCGGACGGCGATACGTCGTTGCCGGTGTCGGTGCCCAGCATGGCGATTCCGCGCTCATGGAACAGTGGCAGGCAAGCCGCCTGGCACGCGGTGGAGCCGGCCTCCCGCGGCACGGGGCCTTCGACGTTGCGCCGGTGCAGTTGGCCGGTGCGTATCAACAGTACGTCGCCCTCCTCGATGGTGAAGCCGCAGCGCTCTTCGGCCGCCAGTATGTCTTCCGGCATCACGCCTTCTCCGCGCTCCAGCCAGTCCACGCCCCGAATCTCCGGCACGTCAACCAGCACTCCGCGCGTGACTATACCCTTGTGGGCAAGGTCGATGGACTCCACAGTAGCGCCCAGGCTGGTCGAAACCAGGTGCGCGGGGCGTCCGTTGTACAACTTGCCCTCCCAGAAGAAGTGGGCCAGGCTGTCGACGTGCGTGATGGTGAATCCGTGGAAGATCATGCCGAAGAAGTCGGTGGCGGCCTGGTTCGGCCTTGATGAGACCTTCTGGCCGCTCGCCCAGCCCTCGCCGCTCTCGACCATGAAGTGGATGGGAGGAATCGGCACGTCGGCCGCCGGTTCGAACATCACCGGCCGCGCGCACGAGACGCTCACGCCCTCGCGCACCAGCGAGGTGGCCTGAAGCGTCTTGACGGGGCTGAGCAGGTTGAGCGTGCCGAGTTGGTCGTCGTCGCCCCATCGGCCCCAGTTGCTGAGCGAGTCGAAGTACGAAAGGACTTCGGCCTCGGTGGGAATGTTGTTACTCAAATCGGCCTCCTTGAAAGGGTCGAGCCGGCGCGGTTCACGCTGGGGCGCAAAGCCTCAGAGTCGCCAACGTCTGGGTAGTATTATCCGCCCAATGGCGCTACTGAGGCAAGCCCTGAGGCGCGCGCCTTGGGGCGGCTACACTATGCTGAAGGTTGCGCCGTATTCGTCCTTGGTGACCTCGATCCGGACCGGGAAAGCCTCCTTGATCTGGTCGACGTGGGTTATCACTATGATCTTCTGGAAGTCGTCTTCGATCGACTTGATGGCCTCTGTCAGCCGGTCCTGCCCCGATGCGTCCTGCGAGCCGAATCCCTCGTCGATGAACAGAATAGGCAGCGGCGCGCCGGACCTGCTGGCGAGTAGCCGGGACAACGCTATGCGCAGGGCGAAGTCGATTCGGAATGCTTCTCCTCCGCTGAACATCTCATAGCTGCGAGTGCCGATCTCGTCGGAGATGAGAATGTCCAGCTCCTCGGCCCGGACGTCCGAGCCTCTAAGCCGTCGGCCCTCCCTGAGCTCCAGCTTCAGGCTCATGCGGGTTTCGGTCAGACGGGACAGCAGCCGGTTGGCGTCGGATTGTAGTTGGGGGATGGCGTTTTCGATAATGAGGGCCGGGATGCCGTTCTTGCCGAAGGCCACGGCCAGCTCGTCGTAGATGCTCTTCTCGTCCACAAGCTCGCGCCGAGCCGCCTCGTCCGCGCGCGTCTGTGCCTCCAGGGCGGCGCAGTGGGCAATGCGTTCCTGTTGTATGGCCCGCTGCACCTCGAAGTCTCGCAACCGACCTTCCAGTTCGCGGAGCCGCCGCTCGGACTCCCTCAGCTTCGTCTCGATCTCCGGCAGCGTCGCCAGTTCCCTCCGCGTCTCGGACACGCGCGCCTCGTAGTCCTCCGCCTCGGCGGTTCGCCTCGCCAGTGTCCCTTGCCGCTCCTCGAGCGAGGCTCGTTCCTCCTCCATGCGGCCCTGCGCTTCCCGCAGTTGCCGGTGCAGGTCGTCGTAGGGTTCGAGGGCCGTCGCCCTGTCTCGCTGCGCCTGGTGGGCGGCGGCGTCGTAACCGAGCGCCTCGATTTCCGCGGTCACCCGCGCCAGTCGGGTCCGCTCGTCGTAGGCGTAGTCGGAGGCGGCGAGGGTCGCGTTTAACCTGTCCAGGGAGCGCCGCGCCTCGAGCAGCCCCGCTTCGGCCGCATATGCACTCTCAAGTTCGCCCCGCAGCCGGACGCCTTCCGTGTCGAGGCTCTGCCGTTCGGCCTCGAGTTCCGCCGCAACCCTGGATCCCCGCGCGTGGAGGTTGGTCGCCCGCCGCTGGGCGGCGTCGCGGCTACCGGCGTCGTAGTCCAACGCGTGCATTTCCCGCTTCAGCCGCTCGATACCGCGCCGCTGATCATGGGCGTAGTTGCCGGACGTGAGAACTGCCCGCAGCCGCTCCACTTCCAGAGATTCGGACTCGATCTGCGCCCGCGATCTTTCGGCGTCGTCGCGTTCGCGGGCCAGCGCCGTGGCTTCGCTCTGGACGCGCCTCTGCTCGATTTGCCGTGCAGTCTCCAACTCGCGGACGCGGGCGGTCAGCTCTGCGCTCGTCTCCTCGAGCGTTCGGCGTTCGGCTTCGTTTTCGTCGAAGCGCTTCCTGGCTTCGCGGCCCTGCGCCTCGTATTCGGCGCGCAGGTGCTCGGCTCCGTCGTCGCCTACCGGTTGATTGCAGAGCGGGCATATGCTGTCGCCCTGTTCGAGCAAGTCGAATTTGTGCCTTGTGTCCTCCATCTCAACATGCAGCGCCTTGTTGACCTGTACGAGGGACTGGACGCGCATGGCGGCGGCCCGTTCGTCGCCGCGCATCGCTTCAAGTCGCTCCGCGTCCGCCTCCAGCCTGCGCTGGGCGAGCTCGTTGAGCCGCTGGCGCTCCTCGATGTCGGGAATTCGCGCCGCGGCGGGTTCCAGCTCATTCGTCACACTGTGTGCGACCTGGTCGAGCCTCAGTTCGAATGCCTGCTTCTCCAGCGCGACCCGGCCTTCGAGCTCGGACACGCTGGAGTCGATGGCGCTCTTGCGGTCGAGCGCGCGGTTCAGCCGGGCCAATTCCGCGTCGGCGGCCCGCGCGTCCTCGGCCAGGGAGAGCGCCGCGGCCTCGATTTCCGGCAGCCGTTCAGTTCGCGCCCGCAGCGCTTCGAGTCCGGCCTCCAGTTCGGGGATGTTTCGGGCTTCGGACTCGAACATGTTCACGTTGTTCTGGCGCTGGCCACGCCGTGTCTCCAGCTCCGCGCGCTGGACTTCGATCTTTGCCTTCAGCTCGGCTCGACGGCTCCGCAATGCGGCGAGCAAGGCCTGGGCGGCCTGGAGTCTCTCGACCTCGTCCCTCGCCGCGACCAGCGTTGCGAAGCTGGTCTCTATCTCGTCGGCGCGTGCGGCTATCACTTCGTCCGCGTTCAGCCGTGCTCGCAGTTCCCGAGTCTCGCGCTTCAGCGTCACCATCTCGCGCCTGGCGTTGGCCAACCGGGCTTCCATGTCCGGCAGCTGGCGGCGCTTTAGCGGCAGCTCGGTGGCGGTGCGCCGGAGCGCCTCGTACTCAGCGAGACGATCGTCCCGTTCGGTGGTGAGTCCGGCGATGCCCGCGAGCGCAGACTCCAGCCGGCGCTCGTAATCGGGCTTGAGATCTATCTCCGGCTGGCGGTTCCTCATACGCTCCGTGGCGTCTCTTACGGCGTCCCGCAGCTCGGCCGCGCGGCTCTTTGCCCGCTCCTCGAGTTGCTCATAGTAGGAGAGCCCCAGCGCTTCGGAGAGGAACTCCTTTCGCTTGGAGGCGGTGTTCTGTGTGAACTGGTCGGCCTTGCCCTGCTGAAGGTAGGCGGTGTTGATGAAGGTTTCGTAGTCGAGCTGGATTGTCCGGACTATCAGGGCCTCGGTCTCGCGGACGCTGTCGGCCGTCACGGGGCGGTAGCCGTCGCCGGTCGAGGCCTGGAACTCGAGCACCGTGGCGCCCTGCCGTGCCCCCGCTCTGCGGGTGTGCTTTCGTATTACGCGGTAGATCTGGTCGCGTACGAGGATGTCGAGCGTGACCTCCATGTCGGTCTGCCCCTGGTGGATCAGCTCGTACTGCTGGCTGGCCCTTGCGCGGCCCCAGAGCGCCCAGGTGATGGCGTCGAGCAACGCGGTCTTGCCGTGCCCGTTTTCACCGCACAGGCACGCGACGTGCAGGCTCTCGAAGTCCAGCGTGGGCACGTTGTCCCGGTAGCACATGAAATTCTTGACGCTCAGGCGTAGGGGTATCAAATGCGGCCTCGTTTGGGTTAAAGTGGGCTGAGGTTGGCTTGGCGGACATTATAGCCCAACCGAGGGACGCCCCTGTGCGGATGGTATGAGGAGGGCGGGCGGGAGATGAGTCGCACCGATTTCGACGTGGTTACCGGCGCGTTCAGCTACACGGGCAGATACGTCACACGCCTGCTGTTGAGGCAGGACCGGCCGGTGCGGACACTCACCGGCCACCCTGGCGCGCGCATGTTCGGCGGCGCGGTCGGCGCCGTGCCCTACAATTTCGACAGACCAGACGACTTGGCGCGCTCGCTGGAGGGAGCACACACTCTCTACAACACCTACTGGGTGCGTTTCGCCCGTGGCGAGTTGACGCACGACGTGGCCGTGCGCAATATCAAGACGATGCTGAGCGCGGCCGAAAGCGCGGGCGTCCGGCGCGTGGTGCATGTGAGCATCACCAACGCCGACGCGGACTCGCCGCTGCCGTACTTTCGAGGCAAGGCCCTGGCGGAGGAGGCGGTGCGTGCGTCGGCCATGAGCCACGCGATACTCAGGCCGACCGTGATCTTCGGCAGGGAGGACCTGCTGTTGAACAACATCGCCTGGACGCTCAGGCGCTTTCCCTTCTTCCCGGTGTTCGGTCGCGGCGACTACCGAGTGCAGCCCATCTACGTGGGAGACCATGCCGCGCTGATGGTGGAGGCGGGACAGCGCGAGGACAGCTACGCCATGGATTCGGTCGGCCCCGACGTATACACCTACGAGGAGATGGTGAGGCTGATAGCCGATTCCATAGGCGCGAGGGTACGCGTCGCGCACGTGGGCAGGCGGCTGGGTATGCTGATGACCGGACTGGTGGGGCTGGCCATGCGTGACGTGACCCTGACGCGGGACGAGGTGGAAGGCCTGATGGCGGACTTGCTGGTTTCACATGGCGAACCTACGGGTGAGACTAACCTTGCCGACTGGCTCGCGGAGTACGGCACAGACTTGGGAAAGGGTTACGTCTCGGAGCTGGACCGCCACTACAGGGCCGGTTCTCCGGGAGCGGGCAGCGGCGACTGGCGATAGGCCGGGTCCGACCCTTGTCACTAAGGAGGAACGAGTTGACACAGAGAGACAACGAGTCCGTGCTGGCGGCGATAGACCGGGACGACATGCTGGAGCTTGCCAAGCAGATGCTCAGGATTCCGAGCTTCAAGACTGAGGAGACGGAGCTGGCCAAGTTCATGGCCGATTACCTTGGGCGACGGGGCTACGAGGTGGAGCTCCAGGAAGTGGAGCCGGGTCGATTCCAGACGATCGCCACGCTCAGGGGCGAGGGCGGCGGCAAGTCGCTGATGTTCAACGGCCATCTGGACATAGACCCGCTCGCGTTCGGCTGGAAGCGCGACCCGTGGGAGCCGAGCGTAGAAGGCGACCGGCTCTTCGGCGCGGGCGTGCGCAACATGCAGGCCGGCGTCGCGTCGATGGTGCAGGCCGCCGAGGCAGTGAGGCGCTCAGGCGTCCGGCTGAAGGGCGATCTCGTGCTGGCGTGCGTCGTCGGCGAGCTGCAGGGTGGTGTGGGCTCTTCGTACCTGCGCGAGCAAGGTCCGCTGACGGACATGGCGGTAATCACGGAGCCGCACGGCCCGGCCAACGTCATGACCGTCCACGCCGGCGTGGTCAACATAGCGGTGCACACAATCGGTAAGTCGAGGCACACCAGCCGGCGACAAGGCTCGGTGGACGCCATCGATAAGATGCGCAAGGCCATCCCCGCCATACGAGAGGTCGAGTTCACGTGCGAGGGCCGGGCGGACCTGCCCGCGCTGCCGCTGGTGAACATAGGGGTCATCATGGGCGGTATGGGTCGGGACTACGACTTGAAGGGCCCGAACTTCGTGAGCGACTTCTGCACCGTACTGGTGGACGTGCGCTTCCTGCCGGGTATGACGTCCGAGTCGGTTGTCGCGGACCTCGACCGCGCCTTGAGCGCGCTGCGGGCGGAGGACCCGGACTTCGTCTACGAGATCGAGGCGCCGGCGCCGCCGGTGTTCAAGGCGAACAAGGTGGTGATGGAGCCGTTCGACCTGCCCCGCGACGAGTACATCGTGGAAGCGGTGGCCCGACAGATCCGTGCCGTGACCGGCAGGGAACCCGAAAACGTGGGCGTCGTGCTGCCGAACTCGTACACCGGCAACGATAGCTGCCATCTCTGGGCTGCGGGAGTGCCCTGCGTGCTGATAGGCCCTGCGGGCGCCCAGGAGTCGCCGGACGTGCCGGACGAGTATGCGCCCATAAGCGAGATGGAACAGGTGGCCAAGGTGCTCGCGCTAACCGCGTTGGACGTGTGCAACCTGCAGGCCTAAGGCGGCGAGCGCCCTCCGGCGCGGTGGTCGCCTGAAGTGGCGAGTCACGATATGAACTCGCTCCAGTGGCGCAGCGCGATGCCCAATGAGCGCTCGACCCACGCGCTGAATCTAGGTGCTACTTTTTCAGTGTCGTCTTCCGAGGTGAACGTAAATGCTTCGACGGTGCAATTTCTGAAGTCGGGATCGTTTGGTTCTTCCGTGTCGTCTTGCTCGGAATCCTGGCGTCGGACTATCTGAGCAAAGGCGGTGGCTGCCATGATGCCGGTCAGTTGGCGACCAACGTGGTGGAGAGACACGACGAACACAAGGCGCGGCGTTTGAGACTGGTAGTTCGGGTTGATGGACAGCTTGATGAAGTATCTGTTCTCGTTCAAGTTGGCCCAGTGATTCGCCTCCATCGCGGTCCGCAACAATTGAGCGTGATACCAATGCTCTCTGTTACCGGGCCCGCCCCAGTCTACAGGGCAGTTAACATTCAGACCTGCTTGGCCGAGTTGCCGACCGATGATTTCGGCCTGAGACTCATGGTACGTTTTGGCAGTCTCCTGGATGGAGGCCGCGACAGCATTGACCGAACGTAGCTGTTCTGACCTTTCTTTGCGCCGCTGCCTGACACGCTCGCCTATGTGATCCAGAATCTGGCTGACCAAGCCAGAATCCTCAACCGGAACAGGCTCGCCCAATGCCTCCAGTATGGTTCGGCGCTCCAGCCGGACTATGAACCCGACCAGCGGATCAAGGCTGCCGGCGTCCGCTTTTTCGAGCGCGTCGATGTAGTCAGCGCGGTCATCCCTGCTTACGACGACTGGCAG
The DNA here is from genome assembly GCA_951812395.1 of uncultured Dehalococcoidia bacterium. Taxonomy (GTDB): domain Bacteria; phylum Chloroflexota; class Dehalococcoidia; order Lucifugimonadales; family CATOSD01; genus CATOSD01. Next base: position 63,428 of record CATOSD010000002.1, read on the forward strand.
GTATCTCTCCTTGGCTAGATGCCAAATTAGCAGCGCGCGCGCCACTCGCCCGTTGCCGTCTTGGAAAGGGTGTATCTGCGTGAACCGATGATGAAGCCAGGCCGCGACAAGTAGCGGGTGGTAGCCGCTACCAGTGTCTTGGATTTGCTCATAAAGGCTGACGAGGTTGTCCAGTTCGCTTTCCACCTGTTCCGGCGGACAGTACTCGTGAACATCCCCGTCGGGCCGTGTGGGGTTGTTGGGCTGGGTCTTGAAACCGCCCCTGTCCAATTCGGTCTCGAAGAAATTGCCGAACTGATCCACAGCGGTGTATGTGGGCTGATTGCGGGTCAATAGTTGGTGCAACTGCCTTATGTAGTGCTTGGAGATGGGCGTCCCCAGTCTGATGGATTCGGTTACAAACTCGGCCGATTCCTGGTGGTCTTTAAGCACCTTGATAAGGTATTGCGGATCGCGATTGGTGGCGGAACGGTCTATCAGGTCGGCGACCAGTCCCTTCTCTACCAAGGTTTGGGTAGTGCCCCTATCGAGGTCGTATATGCCCTCGATTATCCCAGTTTCAATCGCCCAACTGCGTTCTATCCGTTCCAAGAAGCCTCTGTAGGCGTCGGGGTCCGACTCCTCACGCTGCTCGCGAAAGTTAAGCCATCGCTGATGGAGCGAGTCAAACCCTTGGAAATCAACGTTACAGGATAGTTCGTCCAGACTGGTAAGGGGTTGCCATCTGTATGCGACCATCTTTTGGAATCCCCTTTCTGGCTTGCGTTCTACGGTATCGACGGTCCGCGAACCGTCCCCTTTCACTCGATGCGGCGGTGGCTTGCAAGCGAAGGCTGTGGTCGCTAACCAGCATCGCTTTCCCTAGAGCGTGATCTCTTTGACGTTTGGCGACACTGCCAGGCGGGCGTCGGTCTGGGCGAGGACTTCGTCGGCGGTCCAGCCGGGCGCGACCTCCGTAAGCACGGCGCCGTCGGGGCCGATCTCGACCACGGCGATGTCGGTAACCACCAGGCTGACGCACTCCATGGCGGTAGGCGGATAGGCGCACTCGCGTACCAGCTTGGAGTTGCCTTTGCGGTCGGTGTGCTCCATCGCGGCGATCACGCGCCGCGCGCCGGCGGCCAGGTCCATCGCGCCGCCCACGTTCCCAACGCCGCGCTCGGGCAGCATCCAGTTAGCGAGATCGCCTCGCTCGGACACCTGCAGCGCTCCCAGAACCGCCACGTCCACGTGGCCGCCCCGGATCATCGCGAAGGCGTCGGCGGAACTGAAGAACGACATGCCGGGCGACATCGCCAGAAACTGGCCGCCCGCGTTGATCAGGTCGATGTCCTCCTCGCCCGGTTCGGCCATCGGCCCGTAGTTGAGGACGCCGCTCTCGCTGTGGTACATCACCGAGCGTCCCTCGGGGATGTACTGCGAGCACAGCGTGGGGATTCCGAGGCCCAGGTTCACCACGTCGCCGTCGCGCAACTCGTGCGCGACCCTCATCGCGATGACCTCACGGTCCAGGCGCTGCTTCTCCATCGTGTCCGTCTCCGGTGGGCCGCTACCCTACGAGTAGTCGGTGGAGGTGTCTACGCCGGTGAGAATGGACACTATCTGGCCTAGCATCTCCTCGGCTCTTCCCCGCAGTTCCTCGGCGTCGAGCGGGGCAGTGGGGTGCTTGGTGAAGATGGTGGGATAGTCGGGCGTTCCCCACATGCTCGCCATGCCCTCGGCCGTTCGGGTGAACAGGTCGGTGCAGATGGTAACGGAAGGGGCGCCGGCCTTTTCCACGTGGATCCCGTCGTGCACACTGCACGCGCTGCAGGACCCTCAATCGCCTATGCCGACAAGCACGTAGTCGCACTCCTCGGCCATCTCGGTGACGACGGCGGGATCGGCGGGCTTGGACGCGGAGGGCTTGCGGTGGTACTTGACGCTCTCGACTCCGAAGCGCTCGTCGAGCAGTTCCGTGACCGTGTGTAGGAACTCCCTTGCGTTCACCTTGCTGTCATCGATGATGCCGACCCGCTTGTTTGCCAGGTCTCTCAGCCTGGGGGCGCCGGTGAAGTCGGCGATGATGGGCTGGGTGGTCGGGTCTACCAGCGTTAGACGGCCTCGAACTGCGGTGGTCATATCGGGCTCCTTTCGAATGGCAGTCGCGATGATTCCGGGGTGAGTTAGAAGTTGGCCGCGCAGGCGCATCCGCCGGGTCCGCACCCGCCGCATCCGCCTCCCCCACCAGCGACGGGAGAGATGACGCCCCCGTCAAAGGATGAGAACGACACGAACACGGACAGACTGCGCTCGGCCTCGGCCTCGCACTCCGGGCAGGGCGCCTCGTCGTCCATGCGGTCCATCGGCCTGAGCCGCTCGAACCTGTGCTCGCAGCTTGTGCAGGTGTACTCGTAAATCGGCATCTTCCGACCTCGCGGCGTCACTTGTGACTGACTGGCGCGGCGAGTGACCGCGCGGTGTGGCCACATTCTAGTGTGTAGGTGGGCAGCGCGCAACAGCCGACGCGCATCTGAGCCTGTGTAAGTTTACCAGGCCGAGACCACACGGAGGCCCCGGCCCCTTTGGGTACCAGCTTTCGCGGGAAAGACTAATGTGGGCTTGAGAGTGGCGGTTGTAGGGGCGTCAGGCAATCTGAGGGCGGGTAGCGCGTATGGGTGGGCGGCAGGGCCGGGACTGGCTTGCGCGGCGGCCATGAAGACAGGCCGCGCAGCACCTCCTGGCCTGCTACCGCTTGTTTGGGCCGGGGATCGCGGTCGGCAAGGCTGGGCAGAGCCTCGACCGGAACTCCGCGCCGGCCAGGTGGCGTGCGCGGTACGGGTCGGGGCTGGTTTTGCGCCTCGGTCACCCCCATCCCAGCCTTCCCCTGCGAGGGGGAAGGGACAACAGGTCGGGGCGGGGTGGACGGGTGACGGGCTACCAAGCGGAGTCGCATCCGGGCTAAAGCAGGGGCTACCTGCCGGGTGGGACAATACGCCTAGAAAATAGTGTCCCGTTTCGTTTCTTTTGTTTTATCTCCTCGGATTTCGTAGCTGGGCGGTCTGGGTTTCTGGTTATGGATGAAACAGATTGCGGTTGGATGGGAATATGTTTGACGGTTAACTTACAAGGGTGATACGGGGTGTGCCGGTTGGTCGGTGGCCAGTCTTCGGTTGTTAAGTGGCCGGTTGGTTGTTATGAAGGGGATGTTAGCACGGATGTGCTGGCGTGTCAAGGGGGGTTGGAATCCCCAGATCCACCGCCTAGTTGCAAAAGGAGGCCTCGTTGGAGCCGGCTGTAAAGCCGGCTATGATGGTAGGTAACAACAACAACCCATCACCAACGAGGTGCGACTATTATGCAGCAAGCAACGCTTCCTTTCCACTACGCAGAGGAGACCGAGTCTACTGGTATGACGGCGTTGTCGGGGTTGCCGGCATACCTGGACCTGGCGTTTGTTGCGCGACTGGGGCAGTCGGTGCGCCGTCACGTGGGAGTGAGAGAGGGCACACAGGGGTGGACGGACGCCCAGAATGTGACGGCGCTTGTGATGCTCAACCTGGCCGGTGGTGAGTCGGTGGATGACCTGCGGCTGCTGGAGAAGGACGAGGGGCTGGGCAGGGCGCTGCTCACCGCGGAGACTCACGGAGTGCGGCGGGCAGAGCGCAGGGCGCAGCTCAGAAGGTGGCGTAAGGAGCGTAGCCGCACTGTGCCGTCGCCCACGGCGGTGTTCAGGTATCTGGACCGTTTCCACGACGAGGCTGAGGAGGCCGGGAGACGGTCTCGCAAGGCGTTCATACCGGCGGCCAACGACGCGCTGAGAGGGCTTGGGAAGGTCAACGCGGACCTGGTGAGGTTCGCGGGAGGCCATTCAGGACACACCGAAGCGACATTGGACATGGACGCCACACTGATAGGGACGCACAAGCGGCAGGCGTGCTTCTGCTACAAAAAGCACAAGGCGTACCAGCCGTTGACCACCTACTGGTATGAGGCGGACCTTGTGGTGCACTCCGAGTTCAGAGACGGCAACGTGAACGCGGGCTACGAACAGCTCAGGGTGTTGAAGGAGTCGCTGGAGTGTCTGCCCCCAGGGGTGAGCAAGGTGATGATGAGGTCTGACTCGGCGGGCTACCAGAAGGAGCTGTTGAAGTACTGCGCCGAGGGGCGGGATGAGCGGTTCGGAGTGATCGAGTTCTGTGTGGGAGTGAACGTGATGGCCGAGTTCAGGGCGGCGGTGAGTGAGGTAGAGGAGGAAGGATGGCACGACCTGTACAGGACAGAGGGTGAGCAACGAGAGGCCACAAGACAGCAGTACGCCGAGGTGTGCTACGTGACCAGTTGGACGGGATACAGCAAGAACAGTCCCGACTACAGGTTCATCGCGATAAGGGAGCGTATGCCGAACCCGCCGCTGTTCGACATGGATGGGGAGAAGCTGTCGGTTCCCATTATGGAGATGGGGGATGGCAAATTGTACAAAGTGACAGGGATGGTGACGAACCGAGAGCTGCCTGGGGATGAGTTGGTCCGGTGGTACAGGCAGAGGTGCGGCAAAGGGGAGGAGGTCCATTCGGTGCTGAAGGAGGATCTTGCGGGGGGCAGGCTGCCGTCGGGGAAGTTCGGGTCGAACGCGGCGTGGTGGGCTATAGTGGTGTTGGCGTTCAATCTGAACTCAGCGATGAAGCGGCTGGTGTTGGGGGAAGAGTGGGTGAGCAAGCGTCTGAAGGCGGTGCGCTTCGGCGTAATCTGCGTTGCGGGGCGAGTGGTCAGACACGCAAGGAGGCTCATCATCCGTCTCGCGAGAGGACACCCAACCCATGACCTGCTCGTGAGTGCGCAACGCAGGATACACGCTCTGGCAAACACGCCGCTCCGGGCCTGATTCTCCTCAGGAATCCACCCACACTCGAGATGACTGAACCGAAGTCGTCGGCTTCGCCGTGTCCGAAACTCGCCCAAAACCCTCCAACTACCCTCTCAGGAACCGCCTCACGCCCCCAGACCGTCGCATCGACCTTCCCCACGCCAACTGACCGGCCCCAAAACGCACATTCACCCTCGCCAACCCACCACACCCCCCCCCCCCGCCGCGGTTAGGCGGTGGATCTGGGTGACCTCAAAATTATGGTTACCGAAGTGGAGAACGTGCCTCAAGATTACGGTTACCCAAGATCTGGAGGTGACCGTGAATCGACAGAGCGTTCGAGAGTACCTGGTACGGCAGCAGGAGAGGTACCAAAAGGCCAACAAGATCGAGAAGGGAAAGATACCGGACGAGGTTGTTAGGGTGACCGGCTTTCACAGGAAGTCGGCGATAAGACTGCTGTCTGGCCGGAGGCGAGAGAGTAAGGGCGGCCGCGTGGGCAGGAATCTGCGCTGGCCCTTAGGCTCGACGCCAAGATCGCGCAACTGTCGGCCGGGCAGAAGGGTGTACGCTGCGCCAGTGTCTACCAGCGGTTCGAAGGAAACAGTACGCCGGCTGTCAATGTCCGAGATCCGTAGGAGCCACGAGAACGCACGCATGATTCATGCTCTCGTCTGCTGAGATTCTCTTATTCTATACGCTTAGCCCGCGTCGACCTGGTACAGGGCCTCCGCGGCCCGCTCGCAGCGCCTCTTCTCGGCGTCGGTGAGCGGTTCGTAGTCCCGGCAGAGGGCAACGTTCCGTCGCACTCTGTCGGGGTACCGCGCGCCCGGTATCGCCACCGAGACGCCGGGGTTGGAGAGCACGTAGCGCAGCAGCAGTTCGGGTGTCAGCTCCGAGTCGCCGCGCGAGTTCAGCGTCCGCAGGGTGCTCATGCGGCCCGACCCGCCCAGGGGCCGCATCACGATGACGCCGATGCCGGACCGCGCGGCCAGTTCGATCAAAGGTTCGCTTTCAGTGTAGAAGGCGGAGTACTCCAGCATCACGGTGTCGAACTCGCCGCAGGTGATGGCCTTCTCTGCTATCTCCAGGTTGTGCGAGGAGATGCCGACGTGTTCGACGAGCCCTCGGAACTGGGCGACGCGAAGCCCCTCAAGCGCTCCGCCGGGGGCCATGACCTGTTCCCAGTCGCGTTGAGTCGACACGTCGTGAAGCTGGTACAGGCAGATGCTGGGGACACCGAGGACGGCAAGGCTCCTGTCGACGTCGGCCTGGCTGCCGTTGACGGTTCGGCTGAACGTCTTGGACGCGATGCAGAAGTCCGCGCCGCGCTCTCGGACCACGTGGCCGATGAGGTACTCGCTGCCCTGGTAGTCCCTTGCGGTGTCGACCATGCGAATGCCCAGGTCGAGCGCGGCGCGGAGGGTGTCCGCGCCCTCGGCCGCCTGCGGCGTGTCCATCGCGCCCAGACCGAGCTCAGGGAGAATCAGGCCGGTGCGGCCTAATCTGCGCTCTTCGAGTGGCATCGTCTAGGAGTAGATCATCCACTCCAGCAGGTTTTGGTCTGGGTCACGCGCGTACAGGCTGAGCGAGGGATGGCCGCCGCCGCCGCGCGCGCCCTTGCGAGGGCCCGGCCCGGCGATAATTTCCACGCCAGCGTCCTCCAGCATGGCCTGGCACTCCTCGACCGTACCGTCCCACACGAAGCAGATGTCGGTGCAGCCGGGCACGGCGGTCGGACCGCGCAGGCCGGCGACGAAACCCTCAGGGTGGATGTTGATCTTGGAGTCGCCCACCTGGATGGAGAAGGCGGGAACCTCGCCCGAGCGCCACGCTTCCTCGTCGTTGATGTGGAAGCCGAGGCGCTTGTAGAACTCGATGAGGCGTTCGGCGTTCGCCGTCGGCATGGCGATGTGGTCGATGCTTACGGTTGACACGGGGGGGCCTCCTTGGCGTGGGTGTTGATGGGAGAGGGCGGCGGTGTGCCGAAAGGCGCTTGTTGGCGAACGGCTTTGCCATGGCAGCAGCGGATGGTGATTGGTGGAGGCGACGGGCGGATTCGAACCGCCGAATAGGGGTTTTGCAGACCCCCGCCTTAACCACTTGGCTACGTCGCCTCGCTGGTGGCTCTGCTGGTGCCGAGGAGGAGATTCGAACTCCTACAGCCTTGCGGCCACAGCGCCCTCAACGCTGCGTGTCTACCAATTCCACCACCTCGGCCTGTCTGGCCTGACTCGGCGTCGGCAGCGCGACCGCGCGGGGCACGCCAAACCACGTCCGCACATTATAGCCAAGACTCGAAACCTTGTCCATATCGGCGGAGAGTAGTGAATTGCTGCGGAATTGGGGGTCTCGCGGCTGGACGGAGCCTATCGACCGGGAGAAATGCCGCTTGTGATAGGTGCTATGGCCGGAAAGTGTTTCAAACTGTTTCATTCGGTTCCATTTCGTAGCTGGGGGCGGTGTGAAATCCTTGCCTCGGGAGTGTCACACAGGATCGCATAAGGGCCGAAAACGACCCAATTGTCTCGGAAATGGGACAGCCGCGGTGATCGTCCCGAGGCGGCGTCTGCGGGTGCGGAATCTCGGTGCGAGTGCGTCACGGTGGGTAGAATAGCACGGATGTGCGGTGGAATCAAGAGGGGTGGCGAAGGTGAGCCTGAACCGCCGCCAACTTCGCCACAGCCGTTGGCGCTGACACAAAACAGGTTTCTTATTGTGCGTCTGCGAGCCAACTCAGGGGCGCCTGCATGGCGCGGGCGATACTCGATTGCGCGGGATTGGGGCAGAATTTCGGCCTCGAGTTGAGAGGGCACAGCAAGTTCCGGGTAAGAAAAAAGACGGGCTCGATCGGTATCATCCCACGCTGGAGCAACAAGGGTCCACGCTCAAGTTGAGAATACAACCCGTTCGCATTAGGGGCAAGGCGGGAGCGGAAATCCGCCTAGAGCGCGGTTGAAGCTGGTACACTTGCCGCCATGCGAAAAAGTGCTCCGGATTCCACACCCCGGCACGGCCTTGTCACCTCGGTACGCGGCGTGTTCTACGGCTGGTGGCTGGTCGGCATCGCGGCGTTCATGCTCACGCTTATGTCGCTCACGGTGTTCCAGGGCGTGGGCACGCTGCTGGTGGCGCTGGAGCGCCATTTCGGATGGAGCCGCACGGCTTTGTCCGGGGCGTTCGCGCTGGCCAGGGCCGAGGGCGCGGTGCTGGGTCCGATCGAGGGGTTTCTGGTCGACCGCGTGGGCTGCCGGCGCATGACGCTGATAGGCTACCTCATCATGGCGACCGGCTTCGTCATGCAGTCGCGGGTCAACGATCTGTGGCAGTTCTACGTGGCCTTCATCGTCATATCACTCGGCTCCGGCCTGGGCGGTTGGCTGGCGATGGTGGCGATGGTGAACAACTGGTTCAACCGCCGCCGGTCCATGGCCATGGCGACCGCGATGTCGGGAGCCCACTTCGGCGGATTCCTCGTCCCACTGTTCGCTTACTGCATCGAGACTTTCGAGTTCCGGGCGGTGTCGCTGGGCATCGGCATTTTGATGTTCGTCATCATCGGGCCGGTGACAAGGGCCATCCGCAACCACCCCGAGGAGTACGGCATGAGGCCGGACGGCGACCCTCCGGCGGGCGAGGGGGACGGCTCAGATCGGGATGAGTACGCTGCGGCGTCCGACGGGCCGGAGTTCACCGTTCGGCAGGCGCTGCGCACCCCTGCGTTCTGGCTGCTCACGATCGCCCAGGTGGCCTCCAGCGTCGCGATAGTATCGCTTTCGCTGCACCTTGCGCCAAAGCTTACCGACATGGGGATGTCGCTCACTCACGCGGGCGCCGTGCCATTGGCCTACACCATGACTGCTCTGCCTTCGCAGTTCTTGTCCGGATACCTTGCCGACCGCGTGCCCAAGCCGCCGTTGATCGCGTTCCTGCTGTTCCTGCAGTCGGGGGCGATTCTGCTGCTCGCGCTGAACGAGAGCGAGACCACGTACCTGCCATGGGTGTTCGCGTTCTTCTACGGCATCGGTTTCGGCGGCCGAATGCCGTTGACCACGGCGATACGAGGGGAGTATTTCGGGCGGCGGGCGTTCGCGACGATCATGGGAGTATCGCAGCTTCCGATGAACATCGGCATGATCTTCGCTCCTCTGTTCGCGGGCTACATGTACGACACCTACGGAACGTACATCGTGCCATTCACGGTGTTCGCGGGGCTGAGCTTCCTGGGCGCGGTGTTGATGCTGTTCGTGAAGCGGCCGGCGCCGCCGGCGCGGGTGGGGCCTCGGGGGTAGGGGGGGTGGTACCCAGCCGGGGGAGAGGCTGGGTGTGGGAGTGCGGGGAGCCAGTACTAGCACGCTGGCAAGGACCTGTTCCAGTTAGGCTCGGTCGGTGCTCTTGAGGCCGGGCAGCCCTACGTTGTTTTCGTAACCTTCGGTGTAGGAAGCAGTTGCGCAAGACTCTCGGCAAACACCTGAGGCACCGTTCACTTCAGCTGGAGTCGAGAACAGCCTTTTCGCAAAGTTGGGTGGGTCAGATATTCCAACCCGTATGAAAGTTTAGCTCGTCTATGAGGTCAAATGTGTGGCGACAGCAGACATCCAGGTCGTTGCAAACGTCTGGAATATGACGGTTCGCCCTCTCCCTAGTCGGCCTTGATCTCTCGGTCGTGACGAGGCAGCGTCGTTCCGAGTCTGCGAGCGCATACGCGATCAGAATGGCATCCTCATTGAGTGTTTCGATTTCATCGTCAGTCAAATCATCTGCATAGCCTTCCGAAATCACGTAATCGACTAGACCGAGGTCAACATTTTCAGAAAACAACAGTGTTCCTGTTGTCTTTCAGCCATTTTGAAAGGTCGTCATTGGCAACGGTAACCTTCACATAAACTTCCCAAGGGACCTTAACCTGTTCTTGTCCGCCGAGGAAGACCAACCAATGCCAGAATTCAGGTACTCTCTAAATGGGATAGTAGTTACGGTCCGCGTCTATAAGGACATTGGCGTCAAGCAGATTCAGCAAACTTATCGATCCTAGCCATGCTCAACGATGCTTTGAACCTGATGAGGCTTGACCCCCAATACAGTTGCAGCTCTTGTTGTCGAAAGTGCTTCAGAAGCCATCATCCGCCTGACTAGTGTGATCACCCCGTTGCCTATGCGATGGCGGCGAGTAGCATAGAAATCTCCCCCACCTCTGGTACGTCGTTGGCGTTCTCGCCGATCTGACCGACCATTAAGCCATTGGTTACGAAAGTCCCTCGAGAGGCTTTCGTACATTGGCCGATTGATCTCGCCGATGCGGTATGCTCTGTAAGCGACCATAGTTCGACTCAGGTTACGTCTGTTTGCAAACTCACTGATTCGCTCAGTCAAGTGATGCGTGTCACTGGACGGATCGAGGGCAAGCTCTCGCACATCATTGTTGTGCAACAAGAACCTCCCTGCCACGTCATCGCAGAACTGTTCTGTTTTGTTGTCCGAACGAGCGCCGCTAATGCCAGTTTGACCTAAAGCAAGATGTACAAGTTCATGTAACAGTGTGAATGACCAGGCAGGCCTGGCATCATATTCGTTGATGACAACGAACGGCGCTATCTTGTCCGCAACGGCAAGACCTCTAAAGACTTCTGTATCAAGCTCTGTATGGTGAGTTCCCAGATTCCCTTTGAGAACTACGAATATCCCTGCCTCTTCGGTAGCGGTGCGCAGAAGTCCGAAAGCGGCCTCGGCGCTGGGTTGTGTGTGATAGTTCTCGCGACGTACGCCAAGCAGACTTCGCAGTGACCTAACCACTGTTGGCCTTTTGTCTGTCAGTTCATGAGAGCCGATAAAGGGAAATGGCTTTGTTTCGTCTTCCTCTTCCAGCACGGCGCGGACTAGACTTTGGCGCGCGCGGACATCGCGAATCAGAGCGTCAAGGATGGCATCATCTCTAGTGGAACGGTCAGAGGATGCCGACCGAAAGTCGGCTCCCCGGTCGCCTTTCCTTGGTGGCTTCCTCAGGTAGAATGCGAGCAGCGGCCTGCGGTACTGACTCGCCATATTGAGCAGTACGCTGCGGCTGGGTTCATCCCGTCCGGATTCATAGTCATCCAAACGCTCGAGAGCAGTCCGCCTACGGGCGTCACTGAAACCGAGCCTAGCAACTGCATCCTCTCGAGTAAGTCCTGCAGTTTCCCGGGCCCAAGTTAGAATTTCAGGATTGACTTCCGGCATGGCCTGGTTGCCTTATCAGGAAAGTGTGCTACACGGATCATCTTACAACCCTAAAGTAGGGATGGGTGTCACCTTACCCGAAGAAGGAAAGACTGTCATCTACGGAGTAACATTCTTAGCTGGAGGTCTGGCCTCTTATAGACGGCTGATGGACATTTGTCGTGAAAGGCACTTTGACATACCCTCTGTAGCTGTACCATTTGTCATGATACACCGACAAGCGATAGCAGCAAGTCAGCTCACCTGCCTGTAGTTGTACCGCCCGATATGCTACACCGACAAGCATTGGGGCCAAGTCGGCCGGCAGCACGGTCTCAGGTGTCGGCGGCCTGTAGCCCAGGGAGCTGTGAGGTCTGACGCGGTCTTAGGTTTGACTGAATTGCTCGGTCAGCACTTCCACCTCCAGCATTGTGTAGAGGACCTCTCTGTTCAACAACTCGTCTCACGACACCTCCTTGCCCAATAGATGCCGAACTGCATCCCCAATTCGTTGTGTTCCCTACATTGCGCGTCTGACGCGTGTGATTTCCAAAGGCTCTCTTCTCGCTTGGCTTGATCCGGCCGTTTTGCACACGTCTTCTCCGCTCTCGGAAATTTGACAGTGGCCAATCGCTAAACTATAATGCGCGTTTGTCGCAACTTGTTGCGGCCAACTTTTCGTGTGCATACGAATAAGGCCGGGCCGGGGCCGCGAACCCGCAGAGGATACGCTATGCCGACGGTAAATCAACTAGTCAGAAAGGGCCGGAAGTCCAAGCATAAGAAGGACAAGGCCCCCGCCCTGCGCTACTCGTTCAATTCGCTGAAGAACAGGGGCAAGCGCGACTCCGGATCGCCGCAGAAGCGCGGCGTGTGCGTGCAGGTGCGCACCCAAACGCCCAAGAAGCCCAACTCGGCGCTGCGCAAGGTGGCCCGCGTGAGGCTCACCAACGGCATGGAGGTCACCGCCTACATTCCGGGCGAGGGCCATAACCTGCAGGAGCACTCGGTGGTGCTGATTCGCGGCGGCCGCGTGAAGGACCTGCCCGGCGTGCGCTACCACATTATCCGTGGAGCGCTCGACACGTCGGGCGTTAGCGGCCGCAGGCGCGGACGTAGCAAGTATGGAAGCAAGGGGGACTAGCCGTGGCGCGTAGAAGAAGGGCCGAACGGCGCTCCGTGATTCCCGACCCGAGGTTCAATAGCGTCGAGCTGAGCCGCTTCATTAACAAGGTGATGATAAACGGCAAGAAGACCACCGCCCAACGCATCGTGTATAGCGCGCTCGATCACATCGAGCGTGAGGCGCACCGGCCGGGACTGGAGCTGTTCGAGCTGGCGGTGAAGAACGCGACCCCCATGCTCGAGGTGAGGAGCCGGAGGGTGGGAGGAGCGACCTACCAGGTGCCGACCGAGGTGAGGCCCAGCCGCCGCGTAACCCTCGCGATGCGCTGGATCATTCGCGGCGCGCGCGCCAGGAGCGGGCGACCCATTTCGGAATGCCTGGCCCAGGAGCTTCTGGAGGCCGCGCGCGGCCAGGGTTCCGCCGTGAGGCGGCGCGAGGAACTGCACCGGATGGCGGACGCCAACAGGGCCTTCGTACACTATCGATGGTAAGAGAGATGCAAGCAACTGCCGTACGAGAGCGCGAATCCGGAAAGGCCTCCCAGTCGGGGCTCGCCAACACGCGCAACATTGGATTCATCGCGCATATCGACGCGGGCAAGACCACCGTGACCGAGCGCGTGCTCTTCGCCGCCGGCCGCATCTACAAGCTGGGCGGCGTGGACGAGGGCACCGCGGCCATGGACTGGATGCCCCAGGAGCGGGAACGCGGAATCACCATAACGTCCGCGGCGACCACCTGCGCCTGGAAAGACTACACGATCAACATCATCGACACGCCGGGCCACGTGGACTTCACCGCAGAGGTGGAGCGCAGCCTGCGCATCCTCGATGGCGGCGTGGTCGTGTTCGACGCCGTTGCGGGCGTCGAGCCGCAGTCCGAGACTGTCTGGCGACAGGCGGACCGTTACAACGTTCCCCGTATCTGCTACGTGAACAAGATGGACCGCGTCGGCGCCGACTTCCATCGCACCGTCGACAGCATCGCCCATCGGCTGCTGGCCAACCCCGTGGTCATCCAGATACCGCTTGGGGTCGAGGACGAGTTCAAGGGCGTCATCGACCTGATCGAGCAGAAGGCGCTCGTGTACTCCGACGAGGCCGGCGCAATGCCGGAGGAGCGCCCCATTCCCGACGAGTTCATGAAGGACTTTCAACTCTATCGCAACGACATGGTAGAGAAGATTGCCGAGACCGACGACGAGCTTATCGCCAAGTTCCTCGATGAGGAGGAAATCAGCGCGGACGAGTTGAAGCGGGCGCTGAGAAACGCGACCATCGACTACCGACTGGTGCCCGTGGTGTGCGGAAGCGCGCTGCGTAACCTGGGCGTCCAGCCGCTGTTGGACGCCATAGGCGACTACCTGCCTTCGCCGCTTGACGTGCCGCCCGTGGTGGGCTCGGACTCGAAGACTGGCGATGAGGTGAGCCGCGCGCCAGACCCTGAAGAGCCTTTCGCTGCGCTGGCCTTCAAGACCGTGGCTGACGCCTTCATAGGCCGGCTGGTCTACTTCCGCGTCTACTCCGGCACAATCGAGACCGGCGCCATGGTGTACAACGCCACCAACGGCAGGCGCGAGCGGCTGGGCCGCATAGTGCGGATGCACGCGCAGCGCCGCGAAGAACTCAAGGTTGTAGGCCCGGGCGAGATAGCCGCCGCCGTCGGACTGAAGCAGACCTCCACCGGCGACACCATCTGCGACCAGCGCGAGCCGATAGTGCTCGAGACGATAAGCTTCCCGGAGCCTGTGGTTTCGGTTGCCGTCGAGCCGCGGTCGAGGGCCGACCAGGACAGGCTGATAGACGCGCTCGCCAAGCTCTCGGACGAAGACCCGACGTTCAAGATCGCCACGCACCCCGAGACCGGCCAGACGATTATGTCGGGCATGGGCGAGTTGCACCTCGAGATTCTGGTGGACCGCATGAAGCGGGAGTTCAGCGTCGAGGGCAACGTGGGCACGCCCAGGGTGGCCTACCGCGAGGCGATCACCGCGCCGGCGCGCGCCGAGGGGCGGTTCGTGCGGCAAACGGGCGGACACGGCCAGTTCGGCCACGTGTGGCTGGAAGTGGAACCGCTGGAGACAGGCTCCGGCGTCGAGTTCGTAAGCAAGATAGTTGGCGGAGCGATTCCGAGGGAGTTCGTGTCGTCGGTGGAGAACGGCGTTCGAGGCGCCCTGAACACCGGCCCGCTGTCCGGTTATCCGCTGGTGGACGTGCGCGTGACGCTCGTCGATGGCAGTTACCACGAGGTGGACTCGTCAACCGTTGCCTTCGAGATCGCGGGATCCATGGCGGCGAAGTCGGCGGTCCTCAAGGCCCGACCCGTTTTGCTGGAGCCCGTAATGAGCCTGGAGATTGTTACTCCAGGCGATTTTTTGGGCGAAATTCTCGGCGACCTGGGAAGGCGGCGCGCAAACATTCGCAACATCGAGGGACGGGAGACCATTCAGTCCATCAAGGCGATAATTCCGCTCGGCGAGAGCTTCGGGTACGCCGGCGCCCTGCGCTCGCTCACCCAGGGCAGGGCCAGCTACACGATGGAGTTCGACAGCTACCAGCAAGCCCCCGAAGAGGTGCTCTAGGCGGGCGGGAAACGAATTGGGAACAAGAAGACAGTACAGGCGGGGACGTAAACGCAGCATATGGTGAATCGACAGAAAATCCGAATAATACTCAAGGCGTTCGATCACAAGATACTCGACATGTCGGCCGGCCACATCGTGGAGGCCGCGGAGCGCACCGGCGCGCGCGTCACGGGCCCCGTGCCGCTGCCCACGTCGATAAAGCGCTTCTGTGTTATTCGATCTCCTCACATCGACAAGGACTCTCGCGAGCACTTCGAGCTGAGGACGCACAATCGACTGATCGACATACTGGAGCCGACGGCCAACACAATCGACTCGCTCACGCGGTTGAACGTGCCCGCCGGAGTGGACATCTCGATAAAGCTCTGACGGAGCCGGTTGGTCCACTGGCCGGAATCGGGCGCCAGGCATGTACGACGCGCCGCGAACTGACCGAGTAAGGCTCGCTACGGATAAGACGAACAAAGGCAGACCCAAATGACGGTATCGGCCCTTCTGGGCAAGAAGATAGGAACGACGCAGACTTTTCTCGAAAGCGGGGATTCTCACTGCGTGACCGCAGTGCAGGCCGGACCGTGTACCGTGACGCAGGTCAAGACGGTCGAGAAGGACGGCTACGACAGGGTGCAACTTGGCTATGAGCAGGTGCGCAAACTGAACAAGCCCCGGTCGGGCCACCTGAAGTCCGCGCAGAGGCTGTTTCGCTACCTGCGCGAAGTCAAGGCCGACGACGTGTCGGAGTACGAGGTTGGGCAGCAGATCGACGCGAGCGTGTTCGAGCCCGGCGAGGTCGTGGACGCCATTGGTCTCACCAAGGGCAGAGGCTTCGCGGGCGGCGTCAAGCGCCACGGCTTCCACGGGGGCCCGAAGACGCACGGACAGTCTGACCGGCACCGCGCGCCAGGCTCGATAGGCGCAGGCACTACGCCGGGCCGCGTGTTGAAGGGCCTGAAGATGGCAGGCCACATGGGCGACAAGCGCGTGACGATACGCAACCTCGAAGTTGTCGCCGTGGACGCCGACCGGCACATCCTTTTCATCAAGGGCGCGCTGCCGGGAGCCCGGAACTCGTTCCTGATGATCCGAAGGACAGGCCGCAAGAGAGAGCGCGCGACGTGAAACTGAGACTACACAATTCGAGAGGCCAGGTGGTCGGCAGCGTCGAGGTGAGCGACCGAGTGTTCGGCGCGCCCATGAACGCTGCCCTCGTGCACCAGGTGATGGTGGGACAGCTCGCCAACGCGCGGCAGGGCACAGCCAAGGTCAAGACGCGCAGGCAGGTGTCGGGCGGCGGCGCGAAGCCGCGGCCGCAGAAGTACACCGGCCGCGCCCGCCAGGGGTCTATTCGCGCCCCGCATTGGAAGGGCGGCGGCGTGGTGTTCGGCCCCACGCCGCGAAGCTACAGGCACGCCACGCCGGTGCGCATGAGGCGCAAGGCCATGCTGTCGGTGCTTTCGGACAAGGCCCGCGAGGACGAGCTGGTGGTGGTGGACGAACTGATCCCGGAGTCCCACAAGACTCGGGAGATGGCGAAGGTGCTGGACGCGCTGGGCAGGCGCTCGTCCGTGCTGCTCGTCGCCGACGGCGCAGACGACGCCACGCTGAGAAGCGCCAACAACATCCCGCGCGTGAAGCTGCTTCCGGCGGCTCTGCTGAATACGCGCGACCTGCTCAACCACCGCAGGGTGGTGATGACGCTGGACGCGGTGCGCAAGGTGGAGGAGCTGTGGGGCGCGCCCTTCATCCGGCACAAGCCGCAGGCGGTGGAGGTGTAACGGGCCATGCACATACTCGACACTCTTAGAAGACCGATCATCACCGAGAAGAGCACCCTAATGCAGGAAAGCGGGAGGTACTCTTTCGAGGTCGCGACCTCGGCCACCAAGCTGCAGATCAAGCGGGCGGTGGAAGAGGCGTTCGGCGTGCGGGTAATCAAGGTGAACACGATGAACGTGCGGGGCAAGCGCAAGCGCTACGGGCCGCGCATGTCCATTCTCCCTTCCCGCAAGAAGGCGTTGGTGACGCTGGCCCCGGGTCAGACCATCACCATATTCGAGGGGGTATAGATGCCACTCAAAGCGCGTAAGCCCATCACCCCGGGCCAACGGGGAGCGGTGCTTCAGACGTCCGACGACATCACCACCCGAAAGCCGAAGAAGTCGTTGCTGAAGCCCATCAAGAAGCGGGCCGGCAGAAACTCCAGCGGCAAGATCACCGTGCGCCATCGCGGCGGCGGTCACAAGCGGCGGTTCAGGGTTATCGACTTCAAGCGCGACAAGTCCGGCGTGCCGGGCGAGGCCGTGTCCATAGAGTACGATCCGAACCGCTCGGCCCGCATCGCGCTGATAAAGTACGCCGACGGCGACTGGCGCTACATCCTGGCCCCGAACGGCTTTCGAGTGGGCGACAAGGTGATGGCCGGCGAGGGCGCCGAGCTGAGGCCTGGCAACGCTCTGCCTCTCAAGGCCATTCGACCCGGCACCATGGTGCACAACGTCGAGTTGCAGGTGGGCAGGGGCGGACAGATAGTGCGCAGCGCGGGCAGCTCCGCGCAGGTGCTCGCGCGAGAGGACAAGTACACGCTGCTGAGGCTGCCGTCCGGCGAGGTCCGGTACGTGCTAAGCGAGTGTATGGCCACCGTGGGACAGGTGAGCGCGATAGACCACAAGAACGTTAAGCTGGGCAAGGCCGGGCGCAAGCGCAACATGGGCAGGCGCCCCTCCGTGCGCGGCGTTGTCATGTCGCCGCGCGACCATCCGCACGGCGGCGGCGAGGGACGGTCGCCCATAGGCATGCCCGGTCCCAAGACCCCGTGGGGCAAGCCCGCGCTGGGCCACCGCACGAGGGGCCGCAAGCCGTCTGACAAGTTCATCGTGCGGCGAAGGTACCAGAAGTAGTCCTGGAGGGCTGAGCTTATGTCCAGGTCGATAAAGAAGGGTCCCTACGTACACGAGAAGCTGGCGAAGAAGGTCGACGTGGCGCGCCGCTCCAACAGCCGCGCTGTGATTCGCACCTGGTCGCGCGCTTCGGTGATCATGCCGGACATGCTCGGGCTGACCATCGCCGTCCATGACGGGCGCAGAATGGTGCCCCTGTTCATTACCGAAAACATGGTAGGCCACAAGCTGGGAGAGTTCGCTCCCACGCGCACATTCAGGGGCCACTCCTCGAAGTCGGAGCGGAGCAGTTCGCTGCGATAGAAGCCGGCGGAGACTAGCGGTGCTCAAATGCAGGATCACGGACCGGGAGCGCTGCCGGCGGACCTTGCGGGGAAGCGGTCTAGCAAAGCAGGCCGCATCCGGATGGAAACATTGAAAAGGACAAGATTAACGTGGCTGTTACAGCGACGGCAAAGAACACCGGTGTCTCGGTAAAGAAGCTGCTGCCGATAGTGGACCTGGTGCGCGGGATGAATGTGGAAGAGGCTCTAGCCATGCTCCGGTTCATGCCCTCGCCCGCGGCGGCCCACGTGGCCAAGACCGTGAGGTCGGCCGCGGCGAACGCCGAGAACGAGCTGCTCACCCGCGGCGAGGACCTGCGAATCGTGGAGATCTACGCAAACGAGGCGCCGCGCACCAAGCGCGTGAGGGCCAGGGCGCGGGGCCGCATGGCCAGAATCATCAGGCGCAGCAGCCACATAACCGTCGTGGTCGACGAGGAGGAGGTCAACTAGCTTGGGCCAGAAGACACATCCCATTGGCTTTCGCCTCGGCGTGATAAAGGAGTGGCAGACTACCTGGTTTGCCCAGAGGCCGGAAGACTACCGCAACCTTGTCAAAGAGGACATGGAAGTGCGGGAGACGATAAACGATCGCTACCCCGACGCGGGAGTTTCCCGTGTCGACATCGAGCGGGGCAGCAGCGACGCGACGGTCACCATCCACACCGCGAGGCCGGGCATCGTGATCGGCCGGGGCGGCCAGCGGGTCGAACAGCTCAGGCGCGACCTGGAGCGTCTCATCGCCAGGCGCGTGCGGCTGAACGTGCAGGAGATACGCCAGCCGGAACTGGACGCCTACCTGGTTGCCCGCAACGTGGCCGACCAGCTCGTGCGCCGCATAGCCTTCCGCAGGGCCATTCGCCAGTCGGTTTCGCGCACCATGCAGGCCGGCGCCCAGGGCATAAAGATACTAATTTCGGGCAGGCTCGGCGGCGCCGACATAGCGCGCAAAGAGAAGGCCATGGAGGGCAGGGTGCCCCTGCACACGCTGCGCGCCGACATCGACTACGGCCTCGCCGAGGCGGCCACTGAGTTTGGACGAATCGGCGTGAAGGTTTGGATTTACAAGGGCGAGATACTCAAGCCGACGGCTACCGCCGAGGAACCTCTCGACGACATGGCCCCAATAGAAGTTACCGTGAGAGCGGACGAAGAGACGGAACCAAATGCTTCAACCGAAACGAGTCAAGTATCGCAACCAACATAGGGGCAGACGAAAGGGCATGGCGGTGGCCGGAAGCACCATGAACTTCGGCGAGTACGCCATCAAGGCCACCGAGTCGGCGTGGGTGACGTCGCGGCAGATAGAGGCCGCTCGCCGCGCTATGACGCGCTACGCCCGCCGCGGTGGCAGAATCTGGATACGCATCTTTCCGGACAAGTCCGTCACGGCTCGCGCTGCCGAAACACGCATGGGCTCAGGCAAGGGCTCCGTAGACCACTGGGTCGCGGTAGTCAGGCCCGGCAGGGTAATGTTCGAGATGGCAGGGGTGCCCGAGGATATGGCGCTCGAAGCGCTGCGCCTCGCCTCCTCCAAGCTGCCCATGGCAACCAAGATAATCAGCAGGCACGCGGCCTAGCAGGCCCGCGGGACGTAACGGCATGGAGATAGACGACATCAGGGCAATGACGGACGAGGAGCTTCAAGAGGATCTCGACGCCACCCATCGAGCGTTGATGAATCTCAGATTCCGTATCGCCACCTTGCAGTTGGCGAACGTCAACGAGATACGCAAGGCGAGAAAGCGCATCGCTCGGATCCACACGGTGATTCGGGAGAGGGAGTTGGCAAGGGCCTGACATGAGCTTCGAAAGACGCAAAGTCCGCGTGGGCGTTGTGGTCGGCGACAAGATGGACAAGACCGTTGTGGTGGCCGTCGAGTGGCGGCGTCCCTACGCGCTCTATCGCAAGTCCGTGCGCCGCCGAACCAAGTTCAAGGTTCACGACGAGAACAACGAGTACAGGATCGGCGACACGGTGAGAATCAGAGAGTCGAGACCCCTCTCTAAGACCAAGCGCTGGCGCGTAGTCGAGTTGATACAGCGCGAAGAGGTGGCCGAGATTCAGCCAGATGAGATCGTCGTCGAGGAGATAACCGAAGAGTCACCGGCCGCCTCCGAGTCGGTCTACGAGGCCGCGGTGGCGCAGGGCGGCGGGGACGCCGGCCAGGAGCCAGCATAGCTATGATTCAGAAGTACACCCGCATGAGGGTGGCCGACAACTCCGGCGCAAAGACCATAAGCTGCATCGGCATACCCGGCGGCAGTGGCCGGCGCTACGCCTGGCTGGGCGACGTCGTGGTCGCTTCGGTAAAGGAGGCCGCGCCCGCGGCAGCGGTCAAGAAGGGCGACGTGGTGAGGGCCGTCGTCGTCCGCGCGGTCAAGCCGCACCGTCGGCCCGACGGCTCGCACATCAGGTTCGACGACAACGCCGCCGTGCTCATCAACGACGAGCAGATGCCCAGGGGCACGCGCATATTCGGCCCTGTGGCGCGCGAGCTGCGGGAAAAGAACTTTATGCGCATAGTGTCGCTGGCGCCAGAGGTGCTCTGATGCGGCTGCGTTCCAACGACAACGTGATCATCATCAAGGGCAGGGACCGCGGCAAGCAGGGACGCATCCAGCGAACGATGCCGGCCTCGGACATGGTGCTGGTGGACGGCGTAAACGTGGTCATGCGCCACACCAAGCCCACCACGCAGGTCAGGCAGGGCGGCATAATCCAGAAGGAAATGCCCATACACGCATCGAGGGTGATGCTCATCTGCAATCACTGCCAGCAGCCCACTAAGATAGCAAGCAGGTTTCTGGCCGACGGTACAAAAGCCCGAGCCTGCCGCAAGTGCCAGGAAGTGATCGAATGACGACCCAAGACCGCAGTCAGGGCCGGCAGCCGCGGCGGCGCGGCGGCGACGAGTCCGAACAGCAGCCCGCAGGAGCGAACGGCGCGAAGGCTCCGGCGAGCCCGCCTCGCGTTCTCATCAAGTTGCGCGACGAAATAGGCCCACAGCTTATGAGCGAATTCGGGTACACCAGTCCCATGCAGGTGCCGCGGTTCAGCAAGATAGTTCTCAACATAGGCATGGGCGAGGCTCTCCAAAACGCCAGGGCGATGGAGAACGCCACACGCGACCTTACGCTCATTTCGGGGCAGCGTCCCGTTACGACGCGGGCCAAGAGGTCCGTCGCCGGGTTCAAGATCCGCGAGGGCATGCCTATCGGACTGAGCGTTACCCTGCGGGGACGCCGCATGTACGAGTTCTACGACCGGCTCGTGAGTTCCGCGCTGCCGAGAATTCGGGACTTTCAGGGCGTATCCCGGGAGGCGTTCGACGGCAGGGGCAACTTCTCGCTGGGAATACGCGAGCAGGTGATCTTCCCCGAAATCGACTACAACTCGATCGACCGGATGCGGGGCCTGCAGGTGGTGGTCGTCACCACGGCGCGCACCGACCGCGAGGGGCTGCGCTTGCTCGAGTTGCTGGGTATGCCGTTTACGAGGGGCAGAGACGCCATGCGCGCGGCCTAACGGCGCCCGCGCCCTAGTTTGGCGCCCCGGACGGGGCGCAAGGTGAGTTCACTTGGCGAAGGCATCAAAGGTAGCTAGATGGAAGAAACCTCAGCCTTTCAAGGTGAGGTACAGGAACCGCTGCAACAGGTGCGGCAGGCCCAGGGCCTACATACGCCACGTCGGGCTGTGCCGCATCTGCTTCAGGGAAATGGCCCTGAACGGCCTGCTTCCCGGCGTGCGCAAGGCAAGTTGGTAGCAAAGCCGAAAGGGACTCGGAGGGGAAGCCTCGTCCTTACGGGGTCTGAGGATGTTCCCCAAACATAGTTTGCTTCCCCTTTCTTCGATGGAAAGGGGAGGCGTTGAAGGCGGAATATGGCAGTAACAGACGCGATAGCGGATATGTTGACAAGAATTCGCAACGCGGTGGTCGTGAGGCACGACACCGTGCAGGTGCCCGCGTCCAACATGAAGGTGTCGCTCGCGAAGATACTCAAGGACGAGGGTTTCATCCGCACCTACGACATCGTGCGGAGCGGCGGGCCGCAGCCTAACATCAGGATTTTTCTGCACTACCGCAGCAAAGAGGAGCCGGCCATAACCGGACTCAAGCGCGTTAGCAAACCGGGCCTTCGCGTTTACGTCAAGAAGAACGAGATTCCCCGCTACTATGGCGGCCTGGGGGTGGCCGTAATGTCCACCTCCCAGGGAGTGATGACCGGCAGGGAAGCGTGGCGCAAGGGGCTCGGCGGCGAGCTTCTCTGCTACGTCTGGTAGGGGGTTCCGATGTCCAGAATAGGCAACCAACCCGTCCCGGTGCCCGCAGGCGTGCAGGTCGACATCGACGGCAGCGCCGTAACGGTGCAGGGACCCCGCGGCTCGCTGAGCCAGTCGTTCAACCCCGCTATGAAGATTTCGCGGAATGACGGCGCTATCGTAGTCGAGCGGCCGTCTGACGACCGCGAGCACCGCTCGCTGCACGGCCTGTCGCGCAGTCTCATAGCCAACATGGTCACGGGCGTTACAGACGGCTACACCAAGTCGCTCGAGCTTGTCGGCGTCGGCTACCGCACACAGCAGAACGGCGACGGAATCACGCTCAGCGTGATGCTGAGCCACACCGTGAACATGATGCCGCCGGATGGCGTGACGCTGGAAGTGGAAGGCAACAACCGCATTCACGTGCGCGGGATAGATAAGCAGGCGGTGGGGCAGTTGGCGGCGCAAATCCGCAAGGTGAGGCCGCCCAACGTCTACAC
The DNA here is from genome assembly GCA_951812395.1 of uncultured Dehalococcoidia bacterium. GTDB lineage: Bacteria > Chloroflexota > Dehalococcoidia > Lucifugimonadales > CATOSD01 > CATOSD01. The sequence continues at coordinate 86,166 of CATOSD010000002.1, forward strand.
AGGCAAGGGGATACGCTACCTGGGCGAGCAGGTAAGGCTCAAGCCCGGCAAGAGCGCGAGGAGGGCATAGCGATGCCACGCGCACGCAACGGGAAGGCGAGGCGTATCGCACGGCACGCGCGAGTGCGCCGCAAGGTGATCGGCACCTCCGAGAGGCCGCGGCTGTCCGTGTTCCGCAGTTTGCACCACATATACGCACAGGTGATCGACGACACGCAGGGTGTGACCCTTGTGGCGGCGTCGAGCCTCGAAGGCGATTTGCGGTCGGAACGGAACGGGCAGAAGAAGTCCGAGGTGTCCAAGCGCGTCGGCGCGCTGGTGGCCGAACGCGCGAAGAGCAACGGCATAGAGTCCGTCGTGTTCGACCGCGGCGGGTACAAGTTTCACGGCAGGGTGAAGGCCCTAGCCGACGCCGCCAGGGAAGGCGGACTGGTCTTCTAGGCGCGCTGCGCCCAATACTGCCGCGGAGTGACAATGGTACAAGCTACTGACATGCAGACCGAAGAGCTGCCGCTTACCGAGAAAGTGGTACGAATCTCCCGCGTGGCCAAGGTGGTCGCGGGCGGGCGTAACATGCGTTTCAACGCCGTGGTCGTGGTGGGCGACGGCGCGGGCCGCGTGGGCATAGGCATGGGCAAGGCCAGCGCGGTGCCCGACGCCGTGCGAAAAGGGGCGGCCGCCGCCAAGAAGAACATCATAAGCGTGCCGCTTAAGGACAACACCATCCCGCACGAGATAGTGTCCAAGTACGGCGGCTCCATCGTCATGCTCAAGCCCGCCTCTCCCGGCACCGGCGTGATAGCCGGCGGGTCGGTCAGGGCGGTCGTGGAGCTCGCCGGCGTCACCGACATACTCACCAAGGTGCGCCGAAGCACCAACCCGGTAAACGTGGTCAAGGCCACCTTCAACGCTCTGAGACAGATGAGGGACCCTGAAGTGGAGCTGGCCAAGCGTCGCCAGTTGGTGGAGGCGGTGAAAGAGCGAGAGCAGCGAATTCTCAACCAGCGGCGCCAGCCGCGGCCACAGACAAGCTAGACCCGTCAGGATTCACACGACATGGGCAGAGTAAGAGTTACCTGGAAGAAGAGCGCCATAGGCTTCAACCGTACACAGCGCCGAACCATCGACAGCCTCGGCCTGCGGCGTCTCCATCATAGCGTCATCCACGAGGACACACCTTCCATCATGGGTATGCTTCACAAGGTGAGGCACCTGGTGGAGGTCGAAGCCGTGGATGGCGACGACGAAGGCTAGGCGGAACGGCCTGCCGGCCACGAGCCGGTCGTCACCGTTCCGTTTCGGCGCCCAATTGCCAGGCAACGAGTCAGGTACACAATGCAACAGCACCAACTACAGGCGGCCAAGGGCGCGAGACGAAAGCGCCACCGCGTAGGCCGCGGCGACGGCAGCGGACGCGGCAGCTACTCCGGCAAGGGGATGAAGGGGCAGAAGTCCCGCAGTGGGGGCGGCGTCCGGCTCGGATTCGAGGGCGGGCAGCTCCCGCTCATCAAGTCCCTGCCGATGATGCGCGGGTTCACCAACATATTCCGCAAGGAATATAGCGTGGTAAACCTGGACTTCCTCGCGCACTTTCCCGCCGGCACACGTATAACCCCCGGCCTGCTGGCCGAGACGGGTGCGGTCCGAAGGAACGCCGGCCTGGTGAAGATACTCGGACGCGGCGAACTGGACGTCCCGCTGGAGGTGGAGGCGCACCGGTTCTCGAAGTCGGCCAGGGCCAAGATCGAGGCCGTGGGCGGCACAGTGAGGGAGATCGCGTAATGCGTCAGGCGCAGGCCGCGAGAGCCCAGCAAGGCTCCCGGCCGCAGCTGATCCAGTCGATGATCGACGCCATCCGGATTCCGGACCTGCGCGGTAAGATCCTCTTCACTCTTGGGATGCTGGTCATCTTCAGATTCGTTGCGCACGTGCCTGTGCCCGGCGTGGATACGCAAGCCCTCTCCCAGGCCTTCGAGCAGCAGGCGCTGCTTGGATTCCTCGACCTGTTCAGCGGCGGCGCGCTCGCCAATCTGAGCGTCGCCGCGCTGGGCGTTTATCCCTACATCACCTCGTCCATCGTGATGCAGATACTGACGCCCGTGCTTCCCAGCCTGAAGGCGCTCTCACAGGAGGGCGAGAGCGGTCGCCAGCGCCTGAACCAGATGACACACTATCTGGCGGTGCCGATCGCGTTCCTGCAGGCATGGGGTCAGCTAACGATCCTCAGGCAGTCGGGCGTACTGCCCGGAGTGGACTTCGGTCTTAACATCCACACCTTCGCCATGGTAGCTTCGATGGTCGCGGGCACCATGTTCCTGGTGTGGTTGGGCGAGCTGATAACCGAGCGCGGACTGGGCAACGGCATCTCGTTGATCATATTCGGCGGCATCGTCGCAACCTTCCCCCAGATCGTCGGACAGGGTTTCCTGGACAGCGACAACGCTTCCGGGCTGCTGCTGCTGGGCCTCATCGGCCTCGCGATAATTTACCTGATAGTGCTGTTCAACGAGGCGCAGCGGCGCGTGCCGGTGCAGTACGGAAGAAGCGTGTTCCGTGGCGGCAGGATGCAACGGCAGAGCGGCGCTACCTTTCTGCCTTTGCGGGTGAACTCCGCGGGCATGATCCCGCTGATTTTCGCCTTCTCGATCATCATTTTGCCGGCGACTATCGCGAGCTACTTCCGAAGTCCGCTCAGCGACGACTTCATATCGCGCTTTGCCCGTTTCATGTCCGATACGCTCGACCCCACCAATCTGCCTTACTGGATTGCGGTGTTCTTTCTGGTCGTAGTCTTTACGTTCTTCTACACGCTTGTCATATTCCAACAGCAGAACCTGGCCGAAAACCTGCAACGAAACGGCGGGTTTATTCCCGGCATTCGTCCGGGCAGGCCGACCCAGGAGTACCTCAACCGTGTGCTTGTTCGCATCACGTGGGGCGGCGCCCTGTTCCTGGGTTTCGTCGCCATCGCACCCTACTTCGTATCGCAGGCGACGGACGTCCGCGCGCTCACGCTAAGCAGCACGAGCCTTCTCATAATGGTGGGCGTGGCGCTGGACACCATGCGGCAGCTCGAGGCGCAGCTACTCATGCGCAACTACGAAGGCTTTATCAGGTAATTCGCTAACGACTTTCTCCCTCACGATGGGAGAGGAATGAAGAGAGAGTGAAGGGACAAACCGAAAAGTGAGAGTCGTCCTCCTGGGGCCGCCGGGAGCGGGTAAGGGTACGCAGGCGCAGCGCGTGGCCGACGCGCTGTCGGTGTCGCGCGTGTCGTCGGGCGACCTGTTCCGCGAACACCGGGAGCGCGGCACCGAGCTGGGACGGCTCGTCGGCACGTACATGGACCGCGGCGCGCTCGTCCCCGACGAGGTCACCATCGACATGGTGATGGACTGGATAGACGACCCGGACCGCAGGCGCGGGTTCGTGCTGGACGGCTTCCCCAGGACACTGGCGCAGGCGAAAGCGCTGGACGGCCGGCTCGGCAGGCAGGAGCCGATTGACACCGTGCTGTACATGGACGTTTCGGTCGAGGAGCTCACCCGCCGGCTCACGGGCAGGCTGCTCTGCCGCGAATGCCAGACGCCCTATCACGAGAGCTTCTCACCGCCGTCGCGCGAGGGCGAGTGCGACCACTGCGGGGGCGATCTGTACCGCCGCACCGACGACATGCCGGAGGCGGTGGGCAGGCGGATAGAGGTGTACAAGGACCAGACCGAGCCACTCGTCGCATACTACCGCGCGCGCGGCAACTTGGTGGAAATAGACGGCCAAGGCTCGATGGAACAGGTGGCCGACGCGCTGATTCACGCTTTGCGACAGGGTGGTGCGGCGCCGACGAGGCAATCGTGATCCGGACCAATACAAGGGTGGTGAAGTCGATGGGGCCACGCGGCATTACGATCAAGTCCGATAAGGAGATCGATCTGATGCGTCAGGCCGGCAGAGTGGTCGCCCAGGCCAAAGCCAGGGTGCGCGACGCCGTGCGCCCCGGCGTGACCACGGGCGAGCTCGACCGCGTGGCCGAGGACACGATCCGCGGACTGGGCGCGATTCCGTCGTTCAAGGGCTACGCGCCATACGGCATGAGTCCCTTTCCCGCGACGATATGCGCGTCGATCAACGAAGAGATCGTTCACGGCATTCCCGGCGAAAGGGTGCTCAGGGAAGGCGACATTCTGAGCGTGGACGTGGGTGCGATAGTGGAGGGCTTCCACGGAGACAGCGCCTTCACCATAGGAGTGGGCGGAATCTCCGAGGACGCCCAGCGCCTGATCGAGGCCACGCGCCGGGCGCTGGATCGGGGCATAGAGCAGGTGCGCGCGGGCGCGCGGGTGGGCGACATATCCCACGCCGTCCAGACATACGCCGAGGGCCTGGGATACTCGGTGGTGCGTCAGTACGTGGGCCACGGCATTGGCCGCGCCATGCACGAGGAGCCGCAGGTGCCCAACTACGGCTCGCCTCGGAAGGGCTACCTGCTGCGAAAGGGCATGGCCGTGGCCATAGAGCCCATGCTGAACATCGGAGGATGGGAGACGAAGCAGCTATCGGACGGCTGGACCGTCGCTACCGCCGACGGCAGCCTGTCGGCCCACTTCGAGGATACAGTGGCCATAACGTCTAAAGGCGCCGAGATTCTGACTCGGCTAGATCAGCCGTAAGAGGCCACAGACAACGGAGACCAGTTATGAAGGTTTCAGCATCGGTCAAGAGGCGTTGCGCCAAGTGCAAGGTAGTCCGCAGGCGAGGACGCGTGCTAATAATCTGCGAAAACGCCAAGCACAAACAGCGACAGGGCTGAGGCGGGCGCAACCTGCGCGGAGAGCCAGTGCGGCGCTTCGCGGTTGGGGCGCGGCCACCGGAGGACGAAAGGTGAGAGGTGGATTATGGCGATAATTTCGGGCGTCAACATACCGGACAACAAGCGAGTGTCCATATCCCTGCGCAGCATCTTCGGAATCGGGCCGGCGCAGGCCGATGACATTGTGAGAAAGGTCGGCCTGGAGGACAACCCCCGCGTGCGGGACCTCTCGGACGCCGACCTCAACCGCATACGTGAGATAGTGGACCGCGAGAAGGTGGTCGAGGGCGATCTGAGGCGCGAGATCAACATGAACATTCGCCGCCTCATCGACATCAACTGTTATCGCGGCCTGCGCCACCGCCGCGGCTTGCCGGTTCGCGGCCAGCGCACTAAGACTAACGCCAGGACCAAGCGTGGCGCGAAGCGCACCGTTGCCGGGCGCAGGCACAGCGTAACCCGCAAGTAGCGGGTTACGCCCATCCTAACCTTCCCCCTCAAGGGTGGAAGGGAATTTAGCCAGCCGAAAGAGAGCAAAGACATGCCAAGGAGAGCGCGAACGAGGCGCAGGGAACGCAAGTCGGTCCCGTTGGGCCGGGCGTACATCCAGTCCACGTTCAACAACACCATCATCACGCTGACCGACCCGCGCGGCAACGTTATCGCCTGGGGAAGTGCCGGCACAGTGGGCTTCAAGGGCTCGCGTAAGTCCACCGCCTTCGCCGCCCAGCGCGCGGCCGAAGATGCCGCCCGCAAGGGCATGGAGCACGGGCTGCGCCAGATAGAGGTCTACGTGAGAGGGCCGGGCGCCGGGCGCGAGGCGGCAATCCGGTCGCTGCAGGCGGCGGGACTGTTCGTCACCAGCATCCGCGACGTTACGCCCATACCGCACAACGGCTGCCGACCGAGGAAGCGCCGGCGCGTCTAAGCCACGCGGGAGCGCCGCGAACGGCCAAGAAGGACATCCAACCGGATTTCGGGGGAATACACGACGATATGGCAAGATACACAGACCCGGTCTGCCGCCAGTGCCGACGCATTGGCGAGAAGCTCTTTCTGAAGGGGGACCGCTGCTTCACGCCGCGCTGCGCCATCGAGCGCCGCAGAAGGCCGCCCGGATCGCAGAACCCGCGGAGGCGCCGGCCCTCGGACTGGGCGTTTCAGCTCAGGGAGAAGCAGAAGGCCCGGTTCATCTACGGCGTCCTCGAGCGCCAGTTCAGGAACTACTTTGATATGGCGCGGGACCGCCCCGGCGTGACCGGCGAAAACCTGCTTCAGATACTGGAGCGCAGGCTCGACAACGTCGTCTACAGGCTGGCGTTTGTCGACTCGCGCCGCCAGGGGCGGCAACTCGTCAATCACGGCCACTTCCACGTGAACGGCGGACGCATGGACATCCCGTCCTACCTCGTCAGGCCGGGCGACGTAATCTCCTGGAAGCGCGTTGGCGACTCCACGCCTGAGTTCATCGATACGCTCACCGACGGGCTTCCCAAGCGCCCCGTGCCCACATGGCTCAGGATGGACCCGGCGAAGCTCACTGGCGAGGTCGCGGCTCTGCCCGACAACACCGAGATCGACACCGGTATCGACGTCCGGCTTATCGTAGAGTTCTACTCCAAGTAGCGCCTCCTCCGACTCGCCAATCCAGCTATCCTACAGGACAGGAGACAACCCCATATGGTGCTAGACTTCACCCCAATCGAAACCCAGGACGAAGACGGAGAGAGAATTGAGGCCCCGAGGATAGAGGTCGAGGTTGCCGATGAGCGCTATGGCAAGTTCGTAATGGAACCACTGGAGCCGGGGCACGGTGTTACCGTGGGAAACACCCTGAGGCGAGCGCTCTACAACTCGCTGCAGGGCACCGCCATAACCTGGGTGAAGATCGAGGGAGTGGTGCACGAGTACGACAGGATTCCCCACGTCAAGGAAGAGGTGCTCGAGTTTCTCCTGAACGTCAAGGGCATCCGGCTGCGCTCCGACGTCAACCGGCAGGGCAAGCTCAGGCTTGAGGTCGCCGGTGAAGGCGAGGTCTGCGCCGCCGACATCATGGCCCCTTCGGACATCGAGGTGGTGAATCCCGAGCTTCACCTCGCCACACTCGACTCGTCCGAGGCCAGGATGTCCGTCGAGTTCAACGTGCAGCGCGGCAAGGGCTACGTGCCCGCCGGCCAGGGGGCCGAGGCTGTGCTGGGCAAGCAGCAGGAGGCCGACGCTCCGGGCGAGAAGGTCGTGCTCGACCTGGGCAGGGGCAACACGTCCGCGATAAACATCGAGGGCCGCGATATTGGCCAGCTTCCGTTGGACGCGGTGTTCACCCCGATCACGAAGGTCGAATACCACGTCGAGAAGGTCCGCGTGGGCAAGCGAGCGAGCTTCGCGAACTTCGAGCGGCTCGTCGTCGAGGTGTGGACCGACGGCTGCCTGACGCCGGTCCAGGCTGTCAAGGAGGCCTCACGAACGCTGGTAGACCAGTTCTTCCTGTTCTCCAACGTCGACAGGATCGTGGAGAGCGCCTCCGCCGCCATGGCGCGCGTGCCCGCCATACCCGCCGAGAAGTACCAGTACCCGGTGGAGCAACTCAACCTCTCATCCCGCACCCTCAACAGCCTGAAGCGTGCCGGTGTGAACGTAGTGGGCGAGGTGCTGGAGCGGACGAAGACGGAACTGCTGGAGATACGAAACTTCGGCGAAAAGTCCTACTCTGAGCTCATGGAGAGCATGGTCAACCGCGATCTGATGCCCCAGGAAATGGAGGGCTACTACGACGACGTCGTGGCCGGCGACAAGGACGGCGACCACGATGACGAGGAGCTGGAGGACGATACCGAAGGCCTAGAGGTGGAAAACACCGCGGCGCTGGCGAACGGCGACTCCGCCCCCGACGGCCCCGAGGCCGCCCATGCCGCGGCGGAGCCTGCAACCCGGTCCGAATGAGGAGAATCTGAGATGAGACACCGAATCGCGGGCAGAAAGCTGTCCCGCCCCACCGCGCACCGCATGCTGATGCTGCGCGGCCAGGTGACGGACCTGTTGCGCTTTGAGTCCCTGCGCACCACCGACGCGAAAGCGCGCGAGGTAAGGCGTATGGCCGAAAAGACGATCACCCTGGGCAAGAAGGGCACGTTGCACAGCCGCCGCAGGGCGCTCGCGCTGCTGACCGACGAGGGCGTGGTGCGAAAGCTGTTCGACGAGCTCGCGCCCCGCTATGAGGAGCGCAACGGCGGTTACACCAGGATAGTCAAGCTCGGCCCGCGCAAGGGAGACGCCGCGGAGATGGCCGTTATCGAGCTGGTGCCCTAAAGGAGTCTTCCACCGAATGCGGCTGGCCCTCATAGTCGAATACGACGGCGCCGGCTATCACGGGTTTCAGTTTCAACCGAAGGCCCCCACCGTGCAGGGGGCGCTCGAGGAGGCTATACACAAACTAACCGGCGAATGGGTGAGAGTGAAGGCGGCCGGCCGTACCGACGCCGGTGTCCACGCCGTGGGGCAGGTGGTGGCGTTCGACACGAGCTCGAGGCTGCCGCCAAATGCGGTCCTGGACGCGCTCAACCACCATTTGCCGACCGACGTCGCGGTGAGGGAGGCCCACGTGGTGGCCCCGGATTTCGACCCCCGCCGCCGGGCTCTGGTCCGTACCTACAGGTACACGGTGCTCAACGACAGGGTGAGGTCTCCGCTGCTCAGGCGGCGCGCCTGCCTTCTCGGTCACCACCTAGACTCGGACCGTATGCGGGACGCCGCGGCCCTGCTGGTCGGTGAGCACGATTTCGCCAGGTTCTCGGGACCGCTGGGCGATAGGCGAGCGAGCACCGTCCGCCGCGTGTACGACGCGGAAGTGCGCCGGAAGTGCCGGCTGATAACGTTCGACGTTTCGGCCAACGCATTCCTGCCCCACCAGGTGAGGCGAATGGCCGGAGCGCTGGTCGAGGTGGGGCGTGGCAGGCTCTCGCTGGAGGGCTTTGCCGAGCTTCTGGACAGGAAGCGAGGAAGCGGCGGCGCGCCCTCCCTTCCACCGCACGGGCTGTGCCTGATGCGGGTAGCGTACGCCGACTTTCCGCCGCCGGCGGAGCCTGCCCAGGCAACCGGCCTGGGTCGAGGCCATGAAACTAAAACTGTGTGAAAGGGTCGCAAGACGAAATGGCAACAAGTGGCAAGACACATCAGACCCGTGCCGCCGACCTGAACCCGGAGTGGCACGTGATCGACGCGAAGGACAAGACGTTGGGCAGGCTGTCTTCCGAGATAGCCACCCTGCTCCAGGGCAAGCACAAGCCCATCTACGTGCCGCACCTGAACACGGGCGACTACGTCGTCGTTGTCAACGCCGAGAAGGTGCAGGTTACGGGCAGGAAGCTCGAACAGAAAAAGTACTACCGCCACAGCGGATACCACGGAGGACTGAAGGAACGCAACCTGTCGCAGATGCTCGAGAACACGCCTACCAGGGTGATACAGCAGTCTGTGAAGGGGATGCTTCCCAAGAACGCGCTGGGGCGCCGTATGCTCGGCCGGCTGAAGCTGTACGCCGGAGAGCAGCACCCGCACGAGGCGCAGGTAGGGGCTGGCCGCGCGGCGAAGGAGGCCTAGTTGAACGAGCAGATGCACTACTATTACGGCACCGGCAGGCGAAAGTCCGCGGTGGCGCGCGTCCGGGTGTACATGGAGCCCGGGCCGATCCTGGTGAACGGTAAACCTATGGAAGAGGTGTTCCCCTGGAACTCCTGGCAACGCCTGGTCACCCAGCCCTTCGAGGTCACTGGCACACGCCCCCAGTTTCGCGTGGTGGCGAAGGTGGTCGGCGGCGGGGTGGTCAGCCAGGCCGGCGCCATGCGCCACGGTATTTCCCGGGCGCTCTCAGTCGCTGACCCGAACCTCAGGCGACCGCTCAAGAGGGCAGGCTTCCTCACGCGCGACGCGCGCGAGAAGGAGAGCAAGAAGTATGGCCTCAAGCGCGCCCGCAAGGCCCAGCAGTACACCAAGCGCTAGCCGGCCCGCCAGGGTTGGCCGCGCACAAGTGCCGGCTTCGCCATGACCATGTCCGCCAAGCGCAACGGCCCCGCCGCGAAGAGCGACGGCCAGCGCCTGTCGATGGCCACCGAAAACTACCTGCTCTCCATCTACCGGCTGGACGAGCAGGGCGTCCGCGTCACGTCCTCCCAGCTTGCCGAACACCTCAAGACGCTGCCGGTTGGCGAGGGTATGGGCACGTCGCTGCCCTCTGTAGTCGGCATGGTGCGCCGGATGGTGCGCGAGGGGCTGGTGCGCAAAACCTCCAACAAGTACGTGGTCCTCACCCGTGAGGGCCAGCGCTTCGCCGAGGGAATCGTTCGGCGCCACAGGCTGGCCGAGCGCATGGTCGTCGACCTGCTCGGCCTGGAGATCCAGAAAGCCCACATCGAGGCGCACCGCCTGGAGCACGCCATTTCCGACGAGCTGGAGAGGAAGATTTTCGACCGGCTCGGCGGCCCCACCACCTGCCCGTTCGGGCATCCCATACCGGGAAGCGGCTACGTCGCGCCCAAGCGCGCCATCACGCTCGACAGGTCCAGGGCCGGCCAGCGACTGATCATAGATCGCGTCCCTGAGGACGACCAGTCGCTGCTCGAGTACTTCGTCGAGAACGGGCTGGTGCCCGGCCAGGAGATCGTCGTGGGAGAGGTGTCCACCTCACGTGGCGTCATCTCGCTGGAGTGCGGCGGCAACGAGATAGTGTTCAGCTATCGCGTGGCGTCGCTCGTGTGGGTGTACGCTCCGCCCAGTCGCTAGGTCTTTCGGAGTAGGCCGTCAGCCCGCGCGGACACGCCTGTTCAGGGCTGCTCCCACGCCTGCTCGAACCCTGTCCGATAGTAAAAGTCAGGTGGGTTGAGATATGCCAGCAGGCGACTCGATGTCCGTCACGGCGGCGCTGGCGCTGCTCGGGCTCACGCGACCCACGGATGTTGCCGCGATAGACGCCCACTATCGAGTCTACGTTCTCCGCAATCACCCCGACAGGGGCGGGAGCCATGATGCGATGGTCAGGGGGAATCTGGCCCGCGCGATTCTCCTGGCCTGCTCTGAGGAAGAGCTGAAGAGCCGGCGCACGGTTGCCGCGAGACACGGCAGCGACCTTTCCGATAGGGAAGTGGCGTTCTACATATCTTACGTAGAGGATATCCTGCGGAACCAACGGCAACAGCGGCGCGGGGATGCCTACCTCCACCCCTCGGGTTGCGCCTGTGGCGAATGCGTCGAGACGCGCCTAAAGTACGACCTGCCCTCGCAAGAGAGGTTCGATGCGTGGCTCAGGTCCGACCGCCGGAGCTCTCGAAGGAAGAGGATGATACTGCTGACGATCGCGGCTGCGCTGGCGGTCGCGGCCATATTCGCCCTGTGGCCCCTAGAATCCTACGGAGACGGACTCGTCTACGACCTCAAGTGGCGAGTGGACGTGGCAGTACAGGACGTTCTGCAAAGGTTCGCCGCCGCGCGCTGAGATTCCTGCGACGATGCCAGACATTGTTTCACAATAGGTCAAAGCGAAGCAGGCGCCGGCAGACGCTCGAACGCATACGCACCCTACCGACACCGGCGGATATCAGGTAGACTGAAATTGTGTCGCTGCTAAGGGGACTGGGGGTGGAAGTAATCGAGCGTACAGGCTCCCGGGTACTGCTCCGAAAGGACGATCATCGAATCGTTGTTCACCGGCCGCACCCGTGGCCTGAGGCGAGACGAGACACTGTTCGCAACATCGTCGAATTTGTCAGTCGTGTCGGAGGCGATGAGCAATGTTGGAACACAAGGGCTACGTGGGCAGGGTCGACTACGACGAGGTTGCGGAAGTGCTCTATGCCAGTGTAATCAACAGTGGCCCGTACTCTGTCGCAGAGGCAGAGGCCACCGACGTAGAGGGGATCAAGAGAGAGTTCCGCAAGTCTATCGATCTGCAACTTGATTCATGCGCCGAGGACGGCGAGGGGCCGGCGCCGCCGACCGAGGTACCTGCCAAACCCCAAGCGACGGCCGGATAGCCACGTCCCGCTGGGCCCCCTCGCTAGGGACCGCCGATGCGCGCCCTCAGGTACTGCACCAGCATCCAGCGTTCGTCTTCCGACAGCAGCTTCATGAACTCCGGCATCGGCGAGGTGGTCTCACGGTCCCGCAGCCGAGCCGACAGGCCCTGCCTGCCACCCAGCGATATGTACCCGAACAGCTCGCCATTCGTGGCCGCCACGGTTTCTGCGAGGTTCAGGTTCACGGGGACAGGCTCCTTGTCCCACGCCGGCTGGCCGTCCGCGCCAATGATCGTCGCCGCCGGACCGAGCCCGTCCAGCGCCACGCCGTGGCACACCGCGCAGTTGACGTCGTACAGCTCCGCCGCGTGCGCGTCGTCGTAAGACTGCGCGGACGCCTCGGGCACGTCCAACGCCTGGTACTCCTCGATCGAGCCGTAGCGAATCTCCCGGCCCGTCACCGGCACCGAGTCGGGCGGCGGCAGCAGCCTGGGAATCTCCTGCTCCTCGTATGAGGGCTGGTAGTGCATCTCGGTGAACACTTGCACGGCGTGGGGGCCCGTTTCGGGGAAGGCCGGCAGCGTGAAGTTGATCGACCCGCCTATGTTGGTCTCGCCGGTGTTGTTGTTGTAGCAGCCCAGCGCGGCCAGCGCCAGCGCGGCCAGTGCGGCCAGCGCGACGATACGGGCCCGCCTTCCGAAGCGGCCCGCGCCCTTGAGTCCGCGTGCGCCCTTTTGGTAAGCGGCCATCAGGTCAGTTGCTCTCCCAGCCGCGCGAGATGTCCTCGGCGCCGGCGTTCTTCAGCACTTCCTCTGCCTGCTCGATGCGGTCTTCGTCCACCGTGATGGTGATGCCGATGTAACCCTCGGTGACACGGGTGTCGTACGCGCCCATGAACAACCGCGGCAGCCTCGACTCGAAGATGATGCCCACGATGGTGAAGAGGATCGCTCCCAGCATCGTGCCTTCGTACATGATTATCGCCATTGGCGGTATGCCCAGCACCGGCTTGCCGCCGGTTACCAGCGGGTAGGCTATCTGCGTTCCGGTGGTCAGCATGAGGCCGACGATGAAGCCGCAGGCGGCGCCGATCAGCGGCCACCTGAACAGCTTGTGGACGGGCTCGGCCTCGCCGAACGTGCCCTCCGGGTACGGCGTGCCCGTGAGCACCTCGTACTCGGTCTGCGTATAGCCCTCCGACTTGAGCGTGTCCATCGCGTCAGCGACCACGTTCTCGTCCGTGAACATCCCTATGATGCTTCGCAATGCCATGGGGGCCTCACTCTCGGATGCTGGCGGCGACCGTGCGCCTGCCTATCTTGATTTCGTCTCTGAACACCATGCCCTCTTTGACGTCGAACAGCGGTATGAGCGGGAACACCTTGGCAAACACGAGCATTCCCAGCGCGACCCACGCGAACGTGCCCGCAACCATGAGAATCTCCACCAGGCTGGGGTGATAGGTGCCCCAGTTGAACTCCATTGGCGTCTTTCTCGCCACTCCCGGAATGATGATCAGGAAGCGCTCCAGCCACATGCCCACGTTTACGAGCACCGTGGTGAAGAACATCAGCGCGGGACTGCGCCGCACGCTACGGAACAGCCACATGGGCACCGGGATGAAGTAGGCGGTCAGCAGGAACAGCAGGAACAGCCACATGTAGGGCGGCTGGAACACCTGCAGCTCGCGCAGCACTATTTCCGGGTTCTCGAGCGTGTACAACGCGAACACCCACTCCAGGAAGAAGAAGAAGAACCACGTTGTGGCCACTATGATCAGCAGGCGGCCGATCGAGTCGAAGTGGTCGGGGCGTATGTAGTCGCCCACCTTGTACAGCCACACCATCAGCGCCATGAGCATCGCCACCGCGGACACGCCGGAGTGAATCGCTCCGATGATGAAGTAGGGCGCGAAGATGGTCGAGTGCCAGCCCTCGACGCCTATCTGCACTGCGAAGTCCCACGAGACTATGCTGTGCACCGAGACGAACACGGGCAGCACCAGCGCCGACAGCAGAATTCCCGCAACGGTCTGCAGCTTCCACTGCCGGGGCGTTCCGCGCCAGCCCAGGCAAAGGAATGAGTAGATTCGCTTCACCCAGGGGTTGATGGCGCGGTCCCTCACTATGGCGAGGTCGGGCAGCAGCGCCACGAACACGAACAGCGAGCTCGCCGTCAGGTAGGTCATCACCGCGCTCGGGTCCCATATGAACGGGGAGCGTATGTTGATCCAGACTCCTCTCGCGAAGTCGTATGGGAACACCCACAGCGCGGCGCGCCAGGGCCGGCCCACGTGCACTAGCGGCGCGGCCATGAGCGCGGCGGTGAGAGAGAACACCGTCATCACCTCGGCGGCGCGCGTTATCGGCCTGCGCCACTCCGCCTGGGTCAGGCGCAGAATGGCGGAGATCATGATGCCGGCGTGGCTGATGCCGATCCAGAAGACGAAGTTGGTCATGAAGAAGCCCCACATGATGGGACGACTCAGGCCGGTGACGCCGACGCCCTTGTTGAGCATGTAGCCGAACGCGCCCGCGGCAGTTATGAAGACGAGCAGCAGAAACAACACCGACGGGAGCCACCACTTGGGCGTTCTCAGAACGGGGTCGAGCAGATCTGCGTTGATTTGCTTCTGCGTTAGTTGAACGTGTTCCTGCATTGCTTCTCCGGGGACCTCCCCCTCGGTCTCGCCCATTGGCGCCGCGCGTCGCGGCGGGGGCGATTGAGCATCAGTCGCGCTTGCCCAGTATCTGAACTTCTGTCCGGAAGAACGGCTTGTGGAACCTGTACAGCAGCAGTTCGCGCTGCTCCCAAACGTTTACGACAGGGAACACCCTGGTCGCTAGCATGAAGACCAGCAACGAGCCCGCAATTGCGCCGACTATAATGAATATGTCGGCGGCGTCGGGTATGTTGGCCGGCAGCGCCTTCACGACGTCCAACTCCATCGCGTGCTTGTCGACGTGCGAGTCCCCGATTCCCGGCACGGTGTAGGCCGAAACGAACACACGCACGCGGTCGAAGAACGCGCCCGCCAGCACCGACACCGCGATTGTCGTAGGCCCCCATATGCTCTTGCGCAACGGGTTCCATATCATCGTGAACAGCGGAACGACGAAGCTCAGGATGAACGCGGCGTAGAACGCCGGCAGGTATGGCCCCACCATGATGAGCTGGAGCACCGCCTGTTCGCTCGGCTTCTTGCCGTACCAGAGGATGATAAAGCTCGAGAACCAGAACCAGAACCACAGCAGCGAAAGCGCGAACATGAGCTTGCCCAGCCCCCAGAACTGGTCTAGCGTGAAGTACTCCTTGTAGCCGCCCCATTGGCGCAGCACGAACATCGTCAGCACCATGGTCGCAGCCCCCGCCTGCAGAGCGTTCGCGGCGTGAGTGGCGGGATAGAGCGCGTCGATCCAGCCAGGCACCAGCGCTATGGCGAAGTCCACCGTAATCATGAAGTGCACGAATACGAGCATCATGAAGTAGAACGCGCCCAGTATGCCTATGCGGTGGTACTGCATGTTCCACTGCTCGGAAGTGCCAATCCAGCGCCCCGCGAGCCTGCCGGCCAGCCGCTGCCGCCAGCCGCTGCCGCCGTCGCGTATCAGCGCCAGGTCGGGCAGCGCCGACACCCAGACCAGCGCCACGCCCACGGCCACCAGCCCGAGCAGGGCCAGAGTCGCCCAAATGTGCGGCGAGTAGGCGGGCACCTCGCCCGGGTGAAAGAACCACAGTGTGCGGCGTCCGTCCTCCAGGCTCGGCAATAGCCACAGCATGGGGATAAAGAGCAGAAGATTGAACAGCCCCACCAGCGACCACAGCTCGGCGGCGCGCGAGAAGGGCCGCCGCCAGTGCGCCTTGGCGATGCGCGGCGCGATGGCGGCCATGGGCGCCGCCTGCGCGGTAGTCAGGATGAAGGCGAACATCGCGGCGTAGTAGCCCCACACCGCCTTGTCACTGAAGCCGTCCATCATCCGCATCACGAATCCGATGATGCCGAGCACGAACAGTATTCCGAGCACCGCAACCACACGCCAGAACATGTCGCCGGTGCGCTCGTGCCTGGCCAGCAGGTCGGCGGAAACCTCCGCGGCCGTGCTGGGCGCTCCGTGGCCGCCGTGCGGCCCGTTGCCGTTGGCGTTAGCCATGCGCGACTTCCTCGGCTTGTTTGTCGACCTTCTTCAGATAGATCACGCTCGGATGGGTGCCCAGCGCCTCCAGCATGTGGTAGCCGCGGCCCTCCTCGGCCATCTCCTTGTCGCGCATCTGCGACACCTTACTGTCGGGGTCATTGAAGTCCCCGAAGAACAGTGTCTCGGTCGGGCAGGCGTTGACGCAGGCGGGGTTGAGGCCGCGGGAGCCGTCTTCGAGATCTTCGCCATCCCTCGCCGACTCGCGCTTCGAGCGCTGTATGCGCTGAATGCAAAAGGTGCACTTCTCCATTATGCCCCGGCTGCGCACCGTGACGTCGGGATTAAGCTGGTTTTTCAGGGTGTCGGGCCAGGCCGGCTCCCAGAAGTTGAAAAAGCGTGCGTGGTACGGGCAGTTGTTGGAGCAGAAGCGGGTGCCAACGCAGCGGTTGTACACCTGTACGTTGAGCCCTTCGGGGTTGTGGTAGGTGGCGAACACCGGGCACACGGGCTCGCACGGGGCGTCGCCGCAGTGCTGGCAAAGCACGGGAATGAACCTGGCCTTCACGTCCGGGAACTCACCCTCCCAGTAGCGCTCGATGCGAATCCACTCTATGGCGCGCCTCTGGTTGAAGTGGCCCTCCTCGTTTATGGGAATGTTGTTCTCGGACTGGCACGCTACGACGCAGGCCTGGCACCCTGTGCACTTGTCCACGTCTATTACCATTCCCCAGCTTGGAGTCACCATAAGTTTTTCCCTTCTTTACAATCTATCCTCCTCTCCCTCAATGGGAGAGGATTGAGGTGAGGGTGAAATGATCGCCTATACTCACCCCAATCCCCGTACTCGATACGGGGATGGCTCTAACCTTCCCCCATCGAGGGGGAAGGAACATCTTTCGTGCCCCTTAGCTGTCGAATCGGGTTATCTGGATGACCTCCCGGTGTTCGTCCGCCGGCCTGTAGGGCACGGTGTTTTCGAACTTGGGCAGCCTTATCCACTCGCCCGTCTTTTCTATGTTGACGCGGGTCGCCGCCCACGCGAGCGCGCCCGTCTCGCTGTCCTTCACCGACGGCGAGAGAATCGAGAGCACGTTCGCGCCACGCCCCTCGGCGTAGCGCCCGCCCGCGGTGTGGCCCTGGCCTATCGGTATCGACACCACGTCGGGCGAGACGCCCGGGTGCGGATAGGCCAGGGCCTCGAGGGAGCCGTTGGCGGAAGTGACCCGCACGATGTCGCCTTCGGATAAGTCCATGTCCTTCGCGATCTCCAGGTTTATCTCCACCCACGTCTGCCACGTGGCGGAGGTAACCGGGTCGGGCGTGGCCTGCAGCCAGGGCAGGTACGCGCCGGGGCCCTCGCCCAGCGAGGTAGAGGCGAACGGGATAAGGTTGAACTGGAACCGGTCGTCCGTGTCGAACACCGGCTCTTCGGGCGCCGGGAGCGCGGGCAGTTCCGCCAGCGCGGGCATCGCCCGCGCGCTCACGTCCCACCAGCCGCCGCGCTGAAGCACGCCGTGCCAGAACTCGGCGAAGCCGCTCGCCTGAACGGAGCCGCGATCGAGATCGAACAGCTGCTGGGCGCCTTCCTGCAGGATGCCCCTGAACGTGTCGGCCCCAAGCTCCAAGTCGAGCTCCAGGCCCTGGGCAATCGTCATCAGAATGTCGGCGAAGTTGCGTGTGCCCAGGTGCTCGCCCCGGCCCTCGAAGAAGGGCCGCACCACCGGCTGCTGGAAGCCTATCACCTCGTAGCCCGGCCCCGCCGTGGGAACGTCGCTGCCCCAGTCTTCCAGGTAGTTGTGCTCCGGCAGAATCAGGTCGGCCATCGCGGTGGTGTCGTCCATGAATCCCGAGAAGCTGAAGATGAAGGGCACGTCGTAGCTGGCGTCCCTGAAGCCGGAGGCGTTCGGCAGGCCGTACATGGGGTTGGCGCCCCGTACCATC
This sequence comes from uncultured Dehalococcoidia bacterium, assembly GCA_951812395.1. Lineage (GTDB taxonomy): Bacteria > Chloroflexota > Dehalococcoidia > Lucifugimonadales > CATOSD01 > CATOSD01. The sequence continues at coordinate 104,054 of CATOSD010000002.1, forward strand.
AGCACCTGCACGTCGCCCTGCTTCATCTCGGCGATCAGCTCCTGCCAGTCATCGAACGTTGCGGCCTCGGGCGTCGGCGAGAGGCCCTCGATGGGCGGGGCAGGGTTGGGAATGACGCCGCCGTCACGGCCGAAACTGCCCACGAGATGGTTGAGCGAATAGATGGCCGTTAGATTGAACAGCCCGTTGGAGTGCGCCGCCGCGCTGCCGCCTCCGATAGCAAGCCCGCTGCCGGAGGCAGCGAAATCGTGAGCGATTCTGCGCACCTTCACTGCGGGCACGCCAGTTCTGGCCTCCACCTGCTCCGGGGCGAACTGATCGAGCATCGACGGGTCGCCGCCCGTCAGCTCTTCGACGGAGCCAGGCGCGGCCAGGCCGTCAGCGACGATCACGTGGGCCATGCTCAACGCTAGCAGGCCCTCCTGGCCGGGGCGCACGAAAAGCCACTCGTCGGCGTTGGCGGCCGTCATCGAAAAGCGCGACTCCACCTGTACGAGCGTACCGCGTTCGCGCTCGCCCTGTCTGAAGTGGCCGTATCCTCGCGCATAGCGCACTGGGGAGACCCACGTGTTCAGGAAGTCGGAGCCGAACGACAGCACGTATCCCGAGTTGTCGATGTCGAAGTCCGGCAGGCGGTCCTCGTTGAACACCTGCTTGATTGCCCTGCGGAGGTTGGTCTGTTCGAGCACCTCGTAGGTCATGTGGCGGCCGCGGTAGCGCGCCATGAAGCGTTCGACCACATCGCCCATGTGGGCGCCTGTCGGCTCGGTTATCAGCACCACGGACTTCTGGTTGCGTACGGTGCGAAGGTTATCGAGCTGATAGGTGAGCCGGCCGATGGCGTCGGTCCAGCTAATCTCCTCGTACTGGCCCGACCCGCGCTCGCCGGTGCGTACCAGCGGCCCGCGTATGCGGTCGGGGTGGTAGAGCGCCTGCAGGCCCGCTTCGCAGCGAGCGCTGTGCTTGCCGCGGTTGATTGGATAGTCGACGTTGCCCTCGATCTTCTTGGCCCGGCCCTCCATCACGCGCACCACGAGGCCCTCGCTGGTGGGGCAGCTGCGGCAGAGCGTGGCGTACCAGTTGGACAGGCCCGACACCATGTCTTCCGGCATCTGCAGCGGGCCCTGTACGTACTGCTCCTCCTCGGGCACACCGCAGGCCGCGAAGATTATCGCGCCTGTAGCCGATCCTCCGGCGAGCGTTAGGAACTGTCGTCTTGTAAGCGCCATACTCTAAATCAGCCTCTAATAGTGGCACGTGGTGCAGTCGGTTGGGGCCTCGTATTCGCGGTGGCAGTCCACACAGTCGCTCATCTTCAGCGAGCGCACCTGCCTCACCTTCTCCATGCTGCCCACGTCGCCGTGGCACGTGGAGCACACCTCGGAGGCCGACACGTTGTCCCGTGCCGTGAAGAACCGGATATGGGCCTCGTGAACGAACTGCACGTGGTCGGGCAGCCTGTGTACGCGCACCCAGTTCACGGGTTCGCCGCGCTCCCCGTACTCCCTCAGCTTTTCCACCTCCGCCAGGCCGTCGCCCACTGTCATGTGGCAGGTCAGGCAAAGGCCGGTGGCCGGAACGGTGGCCGCCGCGTCCTTGGTTGCGTTGCGGTGGCAGAAGGTGCAGTCCATGCCCAAGTCCTGTACGTGCGTGGTGTGGGGGAATGCGATCGGCTGCTCCGGCCCCTCGTCGTACCCGAATATGACCGGCCTGCCGAACCAGGCCGAGATAACGAATATCCCCACCAGCACGGCGACGACCAGCCCACCCAGGCCCACGAGGCCAAGCAGCCCAAACCCCAGCAGCTTCTTCAGAGGGGGCTTGTTGATTTGAAAGTCACCCGGAATCAAATCGGGTCAACCTCACATTTTGCGGCCCAACCAGCCGGCTAGATCCAGTAGGACTCGTAGATTCGTCTGAGCACAGCGGCGTAGTCGATGACCTGCACGAGGAAATACATGGCGGCGACAAACGATGCGATGGCGAAGGCGTAAAAAACCGGCCTGACCCTCTGCAGGGTTGCGGGAACGTCACCGGAGGCCACCAGTGAGGGTATGAAGTTGTGGCCCAGCAGCATGTTGGTGGCGAAAATCACCACGAACAGCACCACGAGCCACAGGTTGATAAGCAGCTTGCTTATCTCGCTCCACTCGGAAGGCCCCAACGCCGTTGGATCCATTTAGTACAGTTCCTAACCCAAAGCTGGAATCCGCTCCCCGCCAGCCGCCGCGTGAAAATTATCACACGTTTAGCGGAAGTGTCAAGACTATTTGGGCCTTGGCGTGCGCTACGCGGGCTCATTTCGCTTGTTACAATGGAGCCACGGCTCACGTTGCACACACAAGCTCTTTTCGGCCATATTGTACGGCCATATCGAAGGAGGTGAGACGCCCCATGATGGAAACAGGCACGCAGGCGCCTATAAGGCGCGTGGCTCTCTTTATCGACGTGGATAACATATTGATACTGGCCCAGAACTCCGGCCTGCCTTTCGAGCTATCCATTATCATCGACCGCGCGCGACAGCAGGGCACCGTTATGTCGTCGAAGGCCTACGCGGACTGGACGGCGAACTTTTTGAGGCCGGTCCTCGGCGACTTCCGGGCAAACGCTATCGAGCTGGTGCAGCTCCCCACTTCCAACGCCAGCAGGGAGCATAAGAACACCGCGGATATCCAGCTAACCGTCGACGCGCTCGAAATGGTGTTTTCCCCGGTCCGCCCCGAAACTATGGTTATTGTCGGCGGGGACCGGGACTACGTGCCCCTGGTGCAGAAGCTCAAGCGTTACGGTGTATTTGTCATGGGCATGGGAGTGGAAGCCGGCGTTAGCAGGGTGCTCGTGGAGGCCTGCGATTCGTTCGTGTTCTACGACGACCTTGTGCCGCCCGCGCCCGCGGAAGCCCTTGGCGAGGCGACGGAACCCATGCTGTTGCCAGACCCCATCGAGGCGCACGCGCTCATGCGACGGGCCGTCGAGGCGCTGAGCCGCGAGGGTAGAATGGCCACCGGGGCCTCCGTCAACTCGATGATGAGGCAACTCTCCCCCGCGTTCGACATCGCGCGCTACAGGCAGACCATGAAGGAGTTGGCCTTGAGCGCGGAGTCGGCGGGATACGTCAAGCTGACGGAAAACCCCGGCTCGGACTTCACGCTGACCGTGGGAACCATGCCTTCCACACCCACCATCCTGAGGCCGCAGGCGGTCTCGCGCAGGTACGACTTTTCGACGGAAGCGTCCATCACCGCCAGCTATCGGGCGATTCTTCAGAACCAGAGAATCCCCCTGCTGCCGTGGCGGATACGCGAACAGTTCATCAGACTTGTGTGGAGCTACTTCGACGAGCGAATGCCCAACGGCATACACTTCGACGCCATACGGGAAAACCTGGAGTACCACGCCGAAGACCAAAACCTGGGCGTGACGCACCAGATGATTCAAAAGCTGCTCTACACCCTCAATTTCGGACGCTGCTTCGCCTACGCCCACAACGCCGCCTCCGGCGCGCTGATCCTCATTCCGCAGGATCTGTATGTGCCCATTCACGCCGCCGTGGACGCGGATGAGGCCGTGGGGCGGCTGCACAGAAGGTATCTCGAAATCATCGGGCGCAACGCTCCGGTCCTCCACCCCGGCGCCGCCTACGATCTTCTCTACGGCGACGAGGTGGACGACGAGGACGAGGCGCGCGAGCGGACGGAGGAACTGGAGCGCCAATGCAACAGCATCAAGCCGGTGGGCGGCTTCGGCCAGGCGTTCCTGGACAGCATCCCCTACAGGGGCGCCGCCCCCGGCTAGGCGCGCGGCGGCTTCCCACTGCGCCGCGCCTGTGTGTTACATTTACACCCAACGAGAGGGCTTAACGCGCCATCCGCAAAACAAGGAGGTGATCTGGCTATGGTCGTAGAGAACGTCGAAATCTCCCAGCCGGTCCATGAAGTCAGGATGATTTACGGCCTCGACGTGCCCATGCGCGACGGCGTCAGACTCTCGACGGACGTCTATCTGCCCGATGCCGAGGGGCCGTTTCCGGCCATCCTCATCCGCACGCCCTACAACAACAACGCCGAGGGAGTGGTGCAAGACTGCATCTACTACGCCTCGCGCGGCTACGCCGTCGTCTCCCAGGACGTGCGCGGCCGGTGGGACTCCGACGGTGAGTGGTATCCGTTCGTCCACGAGGCCCAGGACGGCTACGACACCCAGGAGTGGATAGGCGCGCAGCCCTGGTGCGACGGCAACGTGGGCACCGCCGGCGGCTCCTACGTGGCGATGGTGCAGTGGCAGGCCGCTCCGCTGCGCAGCCAGTACCTGAAGGCCATGGCGCCGCAGGTGGGGTATTCCAACTTCTACCACAACTGGGTGTACACCGGCGGAGCCTTCCAGCTCGCCTTCAATCTGCGCTGGGGCGCTATCCAGATGCACACCCGCACCAACCAGGTGCAGTATCTGTGGATGCCGGAGAGCAACCACCTGACCACGCTGCACTGGTATCTGCCGCTCATCGACATGGACGAGGCGGCCGGCCGCCGATCCAAGCTGTGGAAGGACTGGATCGAAAACCCCAGCTACGGCGACTACTGGCGTGAGCTCCGGCCCGTCGAGGAGCACTACGCCGACGTGTCCGTGCCCGCATACGGCATCGGCGGCTGGTACGACGTCTTCCTCCAGTCGACGCTCAATAACTTCATGGGCGTCAACAAGCACGGACGCTCCCCCGGCAAGGGAAACCAGCGCATTACCATTGGCCCCTGGATACACAACTGCGGCAACAAAGGCGCGAACAGGGTCACCGGCGAGGTCGATTTCGGCGAAGAAGTGAAAGTGGACCTGCGGTTGGAGCACGTCAGGTGGTTCGACTACTGGCTCAAGGGCGTCCGGAACGGCATCACAGACGAGCCGCCAGTCAACGTGTTCGTGATGGGCAGAAACCAGTGGCGCCGTTCCGCCGACTGGCCCATTCCCGGAACTCAGTACACTCCCTACTATCTGCGCAGCGACGGCAACGCGAACTCCTCCTTTGGCGACGGCGGCTTGAGCGTCGACGCGCCACGGGACGAGCCTGTCGACAGCTTCGAGTACGATCCGCAGCACCCCGTTATGACCATCGGCGGCAGCACCTGCTGCTCCGAGGACGTTACCCCAGTGTCGATGGGGCCGCGCGACCAGCAGTCGGCCGAGTGGCGGCCCGACGTGCTGGTGTACACCACCGACACGCTCGAGGAGGACGTGGAGGTGACGGGGCCGGTTTCCCTCGTGCTGTACGCCTCGTCGAGCGCGCCGGACACCGACTTCACGGCCAAACTCGTAGACGTCCACCCCGGCGGCAGGGCCATCAACGTGGCGCAGGGCATCATACGGGCGCGCTACCGCGACTCTTGGGAGAAGCCCGAGCTTATGACGCCGGGCCAGGTGTACAAGTTCAATATCGACCTCTGGTCCACAAGCAACTGCTTCCTGGCCGGGCACCGCATCGGCGTCGAGATATCCAGCAGCAACTTCCCCCAGTTCGACCGAAACCCCAACACGGGCCACCCGTTCGGCAAAGACAGCGAGACCCAGATAGCCACCCAGACGATCTTCCACGACGAAGAGCGGCCTTCGCACATCCTGCTGCCGGTGATTCCGGCGGGCCACTAGCCACTGATCACTGAAGACTTCGGAGTATAGAAAATGAGCCGCGTGCCAATCATCACCAGCAAAGACCAGGTCCCGGCGGATAAGGCGTCCGTCGTAGACTCGATAGCCTCCAGCCGGGGGCAGATCAGCGGCCCGTTCTCGGTGCTGCTCAACTCGCCCGAGGTGGCCGGACGCGCCGCGCACCTCGGCGCATACATTCGCTTCGAATCTACGCTCGGCCCCGCGGACCGGGAGTTGGCCATCATCTCCACGTCGCGCGAGTTCGACTGCGACTACGAATGGTCGGCGCACAGGGGGCTGGCGCTGGAATCCGGCGTTCGCCCCGAGGCCGTGGAAGTCGTGGCGCAGCGCGGCCCGCTCGACGAGCTGACCGAGGACGAGGCGGTGATCGTGGGCTACGCGCGCGAGCTGTTCCGCAACAAGCGCGTATCGGACACCACGTTCGAGGCGGCCAAGGCACGCTTCGGCGACCAGGGCGTGACCGAGCTGACGGCCACGATGGGCTACTACGGCATGTTGGCTTGCGCGCTGAACGCCTTCCAGGTCGAGCCGGACGCCGGAGCGCCCCGCCTGCCCTAGCCGGGAGGCCGTCGGACGTGAGCGACAAGCTCCCTCGGGAGGCCGTGATGGAACTATACCAACTGGATTATGTGTTGCACGAACCCTGTGAGGACCAGGGATGGCTCTACATGGCCGAGATTCCGGAATTGCCCGGATGTCGAGCATGGGCTGAGAAGGCCAATGAGGCACTTGCCGAACTTTCCGCGGTGGCTGAACAATTCATACTGTCCTACAAGGAGCGGGGCAAGCCCCTTCCTATGGGCAAAGCACGAATCGCAATGGGCAAGGGCAGCATTTCAGTAGCTGTATGACGTACAGGGAGCCGAAAGGAACCTGATCCCTTGCTGATTCTCAATCCCAAGTCGTTCCGCGCTCTCGCCAGGGGGCTGTTCTTTCGCGTCGACGCGGAAACGGCACACGGCGTGAGCGCCGCCGCCCTCAAGCAGCATTGGCTCTGGCAGGGGCTGGCGCCGCTGCATAGAGTCCGCGACCCGGCGCTGCGTACCGAGCTGGCGGGCCTGCCCCTGAGCAATCCGGTGGGCGTCGCGGCGGGCTTCGACAAGAACTGCGAGTTGCTGCCGTCCCTCGCCGCGCTCGGCTTCGGCTACGTCACCGGCGGCACCGTCACCCTGCAGCCGAGACCCGGCAACCCCTCGCCGCGCGTGCTGCGATACGAAGAGGACGAGTCGCTCATCAACGCCCTGGGCTTCCCCAACTGGGGCGTCGACTACGCGGTAAGCCGGTTGCGGCGCGACTACGGCCGCACGGGGGACGCGCCCGTGGTGGTGAGTGTCTCCGGCGTCACGCCGGAGGATGTCGTGGCCTGTCACCGCGTGGTAGAGCCCCACTGCGACGCGGTCGAGGTCAACATCAGCTCGCCCAACACGCAGGGGGTACGCGTCTTCCAGCAGCCCGACGCGCTGGCCGACCTGCTAGTCCGGATTAACGAACGCCGTTCTAAGCCCCTGTTCGTTAAGCTGCCGCCGTTCCCTCGCGGCCGCCCGGACGACGACGGGCCGAGGCAGCGAGTGTTGGGCCTTGCGGTCGTGAGTGAGCACCTGGGCATCGATGCGCTAACCGTCGCCAACACCTGGCCCGCCCGCGATTCGCGGCTGGCCGTGGGGTCCGGCGGCGTCAGCGGCAGCGTGGTGTTCGGAGACACGCTCCGGATGGTCGCGGACGTCAGGGCCGAGGTCGGCCCGCGCCTAGCCATCAACGCCTGCGGCGGCATCTCCTCCGCCGAGGAGGCCTACGCCGCCCTGCTCGCGGGCGCAACGACCGTGCAGCTCTACACGGGCATGGTCTACCGCGGCCCGGGAATCGCCAGGGAGATGAACAAAGGTCTGCTCGAGCTTCTGGCGTAGCGGGCGCGGCTCACGAGGGCGGCGCCGCCCTCAGCGCCATGATGAGCACAAACAGCGCCAGCGGCAGCACAATCAGCCACAGTATCCTGCGAGGCGATAGCATTGTGGCACGCTCCAAGTAGCGGCGGCACAGAATGGCGTCGCCGGCCTCTTGTTCTGCTTAGCATCCAGGGTAGTTAACCCCTGATACGAATCCTTGATTCTTCGACTATCCACAACTTGCCCGCAAGCGCGTGCTCGGACAAAGTTGGAAGAAGGCTGGCCGCGACCCTCAGCAAGTGTTAGCGGCCTTGGCTCTCCAGCCGAAACTCCAATATGCCGGGGTAGAGCCCGGGCGGATATGTCCTGATGTCGGCGAAATCCATGTCCACGGTCACAATGGCCCGTTCTTCGGCTTGGCAGATTGTTGCGATGGCTTCGTCTGTTGCGCCGCCGATTTTCTGGTCGCGGACTGTTGAGGCATCGTGTCCCGCCTTGATGAACAGTTCCGCCATTTCGTCAGGCGAGTTCTCGTCAAGCTTCAGTCGCGTAGCGACCGACCTACCGACCCAGGGGCACGATCTGCTCTTTAGCCAGCTCGGCGGCGTACAACAGCGCTGCCTGCACCGCCCCTCGCGAAACGGTGGGGTAGCTATCCACTATTTCTTCGGCGTTTAGACCCGCCGCCAGGTTGTCGAGGATGACCGTCACCATTACGCGCGTGCCCTTGATGCACGCCTTGCCGTGACATACGGATGGGTCGACCGTGATGTAGTCCTGCCAGTCCATGATTCTTCCCGTGCCCATAGAACTTGCTAGCCCTCGCCCTGTGCGCGTATTCTACACCACGTCGCCAATTCGCTCCCAGGAGGATCGCCCCTATGGGCTACAAGCTGATAGCCCTCGACATAGACGGCACCATCCGCAGCACTGAGTACCCGCTCTCGCCGCGCACCCGCCGCGCCATCGCCGAGGTCAGGGCCAACGGCGTACACGTCACGCTCGCCACAGGCAGGATGTTCGAGTCCGCCGTGGTGTCCTCTTCCGAGCTCAGCATCGAAACGCCCATCGTCTCCTACCAGGGCGCCCAGGTGTCCGACCCCACCACCGGCGAGGTGCTCTGGCAGGTCACGCTGACCCCACGCATGACCTTCGACGCCCTGGACGCGCTGGAAGAGTGGGGCCTGGACGTGATGGCCTACCACGGCGGCGACGTGTACGTCGCCGAGTCCTCTCCCTGGATCGAGGGCTACATCGAACGAAACGACGTGGTCGTCCACTCCGTCGGCGATCTGCGCAACGCCGCCCACCTCGGCTTCACGCGCCTCGTGGTGGTTGGCGGCGATGACGCCATCCGCGACCTCGAGACAAGCCTGATCGGCCGGTTCGATTCGACCCTCCACGTCACCCGGTCGCTGCCCCACTTCTGCGAGATACTCAACCCCCACGGGGGCAAGCACAAGGCGCTCGGCTGGCTGTGCGGCCAACTCGGGATTCGGCCCGACGAAACGATCGCCTTCGGCAACGGCTACAACGACGTTCACATGCTCAGTTGGGCCGGTCTCGCGGTGGCCATCGACGGTGCGGTGGACGAGACGCTCGCTGTCGCCGATAGGGTCGCGCCCCCCATCGAGCAGGACGGCGCCGCCCAGGTGATCGAGGAGTTGCTCCGCAAAGGGCTGTTGGGGCCATGACGGGCCAGGAGCGAAAGCGCCCGGTCATCGTGGTGTTGGGCAGCATCATCATGGACCTCACGGCCCTCGCCGAGACCATGCCGCAGGCAGGCCAAACGGTCGTGGGCGATCTCTTCTACACGCTGCCCGGTGGCAAAGGGGCCAACCAGGCTGTCGCGGCGGCGAGGCTCGGCGCGGAGGTGCGCATGGTGGGCCGCGTCGGGGACGACCCGTTCGGCGCTGCTCTGCTGGACGGCCTGCGCTCCGAGGGCATCGACATCAGCGGCGTGGCCGTCGATCCCGACAACGCCTCCGGCGTGGCGATGATCTGGCTGGACTCCAGCCGGGAAAACCGCATCGTGGCCGTGTACGGCGCCAACCTCGCGAGCGACCAGACCCAGCTCCGCGCCGTAGAGCGCGCTCTCGACGGCGCGGACGCGCTGCTCCTGCAGCTCGAGACGCCGCCCGCGCTCACGCTCCAGGCCGCCTCCGCGGCCCGGCAGCGCGGTGTTCGCGTCGTGTGGGACCCCGCGCCCGCCCAGATCGCCCCGCCGGACATCCACACCGCCGCCGACGTGCTGACGCCCAACCAGACCGAGGCGTCAATGCTGTCGGGCGTCGAGGTCACTGACTTGGCGTCGGCTTCGGACGCTGCGGCGCGGCTCCGCGCCATGGGCGCGCCCGTCGCAATCGTCAAGCTGGGTGAGGAAGGCGCGTACTACGCGTCTACGGACGAGTCGGGACACGTGCCGGCGTTCTCCGTGGAAGCTGTGGACACCGTGGCCGCCGGCGACGCGTTTGGCGCGGCGTTCGCCGTCGCCGCGGCCGAGGGCATTTCGCTCGGCGAGTCGGTGCGCTTCGGGGCCGCCGCCGGGGCGCTCGCTGTCACCGTCCCCGGCGCGCAGGCCGCCATGCCGTCGCGCGCGGACGTCGAGAGGCTGTTGGCCAGCGTCGGCTAGCGGCAAGGGTAGGGTTGGTGTGCATCTCGATAAAAAGGGAGCTTTAGATCGTGCGCTACGCCTATCCGTGCAACATAGTCCGTGATAGAGAAGAGGAACGCGCGACCGGACGGGAAGCCTACAATGTTACGTTTCCGGATGTGTATGGGGCCAATTCAGGCGCGTGGTCCTGGGGAGATGCAGTCGAGGCGGCCGGAGACTGCCTGCGTGTCGCATTGAGCATGTACGCCACCAATGGCGAAGACATTCCTTCGCCAAGCCCCCTGCAAGACGGTCAGGTGCTAATCACGGTTTCGCCCGTCGTCGCGGCAAAGCTGGCCCTCTATTCGGCAATGCGAGAGCAAGGCGTGGCTAACGCAGACCTTGCAGGCCGCCTGGGTCTGCAAGAGAGAGCGGTCCGTCGGCTTCTGGATTCCGGATACGGCTCACACATGACGACAGTTGAGAGGGCTCTGCGCTCTGTTGGTCGTTCCCTGGTAATAGAAGATTGGGCCACTGTGCAGCATTCCAAAGCTGACGGCCTCTTGGAAGTCACTTCCCAATCCGCAGGCTGAAAAGCGTGCGAGTCCTCAATTGTCTTTCGAACACGACCGTGGAGAGAACAGCGCTAGCTAGCGCGTAGGGTAGGGGACGGCTCCCGCGCCGCTCCCACGTCGCCTAGCCCAGCTTGCGCAGCTTCTTCAGGCTCTTGGGGTACCGGGGCGGGTCCATGTGGCTGCCCCGAATCGTGTAGGCCACCTCGCCCACGTAGATGTCGCCGCGAGAGTCCACCGCGATGCCGTGCGGCGCGATGAACTTGCCCGGTTCCTCGCCCTCCTCCGCGTCGCCGAACCGCGCCAGCAGTTCGCCGTCCCGGCTCAGAATGCTGACCCTGTGGCCCAGGCCGGGCGCGTCGTCCACGCCGCCCATGCCGTTCAGCTCGCCGACGTAGATGTTGCCGTCCGGGCCCAGCGTCATTCCGTCGGGCCGGTGGATGTTGTTCCACATCGTGACAAAGTTGCCGTCCGCGTCGAACACCTGCACGCGGTGGGCCTCTCTGTCCGCCACGTACACGAGGTCGTCGGAGTCCACAGCTACGTTGTGGGGCCGTATGAACTGGCCCGCGTCGATGCCAGGCTCACCCCACGACAGCACCAGCTCGCCCTCCGCGGTGTACTTGTGTACCCGCGAGTTGCCGTAGCCGTCGGTCACGAATATGTGGCCCGTGTTCGGGGACACGCCCGCGTGGGTGGGCCGGTTGAAGGGCTGGCCGCTCCAGATGGGCGCCGGCTTGTTAGTGGCGCCAATCGTCAGCAGCAGCTCGCCCTCTGGGGAGAACTTGGTGATTGTGTGAATGCCGTCGTCGGCGCACCACACCGAGTCGTCCGGTCCAATCAGAATGCCGTGCGACCGCTTGCCGAAGATGCCCTGGCCGAACGTGCGAACCACGTTGCCATCGGCGTCGAACACGATCACCGGATTGTCGGGATTGCGTGTGAAGGCGTACACCCGGTCTTTGGAGTCCACGGCCACGCCTGGCGTCTCCAGCAACTCCATCCCGTCCGGCAGCTTCTCCCACTCGGCGAGCGCCTCGTATCGGAAGTCTCCTTCGCCCAGAATAACGGCCATGGCCAGCCTCCTTGTGATGTGCGAATTAGGCGCGGCGCGCGTCGCCCCGCAGCCCCAGATGATTGACGCGTATGCTAAGGCCACCGCCGTCAGGGTGTCAACTTCAATCCCCTGCGACCGGTACCTTCCCCCTCGGACGGCGGAAGGTTAGGATGGGGGTGCCAAAACGCTTCATTGTCATAGCGTCACAATCGCAAATGCAATGGCGCATTGATGACTGTGAAGCATCGTAATCGACAGTATCTCCGTGCTCAATCTGGACGAAGAGCTGATACGGCGGTTGGGCATACAGGCGGAGCAATACGGCACGTCCATGGAGCAAGAGGCACGAATCATTCTGAGTGACGCGCTGTTCCAGGAGCCCAGAGACAGCAAGAATCTGGCTGAGGCCGTTTGATCTCGATTCGAGCCCTACGGTGGCGTCGAGCTGCAGTTGCCGACCCGCGAGCCAATGCGCGAGCCGCCCACGTTCCGCTGAAGATTGAACAGTGACATTTCTCGATACCAGTGTGATTTCAAAAGGCGTACTGGCCCTTGACAGCGCACGCACAAATGTACTAATATCCCCACATGCCAATCACAACCACCGCCGCCTCGCAACGCGCCTCGCGTGACACCCCGTCCCGTTTCGCCTCCAGGCCCCCCGGAATCCGAGCGCAACGGCCCGGATTTGCGACAGTCGCACCACACCAACCGCCCTCACTGAAACAGTCCCCAGCTACGAAAAACACGGAATGAGACACTCTCGGCGAAAGCCGCGTTTGTCCCACGCCCGCGGCCATGCTCGACCTGCCATCCCTGTGAGCCGGCCGGCTTCCATCCCGGACGCCGGCCGTACCGAAGGTCGTTCACCGACCCGCCGCCACCTTGAACAACGCCTTTATGGTAGAATACCAGTTGCAGTGGCGCCGCCCACGCGGCCCTGACACAAAGACCTGGGAGGGTGAGATTCACAGATGGCAAAGCAGCTAGAATACAGTCAGGACGCCAGAAGCCAGCTGATGGAAGGGTTCGACGTTCTCGCTAAGGCCGTCGGCATTACGCTGGGGCCAAGGGGCCGCAACGTCATCCTGGACGACGACTTCGGACCGCCGCAAGTGTGCAGCGACGGCGTTACCATCGCCAAGGAGATCGAGCTCAAGCAGCCGTTCCAGAACATGGGCGCCCAGCTTCTCAAGGAGGCGGCGAGCAAGACCAACGATGCTGTTGGCGACGGCACCACCACCTCCACCATCCTCGCACAGAGCATCGTGCGCGAGGGCTTCAAGAACATCTCCGCCGGCGCCAACCCCATGGCGCTCAAGCGCGGCATCGAGAAGGCTGTCGCGGTGATGAGGGCCGAGATTGAGTCCATGGCCCAGCCCGTGGAGGGCAAGCAACAGATTGAGCAGGTGGCCGTGCTGGCCGCCCACGATGAGGAGATGGGCAGCATCCTCGCCAACGTAATCGACGAGGTCGGCAGCGAGGGCGTCATCACCATCGAGGAGTCCAAGGGAGTCGGCTACGAGGTCGAGTACGTCGAGGGCATGCAGGTGGACAGGGGCTTCAGTTCTCCCTATTTCGTCACCGACGCCACCAAGATGACCGCCGAGCTGGAAAACCCCTACGTGCTCATCACCACCGAGAAGATTTCTTCCATGGCCGACTTGCTGCCGCTGCTCGAAAAGCTGACGGCAATCAGCCGCACGCTGGTTATCGTGTCCGAGGACGTAGAAGGCGAGGCGCTGGCGACCCTGGTCGTGAACAAGCTGCGCGGCACGCTCAACTGCCTGGCGGTGAAGGCCCCCGGCTTCGGCGATCGGCGCAAGGCCATACTGGAAGACATGGCAGTGCTCTTCGGCGCGAACGTCATCAGCGCCGACATAGGCCGCAAGCTCGACTCGGCTGAAGTGGAAGACCTGGGGCGCTGCCGAAGAGTGGTGGCGGACAAGGACAACACCACGTTCGTCGAGGGCGCCGGCGACAAGGACACCATTTCGGCGCGCATCGGCCAGCTCAAGTCGCAGGCCGAGGATACGTCGTCTGACTACGACCGCGAGAAGCTGGAAGAGCGCGCGGCGAAGCTGGCCGGCGGAGTGGCCGTGCTCAAGGTGGGCGCGTACACCGAAGTCGAGCTGCGCGAGAAGCGCCAGCGGCTCGAGGACGCGCTCTCCGCCACCCGAGCGGCCATCGAAGAGGGCATCGTCGCGGGCGGCGGCACCTCCCTGGTTCGCGCGGCGCAGGCGGCCGGCCCCAAGCTACAAGCCGAGGGCGACGAGTCGACCGGCGTCAACATCATGCTCAGGGCAGTAGAGTCCCCGCTGGTGCTCATCGTCGACAACGCCGGAATGAGCGGCCAAGTGGTGCTCAACGGCGTGAAGCAGGGCTCTGGAGACTACGGCTTCGACGCCGAGACCGAGCAGTATGGCGGTATGCTGGAAATGGGCATTGTGGACCCGGCCAAGGTCACACGCTCGGCGCTGGAGAACGCCGCCAGCGTGGCCGGCATGGTGCTGACCACCGAGTCCCTCATCACCGAACTCAACCCCATGAAGCTGCCCGCCCCCTTCGACGACTAGGGGCGAAGCCGACACCCCCTCTCCCCCCTGCTGGCATGGGCCTTCCAGAAAGTCCCTTCCCCCTCTCAGGGGGAAGGTTAGGAAGGGGGTGTGATAGGAACAAGGCATGGGCGCAACACACGTAACCGTAACCATACGCAATCCTGCTGACCCCGAAAGGTCGTGGGAAGACCTATTCTTGGTAGACACCGGGGCCACCGATAGCCTGGTCCCGGGAAAGCATCTGGAAGCCATAGGATTGAGTTCCAGAGGGCGCAGGGTCTGCGAACTGGCCGACGGGAGCGAACTGGTTATGCAAATCACGGTCGCTGAAATCGAGTTCATGGGCGAGACTGTCGGCGGAACCGTCATATACGGAGACGACGATGCGGAGCCTCTGCTGGGCGTCACCGCGCTGGAGTCTGTCGGCATCGAGGTGGATCCGGTGAATCAGCGTCTGAAGAGGCTGCCGGCGGTACGGCTCAAGGGGATGAGGCCTGTTTAGGCTGGCGCTCGCGCCGGTCTTCGCGGTGAGCACCTACAACGCGCACTAGAGGATTCCCGCTTTGGCTACGAAAGAACGCTCCAACGGCGATTCCCGTTACACGATCGAGGCCACCGGCGTCAGCAAGAGCTTCGGCTCGCACACCGCCGTCGACAACCTCACGTTCAAGATCGCCAGCGGCGAGGTGGTGGGATTCCTCGGCCCCAACGGCGCCGGCAAGTCCACCACCATGCGTCTGCTCACCTCGTTCTACACCCAGGACACCGGCTCGATTCTCATAGACGGCGTCGACACGCTGGCCCATGACCGGCTCACCCGCCAGAGCATCGGCTACCTGCCCGAGAACAACCCCCTGTATGGCGACCTGCTCGTGCAGGAATACCTCTCGTTCGTCGCCGACCTGCGCGGACTTACCGGCGCCGAGCGAAGCGAAAACCTCGACCGCACCGTCGAGGAAACCGGCCTCCAGGAGGTCTTCTACCGGCCCATCAGCCAGCTTTCCAAGGGCTACCGCCAGCGCGTCGGCCTCGCCCAGGCTATCCTGCACAGGCCCTCCATCCTTGTCATGGACGAGCCCACCGAGGGCCTCGACCCCAACCAGCGCCTGACCATTCGCGACCTGATACGCTCGCTCGGCCAGGAGCGCACCGTGCTGCTGAGCACCCACGTGATGCAGGAGGTCGAGACCACGTGCGAGCGCGTTCTGCTCATCAGCCGCGGCAAGCTCGTCACCGACAGCCCCGTCGAGGAGCTGCTGGTGCGCGCCAGGGGCCAGCGCCAGGTTCACGTGGAGATCGAAGGCAACGAGGTCGAGACCGGACTCAAGCGCCTGCCCAACGTGGGCGCCGTGGACCGCCTGGCCCCCGTGGAGGGACGCAAGCGCTACGTCGTGTCCGTGGCGGGTGATGAGGACCTGCGCCCCCAGATATTCGCTCTGGCCAAGGAGCGGAACTGGGTGCTGTGGGAGCTCCACGAGGACAGGGCCCGGCTCGAGGACGTGTTTCACTCCCTCACGGCCGAGAACGGCGGCGGGGACACAGAGGACGCATAGAGTAGGGCGAATGCGTTCCCTCACCGCGCTCATACGCAAGGACCTGCGAGGCTACCTAGACCAGCCCACGGGCTACATCCTGCTCGTGGTGTTCTGCGCAGTAGTCTCGTTCCTCTACTTCTTCACGCCGTTCGGTACGTCCACCGAGGCGTCCACCCGTAGCCTCTTCACGGCGCTGCCCTGGATGCTCATGGTCTTCGTGCCGGCCTCCACCATGCGGCTGCTCGCGGAAGAGCAGCGGGACGGCACACTGGAGATTCTGCTGACGCAGCCCATCCAGGGCTGGATAGTGCTGTTCGCCAAGTTCCTGTCCGGCTTCATATTCGTCGCCGTGCTCATCCTGTCCACCGTCGGCATACCCATCGCGCTCTCCACGGCGGGCGACGTGGACCTCGGCGCGGTGGTCGCGCAGTACGTCGGCAGCCTGTTCCTGGCGGCGGCGTTCGTTTCGTTGGGCCTGTTCACGTCCAGCCTCACGCGCAACCAGGTGATAGCGTTCATCCTCGGGCTGCTGTTCATAGGGGCGCTGCTGCTCGTGGGCCTCGAACAGGTGGCCGACGGCCTGCCCGCGGGGGCGTCCGGACCCCTGCAGACGCTGAGCCCAGCGACGCACTTCGACAGCATCGCGCGGGGGGTGATCGACCTGCGAGACGTGCTCTACTTCGTCGCGCTCGTCTCCACAATGCTGAGCGCCACCTACTTGATGATTAGAGGGAAGAGCCTTAGCCACCAGTCGCCGCAGTACCGCAACCTGCAGGTGGGGGTTGCCGCCCTCATAGTGCTCAGCCTGCTTGTGGGCTGGTTCGGCTCCAGCATTGGTGGCCGGCTGGACCTCACCGAGGACAAGTTGTTTACGCTCAGCCCGGCCACCAAGGAAATACTCGGCGACCTGGACGACCTGCTCACGATCGAGATCTTCCAGTCCAAGGAACCGCCCGCTCACGTGGCGGTAGTGGCGCGGGACGTGAACGACTTCCTCGACGACCTCGCGGCCTCGTCCGGCGGACAGGTGCGCGTCGTGCGCAAGTACCCCGACGGCGACGAGACGGCGGCGCGCAAGGCACAACTTATGGGCGTGCCCCAGATGCAGTTCAACGTGCAGAGCCAGGGCGAGCTGCAGATCAAGACCGGCTACCTGGGTCTCTCGATGACATACGCCGACCAGCGCGAAGTGGTGCCCTTTATCGGGACCGTGGATGGATTCGAGTACCGCATTGCGAGTTTGGCCTTTGCCATGATCAACCAGCAGCGCAAGAGCGTGAGGTTCCTGTCCGGTCACGGCGAGAAGACACCCGCCGACGGGATGCAGACCCTTGGGGGGGTGCTGGCGCAGCAGTACGACGTGTCCGTGGTGGAGCCGCTGGAGGACGGGGCTCTTGACCTGGACGGCGCCGACGTGCTGATTGTCGCCGGTCCCACAGAACGTATCGAGGAATCGGAGCGAGCGGCTCTCACCTCCTACCTGGATGGCGGCGGTAAAGCGATGTTGCTGCTCGATCCCGTGGACGTAGATCTGCAGCGGATGACGGCGCTGCCCAACCGCAACAGCTTCGCAGACTTCGTGGAGAGCTACGGTGTGATTGTCGAGGACGACATAGCATTCGACGTGCGCTCCCACGAGACGCTCCAATTCGGAACGCAGCTCGGAAGCGTAGCCATCCCATTCCCGTACTGGATGCGCGCCATATCCGTGGACTCCAAGGTAGCGGGAGACGTGGAGTCCGTGGTGTTGCCCTGGGCGAGCAGCGTCGGTTTCCTCACCGAGTGGCCCCATGAGCGCATACTGCTGCTCGAGACTTCGGAATCGGGCGCGATAGATCTGAACTACCGCAACAGCCCGGACGTCAGTCCCAACTCGCTTGCTCTGCAACAGGTCACGCCGGGCGATCTTTTCCGCGCCCAGATGGGCGTCGCCGTCACGCGGCCGGCTCCCGGCGGCGAGATGCGCCTGGTGGTGCTCGGCGACTCCAACTGGATAGACGACTCCGTGTCGGGCCGGTACCAGGAGAACCTGGGCCTGGCGCTGAACCTCGTGGACTGGCTGGCGCAGGAGGACGCCCTGGCGGAAATCCGCTCCAAGGTCATCAGCTCGCGCCAGCTTCTGTTCAGCTCCGACTTGCACCGCAACGTGGTCCAGTACTCGAACGTCGCGGGCGTGCCAGCGCTGCTTGTGGTGATAGGGCTGATTCAGTTCGTGCGCCGCAGGAACATCTCCCGGAGAGTGTGGGGCGATGAATAGCAGGCAGTTAGTCGTAGTGCTGGGACTTCTCGTCGCTATTGCGGTCGCCGGCCTCGTCGTGCGCGTCGTCACGTCGGAGCCCGAGGAGGTGGTGCTGTCAGGACTGCTGCCCCTGTCGCAGGACGTGGTAGACAGGGTGAGAATCAGCACCGCCCAGAACGGTCTGGCTGCGACGTTGGAGAGGCGCGGCGAGGGCGCCCCCTGGACGGTCCAGAACCAGCCCGCGTTTCAGCCCAAGCTGGAGGCGTTCTGGCAGGCCGTGTCCGACATCGAAAACATTGCGCAGCTCATCGCCATGAACCCCGGGAACCACGAGCGCATGGGCGTCTCCGACGACACGGCCACCGTGGTGTCGTTCTTCCGGGACGACTTCGAGCAGGAGAAGCTGCTGATTGGCGCCTGGAGCCCCCAAGTGGGCCTGTGTTACGTGCGGCGCTCCGGCAATGACGAGGTGTACGGCGTGCCCTGTCCCAGCCCGATTACGGCGATGGACATATTCGACCCGCGGCCGGACGGCTGGCTCGACCCGGTGATACTGAACATCCCCAGGTCCGAGATCGAGACCCTGACCTTCGAATATCCCGACGCGCGGTTCGACCTCACGTTCACCGGCGCCGACTGGGTGGTGAAAGACGACACGGGCGAGGCGCCCGCGGACCTGGCGCTGGTCGACTCCGTATTGCGCGTGGTCGAACTGCTGTTCGCCGAGGGGTTTGCGACCGCCGAGGAGACCGAGGGCCTGCAATTCGATAACCCGACGGCGTCTCTGAGGGTGGTCACCGGGAGCGGTGCGTCAAACCCCACCACACGCATCAGAATCCTGGAGCGCGACGATCTCTCCTACTACGTGAAGACGCCCGTCCGGAGCACGGTGTTCATAGTCAACCGCAACCTGCTGGACCTGCTGCTGGTTACGCGAGAGGAGTTGTCGTCAGAGGACGCTGGCTAGGCGCCAGCCGGTCTGTCCGGCCGGCCGTTGTCGGGGGTGGCATGCGAACCGCCACCGAAGGAGATTCGCGTTGCTAAAGTCATACGTCTTAATCGAGATGGTCGAAGGGCAGGAGGCCAGCCTTGTCGAGTACCTGACTGCGCGGCGTTGGGTCATGGAGGCGCGCAGGGTGTCCGGGCCGTACGACGTGGTTGCGGTTGTGGAAGCCGAAGACGAGGCGAGCTTCAAGGACATCGTCGACAGCGACATCCACACGCGCTCAGGCGTTGTGCGCACCACGTACTGCGTCTGCTTGGAGGAGATGGCTACTCACGGGTAGGCGACGTTCGCCGCGTCCGGCGGCACGTGCACGGAGCGCCGTGTCAGCCCTGGCTTTCGGGTTGGTTGTTCGCCCCGCCATGTTCCTCGCACTCCACCCACTCGCTCTCGCGGCGGCGTTCCATGTGCCCGCGTATGGCGTAGGCCAGAACCATCGCGCACAAACCGCCCACGCCCAGCGTGATTGCCGTGTGACCGTCGAAAAAGAAGTAGTTGAGAGTGGCCAGCACCAGGTAGCCGAAGACCAGGTTGAGCAGCGAGGAGAAGGGCAGTTTCTGAGCGCTCAGCGCTATGATGACTGCTATCGCTACGCTTATCAAACCCTGCACAGGGAACAGCGCGATGATGATGCCGCCGAGGGTAACGAGGGCGTCTCCGCCGCGAAAGCCCGTGAAGATCGACTTCCAGTGACCTATGATGGCCGCCGTCGCCGGCAGCAGAATCCAGGCGCTGCCCTTGTCCACTCCGAGCAAGTCTGCCACGATCACAGCGAGCGCGCCCTTGCCGAAGTCGCCCAAGACCACGATGGCGCTGGGAACGTTGCCCACCTGCCGGCGCACGTTGGTCGCGCCGGCAAGTCCGGTGCCCGCTGAAAAGATGTCGATGTCGCGCCGCCGGCTCACCCTGTCGGCGATGGGGAGCGCGCCAAGGAGGTAGCCAATCCCAGTCGCTAGCAGCAGGGCCGGAAAGGTCGTGTAATACGGATCGATGTTCAATGCCCGTGTCGCTCCCTCTGCAAATGTGGTCGAGAGATGAGCGCCCGCTGGCGGCTGGCGCAGAAGTGGCGCTTCTCAATTATACGACGATTCTAGAGAAGTTGAAAATAGCCTTGTACGATACGTCGAGCAGAGGCATGTTAGCCGCGTACTTCCCCCGAGCCGGCGGGCGCCGTGTTTCCGCGCTCACTCTCGCACTTTTTACGAATTCGAGACCCAAATTAACGTTGAAGCGCCCCTGTTCGGGGGGTACGTTAGGTTTCGACTAGAGGGAGTGCGCCGCTGCGAAGCCTGCCCGCGGGCTGAGGACGCGCCGCACTACGACGGCGTGGAACCGGTCTTCGGGTGTCGCGAAAATCATTGAAGAAGTCCCCCATTGGTGATACAATCAGCGTACACGAGCGTGGCCTTTCCCCCGCTCGGCGCCCGCCAGCCGCCGCGACCCGCCGGCGCCTGCAAGCAATCTTCTCGTTGCTACATATTCCTTAGCAACGGAATATGAAAAGAACATTAGTTCCTCGCATTGCGGCCTGCATAGAGACCGACGCTCTTGACGCGGCAGCCAATGGCCCTGTCGGAGGAACGCCAGGAGCTCTCCATGGCAAACAAACATCTCAACGGCGCCAACGGCGCCTCCAGTTGGTACACCGCAAGCGACATCCAGGTGCTCGGCGGCATGGAGGCCGTCCGGCGCCGTCCGGGTATGTACATAGGCAGCACCGACCAGCGCGGCCTGCACCACCTGATTTACGAGGTTGTCGACAACAGCGTTGACGAGTTCATGGCCGGCTTCTGCACGAAAATCGAGATATACATCTCTCCCGACGGCGTGGTGCGCGTTGAGGACGATGGGCGCGGTATCCCCGTTGACATTCACCCGGCCACCGGAATCTCGGCCGTCGAGACCGTTATGACCACCCTGCACGCCGGCGGCAAGTTCGGCGGCAAGGCCTATGCCGTGTCCGGCGGCCTTCACGGTGTGGGCGCGTCGGTAGTCAACGCCCTGTCCACCAAGCTCACCGTGGACGTGTTCCGGGATGGCAAGGTGTTCACACAGGACTTCTGCCAGGGAGAACGCACGACCGAGTTGTCATCACGCGACCTGGACAGAAGCGAGCGCGACCGCATCGGCACCTGCATTTCGTTCGAGGCCGACGCGGACATTTTCGAGATCATCCACTTCGAGTTCGCCACCCTGGCGCAGCGCTTCAAGGAGATGGCATATCTAAACAAGGGGCTCGAGATTAACTTCCGCAGCGACTTCGATGCCGACCTGTGGCCCAAGAACGAGGTGACCTACTACTTCGAAGGCGGCATGTCCAGCTTTGTGCGCAACCTCAACCAGAGCCGCGACGTGCTCCATAAAGACCCGATTTACGTGGAAAAGCAGGTCGACGGCACCATCGTCGAGGCCGCCCTCCAGTACAATGACAGCTTCACCGAGTTCGTCCACTCATTCGCCAACTGCATCAACACCGTGGATGGCGGCTCGCACCTGACCGGTTTCCGCTCGGCGCTAACCCGCGTGCTGAACGACTACGGTCGCAAACACAAGCTGATCAAAGATAACGAGACGAACCTGGCGGGAGAGGAAACGCGAGAAGGGCTGACCGCCGTGGTAGGGGTCAAGCTGACCGATCCGCAGTTCGAAGGGCAGACCAAGACCAAGCTCGGTAACCCAGAGGTGCGTAACCAGGTCGAAAGCGTGGTGGCCGAGGCGGTGCAGTACTATCTCGAAGATCACCCGCAGGACGCCCGCCGCATCATTGAAAAGTGCCTCACAGCCCAGCGCGCTCGGGAGGCAGCGCGGAAGGCGCGCGACCTCATTATACGCAAGAACGCCATGGAGGGCGGCGGACTGCCCGGCAAACTGGCCGACTGCTCGGAGAAAAACCCAGAGTTTTGCGAGCTCTACCTCGTGGAGGGCGACTCGGCCGGCGGCACCGCCAAGATGGGCCGGGACCGCAGGACACAGGCCGTGCTTCCGCTGTGGGGCAAGATACTCAACGTGGAAAAGGCGCGCGCCGACAAGATGCTGAGCCACGATGCCATAAGGGCCATGATCACCGCTATCGGCGTGGGCCTCGACGACGACATAAACCTCGCCAAGCTGCGCTACCACCGCATCATCATCATGACCGACGCCGACGTAGACGGATCCCACATCAGAACGCTGCTCCTCACCTTCTTCTTCCGCCACATGGAGCCGCTCATTCGCCGTGGCCACCTGTACATAGCACAACCACCTTTGTACAAGATAGCGAGCGGCAAACAGGAACACTATGCCTACAGCGAGGGCGAGCGGGAGGGCGTGCTGACGCAGCTCAACGGCAAGCGCAACATCAGCATTCAGCGCTACAAGGGCCTGGGCGAGATGAACGCCGACCAGTTGTGGGAGACCACCATGGACCCCGAACAACGCACGCTGCTACAGGTGTCGATCACCGACGCCGCCGTGGCCGACAACGTGTTCTCGGTGCTGATGGGCGACGTGGTGGCGCCGCGCCGCAACTTCATCCAGACCCACGCACTCGAGGTCAAGAACCTGGACGTTTAGGCACGGGCCCGCCGTCCTGTTCGCCGGCGACGACGTGCGTGCGCACGGAGCGGCCTTGGCCTTCTGCTACGGTGGGTCGGGGATCGGCCGCACCGTAAAGTCCACGAATGGTGTGGACACGCCTCTGGTAGTGTGGCCCTCGAAGAGCGATGCGATCGCGTCTACTTGCCCAGCGTGTGTCAGGTCGCTTAGGTCGAGGTTCGTCACGAGCGAGTCATTGATAAGCAGATAGCCGCGGTCGCCGAGCGCTATCACGAGAATATGGTTGGCCTTGCCCCTAGTCGTGGTGATGGAGTCTGACGGCTCGAACCCTAGGTCCTCCCATTCATTATTGACGTATCGCCCGTGAAGCCACGCCCCAGACCCGGCTAGAGCAATCGCGTGAAATTCCCCGTCCTCGCCGCTTCGGTGGGATAAAGGTTGATCTCATCGCTGCCGCCTTGCCTGATGCCCCCGTCTTCGGGGTCGTGCACCAGGTCCACCGGACGGACGACGAAGCCTCTGTACACGGTGTGACTCCCCGGATGCTCGTGTCCGTCGAACCAAACACCTATCAGGCTTACCGTTCCGCTCCCCACAACCCCGCTCAAGTCCAACTCCGCCCCGTAGTCGCCGTTGATGAACAGCCATCCCCTGTCTCCTAGCGCAATCACCCGAACGTGGTTCTGCGCGTTTCGGCCCGTCGCGATATTGCAAGAGAACCCAATCTGCACGTCTTGTGCCCCGTTCAGTTTTCCGCCGGTTCGAAGGTGGTGGCACCAGTAGCCGTTGCTGGAAATCGTCAGGGTGCGATAGTGCTCGTCCGTCTTCCGAATGAAGAATCCGTGGCTCCAGCTTCTGCTCTGCGCCGACAGCGTATCCACGAACGCTGCCTCTATCACCGAGTTGGTCAGGCTGACTTGCGCGTCCAGCAACGGTATGAAGCTGTCGTAGTCGTGGACCAGCCTGCCGCTTGCGGGATCGAACCCGCGCTCTGGAACCTCGGTAATCGCGGCCTGCGCAATGGGAGCGGACGACTCGGAGGAGACGCACCTCATTTACGCGTGGCGTTCGACCAGAACGTCGTACGTTATGGCGAACCCGATGCCCTGCGCGTCGAAGTCCCTGCCCGCAATCCCCCGAATGACAGTCGAGTTCATTCCAACGACCTCGCCCCTGCCATTGAGCAGGGGACCGCCGCTGCTGCCTGGATTAAAGGCGGCATCGGTCTGAACGTGCTTAACGCCATCGAACCAACT
The DNA here is from genome assembly GCA_951812395.1 of uncultured Dehalococcoidia bacterium. Classification (GTDB taxonomy): domain Bacteria; phylum Chloroflexota; class Dehalococcoidia; order Lucifugimonadales; family CATOSD01; genus CATOSD01. The sequence goes on from CATOSD010000002.1 coordinate 127,948, forward strand.
TACCGCGGAAACGATGCCTCTCGTTATCGTGATAGTTCCAGAAAGATTGAGGGGATAGTCAAGCGCTACAACGTCCTCGCCCTCCTTCAACGCTGTCGCGAATGTAAGCGGCTTCAGTCCATTTCCCACTTCGACCCTCAACGAGGCGATGTCTCGCTGTTCGTCCGCGGAAACCACTCGGGCTCTCAATTGTGTATCGTTGTCCAATATGGCCGTCAGACGCGACTGACCCGCGACGACGTGCTCGTTGGTGAGGATGTAGCCTGCGGCGTCGACCACGAACCCGGAGCCCACATTACTGTCGCCCACGATCCTCAGCACGCTGGGCTTAGCTCTTGCAACGATTTCCTCCACCGATAGGCTGCTCCTCTCAACAACCTGGGCGGGAGGGGCGGCCGGATGGGGAGTAGGCATCGGCGCTGGCGCCACTGTCTGCGTGGGCGTTTGAATGGGCGTCAGTGTGTGTGTAGGCACCGGTGTCGGCGTGGGCTGGGCCGCGATCACAGTCGCCAGCACGCCGGCGGCGACCGTTGCGGCGATGTCGGGCTGCGCCCTTGGCAGAGCCGTGGCGACCGCCGCCTTTACGGTTGCGGGCACGTCGGGCGTCGCCGATGGCGGGTTGCCACAGGCAGCTACCCACAAGACGGCTGCCAGGAAGGCAGCAGCGTAGAGTGCTCGCAGTGGATCATCGCCCAGATGTCACGCCCCATAGCGCTCATTCCCTTACATGCACCGAGCTATAGGCCTGTCGTCAGGCAATCTGTCTTGCCAATACCCAAGAGACTGCTGCAAAGCAGAGTGGCGCAATACCACTCACAGGACATTACCTTTGAAGCTGCTGTAATGGCTAGGCGCGTACTCGGACAAGGTTTCTGGAATCCGTGGCCTGGCGCGCAACTGCAAGCGGAAGACGGTGGTCACGGCCACGTTTGAGAGTGTTCAAGGGCATGAGGTGGTATGCAGGCTCGCGGGCTGCGGTGATTCAGACTGCAGAAGATTGGGCGATTTTGGGACTCGTCCCTAGCCCCACATGCCGGTGCTGAAGTAACGTTCGCCTATGTCGTTGAAGATGGTTACCACGTGGCCGCTGCCCTCCCGCGCGGCCACCTTGTATGCGCCCTCAATGTAGGCCCCCGACGACTGGCCGGCAAACAGGCCCGCTTGGGCAAGCCGGCGCGACATCTCGTAAGACCGGTCCACGTCCACGTCCAGCATTTCGTCCACGACCGACCAATCCAGCGTCTGCGGAATAATGTGCCCTTCGCCCAGGGGCTTCAAGCCCTCCACGCCGGGCCATTCCGGCGGGTTGATGCTGATGACCCTGGTATCCGGATTGTGCTCCTTGAGCCGTCTGCCCACGCCCGAAATGGTGCCGCCCGTTCCGACGCCGGCCACCAGGTGCGTGATGTCGGGCGCCTGCCGCAGTATCTCCACCGCGGTGGTGTCGTAGTGGGCCTGCGGATTGAAAGGGTTGCTGTACTGGTCGCAGTAGAAGTAGGCGTCCGGAGACTGCTCGTAGCGCCGCTTGACCTCGTACAGCGACTCGTCGTACCCCAGCATCGGGTCCGTGTAGATTATCTCCGCCCCGTGAGCCAGGAGCCGCTTCTTGCGCTCTTCGCTGGCGTTCTCAGGCATCACAAGCGTAACCTTGTAACCGAGCACCGCGCCTATCATCGCGTAGGCGATTCCCGCGTTGCCCGAGGTCGCGTCGATGACGGACTTCTCCCTGGTAAGCTCGCCCGACAGGATTGCTTCAACGAGCATCCTGAGTACAGGCCGGTCCTTAATCGAGCCGCCCGGGTTCAGGTGTTCGCACTTGGCGCTCACCGTCGCGCCGCCAATGTCGAAGGGCAGGTCCAACCCCACCATCGGCGTGTTGCCGATGGCCTTGAGCGGTGGATACTTCGCCACGAACTCTTCGTACTCTCTTGATTGGGGCAATGTGGCTCTCCAGGTATTCCTTCGTGCTGGCAAGAGTATATCCAGCAATTGGGGCATAGTCTAGAGCAAGCGTCGTCCGAGGCCTATGATTTATACTTACGCCGAAGATCAGAGATCGGCCCGCGCCACTCGCGGTTGGGGGCCGGCCCAGGGGTGAATCACACCATGGCAACGACCACTGCACAGGCACGAGCTCAGAAGCTTCGGGCACAGTTAGACCGCCACAACTACCTCTACTACGTGCTTGACAGCCCCGAAATCGCTGATGGCCAGTACGACTCGCTGATGAACGACCTGCGCGAGCTGGAGCGGGCGCATCCGGAGCTGGTAACCCCGGACTCGCCGACGCAGCGGGTGGGCGCGGAGCCCGCGGAGGGATTCGAGCCGGTGGAGCACGCCCGGCCTATGCTGAGCCTTGGTAACGCCTTCGACGAGGAGGAGTTCTACTCCTGGCACCGTCGTGTTGCCGCGCTGTTGGAGCGAGACGACTTCGAGCTGGTGTGCGAGCTGAAGTACGACGGCCTGGCCGTGGCGCTCACCTACGAGGACGGCCGGTTGGTGCAAGGCTCCACCCGCGGCAACGGCCTGGTGGGCGAAAACGTGACCTCCAACCTGCGCACGATAAGAAGCATACCGCTTCGGCTGCTGGGCGGCAGCCCGCCCTCACGGCTGGAGGTGCGTGGCGAGGTATACTTCCCCAAGTCGCTGTTTTCCAGGTTCAACGAAGAGCGCGTCTCTCGGGGCGAGCCCGCATACGCCAACCCGCGCAACACCGCGGCCGGGTCGCTGCGCCAGCTCGACCCGCGCGCGACCGCCGAGCGGCCGCTCGACGTGTTCATCTACTCGCTGGGACACGCGGAGTCCGCCGCCGTGCCCGACACCCACTGGGACACCCTGCAATTCCTCAAGGGCCTGGGCTTCAAGGTCAGCGACCACAACCGTCTCGTGTCCACGCCTCAGCAGGCGGTGGACTTCTACAGGCATTGGGTGGAGAAGGCCGAGGATCTCGACGTCGCCGCCGACGGTGTGGTCGTCAAGGTCAATCGCTTCGACTACCAGGCGCACCTGGGCGTGGTGGGCCGTGAGCCGCGCTGGGCCGTGGCCTATAAGTTCCCGGCCACGCAGTCTGTGACGCAGTTGCTCGACGTGCGCTTCAACGTGGGCCGGACGGGCAGCATAAATCCCTACGCCGTGCTCGAACCCGTGGACATCGGCGGCGCTACCGTCAAGCAGGCGACGCTCCACAACGAGGACTATGTGCGCTCCAAGGACCTGCGCGTAGGTGATTGGGTTATAGTCGAACGGGCCGGCGAGGTGATCCCTCAGATTGTGGCCGCAATCGCCGAGCGCCGAAACGGGGACGAGGCGCCTCCGGAGTTTCCCACCGAATGTCCCAAGTGCGGCCAGCCCATAGCGAGGCCCGAAGACGAGGCGATGTACTACTGCGTCAACGCCTCGTGCTCGGAACAGCTCGTGCGCTCGGTGGAACACTTCGTGAGTAAAGGCGCGATGGACATCGAGGGCATCGGCGGCAAGCAGGTGCAGATGCTCGTCGAACAGGGCATGGTCGCCGACGTCGCGGATCTTTACCGGCTGGAGAAGGAAGCGCTCCTGGAGTTGGACCGCATGGCCGAGAAGAGCGTCGCCAACCTGCTGGCGGCCGTAGAGCGAAGCAAGCAGCGCCCTCTCGCGCGGCTCGTCGCGGCTCTCGGCATCCGGCACGTGGGGTCCGAGGTGGCCGAGCTGCTCGCCCGGCACTTCCCGACAATCGACGCAATGTGCGCCGCGACTCAGGAGGACCTGGAGTCGGTGCCCACCATTGGACCGAAGATCGCCCAGAACGTGGTGGCCTACTTCGCCACCGAGGGCAACCTGCGCGTAATCGAGAAGCTGCGCTCCGCCGGTGTGCGCCTCGCCGACGACGCTCCCGCCGAGATTTCGGATCAGCCCTTGAAGGGTAAGCGCTTCGTGGTGACAGGTAGGCTACAGAGCTTCAGCCGCTCCCAGATAGAGGGTCGCGTAAAGGAATTGGGCGGCGCCGTCAGCGGCAGCGTCAGCCGCCGCACCGACTACCTGATCGCGGGCCAGGACGCTGGCTCCAAGCTACAGGATGCGGAGGAGCTCGGCGTGAAGGTGATTGGCGAAGAGGAATTCCTGACCCTGGGCGAACAACAAGCCCACGAGCCTGGGTGCTGAAACCGGGCCGTACACCCCTGGCAAACGTCTGGGGTCCTTGCCGGGCAGACGGAGCAGCAGGGTGCGGACTGAGGTCGCACAATCTACATCGAACACCTGGACCTAGTCAACTTCCGCAACTACGAGCGTCTGGAGCTTTCGCTCGGCCAGGGCATGACGCTCGTTTCAGGAGCGAACGGCCAGGGAAAGAGCAACCTGCTGGAGTCGGTGTACCTGCTGGCCATCGCCAAGTCTCCCCGCGCCTCCTCGGACAGGGAGCTCGTGCGCCGGCAGCACCCGGACCTTGCGACGCACACCCGCGTCGCGGCCAGGCTTGTGCGTGGAGCCGACTCGCTGCGTGTGCAGATCGACCTGGCGCGCCTCCCGCCGCTGGCCGCGCCCGATGCCGGCGATGCGGCCGGCACGGCGGGAGAGGGGCCGCTCCAGAAGCGCTACCGAGTGAACGGCGTGGACCGGCGAGCTTCCGAGTTGGTTGGCCATCTGAACGCGGTGCTGTTCACGGCGAGCGACCTTGAGTTCGTCTACGGCCCGCCGTCCACCCGCAGGCGTTACCTGGACATTCTCATCTCGCAGCTCGACCGCGGATACCTGCACTCCCTGCAGCGCTACCAGAACATCGTGCGTCAGCGAAACCGGCTTTTGCGCCTGGTGCGCCTTGGCAACTCGCGCCCCGACGAGCTGGACTTTTGGAACAAGCAACTCGTGCTGGAGGGGCAGCGGGTAACCCAAGGACGGAGCAGCGCAGTGCAAAGCCTGTCGCGGCTCGCGCGACCGGCCCATGAGGAGCTGTCCGGCGGGGCCGAGAGTTTCGACCTGGTGTACCGCCCCAGCGTCGACGTGGGCGATGACGAGGGCGCCGAGGCGTTCGCGGAATCCTTTCGGCGCGTAATCGTGGAGCGGCTCGACCGGGAGATTGCCCATGGCGTGACACTCGCGGGGCCGCACCGCGACGACGTGTTGGTGCTGGCCGGCGGCGAGAGCGCCGCGTCCTACGCCTCTCGGGGCCAGGTGCGCACGGCGGCGCTCGCCATCAAGCTCGCGGAGGCAGCCCACATCGCCGACCGGCGCGGCCAACAGCCGGTGCTGCTGCTGGACGACGTGCTGTCGGAGCTGGACGCCACGCGCCGCACCCACGTGCTGTCGGCAATCTCCGGCTACGAGCAGTGCATAATCAGCACCGCCGATCCCGGCGCCATAGAGAGCCGATTCCTCGCCGACATGTCCCGGTTCGTCGTCGACCGGGGGCGTTTATCGAGCGGTTGAGGACCGCGCCGGACGAATTGCAGGAGGCCACCCGATGGATGAACACCTCGAGAACGCACTCGACCTTGCGGCCAGGCTGATAGTGGAGTCTACCTATGTGGTCGCCCTCACTGGCGCGGGCCTGTCGGTAGAAAGCGGCATCCCCACTTTCAGGGGAGAGGGCGGACTGTGGACGCGAATTGGCGAACCGAGTATGACGGGCTACCAGGAGTTCCTGGCGGACCCCGTGGGCTACATGCGGAAGCAGCGCGAGTTGGAGTCCGGCCCGGAGCGAAGCCACTTTCGCGCGGCCATAGAGAGAGCCGTGCCCAATGAAGGCCACTACGCCCTGGCTGAGCTGGAGACGATTGGAGTGCTGCGCATGATCATCACGCAGAATGTGGACGATCTGCACATCGTGGCGGGCTCCAGGCGCGTCACCGAGATCCACGGCAATCGCACCAAGATGAGGTGCATCGGGTGCGAAGAACGCTGGACCCGGCGGCAGTTCGAAGAGATGCACGAGGGTCGTCCGGACTGTCCGGAGTGCGGCGCGGTGGTCAAGTCCGACACTGTGATGTTCGGCGAGCCGATCCCCCGCAGCGTGCTCGTCCGGTGCTTCGCGGAAACGGAGCGGTGCGACTGCATCATCGTGGCGGGAACGTCGGCGACCGTGTACCCCGCCGCGAGCTTTCCCGAAACGGTGAAGGCCTACGGCGGGCTGTTGATCGAGGCGAACCCCGACGATACCCCGCTCACCCCCCTGGCGGACGTCACGCTCCGCAGTTCGACGGCCCGGTCGCTGCCCACGCTCGTGGAGCGAGTCCGCGCTCTCAGGCGGGCATAGTGTGCAAATTGTGCGGGGGGACGCCTCGACGTTCCCGATGGCTTCCTGCTGGATAGCCACTTTCAGGACAGTGGTATAGAATCGGCGGCGTGTTTTGCCTTCAGGCCTAAGGGCCGCCGGGCGGGTAGGGACGGAATGAGAGACAGATTCGCGTGAACATCTTCCGCCGTCGGGAGCGCGGCGATGGCCAGCCGGCCACGAGAGGCGGCGCTGCGTCGTCCTCGACGCCGCGCGCCCGCCGCCGCTTCTTCTACGGCTGGTGGATCGTGCTGGCCGGCGGGCTTGGCATGGCTTTCTCCGCCGGAGTCAACTTTCACGGATTCGGCAATTTCATCATACCGCTCCAGAACCAGTTCGGCTGGAACCGCACGCAGATATCGGTCGCCTTCTCGCTGGCCCGGCTCGAGTCCGGGCTGTTCGGCCCGGTGGAAGGCTGGCTCGTAGACAGGCTAGGGCCGCGACTGCTCATCTTCATCGGCGTTCCCATTATGGCCTTCGGTTATGTGCTATTCAGTCGGGTCGACAACTTCTTCGACTTCGTGCTCGTCTACGTGCTCCTCATCTCGCTTGGAAACAGCATCGGCATGGGTATGCCCATGACCACGGCGGTCGCTAACTGGTTCAACCGAAAGCGCGGCCTGGCGTTCGGTATAATGTGGTCCGGCGTCGGGCTTGGCGGGCTGTTCGTGCCGGTACTGGGTTGGCTCGTCGAGCGGTACGGCTGGAGCACCGCGGCTCTCATGGTGGGCGTGTTCGTCTTCCTGCTTGGCACGCCCATCGGCCTGGTCATGCGGCACCGCCCCGAGCCTTACGGCTACATGCCGGACGGAGAAGCGCCCAGGCGGCAGGCGGATGGCTCAGGCCAGGTGCGGATCGCACAGCCCGACCTGTCGGCCGACTTTTCGGCACGGGAGGCGATGAGAACGTCGAGCTTCTGGTATCTCACGCTGTCCATCGCCGCGCGTTCACTCGTGAGTGGAGGCGTTGGGCTTCACCTTGTGCCCTACTTCGAGGGGCTGGGCGCGTCGCCGGTGTTCGCCGCATTTCTCGCCGGCTCAGCGGGCTGGATGAGCATTCCGGGCAGGCTCGGGCTCGGCGCGCTGGGCGACTACGTGAACAAGCGTTACGTCATGGCGGTGTCGCTTGTGCTTTTGACAGTCGCCATCGTGCTGATGGCGCTAGCGGACGACATACAGGGTGCGCTACCCGCTTTGCTGGTCTACGCAGCGGCGCAGGGCGGTATATCTGTGCTTCCGCAGGCCCTGTTCGCGGAGTATTTCGGACGGCGCTCGTACGGCACGATTCAGGGCTTCCGCAGCAGCATCCAGATGACAGGCATCATAATCGGCCCGGTCATATCCGGCTACGTGTTCGACCGGACGAGCAGCTACGAGATCGCGTTTCTCGGATTTTCGGCAGCTACAATCGTGTCTTTGGCGCTAGTGTTGCTCGCCCACCAGCCCGCGAGGCCGGCGGTGGCTCGGAAAGCTGAGCCTTCGGGCTAGATGTCCTGGCGACCGACGGTGTTCGGGGCGGGCAGATGATAGGATTTCGCCGTAAATGGCCCATAAAGGCCTATGCTTAGCCCCATGCTTGTGGTAGGGTTATGTAGGCGCTTGCCGCTACACTCTTTCGGTTAAGGGAGGAGAGAGACTTTCCATGGCAAAATCCAAGCTTGCGGTTTTCTTGGCTCTCATTTTGTTATTTTCCGTTCCCACCGCGTTGGTGCAGGCCGCCGACGCAGGTGAGAATGTAAAAGGCACGGCGGTCGTATCTGACGGCAACACGCTGGGCGACCTGCTTACGGTCACTCTGCATGGCGTATCCCTGCCCGCCGAGGGCACCTACATGGTCGCATGGCTCATTTCCGACGACGGCGAGGTCAAGACAAACGTTGGGGCTATCACGGTTGCCATCGACGGAACTGTCAACCACACCTACGTCTCTAGCGCTGGCGACAACCTGCTGGCGAGCTACGGTGGGTTCGCAATTACGGTTGAGTCAGCCCCTGACGTGTCTGAACCCAGTATGGACATTGCGCTCGTCGGCTACCTGGCCGGTGACGAGAATCTGGGTCTCGCGCGTATGCTGGCCGTGGAGTCTGACGAGGACCCGGCGGCCGGTTCTTTGGCCAAGCTCAGGAGTCAGGTGATGGCCGCGCTCCGTGCGGCGGAGCAGGCGAGAGCGGCCGATTCCGCAGACGACCTGAACAGCGACACCCAAAGGGCGATCGACAACATCGATGGCGACAACGGCGTGCTGGCACTGGCGGCCAGTGCCAACATGACCTTGTCGGAGTTTGAGGGCGCCGGTGGCATCGCCACCGCCGTCAACAACGTAAGCGACTGGGCCACGGAGGCCAAGTCGAGCGCCGAAACCGCCATGGCCGCCTCGAGCCTGCAAGTCGCTAAGAGCATTCTGAGCAGCGTAACCGGACAGTTGGAGTCCGCCTTGAACGGCGTCAGCGCCTCCGAACTGGGTGGAGCGAACCAGGCTTACGTCGCCGCCCAGGGCCTTGCCACGTTCTCGGTGGAGACGCCCAGGCCGACCGTAGAAGAGCCCGCGCCTCCGCCTACGCCGCCCGTAGTTGGCGAGCCCGCCATACCCATGATGGCGCAGATGGCACTGATCGCCGCTATCGTGCTGCTGGTGTCGGGTTCGGCAGTGGTTGCCACGCAGGTATTCAGGGGACGCCGCAGCTAGCCAAAGCTCTGAGCAAAGCAAGCAGATACTTAGGGGAGAGGCCCCGCCTGGTGACAGGCGGGGCCTTTTCGGCTTCCGCCGACACCTTTCCACTTAGCAACCTATTTCGGCCTGTGCTAGACTTCGGCATGGGTAGCGGAGTTTGAAGTGTGCCGGTGGATTATGCGATCCTTCCTCAAGACCATCTTCGCGGCGGTGTTGCTGGCTGTGGCTGTGGCCATTTCAGGCTGCGGCGAACAGGGCCCCCCACCCACGCCCACCCCCACACCGATCGATCCTGAGGCGCTCGTGAGCAGGGCGGCGCAAGCCCTGGGAGAAATCGATTCGTTTCACTTCGTGCTGTCACACCCAGAGGGTGGCACGCCCATGCTGGAAGCTCTGCTGATACACGACGCGGAAGGCGACATTGTCAAGCCAGACAGGCTGGCGGTCGAGTTTGGAGGAGTGTTCGGAAACATCTATATAACCGCCAGCTTCGTTTCCATCGGCGAGAACAACTTCATGACCAACCCGTTCTCGGGGAAATGGGAAGTGGTGCCCCCCGAGATCAATCCTATCGCCTTCTTCAGCCCTGAAAGGGGCATTACAAACATAATCGGCAGTATTTCTAAGCCTGTGCTCCTCGACAGTGACGAGTCCGTGTGGCGTGTCGCCGGTCTGCTCCCGCCTCAGGCCCTCGAGGCCATCTTCGGCAACACCATCAGCTCGGACGACGAGAGAGACTGGGTGTCGGTGGAGCTGACACTGGACGCTGAGAGCTACCTGTTGCGCAGCGTGAAGATGGAGGGCCAGATTACCGAGCGGGAGCCGCAAGGCACCGTTCGCGAGATTACCCTGTCGGGTTTTAACGAGCCTCCCGAAATCGAGCCACCTCTCTAGATCTGGCTTCCGTTGTTCAATAGAAGTGCCTCGCGTAAGCGGGCCGCCCCCCGCCGATTCGCCCCCTACGTAGCCCTCATACCCGTCTGCCTGGGCGTGTTCGTCGCCGCCGACGACCAGACCGTGGTGGTGACCGTGCTGCCGCAGATAATGACGTACATGAAGGTCGACGTGGTGAAGGAGGTCGATCAGGCGAGCTGGATCATCACCGGCTATCTGCTTGGCTACGTGGCGGCCATGCCCCTGATAGGTCGGGTGTCGGACGTGGTGGGCCATCGCCGCGCCTACATCGCGTGTACCGTGCTGTTCATGGCAGGGTCCACTGCGGTGGCGCTAACAACAGAACTTTCGTGGCTAGTCGCCATGAGGGTGTTGCAGGCCGTGGGCGCCGGCGCGCTGGTGCCGATTTCCATCGCGATCGTCGGAGACCTGTTCCCGCCGGACCGCCGTGGGCTTCCCCTGGGAATCGTGGGCGGCGCGGCCGAGGCCGGAGGAGTCATCGGCCCGCTGTGGGGCGGCCTGATTGCGCGATACCTGGAATGGCAGTGGATATTCTGGGTCAATATTCCTCTGAGCCTGCTTACGATAGCTCTTGTTCTCTGGTTGGTGCGGCCCAGCCCACTGTTCCCGGGGCGCATCGACTACGTTGGCGGCGCGCTGCTGGCCGTCGCCCTGGGCGCCGTGACGCTGGGATTGGCCCGCATAGGCTCCCCGGACGCGCTGATGACCGCCTACCTCGGGGCGTCCGCCGTGGCGCTAGCGCTGTTCGTGCTGCGCCAGGGACGCACGGATTCCCCGCTCATTCCGCTGGCCATATTCAGGCGCGCGGCGATCAGCGCGGCGAACATTTCCCACCTCCTCGTGGGCGGCGCGCTCATAATTGGCATGATAACCATACCCCTGATGGCGAGCACCGCGCTGCAGCTGTCCCCGCTGGAGGGTGGACTGCGGCTGATGCGCATGACTGCGGCGATGCCGGTCGGAGCCGTGCTCGGCGGCGCGATGTGCGGGCGATTCGGCTACCGTGTTCCAACAGTGGCCGGGCTGGCCTTTTGCGCACTGGGCTACTGGCTGATGAGCGGCTGGGCAATCGACGTCGGGGACCCGCAGTTGACGATCCACCTTGCGACTGCCGGATTCGGGTTCGGGCTGGTCATAGCGCCCATCGCCCTCGCCGCGACCAACCCGGCTCCCCCCGGTATGCGGGGCGCGGCCGCGGGCCTTGTCACGGCGATGCGCGTGGTGGGCATGACCCTGGGCCTCGCGGCGCTGGCCGCCTGGGGCGCCGGCCGGTTCCAGGAGCTGATTGCGGGACTCAGAATCATGCCGTCAGCGAGCGAGACGGCGGGGCAGGCCCAGGAGCGCTTCAGCGCTCAGATCACCGACGCGGGGCTAAGCCTGTTCAGCAGCTTCTTCCTCATTGCCATGGCGGCGTGCCTCATCGCCATAGTTCCGGCGCTGTTCATGTCCCGGCACGACGCCGATGACGTTTCGCCGCGCCTTGGCGCAGGCGTGCTGCCGGACAAAGGGACCGACGTGGCGGCGGCGCCGCGCAGCCCGACAGCCTGAGCCGCCGAGCCGGTGCAAGTGTTGGCTCAGCCCGTGAAGAGCTTGTCGTCCGCAGTCTCTTCCGGCTCCCAGCCGAGCACCTCTTTGGCGTGGGAGAGGTCCCGGTAGTTCCAGGTATTGTTGGATACCGCGAAGAAGATGTCGAAGTCGAGGTCGTAGGGCGCGTCGATACAGGCCTTGAGATGAGTCGAGATGTCGCGATGGCTCAGATAGGCAGCGTTTTCTCGCACGGTGCGCGGTCGGTTCCCGGTGGTGACTGAACCAATGCGAACGCAGATCATGCTGATGCCGTACTCGTCCGCGTAGTGGCGGGCGAGCGCCTCGCCCCAGACCTTCGCCGCGCCGTACAGCGCCTCCGGGCGAACGTCGCAGTGGGTGATCCTGCGAAAGTCGGGCGGCACCTTGTCGTACTCGCCGGCCGCTATGTACGAGTAGGGCGGCACACGCTCGAATCCGCGTATCGTGTTGCCGCTGGACGCGAATATCACGCGCTTGGCCCCGGCCTCGCGTGCGGCCTCGTAGACGTTGTACGTGCCCAGGACATTACCACCGTGTTGGCCTTCCCAGTCCTGCGCTCCCAGATAGGCCGCCAGGTGAACGACGACCTCCTGGCCCTCGAAGGCCGGTCGAATCGCCTCCAGATCGGTAATGTCGGCTTGCACGGTTGAAACGCCATCGACGGCGCGGCGGTTCAGCGCGGTCAATTCGTACCCTCCCGCTTCGAGCAGATGGTCTTTCAGCAGACCGCCGATCAGTCCGCTCATCCCGGTTATCAGCACTTTCTTCATGGGGACGGCCTCCTCTGACGAAAAGCCCAACCGCGGCCTTGGCCCGGTCCGGGTGGGCGCGGCGAGGGCACTCTAGTTTAGTTTGTGATAGACACAGTAAACTGGTGGCGCAGGGGTATGTCAAGGCGGCGAGACGGTTTACAACCAAGCCTGCCGGAGCGGGACCGGCGCCGTCAATTCGCTCCCGATACATACCGCGCGAATTCGTATATACTATGTGGCGTCGGAATTGTTCGGGTTGAAGCAGCATTGGAGGTGCGTAAATGGCCGATTATCCCGATTCTCAGTCCCTGGTAAGCACGCAGTGGGTTGCGGACCACGGCGGTGACGCAAACGTGCGTCTCGTTGAGGTGGACGTGGATACAGTTGCGTACGAGCAGGGGCACATCGCCGGAGCGGTTGGCTGGAACTGGGAGACACAACTGCAACAGACGGTGCGGCGAGATCTCATAAGCAAGGAAGAAATAGAGACGCTGCTCGGCGAGTCGGGTATCGACAACGACACGACGGTGGTTCTGTACGGCGACAACAACAACTGGTTCGCCGCCTGGGCCTACTGGCAGCTTACCTACTACGGCCACGCAGACGTTCGTCTGATGAACGGAGGCCGCGCCCGCTGGGAGTCCGACGGTCGCCCGCTAACGACAGACGTGCCGAGCCACGCGGCGAAGAGTTACACCGCGTCCGCGCCCAACGAAGACATCCGGGCCTACCGCGACTACGTGCTCGCCGCGACGAACGAAGGCAACATCGCCCTAGTTGACGTCCGGTCCCCCGACGAATTCAGTGGCGCGCTGCTGGCTCCGCCCAACCTACCGCAGGAAGGTTCGCAGCGCGGCGGGCACATTCCGGGCGCATCGAACATCCCGTGGGCATCGGCGGTTGATGAGGACGGTACGTTCAAGTCCGCGGAGGCGCTCAGGGAGCTTTACGGCGCCCAGGGTATCGACGGAAACCGCGAGACGATAGCCTACTGCCGCATCGGAGAAAGGTCCTCGCATACCTGGTTTGTGCTGTCGGAGATTCTGGGCTTCGACAACGTGCGCAACTACGACGGCTCCTGGACAGAGTGGGGCAGCATCGTGGGGGCGCCAATCGCAAAGTAGCGGTCTTTGGGGCTGGGGACACATTCCCCGGCCCTCAGGTTCGAGGCGTTCCGCACGCCCTGTGGACGACACCTCGCCGGCAACGGCCCGTAGCCGCGGTTGACAAACCGCCGACACGGGCCGTTGTTGTTTTCGGTGGTGCTTCCGGTTGCGCGTTAGGGCAGCTCTGAACAGGCCTCTGTTGTGAGCGACTGTCGGTGTGTGGGATCCTGAGAGGATATTCCCGACGGTTTTTTCGTCACTAGGGGCCTATTCGGGGTGGTTTGAGGCTGTTTCGCCACCTGCGGCCCATGATTTAGGGGCCGAGGCTGATTCTGGGCGCACTTCGGTCCAAGCGCTCGGCTCAGCCGGCCACCAAACCCTGGGCTCGTTTCAGATTGTACAACCCCATAAGCACCGCAAGGTGCTCGGAGTTCTTGGCCAAGCCCCGATACGTCACCTTGGCGTAGCCGAGAGCGCCTTTGGCGCCCCAGGACGGGTGCTCCACCTTAGCCCCTATAGATGACTTCACCTTCTCCGCCACCGCCCCAGCACTCCCAGGCTCCAACTTCCGCCGCTGACCCGCCTTCATAGCCACGTAGCACCCAGCCGACGAACCCCGGATGTCCTCCCCCTTGTTCACCCCTGTGTACCCGGAGTCCCCCCATACCGCCCGCTCCTACCCGTGTAGCAACCTGTGAGCTTGGGCCACGTCGTTCACGTTCGCGGGGGTCGTCGCCATGCTGTGCACAAGCCCGCTCTCTGCGTCCGCTCCTATGTGCAGCTTCATGCCGAAGCAGTACTGCTGCCCCTTCTTCACCTGGTGCATCTCGGAGTCGCGCTGTTTAGCCTTGTTCCTGGTCGACGACGGCACACTTATGATGGTGGCGTCTACTATGCTTCCGCGCTTCAACAGCACGCCTTGGTCCGCCAGGTAGCCTTTGATCTCCTCGAACAGCCCCTGTCCCAACTCGTGGCTCTCCAGCAAGTGGCGAAAGTGGAGTATGGTGCTCTCGTCGGGTATGGCTTCCGACAGCTTCAGACCCACGAACCGCCGTACCGACTCCGCCTCGTACAGCAGGTCTTCCATGCCGGGGTCGCTCAAGTTGTGGGTTACTTGCACCACGTGAACCCGCAACATCACCGACAGGGGATACGGCTCCGGCCTCTGCCGGCTTTCGGATAGTGTGGCCTGATGCGTTGCACCAGTCTCTCCCGGGGCACAAGCGAGTCGAGCTGCTCGAGAAACCTCTCCCTACGGGTCTTATGGCGCTTGCGCTCGTAGTCGAGGTCGGCGAAGGTGGGCTGGTCGGCCATGGCGTCATCCCTTACAATCTGGCTTGCTCGACCCCATCATGCCACTAACGCTAATCGCAAGCTCGACAAGGACTTGTTCAGAGTTGCCTTAGTGGGTGTCTAAAAGGCATTGGAGTGTGCTAGTCGCCGCGGTGGGCGCCTCACCAACTCCAAGGTCCAGCCACCGACGTTTTCAGCTCATAGCGCCAATCTGCCGGGGTAGGCTCCATCCGCCCAGGTCCGCTCAAGGCGGGGAAATCGGTCCACCAAACGCTTCATCACCAGCCTGGCCCCGTCACGGTCCTGGACGTCAGCGCCATGCACTGACACAGCCGGCGCCAATCTCTTTGTGTCTACGATGATGTGCCGCTTTCTTCCACTGATTTTCTTGCCAGCGTCATAGCCACGAGGCCCCCTTTTTCGGTAGTTTTCACCGACTGGCTATCTATGACGGCCGCACTGGGAGACGCCTCTCGTCCCTCGGCGACACGCACCCAGTTATGACACTCCCCAACATTCCACCAAGGAGAATTCATCCCCCCTTTAGACACCCTCTTAGACCTTCGAGTATTCGGGACTAGCCGTCTCGGTGCCGTCCGGGAGCGATTCGATCACGAAGTCGTCGAACAGTATGGGGACCTCCTCCTGGAGCATCCGCAACACCTTGATAGCGAGCTGCCTTATCTCCCAGTCGGCGAAGGACGCCGCGCGCAGTTCGATGAAATGGCGCCACGCCCGCACGTTCGCGGTCACGAATATCTTGGTCTCGGTCGCGTTGGGCAGCACGGCGCGCGCCGCCTGCCGTACAGCCTTCCTGCGGTCCGTGTTGGATGAGAAGGAGGAGCGCGGCAACAGGGCATCTAGCGCCTGGTTCAGGTCCGTGTAGCTGCCGGCGGCCGATTCCAGCGCCGCCTCCAGCAGACGGCGCGCCTCCGCGGCCTCCGGACCGTCCTCGGCGAGGGCGGGTGGCACAACGAACGACGCATCCGTCTCGTCGACATAGCGCTGCGAACGCTGGCTGTAAGCGAACCCCGCACGGTGCCTGACAAGTTCGTGAGTCAGGCTGCGGGAGACCCCCGTGAACACGAAGCCGTAGTTGACGTGCTCGAACACGCTGCCGTCGCTCGACGACAGCAGGTTGTGTATGAAGTCTTCTATGTGCCGGCGTCCACGGCCATAGCTCATGTAGCACAGCCTCGCCGAAATCTCGATAGCGGCCAGAGCGTCGTCTTTCCCCGCGCGTATGCTTTCGGTAAGCGGTGGCAGGTTCTCATCGTCTAGGAATGCCTGGACGACCTGCCAGTCGACCGAGGGGCGTGTTACGAGATAGACGTTCGCGCCGGTAACGTAGCTCACTCCGATTGTCCTCAATGGTCGCGGCGCCCCGCGACCTGTGTGTTCTGGGGGTTGCCGAGAGTCGCCATCCGGCGCGCCGCAGACCTGTCCATCCGGCACGGCGCGCCATGGCGGTTCGGTGAGTGCTCTACACCACCAGGCTCAGCGGGTTCTCCAGCCGCTCCTTGACGTCGATGAGGAATCCTGCTCCGTCGGCGCCGTCTACTACGCGGTGGTCGGCGGACAGCGTGGCTGTCATCATCTCGGCGATCGCCAACTCGTCGCCACGCACGACGGGACGCTTCGCCACGGTACCCACCGCGATCACGGCGGATGCTGGCGGATGGATGATGGCAACGAAGCTCGACACGTCGAACATGCCCAGGTTGCTCACGGCGAACGTTCCGCCGCTGTACTCTTGCGCGGTGAGTGTGCCGCTCTTGGCGCGCTCCGCAAGCTCCCTGCTCGCCGAAGCGATCTGCGCCAGCGACTTGTTTTCGCAGTCCATGATGGCAGGGACGATCAGTCCCTCTTCCTGCGCCATCGCGATACCCACGTTGATGCTGTCGTTAAGCTTTATGCCCGCGTCGGAGTAGTAGGCGTTGAACATGGGGTGGGCCTTGAGTGATTCGACGCACGCCTTTACGATGAGATCGTTCACCGTGACGCGCAGGCCGGTCCCCTCCATCACCGCGTTGATCTGCCGCCGGAACTGCATGGCCTCAGTCATTTCAATGTCGGCGGCCACGTAGAAGTGGGGCTTCTCCTGTTTGCTGCGAACGGTAACCCTGGCTATTTGCTGGCGCATCCGGGACAGCGGTATCAGGTTCTCCTGCTGCTCGGGTTCCGCCTCTACCTCGGCGACGGGCTCCGGCTCCGGTTCGGGCTCGACCTCAACCTCAGCTTCCTGCTCCGGCTCGATCTCAGCGACGGGTTCCGGTTCGACCTCGGATTCCGGCTCTGGCTCTGCTTCGGCTACTGGCTCCGGCTCGGCCTCGGCGACAGGCTCCAGATCGACCTCGGGTTCCGGCTCCGGCTCAAGATCCGGTTTCGTATTGAAGTTCAAAACGTCGACTCTGGTAACCCTGCCGCCCGGGCCGGTGCCTTCGACCTGGGACAGGTCTATGCCGCGCTGGTTGGCGAGTCGCCGGGCCATGGGTGAAGCGCGCACGAAAAGGCTTGCGGTAGCCGGCGGCTCGGCGGGCTCAGGCTCTGGTTCGGGTTCCGGCTCAACTTCTCGCGTCGGCTCGGGAGCGGCCACTACGAGCGGCGTGGACGGACTATTCATCGCGTCGATCGCATGCCCTTCGGACGCGGTCGCGTGAAGGCCGATTATGGCGATGGGCTGGCCGACCGGCACGGAGTAGCCTTCGGACACCAGGATCTCCTGCAGAGTGCCGTCGGTGTACGCTTCAAATTCGACCACGGCCTTGTCCGTCTCGATTTCGGCTATAGGCTCGCCCGCTCGTACTGTGTCTCCTTCGGCCTTCAGCCAGCGGACTATGACTCCCTCTTGCATGTCATAGCCCATCTGCGGCATGGTCAATTCGGTAGTCATTGACGCTCCCTTCAGGTATCTATGCTGTTCAACCGCGGCCAGATTTGGGAACGCTGGCCGCAACGCTATCAGCGTATTTTAGTGGCTGGGTACGCTGTGGTTCTAGCAAAAGCATGGGACTCGTTTTTGGAAATGCTCAATACCAGTACAATATCGCCGAGACCGGAGAACCCTGCGGCGCTAAGGTTGGAGACGAGGAGTGGCGCGGTGGGGAAGGGGAGAGCGCCGGCTAGATGCCGAATGCGCTCTCGATTGCCGCAAGCACGCGCTGAGCGTTGGGAATCGAAGCGGCTTCGAGGGCGCTGGCGTAGGGCGCCGGAATGTCGTCGCCGCCGACCCGGGCGACGGGGCCGTCGAGGTAGTCGAACGCCTCTTCCTGTACGGTGCTGACGATCTCGGCGGCGAATCCTCCTGTGCGCCAAGTTTCCTCCACCACTACTGCTCGGCTCGTCTTCTTCACCGACTCGACCACGGTCTCAGCGTCAAACGGACGCAGCGTTCGCAGGTCGATGACCTCTGCTTCTACACCCTTGGTCGATTTCAACAGCTCCGCCGCCTCCATCGCCACATGCACCATTCGGGAATAGGCGACGATCGTAACGTCCCCGCCGGTCCTTAGCAGGTTGGCCTGGCCAAACGCCACCTGGAATCGGTCGTCCGGAACCTCGCCGCGGGACCCGTAAAGCAGCGCGTGTTCGGCGAAGAGCACGGGGTTGTCGTCCGCGACCGCAGTGGAAAGCAGGCCAAGGGCGTCGCTCGGCGTCGAGGGTACTGCCACCTTGAGGCCGGGCACCGAGGCGTACCAGCCCTCCAGGCTCTGCGAGTGCGTGGCGGCAAGCTGTGCGCCGCCGCCTGTGACCGTCCGTATCACCAACGGCACCTTGAACTGCCCGTTGGACATGTAGCGCAGCTTGGCGGCGTGGTTCACTATCTGGTCCATGGCCAGCATCGTGAAGTTGATAGTCATCATCTCGACTATGGGTCTCATGCCCGCCATGGCCGCGCCGACGGCAGCGCCCATGAACACCGCCTCAGATATAGGCGTGTCCCTGATTCGCTCGGCGCCGTACTCCTCCAGAAAACCTCTGGTTACGGCGTATGCGCCGCCGTAGGCGCCAATGTCTTCACCCATAAGAAAGACGTCGTTGTCCTCCAGGGCTTCGCGCAGTCCCCTTGATATAGCTTCCCGCATCGTCAGTTGAGACATGGGCGGCTCCTAGTGACCCCCATCCTAACCTTCCCGCCGCGAGGGGGAAGGGACCTTTGGGCAGGCTCAGGCGTAAACGTGGTCGAACCGGGAGGAAAGACCAGGCTCGGGGCTTTCATCGGCGAATCGTATGGCCTCCTGGACGGCAGCCTCGACCTCGCGTTCTATGCCCACGAACTCCTCCGCGGTGATGAGCTCCTCACTGAGCGATATCGCCTTGAAGGAGTCGATGGGGTCGCGAGTGCGCCACTGGTCGACCTCGAGCGAAGCGCGGTACGCCGAAGGGTCGGACATAGAGTGGCCGCGGAACCGGTACGTCATGGCTTCGAGGAACACCGGCCCCTTGCCCTCACGCACGCGCCTTACGGCCTCGGTCATGGCGTCGCGCACGGCCAGCACGTCCATCCCGTCGATCTGGGCGGCGGGTATCCTGTACGACTCGGCGGCCAGGTAGATGTCCTGGCCGCCGGCGTGGGTCAACTCCACGTGGGTGCCCATGCCGTACAGGTTGTTTTCCAGGAAGAAGATCACCGGAAGCCCCCAGATAGAGGCGAGATTGAGCGACTCATGAAACTCGCCCTGGTTGACGGCGCCATCTCCGAAGAAGCAGACCGTGATTCGCCCATCGTCTCGGTATTTGCTGGCAAGCGCGAGACCGGTCGCGATGGGTAGCTGGCCCCCGACGATGGCGTAGCCGCCCATGAAGTTAGTCTCTGCGTCGAACAGGTGCATCGAGCCGCCCTTGCCACCGCTGCTGCCCGTGGCCTTGCCGCACAGCTCGGCCATTACCACGTTCGGATTCATGCCCTTGGCCAGCGCGTGGCCGTGGTCGCGGTAGTGGCTCACCACGTAGTCGGTCTTGTCGAGCGTGGAGATGGCGCCGGTAGCTATGGCCTCCTCGCCGATGTACAGATGGAGGAATCCCCTTATCTTGCCCTGCGTGTACAGTCGCCCGCACGCCTCCTCGAATCGGCGAATGAGCAGCATCATCCGGTAGTGCTCGGTCATCTGGCTTTTTTCGATTCTGGATGCTGTTCTCATGGTTCAATCCCTGCGGGCTGTTTAGATGAAGGCGGCGTTGGAGCGGCCTTCGCTTACCCCCACCCTAACCTTCCCCTTGCGTGGGGGAAGGGGCTGTTAGGTCATTTTCTCAGACGTGTACCGCCACGCCCTCGGCTGCGAGCGCGGCCTCCTTGATGGTCTCGGAAATGGTCGGGTGTGGATGCACTAGCCAACCCAGCTCCTCGGTGGTGCCTTCCAACAGGTTCACGAGCGACGTCTCGCCCAGCAGCTCGGTCACCTCGGGGCCTATCATGTGCGCGCCGAGAATCTCTCCGGTAACGGCGTCGACCACCAGCTTGACAAGGCCAAGCGTCTCGCCCATCGCCATCGCTTTGCCACTGGCCGAAAACGGGAACTTGCCGATCTTGACGTTGTTGCCGTTTTCCCGAGCCTGGGCTTCGGTCAGTCCGAAGCTCGCCACCTGTGGTTTGCAGTAGATGGCCCGGGGCATTGTGGAGTAGTCCAGCTCCGGAGGCGACAGCCCCGCTATTTGCTCCACAGCGGCCACGCCCTGCGCGGAGGCCACGTGGGCCAGCAGCATCTTGCCGGTCACGTCGCCTATGGCGTACACGCCCGGCACGTTGGTCCGCATGCGCTCGTCTATGGTGACGAAGCTGTTGACCGTCTCCACGCCCACGCGCTCCAGGCCTATACCGGCAGTGTTGCCCTTCACGCCCACGGCAACCAACACCCGGTCGCACTCGATGGAGGTTGCCTCGAGGCCGGCGGATATGCCAACCGTCGCCGTGTCGCCGGCTACGTTCACGCCGGTGACGCTCGCGCCGGCGAGCACCTTTATGCCTTGCCTGCGAAACGCTCGTTCGAGCTGTTCGCTGACATCTTCGTCTTCCTGTGGCACGATGCGGGTCAGCAGTTCTACGACGGTGACCTCGGCCCCATAGGCCCGGTAGATGTAGGCGAACTCGGCGCCGGTCGCGCCGCCGCCCACGATTACCACCCTTTCGGGTATTTCGCGCATCTCCAGGGCGTCGCGGCTGGTGACCACCACCTTGTGATCGATGGGAAGGTTGGGCAGGTTTCGCTGGCTCGCGCCGGTGGCGATGATGACGTTGTCCGCTGTCAATCTCTCGCCTGTTTCGGCTATCGAGACACTTTTCGGAGAGTCGAAGACGCCGGTGCCGTGGGCCACAGTCACGTTGTTCTTCTTGAGCAGGAAGCCGATGCCATTGGTGAGCCGCCTGACGACCGTGCGGCTTCGATCCACGGCGTGGCCGAAGTCGTACTGCAGGTTGTCGAAGCTTATGCCGTACTCTTTGGCGTGGCGGAACGTGTCGAGCACCTCGGCGTTACGGAGCAGCGCCTTGCTGGGGATGCATCCCCAG
This sequence comes from uncultured Dehalococcoidia bacterium, assembly GCA_951812395.1. Lineage (GTDB taxonomy): Bacteria > Chloroflexota > Dehalococcoidia > Lucifugimonadales > CATOSD01 > CATOSD01. The sequence goes on from CATOSD010000002.1 coordinate 148,999, forward strand.
TTAAGGCAAATGCCGCCCAGCTCGCGATTTTCCACCACGACCGTGCGCATACCGAGCTGTCCGGCGCGAACGGCGGCAACGTATCCGCCCGGCCCCGAACCCAGAATCAACACGTCGTAATCGGCCAACGTGTCCCTCCAATTGAGCACCGCTCGCGCCCAGAAGAAGGGCAACGCGAGTCCTCATTACAATACACCAAAAAGGCCGACAAAGCGAATGGCGGGGCGTGCAGCGGGTATAGATTGGCGGCGCGGGCAGAGACTGGCTGCGCGGCGGCCATGAAGACAGGCCGCGCAGCACCTCCTGGCCTGCTACCGCCTGTTTGGGCCGGGGTCGCCGTCGGCAAGGCTGGGCAGGGCCTCGACCCGAACTCGGCACCGGCTCGATGGTGTGCGCGGTACGGTTCGGGGCTGGCTTTTCGCCTTGGTCACTCCCATCCCCGTATCGAGTACGGGGCAGGCTCTAACCCTTCGACAGGCTCAGGGCAGGCTCTTCCCCTGCGAGGGGGAAGGGACAACAGGTCGGGGCGGGGTGGACGGGTGACGGGCTACCGAGCGGAGTCGCGTCCGGGCGATGGCAGGGGTAGTCTGTCGTGTGAGACAGATCGACTGGCGATTAGTGTCTCATGCTGTGTCTTTTGTTCTATCTCCTCAGATTTTGTAGCTGGGCGGTCTGCGTTCCAGGTTACGGATGCAACGGATTTCGGTTAGATGGGATGGAATTGGACGGTTGGCAGACGCCGGTGTCACGCGGGGGGTTAGTCGGTTGTTAAGAGGCCAGTCGCTTGTGATGAAAGGGATGTTAGCACGGATGTGCGGTGGAATCAAGAGGGGGTCGCGTCTTCCAAAGCGTTTGACATGAGCGCACGCGCACAACTACCATATTTGTGGAGCCGAGGTAGCTCAGTAGGTAGAGCACAGCACTGAAAATGCTGGTGTCGTCAGTTCGATTCTGACCCTCGGCACGTTGCCCGCTTTTCGTAGCTGGGCCCCCTGATTTTCATCCCTGATGCCGACATTGTCGCCTCATGTGTTTGATGAAGATTTGGCCGCGGCCACTCCAACGTGAGCATCACCACGGGCATCTACGCGCACTCGCTGGCGGGTTGGCAGAATCAGGCGGCGGAGGCGTTCGCGAAGGCGATGAAGGAGTAGTGGGATGTACGAGTACCGAGTTGAAGAAGTTTACATCAGAGACGGTGGTGTCCCAGAGAATCTGAACAATTTGGCGAAGGAAGGCTGGCGCGTTGTTGGCTTTGGACATCATAGGACAGACGGTGGCCATTATGTGGGCTTTGTGGCCTTGTTGGAACGAGAGGTGAAGTCGGAGTCAGGGCCATACCGATAGCCGGAAGGAGGGCACATGGTATCCGAGGAAGAAAGGTTGGGCCCTACGGTTCGCCGCGTCGTGTTCGCAATCGAAAGGCAGGCCCGCGGCGCCAAACGTGGGCCGAGGGCCTGCCCGTCGGAAGGAGTGGTGAGGTGCATTAGGCACCACTCCCGCGAGCCGCACAGAGGGATGCAGTCGGAGCGGGCAGGGTGGACTGGGGTAGTTTTTTGCTGGGAGATTGCCGACCAAAGTGCCGACATTGCTGGCAGACGTCGGCGCCCCTTGACAACCGCCCGCGGTTGATTTAGCTTTGAATTGTGGGCGGAAGTGGCTCAGTGGTAGAGCATCTCCTTGCCAAGGAGAGGGTCGTGGGTTCAAATCCCATCTTCCGCTCCAGTCTCCTCTCTTTCCCGTTCGCCTTTAATGCTCGTTCGCGTGCAGGGTCTTTCGATTGTCATGCTGCCTGCGGCATGTTCCCGCCATGTCATGCTAAGCCTGTCGAAGCATCTTAGACCCTTCGGCTGCGCTCAGGGTGACAGGGCTGCGCTCGGGGGGGAAGGGACGATTCGGCAGGCTTACTCGCAATGCCAACGCGTTCACTCGATTGACCGTCGACGGTCGGGCTACCTATAATCCGCGTTGTCAGAGGGAACACCCCAAGGAGGAACATCCATGCCCCAATTCGACATGAGGCCGGTGGAGGTATCTCAAGACGTGCTCGACGGGTTGAAGGCGCTGCCCACGGCAACCGTCTACAGCGCGGTGCGACAGTTCGGATCCCCCTTCAACGTGTGCGAGGGACTCGTAAACCTGACGCCCGGGACACGACTGGCGGCGCGCGCTCGGACTCTGAGGTTTCTGCCCATACGCGCCGATCTCATCAGCGAGAGACCGGCAGGAGAACACTCCACCGAGTATGTCGCTATGGGACGCTGCGGACCCGGCGACGTACTGGTGGTGGACATATCCGGGGTGCGAAAGGACGTGGCGGCCGGAGACGTCAAGCTGCTTCAGCTTGCGATGAACAAGGCCGACGGCCTCGTGGTGGACGGCGCCATCCGAGACCTCGACGTGATGGCCGACGAGGGCTATGGACTGGCCGTGTACGCGAAGCACCGCAGCTTCCACGGCAACCCCGAGTACACCCCCGCGGAGGAGAACGTCCAGCTCCAGTGCGGCGGGGCGCTGGTGCGTCCGGGGGACGTGATGGTGGGGGACAACGACGGTGTGCTGGTGGTGCCCTCCTGGATGGCGGAGGCGGCGCTCGAGTGGGCGATCGAGCATGAGGACGCGGAGAACTACGTCAAGGAGAAGATTCGGGCCGAGGGCGTTCCCCCGGGCAAGTACTACCCACCGACCGCTGAGACCATCGCGGAGATGCACAGGGTCCGAGGGGACAACGGGTAGCAGCGCGGGACGCTGGCCCCGTAGGCTGAGTCGCGACCTGGGCCGGGTGAGAAGCCGTCTCAGATTACCAGGTGCGCAGGAAATCGTCTTTCCCGCGCAGGCGGGAACCGATGGGGGCCGGGGCCTCCGTGTGTCGCCCGCCCCCGCGCCCAACTCCGGCCCTGCAACCATCGCCTCGCGTTCACCATATTGCCTAGAGCCTATCCGATAAGCCCGTTCCCCCTTGACGGGCTAACAAGGGTAGGTGTCCTTCAAGTTATCCCTTCCCCCTCGCAGGGGGAAGAGCCTGCCCTGAGCCTGCTGTAGGGTTAGGATGGGGGTGATGACTTGGTTGTTTGATAAGCTCTTAGCCAATGTCCCTCGGACGCCCCAGCGCACACCCCGGTCGCCCAACCTCGCCCACACCCGGCCCCATTGGCCCCCAGCACCCCGAAAAAACCGTCACTTTCCCGCTCCGCCCGTGCCATGGCCCTGACCCGCCCCTGACCCGCGCACGCCCAACCACGTCCCCACGCCTGCGTCATTTCTCCCCACCAATCCGCCCCGCTCTGGCAAATTCGCCACCGGTCTTGAAACGCCCGTACATCCGTGCTATCCTCGACTCGGTAGAGGCGGGTTGCAAACCCGCCCGCGCGACCGACGCGCGGCCCGGAAACCCTACCCCCAACGGGGAAGGACCGTAGGGGCATCCCTTGTGGGCGCCCTGCGTCCCCTGCGGGCGTCCTGTGGCAGCGAAAAGAGACTGCCGCCCTCTGTCCTCTTCTGCCACGCGGCGCGACACTTATGCCCCGAATTGCACACGCCGGCATTACAGAACTGAGCAGGACCGGCGGCACTCCCAGCTACGAACACAACAGAATACAACAGAATCTAACAGATTTCGCCTTCCCGCTTTCGCGGTAACAACGGTTTTGGAGGCGCCTGGTAGTCTGAACCAGGCCCGCTGGGTGAAGGCATATGTACTCAGGGCCACTATGCGGTTAGAATGTGGAACAACATCGTGAGCCTGAGAATAGGTCCCGACATGCGCCGAGGAGGGCTTCATGGTCTCCGAAAAGTCAAACAGGTCGCTGGTGGTCGTCGAGCTCACCGGCGGCAACGACTGCCTGAACACGGTCGTTCCGTACGATGACGAGCTCTACTACGATAACCGACCCACCGTCCACCACAAGCAGGACGAGGTGCTGAAGCTCGACAGCCGGCTGGGGCTGAGCCCACGGATGGGCCCCATCAAGAGGCTGTGGGACGATGGCAATGTCGCCATTGTAAACGGCATCGGCTACCCGGAACCCAACCGCTCCCACTTCAGGGCCATGGACATCTGGCACACCGCCGAACCCACTAGGGTGATCGGGGAGGGTTGGCTCGGACGCGCGATCAGAGACCTCGACCCAAGAGGCGAGAACGTACTGACAGGCCTGAACCTGGGCCGAGGGCTGCCCAGGGCGCTGTCGTGCTTGGGGGTGCCGGTGGCGTCCGTAGGAAACCTCGAGACCTACGGGCTGTTCCCCGACATTCATGACGAGCAGGCGCGGCTGGACACTCTCAACACCTTTTCACAGATGTACGGCGGAGCCGAGGGAAGGGACGTCGTGTCCGAGTTCATCGGACAGACCGGCGAGGCTGCCCTCAAGGGAGCGGACATCCTCAGGTCGGCGCCTGAGAGCTATGTTTCGGAAGTGGAGTATGAGGCGAATCCGCTCGCTCAGAGGCTTCGCGACGCGGCCCAGGTGATCTGCGCCGACCTCGGGACCCGCATCTACTACGCCCAGCACGGCAGCTTCGACACGCATGGGGGCGAGCTTCCCGTTCACAACAAGCTATGGCACGAGGTGTCCGCCGCGATTGGCGACTTCATGGACGACCTCAAGGAGCATGGCCGGGACCGGGACACGCTGGTGCTGGTATTCTCGGAGTTCGGGCGCCGGATCAAGGACAACGGTTCCGGCACCGACCACGGCTCCGGCGGCGTCGCCTTTTGCATCGGCGGGTCGGTGGAGGGCGGTCTGTACGGGGAGTACCCCTCGCTCAAGACGGCCGACCAGCTCCAGGGCGACCTTTACTTCAACAACGATTTCCGGTCCACTTACTCGACTATACTGGAGAGGTGGCTTGGGCTGGACCCGGTACCGATTGTCAACGGCGCCTACGAACAGTTTGACTTTATCAGGCGGTGAAGAGATGGCCGGCAGGCAAGAGATAGAGCTGATGGCGCATCTGATGCGCCGCGCGGGATTCGGGGCCTCCAGGGATGAGCTGGAGGCGCGTGTGGCCAGGGGTTACGAGGAGACGGTGGAAGAGCTGCTCAATCCTGAGGACACACAGCGCCTCGGCGACGACGTAATCCGAAGGTACCACGTCGACATACACGAGTCCCGCCTTCCCGAACCACCAGCCACGGAGTGGCTGTATCGGATGGTCACGACGAGCAGTCCTCTCGAGGAGAAGATCGCACTCTTCTGGCATGGCATCTTCGCCTCGAGCTTCAGCAAGACCCAGCAGGCCCGGTCGCTGGCGGTCCAGATCGACATGTTCCGGCGATTCGGACTGGGCAGGTTCGACACACTTCTGCTGGAGATATCCAGAGACCCGATAATGATCATGTGGCTGGACAACCAGGACAATCACAATGGGGCCATCAACGAGAACTTCGGCCGCGAGCTGCTCGAGCTGTTCTCCATGGGAATCGGAAACTACACAGAGGACGATATCAAAGAGTGTGCCCGGGCATTCACGGGCTGGACTGTGGGCAACGCGGAGTACATGGCCGCGAGGGCCATGAAGGCCTCGATCTGGCCGTACGGCGCGATCGCCTGGCACTTCGACTACCGGGACTACGACCACGACCAGGGCGAAAAGGAGTTCCTGGGAGAGAGCGGACCGTTCAACGGAGAGGACGTAATCGAGATAATCGCTCGCCAGCCCGCGACCGCCAGGTTCATCGCCAGGCACATCTACGACTTCTTTGTGGCGGACGAGGCCCCGGTGCCACAGTGGCCCTACACTCCACCACTGGACCCAGGCGCAATCGAGACGTTGGCGGAGGTGTACGTGGACAGCGGTCACGACATACGCTCCATGCTGCGAGTCCTATTCAACTCCGATTTCTTCAAGGAGGCCCAGTTCGCCCGCGTGAAATGTCCCGCCGAGTTCGTAGCGGGCACAATGCGGCTCGGAGGCGGCGTTACCGAGCCGACGCTGGATATGAAGGAGGCCAGCGCGGTGGTCGGGTACATGGGGCAGAGCCTGTTGGCGCCGCCGTCGGTGGAGGGCTGGCATGAGGGCACGGAGTGGATCAACAGCGGAGCGCTGGTAGAGAGGGTGAACTTCGCGGCAAAGCAGTTTAACGACGTCGAAAAGCCGGGCGTACGGCAAATCATCGACCGGTTGGCTAACGAGACTGGAAGCACCTACACTCCCGAGGAACTGGTCGATAGCTGCCTGGACCTTATGGGCCCGCTGACAAAGGTGGAGGAGTCTACGCGCAAGGCGCTGGTTGGTCACGTCAGCAGGAAGGGCGATGTATGCCTCCGACCTCGGACGGCAAGGGGAGAGTCCGACAGCCGCGTCGCGGAGCTGTTGGGCCTCATCGCGGCGACAAAGGAGTTCCATCGGGCGTAGCCTCACGGCGCGAATCAGCGGGACAAGGCGTCTATCCGGCAAGGAGCGACCACTGAGCGGGACCTATCGAGCAGATGCCTCTGGTATGGGGTATCTCAAGACCATCGGCGTAATGAACAACAATCCGACCGGCAGAGGCTTCGGGCACCCTGTGGACCTCGCCATCGGCCAGGGCGGGCGCATCTACGTGCTAAACCGGCACGCAGCGCTCGCTCGAGTCGGTATGTGCACTCTCGACGAGGAGTACCTGGGTGAGTTTGGATCCTACGGCCACGAAGACGGGCAGTTCTGGCTGCCGACTGCTATCGCTGTCGACAGCCGGGAGAATGTCTACGTCGCCGACGAGTACCATCACAGCGTCACGGTGTTTGACAGGTCCGGAGCGTTCAAGAACAAGTGGGGAGAGCACGGCAGCGGCGACGGACAACTGGACGGTCCCTCCGGCCTGGCCATCGACGCCGACGACAACGTGTACGTCGTGGACCAGAAGAACTGTCGCGTGCACAAGTTCACCTCCGATGGTCGGCGCCTGTTTCAGTGGGGGGAAAGGGGCGAAGAGGACGGGCAATTCAACCTCCCCTGGGGCATAGCTCTGGATACGCAGGGCAACGTATACGTCGCTGACTGGCGCAATGACCGCATCCAGAAGTTCACGGCCGACGGCCGCTTTCTGGACGCCTTTGGAGAGCCGGGAGAGCGCGAGGGCCAGTTCCACAGGCCCGCCAAGCCGGCGGTGGACGCCGAAGGGAACATCTACGTCGCCGATTGGGGTAACGAGCGCGTGCAGATGCTGGCGCCGGACGGCGCATTCCTGCAGAGTCTCCGGGGCGAGGCCACGGTCTCGAAGTGGGCGCAGGAGTTCCTCGACGTCAACCCGGACGAGAGCACCACGAGAGACCAGTCCAACCTGGCGCCCGACCTACCCTCCCACTTAAACACGCCCTACTTGGTATCGACGCAGACGGAGCCGTACTTCTGGGGTCCGGCCTCCGTTACGCTCGACGCAGATGGCAGGCTCTATGTCACTGAGTCCTCCAGGCACCGGGTCCAGGTGTACCAGAGGATCAGAGGCTGACCGTTGGGCCACGCGGCGGACTAGCGCTGCCTGATCTCCACACCCGCCGCGATCTCCTGCAGCCGGTAAATGACGTGGGTGTCCAGGTCTCCCCAGCCGAGGTTGCCGCACTGGATGGCCACCTGCTCCACAATGTTCGCGACCGGCATTGGAACGCTCAACTCCCGGGCCAGCTCGTTCGCAAGTCCTATGTCTTTTCTAGCCAGGGCCTGCCTGAAGGACGGAGGCTCGAACTCCCCCCGGAACACGGTCCTCTCCAGGCCCTCTCTCTGAGTGCCCAGAGTCATTCTACTGCCAGCCTCCATGAGGGCCTCCAGGTCGAGTCCGGCCTTCATACCCAGAGATAACCCCTCCGCGACAACCTGCCTGACTGCCAGGGTGATCATATTGTTGACCAGCTTGCAGGTGCTTCCCATGCCAAGCTCGCCCTGGTAGACGACCTTGTCGGCAAAGGCCTCGAACACCGGAAGAAGGCGCTCGAACACCGCCCTGTCTCCGCTGGGCATGACGATAACCTCCCTGTCCTCAGCGGCGGCCGGACCTGTCAGTACCGGGGCATCGAGCACGTGGGCGCCCTTCCCTTCGAACACGCCCGCGATCTCGCGTATGAGGGAAGGCCGACTGGTGGAGAGGTCCACGTAAACGTCCCCCTCGCCAATGCCGCTGGCGATCCCTTCGGGGCCGAGGGCGACCTGCTCCACCTCGGGAGGCCCCGGCACCGAGCTGAGAATCACATCGCTGGCGGCGGCGACCTCTCCAGGGGAAGCCGCAAACCGAGCGCCACCCTCGAGAAGAGGCCTCGTCGCGCCCTCAACCACATCGAACACGACCATGGGGAACCCAGCCCTCTGGATGTTTCGCGCCATTGGAGTTCCCAGGTTACCAAGCCCTATGAACCCTACCGTCTGCATGTTGGCCTCCTATCGTATCGTCAAGCGACTTCGCAATCTCACGCGTACCCACTTCGGTACGAGTATAGAAAAGGTCGAACCCCTAGGCGAAGATTAGGGTGAAGCAATCCGCCGAAGGAGTCCGACCGATTGAGATGGTACAACGAGATACTCGCATTTTTCCAGTACGCCGTTCCGAACCTCAATGCGACAAGGACGGTCAATCTCGCACTGCTTAGCGCGGCCATTCTTTCTCGCCGCCAGCTATCCTTGTCGTCCATCGCCAGAGCCATAACTTGCTCCGGGCTCCCCAGTCTTCAAAGTGGGTACGCGTGAATCGCATCCTCCCTATGGTCTTGACGCTCCGTAGGGTGTGACTTAAGCTTTGGCCATTCCCCACGAAAGGAGAAAGACATGACGCTGTACAACTCCGAGTCCGGCGATATCACGATGGTGCTTACCGGCGAGTCCCTGATAAGCCGAAGAATGCGCGTGTTCAAGGAAGAGCGCTTCCTGAGGATGAGGGAAATCATCCAGGAAGGCGACGTCTCCTTCACGAACGCTGAGATGCTGTTCCACGATTACGCCCACTCGCCGAACCCCCACCAGCTTGGCACTTACATGAGATCGGACCCCGCCAACATCCGGGAGCTGCAGTGGCTTGGCATCAACCTGGTCTCGTGCTCCAACAACCACGCCTACGACTTCGGCGAGGGCGGCGTGCTGGAGAACATCCAGCAACTGGACGAGGCCGGGCTGGCCCACGCAGGCAGCGGACGCAACCTCGCGGAGGCTAGGGCGCCGGCCTATCTGGACACCGACGCCGGCCGAGTCGCGCTGATTTCGGTCACTGACTCAGGGCCCGCCGAGAGCCGCGCGGGCGAGCAGCGCCGCGACATGCTCGGTAGGCCGGGCGTAAGCTGGCTGCGCAGCACCTCGGAGTACACGGTCGACCGGCCCTCGTTCGATGCGCTTCGCCGCATGAGCGAGGAGCTTGGATTCGAGGACCACAAGCGGGCACGCGGGTTCGAGGGCGACTCGGATTCGGTGTTCCACCTGATGGGCCAGCCTATGTACAGCCCCAATCCCACGCAGAAGTACGTGCTGGGGGAGTCGTTCAGCAAGCGCCGCGTGCCCGATCCATACGACATGGACCAGATTCTGCAGAGAGTCACGGACGCGCGCCGCATGGCCGACTGGGTGATCGTGACGATGCACAACCACGAGGGCGGCGAGACGGGCGCGGACCCGGGCGACCACGCGGTGGCGCTCGCCAGGGCCGCCATCGACCACGGCGCCGACGTGTACGTGGGGCATGGGCCGCACCGCGACCGGGGCATGGAAGTCTACAAGGGCAAGCCGATTTTCCACAGCTTGGGCGACTTCGTGATGCAGAACGACACGGTGGAGCTGGTGCCGCAGGACAACCTCTTGCGCCAGGGACTGAACTGGGACGCCGTGCCCGCCGACTTCTACGACGCCCGCTCGGCGCTGGACACGAAGGGAATGCCGGCAGACCCACTGCAGTGGCGCAGCACGATGGCGCGAGTGAAGTTCCAGGAAAACAGGCTGGCAGGCATTGAGCTGATCCCGCTGGACTTGGGATTCCTGCGCTCGCGCGGGTCGCGAGGCCGCCCGCTGCTGGCCGAGGGCGAGATCGCGGAACTGGTGCTGGAAGGCATGCGGGACATGTCGTCCAAGTACGGCACCAGCATCAAGATAGAGAACGGCGGCGCGACCGTACAGGTGGATTGACCGCCGGGGCGAGCGGCACCGCATAGGCGACCGGAGGAGGTGCGCCGTGGCAACAACCGAACAGCTCATGACGGCGGACGAACTGCTAGAGATGCCGGACGACGGCATGAGGTACGAGTTGGTGAGGGGAGAGCTCAAAGAGATTCCGCCTGCCGGATTTCGACATGGGCAAATCGCAATGAAGGTAGGTCGAAGGCTTGACCATTTTGTTGCGGACAGCGGGCTTGGAGTGGTCTGTGCTGCCGAAACGGGATTTGTGCTGGCAACAGACCCCGACCACGTACGCGCCCCTGACGCCGCTTTCGTAAGGCAGGCGCGTGTCGACGCGGTGGGGAATCTGGACAGCTTCTTCCCCGGCCCGCCGGACGTTGCCATAGAGGTGATTTCGCCTAGCGACCGATACACCGAGGTCGACGAGAAGGTGGCCGACTACTTGGCGGCGGGAACGCAGGCGGTGATCGTCGTCAATCCGCGTCGCCGCACGGTGAGGGTACACCGGGCACCGTCGGACACGGTCGAGTTGACCGAGTCCGACACGCTGGAAATCGACGACGTCGTGCCCGGGTGGCGTATGGCGGTGGGGGAGATGTTCGAGTAACGCTGCCCCGTCTCTACTCCCGGAGGAAGCCCACGCGCTCGTAGTCGCCCTTGACGACGGGCCGGGCGTCGACCTCGAGCCAGTCTTCCAGTATCTCGGTGTAGATGCTGCGGAAGTCGAGGTTGAAGGCCAGGTCGCCCTCCACCAGCTTGTCGGCGTCCAGCGAGGGGTACTCGCTGTAGTGGCCGCCGGCCACGCCGTCGCCTATGACGAACGCCACGCCGCCTGAGCCGTGGTCGGTGCCGTTGCCGTTGTCCTTGACGCGGCGCCCGAACTCCGAGAACACGAGCATGAGAACGTCGTCGCTCTTGTCGTGCTCACTCATGTCGGTGTAGAAGTCGTAGATGCCGCCGGACACGTCGCGCAGCAGGCCCTCCTGCAAATTGATGCCGTTGGTGTGGGCGTCGAAGCTGCCGTGCTGGGTGTAGCAGATGCGCGTACCCACGTCGGCCTGCAGCACCTGGGCCGCGCCCTTCATGTTCTTGGCGAACGAGTTGGTCGCGTATTCTACGTTGGACGAGTAGGACTCCGTCACGGTGCTGAGTATGTCCGCGCCGCGCAGTGCGTCCAGCCCCGTCTGGCTGAGGAAGTCCATCACCGGGCCGCTGCCGATGGCCTGCGAGTACATGTTGCGGAAGGTGTCCAGCGCGGCGTTGCGCTGCTCATCTTCGCCGAAGTGGTTCATCAGGCCGTAGGTGGCGAGGTCTGTCACCGACGCCACCGGCGCGCCCTTGGCCACCAGCGCCCTGGGCAGGCCCGCGCCAAAGTTCACCGCGGCGACCACGTTTTCGCCGTCCGGGTGCATCTGGCGAATCGCATTGCCCAGCCAGCCCTCGTCGCCCACCCTGGTCGGTTCCGCGGTGTGCCAGATGTCCATGGACCGGAAGTGCGACCGGTTCGGCTCGGGATAGCCGACGCCGTGGATGATGCCCACTTTGCCCTGTTCGTACAGGTCCTTAATCGGCTGCATGGCCGGATTCAACCCGTAGCCATTGTCCAGCGGGATCACCCTGTCCTCGGTGATGCGGACGTTTCGGCGGCTGTCGATGTACCGGGAGTCGTTGTAGGGGACCACGCAGTTCAGGTAGTCGTTGCCACCGGAGAGTTGCACCACCACGAGCTTGCGCTTTCTGCCTTCAGCCATCTGGACTTTCTCCTCATCGATGCTATTGGTTTGATCCGGTGGCCAGTAGTCGGCCCCGGACGCCGCTCTATCTGCTTGTCTTTGCTCTCGTCCGCGCGCGTTAAGCCCGTTCGTACACCTGGAAGCGGTGCCTGAGCGTCTCGAGCACGTAGGCCCTGTCTTCGGCGTCCACCACAACGTCCACCGGGTCCCAGAAGTAGGGTTCGATTCGCGCGGAGACTTCGTGAACGTCATCGGAATCGACCTCGAACACCGGCACGAACTTCTCGCGCGCCCTGTGTTCGTCGGCCTGCGCCTCCAGGTACTCCAGGGCCCACGGGTTGGGCTCTGCTTCGCCGCGCAGCTTGCACAGGAAGCTGCCGTCGGGGTCGAACACCTGCACGCGCTGGTTGCCCCAGTCGGCCACGTAGACGTTGCCATCGGAGTCGACGGCGACACCGGAGGGCCGGTTGAGCTGGCCGTCGCCAGTGCCCGGCTCGCCGAAACTGGCGAGGAACGCGCCGTCCGCGGTCAGTTTCTGCACGCGGTCATTCCGCCAGTCGGATACGTACACGTTGCCTTCGGAGTCCTGGCAGATGCCCCAGGGCAGGTTGAACTGGCCGGGGCCCGATCCGTGCTCCCCCCACTTGGAGATGAACTTGCCGTCCTTGGTGAACTTCTGAACGCGGTGGTTGCGGTGGTCCACAACGAGCAGGTTGTCGCCGGCGTCGAAAAGCAGGCCCGAAGGGCCGTTCAGCTCGCCGTCGCCGCTGCCGTGCTCTCCCCAGAAGCCGACCAGGCCGCCGTCGCGGTCGAAAATCGTTATTCGATGGAGGCTGTCGTCGGCCAGGTACAGGTTGTCATCGCTATCCAGCGCGAGCGCGGAGGGCCAGATCATGTTGCCGGGGTCTCTGCCGTAGTTGCCGATCTGGCCGTAGTAGTCGTGCTCGCGGCTCACCATCTGTATGCCCACAATCTCGAGCGCGGTGGTGTTGCTGCGGCTGGCGACGAAGATGCGCCCGTCGCGGCGAATGGCCATGGCGGTGGGCATCATGAAGCCGCGTCCGCCCTGGTCGGCGCAGAAGCCTACGTTGTCGGTGTACTTCAGTCTGAAGTCTGTTGCCGTGGTCATGCTAGTCTCCGTTTGTCTGGGCGGCTAGTTCGGAGTGGAGCGGCTCCATCTGCGCCAGGAAATGCTCGACGTCCGACATGCTATCCCGAACATCCTCGGTGCTCATCCAGCCTTCGTAACAGTTGGCGTGAAGAGCCTCTGCCACCTGGAAGTTCCGTCGCAGTTCGGTTTGCCCGGTCTCCCTGACAATTTGGCCGATGGCGTTGATCAACTCCCGGTGATTGTAGTGGCGCAACCCGCGCACGGCAGCCGCCGCCTTCACCGCGTGAGCGGCCGCGCCCCATGCCTTCTCGGACGCTTGCGTCAGGTCGCGTCGCTCAAACTCGAGCTTGGCGTGGCGCATGAATCTGCGGCTGGCCTCGGGGTGGCTGAAGCGTATGGCCTCAAGACGCAGAATGTCGTCGCCGGTGTATGGGCCGACGCCGAGTTCCGGGTTTTGTCGCACGTCCTCCACCGTTTCGGGCGCGATTGCGGACCCGTCGAGTTCACCTTCCTCTACCAGACGCAGGGTCCTTTTGAGGATGGCGTCGTGGCCCTGCGCGAAGTGGCGGCCGGGTTTGTTCCAGCGCGCGCATCCGCACATGCAGTATCGGGTTCCTGTGGGGTCTATTTCCGTATTGGTGTTAACCATGACATTCTCTGGAGGAGGGAGATTCCTTGTTTCTTGCCCCCTCACCCTAACCCTCCCGCGCGGGGGAGAGGGGATTCCCTCACCCTAGGCCATCTGGTACTCCTGGGTGGCGACTATGATGGAGATGAGAGCCGCAACGGTCCTGGACGCGGCCTCGGGGTCGCCGTCGAAACTGGCGTGGCCCTGGGAAGCGGCGAAGTCGACCAGCCCGGCGTGCGTGCTGTCGAGCACCTCCAGCGGGCCGAGCACGTCCAGGCAGGCGTCAACCAGGCCCTCCGGCGTGGGCTCTTCTCCTGCTGATTGGGCCACGCGGTCGATGACGGCCTTCACGCCGGGCCGTCCCGGGTCGTTCAGCATCTTGCTGGCGAAGTTGACCCTTTGCACGTAGGCGCCGGTGTTTATCCACTCGCTGCCGCCTTGCCAGCCCTCCACGCTGGGTGGCGCGAGCAGGCCCTGGCCCATGTTGGAGCAGGCGGCGGCGGCCGCGTAGGTGTCCTGGGACGGCAGTTCGACGCCTCCTGCCAGACGCAGCGTGCCGATCACCATCTCGGCGGGGCTCTTTATCCTCGCGAACTGGGAGGCTTCGGCCTTGAAGAAGTCGGAAGTGAACAGGGCTCGCAACATGGCTTTTAGGCTGTAGCCGGAGTCGAAGTAGGCCTGAACCAGGGTGTCGATGGCCTCGGGGTCTCGCGGCGGCGTGTGCGGCCACTGCGGCACCGGCAGCTCGTCGGCCACGAAGAAGTGGTACAAGTGGCGGGCTATGAAGCGTGCGGTGGCCTCCTGCTTGCAAATGATCGCGACAGCGTCCTCTCCGTTGAATTCGCCCGTCTCCCCCAGCAGGGTCTTCTCGCCGTGGTCGTGGTCGTCGTCGTTGTACTCGAACTGCCAGGAGATGTAGCCGTATGGCCGGGCGGTGTTGTTGCGCATCTTGATGGACATGTAGTCGGGGTTGACCACGCTCCAGCCGGTGAAAGCGCGGGCGCACTCCTTGATGTCGTCCTCGGTGTAGTTGCCGACACCCATCGAAAACAGTTCCAGGATCTCCCGGCCGTAGTTCTCGTTGATCGACGCGGCGTGGTTGTCCTGGTTGTCGAGCCACATGATCATGGCGGGGTCGCGAGAGAGCTCGATGAGCAGGTTGTCGAACCTGCCCATGCCGTGCTGCCTGAACATGTCGATCTGCGACGTGACGACACGCGCCTGGATGAGCTTGGTCGCGCCGGTGGCGAAGATGCGATGCCACAGCAGGCACATTTTCTCGCGCAGCGGCGATTCGGTCTTGACCATGCGGTAGACCCACAGCGCGGCTGCGGCGGGGCCGGAGCGCAGGTCGGACTGGTCGACGTGGTACCTGCGGATGAGGTCGTTGGGCAGCTCGTCGGTGCTGGTGGGTTCGAGCAGCTCGTCGAGCGTGGCCTCGTAGCCTAAGCTCATGGCGCGGTCCAACTCGTCCGGGGTTGCGCCGAAGCCGGCCCGCCTCAGCAGGTGCGCCATCAGCTTGGTGTCTTGTCTGGACTGGACAGTTGTCATTGCGGCTCTCCGTGGCAGTGGTTTCGGGACGCTCCGCCGTTCGCGCACATTCGCGTCAATACGGCCGGCGCCGTCTCGGCCAGTGGCCGAATGATACCATACTATGCGCGCGCCTCAAATGGGAGATTCGGGCGACGTCCTGTTTCGGTTTACCGAGTGCTCCCAGCACCTCAAATGGGGTGTTGTAGCTCGTTTGTGAGTCTAACGAACGCGAAATCTGTTCATTTCTGCGACATTCTGTGCGGTTCGTAGCTGAGAGCGCTGGCGGTCCCGCTCGATTCTGTAATGCCCGGTGCGTTTTTCTGTGACACAGAAGTGACACCGCGTGGCCCGTTCGGCAGGCTCAGGGCAGGTTCCGTAGGACAGGGGGGCGGGGTCAGCGGCCGGTGGCCGGCTTTCGACGTCCCAACGGATGCCTGGCGCGTGATCCCGGTTGGTCGCAGCGTTGCCGGGCCGCGGGGTCGGTCCCTCGCATGAGCGAGAGTAGCACGGATGTGCGGCTGATTCAAGACGGTCGACCAAAATGCGGGGTCAGGGTGGATTGGTGGGGAGAAATTGAGCAGGGATGGGGACTGGTGGGACGTGCGCGGGGTTGGATGGGGCAGGGGCGGGGACGGGTGGCGCGGGAAGGTGACGCTTTTTCGGGGTGCGAGGGCGCGAGTGGATCGGAGTTGGGCGAGGAGGTGAAGCTGCGGTTCGCGTAGGGGTGTATGGGGGACGTTGGTTGAGCAATATGGCGAACGTGAGGGCGATGGCCGTAGATTCAGAGTTGGGTGCGGCTGCAGGCACAAGACCTGGAGTCGCGCCCACGTGTCGTCTTAGGGAACACCTCGCGCCTCTAGGCTGCCGCAATCAGAGGCAATGTCGGTTAGCCGTTGCGCGGATCTGATCGGCGTAGTCGAGTATTTCTTCAAGGGACCTGATTAGGTGCGTCCGTTCACGTCCTTCTTCATCGAATACGCCAAGGCGCTTCACCGACTTCGCATTGAAACGCAGCCGGCACAATGGCTTGCGGTTGTTGTCGTCCAGGAGGATGCCGCAGTAGCTCAGGGTGTCCCTCATGAACACCCGCTCCAGGTCGATAGTATCTTTCAGAATGTCCTTGACTATCTCAAACCCTTCTAGTTCATCCGCTGTTGTTACTACGCCTCCGTCGCCAGAGGCTGGCTCTTGCACCACGTCAGGTTCGGGTTCAGATTCTGGCTCTTCTACGGTGGCTTCGCGGGCGAGTGCGGTCTTCAGTGTAACGTTGATGCGGTCGTTGATGAACTCGCGAAAGGCTTGCTTGACCACCTCGGTAAACCGCTCCATCGCCTGCTTGGTCAGCAGCTTTGAATAGACCTGGCGGGCGAGCAACCTGGTGAACTCATCATCGGGATTGTTCAGTTGGCGGGCGAGCACCTGCTTTATGCCTCTGGTGTACTTGAGCGTGGCCGCCGCTTCCAGCGTCTCTTCCAGGTCAAAGGCGGACTTGGTGAACCGCTTCAGCTCCTCGACCTCACTATCCGTGAAATCGAGCATGTTGAAATGGAAGAATGGCGTCGGATCCATTACGTTAGGTTGGTCCAGGTCAGAGAAGAATCGATAGACTATGCCGTCGGTCAGGATACCGAAGTGCGCGTCGGTTACGGTGAAGTATCGGAGCAACTGGGACATATCCACCTGGGACAGGTTGCTGCCATACTTCTTGACCTCGATTACCACGATGGGGTCGCCTGCCCGCATCAGCGCGTAGTCGACCTTTTCGCCCTTCTTCGTTCCGACGTCGGCGGTGAACTCTGGTATCACCTCGGTTGGGTCGAATATCGAGTAGCCCATCATCTCCAGGAACGGCAGCACAAGTGCGGTCTTGGTGGCCTCCTCGGTTTCCAGGTATCCAATGCGCTCGCGAAAGCGTCCAGAGCGTATCCGTACGTCATCTATGAAATCCATTGGGAGACCTCTTTGTAGCTTGTACTTCGGTGAGAGTATACCATCCATAGGTACGGCGTTCTACTTATAGCCCCGCGAATTTGGTTGCAGAGCTTATGGAGTCAGTCTCAAACAAGATTCATAAGTGTCATGGGGAACGTGGATTGCTGACCAGTTGGTTCGATTAGCTCAGCACTCAGCCGCTGATGCCACTCCCGCGGATGAACGAGGACCCTTTGCGGCAGCAGATCGACGACGTGGTGACAAAGGCGTTGGGCATCGACCCGGACTGGATGGCTCGAATCCGCCGGGAGCTGGCGCGGGAGCCGTCGGTGACGAACGCGCGGTACGTATGAGGGGGTGCGTCCCGCATTCAACGGCGTCTACCGCACGGGGGGGTTGACATAGATAGCCGCGATGTTACAATTACCTTTGCTATTAATGGGCCACTGAGAAGAGCCACTTCGCGCTCTTCCCGCTTAGACGGGATAGGTGGCCCGATTCTTTTGGCTTCAGTAGTAGTACGTGTTTCCCCGACTGAAAACGTCAAACTCAGAAGAGATCTTGTCCTGGATTAGGACGTGGGACCTTAGATCGCCCCTCTCCCATTTGCGCTGGATCGCCCAACTGCAATAGTCCGCTATCTGTAGCCCAGTGTCTCCGTTGGCTGGCCATTGTGCAGTGGTAGTCTTGAACGTCGGAGAGACCTGCGACATCACATCGCGCACGCCTCGCTGAAAGCTCTCTAACCCCTTTTTTGTTCCTATGGACGCCGCTATCACGAGCAATTCGTCGTTGAATTTGGTGATTCGTTGTTTGACATACTTCATGTGGAGATACCACGCGTACTGATAGAAGCGTTCGTGGCTTGTTCGGAGTTGCGGTTGCGCCTTTCGTTTTTCCAGGATCGTGGCGTCTATTCGGAAATTGTGCGGCTTGAGCGTAGCAAAAGCCCGGTCTCGGATAGCCTGTTGATCCGTAGAGGCTCGAAACGGCCCCGGATGCGCAACCCCTTCCCAAGCAAGGTCAAAACGCAATTTCCGTAGATCTTCACGAGCTTGCTGGTCGTCGAAGAAAGTGACGGTGGTTAGGCCGAAACAGCGGCTCGCCCCGACCTTCAGGCTGAAGTCGAAATTGCCGAACTCATCGGCGAATACGCAGATGCGGGCCAAGGCACTCCTATCCCGTCGAAACCACGTCGTTTCGAGCAGTTCTGCTTCAGCGCTTGGTTTCGTGCACTTATCGTTCCACGCGCTGGTGGTTGTGACGCTCAAATCTTAGCCGGGGTTGGTTTCCCAGACAACAGTTGAGTATCCTCCCGGTGACGTCACTTGGGGGGCTATGGGGCTGCGGCGCAAATTTGGTACACTGCCCGCCATGCGATTGCGGCTTCCCCCTCTGCGGGCACGCGCTAAAGGTCCGCGCGGCGTTCTTGGCGCTCTGCGCGGCGTCTTCTACGGCTGGTATCTCGTTGGCGTGGCCAGCATGATGCTCACCCTCATGTCCTTGACCGTGTTTCAGAGCACGGGCACCTACTTCGTCGCGCTCAACCGCGAGTTCGGCTGGAGCCGAACCCTGCTCTCCGGCGGCTTCGCCTTCTCGCGCATACAGGGCGCGGCCATCGGGCCGATTGAGGGCTTCCTCATCGACCGGTTCGGCAACCGCACCATGTTCATCGTTGGCTTCTCCATGATGGGCGCGGGATTCCTCATGCTGTCCCAGCTTCGCGTGGGTGTGGTGCTGCTGAACGTGCTCCCCTTTTCCGCAGTGATACAGTATTACATCGCGCTGGGAGTCATCACCATCGGCTCCGGGCTGGGCGGTTGGCTCACCATGATGTCCATGGTCAACAACTGGTTCTCCCGCCAGCGTTCCTTCGCCATGGCGACCGCCATGTCGGGCATACACTTCGGCGGCTTCCTCGTGCCCGTGCTCGCTTACTTCATCGACCACGTGGGCTTTCGCCCGTCGATAATGTTTATCGGCGTGCTGGTACTCGTCATTGTCACGCCTGTGGCGTTGGTGATGCGAAACAGGCCGGAGGACTACGGGATGCGTCCGGACGGCGACCCGCCGCCACGCTCGACGGCGCAGACCCAGGACGATACGACAGCCCCCGCGTCCGAGGCGTCAGAAGACGAGCCGGAGTACACCGCCTGGCAGGCGCTCAAGACCCCGGCCTTCTGGGTGGTAACCATCGTCCACATGTCGTCCACGCTGTCGATAGTGGCGCTCTCGGTGCACCTGTCGCCCAAGCTCGTGGACATGGGCATGTCGCTCACCGGCGCAGGCTTCGTGCTGTTCGCCTACACGCTCATCGCCTTGCCCCTGCAATTCCTGTCCGGCTACATCGCCGACCGGCTGCCCAAGCCGCCGCTCATCTGCTTCTTCCTACTCACGCAGACAGCGTCGCTGGTGGTCATAGCCTTCGCCGAGAACTTTTACATGGCCTACCTGTTCGCGCTGCTGTGGGGAATAGCCTTCGGAGGGCGCGGCCCGCTGCTCACGTCCATTCGCGGCGACTACTTCGGGCGCAAGGCGTTCGCCACCATCATGGGCCTGTCGCAGCTTCCCACCAGCATTGTCATGGTGATAACGCCGCTATACGCAGGTTACGTCTTCGATATGACCGGCTCTTACTTCATCCCTTTCATCACGTTCGCGTTTTGCTCGTTCGCGGGCGCGGCGTTGATAATGTTCGCCCGAAGGCCGGACGCGGGCGCGCACGAGCCGTACCCCATCGTCGCGATACTTGGACAGTTGGGGATCGGCTCCGGTCGACGGCAGTAAGCGCGGAAAGACGAAAGATTGCGATGAAGACGCTTGGGCGCGAGTTGGTGGAGCCGTTCAGCCGGTTCTGGGAGCTTTACGGCGACGAGATCGGCATCGCCTGGGAGCTGGTCGAGGAGGGACACAGCGGCGTGTTCGGCGCGCTTGGCGCGGACCTGACCGCCCCGGCACCGCCCGAGTGGACCAGGCTGCCCGACGACGATCTGGCGTACCACGCAGCCCACGAACTCGCCCACGCGCTGCTGCGCCGGCGCGGCTTCCCACACACCGCGCGAGGTCGCGGCTACGGTCCACGTACCGCCGAGGCCCGCATCGGCGGCGACATCGAGGAGATGGTGATTCACCCCGCTCTGGACGCTCTCATCATGCCCCTGGGCTTCACCAAGCGCAGCATCCAGGCTCGCATGTTGAAAGGCGCCCTCAACGGCGTGCGCCACAGCCCACCGCCCGCGAGCGGCACGCCCTGGTTCTACACCTGGGCCATCAGGTACTGCGAGCTGGAGCTCGACCTGCCGCCCCAGGACTGGAGGCCGCTTGCCAGGCTCTACGAGGCGCGCAGCTCCGCCGTGTGCGAGCTTGGTCGGGAACTCCTCGGCATCATGCGCTCCGTCGGATGGGGCACGCGGGAGCAGGCGTTGAGCGCCATGGTCGACGTGCGGGACACGCTCGGTCTCAGCGTCGACGACCGGGTGCTTGTAATCGACCCCGTAACGGGCGATCGGCACTAGCCAGGTTCGGCGTGGGAATCTTGCAGGGACGCCCGGAATTCGTGGGAGAGGAAGCGGCGGCCCAGGCGGCGCTGATCTGCCGAATGTCGCGGACTCGCGCCCACCGCCCAAATTGACACCCGCACCTGCCGACGCTAGAATTGGGAACACTACCACAAGGGCGGCGCACGCTCATATCAGGGCACAGGAGTACCGCAGTGACACAGCAAACTTACATCACCCGCGACCAGGTTTACGACGCCCTCAAGGACGTTTACGACCCCGAAATCCCCGTGAACGTGGTCGACCTCGGCCTCGTGTACGACGTGCAGGTAGAGGAAGGCGACGTCGAGGTGAAGATGACGCTCACGTTCGCCGGCTGCGGCATGGGCCCCTACATCGGCCAGCAGGCCGAGTGGCGCATTGCCGAGCTCGACGGCGTTGAGGACGTCAACGTGGAGTTGGTCTACGACCCGCCCTGGACGCCCGACATGATCACCGAAGACGGCAAGAAGATGCTGGGGCTCGACTAGCCCCCACCCCACGCGGAACCGCGTTTCTCGCAAGAGTCCGGCCGCCGCGGCAGTCTTTCGCGCTACGCCTTGTACAGCCCCATCATCGCCGTAGCGCGGGCTTCAATCCCGCCCGACTTGCACTAGATCCCCTCCCACTTGGTGAGAGGAGGCCAGCGGCGAACAACCGCACCCAGTTAGGAGTACCCAGCCGATGAACCAGCCACAGGCCGCCCAGGCGCGCGCCCGCATCGAGGCGATGAAGCGCCAGTTCGAGCAGCGGCGCGCAATCGCCAACGCCCTGGGGCAGATCAAGTACAAGGTCGGCGTCTACAGCGGCAAGGGCGGTGTCGGCAAGACTACCGTCGCCGTCAACCTCGCCGTAACCCTCGCCCAGCAGGGCGCCGCCGTCGGCATTCTGGACGTGGACATCGACTGCCCCAACGTCGTCCGCGCAATGAAGGTCTACGACCCCCCCGAGGTCGGCGAAGACAAGCGCATGATCCCCGCCGAGCGCTTCGACGTCAAGGTCATGTCCATGGGCTTCTTCCAGCAGAAAGAGGAGGAGGCCATCATCTGGCGCGGCCCCATGGTCCACAACGCCATCAACCAACTCCTCCAGAGCACCGACTGGGGTGAGCTCGACTACCTCATCATCGACCTGCCCCCCGGCACCTCTGACGCGCCGCTCACGGTCATGCAAACCCTGGACATGGATGGCTTCATCGTGGTCACCACACCCCAGGAGCTGGCCAAGATAGACGCCATGCGCTCGATCAACATGATCCGCACGCTCAAGGTGAACGTGCTCGGCGTGGTCGAGAACTTCTCCGGCGAGATATTCGGCTCCGGCGCCGGCGAGGAGCTGGCCGAGGAGCTGGACCTGCGCTTCTTGGGCCGCGTCGAGCTGCGCGGCGAGTACCGCGACACCTCCCGGCCCACCGTGCTCTCCAGCAAGGCCGTGCTGCGCGAGTTCGAGCACATCGCCGACGAGGCCAAAGCGGCGCTAGAAGAGGAAGTCCAGTCCTCCCCCGCCCCCGCGGAGTAGGGCCTCGGCGAGGGCGAACCCCGGCGGCATTCAGCCGCTATAGTTCAATGACGCCCACGGAGGATCTCCCTTGACTACACCTGTCGCCGCCTACCGCGAGGACGGCCGCCGGTTCCTGGTCCAGGCGCGCGCCGAGCTACACGCAGGCGACCTTCGCCAGGCGTCGGAGAAGGGCTGGGGCGCGGCCGCGCAGATGGTCAAGGCCGCCGCCCAGGACCGAGGTTGGCCCCACACCGCCCACAGGCACCTTTTGACAAGCGTCACGGAGCTGACCGAAGAGGTCGGAGACTCGAGCGTTCACCGACTATTTGGCAGCGCCCACTACCTTCACGGAAACTTCTACGAGAACACCTTCAACTCCGACCTGGTCGCAGATTATCTCGACGACGTAGAACAGTTCGTAGACAAGCTGGAGCGCATCCTGGACTCTTGAGCCGAACTCGAACGGGGATGGGGGTGAAGCCCAACATGACCACAGTGATCCACGACACCACAGTCGTAACCGGCGAAGAGAACGCCCCCGTCCACCACGGCGCGTCCATCGCCATCGACGGCAACACCATCGCCGCCATCGGCCCCACCGACGAGGTGACCGCCCGCTTCCCGGTCGCCGAGCGCGTGTCCGGGCGCGGCAAGGCTGTAATGCCCGGATTCGCCAACTGTCACACTCACTTCACCCTTACCAAGAACCGTGGCATCACCGAGAACAGCTCCTACCCCGAGCAGGAATCCCACCCCATGCCCGTGCGCTTCCCGCGCAGCCTGCCGCTGAGCGACGAAGATCTCACCGTCCTCGCCCAGCTCGGTGCCCTGGAGGCCATACGCTGCGGCACCACCGCCGTCATGGAAGTGGGCGCCAACATCGACGTGTACGCCCGCGAGATCGTGGACAGCGGGCTGCGCTTCGTGCTGGGCGAGCAGGCGTCCGACCGCGCCCACGGCGACATCGGCGAGCCCGGCCCGTTCGTGGTGAACCAGGAGCTGGCCGAGCACGGCCTGCAGAGCATCGCTGACATGCACTCCAAGTGGCACGGCGCCGAGGACGGCCGCGTGACCGTCGGCGTCGCCGCCTGGGCGCCCGACATGTGCTCGCCCGAGCTGCTGGTGCGGTTGCGCGAGCTGCAGGACAGCCTGGACACGGTGGCGACCATCCACCTGAACCAGCTCTGGGGCGAGGTGGAAAACGTCAAGGCCAACCGCGGCGGCGCGCTGCCCACCGAGTTCCTGGCGCAGATTGGCTACCTCAACGACAGGCTCGTCGCCGCCCACTGCCGCTGCATGGTCCCGCAGGAGGAGCGCATCCTCGGCGAGTCCGGCTCCTGGGTGTCGTTCAACTCCGCCATCGCCGCTCGCCGCGGGCTCAGCCCCCACGTGGCCGATCTCCAGGTCGCCGGCTGCGGCATCGCCATGGGTACCGACAACATGGCCGAGGACATGCTCGAGGTCGTCCGCACCGGCATGTTCATGGAGCGCGTCCGCCGCTCCGACGGCCGCCTGCCCTCCCCCGAAGAGGCCTTCCAGTGGGCCACCTCCAACGGCTACCGAGCCATGGGCATCCCGGACGGCGGCTCGCTGCGAGTCGGCAACAAGGCCGATCTGATAGTGGTCGACACCCGCCGCGCTCACCTGGTGCCCACCATCCGCGTCGTGTCCACATTCGTGCACCAGGGGCAGGGGCGAGACGTCGAGTCCGTGATGGTGGACGGCCGCTGGATCATGCGCGACGGCAGGGTGCTCACGATGGACGAGGACGCCCTGGTGCGCGAGGCCGACCGGGTGGGCCGCCGCGCTTGGCGCCGGCTGCTGGACAGCGACCCTAACTTCACCATCCCCGACGGTTTCGACTTCAACACCGCCGACCCCGACTAGGCGCTCCGCTAGTCCCCTCTCCCCCCGCGCGGGTGAGGGTCAGGGTGAGGGGGCCACTCGGCCGCCGCTCCGTCAGTCCCTACCCCCTCGCAGGGGGAAGGTTAGGATGGGGGTGACGTCCCAGGCACAACCCGCCCAATGATCATCTCCGCCAGCTACAAGACCGACATCCCCGCCTTCTATGGCGAGTGGTTCCGCAACCGGCTCCGCGCCGGCCACTGCCGCATGGTCAACCCCTACAACTCCAACCAGCGCTACCTGGTCTCGCTGCGCCGGGAGGACGTGGACGGCTTCGTGTTCTGGACCAAGAACCTCGCGCCGTTCACCGAAACGCTGGAGGAGGTTCACGCCCGTGGCTTCCCCTTCATCGTCCAGTACACAATCAACGGCTACTCGCGTGCGCTAGAGTCCCGCGTGGTCGATCCAGCCCAATCGGTCGACTCCTTACACCGTGCCGCTGGCCGCTACGGCCCCGAGGCGTTCGTGTGGCGGTACGACCCTATAGTGCTGTCGTCCATCACCCCCGCCGCTTTCCACCGCGCCAACTTCGCCCGGCTCGCAGCCGACCTGTCCGGTTCGACGCGTGAGGTCGTGGTCTCGTTCATGCAGGTGTACAGGAAGACGCGCCGCAACCTGGACGAGTCCGCGCGGGAGAACGGGTTCGACTGGCACGACCCGCCGTCGGAGGAGAAGCGGGCCCTGCTGAGTGAACTGGCCGAGATCGCGGACACCTACGACGTCCGACTCACGGTCTGCACCCAGCCCGCCCTGCTCGTGCCCGGCGCGCAGGAGGCCCGCTGTGTGGACGCCGAGCGTCTGATGCGAGTCGCGGGCCAGCCTTTCACGACGAAGCTGAAGGGGATGCGCGCCGGATGCGGCTGCTATGGATCGAAGGACATCGGCGAGTACGACACCTGCCCCCACGGCTGCGTTTACTGCTACGCCGTCCGTAACCGCAAGCTCGCGCTTCGCCGGTATCGCGCCCACGACCCGCGCGGCGAGTACCTCTTCGCGCCAAGCCGCCCGATTCCTTCCCTCTCGATGGGGGAAGGCTAGGATGGGGGTGAAGGAGCCGTTCAACCGTCGTTACCAGGCGCGGAACTGTCATGGCGAGCGCCCCAGTCATCCATGGCGAGCGCCCTTGTCTGTCATTCCGAGCGTAGCCGAGGAATCTAAGGCGGCCGCTTTGCGGATACGCGTGCGATAACAGACTCAGAGCCCTCGCAATTGGCCAATTCCCGCATCAACCTCTTCCACGACGCAGATGCGCTAGATTCCTCGACTCCGCTGCGCTCCGCTCGGAATGACCGGAAGGATGGGCGTGACTGGCTATCGCACTCCCACCGCCGCATCATAAAGCACCAAGCCCTCTTTGATGGCATGCTTGTAAACCAGGGCGTGGCTGTTCCCGTACCGCTCCAGGTCTTCGGGCGTGGCCACTATCAGGTCGATGGGCACTCTTATGCCGTACAACTTCTCGCGTATCCTCAGGCCGAGCTTCCATCTGTCGGCACCCGTCTTCACGACCAGAAAGTCCAGGTCGCTGTCCGGCCTCGCGTCGCCGCGGGCGGTGGAGCCGAACAGGATTATCTTCTCCGGCTCGGCCGCCTCCACTATGCGCCTCACTATCTCGTCCAGGACGCCTTGCGATACGTTCTCCGACCGCGGAGTGGCTTTGCTCATGTCTCTCTCGTACCCCCTACCTGAACCGCGCTATCGCCTCCCGGAACCCATCCATCGCCCCCTGTAGCGTCCGGTCGTCCACGCAGAAGGAGATGCGGAAGTACCCCGGCAGCCCGAATCCGCGCCCCGGCACCACCAGCACGTTGTGCTCCCTCAGCGCGTCCACGAAGTCCATCTCGTCCTCCGCTGGCGACACCGGGAACATGTAGAACGCCCCCTGCGGCTTCACCGTCTCGTACCCCATCCCGGTCAGGCTCTCGTACAGGTAATCGCGCTTGGCCTGGTACTCACCCACGTCCACGGTCACCGACTGGAGGTGCGCCACGATGTGCTGCATCAACGCCGGGGCGTTCACGAAGCCAAGCACGCGGTTGGCGAACGAGAAGCCGTCCATCAGCTCGGCGCAGTCCTCGTACTCTGGGTGCGCGGCCACGTAGCCGATGCGCTCGCCCGGCAGCGCCAGGTCCTTGGAGTGCGAGGTAGCGACGATGGCGCGCACGTGGTGGTCGAACACGTGTGGGTAGCTCAGCCCGTCGAACAGCAGCTTGCGGTACGGCTCGTCGCTGACCAGGAAAATCTCCCTGCCCAGCTCGGCCTCCTTGGCGCGGATGACGTCGCACATGCGGGCCAGCAGCTCGGCGGAGTAGACCACGCCCGTGGGGTTGTTGGGCGAGTTGATGAGCACAATGCGGGTCTTATCGTTGAAGCTCGCCTCGAAGGCGTCCAGGTCCGGCAGGTAGGACTCGTCCGGCGGCACCACGCGGCACGACCCGCCGTGGTTGTCGGCGTAGTAGTGGTACTCCACGAAATAGGGGGCGAAGATGATCACCTCGTCGCCGGGGTCCAGCAGCGCCTTGAGCACCACGTTCATCGCGCCGCCCGCGCCGACGGTCATCAGCGCGTGGTCGGCGGTGAAGTCCAGGCCCGTCTCTTCGCGGAGTTGGGCGGCCACCGCCGCGCGCGCGTGCGGATAGCCGGAGTTCGGCATGTAGCGGTGCATCCCAGGGGTCGGGTCGTCGGCGATGCGGCGCAGCTGGTCGAAAAACTCGCGCGGCGGCTCCATGATCGGATTGCCCAGCGACAGGTCGAACACGTTCTCGTCGCCGTACTGCTGACGCAGCACAATGCCGTCCTCGAACATCTTGCGGATCCAGGACCCCTGCTCCATGAACTCGCGAATTTTTCTGGCAACCGCCATAATCGACCTCGCACTGTGATTCGCCGCTCCGCTGCCCGGCCGGCGGCAACATTATACACGCTCACGATCCTGTTTCAGGTTACTCGGCGCCCCCCAGCCGTTGTCCCCGCGAAAGCGGGAAAGCGAATTCTGTTAGTTTCTGCGACATCCTGTGCGCCTCCTAGCTGAGAGTGTCGCCGGTCCTTCGCGAATCTGTAATGCCCGGCGCGGGATATCTGGGCACATGTGTCGCGCCGCGCAGCAGAATAGGACAGGGGACGGGTAGGTGGCCGGAGGCCGGTCTTCGAGGCCCCTACGGATGCCATGGGGTATTGTCCCTATTGGGGGTAGGGATTCCGGGCCGCGGGGTCTGTCCCTCGCCTGGGCGAGGATAGCACGAATGTGCGTACATTGCAAGAGGGGGTGGCGAGACTGCGGGATTGGGCGGGAACGGTGGGGAGAAACTGCGCAGACGTGGGCCAGTGGTTGGGCGCCTGTAGGATGTTTGGGTGGCAGGGCCAGAGCACGGGCGGCGCAGGAAAGTGACGGTTTTTTCGGGGCGCCGGGGAGCGAAAGGGTCGGGTTTGAGCGAGGGGGCGCCGCCGGGGCGTGCGTTGAGGAGTCAGCAGGGGGACATTGGCTCAACAACGTCAAGGCGATGGCCGCTGGTTCAGAGTAGGGTATGGGGGCAGGGTTTTCGCGAGGGAGATGGTTCTGGGGGCGCCTGGTAATCTGAAAGAGGCTCCACGCTCCCCCAATCCACCGCCTAGTTGCAAAAGAAGGCCTCGTTGGAGCCGGTTGTAAGGCCGGCTATGCTGGTAGCTAACAGCAACAAGCCATCACCAACGAGGTTCGACTATTTTGCAGCAGGCAACGCTTCCTCTCCACTACGCAGGGGAGAACGAGTCCACGGGGATGACGGCGTTGTCGGGTCTGCCGGCATACCTGGACTGGCGTATGTTGCCCGACTGGGGGCGTCGGTGCGCAGACACGTGGGAGTGAGAGAGGGCGCCCAACCCATGGCCTGCTCGTGAGTGCGCAACGCAGGATACACGCTCTGGCAGCCATGTCGCTCCGGGCCTGACTCTCCCCAGGAATCCACCCACACTCTAGGCGACTGAACCGAAGTCGTCGGATTCGCCGGGTCCAAAAGCCGCCCAAGGCCCTCCAGCTACCCTATCAGGAACCGCCTCACGCCCCAAGGCCATGACATCTACCTTCCCCACGCCAACTGACCGTCGCCAAAACCGCTCTGCTATCCCCGATTACGCCTGTCGCCTCACTTAGGCGGTGGATCTGGGCATTATCAACGAACTTGACATACATACCAGCGCACAGGTCAACCGGCTTGAGGACCAGGAGATAGCCGATAGCGTGGGCCGACCGCATCGCTTCTTCCCAGGAACCAGCCACCTTGAACGGAGGATTGGGCAGTCCGCCCTGTTCTAGCGCCCGGCGCAACAAGTGCTTGACGCGGGCCGTGCGGACACCTTCTGGCGAGGCCCCAGGTAGTCCCAATCGGGCTGCCACTGCCGCCGCCTGCTCCAGGTAACAATCACAGGCCGTTAGCACGCCATCGAAGGGCATCGTGTCGTGCTGTTGTTTTTCCAGATAGTCCAGCAGGCCAGGCAGGTCATTGGTCTCGGTGGTAAGGACCTGGTCCGCCAGCAGCAAGGGGTGCTGGCCTGATTGTGGCGGCGATCCGGTAAAAGTTCATTTGTCCTCTTTCCAGTGTCCCACGCTTCGAGGGTCGAAGAAGTCTCGCAAAGCATCCCCCAAGATACTGACCGCCAGCACGGAAATGCTGATCGCCAGGCCAGGCGCCACCATTACCCAGGGATGAGACTGGAAGTGGGAACGCGAGCCGTTAATCATGGCGCCCCATTCCGCTTGTGGCGGTTGCACTCCCAGTCCCAGGAACGACAGCGCCGTGAGACTGAGAATGGCAGCGCCCAGGTTGGTAGTCATCAGCACTATGGCGGGACCCAGAATGTTTGGGGCGGTGTGGACCCACAATACACGCTGGGGAGAAGCCCCGACCGCCTGGGCCGCCAGGACGTACATCTGACGGCT
The DNA here is from genome assembly GCA_951812395.1 of uncultured Dehalococcoidia bacterium. Taxonomy (GTDB): domain Bacteria; phylum Chloroflexota; class Dehalococcoidia; order Lucifugimonadales; family CATOSD01; genus CATOSD01. The sequence goes on from CATOSD010000002.1 coordinate 177,860, forward strand.
TTCCCTCAGGAAAAGCCCACGGTACACTCGGGCATACCACGGCCACGTGGTGATCACCAGCGCCAACAGAACGTTCCAGAAGGAGCGTCCCATGACCCCAACGATGGCGAAGGCTATCACCAGGTCGGGTAGGGCCAGCCCACCATCAATCAACCTCCCCAGGATTGAGTCAGTTCTCCGGCCCAAGGTACCGGCGCACCCGCCGATAACGATGCCCAGGGTCGTGGTGCCCACCAGGACCAAGCCGGCTCCCAGAAGGGATAACCTGCCACCGTTAAGCAACCGGCTCAGGATGTCCCGACCAAACTCGTCGGTACCCAGGGGAGCGTTAGAGATGGGCCCGGCAAAGCGATTCGTAAGGTCGGTCTTCTCCGGGTGGACCTCCCAAACTTCCGGGCCGACTACCACAGCGATTACCACAACCGTCAGGGCCGCCAGGGCGATGCGGCCAGTAGCGGACAGCCCGCGGCGTCTTCGCCCAGAGTGGCTGGCAGCCCGGCGGTGGTGTCTGTCAACACCAGGCATTCTCATGCTGAAGACCCTTCTCTGCGCGGTCGTGGATCAACCAGGCTGTAAGCGATGTCCACCGAGAGGTTTACCAGGACTACCACCCAACCGGACAGCACCACAAATCCCATTAGCACGGGCAGGTCACTGTTGAAGGCGGCCTCTACTCCCAATCGACCAATCCCCGGCCAGGCGAACACCCACTCTATGACTGCTGCGTTGACCATCAGGGAGGTAAAGTCCAGACCAATTACCGCCAGCACTGATACGATGGCGTTGGGAAGCACATGGCCGAACAGGATACCCCGCTCAGATAGGCCCTTGGACCGGGCCACTGTCACATAGTCGAGGTTCAGGACGTCCAGAGTGGTGGCGCGCATCAGCCGGATAATCCGCGCCATCGGTCGTAACGCCAGCACTATGGCTGGGAGGAGAATACCAACCGGGGTAAAGCTGCCCAGAGCGGGCACCCAGTTTAGCTTTACCGCAAACAGCCAGATACACAGGAAGGCTAACCAGAAATTTGGTAGAGAAGCCGCCAGTGTAGTCCACAGGCGGATGGTGTTGTCCAGCCAGGTTTCCGCTCGAACCGCCACCACCAACCCCAGGATAATACCGGGGACAACGGCCAACACCAGGGCCAGGAGGGCCAGGGCCAGGGAAGCGAGGAGACGCTGCAGCAAGGATTCTGTTACCGGGCGGCCAGTGCTGAACGAGGCCCCCAGATCCAGCTGGAACAGATCCAGCCACCACCGTCCGTAGCGCTCCCACAGGGGCCGGTCCAAGCCAAGCTCGGCCCTCTTGGCGGCCACCTCCCGTTCGTCGGGGATTACGCCGGTGGCCCCAGCGGTTAGGGCCATGCGGGCCGGGTCCACTGGCGAAAACACCATCAGTCCGAAGGAGACCAAGGTGACCAGTACCAACATCGGCACAGTGTGGGCTATCCTGGTCAACACCAGTAGAAGCATCGGCGGACACCCCTAGCATCCAGCTACTCTATGGCAAGCTCCGGACCGATTTTGTAGTTTTCCAGGGGATGCGGAGTAAAGTTCTTGACCTGGTTGTTAGTGGCAGTTATCTGGTACGGGTTGATGATGTACACCACCGGAACGTCCTCTCCAACCAGGACCTGCAGGCGGCGGAAGATGTCCAATCTCCCCTCTGGATCCGGGGTCTGGTTGTATTGCCGGGCCAGCTCATTCACCTGGGGGTTACTGTACCGGTCCTGATTGGTGCCGGAAGGGGTGTAGAGCGAGGCAATGGCCCGGCTGAAATCCCCAAAGGGCGCGACGCCGTAGGAGTAAAAGGTGGCGTCAAAGTCGTTGGTGGCCACGGTGGTGTTGATGTCCGGGTAACTGATCAGACTGACTTCTATACCCACCTCCTGTAACTGGTCTTGGACGGCAATGGCGAGGGGTTCCAGCTCCGCCCGGCTGGGGTAGTGCACCAGGCTGAAAGCAAGACGCTGTCCGTCCTTGACCCGGATGCCATCGGCGCCTTCACTCCAGCCAGCACCGTCCAGCAGCGTCTGGGCTTGAGTCTGGTCATAACTCTGGGTAGCCACGATGCCGGGCAACCCCAGATTCTCCGGGCCCAGCCCGGAGGCAGGGGTGCCCACACCATCCATCACACCTTGAAGCAACGCGTCCCGGTCCACTGCCAGGGCGATGGCCCGGCGTACCTCAACCTCATCCAGAGGAGTGCGGGCGACGTTAAGGATGATGTCGTTTTGCCGCCCGAAGGGGAAAGTATGTACCTGAAACCCGGCTTGCCGGAGGGGAGCGACATCCGAGGGCAGCAGGGCATGGGCGATGTCCACATCGCCAGACTGAAGCGCTAGGACCCGGGTGGTAACATCTGGGATGCGTCGAATGTCTATCGTGGCAAGGCGGGGTGGGCCACCACGATAGTTTTCGTACGCTTGCAGGGTAATGGAAGTCCTTTCTATCCACTCAGACCCGATAAATGGCCCGGTGTAGACCGGTTCGTCGCCGGTGCTCTCCTTTTTGATGGCGAAGTTAAAGGACGCCAGGCTGTTGGGCAGTAGCGCCACGGGTACCGGGGTCTCCAGGGTCAGCGTCTGGCCGTTAGCGGTCAGCACAGTTTCTGGAGGGAAGATAGCGGCGGTGCCCGGCTGTTTGTCCCGGGACCGCTCCAGGGAAGTCTTGACGGCGTTGGCATCGACTTTGGACCCATCCCAGAAGGTAACGTCATCGCGGATAGTAACCCGCCAGGTCAGAGCGTCGACTTGCTCGAAGCCCGCAGCTACCCAGGGTTCCAGCGTCATCTGAGGAGTAACGCGCATTAACGCCTCGGCGATGCCATAGGACATAAGGCTGTAGCCTGCGAAACCTACATCGGCATCCAGAGAAGTGGGAAACTGGTTCTCCGCGACACGGAGCAGTCCTTGCGAGGAGCGGAGCATCGCAGCAGCGCCTGGTGTGTGATCAGGCGTGGCAATTGGCGCCGAGGAAGACTCAGCGGTTGGCGAGGGACTGGCGGTAAGCAATGGGGATGCCGTAGATTGAGTCGCCGGCGTTGTCGGCATGGTAGCTGCAGGAGTGTCCGCGCCGCCGCAGGCCACAGTCAGCAGCAGGAGCAGCACCGCCAGGGGGATGGAGAGTTTCAGAGTATGCCATTGCTGGCTCATTACAGTATCTCCTTTTACTTGATATCTTATATCATTTGTGCGTCTAGACTTAGAGGCATGGCGAGTCCGCGTGGTCTCGCTCGTATTGATATAAAGTATCGATAACTATTCAGGGGGGCATTACATCAAGAACACGACAGCATGGCAAATCCTCTAGTGTTTCCCAAATCCACCGCCTAGTTGCAAAAGAAGGCCTCGTTGGAGCCGGTTGTAAGGCCGGCTATGCTGGTAGCTAACAGCAACAAGCCATCACCAACGAGGTGCGACTATTTTGCAGCAGACAACGCTTCCTCTCCACTACGCAGGGGAGAACGAGTCCACGGGGATGACGGCGTTGTCGGGTCTGCCGGCATACCTGGACCTGGCGTATGTTGCCCGACTGGGGGCGTCGGTGCGCAGACACGTGGGAGTGAGAGAGGGCGCCCAACCCATGGCCTGCTCGTGAGTGCGCAACGCAGGATACACGCTCTGGCAGCCACGTTGCTCCGGGCCTGACTCTCCCCAGGAATCCACCCACACTCTAGGCGACTGAACCGAAGTCGTCGGATTCGCCGGGTCCAAAAGCCTCCCAAATCCCTCCAATTACCCTATCAGGAACCGCCTCACGCCCCAAGGCCATGGCATCTACCTTCCCCACGCCAACTGACCGTCGCCAAAACCGCTCTGACATCCCCAGCTAAACCCCTCCGCCGCCAGCAACCGCCCGTTAGACGGTGGATCTGGGCCGCAATCCCCATCTTGACGCCAACGCCCCGCTCGAATACCATTTCTCCCGATGTTCCTCGACCTTCACTCGCATTCCACTTCCTCCGACGACTCGCGCGCAACCGTGGAGCAGTTCGTCAAATGGGTGGGCGTGATTCGGCGCAAGGGCTTCCGCATCGACGGATTCGTCCTCACCGAGCACCGCAAGTTCGACTTCGACAAGGACTACTCACAGCTCGCGCACGACAACGACCTGCTCATCCTCAAAGGCTCCGAGCTGGACACCAACTGCGGCCACTTTCTCGTCTACGGCGTAACCGAGGAGCTCACGTCGCGCATCAACTTCGCTGACGTGTCCATGGACGCGTCGACCCTCGTCAACACCGCGCTGGAGTGCGGCGGCTTCGCCGTGCCCGCCCATCCGGGACGCTTCGGCATCGGCTTCTGCGAGTTCGTCGACAACGGCTCCGACTTCAGCGCCGTCAGCGTCGTCGAGCACCTCAACGGCAGCAACCGCCCAGGCGAGCAGGAGCGGGCCGAGGAGTTGATAGCCCGCATGGGATACAGGACCATCGGCGGCAGCGACGCCCACTCCGTAAGCGCCATCGGCGCCTGCATGACCAGCTTCGACAACGCAATCACGGACGCCGCGGACCTGGTGCGCGAGCTGCGCGCCGGCGCGTTCCGCCCCGTCCGCCTGGAAGAGACCGCTTCACCCCCATCCTAACCTTCCCCCATCGTGGGGGAAGGGACTTTAGAGGAGGAGAGGATATGACCACTGACGCTGACATCGAATACGACCGCTCGCTGCTAGGCGTGGAGCACCCCGTGGGCACGTTTGAAGTGACCCAGGAGATGATCGTCGACTTCGCCAGGTCCACCGGCGAGACCAACCCGGTGTACCTGGACGAGGAGCAGGCTGCCCAGTCGCGCTACGGCGGCATCATCGCGCCGCCCACGTTCTGCAACATCTTCATATCCGGCGGCAAGCGCCCCGACCCCGGGATCAAGTTCGGCGACCTCTCCTTCTTCGCAGGACAGGCCATCGAGTCGCTGCAGCCCGTCCGCCCCGGCGACACCCTCGAGGCCGCCACGCGGCTCAAGGAGGTGTACGCCAAAACGGGACGGTCCGGCAAGATGGTGTTCGCCGTGTGGGAGACCAGCCTCACCAACCAGAAGGACGAGACCGTCGCCCTTGTGCGCGAGTCCTTCGTGCGCAGGAACAGGAGCAGGCGATGACCGCGCTGTATTTCGAAGACGTCGAGATAGGCGACGACATCGGCCCCGTCGAGCGCGTGGTGACCACCGAGGAGGTCGTCGCGTTCGGTAAGATCCGCCAGCAGGACACCGGCCCTAACCGCTTCAACGACGCCGAGGTTGCCAAAAGCGAAGGCCTGCCCGGCCCCATCGTCCCCGGCGCAATGAACATCGCAATCATGTCCCAGCTCATCACCGGCTGGTCGCCCAGCGTCACTCTCCGGCTGCTGGACGTGGTGTTCCGCCAGGTTGTGCCGCACAACAAGACGCTAACCCTCTCCGGCATTGTCACCGACACCAACGTCGTGGACGGCGAGGGCCAGGTGGAGTGCGACGTGTTCATGCAGAACGACGAGGGCACCCGCCTCGTGATCGCAAGGGCGGTCGCCGTGCTGCCCGCCAAGAGCGCGTAGTTGCCCACTGTGAGTCTTCCGGGCGTTTGCGTCTGGCTCACGGGCCTCAGCGGCTCCGGCAAGACCTCCACCGCCGACGGGCTCGCCACGCTCATCCGCGAGAGCGGCCGCCCCGTGAGCCTGTTCGACGGCGACGTCATTCGCCAACACCTTTCAGCGGGCCTCGGCTTCAGCAAAGAAGACCGCGACACCAACGTGCGCCGCGTCGGCTTCGTCGCCTGCGAGATCGTGCGCCACGGCGGCGTTGCCGTCTGCGCCCTCATCAGCCCATATGAGGCGGTACGCAACGAGGTGCGCCAGTTGGTCGGCGACGCCCATTTCGTCGAGGTATTCGTAAACACCCCCCTCAGCGTCTGCGAGGCGCGCGACGTCAAGGGCATGTACCAGATGGCGAGGCGCGGCGAAATCACCGGCTTCACCGGCGTAGACGACCCCTACGAGCCGCCGAAGCGTCCCGAGATCGAGCTCGACACCGTCAACCACACCGTGCGCGAAAACGCCGAGCGGGTGTTCGGCTACCTCGTCCACATGGGTTTCATCCTCGGAGACTGAGCGCCACCTCCACCATGCCGACCGCCATCCCTACCATTCCGAGCGTAGCCGAGGAATCTCGTGTCCGTAGAGCCACGCCGCCGATTCCCACAACGTGGCCTCAATTCGGCTTGGCAACGCATCCCAACATGCTTCAGCCTGATAGACGGCATTCGCACGCCGGCGGCTCGTAGCGCCTGCCGATCAAATCAAACAATCTCGCAAGGAGACCCAAATTGTCATTCGACTTCGTGCAGACGACCCCCAAGAGCGCGAGTAGCCTTGCACCCCACGCTCCGGCCCACCAGCTCGCCCTTGCCGCCGAGGCCGGCGACGCGCTAAGGGACGCCCGCGTGATCCACGTCAACTCTACCGCCGTAGGCGGCGGCGTGGCCGAGGTGCTCAAGAGCCTCACGCCGCTCATGTCCGACTGCGGCCCCGAGACCGACTGGATGGTCATCCACGGCACCGACGACTTTTTCGAGATAACCAAGCGACTCCACAACCTGCTCCAGGGCGCCGACGGCGAGCTGTCCCAGGGCGAGCTCGAGCGCTACGTGGCCCACAACGAGAACGTGGCCCGGCAGATCGCCGCCCACGGCGTCTCGCCCGACGTCTGGGTGCTGCACGACCCGCAGACGCTGCCTCTCGCCGCGCTGCTGCCCGCCGGCTCCCGAGTCATCTGGGTGTGCCACATCGACACGACGCTGCCCAACAGGCCCGTCATCGAGCAGCTCGTGCCGTTCATGCGGCAGGCGCACCGCGTCGTCGTCTCCCTGCCGCACTACGCTGTGCCCGACCTGGATCCCGCCGCCGTGCGCGTGATTCCGCCCGCCATCGACCCACTGCTGCCCAAGAACACGCCGCGCCCCGATGCGGACGTGCAGCGCACGCTGGCAGCCATGGGCCTGGACACCGGGCGTCCCCTGATGGCGCAGGTGTCGCGGTTCGACTACTGGAAGGACCCCTGGGGAGTGATCGACGCCTATCGGGAGGCCAAACAGAGCGTGCCGGACGTCCAGCTTGCGCTTCTGGGCGTGATCGAGGCCAAGGACGACCCCGAAGCGTTCGACGTGCTGGAGACCGTCCGCGCCCACGCCGGCGCAGACCCCGACGTGCATCTCTACTCCGACCCCGCCGAGGCCGGCGAGCTCGAGGTGGGCGCGATCCAGCAGGGCGCGGACGTCGTGATTCAGAAGTCGTTGAGGGAGGGCTTTGGCCTGACCGTGACCGAGGCGATGTGGAAGGGCTCGCCGGTGATTGGCGGCAACTGCGGCGGCATACGCACGCAGATAACCGACGGGCGCACCGGATACCTCGTGGACTCGCCGTCGGAGTGCGCGCAGCGTGCCGTGGACCTGCTGCGGGAGCCGGAGGAGGCGCGCCGCATGGGACAGGCCGCGCGGGAGTCGGTCCGCGAGCGGTTCCTGATGTCGCGGGTGTTGGCAGACTACCTGTCGCTGGTGCGCGAGCTGGCGTCGCAGGCGTCGCCCAGCCCCAGACTGAACTTCAGCCACCCAACCTCAGCCGCCGCCGACTCGTAGAGGATGACTCCTCAACTGTGATTCCGAACGCGGCGTCCTTTGCCTGCAATTCCGAGCACAGCGCAGCGAAGTCGAGGAATGCAGAGCTTTTGCCGGCAACAAGGTCTTGATGTAATCGTACATCCGTGCTATTCTTCCCGTGACGAGTTAGCGACTCGTCGACGAGTCGCCACGGATGCGGCAGTAAAGTTCTCCTGCCGGCTGTCTCGTTTCAGCCACAATCACTCGCTGCGATGTCCAAGTCCGTATTCGCCGGGTCGTCCAAGCGGCTCACACGTCGAGCATCCCAGTTATGGGACGAGGCGAATAAGACGGCATGAGACACACTCCGAGGAATTCCTCACTCTGTGGGATCCTGAGGGCCATCCGCCGATTTCGCCATCCCCGCTCAGGCGGGAACCCAGAAAGGCCGGGACGTGGGCGCGGCACGCCCGAACGCCTAACGCGGGACTCGCGTCTTCACTCTACTGGCGGGCGCGGGCGCGCTTTGCTAAAATCGCACCGTCTCCCAGACAGCCCAAGCGACATCACCCAGGAGCCGCCATGCCCACCACGCAAGAGCTCAAAGCCAGGGTCCAGTCCGAAATCGACCGCCGGGGCCAGGACCTGATAGCGACCACCAAGCACATTCTCAACAACCCCGAACCCGGCTTCCGCGAGGTCAAGACCGCCCGCACCGTGGCCCAGAACTTCCAGGCCATGGGCATTCCTTACGAAGAGGGCATCGGCATCACCGGGCTCAAGGGTATGCTGAATGGCGGCTCGTCCGGTCCCACCGTGGCGGTCATGGGCGAGCTCGACTCCCTCAAGGTGCTGGGCCACCCCCACGCCGACCCCGACACCACCGCCGCCCACGCCTGCGGCCACCACTGCCAGATAGGCATGATGTTGGCCGTCGCCGCCGGGCTCACCGGCTCCGGCGTGATGGACGACCTCGCAGGGCGCGTCGCGCTCATAGCCGTCCCCGCCGAGGAGTACATCGAGATCGAGTTCAGGGACGACCTCCGCAGGGAGGGCAAGTTGGAGTTCCTGGGCGGCAAGCCGGAGTTCATCCGACTCGGCGCGCTCGATGACGTGGACCTCGCGATGATGACCCACACCTCCAGCAACAGCGACGAGGGCAAGCTCGCCATAGGCGGCACCAACAACGGCATCGTCGCCAAGCGCATCCAGTTCAACGGTCGCGCCTCCCACGCCGGCGGCGCGCCCCACGCCGGCGTCAACGCCCTCAACGCCGCCATGATCGCGCTCAACGCCATCCACGCCCAGCGCGAGACCTACCGCGACCACGACACCATCCGCATCCACCCCATCATCACACGCGGCGGCGCGTCGGTGAACTCCGTGCCCGCCGACGTGCGCATGGAGACGTTCGTGCGCGGAAGGTCCGTTGAGGCCTTCCTCGCGGCCAGCGACAAGGTGGATCGCGCACTGCGCGCGGGCGCGATGGCCGTGGGCGGCAGCGTAGACATCACCACTCTGCCGGGCTACATGCCGATACAGAACGACGAGTCCATGCTCCAGCTCTACCGCGCCAACGCCGCCGGCCTGGTGGGCGAGGAAAACATCGTCCGACTCCAGCACCGCACCGGCTCCACCGACATGGGCGACGTCTCCCAGATTATGCCGATCATCCACCCCTACGTGGTCGCGGCCACCGGCAGCGGCCACGGCGACGACTACGTGGTGCAGGACTACGAGCTCGGCGTGCTCACCGCCGCCAAGGCCATGGCCGCCACCGTAGTCGACCTGCTCGCGGACGGCGCGCGCCACGCCGGAGAGATTAAGGAGCGCTACCGCGCCCCGATGACCAAATCCGAATACCTGTCTGTCATGCGCAGCATGCACAAAGAGGCCACCTACACCCGGTAGCGTCCGTCCGCCAGTCCCTTCTCCCTCGAAGGGGGAAGGTTAGAGCTTGCCCCGCACTCGATGCGGGAATAGGGTGAACATGCCGGTCCCTTCCCCTCGCGAGGGGAAGGTTAGGATGGGGGTGCTGCCCCCGAATCAACGCAACCACCGGAGGGCGAAATGCCGACCATAGAGGAGCTCAAGCTAAAGGCCCAGGCGGCGATCGACGAGCGCAGCGACTGGCTCGTCGATATCTCCAAGACTATCCTGGACAACCCCGAGCCGGGGTTCCACGAGTTCAAGACCGCCGCCCTGGTGAGCGAGAGGCTGAGCGAGCTCGGCGTAGGCCACCAGACCGGCATCGCTCTCACCGGCATCAAGGGCGTGCTCGCCGGCGGCCGGCCCGGGCCGACCGTCGCAGTCATCGGCGAGCTCGACTCGCTGCGGGTGCTCGACCACGCCCACGCCGACCCGGAGACCGGCGCGGCGCACGCCTGCGGCCACCACTGCCAGATAGGCATGATGATGGGCGCCGCCGTCGGCCTGATGGCGCCCGAGGTGCTCGACTCGCTCGCCGGCAACGTCGCCCTCATCGCCGTGCCCGCCGAGGAGTTCATCGACGTCCAGTACCGCTGGAACCTCCACAAAGAGGGCAAGCTGGGACTCATGGCCGGCAAGCAGGAGTTCATACGCCTCGGGGCTTTCGACGACGTGGACATGGCCATGATGGTGCACACCGCCTCGACCAACGAACGCACCAAGTTCGCCATCGGCGGCACCAGCAACGGCCACGTGGTCAAGTACATCAGGTTCGTGGGCAAGGCCGCCCACGCCGGCGGCTCACCCGAGCTAGGCGTCAACGCCCTGCAGGCGGCGATGGTCGCGCTGAACGCCCTCAACAGCCAGCGGGAAACCCTCCGCAACGAGGACACCATCCGGCTGCACGGCATACTCACCCACGGGGGCGTGGCAGTCAACTCCATCCCCGCCGACGTGCGCTACGAGGGCCGGGTGCGCGGCAGGAGCGCTGAGGTGATCGCCGACGCCAACATGAAGATGGACCGCTGCATGAGAGCCGGGGCCCTCGCCATGGGCGCCACCGTCGAGATAGTGTCCATCCCCGGCTACCTGCCCATGGTCAACAACGACGACCTGATGGACGTGTTCAAGGCCAACGCCGAGGATCTGGTCGGCGAGCGCGAGGTGGGCGTCCACCCGCCGAACCTCAACCGGGGCGGATCAACCGACATGGGCGACCTGAGCCAGATAATGCCGGTGGTCCACCCGTACACCCGCGCCGCCACCGGCACCGGCCACGGCACCGACTACGTGATCCAGGACTACGAACAGGCGGTGATCAACCCCGCCAAGGCGATGGCCATGTCGGTGATAGACCTGCTCTACGGCGACGCCGAGCGCGCCAAGCAGACGCTCGACAACAGCCCCCCCAACATGAGCAAGGGCCAGTACCTGGCGCTACAGGACAGCCGCCTGGTGGAAGAGGTGTACGTGGGGGAGTAGCGTACGGATGAGTAAGAAAGCGGCCCGAACCTGGCCTTCCTGCCCAGCTTCAAAAGCCCTCGGGTGGAAGGGTCGGCCAGATACCTTTCGACTTCTGGTATGCCCACCGCCTGCACACGGCCACTAGTTCGCAGGTTTCCAGATGCTCTTCAGTGTATTGCATAGTCGTGAAGTAGGCTTGAAGGGTGTTCCCAGACAGGTTTTGTGTCGGCCAATAGTACTTGACGGGAAAGAGAACGCCAGTCTTGATATTGATCTCCGGCACACTAGCGAAGTTGCCGATTTCTACCAGCACCCCGGCGCTGTCTTCCGTGTGCAGAACGATAACCAGATCAACGGCACTGTTGCTAAGTAGCTGTCGTTCTTGCTCAACCCCGGGCAAGAGTGGATCGTCCAGTGACACGTACTCTTCGGGGAAAAACGTGTGGTGCCCATCCGATGTTAGCGAGTTCGCAATCTGGCGTCGTTTCCGGGAACCGAAATTTTCATCACCTTCCAGGCTTGGCCCAAGTACCGCGATTCGAAGGGACCGCTCCGACATTTCGGCAGCAAGCTCTTTTCTCCTTGCCAAGACATCATCGCCGAGCGTTTCGTCATGGTTGGTCATTTCTGGTTGAGCCACTCGATGAAGCGCTGCCCGGCCTCGGTGATATAGATGAGATTGTATCCAACCTCGCAGAAGTGGGCGGCAGTCAATCTGGACAAAGCTATTCCCCGTCGACTGGCGTCAAACTCCGAGAGTTTTATGGCTGTCTTTTGGTACAAATCTACTAGAAGCTTGATCGACTCCTCATCGCCAAAGACGTCGGCTGCCATCCGCCGGAAGTAGTTGTTGGCGTTGTCCAGGCGCTGGCGTAGTTCCTCGGTCTCGTTCTTCCCAGGAACGCGGTGATGCCAATACAGATCGGCCACATGCCTAGCGTGCCTTAGGCGGGTTACCCTGCCATATGACCCACGAGTGGCCGACCGCGTTGCAAACGGATCGACATACGCCACCCGCCAACTTGCGCCCGGTTGCTCTGCTTCCTGGTCTATGTCTTCTACCCACCAACCGCGTGACACGTCCTCATGAGTCTTTGGTGTGCGAGGCGAGACCTTAGCTGTGGACATCGCTCTTATCTCCAGTGGGCACGACCAATTGCCCCGAAAATGACCGGGCCTTATCAAGCAACTGCGACATCGACTTTCGATCCAATTGCACTGTAGTCTCGAAGTTTACCAAGTGTGTGATTGAAGATGAGCCCTCGGACACCGAAACTCGATACTCAACATCACCATTCACTCTACGGCTAAACTGGGCTTCTTCAACATGGGTAACTCCGGATTCACCACCCTGAATGATCAACGGCAGGGGGAAACGCACCTTTGATTGGTACATTGATTCATTGTATTCGAAAATAGCGAAACAATAGGCTTTGACGGGCCCAAACAACCGCGCCGAGGCGTCCACCAGATAAGAGACTGGTCTTAGCGTTGCTGGAGGCCGCGGCAATTCATCTGATGCCCTTTCATCGACGATCCTCAACTCAAATGAAGGAACGTCATCCTCGTCAGCGGACCTGTACAGGCTGCCGTGAACCCCGTGCGTGACTCCTCCAATCTTGGACTTAGAGCCATATATCGCTACGCGAGTCCCCTCTTCGTCCAAGTCACGCGTCTCCGTCTGTTCCATAAACGCCTGTATCTCAACGTCGGCGTCCTTGGACACGGTGAACTCACCAAGAATCTCGAAATGAATGCAATTGTATCTAGGCAGGTTGAGTCTCATCGTCCCCTACAAGCCCTTGTTACCAGTCCTACTACTGCTACCGAATGCCCTTACTGTATTGCCGCCCTCGATGACGCTAATTTGCGGCAGCGGCGAATTGCAATGATACGATAGCTGAAAGATGCGCGGCAAACTGCACAGGTGAACCTCTCCACTTCTGGTTCACTCAGATCTGGGAATCGCCCTACCCCCCGAACCGCCCCGCCAGCTCGCCCCCGTTCCGCTCCAGCCACGCGACGTTCAGCCGCACTCGCTCCAGCGACTGCCGGATGCTCATGTCCGCCGCCGGCGTCGGGTTGTCGCGGAAGAAGCGTTCCACGTCCTCCAGCCGCTCCCGCGTCGTGAACCCCGACGTTATCGACACCAGCCGCATTATCTGGAAGCCGCCGTCGCCGTAGCGCCGGTCGAACTCGCCCCAGTTCTCCTTCACGAACTCCCACGTCAGGTCGCGCCCGACCCGCGTCCCCGCTGCCCGCACCACCATCGTGATCGTGTCCTGCGACCGCACTTCGTCGCCCAGCGAGCGCTCCAGCGCGTCGTTTACCAGCCCCGGCTGCTCGAACTGCGTCAGCGCCGCCAGCAGCCGCACCTCCTCCTCTTGCGAGGGCGCGTTGCGCTTCAGGTCCCACAGCGACTCGTACGTCCCGCCGTCGCCTTGTTTCGCCGCCAGCGAGAACACGATCGACCTGATGTCCGGCCTCACGTTGGCCGGGTCGTCCACGTACAGCCCCAGCCGTCGCGTCGCTTCTGCCAGCGTCGCCTCGTCGCCGTAGCCGCCGAGCTGACCCAGCGCCGTGCTGCGCAGCAGCGGCGTCCGCGGCCCCTCGCCCTCGGCCTCGTCCCAGCCAACGTCCGCGCCAATCGGCCGGAATATGCCCAGCGCGAACTCGCGGAACCTGTCGTAGTACGGCGCGTCCCACAGCAGCCGGTCTATGCCGCCCAGGTTCGCCGCCAGATCCCCGCACACCGAGGCGTCGGTCTCGTTGGCGTAGGCCTCGGCGACGCGCAGGAAGTCCGTGGCCGGCACGTGCCCCGCGCGGGCGAGGGCGTAGGCGTCGTTCTGAATCCCCAGCCGGTCTATCGCCGGCAGCTCCAGGTCGCGAATCGGGGCGATCAGGCGCTCGATCTCTGACCGCTCGTACTTCACGCGGTAGAAGCCCGTCTGCGACGGGTTCACCTTGACCCACTCGTCCGGCGACCCGGTCGCGACCCGCACCGTGGCATCCCTGCCAGACACCAGATCGCCGACCGGCTCCGCGACGGACGCGCTCCGCACGCTGAACGGGACGCGCCACAGCGTTGGGTCCTCCTCCGCTCCGCCCTCGATGTCCTCGTACACGAACCGGCGCTGCGACAACCGCACCTCCACGCCGTCGTCCTGCCGGTCGATGGCGACGTCCAGCGCGGGGTAGCCCGTCTGCTTCACCCAGCTATCCATGACCTCCGCCACCGGCTGGCCCGACGCTTCCCCGAGCGCGTTCCACAGGTCCACCGTGCGCGCGTTCGCGTAGGCGTTCGTGGTCAGGTAGTCGTGCAGGCCGCGCTGGAACGTGTCCGCGCCCAGGAAGTGCTCCAGCATCCGCAGCACCGAGCCGCCCTTGCTGTAGCTTATCGCGTCGAACAGTTCGCCTATCTCCGCGGGGTTGTTCACCTCTTGCTCGATAGGGTGGGAGCTCTTCAGGCCGTCCAGGCTCAGCGCGGTGTTCGTGTCCGACGTGACGAACTGCGTCCACATCTCCCACTCCGGGAACAGCGCGTCCACCGCCTTGTCACCCATCCACGACGCGAAGCTCTCATTGAGCCACAGGTCGTTCCACCACGCCATCGTCACCAGGTCGCCGAACCACATGTGGGCCATCTCGTGCGAGATGATCGCCGCCACTATCTGTCGCGTCACCATCGAGCTGTTCTGCTCGTCGACCAGCAGCGCAACCTCCCGGTAGGTGATAGCGCCCCAGTTCTCCATCGCGCCGGCGGCGAAATCGGGTATAGCGAGGTGGTCCAGCTTGGGCAACGGGAAGGGAATGCCGAAGTAGTCGTTGAAGTAGTCCAGCAGCTTGATCGACGTCTCCAGCGCGTACAGGCCCTGCTCCTCCTTGCCGCTGGTGGCCCACACGCGGATGAGCGTGCCGCTGTCCGCGCGGCGCTCGACGGACTTGAGGTCGCCGACGACGAAGGCGAGCAGGTAGGTGGACATGATAGGCGATTCGGCAAAGCGTACCGTCTTGCGCCCCGCGCCGTCCGGCTGCTCGCTGACGATGGGCATGTTAGAGACCGCCACGAGGTCGTCGGGAATGTTGAGCGTGACCTCGAACGTGGCTTTGAGCGACGGCTCGTCCCAGCACGGAAAGGCCCGCCGCGCGTCCGTGGACTCGAACTGCGTCGTCGCCATCACCCGCTCGCGGCCGTCGGCGCCGGTGTAGCTGCTGCGGTAGAAGCCGCGCAGCCGGTCGTTCAGCTCGCCCGTGAACGCGATGTCCAGCCGGGCCTCGCCCGCGGCAAGCTCCCCGCCGAAATCGAACGCGACCGTCTCCTCGCCCTCGTCGTACTCGATGCCCGCGGCGGCGCGTTCTCCGCCGTCGGCCAGTGTCAGCGAGCACGACCCGACCGCGATCTCGGCGCAGTTGAGCACGATCCTCGACGTCGGCTCCAGAATCTCGACGTCTATCGACACCTGCCCCCCGAAGGTGAACGCCTCCAGGTCGGGCGTAAGCGTCAGGTCATACCGGGTGGGCCGCACGTCGTTTGGCAGAGCGACCGCGTTGGATTCAGGCATTTCCTATCCTCTCTCAGTAAGATGCTAGACGCGACTGTTCTACTCCGCCGTCCAGTTGGGCGTCCGCTTTTCGGCAAACGCCTTGGGCCCCTCGATCCGGTCCGCCGACTCGAGGGACTTTTGCGTCTCGGTATAGTTTAGATTGAAGGCCACGTCGAACGGCAGGTCCAGACCGGTTATCGCCATCTGCTTGCTGGCCCTGATGCTAAGCGGCGCGGACTCCAGTATTTCCTCGGCCCAGCGTTCTGCGGTGGGCATGAGTTCGGCCAGCGGCACGACTTCGTTCACCAACCCGATCCGGTAGGCCTCCTGTGCCGATATGCGTCGCGCCGTCAGCATCATGCCCATCGCTACCTTGTGCGGCACGTGGCGCGGCAGCCGGTGGACGCCGCCCGCGCCGGCGAACAGCCCCACGCGCGGCTCCGGCAGCCCCACCTCGGCGTGCTCGGCGGCGATGATGATATCGCACGCCATGGCGAGCTCCAGTCCGCCGCCGAGCGCGTAGCCGTTCACCGCCGCAATTATCGGTTTCCAGCACTCGAACCCCGTCGTAATGCCGCCGAACGGCGCTCTCGGACCGGGTCGCGCGCCGCCGTGCTGCGCCGTGTACACCAGGTCGTTGCCGGCGCTGAAGGCGCGCTCGCCCGTGCCGGTGAGGATCGCGACCCAGGCGTCCTTGTCCTCCCGAAAGTCCGTGAAAGCGTCCAACAGCTCCTGGTTCGCGTAGGGATGCAGCGCGTTCAGCCGCTCCGGCCGCTGGATAGTTACGCAGGCAATGCGCCCCTTCTTCTCATAGCTGATAAACTCGTAAGCCAAAACCTCGCTCCTCTTAGAGTCCCTTCCCCCTGTACTCTTCGACCAGCGCCGCCATGCGGTGCACGTAGCGGCGCACGAGGGGACGGTCGGTCTCTATGTCGTAGTCTTCCAGATTGCCGTGATGGAAATGAACGTGAAACTTCTCGGCGACAGTGAAGCCGGAGTGCAAGAATGGATCGTCGTACTCGTCCGCCAGGCGCACGATTGCGTTCTTGTTCTCGCGGTGGGAGTGGTGGCCCCACGCGCGCTGTTTGGAAGCGGCGATCACAATCTGACACGCCGCGCCGTACAGCTTCTCCGCCCCCTGCCGCGTGTCACCGGCAGCGAACTCGGCGTCCGATTGCTCGAGGAACCTCAGCGCCTGCGCGGCGTACTCCTCGACTGTAGATTCCCGTTGTATTGCCAATGTAAGTCGGTCCTTATGCTGTTCAGCGACGGATTGCGCAGCTCCCCTACCGAGAGGCTTGGCTGTGACGGTGTTTGGGTTAGACGCCCGCCGGCGTCCCGCCCCACCGCTCCCAGCTTGTGATCTCCTCCACCGGCGCGCGTCGCGTCGGCCCGTACCGGTAGCCCTCCTGCGGGAAGCCGATGGGCAGCAGCGCCGCCGTCTCCACGTTGTCCGGAATGCCCAGAATGGCTTTGATCTCGTTTTCGTAGCGCTTGTGCAGCGTGGTTATCACGCTGCCCAAGCCCATGCCCCGCGCGGCGAGCAGCAGGTTCTGCACAGCGGGGTAGATGGACGAGCCGCGGGACATGGTGCTGGGTGTGCCGTCGTGCTCGATGCAAGCCATAATCAGCACGGGCGCGTCGGCCATCGTCTCGGCCAGATGCGTCGCGGACGACCTGACGTTCGTCTGGATGTTCGGCTCCGTCTCCGCCCGGCTGCCATAGGCGCGCTCCCAGGATTGCCAGTAGTACTCGCCTATGCGGCGCTTGGTGTCGGCGTCGCGAATCACCAGGAAGTGCCAGCGCTGGCTGTTCGCGCCGCTGGGGGCCTTGGACGCCGCCTCGATGAGTTTTCGGACCATCTCGTCGGGCACCGGCTCCTGGGTGTAGTGTCGAATCGCGCGTTGGGTGTACATGGCCTCGAAAAGGCCTGTTTCGCTATCCGTGCCGCTCATTGTCTGGACCTTCCTTCGTATTGGAGTGTGTTCCACCCTGCGGGTGGCTGCTGGCATTATAGCGGATTTTCGCGGCAGGCCGCCCCAGGCCCTCTGTCACTCGGGGAGCAGTCTCCCAAGTCGTTCACAGCGCCTCACTGCTACAGGGGTTCTAGGGGTTAACCCCCTATGTTAGAATTGACGACATCGAACCCAGAGAATGGAGGCCGGCAAGTGAAGGTAGGCTCAGGAAGAGAAGCAGGCTCCCTTGCGGAGGTGCCCGCGGCGGCGCGGCGGGCGGAAGAGCTCGGCTACGACTACTTCAGCTCCAGCGAGACGCAGCA
This sequence comes from uncultured Dehalococcoidia bacterium, assembly GCA_951812395.1. Lineage (GTDB taxonomy): Bacteria > Chloroflexota > Dehalococcoidia > Lucifugimonadales > CATOSD01 > CATOSD01. The sequence continues at coordinate 195,643 of CATOSD010000002.1, forward strand.
CAACCCCTTTCTGCCCGTGACGCTCGCCGCCGAGCACACCGAGCGGGTCGAGCTGCGGACCTCCATAGCGCTGGCGTTCGCACGCAGTCCCATGGACACGGCCTACACCTCCTGGGACCTGCAGGCGCAGTCCGACGGCAGGTTCGTGCTGGGCCTGGGCAGCCAGGTGCGCGGTCATGTCGTCCGTCGCTTCAACATGCCGTGGTCGCCGCCGGCGAAGCGCATGAGGGACTACGTGCTTGCCCTGCGGGCCATCTGGGACTCCTGGCAGAACGGCACAAGGCTCGATTACCAGAGCGAGAGCTACAACTTCAACCTTATGCCCCCAAACTTCAGCCCGGGGCCTATTGAGCACCCGGACATCAAGGTGTGCCTGGCCGCCGTGAACACCTACATGATGCGCGTTGCCGGCGAGGTCGCCGACGGCGTGTTCCTGCATGGCTTCAACACGCCCAAGCACACCCGCGAGGTGATTCTGCCCAACCTGGAGCGCGGGGCGCGGAAGGCCGGGCGCACACTGGACGACCTCGACATAAGCGGCGGCGGCTTCGTGGTCACCGGCGAGAGCGAGGAGGAGATTTCCGCGAACATCGAGCGCACACGCAACCAGATCGCGTTCTACGCCTCCACCCGCGCCTACGCTCCCGTCATGAACACCCACGGCTGGAACGACGCGGCGCAGAAGCTGTACCGCATGTCGGTGGACAACCGCTGGGGCGAGATGGGAGCGGAGATCACCGACGACATGCTGGGCGAGTTCGCCGTGATCGGCCACTACGACGGCATCGTCGACCAGATCAAGGAGCGGTTCGGAGAGTTCGACACCTCGTTCAGTTTCTCCATCCCCGTCCGGTCCCCCGGGGACGAAGAGCGCCTGCGCTGGATGATCAAGAGCCTCCAGGAGGACTAGGTCACGGGAGAAAAATGGAGATAACCTGGCTCGGCCATTCGGCCCTTCAGATAAAGGGTACACAGGTAACCCTGATAACCGACCCCTACGCCGACACGCTGGGCCTTTCGATGGGACAGCGTGAGGCGGACGTGGTCACGATCAGCAACTCACACCCCCACCACTCGAATGCCGACGCCATCGACGGCACGCCAAGAGTCATCGACGGACCGGGTGAGTACGAGGTGGCCAACTTCTACATCAGCGGATTCGGCACGCGCGGCCGGGATTACGAGGGCGTGCGGCAGGTGAACACGGTGTATACCTATCGGGCCGAGGGACTGACTCTGTGCCATTTGGGCGACCTGAGCGCAAACCCCACGCCGTCTGAGGTCAGCGAGCTGAGCCAGGCCGACGTGCTGTTCGCCCCCGCCGGCGGCGTGTGCACTCTGGACGCCGCGCGCATCGCCCAGCTCGTGCGCACCATCGAGCCGCGTATACTCGTTCCCGTGCACTACAGGTACGACGACGTGGATTTGGAGCTAGACCCGCTCGACAAGCTTCTCAACGAGTTCGGCATCACCGAGCTTTCGCCCCAGCCACGGCTAACCGTCACCGCCACCAACCTCCCCGGCGAGTTGCGGGTAACCGCGCTTCAGGTGCGGTAGCGCCGGGCGCCAGTCTCCTCTCCCAAGACTGGGTGAGGGTTGAGGGCATATGTCTCACCAAGCCTGTACTTTTGCTTGGCTAAAGGTTGGCCGTCCCTCTAACGTCGCCGCCCCCGCCACCACCGCCTGAGCGTGCGCACCGTCGCCGGACGCGCCCGCAGATTCGACGTCACCATCTCCACGATCGCCGGGTTCGCCACCGCCACCGGCATCACCCAGCGGCGCAGCTCGCGCATGGTCGTCTCGCCGGAGCGCCATGACGGCGCCAGCGACTCCGTCCGCTCCCACCGTGTCGACTGCGCTAGCCCCAGCAGCCGTCGCTCGCGCCGTCCGAGCGCGATATGCGCGCCCGCTTCGGCCGCCACCGCCAGGCCGCCCACCACGTCCCACAGGTGAGGCCCGGTGGTGATCGAGTACTGCGTCACGCCCATGGCCACCATTACCATATCGTAGGCCAGGCTTCCCAGGTTTCGCAGCTCACCCACCTTGCCGCGCATTGGTTTGCGAAAGGAGTAGGCGGCGCCGAAGTAGGCCGGCAGCGTCACCAGACGGCTGGCGTGCGGCTCGGACTCCGGGAACACGCCTATCGGCTCATCCCCCGCGAACGCCCCTCCGCCACGATGGGCGCGCACCACCATCCCGTCGCCGCCCGGCCACGGGATGAACACCGCGCCGACCACCGGCACGCCTCTGTGCATCACACCGATGGAGGAGGCATACACGGGAAGGCCGTTCAGAAAGTTGCGGGTGCCGTCGAGCGGGTCCAGCACCCAGACCGTGTCCGGGGCAGGCGAGTCTTCCTTCTCCTTGTCCTCGTCCTCCTCGCCGAGGATGCCGTGCTCCGGGAACCGCTCGGCTATCGCCTTCACCAGCAGGCGCTGGCACTCGGTGTCCGCATTGGTAACCGGGTCCCTCTCACGCTTGTCCTTGAACTCGACGTTGAGGGCGCCCAGGCTGCGGAAGTATCGGGCCAGAATCTCACCGGCCTCTCCGGCCATGCCCACGGCGAGGGACTCCATTTCGACGAGCGGAAGGTCCTCCACGCCTACCGTAGCTCTCTCGGCAACACGAAGGTGATGTCCTCGTCGGCGCCCTTTATCGTCGTCACGTCGTCCGGACCGATCGCGTCGATTACGGCCATCACCAGCTCGTCCGGCGTCGACGCGCCCGACGTAATGCCCACGGTTTCGACGCCTTCCAGCCACGCGTGATCCAGCTCGTCAGGGCCATTCAGCAGGTACGACGTGACGCCGTTCGCCTCCGCCACCTCTCTGAGCCGGTTGCAGTTCGAGCTGTTCGCCGCCCCGATCACCAGCACCAGATCCGTGAGTTTGGCAAGCTCCTTCACGGCGGTCTGGCGGTTTGTCGTCGCGTAGCAAAGGTCGTTGCGCACGATCACGTCGGGAAAGCGGTTGCTTATCTCGTCGATCGACCTCTCGGTGTCGTCGACCGAAAGCGTCGTCTGGGTCAGCACTGTCACCGGCGTGCTGTCCGACCAGTCGGGCAGCCGGACTCCCTCCCTGTCGTCGACAAGGTACATGGGGTGCTGGCCCATCGTGCCCTTCACTTCCTGGTGCCCGCGATGCCCGACCAGGATGAGCTTTCTGTCCTCGCCCGCGTACTTCTTGGCCTCGTTGTGCACCTTCGTAACCAGCGGACACGTAGCGTCGATCACCTTCAGACCGCGCGACTCCGCATTGGCGAAGTCGGCCGGAGGCGAGCCGTGGGCGGAGAACACCACAGTCGAGCCCTCGGGAATCTGCTCCACCTCCTCCACGGTCACCGCGCCCTTACGCTCGAGCGATCCCACCACGTAGGGGTTGTGGACTATCTGGTGCTTGACGTAGACGGGGGCGCCGAAACGCTCGAGGGCAAGCTCCACGATATCGATTGCTCTTACGACGCCCGCGCAGAAACCGCGTGGCACACCCAGGTAAACTTTCATCAGCCGCCTCCCTCCGATTAAGGACCGAACCTTGCTGGCCAATTATAGCACCAACCGCTCCAGCGCCCGCTGCGCCGCCTCCCGCTCGGCCGCCGACTTGCGCGGTCCGCGCCCCTGCGCCAGCGGCTCGCCCCCCACCAGCACCTCGGCCGTGAACGTGCGGGCGTGGTCCGCCCCTTCCTCACCCACTATGCGGTAGGTCGGCGGCTCCAGCCCCTGCGACTGCAGCGTCTCCTGCAGCTGGGACTTGGCGTTTCGCGGAGGCGCGGGGTCCGGTATGGCGTCCATCTCGGTGGAGAGCGATCGCACGACGAAGCCCCGCGCCGCCTCGAAACCCTGGTCCAGGAACACCGCGCCCGCCAGCGACTCGAACAGCGCGGCCAGGTTCGAAGTGCGCTCTCGCCCGCCGCCGGTGTCCTCGCCGCGCCCCATCAGCAGGAAGCGGCCCAAGTCGAGCGAGCGGGCCACGCGGGCCAGCGTCTCGTCCTGCACCAGCGCGGCGCGTAGCGACGTCAGGTCGCCCTCGTGCTGCGTCGGGCGCTCTGTGTACGCGCGTTCCGCAATCACCAGGCCGACGAGCGCGTCGCCCAGAAACTCCAGGCGCTCGTTCGACACCCCGCCGTCACCCGGGTTCTCGTTGGCGTAGGAGCTGTGCGTGAAGGCGAGTCTCAGCAGTCCCGGGTCTTCGAAGGGGATGCCCAGGCCGCGGACTAGGGAGTCGAGGTCGTGCGGTTCGTCTGAGCGCACTCTGGGGGATACTCCGGTAAAGGCGCGCACTACGCACCGACGCTGCGCGCCGGAGCGGCGTTGCAAAAGCGAACGCGAACGGGATGGGCTCGTCGGCCCATCCGCGTCCGCGTGCTTATAGTGGTTGCGGCTGTCTAGCTGACCGCGCCCTTGGGCCACGGCGGCTGCGGGCGCTTTATCTCGCCGAAGTAGGCCCTGTGGCCTGTGGCGATGAAGCTGTCGAAGGCCGCCACAGTGTCGTACTCCGGTGGGATGAACGTCTTGAGATAGGCGGAGGTGCCGTTCTCGAAGACGAAGGTGGGCGTGCCGAAGATGCCCTCCGACGCCGCCTCCTCGTGCTCCCTGCCGATAATCTCGGCCAGCTCGGGGTCCTTCAGGTCTTCGCGGAATTGGCCTACGTCGAGACCGACGGACTCGGCCAGGTCGATCAGCGGCTCCTCCTCGTTGAGCGGAATGCGGCCCTGTCCGGCGTGGCGCGCCGTGAGCAGCGCCAGGTGGTACTTGTCGTACGCCTCCGGCCCCTGTCGGCGGGCGGCCTCGGCGGCGATCTGTGACAGCAGCGAACGCCTCTCGGACGGCTCGCCCTGCTCCCAGGCCTTCCACTCCGGGCCTTCCTTGCTGTTTATCTGTTCTAACGAAAAGTTCTTCCAGGTGATGTCGAGGTTCTCGCCATACACCTGCTTGACCCTATCCAGCCACACGGCTGCATTGTAGACCCAGGGTCAAGCATAGTCTCCGTAGACGTCAAGCTTGATCTTCTCCATACTGCGTAACCTCCAAAAGTGGCATTTCAGTTTGGATTTTACGTCGTGAGGTTACGAAAGTCAAAGCGTGAGGGCGCGATCTGGGCGGCAAGGGTCGCGGGAGTGATGGGTGGTAAAGCGGCCCGGCCCGCTGGACGCTCCACTCGTTTCAAGGTACACTTGCCGCGCGTACAACAGGCGCGGGGCGGCGGCCCCCACATCCCATGGGAGCGTGCGAGACGGTGCAGGCGGGTTGCCGGATTCTGGTAGTCGACAGGCGGCAGGACGACCTCGACAGCGTCGTAGCCCTGCTCGAGTCTACCGGCTGCATCGTGTCCGCCACCCTGAACGACGCCGTGGCCGTCGATCTCGTGTCCTCTGCCGCGTTCGACGCCATGGTGGTGGGCAGCGCGGTGCCCCAGTCCGAATTCGCCTCGCTGCGGGAAGACGCGCTGCGCCGCCAGCCCGACCTCCGTATCGTCGAGTCCAGAGGCCCCCAGTCCGTGCTAACCCTGGTCCGCCAGGCATTCGGCCGAACGTACCGCTAGCACCCACCCGACACCACACCCCAGAGACACCGAGGAAGGTTACCCCATGGCAAGACGAAGAATCGGCCACAACGTAACCCGCCCTCCCAGGCTGCCGGACGAAGAGCCCTTGTCCTTTCCCGTGGCAAGGGACATCCAGAGCGTGCCCGGCATCCCCAAGCGCGACAACGAGGTCTCCTACTACAGCCGGGAGGCGCCGCTGGAGAGCGTCGCCGTATCCGAGAGCGCCTCGGCCGAGTGGGCCGGCGCGGTGCGCATGGAGTTCGCGCCCGAAACCGCAAAGCTCTACGAGGACTTCCAGCGCCGCATGCGCCCCATCGTCGATTGGATAAAGAGCACGCGCGACATGGAGCCGACGGCTCAGCCGAGCGGCGGCGACGTGACCGAAACCATCCGCGAGGCGGCGCTGAAGCTGGGCTACAGCGAGGTGGGGTTCGCACCGTTCGACCCCCGGTACGTCTACCGCAGTCGCCGCCCGGACCTCAATCCGCGGCTGCCCACGGCAATATGCCTGGCCCTCGAGCAGGACTTCGACGCCACCCAGACCATCCCCAGCCTGGACGCCGAACGCGCCCAGGGCGACGTCTACGTCCGCCAGGCCGAGCTATCCCGATCGTTCGTCGACCTCATACTGTCGCTGGGCTACAAGGTGCAGGTCTCCGGCCCCACGTGGCACCTGGGACCGATGATCCCGATGTTCGTTGAGGCCGGCCTGGGCCAGCTCGGGGTCAACGGCCAGCTTCTCTCGCCTCGGTTCGGCTCCCGGGCGCGGCTGCAGATAATCCTCACCGACGCCAAAATCACCCACGACAAACCCGTGGACTACGGCATCCACAAGTACTGCGCGCTCTGCCAGGTGTGCGTGCTGCGCTGCCCGGGAAGGGCGCTGGACGGCCAGAAGCTGTGGTATCGAGGCATCGAGAAGAACAAGCTGAACTTCGCCCGCTGCCGCCCCGTGATGACGCGGTATTCGGGCTGCGGCATCTGCATGAAGGTCTGCCCCATCCAGAAGTACGGCATGAAGCCGGTGATGGAGCACTACGTGGAGACGGGCGAGGTGCTGGGCAAGGGCACCGACAACCTGGAGGGCTACACCCTGCCCGACAAGGGCTACTTCCGCCCCGGCAGGCTGCCCCAGTTCAGGCCCGACTTCTTCGCCATGCCCAGGGGCAAGACCGAGGACATCCTGTTCGCCGAGTTCAAAGAGCGGCTGAGCGACCCCGACCGCAACGGCGCGGAGGCTCCCCAGGACGCAGTGGACGAGGACGCGCTCTGGCGCGCCTTCCGCGAGCGCCTGCGCGACACGCTGGACCGCCCAGAGACCACCCTGGACATGGGCATGGACATGAGCAACTAGCGGGCTGTTTTTCACTGTATCCTCCTCTCCTTTGAGGGAGAGGATCGAAGGCCTGCCCTGCGCTCTCCAAACAGGCGAGGGCGAACCGGTTCGTGAGCGGCCGGTAGCAAACTGACATGTGGCATTCGGAGACTCTCCCAGAGTAGACGGCCCCTCTGTGGGCTTGACCGCCTGCCTTACATTCAAGAACGTTGAGCGAAGAGTCTTAGCAAATTGGACGCCAACAAGCAACTTCTGGAAATCGACGAAAAACTGGATGTGCTAGGCCTCAGGAGGCCTACGACTCACGACAAGATTCGAAAGGCGTGGCTGGAGAAGACGCGCATAACGCATCCAGACCCACGCGGCGGCTCCCGCGAGGCCAATGAGGCCATGAAGGAGCTGAACATCGCGCGCGATGACTTGGTGAAGATTTCCGAGTCACAACTCTCGAGTACGCGTCCTTCCACCTTCCGTCGGGCAAAGGTGCAGGAGCGAGAGCGGCAGCGACGGCGCGCTGAGCGCCAGAGGCAAGAGCGGGAACAGGCCGAGCGCCAAAGACGCGCGCCGTGGGAACGCGTAGCCCGCGAGGCGTGGGAACGGACAGAGCGCGAGGAGCGGGAACGCGCGGAGCACGAAAAGCAGGAACGGGCCGAGCGGCGAAGGCAGAAGCGGGAACGGGCGGAGCGCGAAAAGCGGGAGCGAGCCGAGCTCCAGAGACGTCAGCGGGAACAGGCTGAACGCCAGAGGCAAGAGCGGGAGCGAGCCGAGCGCCAGTGGCAAGAGCGGGAACAGGCCGAGCGCCTGCGGCAAGAACGCGAACGGGCCGAACGCGAGGTGCAGGAGCGAGAGCGGCAGCGACGGCGCGCTGAGCGCCAGAGGCAAGAGTGGGAGCGGGCGGCGCGCGAGAGGCATTGGCAGGAGCAGGCGGATCGCCAGAGGCGGGAAAGAGCAGAGCGCCAGAAAGAGGGGCGCGAGCGGCAAGGGCAGGAACGGAAGGAGCGCGTAATGGTCCGATTGGCGATCAGCGCTGGATTAATTGTGCTCGCGGGGGCCTCCTATGTACTCTACCCACTGCTGTAGCGGGAACTGACGTTTCGGGTCACCAATCTGCGCTCGCAAGCATCAAGTTTCACATGCCCACCCTGATTTCGTAGGCAGGCTAAGGTGAACGTAGTTTCCAGAGAAGTATTTGTTGTCTGGCTGATCATATTCCTGCTGTTTGCAGGTACATTCTTCGGCCTCTTCAGATTAAGACAGGAAAACGAGGAGCTCAAAACCCAGATTGACACGGTCGCCGTTCGCACGGACGTCGATGCTCGGCGCGTCAACGACCAGTTGGTTACGAGGGAGGATTTGGCCAGGGGGCTAGATGGCCAAGTAGAGGCTTTCCAGTCGGCTATCGAGAACAACTCTGGGAAAATCAACTCCGTTGAAGCAGACAATCAGCAGACTGCAGCTCGTGTAGAAAGCCTTCAGAGTCGCCTTGCCGGGATTGAACAGAACAACTCTTCGCTGGCTGAGGAGGTGGAGACCTTAACCCAGCGCATCTCCGGCGTCGAATCCGAGGCGGCGCAGTTGTTTACAATCCAAGCCGACATTCTGCAGATTGCCACAAGCTCGAATAGTCTAGAAAACCGTATCGCCGGGTTGGACCAGGACAATGCCTCCCTCGCTGAGCTGATCGATACCTTAACCCTGCGCATCGCCAACGTCGAAACTACGATGGCGGAGCATTCCACAACGGCGACGTCGTCCACAGCGGAAGCCGATATCCAGCAGATTTCCGCGCGCACGGACAGCTTAGAAAACCGCGTCAGCGGTATGGAACAGGGAAATGCCTCGTTCGCTGAGTTGATATCGACCTTGACCCAGCGTATGGCCAGCGTAGAATCTGCGACGGAGGGGACGTCCACAGTGGAAGCCGATATCCAGCAGATTTCCGCGCGCGCGGAAATCTTGGAAAACCGCATCAGCGTGGTAGAACAGGACAATGCCTCACTCGCTGAATTGATGGCGACCTCGACCCAGATCATGGACAGAGTCGAAGCCGCGACAGAGCGGTTGTCGACAGTGGAATCCGACATTCTGAAGATTACCGGACGCGTGAACAGCCTCACGAAGAGCGTAGAGAATCTCGCGGGCAAGGTGGAACAGAACAACACCTCACTCATTGGTGTGATATGGAACTTGATCGAACGCCTCGAGGAGGTGGAACGCAGGCTGCAATAGGAGAACCCCGTGACTTTCCCGAGATTTCGCACGGCGCGCCACGGGTTCCGGTGTGTATACTGAATCAACGACCAACCGAAATCTTAGCCCAGGAGGACAACCATGACTACAGTCGGCACCGGCAACTACACCTACGAACACGTCCCCGTGTGGCCAAACATGCCCAAGTACTGGTCCTTCGGCGCGGCGTCGGACGGCGCAGTCAACTCCAAGAACGAAGTCCACATATTCAGCCGCGGCGCGCACCCTCTCACCATCTGGACCGCCGACGGCGACTTCGTCTCCTCGTGGGGCGAGGGCACCTTCTCCGCCAACCCCCACGGCATCTACATCGCGCCCAACGATAACGTCTGGCTCGTGGACAGGGACTACCACATTGCCACCGAGTACACGCCCGGCGGCGAGACGCTGCGAACGCTGGGCAACAAGCTGGCGCCTTCGCCGTCGTTCACCGGGATGCCCTTCAACATGCCGTCCGGCCTGGCCATCGGCCCCAGCGGCGATATGTTCGTCTCCGACGGCTACGGCGCCCACCGCGTCCACAAGTACAGCGCCGACGGCGAGCTTCTGCTCTCCTGGGGCAGGCAGGGCACTGGCCCCGGCGAGTTCGCCCTCGTCCACAACGTCTGGGTGGACAAGGACAATCGCGTGCTCATCTGCGACCGCGAGAACGACCGCATCCAGATCTTCGACGACCAGGGCGGCTTCCTGGAGGAGTGGACCGACCTTGAAAAGCCCGGCGACATCTGGGTCCACGACGACGTGGTCCACGTAGTCGAGCAGGGACCTGGCTCCGGCGTAAGCCTCTGGACGCTCAGCGGCGACCTCATCACCCGCTGGCGCGGCAGAGAAGGCCCCGGCAAGGGCACCATCGTCGGCGGCCACGGCCTCTGCGTAGACCTGCAGGGCAGCATCTACGTCACCGAGATAGGCGAGGGCCTGCGCGTAACTAAGTTCCAGAAGGTGTAGCGCTGGTTAACTCTCACCCCTAGCCCTCTCCCTGAGGGAGAGGGGACTGGGCGGAGGTTTCATGCGGCGCGTGGACGAAGAAGCCGGTCCGCCGCCACAGGTCTACGCCGTGCAGACGCAGCGTGACGATCTCGCCCGGCTCGCACTGCTGGGGCAGCTTGACCCTCAGCCGGAAGGGGTAGTCGGCAAGCTCTAGCTGGGCGTTGCGGGTGGGCGCGTTCTCGAGCACTACCGCCGGGTATAGCGCCAGCGGTTCGGCGAGCTCCAGCCGCTGGCCCAGGAACTTCAGGAACCAGTAGCGCCGGCGGTCCTCCTCCAGCCTGCCCAGTTCCCTAATCTGGACGTCGGCTCGCTGCGTGATGTCCGTCACGTGCTGCTGCGAGTAGGGCGGCTCGCCGCTCTCGAGGAATCCGCCTATCTGGCGCTGCATCACCAGGTCGGGGTAGCGGCGGAGCGGCGACGTGGCCTGGAGGTAGGCGGACAGGCCCAGCCCGGCGTGAGGCCCAGGCCGCGAGCCCAGATCCGCGGGCGCGATTCTGCGGAACGTCAGGAAGCGGCGCAGCGGACCGTCTGGCATCTCTTCCGGTATGTCCCCAAGATCGGGCGCCTTCTGCGAGCGGTATGCCGCGGGCAGCTCCCGATCGCGGCAGAACTCCGCCAGCAGCGAGTTTGTCAGTATCATCAGCTCGGCCACCATCTCGCGCGCCGCCGACGGCTGGGCCACGCGCACGTCCACGCTGCCGTCTTCGTGCACTGAAACGCGCATCTCGGACCGGTCCAGCATCAGCGCGCCCGCGCGTTCCCGCTTCGCCCTGAGCGCCTCCGCCAGGCCGTTCAGGGGCGCGAGGGCGCCGTGCCACGGGTGCGCCTCGGATTCGATTGCGGCGTCGGCCCCTTCGTAGGGCAGCGCGGCGCGGCTTCGTATGACCGACGGCGTGACTTCCCAGTCCAGCAGGTCGCCCTCCGCGGTCACGTCCACCAGCAGGCTGAGCGTGGCGCGCTCTTCGCCGGGCAGCAGGCTGCCGGCGCGGTGGGACAAGCCGGGCGGGAGCATCGCCACCTGGAGCTCCGGCAGGTACAGCGTCGCCATGCGCGCGTCCGCCTCGCGGTCCACCGCGCCGCCGTCCGGTATCAGCGCGCCGCCGTCCGCGATGTGAATGCCCAGCCGGTAGACCGGCGTTGGGCCGCCGGAGAGCGTCTCGATCGACAGGGCGTCGTCCTTGTCGCGCGTCGAGGCGTCGTCGATGGTGATGGCGGGGGCGAAGGTCAGGTCGCGGCGATGCGGCTGGCGCAACACAGTGGACAAGTCCAGCGCGTCCGCCTCGTCCAGGGCAGCCTGGGGAATGCGCACTCGGATGTCGGCGCGTTCGAGCTCCAGCGGCTCGTCCGGCGACAGCTCGCCGACGCGCACGAGAGTGTCGAAGCTCAGCCGCTGCAGGTCGCGGGCGCCTGGGTCGACACGGCGAAGCAGGGAGGCCGCTACCGAATCGCGGGTGTAGTTTTCACCGTGGACGGCGAATCCGCGCAGGTGCGAGAGCAGCTCGGTCTGGTACGACGAGGGCTCCGCGGGCAGGGCGCCGTCGGCCAGGCGCCGGGCCAACTCCTCGGAGGCGACGGCGTTCTCGGCGGCGCGGCGCTGGCGGGCCAGAGTCTCCTCCACCGTATGCTGAGGACGCGGGCGGTAGCCGCCATCGCCGCCATCGAAGTATAGGGACGACCGGTTCAGGTGCAGCAGCATGGCGGCGAGCTGCACGCCCGACGGCGGGGCGCCCCAGTGCAGCTCTGCCACATCGGCGAGCGACAGCGGGTCGTCCTCGCCGCTGACAACCTCCCACACCTCGGATAGGTCGAGGGACGCGGCCAGCTCCTCGGCGCGAGAGCGAAAGCGTTCGAGGTCGTCCTCTCCGGCGGCAATGACGCCGGTGGCGAAGACCACCCTGTCTTCGGGCAGACGGGCCTCGCGGTTCCTGCCGATCGAGACGCGCACCTGGCGGCGGCGTCCGGCCACGGCCGGGGCGTCGCCCAGGAAGCGCGCCAGGCCGATGCCGCCCTTCAACCGGGCGACGATGACTTCATCCGTCCGCATTTCCTCTCCGCTCTAAGCCAGTCCTGAGAAACCCCATCATAGCACTTCCCGGCCGAGGCCCTCCGGCAGAGCCTCCAACACCGTCTCCACTGTCTCATCTCCGGCTGCCCGGGCCGCTGCCAAAATGCCGGCCGCCGCGGCTGACGTCGCCTCTTCTTCCGAAATGTCCAACTCGGCCGCCGCCTCTCTCGCCGCCTCCACCGCGGCGCCAGCGGCTTCCGCGGCGTCCCTCCCAGCCTCGACCGCCCCCTGGACAGCCCCTTGCCCAGCTCCGCGCAGCGACTCTGCCGGGGTCACTCGCAGCCCGCCCAGAGCCCGGAGACTCCCCAGCACGGCGCCGCGAGTCACCCGCCCGACGTGTCCCGCGACGTCGTCGGTCGCGTGGATCGCGCCACGGGTGGCATGAAGTGCCAGCCCGAAGCCGTTCTCGGCAGCATCTTCCATGTTCTCTGCGGTACGATCGAGAACAGCCCCCACTTGGTCGGCCACCTCCAGCGTTGCGGCCCGGCCCAGCTCCGCGGAAGTCAAGGCCGCCTGGGTGGACGCCGCAAGCTGGTAAGCGGTCACGCCGATGGCCACGTCGACACCGGGAATACGTCTCAGGTATCCGTAGGAGAAGGCCGACACCACGTTCAGACCCGGCACCGATGACACCGCCCGGGCCACGGGTCCCGCCCCTGCCATCAGTTCGGCAACGGCGGCTTCCCTGGGAACCTCGCCCTCCTCCCGAACCGACATCAGCAGGTTTAGCGACAGCAGACCCAGCAAGAACGCGACGACGAAAAGGAAGTCGAATCCGGTGGCCGTCAGCGCAGGCAGTTCCAGGGTCCCGCTAGGCGACGTCCACGCTACGTTTATGCTTAGAGACCGCGCCGAGAAGAAGTCCACGAACAGTCCGCCGAGAATCGGCCCTACTCCCGATCCGATACTCGTGGCCATGCCGGCCATACCCGAAAACGGGACACCCCGCCCTTCCGGAGCAACCTTCAGTGCAAGAGTACTAACCGTCAACGTAACGCCGGCGGCCGCAATGCCGCCCAGCAGATGCAACACGACCAGCAGCGGAAGCGTGAGAGCGTGACGCTCCGGATGTGTGGTGAACACCCAACCGATGATGACCAGCAGGTAGAGCGACGCGCACAGCGACAACACTGTCTTGCTCCCCAAGCGGTCCGCAAATGGACCCCACACCCTCATAAACAGAACATTTGAAAGCTGTCCCAGCACCGTCAGACCCATCACTACCGGCAGACTGAGTCCGATGACCTTCAACATGTAGACGGCGAAGAATGGAATGGCCAGGTTCGACGTCAGGCCCCACACAAACAGGAACCTTATCGGACGCGAGTAATTGGGGTCGCGAACCGGCTCCAACAGCATCGCCCCGGCGGAACGTCCGGCCAGGGCCGCTGGGGGCATCAGCGGCTCGATGGCCCTCAATGCCAGCAGAGGTCCCACAACACCGAAGGTGAACACGCCACCGATGAGCAGAAACGAAAAGGCGAAAACCTCATCTCCGGCCGGGGCCGACCCTTCCCACCACTGCACGAAGAAGCCGCCGGCCAGGCCCACTACCGCCATCGAAGCCATTACCATCCCCAGCCGCCTACCGAAGTAGCTGCCCAGCCCGTCCGGGGGCACGAGGTCGCGAATCCAACTCGTGGAAGTGGTGACCCACACAGGTGCGAAAATTCCTCGAACTGCCATGAAGACAATTGCCAGGAACACCGCGGGCTTGCCCGGCGTGTCCAGCAAGAAAGGGACCAGGCCGATTGGAAGCCAGGAGAACTGCATCGCCACGAAAGCGGGCAGGCCTATCGCCTTCCTGGCCCTGAACTTCTCGACCAGGAGTATGGCGGGCAGCCTGACCACCTGCGAGAGGAACGGCAGCGACGCCAGAATCCCCACCTCCAGGTTGTTGGCCCCCAGGGCCAGGGCATACGCGGCCATCAGGCCACCGCTACCTAGGCTGAACAAAGCGCCGGAGGCCAGGCCCTCCCAGGCCATCAGTCGCAGGCTCTTCTGCGCTTCGCCTTCGGTGAGCGTCGGCCGGGGACGGAGAAAGTTAGGAATTTGCATAGCTTAACGAATGGGTTGTTCGAGTGGGCCGAAGGTCTCCCGCACACTTTACGAGAGATGCGCCATACAGGAATATCATGCCTACAATGTATCCCCAAGTCATCAGAACGACCACCGAGGCAATCGGTCCGTACACGGCGCTCCTCTGAGAGGTCAGGTTCGTGAACCAGAAGAACAGGTGCTTGCCGATCTCGAACTGCGCTATGGCGACCATGGCGCCGAATGTTGCGTCTCTCCACTCTACCCGGGCATTCGGCAGGCGCTTATAGACAAACTCGAACACCACCGCGGTAAGTAAGATGGGCAATACCGCCGAAACAGCGCCCAGTGCGAAAACGACGGCCGCAGAAAAGCCGTCTGCTGACCTTCCTATGCCTTCGCTGAAGCTCACGGCGACATGAAGGAAACCCGTCGCCCCAATGGACAACAGGAACAGAATCACCACCAGCGTACCAATGGACATTTCACTGACGGTGGTGTGAATCACGTTTTTCGCCTCGATACCGAAGACTCTGTTGATGCCACTGTTCGCGGCCATGAACAGCCCATTCGCACCCAGTATGATGCTCACGAATGCTACCAACCCGATGGCAAGCGAGCCTCTCAGAACGCTGTTGACGGCCTCGTGAAAAAGATCACGTGACGTAGGAAAATAGAAAACCAGAACTTCCGTGAGCTGTTCCCCAAGCCCCTCTGGGTCTCCCAAATATGCCATCACCATGATGGCCAACGCGACCAGCGGGAGCAGCGACAAAATTGTGAAGAAGGAAAGAGAAGCCGCGATATCGATCCCCCCCGCACGCACAACCAACCGACCGGCCTCGATCTACGAGATACAGCGACGACTGGTTCAGGTGAAGCAGCATAGCCGCAAGCTGCTCGCCCGACGGCGGGGCGCCCCAGTGCAGCTCCGCCACATCGGCGAGCGACAGCGTTCGATGTCGTCCTCTCCGGTGGCAATGACGCCGGTGGCGAAGACCACCCTGTCTTCGGGCAGACGGGCCTCGCGGTTCCTGCCGATCGAGACGCGCACCTGGCGGCGGCGTCCGGCCACGGCCGGGGCGTCGCCCAGGAAGCGCGCCAGGCCGATGCCGCCCTTCAACCGGGCGACGATGACTTCATCCGTCCGCATGCAATCTCCAGTGTGAGAATCGTTCAATGTTCCATGATACCACCTTTTGGCCGGACGCCCTGACGTGAGCGGGGGCAGCGGCGCGTTTCGTGGGAAGACGCGGGGACGCTCGCGGTGGACGCCAATCATGTTGCCGAGTGGCAAGCAAGAAGCTGACAACCGAACCACCGGGGTCTTCGCTTGACCGAGCCTTCAAGGGTCTTGCACGGCGCCGGATGGGTCGAACAGTAGGGAACTGCCACGTCTCGATTGGCCTTGACCCCCATTCCCGGGGTCTTGTGCCTCTCTCCGGGAAGGTCAGAAAAAGCGTTTCTTGATACCTTGTGCTACAATGCGGTGGCACTACCGAATGTGAGGAGGGGCCGCGATGCCGAAACCCGGTGAGTACAGTTTCACTTGGCTCAATTCCACCAGGGTCATATTTGGCAACGGCAGGCTCGCCGACCTTAAGGCGGTGGTCGACGGCGTGGCGGGGAGCGACTCGCGCGTGTTCCTCGTAACCGGACGCCACAGCCTGCGTGCCCGCGGCGTGCTTCAACGGATTGTGGGGGAGATCGGCCTTTCCCGTGTATCCCTCTTCGACGATACTCCACCGTTTCCGTCGCCCGAGGCGGTAGACGATGCCCTAGCCAAGTGCCGCGAGTCCGGCGCCGACGTGGTTGTGGCCGTGGGCGGCGGCAGCGCCTTGGACCTCGCCAAAGTCGTCGCCATCCTCACACCACACAAGGGCACCGCGCTGGATTATGCCAACCGCAAGCGGTCTATACGCGGACGCGGGCTGCCATTCGTCGCGGCTCCTACTACGTCCGGCAGCAGCAGCGAGGTGACATCCGGCGCCGCGCTGTGGGACATGGTGGGCAAGCGCTCCCTCGGCATCAGCAGCCCGCTCATGTTCCCGACCGTGGCCGTGGTCGACCCCCAACTCACCATGAGTATGTCCAAGAGGCTGGCCGCTGCGTCCGGCATGGACGCCTTCACCAGCGCTTTCGAGTCCTACTGGTCGTTGGAGTCCCAGCCTCTAACCGACGCGATCAATCTCAGGGTCATCGCCGACTACGCCGTGAACTTGGAGCGTTCCTGCCTGCAGGGCGATCTCGATTCCCGTACGGCGTGCTCGTTCGCCGCCACGATGTCGGGAATCGCCTACTCCAACAGCCACCCCAACGTCTGCCACGCCGTGGGCAGCCCTCTAACCCTGTTCTGGGGCGCCGAGCACGGCCAGGCCGTCGGTGTGACCCTGTCGTCGTTCCTGAAGTGGAACGCGCCGGCTATTGCGCACAAGCTCCCGGCCCTGCTCCGCGCGCTCGGCGTGGAAGACCTGGACGCGGGGGCGGCGCGCATCGAGCAGATCATGAGCCGGTGCGGTCTCAAGACCAAGATATCCGCGCTCGGCGTCGGGCCTGACGACATGGACACACTGCTAGACAACATACGCTGGGAGCGGACGGCCGTTCTGCCAAGACCCATTGAGCGCGAGGACGCCCGCGCCCTGTTGGAACAGCTCTTCTAAAGGGCGAGGCGGGCGGTTCGCGAACCGCCCCTACAGCGACCTCGGCGCGGCGGGTGGCCAAGCGGCGCGGGTGTACCCGCGTTTACACCACAGGGCGCTTGCTGTATCCTTTTCGCGGGCGCCTCGCCGTCCCGCCATACTACGCCTCGGAGAGCTTCCGGTGATATTCCAGGCCCCCCGCGGCACCTCGGACATTTTGCCTGGTGACCAACCCTATTGGCGCTTCTTCCAGGAGAGGGCGCAGCAGGTCGCGCACAGCTTTGGCTACCAGCGTATCGACACCCCCATGTTCGAGGACGCGCGCCTGTTCGTGCGCGGCATCGGCGAGGTCACCGACATAGTGGAGAAGGAGACCTACACCTTCGAGGACAGGGGCGGCGATACTATCACGCTGCGTCCCGAAGGCACCGCGCCCGTGTGCAGGGCGTACTTGGAACACGGGATGCACAACATGCCGCAGCCTGTGCGCCTGTTCTACCTGTGTCCTGTGTTCCGGTACGAACGACCCCAGTCGGGCAGGTATCGCCAGCACCACCAGTTCGGCATCGAGGCCTACGGAGACGCTGACGCTTCCATCGACGCCGAGATTATAGAGCTGGGCTGGCGATTTCTGGAATCTCTGGGACTTCGTGACCTCTCCCTCAGCGTGAACTCCATCGGCGACCCCGAATGCCGTCCCCAATACGTGCGACGGCTACGCGAGCACTACGCGCCTCACACGCAAAGGCTGTGCGACGACTGCCGCCGCCGGCTGGACCGCAACCCGCTGAGGCTGCTCGACTGCAAACAGGACGGCTGCCAGCCGATCATCGATGAGGCCCCGCACAGCGCCGACCACCTGTGCGACGACTGCCGCGGCCACTGGCGCGACCTTCTCGACTACCTGGGCCAGGTGGGCATTGAGGGACAAGTGGACCACCGCCTGGTGCGCGGTTTCGACTACTACACCCGCACGGTGTTCGAGGTGACCCCCCCGGTCGAGGGACGCATGAACACCCTGTTCGGCGGCGGGCGCTACGATGGTCTGATAGAGGAGATCGGCGGCAGGCCGACCCCGGGCGTGGGCTACGGCATGGGAATCGAGCGAGTCATTGCCAGCCTCAAGCTGCAGGGCGTCTGCATACCCGAGGAGACGAAAACGAATGTGCTGGTTGCTCATCTTGGCGACGCCGCCAAGCGCGAGGCCGTGAGGATCGCCTCCGAACTGCGTCGGGATGGCGTCGCCGCCACCGTCGGCCCCGCCGGCCGCGGACTGCGCAGCCAGCTCAGGTACGCCAACTCCATCGGGGCCACCCACTCGATCATAGTTGGCGACGACGAGTTGGCTCAGGGCGTGGTGCAGGTTCGCGACCTCGCGAGAAGCGAGCAGCGCACGGTCAAGATGGCCTCCGGACTTGCAGAGGCGCTCACCGGCAGGGACGCGCCCTCGACTGAAGACGCCATGCAGAGCAGTTCGGCATGAGAGACACGCTCGCGTCCATAGAGGCGCGCTACGAGGAAATCGATCGCCTGCTCGCGGACCCGGAGATTTCCACCGATTACACGCGCATTCAGAGCCTGGCAAAGGAGCAGGCGTCCATACGCAATCTCGTCACGCTCTCGCGCGAACACCGTGGCCTGACAGAGGAGCTTGCGGGCGTACGCGAGATGCTCCGCGACGATCCGGACCCCGATCTAGCGGAGCTCGCCCGCGAGGAGCTGGCCGAGCTTGAGGGGCGCATGGTTTCCACGGAGCTCGAGCTCCAGATGGCGCTGATTCCCTCGGACCCGAACGATGAAAAGAACGTGATGATGGAGATTCGCGCGGGCACGGGCGGCGAGGAGGCCGGCCTGTTCGCCGCCGAGCTTTATCGCATGTATGCCCGCTACGCCCAGCGAAATGGCTGGCGAATCGAAGTGATGGACGCCAACGAGACGGGCTTGGGCGCCATAAAGGAAATAGTCTTCATAGTGCGCGGTGACAGCGCCTTCAGCCGCCTCAAGCACGAGAGCGGCACGCATCGCGTGCAGCGCATTCCCGTAACGGAGTCGGGCGGACGGCTCCACACTTCGGCGGCCACCGTGGCGGTGCTGCCCGAGGCCGAGGAGATCGACGTCGACGTACGCGCCGAAGATCTGGACATCGACATCTACCACGCCAGCGGCCACGGCGGCCAGAACGTGCAGAAGGTCGCCACCGCCGTGCGAATCACCCACCGCCCGACTGGCATTGTCGCGACCTGCCAGGACGAACGCTCCCAGTTCAAGAACAAGGAAAAGGCCATGTCGGTGCTGAGGTCGCGCCTGTTCGCGCGAGAGCAACAGCGCCAACAACAGGAAGTAAGCGCGTCGCGCCGTTCCCAGGTCGGATCGGGTGACCGCTCGCAGCGGGTCCGCACGTACAACTACCCGCAGAACAGGGTTACCGACCACCGAGTTGGGCTTACCACTTACAACCTGGATTCGGTGCTCGAGGGTGGCATCGACGATTTCGTGCGCGCCCTGTCCGAACAGGAGCAGGCGCAGAGGCTGGAACAGGTGAGCCTCTGACGATTGGCGAGCTTCACGCTCGGCTTGCCCAAGCCCTCGAGGCAAGCGGCATCCCCGACGCACGCCTGGAGGCCGAAGTGCTGGTTCGCCACGCCATGGGCGTGGACCGCGCACAGTTCTTTGTGGCGCTCACGGACGCCGTATCCCCCGATATCCGCCATGCGGCCCTGGCCTGTGCTCGCCGCCGGGCGGAGGGCGAACCGCTCGCGTACATCACCGGACGCAGGGAGTTCTATGGACTGGACCTCCACGTGGACCGGCGAGTGCTGATTCCGAGGCAGGAGACCGAGACGCTTGTGGATTGCGTCATCGAGCACTGCGCTGGCCTGGAAGGCGCCGGGGACGTGAGGGTAGTCGACGTCGGCACGGGCAGTGGCGCGATAGCCATAGCGGTGGCCGTTCGCGTGCCGCGCGCGCAGGTGATAGCCATCGACGCCGATGCGGGCGCTCTGGAGGTGGTGGACGCCAACCGGCGGCGTCACGGCGTGGATGGTCACGTCAGTCTGGCGCGCGGCGATCTGCTGGCGCCTCTGGCCGGGCCCGTGGACGTAATCGTTTCCAATCCGCCGTACATCCGCAGCGCAGACATGGCACGTCTCCCGCGGGAGGTTCGCCGCGAGCCCGCGGGCGCGCTGGACGGCGGCGCGGACGGGCTGGTGGTGGTGCGCCGGCTGCTGGAGGACGCGCCGCGGCGGCTTAAGTCCGGCGGCGGGCTGTTTGTGGAGATCGCCCCGGAGCAACTCGGAGAGGTGCAGGAACTCGCCGGGCGCAGCTTCCCCGAGGGGAGCGTAGCGCACCGCGAGGACGCGCTGGGCCTGCCGCGCGTGGTGTGCGTGTATGCGGGATAGGGCCGTGGGGCTTGTGGTGTAAACAGGAGTAGGCTGGACGTCGGGAGTGGGGTTGCAAGGAGGGCCTACGGTCAGCAGCTCAGGCGAGGCCCAGACCGCGCCTTACTCCACTGTCAGATCAGGCCAGCGTCAGATTGGGACAGGCGCGCAGAAAGACGGTCGGTTCAGCGGGGGCACTCCTCGCCCAATTCCTGTAGACGCTGCCTTAGCCGGCGTACTTCTTCCGCCGCTTGCTCGGCGCGTTGCGCTTCCAGTTCGGCGCGTTGCGCTTCCAGTTCGGCGCGTTCAACCGTTTCGTGGTAGGTGAGCAGGTAGCGGTCCGCTTTCGGGTCGTAGAAGCGCAGCCGGCCCTCTTCCCAGCACAAGTACAACCCCAACACCTCGCTGTAGCCACGCCCCGTGTCTTGCGACGACCACTCGACCTCGATGGGCTGGTAGCGTCCGTCCGCCAGTCGGTCCCCCGCCAATGGGGCGTCGTGGTAATCCCCGCCTGTTCCGTCGAACCGCCAGTACTCCGGGATGCGGAAGCGTTCGTAGTCCTGCCGCTTCTCGGTGTAGTCGCGTCTTCCCGTAGTCGGCGACGCCACCTCGAGCACGAAGTCCGGTGGCTTGCCCACGAGATTGATAGCGTACCCGTTGCGCTCGATGATGCCGGGAACATCCACGTCGAAGGCTAGTATCAGGTCGGGAATTCTCACTCCGGCTCGCGTCTGCTCCACGTTCATGGCGACAGGGACCTCTCCAAGCACGAGAGTAGTTTCCGAGTCCCGGAAGTGGAAGTCCAAGGCCGCGATTATGGCCGGTTGGCCTAAGTGGATGGGGTTTTGCATGTCTTCTCGCGGCGGGAAGTCGGGAAACCGCTCCGAGGTGTCGGAGGCGGTCCCGGAAACGAAGGGCTTGCTGGTCATGTCGTCACCCTCCCGGTTAGGCTGACCATTCGCAAGGCATCACGTCCGGCCGATCGCCGCCAAGCGAGACGGAACGGCCGCGCCGCATCCAGTTCCATCCGCGCCTTCCGACTGGAATAGGGTAGGACTCTTGCCCCTACTCGAACCCCAGTTGCAGGTGCTTGCCCTCGGTCTTTATGGACGGAGCGACCATCACCTCCGCGTTGTGATGCATCTCGCGTATCGTTCCCGCGCCAATCATCCCCATGCACACCTCGAGAGCGCCAATGAGGTTCTGCGTCCCGTCTGTCCTGGAAGTGGGTCCGAAGAACAGTTGCTTCAGCGTCCCCTTCACGCCCACGTTGACGCGCGTGCCCCTGGGGAGCGCGGGATGTGGATTCGCCATGCCCCAGTTGTGGCCGGCTCCGGGAGCCTCTTCGGCCTGGGCGAGCGGAGTGCCCAGCATCACCGCGTCCGCGCCGCAGGCCAGCGCCTTGCACAGGTCGCCGCCGGTGCGGATTCCGCCGTCGGTTATGATCGGGACGTACCTGCCGGTGCGCTCGAAGTACTCTTCCCTGGCCGCGGCGCAGTCGAGCGTGGCCGTCACCTGCGGAACGCCTACGCCCGTCACCTCGCGCGTGGTGCACGCCGCACCGGGACCTACTCCCACCAGCACGCCGTGGATGCCGGTCTCCATCAGCTCGAGAGCCACCTCGCGGGAAACGCAATTGCCCACCAGTACGGGCACGTTCACCATCTCCAGCAGCTCCGGAAAGCGCAGTCCTCGGGCGCTGCGGGATATGTGCCTCGCGGTGGTGACTGTGCTCTGCACCACGATCACGTCCGCGCCCGCCTCGGCGGCCAGGGGGACCAGCCGCTTGGCGCTCGCGGGGGTAACAGAAACGGCGCACTTGGCGCCGTTGTTCTTCGTCTCTTCTACTCGCTCCCCAATCAGCTTATCCTTGATGGGGGCCGAATAGACCTTCTGCAGTCGAGCGGTGACCTCGTCCTGTGAGGTCTTCACAATCTCGGCGATCACCCCGTCGGGGTCGTCGTATCGAGTCTGCACTCCCTCCAGGTTCATCACGGCCAGGCCGCCCTGATCCTGCATCCTGGCCGCGAAGCTGGGCGAGGAGACCGCGTCCATGGCCGAGCCGAGCACCGGGATGGGAAGTGTAATGCCGTCTACCGAAAACTCTGTGCTCGTCAATTCGGGGTTTATCGTTACGCTACCTGGGGCTATCGCTACCTCGTCGAAACCGTACGCACGCTTGAGCTCTTTCAATTCGGCGCCCCCTCACATCAATTAGAGCGGGTTTGATTTTGCGGAATATAGCAAAACAGGGCCGCAAGCGTCAAGCCTGTTTACGTGTCAACATCGGCGTTACGGGCCCAAGCCCAAGTGACGCCATCCCGGCTGACGAGCTACGTTGTCTGACTCAGTACCCAGCTTACTCCAGGTGAAACGGATGGGAACATTCAAGGCGCGAATCGGCGTCAGTAACGGGAACGGCGGCGTTCCGCACTGGGTCGAGGAGGACGTGGACGCCGGCTCGACTTACACCGTGCTGCCGGAGAGCCTGCTGCGCGAGCAACTGGACATTCGGCACACCGGCTACGGGTACTTTACGCTCGCCGACGGTAGAAGGGCCCGGCTTCCGACTGGTGAGGCAAAGTTCCATATCGAGGACGACGTGGCTACCAGCCGCGTCGTCCTCGGTAGGGAGGGCCAGTATCTCCTGGGCGCTACGACCCTCCAGACATTCGGGCTGATCGCCGATACAACGCATCACAGGCTGATTCCCGCGGAGGGGCTGACCTTCTAGCCCGTCGCGCGTGCCTATCAAGGCTTCGCGATTGTCACAAGAGTCACTTACCCCAAATGACTGTTCAGAGTCGATGGGTGGAACCCCTGCGCCGCCAGCGCGCGGCGGCGACGATGAGGAAACCGCCGCCGATGAGCAGCGCACCGCCAAGCGGCAGAGCCACCAGTGGCAGCATCGGCGCCGTCTCATCTCCGACGGCCGGCAGCGGTGGCGTGCCTGTCGGCGTGGGCGTGACCAGGAGTGTCACAGCGGGCACCCGCGTGGGCGTGGGCGTGGGCGTAGGCGTAGGCTCGGGCGTAGGTGTAGGTGTCGGCGGGGGCACCCCCCAGCTTGGCGACCAATCATCCGCCTCGTTGTCGGTGAGGCGTGTGACGTCCGAGCCGTCGGCGTTCATCACGTAGATATCCCCGTTCCCGTCGCGGAGGGAGGTGAACGCGATGCGCCGGCCGTCGGGTGACCATGCGGGCCACCAATCCAGAAAGGAGTTGTCGGTGAGGCGTGTGACGTCCGAGCCGTCGGCGTTCATCACGTAGATTTCCCCGTTCCCGTCGCGGGTGGAGTCGAACGCGATGCGCCGGCCATCGGGCGACCAGGCGGGACCGTATGCGCCAGCGGGGTTGTCGGTGAGGCGTGTCTGGCCTGAGCCGTCGGAGTTCATCACGTAGATTTCATCGTTCCCATCGCGGTCGGAATAGAACGCGATGCGCCGGCCGTCGGGCGACCATGCGGGTCGCCAATCCCGAGCGGGGTTGTCGGTGAGGCGTGTCTGGCCTGAGCCGTCGGCGTTCATCACGTAGAAATCCCCGTTCCCGTCGCGGAGGGAGGTGAACGCGATGCGCCGGCCGTCGGGCGACCAATCGGGACGGGAATCGATAGCGGGGTTGTCGGTGAGGCGTGTCTGGCCTGAGCCGTCGGCGTTCATCACGTAGATTTCCCCGTTCCCGTCGCGGTCTGACACGAACGCGATGCGCCGGCCGTCGGGCGACCATGCGGGACCGGATTCGCCAGCGGGGTTGTCGGTGAGGCGTGTCTGGCCTGAGCCGTCGGCGTACATCACGTAGATTTCCCAGCCTCCGTCGCGCTCTGACACGAACGCGATGCGTTCTGTCTGGGAGGCAGCGCGTTCGGTCTGCGCCTGGGCCGGGCCGGCGAAATCGCCGTCGGCGGTGGCAAGCAGGGCAGCGAGGGCGGCAAGGAGGACAGCGAGCGCGGCGAGCAGCGCGTAGAGGCGTATTCGTCCCTTGTTCAGCGTTTGGTCATGGGGTGGGAAGGCCATGACTTGGATTCTCCTTCGCGCCGGCTGGCGCCGACGCAATCTTCGTTCGCAACCTATCAACAAGCCTGCCGCGTGTCAAACGCAATCGACCAATCCCGCAAACTGCTCACCTATCACCAACTCTGAGTAGTTACGCCGCGCCCGAGGCGGGCCGCTCACGAGGGGCCGTTTCCCCAGCTCACCGGCGCGAGATTCATCTCCTGGCGAACCTCGTTGATGGTCATGATGCCGCTGGCGACGTATTTGCGACGCCGATCGGCGCGGTCGTTTTCGGACTCCCGCAGCGCGTCGATTTCGGACACGTCGAACTCGACAAGCAGGGTCGGGTCGCCAAAGTTGGGCAGCAGCCACTGCTGGAGCGCGTCCTGGTAGAAGATGAGCTGGGGCAGAATGGTGTCTTCCCAGAATACCTTTCGCGCCGTGCGGAAGTTCGAGAACGTTAAGCGTTCGGTGTCCCCCAGCATCGGCTTGGGAACGCCGAAGACGCGGCAAACGTCCTCAAGGCTCCATCGCAGGGTCTGCTGGTAGCGTCCGTCGCCAGTCGGTCCCCCGCCAATGGGGCGTCGTGGTAATCTCCGCCTGTTCCGTCGAACCGCCAGTACTCCGGGATGCGGAAGCGTTCGTAGTCCTGCCGCTTCTCGGTGTAGTCGCGTCTTCCCGTTGTCGGCGACGCCACCTCGAGCACGAAGTCCGGTGGCTTGCCCACGAGATTGATAGCGTACCCGTTGCGCTCGATGATGCCGGGAACATCCACGTCGAAGGCTAGTATCAGGTCGGGAATTCTCACTCCGGCTCGCGTCTGCTCCACGTTCATGGCGACGGGGACCTCTCCAAGCACGAGAGTAGTTTCCGAGTCCCGGAAGTGGAAGTCCAAGGCCGCGATTATGGCCGGTTGGCCTAAGTGGATGGGGTTTTGCATGTCTTCTCGCGGCGGGAAGTCGGGAAACCGCTCCGAGGTGTCGGAGGCGGTCCCGGAAACGAAGGGCTTGCTGGTCATGTCGTCACCCTCCCGGTTAGGCTGACCATTCGCAAGGCATCACGTCCGGCCGATCGCCGCCAAGCGAGACGGAACGGCCGCGCCGCATCCAGTTCCATCCGCGCCTTCCGACTGGAATAGGGTAGGACTCTTGCCCCTACTCGAACCCCAGTTGCAGGTGCTTGCCCTCGGTCTTTATGGACGGAGCGACCATCACCTCCGCGTTGTGATGCATCTCGCGTATCGTTCCCGCGCCAATCATCCCCATGCACACCTCGAGAGCGCCAATGAGGTTCTGCGTCCCGTCTGTCCTGGAAGTGGGTCCGAAGAACAGTTGCTTCAGCGTCCCCTTCACGCCCACGTTGACGCGCGTGCCCCTGGGGAGCGCGGGATGTGGATTCGCCATGCCCCAGTTGTGGCCGGCTCCGGGAGCCTCTTCGGCCTGGGCGAGCGGAGTGCCCAGCATCACCGCGTCCGCGCCGCAAGCCAGCGCCTTGCACAGGTCGCCGCCGGTGCGGATTCCGCCGTCGGTTATGATCGGGACGTACCTGCCGGTGCGCTCGAAGTACTCTTCCCTGGCCGCGGCGCAGTCGAGCGTGGCCGTCACCTGCGGAACGCCTACGCCCGTCACCTCGCGCGTGGTGCACGCCGCACCGGGACCTACTCCCACCAGCACGCCGTGGATGCCGGTCTCCATCAGCTCGAGAGCCACCTCGCGGGAAACGCAATTGCCCACCAGTACGGGCACGTTCACCATCTCCAGCAGCTCCGGAAAGCGCAGTCCTCGGGCGCTGCGGGATATGTGCCTCGCGGTGGTGACTGTGCTCTGCACCACGATCACGTCCGCGCCCGCCTCGGCGGCCAGGGGGACCAGCCGCTTGGCGCTCGCGGGGGTAACAGAAACGGCGCACTTGGCGCCGTTGTTCTTCGTCTCTTCTACTCGCTCCCCAATCAGCTTATCCTTGATGGGGGCCGAATAGACCTTCTGCAGTCGAGCGGTGACCTCGTCCTGTGAGGTCTTCACAATCTCGGCGATCACCCCGTCGGGGTCGTCGTATCGAGTCTGCACTCCCTCCAGGTTCATCACGGCCAGGCCGCCCTGATCCTGCATCCTGGCCGCGAAGCTGGGCGAGGAGACCGCGTCCATGGCCGAGCCGAGCACCGGGATGGGAAGTGTAATGCCGTCTACCGAAAACTCTGTGCTCGTCAATTCGGGGTTTATGGTTACGCTACCCGGGGCTATCGCTACCTCGCGAGCAACTGGACATTCGGCACACCGGCCACGGGTACTTTACGCTCGCCGACGGTAGAAGGGCCCGGCTTCCGATTGGTGAGGCAAAGTTCCATATCGAGGACGACGTGGCTACCAGCCGCGTCGTCCTCGGTAGGGAGGGCCAGTATCTCCTGGGCGCTACGACCCTCCAGACATTCGGGCTGATCGCCGATACAACGCGTCACAGGCTGATTCCCGCGGAGAGGCTGACCTTCTAGCCCGTCGCGCGTGACTATCAAGGCTTCGCGATTGTCACAAGAGCCCCTTCCCCCACATGACTGTTCAGAGTCGATGGGTGGAACCCCTGCGCCGCCAGCGCGCGGCGGCGACGATGAGGAAACCGCCGCCGATGAGCAGCGCACCGCCAAGCGGCAGAGCCACCAGTGGCAGCATCGGCGCCGTCTCATCTCCGACGGCCGGCAGCGGTGGCGTGCCCGTGGGCGTGGGTGTGACCAGGAGCGTCACAGCGGGCACCCGCGTGGGCGTGGGAGTGGGCGTGGGCTCGGGTGTCGGCGTCGGCTCGCGTGTCGGCGTAGGCTCGGGCGTAGGTGTAGGTGTCGGCGGGGGCACCCCCCAGCTTGGCGACCAATCATCCGCCTCGTTGTCGGTGAGGCGTGTGACGTCCGAGCCGTCGGCGTTCATCACGTAGATATCCCCGTTCCCGTCGCGGTTTGACACGAACGCGATGCGCCGGCCGTCGGGCGACCATGCGGGACCGGATGCGCCAGCGGGGTTGTCGGTGAGGCGTGTCTGGCCTGAGCCGTCGGCGTTCATCATGTAGATTTCCCAGTTCCCGTCGCGGTATGACTCGAACGCGATGCGCCGGCCGTCGGGCGACCAAGCGGGCCGCCAATCCCGAGCGGGGTTGGCGGTGAGGCGTGTCTGGCCTGAGCCGTCGGCGTTCATCACGTAGATTTCCCCGTTCCCGTCGCGGTCTGACACGAACGCGATGCGCCGGCCGTCGGGCGACCAAGCGGGCCGCCAATCCCGAGCGGGGTTGTCGGTGAGGCGTGTCTGGCCTGAGCCGTCGGCGTTCATCACATAGATTTCCCCGTTCCCGTCGCGGTCTGACACGAACGCGATGCGCCGGCCGTCGGGCGACCAAGCGGGCTGGGATTCGCTAGCTTCGTTGTCGGTGAGGCGTGTCTGGCCTGAGCCGTCGGCGTTCATCACGTAGATTTCAAAGTTCCCGTCGCGGCGGGAGTAGAACGCGATGCGCCGGCCGTCGGGCGACCAAGCGGGCTGGGATTCGCTAACTTCGTTGTCGGTGAGGCGTGTCTGGCCTGAGCCGTCGGCGTACATCACGTAGATTTCCCAGCCTCCGTCGCGCTCTGACACGAACGCGATGCGTTCTGTCTGGGAGGCAGCGCGTTCGGTCTGCGCCTGGGCCGGGCCGGCGAAATCGCCGGCGGCGGCGGCAAGCAGGGCAGCGAGGGCGGCAAGGAGGACAGCGAGGGCGACGAGCAGCGCATAGAGGCGTATGCGTCCCTTGTTCAGCGTTTGGTCACGGGGTGGGAAGGCCATGACTTGGATTCTCCTTCGCGCCGGCTGGCGCCGACGCAATCTTCGTTCGCAACCTATCAACAAGCCTGCCGCGTGTCAAACGCAATCGACCAATCCCGCAAACTGCTCACCTATCACCAACTCTGAGTAGTTACGCCGCGCCCCGAGGCGGGCCGCTCACGAAGGGCCGTTCCCCCAGCTCACCGGCGCGAGATTCATCTCCTGGCGAACCTCGTTGATGGTCATGATGCCGCTGGCGACGTATTTGCGACGCCGATCGGCGCGGTCGTTTTCGGACTCCCGCAGCGCGTCGATTTCGGACACGTCGAACTCGACAAGCAGGGACGGGTCGCCGAAGTTGGGCAGCAGCCATTGTTGGAGCGCGTCCTGGTAGAAGATGAGCTGGGGCAGAATGGTGTCTTCCCAGAATACTCTTCGCGCCGTGCGGAAGTTCGAGAACGTTAAGCGTTCGGTGTCCCCCAGCATCGGCTTGGGAACGCCGAACACGCGGCAAACGTCCTCAAGGCTCCATCGCAGGGTCTGGATGTATTCCATATCCTTGGGGCTGAAACCCAGGTTGGTGGCCCTCATTCCGCTGCTGAGCAGCGCGGGACGCCGAACGCGGTCTACGCCCTGGTAGCGCGCCTCCCAGCGCTCGTAAAACTCCTTAACTTCGAAGTCTGTGGGCGTGTCCATCGTCTCGATGACCATGCCGGGCGTGCTGTCGTTGCTGAGGTTGTTGCGGTTGGCGCGCAGCGCCTCGATTCCTATGTCGGCGGATAGGCGCAGGGGCGCCATGGGGGAGAGGCCGGACAGCTCGTCCAGCGGGTTGAAGTACCTGATCCAGACCACGTCCTCGGCGACGTATGGCACAATCGTGTGCCCGGCCCCGACGTAGGCGAAACCCTTAAGGTATGCGTTTTCGTCGGGGACCACGCGCATCCTGTCCGAGCGCAGCGGCCAGATCTCGACGATCTCGCCGTCCCTGGGCTCCAGCCCCCAGAAGGCGGCGCCCCACAGGCCGAGCGAGGTTTCGGTGGCGCGCCACAGGTCGCCGCGCGTCCAGAACGGGTTGGGCCGGTCGAGTAGTCGTTGCGCCGGGTGGTCCGGTCCGACCGGTGTCGCCGCGCGCTCCCTGGCGGCAGGTTCGCCGGCGCCGCGGGCGTTGTTGCGCCGGTAGACGCTGAGCGGCGTGCGGACTATCGCGTCCTGCCGCTGGCGAATCGCGGAGTAGACGAGCGCCGAGCGCGGGTAGTAGTCACCGTAAGTCGCGGGCGTCCACGACGAGGGGAGGCCGAGGCCCTGTTCCCACGCCTCTGCCGGTGGGCGAGCCGCGCGGCCCGCTCGCTCCCGACGGGGCAGCCGGGGAAGTGCCTTGCCCAGAGTTGCCAGTAGTCCCATTGTTACACCTCCTGGTCTGTTCTGGAGAAGGGACGCTTCCCGTGCCCCTTCCCTAATCATTGCCATACTGGATAGTCGCCTTACTCGCCGCGTCGCCTACGTGTAGAGCCGCACGCCGTCGTGCTCGGCCGCGAACGTCATCGCGAGCGCGTCCGCCTCGTCGGGTGAGCGCGGCAGGTCCTTCTTGCTTTGCAGGCGTATTCTGCCCTTCTCGTCGACGTCCCACTTGCGGCTCGACACCTGCTCGACCAACGCCTGGTTGTCGTCCGTGTCCAGCGTTTCCGCCATATAGCGCTCTCGCATCAACCACCATACCTCTGCGATCTTGTTGGCGAACCGCGTCCCTTTGCGCGCGATCGAGGCTCCGTTAAACTTGATCAGGCGCGTGTTGTTGAGGCCTATCTCCCGCAGCCGGTCTACTACGCCCGCTCCCAGGCCCGCCTCGTCCACCACAAGGACGTGGACGACGTGCTGGTCACAGTAGTCCTTGAGCAGGTTAGCAGTGGCCATTGTGTCGCTGTTCTTCCTTCGATAGACGAGTCTTGCGTGCTGGCCCTGTCGCCTCATAACCACGGTGTGGTCGTTGCCGAAGCGCGCGACGTCGCAGGCGACCACCACGGGGCCCTCCGGCGGTGTACCGCGATTGACGGCGGCCCTCGCCGCCCACAGGGGAACCACGTAATCGGCCAGGTTGTCGGGGAAGCGGCCCAGAACGCCGCCTACATACAGAGGGTCGTCCTCTCCCCACTCGGCCTTGCGGTCTTCTATGTCCTCGGCAGTCACCAGGCCCTCGACGTGCCGCACACCCCCGGCGAGGTTTGGCGTGTCGAACGCGCTTATCTGTACAGTCGCGTACAGGTGCTTGTGCGCGTGATGGGAGTCGTAGAACGGACCGGACGTCACGAAGGGGTTGCCGGTCATTAGCAGCCGCGCGGGGTTGAGCCGGCGAAGCGCGTTCATATCCGGCGCGCGCACGGCGTGGGCCTCGGTGACTACAACGAGCAGGTTAGGGGAGTGGAAGCCCTGCAGGTTGAAGGGCGAGTTGGACGCGAACCCGAGCGCGAAGCTCTGTTCGTCTACCTCGTAGCGCGACGTACGGAACATTCTGCCGCCCAGCCTGTCCGCCGCCCTGGCGTGGGCGAACCGCATCTCGTTCCACACGATGTCGTCCACCTGCCGGGTCGTCGGGCCGGTGACGATGGCCTTAGCCGGCTCGCGGGAGTGCATCCACCACAGTACGCAGCGGGCGGCGGTCCAGTCCTTGCCTGAGGCGTTGCAGCCTACGACGGAGGCGCGCCGCGAGCCGGCTAAGGCGCGCAGCATCTGCACCTGCTTGTGGTAGGGTGCTTCGCCCAGCACCTGGCGCACGAACTCGACGGGGTCGTCGGCGAGGCCTTCGTACACGACGCCGTCGCCCCCGGAGGGCGGCTTTGCTACGGGCTGGTCCGTATTTCGCAATAGTATGATGGGACTGCTCCTTTTGGGTTGAGGCGAAGCGTCTTCGAGGCGGTGGGCCAGGGGAGGAGAGGGCTGAGGCCGCTTGAGGGCGAGAGTTTCGCCGGAAACTGTCTCATGCCGCCTAACTCGTCCTGTCCCGTAGCTGGGAGACTCCGCGATTCGTCCGTTTGCGCGACCTGCCGGAGACGGACTTGTACGCGGGAGTGATGGAAAGCGCCGGAAGTGAGACAGACGGCGGAGACATTCACCCTCATCGCGACCCCCTCCCATCGAGGGAGAGGGGGTCGCCAGAGCCGGACGCCGGCAGGCGGGGTCTGTCCCTCGTAGCGGAGATATTAGCACGTGTGTGCGGCTTAATCAAGAGGGTTGGGGAGCCGCATTTTCGCTTGACAGTGGCCGTCTCGGTGTGCTAACTTGCAGTCAGCCATTTATGATCCCCAACCGCTTTGCCGCATCAGCGGCCCTTCGCTCGACTTCCGCCGGCTTGTCCCGGTGGGTTGGTCGTGCCTTTTTCCATTCGCGCCACGAGGCGCGCCTCTACAACCCTTCTGTTCACTTACACGGCCGCTAGGCCTGTCTCGGATACATCACCATTAGCCTAAGCAATTGAGGAGTGTGATTGCGGATGGTCTCAACTACTTTGCGACTTGGCAACGGCGCCTCCGACGAAAGGGTTTCCTACGCCCGCATCCCGTCTGTGTTCGACGTTCCAAATCTGTTGCAAGTCCAACTGGGCTCCTTCGACTGGCTGAAGACGGACGGACTCCGCGAGTTGTTCGAGGAGATCTCGCCCATCGAAGACCAGACCGGGGACCGGTTCGAGCTGACATTCGAGGACCACTACTTCGACGAGCCGAAGTACACCGAAGAGGAGTGCCGAGAAAGAGAAGTCACATACACCGCCGCGCTGTACGTGACCGTCACCCTCAGGATCAAGGCCGCCGGCGCGGGGCAGGGCGAGATCAAGGAGCAGACGCTGTTCCTCGGCGACATCCCGATGATGACGAGCACGGGCACGTTCATCATCAACGGCGCCGAGCGCGTGGTAGTCAGCCAGCTAGTCAGGTCCCCCGGCGTCTACTTTACCGCCGGCCTCGACCCCAACACCGGCAGGCCGCTCGCGTCCGCCAAGCTCATACCCTACCGCGGCGCCTGGATGGAGTTCGAGACGAGCAATCGAGACGTCATCTCCGTGAAGGTCGACCGCAAGCGTAAGACCCCGGTCAGCACCCTGCTCAGGGCGCTCGGCTACGAGACAGACCGCCAGATAATGGAGCTGTTCGAGGACGTAGACGATAACGACGAGCACCCGTTCATCGCAACCACCATCGAGAAGGACCCGGGAGT
Source organism: uncultured Dehalococcoidia bacterium (assembly GCA_951812395.1). Classification (GTDB taxonomy): domain Bacteria; phylum Chloroflexota; class Dehalococcoidia; order Lucifugimonadales; family CATOSD01; genus CATOSD01. Next base: position 227,851 of record CATOSD010000002.1, read on the forward strand.
CACCAACCAGAACGAAGCGCTGATCGAGTTCTACCGGCGGCTGCGCCCCGGCGAGCCTCCGAGCGCCGAAAACGCCCGCACGCTCATCGACAACCTATTCTTCAACAAGCGCCGCTACGACTTGGGCCGGGTGGGACGCTACAAGCTCAACCGCAGGCTGAGCAGAGACCAGGACGTCGGTATACGAACGCTCAGCGTCGAGGATATCGTCGGCCTCCTCAGGATGATGGTCAAGATCAACAACGGCATGGAAGAGGCCGACGACATAGACCACCTTGGGAACCGCCGGGTGCGCGCCGTGGGCGAGCTTATTCAGAACCAGATCCGCGTAGGCCTGCTGCGCATGGAGCGCGTTATCAAAGAGCGCATGACGACGCAGCTTGACGCTGCGAACACCACGCCCGCCGCGCTCATAAACATTCGGCCCGTGGTCGCCGCCGTTCGCGAGTTCTACGGCGGCTCCCAGCTTTCGCAGTTCATGGACCAGACCAACCCACTGGCGGAGCTCACGCACAAGCGCAGGCTGTCCGCGCTGGGCCCCGGCGGCCTCTCGCGCGAGCGCGCCGGCTTCGACGTGCGCGACGTTCACCACTCCCACTACGGGCGTATATGCCCTATCGAGACGCCGGAAGGCCCGAACATCGGACTGCTTGGCTCTCTCGCGACGTTCGCGCGCACCAACGACTTTGGCTTCATTGAAACTCCCTATCGGAAGGTTCTGAGAAAGGTCTCCAACAAGCACCCCTTGCTTGAGGGCCGCCAGATTACGGAAAACGTGGTCGCGGCGGACGGCCGCACAATCTTGAGAGCCGGCGGGGTCATTTCGAAGTATACAGTGAGGAGAATCGGTTCGCAGCCCGAGCAGATGCTCTCCGTCGCTCCGTACGTCTCCGACGAGATCACCTATCTTCCAGCGGACGAGGAGGAGAGTGTACACATCGCCCAGGCCAACTCGCCGATCGACGACCTGGGTCAGTTCCTCGACAACGCCATAGAGACCCGCATGGGCGAGCACATGTCGGTGGAATCTCCCGACAGCGTAAGGTACATGGACGTTTCGCCCATCCAGCTCGTGAGCGTGTCTACGGCGCTCATACCGTTCCTCGAGCACGACGACGCCAACCGCGCGCTGATGGGCTCGAACATGCAGCGCCAGGCCGTGCCGCTGCTGCGCCCCGAGGTGCCCCTGGTTGGCACCGGCATGGAGGAGCGCGTCGCGCGGGACAGCGGCCAGGTGGTGCTCTCGCGCACCGGTGGCGTGGTCACCGAGGCGACCGGCGAGCGCATCGTTGTGGCAGACCCCGACGGCGAACGGGAAGAGTACCGCCTGCTGAAGTTCGTTCGCAGCAACCAGGGAACGTGCCTCAACCAGCGGCCCATAGTGTCGCGCGGCGACCGGATCGAGCCGGGACAGGTGCTCGCAGACAGCTCTTCCAGCGGACGCGGTGAGCTGGCCCTTGGCCAGAACGTGCTCGTCGCCTTCATGAGCTGGGAAGGCTACAACTTCGAAGACGCCATCGTCATCAGCGAGCGTATGGCCAAAGAGGACAAGTTCACCTCGGTCCACATCGAAAAGCACGAGGTGGAGGCCCGGGACACCAAGCTGGGCCCCGAAGAGATTACGAGAGACATTCCCAACGTGGGCGAGGACAGCCTGCGCGACCTGGACGAGGAGGGAATCATCCGCATAGGCGCCGAAATCGGCCCTGGCGACATCCTCGTCGGCAAGATCACCCCCAAGGGCGAGACCGAGCTCAGCGCCGAGGAGAAGCTGCTCCGCGCCATATTCGGCGAGAAGGCCCGCGACGTCAAGGACTCCTCGCTAAGGGTGCCCCACGGCCAGGGCGGCAAGGTAATCGGCGTTAAGGTGCTCGACCGCGACGAGAGCACCGAGTTGCCCACCGGCGTCAACAAGCTGGTGCGTATCTGGATAGCCCAGACCCGCAAGGTGACCGAGGGCGACAAGATGGCGGGCCGGCACGGCAACAAGGGCGTGATAGCCCGCATTCTGCCGGAAGAGGACATGCCCTTCCTGCCCGACGGCACTCCTGTCGACATCATCCTCAACCCCATCGGCGTGCCCTCACGCATGAATCTCGGCCAGGTGCTCGAGACCCACCTCGGCTGGGCGGCCCAGAATCTGGGTTTCCGCGCCGTGACGCCCGTTTTCGACGGCGCGCAGGACGTCGCCATCGAGGACGCGCTCGCCCAGGCGTGGATAATTCAGGAGTCGGGCGCGGCCAGCCCTGGTCCAAACGGCAACAACGGTTCTCGCATCATCGACATCGACAAAGTGACGGACTGGCTGGCCGGATTCGGTCACGACTACGAGGCCGTCTTCGAGATCGGCGAACTTGGCGCGGCCCGCGCCGCTTGCCTGGACGTGTGGCTCAGGACCGAGCGGGGCATGGACACCGCCTGCATGTCGCCGGACGAGATGCGCGACGAGGCCGCGAGGCTCAACCGCGAGGAGCGCGTGTCGGCGCCCATCATGGGCAAGTCTACACTCATCGACGGCCGCACCGGCGAGCCGTTCGACCAACCCATAACCGTGGGCTACATCTACATGATGAAGCTGATTCACCTCGTGGAAGACAAGATCCACGCCCGCTCCATCGGCCCCTACTCGCTGATAACGCAGCAGCCGCTGGGCGGCAAGGCCCAGTTCGGCGGCCAGCGCTTCGGCGAGATGGAGGTGTGGGCGCTCGAAGCCTACAGCGCCGCCCATACCCTGCAGGAAATGCTCACCGTCAAGTCCGACGACGTGGTAGGCCGTGTCAAGACCTACGAGTCCATAGTCAAGGGCGAGGACGTGATGCAGCCGGGCATACCCGAGTCGTTCCACGTGCTGCTCAAAGAGCTGCAGAGCCTCGCCCTGTCTGTCGAGCTTCTACACGAAGAGCCGGACGCCATGCTGCTGGACGACGAGGCCATGGACATGGTAGACGGCCTCGACAGCTACGTCATGGACCCGTTCCCCTCGCTGGACATGCTGGGCGGTGACGAGGGCGCGTTGCCGTCCATATTCCCGGAAGCCGCCTGGCCTGGTGACCTGCTCCCGCAGCCTCCGTCGGATCCCGCCGAGTCGCCGCTCGTGGAGCCGCCGGCTGCGGGGTTCCCGGTTGCCGAGCCTCCTGTTGCGGAGCCTCCCGCTGTGGAGCCGCCAGTTGTGGGCCCATCGATCATCGAGTCTCCCGCTGTGGAGGCGACGGAGGCCGAACCGGCCGGAGACGACAGCTAACCCATCCACGGCGCCCTTCCGCGAACCGCGGAAGGGCCTCTCTGGGAATCTCCATAGGAGAGTGCCAAATGGCGCAAAACGGCAACGACTTCAATGCTATTCGAATTTCGTTGGCCTCGCCTGAACAGATAAAGACCTGGTCGTACGGGGAGATAACCAAGCCGGAGACCATCAACTACCGCACGCTTCGCCCCGAGAAGGATGGGCTGTTCTGCGAGCGCATTTTCGGCCCCACCAAGGACTGGGAATGCTACTGCGGACGGTACAAGAAGATACGCTACCGAGGCGTAATCTGCGACCGCTGCGGAGTGGAAGTCGCGCGCGCCAAGGTGCGCCGCGAGCGAATGGGACACATAGAGCTCGCCGCGCCCGTGGCCCACATCTGGTTCTCCAAAGGCACCCCAAGCAGGCTGGGCCTGCTGCTGGATCTGTCGCCGCGCAACCTCGACCGCGTGCTCTATTTCGCGCAGTACCTGGTAACCAGCGTAGACGATGACATGCGCGCCCTGGAGATGGACCGCCTCAACAAGGAGCTGGACGAAGCCCTGGACGAGTATGACACCGGCGCCGATGAACAGCTTCAGCCGATGCGCGCCCGGTTGGCCGAACTCCAGGCCGCGCTCGAGGCCGCGAAGGCGGAGCGCGAGGCCGCGGCGCGAACGGACGAGGAGCCGTTGCGCGTGAGGCTGGCCGAAATCGAAAGCGACGAAGAGAGCTTAGCCGAAGTTAAGGAGATCCAGGAAGTTCTCGAGCAGGCCGAGTCGAGGCTCGAAGGCGAGAAGGCGGAGCTCGAACGCGAGCACGGCCCCGAGATCGAAGAGGCCGCCGCCGGTCACGCCGAACTGGAACAGCAGCTTGAGCAGAAGCGCGACGAACTCGAGGACGACCTTGTCCGGGAGATCGAGGACCTCGAGGGCATCGGCGTCGGTCAGTTGCTCACCGAGAGCCGCTACCGCGAACTGCGCTCCAAGTTCCCAACCGTGTTCCGGGCAGGCATGGGCGCCGAGGCCGTGCGCGAAAGGCTTATGGCCATCGACCTCGACGCCGAGCGCGACAGGCTGCAAGAGGAGCTGACCGACAAGTCCGGTCAGAAGCGCAAGAAGGCCATCAAGCGCCTGCGCGTGGTGGAGGCCTTCAGAAAGAGCGGCAACAAGCCCGAGTGGATGGTACTGACCACGCTGCCGGTGCTCCCGCCGGAGTTGCGCCCCATGGTGCAGCTCGACGGCGGACGCTTCGCCACCAGCGACCTGAACGACCTTTACCGCCGCGTGATAAACCGCAACAACCGCCTCAAGCGCCTCATGGACCTGATGGCGCCGGAGATCATCGTCCGCAACGAAAAGCGGATGCTCCAGGAGGCCGTGGACGCGCTCGTCGATAACGGACGCAGGGGCCGCCCCGTGTCCGGCAGCCACAACCACCGCCTGAAGTCGCTGTCCGACCTGCTTAGAGGCAAACAGGGCCGCTTCCGCCAGAACCTGCTCGGCAAGCGCGTGGACTACAGCGGTCGATCGGTGATCATCGCCGGTCCGGACCTCAGGCTCAACGAGTGCGGCCTGCCGCGCCGGATGGCCCTGGAGCTGTTCAAGCCGTTCGTGATGCACGAGCTGGTGATGAAGGGTTATGCCCACAACATCAAGAGCGCCAAGCGCATGGCCGACAGGGCCACCCCCGAAGTGTGGGACATTCTGGAGACTGTCGTGATGGACAGGCCGGTACTGCTGAACCGCGCGCCGACGCTACACAGGCTCGGCATCCAGGCGTTCATGCCCAGGCTTATCGAGGGCAGCGCCATCCAAGTGCATCCGCTAGTGTGCGCCGCCTTCAACGCCGACTTCGACGGCGACCAGATGGCGGTCCACGTACCGCTGTCCAGGGAGGCCGTGCTCGAGGCAACCCGCATGATGATGAGCACCTACAACATGCTCTCGCCAAGCTCGGGCCAGCCCATCGTCGCGCCGACTCTCGACATGGTGCTCGGCTGCTACTACATGACCATTGTTGACGAGGACATAGAAGGCACGACGCCCAGCTTCGCCGGCTACGATGACGCCAAGCTCGCCCACCAGATGGGCATCGTGGACCTCCGCCAGCTCATCAAGGTGCGGACCGGAAGCGAGAACGGGGAGGCCGAGGAACTCGAGACCACTGTAGGCCGGATCATCTTCAACGACCAGTTGCCCGCCGAGCTCCGATTCCAGAACAAGGAGATGGACAGGGGCGCGTTGCAGGATGTCACCGCGGCCTGCTTCCGCAAGCTGGGCAACGAGGCCGCTGTCGACGTGCTGGACGGCATCAAGGCGCTGGGCTTCCACTACGCCACCAAGGCCGGCATAACCATCGCCATCAACGACATCGAGGCGCCCGCGAAGAAGGCCGAAATCCTGAAGGAAGCCGGAGATAAGGTCACAGACCTGCACGAACAGTACATGGATGGCCTCATCACCGAGGATGAGGAATACGAGAACGTGGTCAAGATCTGGACGGATGCCAACGACGAGCTGACAACCGCAATCCAGGACAATCTCAAAGACTACGGCGGCATCTATCTGATGGCCCAGTCCGGCGCGAAGGGAAACATCGCCCAGATTAAGCAGATGGCCGGAATGAGAGGGCTGATGTCCGACCCGAAGGGCCGCATCATCGAACGGCCCATCAAATCCAACTTCCGCGAAGGCCTGAGCGTGCTCGAGTACTTCGTCTCCACCCACGGCGCGCGCAAGGGCCTGGCCGACACCGCTCTCAGGACGGCTGACAGCGGCTACCTGACGCGGCGCCTCATCGACGTCGCCCAGGAGATCATAGTGTTGTCGGAGGACTGCGAGACTGAAAGCGGCATCTGGATTGCCGACGACTCCGAGGACAGCCAGGTCCCGCAGTTCACGGACCGCGTTCGGAGCCGCCACCTGGCCGCACCGGTCCCACATCCGGAGACAGGTGAGATTCTGATGGACCGCGACGAGATCGTGGACGAGGACTCCGTGGAGAGCCTGCGCGAAGCCGGCGTCACGGAGATCATGGTGCGGTCCCCGCTCAGGTGCCAGGCCGAGCGTGGCGTATGCCGCACGTGCTATGGCCTGTCCCTGGCCACCATGCAGCCCGTCATGCTGGGGGAGGCCGTGGGCATTATCGCGGCCCAGAGCATCGGCGAGCCGGGCACGCAACTCACCATGCGCACCTTCCACACGGGCGGCATCGCCGGTGTGGACATCACAAGCGGCCTGCCCAGGGTGGTGGAGCTGTTCGAGGCCAGGGTGCCCAAGGGCGAAGCCGTGCTCTCGGAGATCGAGGGCGAAATCGAGGTCATAGAAACGCCCGGGTCGCGCACCATCCGCGTGTCCAGCCTGCAAGAGTACAGCGACGAGTACGAACTGCCGGAAGGCTATGAGCTTAACGTCGAGCACGGTCAGGACGTCAGCATCGGCACTACGTTGGCCACCGGGCCCGAGGGCGAAGAGGACGACGATGCGCTGGCGCTGCCCGCCGAAACCCTGGTCGCGAGGGAGTCTGGCGTCGTTAATCTCGGCGAGGCCCGGCTGACCATTGCCGGAGTCGACGAGGACGTGCGCGAGTACACCATCCCCGCGGCGGCACGCATTGTCGTAGGCACCGGAGACACGGTACAGGCCGGAGACGCGCTCACGTCGGGCAACCTGAGCCCGCAGCGCATACTCGCCATACTTGGGCGCGAAGAGGTGGAGCGCTACTTGACCGACGAGGTGCAGAGGGTCTACGTCACTCAGGGCGTGGCGATTCACGACAAGCACATCGAAGTCATCATCTCGCAGATGCTGCGCAAGGTGCGCATCGACGCCCCGGGCGACACCGAGCTGCTGCCCGGCGAGTACATGGACCGCCAGCAGTTCAGGGAGACGATGGACGGCATACTCGCCGAGGGCGGCGAACCGGCCACCGCAAGCCCTGTGCTCCTTGGTATAACCAGGGCATCCCTGAACGTGGAGAGCTTCCTGGCGATGGCATCCTTCCAGGAGACGACGCGCGTGCTCACCGAGTCCGCCATCAACGGCGAAATAGACTATCTGCGCGGGCTGAAGGAAAACGTCATCATCGGCCGGCTCATCCCCGCGCGGCTCGACAACACCGAGGAGGGCCGCGAGATGCTCGGAATCGACGACGAGGAGGTCGCACCGCCGGAGCCTATCAGTATGCTGTCCCAGTTCCCGGGAGAAGGCCCTTCGCCATTCGGGGACTACGACCCGCATGACACGCTGGAGGGCGCTGCGTCCCCCGCCGGAGACTAACACGCCGGACCGCTCGCCGCAGTCCCTTCCCCCGGCACGGAGGAAGGGCAGGGTGGGGGTGAAGAGGGTGCAACCCAGGCTACCCACGCCGCCCGGAAACGCCCCTCCGCGCGTCCGAGCCGGTTGACCTGTTGGCGCGCCGTTGCTAAACTTTGTTCGTATCGGGCGGTTAGCTCAGCGGCCTAGAGCGCTGCGTTGACATCGCAGAGGTCATAAGTTCAAATCTTATACCGCCCACCACCAACACACTGCCTCAGCCGGCCCATAGCGAGGACGCCAATCGACAGCGCCAGCGACTCGAACCGCGAGCAGTCCCCCGACGCGGAACCGATCCGCGAAGACGCGATAAGGCGCCTCGTACTCGACGCCGTCTCCCCCGACCTGGGACTGTCCGCGCTGCGCGGGTTCAAGATGGACCTGTCGGCCAACAGAGGGTTCCACAAGGTCTTCTTCTCCGCCAGGTGCGAGTGCAAGACAGTCGCGCTGCTCAGCGTCGAGGTGTCGGAGGAAAAGACGGTGGAGGACGTGGAACGCGCGCTCCCGTCGCTGGTAGGCAGGCTTGAAGAACAGGCCCGGTCCTTCTACAATATGAACTGTGAAGTACATGCCAGGATGAGGCTCGGCCCTGCCGCGGGCGGCCCCCGCTAGCCTGGCCACAACCGGGGACCGCGCCACAGGAGGTTTGCCATGCCGCCAAGAAAGCGACGCGAGCTTACCCAGGAAGAGGCGATGGAGCGCGCCGTCAAGTTCTCGGAAAGATACGTCGAGCGCGGGCCGTACGAGTTTTTCCCCGAAGGCGAAGTCGTAACCGTAGTCCAGGAGGGACTGGCCGAGAATGAGCGCCTGTACGGTTACCGATACTGCCCTTGAATGCCGCTGAGCGGCGATCCCGTCGAGGATCGCAAGAAGATCTGCCCCTGTGAACGCCACCACGAGGACATCGAGCGCGACGGCTTCTGCATTTGAATGTTCTTCGTGAGCGAAGAGTTTCTTCGCAAGTACGAGCAGGGCGAAGACGTTGTCCAAACGGTTGATGAAGCGGTGCCTGTCGGTGAGGAGCTTTTCGCCGACACCGGCGGCAAGCGGGAGTTCAACCAGCGCCGGCGCGAGGGCGCGTAAGGCGACCAGGAATAGCGAAGGAGTGTTTCAAATGGAAAACATCGTTCAGGTTTACAGCTCGACCGGTTGAGGCCCCTGCCATATGGTGAAAGTGTACCTTTCACGCAAGGGCGTAGAATTCGACGACTTCAACGTCTCCACAGACCGCAACGCGCTCAAGAACATGATCAGCATGGGCTACCGCACCACGCCTATAACCGTTATAGGCGACAACAAGGTGGTGGGCTACAGCCCTGCCAAGCTGGACGAGGCGCTGCAAGCCGCCGGCATAGCCTAGCGGGACTCGCGGGGGTCGACGCGAGGTTTTGCCGTTGACCCTCTGCCCCTCCAGGCTGTAAAATCAGAAGAGGTGGGCACGGCGCCCACCTCTCGTATGTGGCCCCGTGGTGTAGTGGTTTTAACATACTGCCCTGTCAAGGCAGAGATCGCCGGTTCGAATCCGGTCGGGGTCGCCACCCTCCCATCATCCCGCATTCCCGTTCGCGCATCCAGGACTGGCGTATCACGTCCGCGCGTGTGTGCGGACCCCCCGTGAGGTACTCAACCCATGCATATCCAGAAGCTGGCGGACAGCCCCAAGAACCACCGCGGCGGACAAGTATCGCACCTGCTGCTGGCCCCCGGGCAGTTCGGCGCGCAGAACCTTCTCGTGACGTGGGTCGAGGGCGGCCCGGGCAGCCAGCAGGCGACACACGCCCACGCGGACAACGAACAGGTCTACGTGATCATCCAGGGCGTGGGCGCTATGAACGTCGAGGACGAGACTGAAGAGGTCGGCCCCGGGACGCTGGTGTATGTGCCGCCTGGAGCGTCCCACTCCATACGCAACATCGGCGACGAGCCGCTCGTCTTCATCTCCCCCACGGCGCCACCGTTCCGAGTCCCCGCCGAAAACAGCCCCTGGCAGGCTGAGTCAGCGTCGTCACACCCATCCTAACCCTTCGGCAGGCTTAGGGCAGGCTCTTTCCCTCATCAAGGGGGAAGGAAACTCTGGGAAGCAACAGTTTTCGTGCCCTTCGTGGATAGTCAGCCCGACGTTTCGTCGGTCTCCGATTCGCCCGCCTCGAACAGGAAACCCCGTATCGCCTCCTGGTAGCGCTGGTACAGGAACCCGCCCGCCAGCAGTAGCGCGCCCAGGCACAGGAACGCCGCCACGCGGTAGCCCTGCTCCAGCGCGAAAGAGTCGAATAGGAACAGCTTCACCACCGGTAGCGCGAGCATCCCCAGGCTCGCTATTCGCACCGCCCGCAGTCGTCGCAGCACACCCACGGCCAGCGCCGCGCTCGCGTACACCGCCAGCACGAGGCTGACCGCCAGGCTCTTGGCATAGAACTCCGCGTCGCCTGACACCTCGATAACGCCGCTGTCCACCAGCGCGAACGCCTCCGCCCACAGTATCCACAAGGTGAGGAAGCTCGCGGCTGCCAGCACAGAGGGGACCATAAAGACGTGCTTGCGCTCCAGGGGATCGTCCGGGCGCCCGCGCATGATCACGGCCGCGGCATAGAGCGCGGCAATGCCGCAGGCGAACGCCAGCATGCGCCCGTTGAGAAACGCCCTGAAGTCGTCCGTATCGATGGCAGTTTCCACTCCCACCAGGCGCACCGCCACCAACGCGAGCAGCGCGCAGCCGGACCATCGCATCTCCCACAGTCCCCACACGCGCCACAACGATAGCATGGCCAGCGCCTGGGCGCTCCACGCTATCGGCAGCCACGTGCTGCCAAGTTGCGTCGCGAACAGTGCCGCGAGCATCACGTTGCCACCCGCGATCACAAACGGAAACTCGGCCTGTTCTTCCGTACGCAGCGATTTCCTGCCTCGCCATAGCACGTATGCGGCGGTGAAGAGCGCCGCGGCCGCAATCGCGAAAGTCAGTGCGTAGAGGTTGGCGAACGGCGTTAAGTCCTCCTCTAGCGACATCGGCAGGCCGACCATGAATAGTCTCAGCGCACCAAGAGCTAGCGCCAGCAGTCCCAGCAGCCGCGCTGACAGCCCTCCGAACACCAACGACAGTGCGACGAGCGCCGCGCCCTGCACCGCCCACGCTGCGCCAAACCATGGGTCGTCTAGCTGTGTCGCGAACAGCGCGCCCAGCAGTACGTTGGCCCCCGCGAATACCACCGGGAATGCCACGCTCTCTTGCTTGTACAGCGCCTTTCTGTTGCGCCATTGTATGTATGCGGCGGCGAAGAATGCCGCGGCCGCGATCGCGAAAGTCAGCGCGTAGAAGTTGACAAAGGGCGTTAAGTCCTCCTCCAGCGACATTGGAAGTCCGACAGCCAGCAGCCACAATGCGCTCAGGGTGAGCGCCAGCAGTCCAAGCAGCCGAGCGGACAGTCCTCCGAACACCAACGACAGTGCGACGAGCGCCGCTCCCTGCACTCCCCATGCCGCGCCGAACCACGGACTGTCGAACTGTGTCGCGAACAAGGCGCCCAGCAGCACGTTGGCTCCCGCGAACACCAGCGGGAACTCCACGTTTTCTTCCGAGTGCAGGGCGTCGCTGTTACGCCGCAGCACATATGCGGCGGCGAAGAAGGCCGCGGCCGCGATTGCGAAAGTCAGCGCGTAGAAGTTTGTGAACGGCGTTACGTCCTCTTCCAGCGACATCGGAATGCCGACGGCCAGCAGCCACAACGCGCCCAGGGAAAGCGCCAGCAACCCCAACAGCCGAACAGGTATCCCCCCGATCACGAATGACAGTGCGACGAGCGCCGCGCCCTGCACTACCCATGCCGCGCCGAACCATGGGCTGTCGAGCTGAGTCGCGAACAGCGCTGCCAACAGTACGTTGGCCCCGGCAAACACCGCCGCGAACGCTGCGCCTTCCCGTGGGTGCAAGGCCCCCTTGTAGCGCCATACCACATATGCGGCGACGTAAAATGTCGCGGCTGCAATCGCAAACGTCAACGTGTAAACATTCGCGAAAGGCTCCAGATTCACAGACAGCGCCTCGGGCGTGTCTACGCTTAGCAGCCACAGCAGGCTCAACAGAAGCTCGGCGTATCCTGCCAGGCGGGTCGGGATGCGGCCGAATCTGAATGAAAGCGCTACGAGCACCGCGCCCTGCGCTCCCCACGCCGCGCCGAAGTACGGCCCTTCGAGCTGGACGGGCACGGCCGCCGCAAGCAGCACGACAGCGATTCCGAACGACATCAGCGCCAGGTAGTACTGCTCCCGGCCTCGCCACAGGGCTAGCGCGCCAAGCAACACGTAGAACGCCGCCAACGAGACAGTGAACAGCCCCATCCATTCCCGGTATTCGTCCCACATCAGCGCAAAACTGAGACCGGCGAAGGCAACCGCGTTGAGCACCATTATCGAATGGTCGAATGCCTGCGGCACCCTACGCCAGAGCACGTGATAGAGCATCGTCGAGCCAACGAACGTTAGGAAGATGGCTGTCAGCAGGGCCTGCGCGATTCCGATTTCGACTAAGTCTTCCGCGTAGTCTAGCCACGCCATGAACGACGCCAGCGACGCAAGGAGCGCGAGCAGCGTGAACCACCGCCAGTTGCGCAACGTGGACAGCGCGAGCACGCCCACGTTGACCAGCACAACGTAGACCATCACGTCATAACTGGCCCCCCTGCTCGCTATGCCTGTGCCGGCCTGCTCGCCGAACTGTCCTATCAGCAGCGGCGCGAGGTAGGCGCCCACTATGCCCAGTATCGCGAGCGAAGTAGATTCGTGCCGCACGGCGAGCGTGGCGGCGGCAACGCTCGTGACTGCCAACACGCCAATTGCCGGGTAGATGCCGATGAGCTGGTAGAAAGCGTAGGCCGAGAACACCGACAGGTAGACGATGGCGACTCCACCGCCCGCGAGCGCCTGCGCGTAGACGGGATAGCGACGTCGCCAGTACTCCCCGCCGCCAACCAAGGCCAGCCCTCCCACAACTCCCATCCCGATGCGCGCTTCCTCCCCGATCCACTCGTTGTCAAACGCCAGCTTCAGAAAGAAGCCCGTGCCGATGATGAGTGCAAGCGCGCCAATTCGTGCGAGCCAGTTGCCGCCGAGAATGATCTCCCAGTCGACAGCGCTGACGACGCCGCGCAGTTGGGCGCCGGCCTCCGACGCAACGCTCGGTCCGGCTGCCAGCGTAGATTGTGGTCGACGTGCCGGCTGCGCCCGTGGCCCGGCGGACGACGTCGCCCCTGTCGAGGCGTCAGCCGGCCGCAACGGCTCAGCGCGTCGCCCGCCGGGCGCCGCGGGTCCGGGCGCCTGACCAGATGGTTGCGCCGACCCGGTGGGGCGCTCGCCGGGAGGCGCCGGTCTGGCTGGCTGTCCCGCGGGTCGCTCCGCCCTGGCCGCCTGGCCTGTCGGCCGCACCGCCCGCGTTCGCCGCTCGCCGGGTGGCGTCGCGCCGGTGGCCTCCGGTCCGCGCGCCGGCGCCGCCCGCGGACGGCCTGGCCGCGTTCTCAGCCCATACTCCGCCATGACTCGCCGCAGCTCGGCCACCTCGGCGCTAAGCCGGCGGACGTCCGCCCTCAGCGCCTCCATCGCGTCGTCCGTGTCGGTCTCTTCAGCGGACGGCTCAGCCTCCAGCGCGGAACCGCAGTTGATGCAAGACTTGTGACCGTCCGCGTTGTCCCAGCCGCACTCGGCGCAGCGCACCCGCGCACCTCCTATGGACAGAAGTGGGGCAACGATACCACGCCGCTGCCCACTACGCCATTCCCGGTCGCCAATGGCCCCAGCGTGCGCAAAAAGTGTTATCATCTCTTGCACGGTCCGCCCCGGCGTTCGATTGTGCCCGGGCGCTCCCCGTCCCGGTGGGGGCCGCGGGCCGGCGACCCTGTGCCGCCAGCGATTAGCTGGTCGCGGACTGCCCGGAGGCCCATGCCCCTAATACTCAAGCTCTACCACTGGCGGCCCCGCACGCCCTTCTACTACGGCTGGCTCGTGCTGGGCGCCGCATCCTTTGCCACTATAGGCGCCACGGGCGTCGCACAGGTGGTGCTCGGCGGCATACAGGATCTGATATTCGAGGACATGGGCTGGGACCGCAGCACCGTCGCATACGCCGTAACCGCCGGCACCTGGATTGGCGGCGGCATATCGCCGTTCGTCGGCAGGCTCGCCGACCGCTACGGCTCTCGCTGGATGATGTCGGCCGCGTCGCTCCTCACGGGCGTGTGTCTGTTCGCCGCAGCGGGCGCCGGCGGTGTGGTCCAGTTTTCCATCGGGTACATCATCGCGCGCGGCCTGGGCAACACCATCCTCATATCGGTGGTTCCGCGAACGCTCGCCGTCAACTTCTTCCAGCGGCGGCGAAACTTCGCGATCGGCCTCATCAGCATGGCTCGCCCCGTCGCGGGCGCCGGCAACATCCAGTTTTTCGCCCTCATGGCAAGGGCGGGCTACTCCTGGCGCGTCGGGTATCGATCCCTCGGCGTGTTCGCGCTGGTGTTCACCCTGCCGCTGCTACTGATACTTCGGCGCCGCCCCGAGGACATCGGCATGCTCCCGGACGGCGCAACCGCGCCACGCGCGTCGAATCCTCGGACCGCGCGTACGAGCGAGGGCGCCCGGCGCGCAGCCGGCGACAGCGAGCGTAGCTGGCGCGTGGGGCAGGCGGCACGCACATTCCCGTTCTGGGCAATCGTCGTGGCAGAGTCGTTCTCTATTCTCACCTCCGGCGCGCTCGGCTACCAGATAGTGCCCTACCTGCTGGACTCTGGCGTGCCGCGGCCGCAGGCGGCGCTCGCCCTCAGCATATCGTCGTTGCTGGGCGCGTTCGCCAACCCCGCGTGGGGACTCCTCTCGGACAAATACTCGCCGCGCATGCTGGCCATGGCCGTGCTGGTGCTGGCGCTCGCGGCCACAGTGCTGCTGCTGGCGATCGAGCTGGAATGGCTGGCCGGGCTCGGCGTGAGCGCGAGAAGCCACGGCGCTCTCGTCGTGGTGATCTGGGGCGCCGCTTCCGGTGGCGTCGGCATACTCGGCAGCATGATGCTGGCGCAGTACTTCGGCAGGGCGCACTACGGCTCGATTCTCGGGCTCGTCGGGCTGTTCCAGACCGCATCGCTAGGCGCCGGCCCTTCGTTCAGCGCGGTGCTTTATCGACTCACCGGAGGACAGCAGACGGCGCTGTTCGCTTTCGGCTCGTTCGCCTACACGCTGGCAACGTTCCTGATGTACGCCGCGCGCAGACCCCGCACACCGCGTGAGCTCGCGCGGCAACACGGCGGCGCTGTTTAGACCACACCTGCACAGGAGGCTCGACATGACAGATTCTTCAGAGGTGGTTGTAATCGGCGGAGGCGCGGCGGGCTGCGCGGCCGCCCTCTATCTCGCCGAGTCCGGCATCCGCACGACCGTCGTCGAGCGCCAGGGAGTTGCGTCGTATGCCTCCGGCTACTCCGCCGGCGGCCTAAACCCTCTACAGGGCGCGGGCATACCCGGCCCGCTTGCGCCTATGGCGTGGGAATCCTTCCGGATGCACCTGGAGTTGTGGCAAAGGCTGGAGGAGGCTTCCGGCGTCGATTTCCACGCCCGCCGCATCGGTTCCGTGGACGTCGCCTTCGACGAGGATGAGTTCGCCCGCTTTGAGGAGACGCGACCGCTCTTCGAGGCCGCCGACGGCTTCTCGGCGCAGTGGGTGGACGCACCCGAGCTGCTCCGCGCGGAGCCGCGGCTGGCTGGCGATGCGCTCGGTGGCCTGCGGCTGTTCGGCAACGCCGCGCTCGACAGCAGCCTCTTCACCCAGGCGCTGCGCCGCGCCGCCGAGTCGCTCGGCGCGACCGTGCGCCACGCCGGCGTCACCGCGCTGCAGGCGCGCGGCGGTTCGGTAGAGGGTGTGGTTCTGGACGACGGGCGGATCGCGTGCGACACGGTCGTCGTCGCCACCGGCCCCTGGAGCGCCGACGCCGAGCGTTGGCTGGGCGTGCCTATTCCGGTCGTGCCGCTCAAGGGCGAGATTCTGCGCCTACGACCGCCGGGCGGACCGCTCGCCCACGACTGGGCCGGGGCGGGCGTGTCGCTGAACGACAGGGCAGGGGGTCTCGCGTGGGTGGGCGCAACCGAGCAGAGCAAGGGCTGGGACGTCCGGCCCAGCGAGTGGGCGCGGCAAAAGCTGTCCGCCGGGGCCGCGCGGCTGATGCCCTCGTTCGCCGGCGCCGAGCTGGTGCTCCACACCGCCTGCCTACGCCCCGTCACGCCGGACTGGCTGCCGATATTGGGCAGGGTTCCCGGCTGGGACAACGCCTACCTGGCGACCGGAGCGGGCAAGAAGGGCATACTCCTTGCGCCCGCCATGGGTCGCGCCGTCGCCGACTTGGTCGCGGGCAGAACGCCGTCGCTCGACCTGTCGCCATTCGCGCCGGAGCGGTTCGCGTAGAGCCCCCTATTCCCCCATGTGCCGCTCGTACCACTCCAGCGTGCGCTCGAACCACTCCTCGCGCATCTTGGGGTGGCCGGTGCGGAAGAAGCCGTGCGAGCCCGACGGGAATCTGACGAACTCCACCTCTTTGCCCAGCCGCTTGAGCGCCACGAAGTATTGCTCGCTCTGCTCCATCGGGCAGCGCAGGTCGTCCTCGCTGTGCATGAGCAGCACCGGCGTCTCCACGTTGGGCGCGTAGGTGAGAGGGGAGTGCTTGAAGTAGGTGTCGAGTATGTCCTTTCTCATGCCGCCCATGTTGGCCTCCATGAACCACACGCCGATGTCGGATGTCCCGTAGAAGCTGGAGTGATTCGTCACCGGCGCGCCCACGATTGCCGCGGCGAACCGGTCAGTGTGTCCCACAACCCAACTGGTCATGTAGCCGCCGTAGCTGTATCCCTGTACGCCCATACGAGACGTGTCGACGTAGGGGCGTGACGACACCTCGTCCACGACCCCCATGATGTCCAGGTAGTCCTCGCCGCCCCAGTCCTCCTGCACGGCCGCCATGAAGTCCACGCCGTAAGTCGACGAGCCCCTGGGATTGACGGTGAGCACGATGTAGCCCGCCGTGGCCAAAGTCTGCTGGCGCAGGTCGAACGCGTGGTAGAACGCGCCGTGAGGCCCGCCGTGAATGTCCACGACCAGCGGGTAGCGTCCGGAAGGGTCGAAGTCGGGCGGGAACCAGAGCCAACCGTGCACCTCGTATCCCTCGCGCTCGATGGAGAGCCGCTCAACGCCAGCCGGCGGGTGTCCGGCAAAATACCCCACGTCGTAGGATGTCAACGCCTTCTGCGCGCCGCCGCCCGTGTCGAGCAGCCGCAGCTCGTCCAGCGACGTTGGCGAGTTCGCGGACACCACCGCGCGCCCTGCCTGCGAATCGAACGCCGCCGCGTTGTACTGCGCGCCGCCTCCAGCCAACACGCGGTGCCCCTCGCCGGTGACCGGCGCCTCGCAGATGTAGGACTCGCCGTGCGAGTCGCCGAGGAACACGATCCTGCCGTCGTCGGTCCACACCATCTCGGGCGAGGCCGACGTGGGGGGGCCACCCGCCTTTAGAGTTAGCGTACCGTCGGTGATGCGCCTGGGCGCGGCGCCGGCCTCCAGGACGTACAGCATCCCGCCGTTGGATGCGGCCAGCTTCTCGTTCTCCGAGCCTACGGTGACGATGCTCTCGCCGTCGGGCGACCACGCCGCGCCGCCGACGAACGCCAGGCCATCGGACCAGCACTCCACCGCGCCGCCGCCCGCTGGCACGACGTAGATCTCGGTGAAGCTGCGTATGTCCCTGTCCTCGCGCCGGCTGGACACGAACGCGATTCTGCTGCCGTCGGGCGACCACGCCGGCGAGCAGTCGTCACCCTCGCCGTCCACAAGCTGCCGAGCCTCGCCGCCCGCCGCGTCGATCGTGAACAGGTGCCGGAATGCGTTGCCGCGCCAGCCCACCGAGTCTGCGCGGTAGCGAATCCTTGTCACCACGCGCGCCTGCGGGTACCGCGTGTGGTCGTGGTCGTCGGACAGCCTGTCCGGGTCGACGTCAGAGACGAACGCGAGCGTCCGCGAGTCGGGCGACCAGTCGAATTCGATCACGCCGCCCGGCTCGGAGGTGAGCTTGCCCGCCTCGCCGCCGTCCGCCGGTATCAGCCAGAGTTGCCGTCGCCCGGAGTCGTCGGGCCTCAGGAATGCGACCGTCTGGCCGTCCGGCGAGAACTGTGGGCTGGCGTCGCTGTCGCCGGAGGTGAACGCCCTCGATTCGCCGTCGGGCAACTCCCGTATCATTATGCGCGAGCGGTACTTCATCGCTTCCCGGTCGACGCACGTCTCCACGAACACCAGCCGGCTGCCGTCCCGCGAAAGCCGGGGAGCCGACGCGCTCACGTGCTCGTATACGAACTCCGGCCCGATTGGCTTGCCCATAGCTGTCCTCCTGCTCGGCGTTATGTTGGCTACTGGCGGGGCGAAGGCGCGGTGAACGTCATCACCCTGGCCGGGTTGTCCACCAGTATCTTGCGAATCGCCTCGTCGCTGAATCCGCGCTGCCTCATCCGCGGCACGATGTGGCTGAGGATGTAGAAGTAGCCGTGCCCGCCGTACACCGTCAGCCTGTCCTTCGAGTCGATGTCGTGGGCGACGACGATCTTGTCCTCGTAGCCCTCCGCCGCGATCCAGCTAATGTCGTCCATGCGCTTGGCGTCGCCCGGCATGTCGATGCCGGTGTTCGCGCCGTAGTAAGACTCCTCCTTGCCGAACAGGTCCCACTCCAGGTAGATGCCGCTCTCGGCCATGCTCCTGAGCGTGGACTTCTCGAACACCGTGCGATCCAGGTGACCGATGATGGTGCGCCCCAGGTCTGCCCCGACCTCGCTCAGCACCTCGATTATCTCCAGCGGCGCGTGTTCGTTGCGCCCCGGGTGGATGAGCAGCGGCGCGCCCGTGATTCGCTGCGCCCTGCCGGACGCGCGCAGCACCTTGCGCTCGTTGTCCGTGAGCGGCCAGGTGCAGCCCACCTCGCCGATGACGCCGGACTTTATCCCCGTGCCGTCCACGCCGTCCACGATGTCCTGGACTATCTTCTCCACCAGCTCCGACTCGTCGCGCTCGCTCATGTCCGCCGGGTGCGCGGCATCGACGTAAAATGAGCCGCCCATGACGATCTTGACGCCGGTGGCCCTGGAGATGCGCGCCAGCCCCACCGGATCGCGTCCTATGCCCATGCTGGACGGCTCGACGATGGTGCCGCCGCCGTACTGCTTGAACAGGTTCGCCTCGTCGATTGCCGTATCGACGTCCTCCAGGCCGGACACCGCCGCGACTCGCCCGAAGTGGTACTTGCGGTATGCCAGCGACTCCAGTGACACCGGCGCGTCGTACAGGTGGCGCGCGCTCGCCTCCGCGGGCCGGTCCACCATGTGGTCTGTGGACACCAGCAGGTGGTCGTGCGTGAATGTCACGCCCATCTCGCCGGGGTCGACGAGACCCAGCACTGTTTGCACCTTGCCCTCGATGTTGAATCCGGCCATTACATGCCTCCTATCCGGCCTGCGGCGGCGCTACTGCCTGTTTCGTATTCTCGCCCACCTGTCCCGCAGCGTCACCGTGCGATTGAACACCGGCGACCCGGGACTGGAGTCCTCCGTGTCCACACAGAAGTAGCCCTGCCGCTCGAACTGGAACTTTGCGCCCGGCTCCGCCTCCGCCAGGCTCGGCTCGATGCGGCACGACTCGAGCCGCGTAAGTGAGTCCGGGTTTACGTTCAGGTCGTCCTCCGGGTCCCAGCCGGGGTCGTCCTCATTCAGGAAGAGGTGGTCGAACAGCCGAACCTCTGCGGTCACGGCGTGTTCCGCCGACACCCAGTGCAGCGTGGCCCTCACCCTCCGCCCGTCCGGGGCCGAGCCGCCCTTCGTCTCCGGATCGTACTCGCACCTCAGCTCAACCACCTCGCCGGTGGCCTCGTCCTTGACCGCCTCCAGGCACTTGAGGAAGTAGGCGTAGCGCAGCCTCACCTCTCGCCCCGGCGCAAGCCTGTAGAAGCGGCGCGGGGGATTCTCCATGAAGTCCTCCCGCTCCACGTACAGCACCCGCGAGAACGGCGCCATGCGCGTTCCGGCGCTCGGGTCTTCCGGGTTGTTCTGCGCCTCCAGGTACTCCACCTGCCCCTCCGGGTAGTTCTCGATCACCACCCGCAGCGGGTCCAGGACCGCCATCCTGCGCTCCGCCCGCACGTTCAGGTCCTCCCGCAGCGCGTGCTCGAGCTGGCTCACGTCGATCACCGAGTTGGTCTTGGCCACCCCCACCCGTTCGCAGAACGCGCGGATCGATTCCGGCGTGTAGCCCCGCCTCCGCATACCCGAGATCGTGGGCATCCGCGGATCGTTCCAGCCCGACACCTTGCCGCTTTCGACCACCCGCAACAGCCTGCGTTTGCTCAACACCGTGCGGCTGATCTGAAGCCGGGCGAACTCGATCTGCTGCGGGTGGTAAAGCTCCAGCTCCTTGAGCAGCCAGTCGTAAAGCGGGCGGTGGTCCTCAAACTCCAGCGTGCAGATCGAGTGCGTAATGCCCTCCAGCGAGTCGGAGAGGCCGTGCGCGAAGTCGTACATCGGGTACACGGACCAGTCGTCGCCCGTCCTGTGGTGCGGCGGCGTGCTCCGGATGCGGTACAGCACCGGGTCGCGCAGGTTGATGTTGGGCGAGGCCATGTCGATCTTGGCACGCAGCACGTGCGTCCCCTCCTCGAACTCGCCCGCGCGCATCCGCTCGAACAGGTACTGGCTCTCCTCGGGCGACCTGTCGCGGTAGGGACTGTCGCGCCCCGGCTCGGTCAGCGTGCCGCGGTGCTCCCTGATCTCGTCGGGAGTGAGCGAGTCTACGTAGGCCTTGCCCTTCTTGATGAGCTTCACTGCCATGTCGTAGAGCTGCTCGAAGTAGTCTGAGGCGTACAGATCCCTGTCCGACCAGTCGAACCCCAGCCACTGGATGTCGGCCTTTATTGCGTTCACGAACTCGGTGTCCTCGGTCGCCGGGTTCGTGTCGTCAAACCGCAGGTTGCACATGCCGCCGTTCTCGGCGGCTATGCCGAAGTTCAGGCAGATCGACTTGGCGTGTCCGATGTGGAGGTACCCGTTGGGCTCGGGCGGAAACCGTGTGTGAACACGCCCGTCGTACTTGCCCGACTCGTTGTCCTCGGCGACGATTCTTCGGACGAAGTCCGATTGTGCCTCGGGTGTTTCCAAACTCATTCGCTCACCTGGTAATGATTCGCGGCCCAAGCGGCCGCGTTGTCTGGCCCGTCCCATTCTAGGCCATTTTCATGGCCCGCGCATGTGTGTGTTAGACTGTCGCGCAGTTGAAAAGTATGAGTTATCTGCGCGAGGACGAGAAGGAGATAGCGAAAGTGTGTGAATCACAAAGCGGTCCGTTCCACATCCTTGCCCTTGACGGCGGCGGAGCAAGGGGCATCTACTCGGCCCAAGTCTTGTCGGGCCTTGAGCAAACGCTCGGAACACCTGTGGGAAAGTGCTTTGACCTCATAGCCGGCGCCAGCACAGGGTCCATCATAGCTGGGGCTGCCGCTATTGGTGTTCCCATGACCGAGATAGTCCAACTCTTCGAGAAGGAAGCACCGCGTGTATTTCAAAAGAAGTGGCCGGGTTCGGTCCACGTCCGCAGCAAGTACTCCCGGCATCGCCTCGAAGAGGTTATCCGAAACTGCGTATCGAATCTGACCCTGGGAGAAGTCTCAAACCCGCTTATGATTATGGCTTCCAACATATCCACGGGCGAAGTGCATGTGTTCAAGTCGAGGTATCTGAAAGACCTTGGAGAACCTTACGTCAGAGACGGAGATGTCCCCCTGAGCGACGCCATCCTGGCGTCGTGCGCCGCGCCCACGTACTTCGACCCTGTAACCGTTGGCAGTTCACTGCTGGCGGACGGCGGCTTGTGGGCCAACAATCCTTCTATCATGGCCTTGACCGAGGCTGTCTCCAAGTTCGGGCGTTCACTTGAGGATGTGCACGTTTTCTCAATCGGTACAGGCCATTCATCCAACCTCTATTCGCAGAGCCGCCATTGGGGCCTTTTGACCGGTTGGGGCAGGGAGAAGCTGGTCTCATACTTCCTCGACCTTCAGTCGCAAGCCTCGACGAATATGGCCAAACTTTTGCTCGCAGACAGGTATCTGCGACTTGATCCCGAAATCGGAGCCTGGAATCTGGACGATATTGAGCACCTCGATAACCTCAGGGCCCTTGCAGACAGGGACTTTGCTCAAAGAAACCAAGCCATATTGAATAGACTCGGAATGCCAACATCTGATAGAATCCAAGGTCCGTAGTTCGTCTATCCATTGCATGGGCAGCCCAACGCAGATACTAAGTGCCAAGGGAGATTGGGATGGCAAAAAACGTCGAGCAGTTCCGGGAGTTTCTCCGGGATGAAGTCAATCTGAATCCCAACCGACTTAAGATACTAAATGACAGGGTCCGCGCCGTGGATGGATTTCTCAAAGAAAACCTGACCGGCTACCAGAAGATGGAGCGGCAGGGTTCATTCGCGCTGGACACCCTCATCAAGCCTGTCGATGACAATGACGAGTACGACGCCGACATTCAGATTGTTATGAACCCTAAAGCCCAGTGGGAAGCCAAAGACTATCTGAACGCCGTCTATCAAACTCTGAAGAAGAACGGAGACTACGCCGATAAGCTCAGGCTCAAGACGCGCTGTGTCACCATCGACTACGCCGGCGACTTTCACCTCGATGTCGTTCCTCGAGTAACTTCCCGAAACAGAGTCCGAATCTGCAACCGCGACACAAACAAATTCGAGGCAACGGACGGGAATGGCTACCGGGACTGGTTCAACGAGAAGAACCGCATAACGGACGGCAACCTGAAGCGGGTAGTCAGGCTTCTCAAGTACCTTCGCGACCACAAGAGCAACTACACTGCTAAGTCGATTCTGCTGACCACATTGGCAGGCAATACCATCAGGAATTCTGACGAAGGTACGGAAGCGGTTGGCACCATAGCCGACACTCTCGCCACAGTGCTGACGAGAATGGACGACAACTTGCAACGCCACCCCAGAATGCCGGAGGTCAGGAACCCGGCGCTTCTCAGCGAAACCTTCAACCGGCACTGGGACCAGAGAAGGTACGCCAATTTCAGAAAACTGGTTCACTCTCACGCTCTGACCGCCAAGCAAGCAAGGGAGGAAGCGTCCATAGAGGACGCCATCAAAGTGTGGCAAAAGCTGTTTGGTGACAGCTTCGGCAGGGGCTACAAGGGCGGTGGTGGCAGCGGAACAGGCGGCGGTCCCAAGCCGCCTAACAAGCTACGCCAGGGTACCCGCCGAGGCGTACCTCCGGCGGCGTCTATACCTGTGGCCCACCGGCCAAACGAGGCGCGCAGGTTCGGCTAGAGGATGATCTCGGATAGCCACTTCCACCCTGAATCGCTGGAGGCGTTCACACGAGAACTCTCAGGCGCGGGATTCTCGCCTGTTCCCGGCACCCATTCCCAGAAGTGGACGGGCGACATTCACCCCGCCTTCGAGCCGCTGACAGACGCGACCACGATGGACGTCGTGATTCAGCCCGGCTGGCCGTACCGGCCGCCGGTTCTCCTGGTGCAGGGCCTGGACTCAAATCACCAGACTCTTGATGGATTCGTTTGCCTGTGGACAGACGAAGACGCCAGCCTGGAGTGGACAACCGTCGAAGGACTGTTTTCCAGAATAGAAGAATGGTGCGAAAACGCCTTGCGCGGCTGGGAGGACGACCACCTCGGCCTGGACGCTCAAATGAACTTTTCCCCCCAGGTTATGCTGGCAGCCACGTTCGACTTGGCTGCCCTTGGTGTCAAAGAGGGTGGGTGGGGCGAATACCATGGCGTATTCCCCCAAAACTCTCCGAGGTTGGAATTACTGCCAGGGCAGAGACAGACACCCAGCCAACTGCGCGGAGCGTGGTTTCACGTTGGGCCGCTGAAAGCGACGCCCCCACGTCAACTTTCCGAGGTCCTGCGCCTCCTACCAAGAGCTCAGCGTAAGGGACTACAGAAGGCATTGGATCAAAGGGGAGGGCAAGACGCACTGAAAGCAAGCGGCGGCGTGGACCTCATCCTCTTCTGCTGGGAACGCAGAGAGCTGACCGACCTGCTGGTGCTGGCCGTCAAAGGCATCGAGGGCGAGCTGGAAGCAGTGGCATTGCAGCCAGGGCCGGTCGATGAACACAGTCTCATCATGCGCGCGGGACCCGACGCGGCGTCGTTGCGTTCTCACAAGGCGACCATATTCGGGGCGGGGGCGCTGGGCGGTCACGCGGCAACGCTGCTTGCCGAGAGCGGGATTGGCTCCCTGAGAATAGTCGATCCCGACGTGCTACTGCCCGGCAACGTGGTGAGACACGTCGCCGGCCATATGTACGTGGGCGCTCCCAAGGTCCTCGCAGTCCAGGCGGAGATTATGCAGCACGCCCCATGGACGCAGGTAGAGTGCCTTCGTGAGCCAGCCATTTCCCGAAGCGATTTTCTCAAGCACGTTGACGATGCCGAAGTGGTGATTGACGCCACCGGCAACGAAGCCCTGACCGGTTCACTGGCTATGGTGGCGGAGTCCCTGGATAAACCGATGGTCGCGGGAGCGCTCTATCGTGGCGGCTTCATCGGGCGGGTGCAAAGACAGGCGTTGCCTGGGGATACCCCGATTTACCAACGCCAAGTCTCAGCACGCTATCCGGAAATACCCGCCGGAGCGGACGCCCAAGACTTCGCTACGCCGCAATTGGGATGTTCGGCGCCGGTCAACAACGCGCCGCCAAGCTCGGTATCCGCTTGTGCCGCTCTTATTGCGCAGGCCGCGATCGACGTTCTGACCGGGCGGTTCGAGCTTGAGGACGAGGTGATTGACGTCTATCGCCTCTTGCCGGCCACGGTGTTCGACCGCATCGGTCGCTACTCCCCTGAATCCGCTCTCCCTTGAGCCGGAGGGCCGGGGTGCGGGCCAATTCCTGCCTTAAATCACACAAGCCGCCGTTCACCGCCGCTATGCCGAAGCTCAGGCTGATCGACTTGGCGTACCCGATGTGCAGGCAGCCGTCCGGCTCCGGCGGAAACCGCATGTAAACGCGCCCGCCGCATTTGCCCGACTCGTTGTCCTCAGCCACGATTCTACGTACAAAGTCCGAAGCCGCCTCGGGTGTCGCTGCGTTCATGCGGCCCTCTCAAAAGCACTCTCCCCATTGACGTGGAAGCTCCGGTGGTCCCTCCCTGTACGCCAGGACGCTAGGCGATACGCATCGCTCTCCCCCTTCTGCGTCGTCGCATGGTGGCTAAGCCTATCATCGTCTTGGCGTCCTGCAAGCGTGTTCAGAGATTCCCTGGACCTCTAGCCGGTTCCGTCACCCGAGGTTTCGTCTGCCAGACTTGACGTCAGGTCTCCAGGTTACTCGTCGATGGCGAAGTCGAGCTGGCCCTCCAAGGTGAAGTCCTTGTCCTGGACGATGACCGGAATGTCGTCAACGCTGTAGGTAGCCGGTAGCGCTGCGACAGCAGGGTTGTCGGTCGATGACCTCTAAGCGACGCGCCATCAGTCGACAGGCCGCTGACAGTCCCGTTACAACGGGCGAGAAAGACACTCCACATCGAACGGCAGTGTCAAATGTCATTGCGCTCTAACTTAGGTGGTGTAGCTTCAGACGCACATCCGCGCTACCCTCCGTCAGCGGCCTCTATGGGTCGATGCGATTCCTAATCTGCCGCCGCGAGTCTGCTTCAGATTACCAGGCGCCCCCAAAACCATCTCCCTCGCGAAAAACCTGCCCCGGCGCCCAACTCTGAACCAACGGCCATCGCCTTGACGTTGTCGAGCCAATGTCCCCCTGCTGACTCCCCAACGCACACCCCAGCCACGCCCCCTCGCCCAAACCCGACCCTTTCGTTCCCCAGCACCCCGAAAAAACCGTCACTCTCGTGCGCCGCGCGTGCTCTGGCCCTGCCACCCAATCGTCCTACAGGCGCCCAACCACTGGCCCACGTCTGCGCAGTTTCTCCCCACCGTTCCCGCCCAATCCCGCAGTCTCGCCACCCCCTCTTGCAATTCACGCACATACGTGCTACCCTCGCCCAAGCGAGGGACAGACCCCGCGGCCCGGAATCCCTATCCCCAGATAGGTACAATGCCCCAGGCATCCGTAGGGGCATCCCTCGTGGGCGCCCTGTGCCAACGGATACACGGCCGGTCGGCCCGTCGACCCCCTGTCCTACTCTGTCACGCGGCGTGACACATGTGCCCAGAAATCCCGCTCCGGGCATTACAGATTCGCGAAGGACCGGCGACTCTCTCAGCTAGGAGTCGCACAGAATGTCGCAGAAACTAACAGAATTCGCTTTCCCGCTTTCGTGGGGACAACGGTTGGGGACGCCGGATAGTCTGAAAATGGATCTGCCGCCGCTTCGCATTTGACCCGCCGACGGCCCACAAACTACCATTGACCATATGAAAATCAGCCAAACCCTCAAAACCAACCGCAGCATTTCTTTCGAGTTCTTCCCGCCCAGAAATGAACGGGGCCACAGGGCCTTCTTTCGCTCGCTGGATCGCCTCTCCGCCTTCCGGCCCTCGTTCGTATCCGTGACCTACGGCGCCGGCGGCTCCACCAAGGAAGCCACCGAGGAGATGGTAGTAAGCATCCTGCGCGACACTCCTCTGCTGCCCATGGCCCACCTCACCTGCTCGGCGCAGACCACAAACGAGGTCGACGAGGTGCTGAGGCGGCTGGACTCCGCCGGCATCGAGAACGTCATCGCGCTGCGTGGCGACCCCCCCAGGGGCAGCGACCGGTTCGTCCCCCTCGAAGACGGCTTCGCTCACTCCACCGACCTTATCCGCCACATACGCGCCAACTACGACCTCGGCGTTGCCGCCGCCTGCTACCCCGAGACCCACCCCGAGGCGGTCAGCCCCGAGTCGGACCTCGAATACGCCAGGATGAAGGTCGACCTGGGAGCCGAGTTCCTGGTGACGCAGCTCTTCTTCGACAATCGCGACTTCTTCGGCTTCGTCGACAGGGCGCGGCAGGCGGGCATAGAAGTTCCCATCATCGCCGGAATCATGCCCATACTGAGCGCCGCCCAGATACGGCGGATGACAGCGCTGTGCGGCGCCGGCATACCGCCCGCGCTGGACGAGAAGCTGTCCCGCCACGAGGGCGACGACGACGCGGTCCGCGAGCTCGGCATAGAGCAGGCCACGCGCCAGGTGAGGGAGCTGTGGGACAACGGTGTCGATGGCGTCCACTTCTACGTGCTCAACCGCTCCCGCTCGGTCTCGCGTGTGCTCCGCGACCTCCGACTGCCCGGCCACGAGGGAGAAGAGTAGAGCACACCTCCGCGCGTACACACACCATCCCGAGCATCGCCGAGGAATCAACGCCCCTCGCCCTCAACCACTCTCGATTCCTGCTACAATCCCCCCATGCCCAGCTACGCAGTCATCTTGCTGTCCGGCGGCCTCGACTCCACTACCGTCGCGGCCTACGCCAGAGACCGTGTCGACAACCTCGCGGCCATCACATTCCAGTACGGCCAGAGCCACGCGAAGGAAGTCGACTGTGCGGCGAAAATCGCCTCCATGATGGACATCGAGCACCGGCTGCTCGACATCTCGTTCCTGTCGGAAATCGCCTGGTACTCCGCGCTCACCAATCCCGAACGCTTCCCCATGCCATCCGGCCGCCCCGGCGCTGAGATTGGTCACGGCGTCCCGATAACGTACGTGCCGCTGCGCAACACCATCTTTCTGGCGCTCGCGGCGGCGTACCTGGAGAGCAACGTGCTGCACGGCATAGAGGTGGAAGGCGTAGCCCCGTCTGAAGTCGCCGCGTCAGTCTACATGGCCCCAAACGCCCTGGACTACAGCGGCTATCCCGACTGCCGGCCCGAGTTCTACGAGAAGGCGAGGCAGACGCTGGACTTCGGCAGCAAGCTCTGGACAGAGTACGGCGTAACGATCGGCGTCGAGACCCCCATCATCCACCTGTCGAAAGCCGAGATAGCCGCGCTGGGCACGCGGCTTGGGGCGCCTCTGGAGCACACCTGGAGCTGCTACGAGGGCGGCGACGTCCCTTGCGGATCCTGCGATAGTTGCATACTGCGCGCCAAAGGCTTCGCCGAAGCCCGCATCCCCGATCCGCTGCTGTTGAGACTCGCCGCTACCCCTCGAACCGCCTGAACACCAGGCAGGCGTTCTGGCCGCCAAACCCGAAACTGTTCGACAGCACCGTGTCAACCCGCGTCTTGCGCGACACGTTGGGCACGTAATCGAGGTCGCAATCGGGGTCGGCGAACTCGTAGTTGATGGTGGGATGGATCTCGTTGTGGGCGATGGACTGGATACACGCCACCGCCTCGACGGCGCCCGCTCCGCCCAACGCGTGGCCTATCATCGACTTGGTCGAGCTGATGGGCACGCTGTAGGCGCGTTCGCCAAAAAGCGACTTGATCGCTAGAGTTTCGACGTGATCGTTTTTAGGCGTGGACGTGCCGTGGGCGTTGATGTAATCGACCTCGTCGATGCCGACGCCCGCGTTCTCCAGCGCCCAGCGCATCGCCCTCGCCGCGCCGGCCCCGTCCTCGTCCGGCTGCACGGCGTGGAAGGCGTCGGAGGACACTCCGTATCCGGCCACCTCCGCCAGTACGTTCGCCCCCCGGTCGATGGCGTGCTCCAGGCTCTCGATCACAAACACGGCCGCAGCCTCCGCGGGCACAAAGCCGTCGCGCTTGGCGTCGAATGGGCGGCTCGCTTTCTCTGGCTCGTCGTTGCTGCGTGTGAGCGCCTTGATGACGTTGAATCCTCCCAGCGCGAGCTGGCATATGCCTGCCTCGCAGCCGCCGCCCAGTATCACGTCCGCCGCACCCCTGCGCACCGCCTCCGTGGCCTCGCCTATGGCCTGGTTGCCGGCGGCGCAGGCCGTTATCACCGTGGAGGTATAACCCTTAAGCCCGTACAGGCGGCTCACGTTGGCCGCGGCCATGTTCGGCAGAATCATGGGGATGAAGAACGGGCTAACGCGCATACCGCCCCGCCGCATCATGATGCGAGCGTTCTCCTCGGTCACCGGAAAGCCCCCGTTGCCATTGCCCATCACCACGCCCAGACGCTCCGGGTCTTCCCTCGACAGGTCCAGGCCGCCGTTCTCTATCGCGAGCCCCGCCGCGGCCACCGCCATCTGCGAAAACCGCGCGATTCGCCGGGACTCCCTGCGGTCCATAAAATCGCCGGCGTCGAACCCCGTCACCTCTCCGGCTATCTGGCAGGGGTACTCGCTGTAGTCGCACAGCACGCCCGGGGCTATGCCCGACCTGCCGGCCACCAGGTTGCCCCAGTACTCGTCTATCGTCATGCCGAGAGGCGTTATCGCCCCCATGCCGGTTATCACTACTCGCCGTCTGTTGTTGTCCATAACTCTCACACCGTGTCCGGGGCGCCCCTGGACGGGGGCAGCTTGATAGTTGGGTACAGCTCGGGTGATATGCCTCTCACGTGCTCTATGACCTCCGCGGCCACCGTCAGCGAGCCGGTACCCAGCACCAGGTCGCCGTCGCCGGCCATCTCGAGAGCGCAGCGGGTCCCCTCGCCCACGTCCTCTGTTCGGTACACGACCGGCAGCCCCCTGCTCTCGAACAGCTCGGCCACGCGCTCAGAGGGTGCGGACCTCGGGTGGCGCGAGCGCACCGCTACCACCACCGGCGAAAGCTGAGCGATGGCGTCCACCATGCCCTCCGCGCTGTGTCCGCCCAGCGATCCAAATATCAGGATAACACGATTGAATCGGAAGATGTCCCTGACCGCCTCCGCCAGCCGTGCCATCGATTGAGGGTTGTGGGCGCCGTCCACCACCAGCGTGCTGCCATTGGTGGACAGGACATCGAGGCGCGCTGGCCAGCGGACGTTGGCTATGCCGCTCACGATGCTGTCCTTGGGTACGGCGTAGCGGTCGGGCAGGGACTCGACGGCCGCTATGGCGGTAGCGGCGTTGGCAAGCTGGTGGTCGCCGAGGAGGGGAGTGCGAAGCCGGTAGGCGCCGCGCAGTCCCTCGACAACGAACGACTGGCCTGAGAAGTCGGAGTCCAGCTTGGAAACAGACAACTCGCGCTCGACGCGCACCAGCGGCGCCCCCCGCTCTTCGGCCACGCCTGCGATAACCTCCATGGCCGCGTCGCTGTTGGGCGCCGCCACTACAGGCACGCCGGGCTTGATGATGCCGGCCTTCTCGAAGGCGATCTTCTCTACCGTGTCTCCCAGCGTGGCCACGTGGTCCAGGCTGATGGATGTTATCGCGCAAACCTCCGGACGCACTATGTTGGTGGAGTCCAGCCTGCCGCCCAGCCCCACCTCCATCACCTGGAAGTCAGCCCCGATGCGCGCGAAGTGGACGAACGCCATCGCCGTCAGCGCCTCGAACGTCGTGGCGGGGCCGTATGGGCTATCCTCGTCGAGGCCGAGTACCGTCGGCCATATGTGGGCCACGGCCGAGGCGAAGTCGGCCTCACTTATGGGCGTCATGCCGACGCGGATGCGCTCCGTGGCCCGGTGCAGGTGCGGTGAAGTGAACAGGCCCACCGTGTGCCCCTGCGCCGCGAGTATCGACGCCACCATTGCGGACGTGCTGCCCTTACCCTTGGTGCCGGCGACGTGTACGGTGGGCGTTGCGAGGTGGACGTTGCCCAGTCGCTGCATGAGCAACTCCATCCGCTCCAGGTGAAAGGTCGAGTGGCCGGGCCTGGTCTTCGAGCGCTCGAAGTCGGCGAGGCCCATCACCATCCCCAGCGCCTCTTCGTAGATCGGAAGGCTGTCGGGTTGGCCGGGGTCCCAGACTCTGGAATTGTCGGCGGCGGAAATGGCAAGCCCCTCCACGGTGGCGGCGCGTCCAGTGCGCCGGGCGCTGCTCATTGGCAAGGAACTTTATCCTATGACGCTGGGTTTTGCTAGGGGCTAACCGCCTGGCGCGCTCCGGGAGGCCACGGCAGAGTCGGACGCGGCAGAGCCAGACATAACGTGCCTGCGCGACAAAGCCCCCTCCGGATGGGGAGGGGGCTCTGCTTTCATCAGGCTTGGCGCCCGGGCGGTTGGGCGCGGGTCTCGTCTACAAAATAGGCGCCAGGACCTTGGCCGCCGCGGCGTTGATGCCGCTTTCCGATGCGCCGTTGGAGGGAAGCAACGAGTTGATGCGCTCGAACAAGGAGGCGGCGCGCTCCACGGTGGGCTCGGTGATCATGCCGCGCAGTTGCGAATGCCGCTGGAGCAGTAGCGCCGCCGGACGGTAGGGGTCGAATCGGCCGCCCGCGATGTGCTGGCGCCTGAAGTACGAGTCCAGGCGTTTCACTATGCGAGGGTTGGACTCGGAAATCGACTTCATCGTCACCGGCTCGGCCAGCTCGTCGGCGTAGGCCTCATTGACCAGCTTCAGGTAGAAGGCGGGCTCGAATAGGTCTTCGATGTCGGCGGTCCGCACCTTGGCCACCTCGACCCACTTGATGGGGTTGTGGCGCTTCACGGCGGCGTTGCGGTTTATCTGGTCGAGCTTTACGCGGTTCTTGGTCGAAACGTCCATCATCACCGCCACGCTCACGTAGTTTTCGCCCAGCGTCGAGATGAAAGTGGGCAGGTTGTCGGCGCCGCCCACCGGAATGACAACCCAGCGCGGGTCGAGCCGCATCTGGCCGGTGGATGCCACCGCCTCCCCAAGCACCTGCATGTAAATGAGGTCGGACGGATAGTTTACCATCAGGCAGTGGGGCGCCAGGAACAGCGTCTGCGCCATCTGGTAGCCCAGGGCGACCTGTATGGGGAACACCGTCTCGCGGTCGTTGCTTAGCGTGTCGTCGCTTACGAACGTGCCGCGGTCGTCCACGTCCTGTACCGTGCGCACCGAGCTCAACTTGTCGAGGTTGATCATGAACGGCGAGTGCGTGGAGTAGACAACCTGGTTCTTGGGCGCCAGCCGGTCGTCGATGAAGCGCAGGAAGTCGCGCTGGGCCATAGCGTGAAGGTTTAGGCCGGGCTCGTCCAGCAGCAGTATGAGGTCGGCGTCCTCCTCCTCTTCCAACGTGGAGAAGTAGGACAGGAACGAGAAGAACCAGACGAACCCCTTGGAACGCTCGTCAAACGGCACAGATACGCGATGCCTGTTGTTCCAGATGCGGACGTGCAATATAGTGCCCTGGTTCAGCGGCGGCGGGTCGTTGGGATTGGCGGCCGACAGGTCGAACTCGACCCTGAGCTGCTTGTTCTGGTTCCAGAACTCGAAGATCTCGTCGGAGATCTCTATCGAGGCCGACTCCAGCTCCGCCTTCAGGTACTCGTAGCTGATCTGGTTCTCCAGGTCTTCGAGCTTCGCGCCCACCAGCTTCAGGAGCGCTAGGAAGGTGCGGTCCGCATCGTCGAGATACTCGCCGTTCTCCACGCGATTCATCATGTCCTGTATGGAAATCCGACCCCGCATTGCGCTGTAGTCGTCGAAGTAAACGAAACGGGGCAGAAACGCCGTCATGCAGTCTTCGACCATCGCCCGTTTTAGGCCGCCCGAGAATCGCGTGTTGATCTCCTCTAGCACCGACTGCACCGAGGCCGGCTTGACCGGCAGATCCCCCAGGCACTCCGTCAACTGTTCCAGCGTGTTCGAGTCCCAAGCGTGGTGCTGTATCTCAACGGGCAGGTTTGCGCTGCCGAGGATGTTCTCTATCACCATGCGCTCATTCGCCTGGAAATCCCAGTGCAGGACGTTGTCGTACCCTTTGGATATGACCAGTGTGTCCGACTCGAGCACGCTCTCCCCGAAAACGCTCTCGACCTCCTGCATCTCGCTGTCCGTGAGCTTGAACTCGGCCTCGACGACGGTTGCGGGGCGGTCGGGGTGTATGCGCTTGTACCGCACGTAGCCCTTGCGTGGGTAATCCTTGATGTCGAAGTCGCCGCTAACGCCGGTCACGGGACTGAGGTGCCTCAGCGCGTGCAGAAACGCGGTCTTTCCCGACTCGTTCTTGCCCACCATGCACGTCACGTCGTCTATGGTGACCCAGCCGGTATCTTCGATGCTCTTGAAGTTGGTCACCCTTGCCCGAGTAAGCTTCATCGGTCCGTCCCTCCTAAGTCCCAATTTCCTATGTGAATCGGTTCGTTGCCGGTAGGCGCTTCCGCTACCGCACACGCTGACGCGCCGGGTCGCAATGCGGGAGTGGCAGACCGGCCATTGTTTCAGGGTAGCTGGATTGGCCGTCTGCGGAGCATGTCTTTAACCAGCCTGTTCAAGACCTTATTGTATGATTCAATACACATTCAAGGCTTTTTCTGGTACTAATATCGTAAGTAAGACAGATACGACTCGCGGGCGCGACGGCGCCGAAATGCGCGCGAAATCCGCGGATCGGCTCTCCGAGCGATTGAGGCGCGCGGGGGGACAAACACGCGAGTGGCGGCCTGGAAGGCCACACCCGACGCTATTGTAGGATAGAACGAGTGGGGGCTGCTTTCCGCTGAGGGGCGCGGTGGATGTCTTCTTGATCAGGCGTCGTCGCTGTGCTCGATCCGCGACTCCAGGCGCCGCAGAGCCTCCTGGGTGGCGCGCAACTCCTGAAGAAGCTCATCTCGGCTCACAGGCCGTTGGAGGTCTTGCAGCCTGTCCAGCTTCGCCTCGTCGAGGTTGTTGACGATAATCGCGATGAACAGGTTGATGACGACGAATGTGCCGACTACCACGTAGCTCACGAAGTAGATCCACGCGAGCGGGTTCACCTCCATCGCCTTGTACATGACCTTGGCCCAGTCGTCCAGCGTGAGTATATTGAACAGGGTGAGCACCGACTTGCTCAGAGACCCCCAGGCGTCGGGATCGTTCTCGTGGAACATGTAGTAGCCCATGATGGCGTATACGTACACCACTATGCTCATGAGCATAAGCACGTGGAAGACGCTGGGGATGGAACGTACCAGGGCCGCGACAATGAGCCGGAGGTCGCGAATGGTGGTTATGAGCCGCACCACTCGCAGCAGCCGCGCCAGCCGCGCGACGAGGGCAAGCTGGCCCGTAGCCGGTATCAGCGCCAGCACGATGACCAGGAAGTCGAATACGTTCCAGCCGTCCTTGAAGTACCTGAGCGGATGTGGCCAGAGAGCGAACAATTTTAGCGCAGCCTCGGCTATGAAGATGCCCAGCGCGAGCTGGAAGCCAAGGTGAATCCAGCCCGCGTACTCCAGTTCGATTCTCGGCGAGGTTCCCAGCCCCAGCAGCGCGGCGTTAGCCAATATAACGCCGATGATGAACAGCTCGAACAGGTTAGAACTGACGATGCGGTCAGCGCGTTGGGCCCATCGGTCCATCGTTTAGCGTCTCTGGCTCCTGTGAGAATCTGGGGGAGATTTCGTATGTTCACTATCTCAAAACGCGCTTGGTACAGTCAAGCCGCGCCCGCGCCCTCAAGACAACAGGCCCGTAATCACCCGCCACCAGTCGACCACGACTTCCACTGCGTCGTATCCGTCGAGCCACTTGCCCCAGTGCAGTACGAACTCCTGAAACAACTTCAGGGCAGTCAACAATATCAGCCAAAGGGCTGCCCGCTTCCGCGTCATCTCGTAGTCCGTCTTGATGCGGTTCAGACCGGCAACCAACAGGAACCAGAATTCGAACACATTCGGGAACAGCAGCAAGATACCCCGCCAGGAATCGACGAGCTCGAAATACGTGAAGCCGACGAGCCTGTAGCCGAAAAGCCCTATCGCCACCTGTCGCGTCACGCCCTTCCACCTCAGCGCCACCACCAGGAACGTCACCATGTACGCCTGGTCGACCCACTTGTCAAACTCCTGATAGTTGCCCACGCCGCCGGCGTCCAGCAGGCTGATCATGAACAGGTCGGAGAAGTCGACCAGAACCGCTGTCACACCACCGGCGAACGGCCACCGCAACACCGGCAGCGATCCGGCAATGCGAACAGTCGCTATGACTAACTCTTCGAGGGTGAGTGGCATTATCTGCAGTCGCCGGCGCTGGGTGTCCCTGAGTGAGATGATCAAGATACCATGTAGAGGGCACAAGTTCCCAGACTTGCCGGTGTGATGGGCCTCACTCCTGCGCCCGCTCCGCAGCCGCGCGCACGCCACCGTGCGACTGGGCGTCGCTTGACTGCCAGCCAAGCGGACAAATAGAATTGTCCCAGCATCATTGGCAACGGAATTCATGGAAGGCTCAACTGAAGTGTTACAGGTGGAGTCTGCCGGCGGTGTCGTGTTCCGCGAGACTGCCGGCGTCATAGAGGTCGTCTTGTGCGGAGTGCGCAACCCTCGGCTTTGGAGGCTGCCCAAGGGTACGCCCGACCAGGGCGAATCCCGTGAGCAGACGGCTCTCAGGGAGGTCTGCGAGGAGACGGGCCTGGAAGTGGAGCTGCTCGGCACAATAGGCAGCATCGAGTACGAGTTCGCCCGTCCGGGCGACGGGGCCATCTGCCACAAGACCGTACACTTCTACCTCATGGCTCCAACCGGCGGCGACCTGTCGCTGCACGACAACGAGTTCGACGTGGCCGAGTGGTTCCCCCTCGGAGACGCCCTCGACTCGCTCACCTATAGGGACGAGGCCGATATTGTTCAAAAGGGTATTCGGGAAGTCGCCCAAAAGCACTGATACCGAAAAGCAGCCGATCGTGAGCGGCGATAAGGTGGTCTTGCGAGATAAGGTGTTGAGCGACGCCGAGGACGACTACGCCTGGCGCACCGACGAAGAGCTGGCCACGCTCGACGCCACGCGACCACTGAGAATGGCGTTCAACGACTTCCTGCGCTACACCCGCGAAGAGATCGACTACCCCAGCCCGCGCTCACGGCGCTTCGCCATCGACACCCTCGATGGCAGGCACATTGGCAACTGCATGTACTACGATATCGACCTCAACCGAGGCCAGGCTGAACTGGGCATTATGATTGGCGAACGCGAGTACTGGAGCAGGGGTTACGGCACCGACTCGGTCAACACTCTTCTGAAGCACATCTTCAACTCGACCTCCATCAGCCGTGTGTACCTCCATACCCTGGATTGGAATCACCGTGCCCGCAACTCCTTCGCGAAGTCAGGCTTCAAGGAGCTAAGACCCGTGCGCCGCAACGGCTTGGACTTCATATACATGGAGGTGTGGCGCACCGAGTGGGAACGCATCGCAAACGGGCCGCGCGCTCCCATTGCCGGAGGAGAGCCCGACCAAGGCTGATCGCCCCGACGGAGACTGCTTGCGGTTCATCCCGCGTACCCCGGCGGGCAGCCTCTTCCGTCGTCTTGACCGCGTTCGCCTCACGGCTTATATTTACGCTCAACGCGAGGACGCTCCGGCGCCCTCTCTCGCGCACTCGCTCGTAGGAGGTCTACACCCATGGCTTTCGGCAGTGGAGACTACACATTTGAATTGGATGAGAACTGGGGCAAGCTACCGGAGGGGTACGAGTTCTTCCAGGTCGCCGACGTGGCTGTCAACAAGGACGACCAGGTCTACGTCTACAACCGCAGCGCCCACCCGCTGATGGTATTCGACCGCGAGGGCAACTTCGTAAAGTCGTGGGGCGTGGAGTTCGCCAACCCGCACGGCATCCACATATCGCCCGACGGCAGCATCTTCTTTGCCGACCGCGACGCCCACGTCATATTGAAGTACTCGCCCGATGAGCGGCTACTGCTCACCCTGGGTACACGCGACAGCCCGTCCGACACCGGCTATACGCTGCCTGAACGGGTGGTGCACCGCGCCGCGGGCCCCTTCAATCTGCCAACGGGCATTGCCGTCACGAAAGAGGGCGATATATTCGTGTCCGACGGATACGGCAACGCCCGCATGCACAAGTACAACAGCTCCGGCGCGCTGATCACCTCGTGGGGCGCGCCCGGCAGCGCCAACCCTGTAGACTTCAACCTGCCGCACGGCGTGACCCTCGACAACGACGGCAACCTGATCGTGTGCGACCGGGAAAACAATCGCCTCCAATTCTTCGACCAGGACGGCGAGTTCCTCTACATGCGACAGGGCTTCCGCCAGCCGGCGGACGCGGTGGTGGGCCCGAACGACGAGATTTACGTCGCGGAGCTGGGCCACCGCCTGACCATAATCGACGATGACGGCGATATTCTGGCCCGGTGGGGCGACGACAGTAGCCACGATCCGGGCCAGTTCGTCGCGCCGCACGGCATCGCCATAGACTCGCACAGCGACATCTACGTCGGGGAAGTGCTCGAAGGCCAACGCATCCAGAAGTTCGTTAGGCAGTAACGCACCTCCCGAGACAACGCCGCACAACGCGGCCATAGCCGACCCAACCGGATCGGAGGCTTGACCATGACGACCACCGGCGCCAATCCGCCGGCGCAGCCCACAGCCGCCGCCGGGGCGACGCCCTGGTACGAGCTCATCAACGACTCCCCGGAGCCGCCTGAAGACGCGATGCAGCAAGCGAGCACAATACTATACATTACCTCCATTCTCATGGCCCGCTACCAGGACGATCCAACAGCGCTTGTGTCCGAACAGACCAATGTCATCTACAATTCCGCCGTGCCCGGCTCTGTCATCGTTCCGGACGTGTACGTGGTTCTCGGCGTGGATGCCCAGACCATCGAAACTTACCGGCGCAGCTACCGCATAGACGAGTGGGGCGTGCCGCCCGCTTTCGTCATCGAAGTGGGGACTCCGGTCACTGCCGGCAGAGATCTGAGCGTCAAGCGTGACCTGTACGCTCGTATGGGCGTGCGGGAGTACTGGAGACTGGACAGGATCGGAGAGAGCTACCCCGAGCCGCTGGTGGCTGAGCGCCTGGTGGACGGGCAGTACGTCCGCATTGAGCTGCACACCGAATCCGATGGCGCAGTCTGGTCCCGCAGCGAGGTGCTGGGCGTGGACATCTTCTGCCAAACATCAGAGGATGGCATCAGCGACTTCAAGTTGCGGGATACCGCCTCGGGCGAGTGGCTGAACACGCTTGGCGACGAGATAGCGGCACGACAGGCCGCCGAGGCGCAAGCCCAGGCCGCCGAGGCGCAAGCCCAGACCGCTGAGGCCCGCGCCGCGGAACTCGAAGCTGAGCTGCAACGCCTGCGCAAGAAACTTGACCAGCAATGAACAGAGCCGGCGTCTCGGCTGTATGACGCACGAAGGAGCAACGAATGAACGGTGACCAGGCTATCGTGAAGATTCTCAAGGCCGAAGGCGTGGAATGGCTCTCGTGCTTTCCGGCGCAGACGCTGATAAACGAGGCTTCCAAGGAGGGCATTCGCCCCATCCTCTGCCGGCAGGAGCGCGCCGGCGTGAACATGGCCGACGGCTACAGCCGCGTCAACAACGGCCAGAAGATTGGTGTCTTCACGATGCAGACCGGACCCGGCGCCGAGAACGCATTCGGCGGCGTGGCCCAGGGCTACGCTGACTCCGTGCCCTTCCTCACCATACCCGGCGGCAACCCCGGCCCCAGACAGGGCGTTCACCCCAACTTCGAGTCCGTGCCCAACTACCAGGGAATCACCAAGTGGGCCGGCTTCATCAACATGGTCGAGCGCATTCCGGAGATGATGAGCCGCGCCTTCACCCACCTGAAGCACGGCAGGCTCGGCCCCGTGATGCTGGAGCTGCCCCGCGACGTGGCCCTGGCCGAGTACCCAAGCGAAACGCTGGACTACACGCCCGTCCGGCAGTACAAGTCCGGCGCGGCGCAGGAAGACGTCCAGGACCTGGTAGCCGCCATGCTCGCCGCGAAGTGCCCCATCATCAACGTCGGCCAGGGCGTGCTTTACGCCGAGGCCACGCCGGAACTCGTGGAGTTCGTCGAACTCACCAACATCCCCGTCATGACGACGCTCGCGGGCAAGAGCGCCTTCCCCGAAAACCACCCGTTCTCGCTGGGCGCCGGCGCGTCCTCGGGCACGCTCATGGCGAGCCACTTCTTGGACAAGACCGACTTCGTCCTGGGCCTGGGCACCAGCTTCACCATTTCCAACTTCAACGCGCCTATGCCCGCCGGCGTGACCCTGGGCCACGTCACCAACTGCGCAGAGGACGTGAACAAGGACTACCGTGTACAGCTCGGCGCGATTGGCGACGCCAAGCTGGTGCTCGGCCAGATGATCGAAGAGGTCAAGCGTCAGGTCGGCGAGCACGGACGCGGCGACGTGGAGGGCGTGGCGGACGAGATTGCGAGAGTGCGCGCCGAGTTCATGGCCGAGTGGGCCCCCCGGCTGTCATCCGATGAGGTGCCCATAAGCCCGTACCGTGTCATCAGCGAGATTGCCAACGCCGTGGACGTGCCCAACACCATCATTACCCACGATTCCGGCTACCCGCGCGAACAGATCGTGCCCTTCTGGCAGCCCGTACGGCCCAGGGGTTACCTTGGCTGGGGCAAGTCCACCCAGCTCGGCTACGGGCTGGGTCTGGCTATGGGCGCGAAGGTAGCGAGGCCGGACATGACGGTCGTTAACCTGATGGGCGACGCCGCGTTCGGCATGGCCGGCATGGACATCGAGACGGCCGCGCGCTCAAACATCGGCACCCTCACGGTGATTCTCAACAACGGCGTTATGACCCACTACTACGACCACTTCCCACACGCGACGGAGCACTGGGGCAGCAACAAGCTGGGCGGGCACTACGCCACCGTCGCCCAGGGCCTCGGCGCCTACGCCGAGCGCGTGGACGCGCCCGACCAGGTCGGCCCCGCCCTGCAGAGGGGCCTCGAGGCAACCAGGAACAACCAGCCCGCCGTCATCGAAATGATAACCAAGGAAGAGGAGACGATCCCCCGCTACTGGCGGTAGTCCGCTAGCACGGGCCTGCCTTTACTGCATGAGGAATACTTGGCGCCGGAGACGTTCTCGTGAGGTTGCCTTCTAATTCGACATTGACGCCGCACGTTTGGCGTTATGCCCCACTCCAGATGAACGTCGAAGATGCGCGTGCCCAACAAGCGACTCAGGGTACCAATGTTGAAGTTGAAAGTGTTTCTCGCCGTCATTGCCGTGGTCGTCACGTTAATGGTAGTCGTGATGGAGGCTGCACCCCTTACGGAAGCCCAAACGCCGGCGCCAGTGCGGGACGGTTATTCCTTCGTTAGCGCCGGGTATAGCCACACATGCGGCGTCAGGGCGGATGGAACCGTGCATTGCTGGGGGTCCAACGTGGACTTTGACGACAGATGGCTGGGCCAAGCCACCCCGCCGTCCGGCAGTTTCTCATCCATCAGTGCAGGGCTCTTTTTTCACACGTGCGGAATCAGAACGGACGGCGACGTCGCCTGTTGGGGCGAAGACGACAATGGTCAAGCCACGCCGCCTTCCGGTAGCTTCTCCGTCGTCAGCGCCGGAGCACAACACACGTGCGGAGTTAGGACGACTGGGACCGTGCACTGTTGGGGGACCAACGCGGGCATTGCCGGCAACTGGGTGGGCCAGTCCACGCCGCCATCAGGCACATTCACCACTGTAGATGCCGGATCAGTTCACACGTGCGGTGTCAGGACGAGTGGTACACTCGCATGCTGGGGCGGCGATGGAAATGGCCAATCCAGCCCGCCTTCGGGTACTTTCTTAAGTGTCAGCGCAGGCGGTTTTCATACGTGTGGTATCAGGACGAGCGGTGCAGTCGCATGCTGGGGCGCAGATGGTGGAGGCAAGGCCTCGCCGCCGTCGGGCGCCTTCAAGTCAGTCGACGCCGCCATTTCTCACACTTGCGGCGTGAGAAATGATGGGGCCATCGATTGCTGGGGCGCCGAGTCAAGTGATAAGTCTCAGCCGCCCCCAGGCAGCTTCACTTCAGTCGGAGTTGGAAGTTCCCACACCTGTGCTGTTAAAACGGGCGGTGAAGTCGTCTGCTGGGGATTGAGCGGACGCGGCCAGACGAAGTCGCCGAAAGGTAGCTTCTCCTCGGTCAGTGTCGGGGAAGTTCACACCTGTGGCATGAGGCCGAACGGCGCCATCCTCTGCTGGGGATTGGACTTTGATGGTCAATCAAGCCCGCCCTCGGACATCTTCTCCGCAGTGAGTGCAGGAGGCTCCCACACATGCGGTGTGAGGCCGAATGGCACGGTTACCTGCTGGGGAACCGACGGATTGTTTGACTTTGTTTCGCCTACAGGCAGCTTCACCTCAGTTAGCGGTGGGGATGCTTTCGCTTGTGGCGTGAGACCTGACGGCGCGGTCTCCTGTTGGGGTTCAGAGAGCTCGGGCGAGTTGGAGTTAGCGCCTGGAGGGTACTCGTCCGTGGACGCCGGATGGAATCACATCTGTGGGCTGAGAACGAACGCAACCGTCACTTGCTGGGGCCAAGACGAAATCGGTGATGCCAGCCCGCCATCAGGCAGTTTCTCGTCTGTAAGCGCCGGGCGGGGTCATACCTGCGGTGTAAGTACAGATGCGACCGTCGAGTGCTGGGGACGTGACGATTTCGACCAGTCCAGTCCGCCGCCCGGCGAGTTCAAGTCCGTAAGCGCCGGAAGTGCTTTTACATGCGGCGTTATGGCGGATAGCACCTTAGCCTGCTGGGGTTCGGATAGTTTTGGACAATCCAGCCCTCCGTCCGGGAGCTTCGAGTCCGTTAGCTCTGGAAGGCTGCACTCCTGTGGCGTGAGGGTTGACGGCACAGTTGTCTGTTGGGGATCAGAAGATTACGGTCAGGCCATTCCGCCCATTCTCGGTCCAACATCAGCCGCCACTCCGACACATACGTCCACAATTGTTTCTCCAACACCCGCCCAAACTATTGTACAAACGCACACGCCGCCAACCCCTACTTCGACATCCAAGGCCGAATCTGGCAAGGTCACACCCGCAGCGTTGCCTGGCAACGGCGGTTGCGGCCGGAACTCGGGCGAGGCGTCTCAACCGACGTCAATCGCCAGTATCGCGATGCTGGTCGCGCCCCTTGCGCTGGCAGCGGCAATGAGGCGGAGATCACATAGGTGAAGAATGTGAGAGACGTCGAATCTCGCTTGCCCAGTGCGGCGCCGGATTCATGCGCTCGCGGACGTGAACAACTGGGGTGTCGATGCGACCTCGTGGCTGGGCTTGACAATCCCCCGATACTGGCGGAAGTCCGCTACCCCACGCGCCCGGGGTCCGACAGAATCGACCGAACGTCGTCGGCGTACTTCAGCTCCGAATCGTCCTCCGGCTCGTAGCCCAGCACCTGCCGCGCGTTGCTCAGCGACCAGAACGCGCGTGTGTTGCCGCTGATTCCGTACACCACCTGCCACGGCACACCGTGCTCGTTGTCGATGTTCGGCGTCTCCACCGCCCGCCGGAACAACTGCGTCAGGTCGCGCGGGCTGATGTACGCCCCCAGGTCCCGCTTGTACCCCGCCGGGTCTCCGCGATAAAGCTCTGGGTCCAGCTCCCGCGGCGCGCCGATGCGCACCATCACCACGCCCATCCTCCGGCCCACCGGCGTGCCGGACACGTGACTCTCGCCGCCGTCGGAGTCGCCGAAGCCGCCCAGCCCGCATGCGAACAGGAATCCCAAGTGCTCGTACGTCGCCTTCGCCCAGCCGTAGAAGTTGTCCGACAGCGGCAGCACGTACGGGTCCAGCGACTCCATCCTGCGCGTGTGAATCAGGTTGTGCTCGTACCAGTCCGCGGCGTGGTTGGAGCTGGCTATCACCAGGCGCGGCACGCCCTCGTCATAGGCGGTGCGCAACACGTTGTAGGCCATCTCCACGTTCGCCTTCTCGTCGAAAAAATGGTCCAGCGGGTCGCCCGACCTTCGCTTGTAGCCCAGATGCACCACAGCGTCCACGCCCTCGAATAGCGCCGCATACTTCGAGCGGTCATGGTCGATCAGGTCCGCGATCTGCACACCGTCGACCGCCTCGCCGCGGGGATTCTCCGCCTTCACGTCCACGAGCGTCATC
Source organism: uncultured Dehalococcoidia bacterium (assembly GCA_951812395.1). GTDB lineage: Bacteria > Chloroflexota > Dehalococcoidia > Lucifugimonadales > CATOSD01 > CATOSD01. The sequence goes on from CATOSD010000002.1 coordinate 270,290, forward strand.
TCGTAGCTCTCGCGAAATGTCGGCAGCAACTGGTTTGCGATATAGCCTGTGGCCCCGGTCATCAGCACCCGCTGGACGTCGTAGGACAAGACGCGCTCCTCTCTCTACTCCGCGGCCCCGGCCGGATTCAGCCGAGCCGTTTCACCATCTTGATGTGCTCGATTCGCACTTCCATGAACGGCTCGCCGCGAGTGACATAGCCGTGCCGCTCGTAGAACGCCGTGACGTAGGTCTGCGCATGAAGCGTCACGCTGGTCGCGCCCCTCAGAGCCGCCTGCCCCTCCAGGAAGTCCAGCACCAGCCCACCGATGCCCTCGCGCCGCATCGCCGGCTCGACCGCCATGCGCCCTATCAGCGTCTCCCCCGTTGGCAGTGTGAACATCCGGCCCGTGCCGACCACCTCGTCGTCCGCGAACGCCGCCGCGTGTACCGCGTCCGCGTCGAACTCGTCGAACTCCTCCTCGTGCGTGGCGCCCTGCTCCAGCACGAACACTCGCTCGCGCAGGCGGCACGCCGCCTCCCACTCCTCCGGGGTCTCTACGAGCTTAACGCGAGTGTTCATACGTGGAGCAGCGCTGATGAGGTCAATTCCAAGGACCGATTCCTGTCTACCTCCTCCCCACCTTAACAGTCTGGCAGGGGCATAGGTATCGGGAGTGAGCTTTCCAAAGAGTCTCTTCCCCCTCGCAGGGGGAAGGCTAAGATGGGGGTGAAGTCGAGCCACCCTCTACGGCATGTACATCTGCGCCGACGCCGCCACCGAAAGCTCGATGTCGTAGATGGCCTGCGTCATCGCCTGGCCGATCAGGTCGAGCTGGCGAACCTGCGCGATGCGTTCGGACGCGCGGTCCAACTCCTGCCGTGGCAGCAGCCGGTTGAAGATTCGGCAGGCGTCCACCAGGCAGATGAGCATGACGTCCCTGGGATCCGGAATGTCTTCGCTCAGCAGCACGCCCATGATTCGCAGCTTCACCTCGCGGTCGGCCTGGCCGTCCACGAGCGGGTAGCGCCTGGTGCGAAACACCCAGAGCACACGGTCGTCCTCGCGCTCCAGGATGCCGCGGTCCACCAGCCGGGTAAGGGCCTCTTCGTGGATCGCTGCGGCACGTTCGGCGGTGCGTTCTACCCAGTAGCGTGTGGTGTGCTTATCGCCCGCCGCGATGTCGGCCAGCGTCTGGTCGAGTAGGTTGTCGCCTGTCGGCGTGGCGTCCAGAAGCACCAGTCCGTCGAGGTCGGTGTCGATCCGATCTTCCATCGCCAGGTCCATCAGCACGCCGCCCGCGAGGGCGTAGTCCAGCGACCACCTGGGCACGTTCACGAACCTGCCCCCGTCGTCCCTGAGCAGTAGCAGTATTACCTCTTCAACGAATCTAAGCATGGCTTTCATCCTGGCGCAGTTGGGGTTGGCCGGCTGGCGGCCCTTTTCGGCTTGGGTGCCGTGCGAAATCGTAGCACATCGCCCTTGGGCGAACAACTTAGAGTGGGGTCTCAATGAGGGTGTCAGTAGGGCGTAGACGCCATGTATGCTAGGGCAGGAATTTATGCATGACTACGATGCGGCAGTGTGGGAGACGCAAATCTTGCAGGAGCAACCTGGGCTGGTGAATTGCCTGACGCCGACTGTGGCATCTCCCATCCTGTCTGCCTTTTGGAAGATTAGATCAAATAGTTCAGTCTCGTTATTTTCAAGATATCGCCGAAGCGCGTAGGCGCAAAGGTCAGCCATCTGAACCATGCTTGTTAACTGGCTGTCGACAAACATCGGCGTCTCTATGACGTACTCTATCTGCGTCCACAGTGTTCCGCTTCGCAGAAATGCCTTCATCAACTCGGTGTGCTTATGCGCCACGGTCTCGTTGCTATCGTGAATCGGAGTCCGTAACCCGTCTGGCGGTTTTGCAGGTAACGTTCAAACCGAGATACGACCTGCTCAAATGCCTGCCCGTGGACCGACGTTCCCGCAATCGCCGGATCAAAGTGCAACTTGTCTATGCACTCAGCAAATGGCCGGACTACTCTCCAACTCGACATGACCTCTGCTACCTCCCTTACAGCCTGCTTCCTTTCATCCAGCGTGAGATGAACGTAAGGTTCAGTACGGTCGTAGTTTTTCTTGGTCTGCTTGTAGCCTTTCCTGTTAACCTTCTACAGTCGCAGCAACTCTTCATGCCGCTTCCTGCGCACTTCGGATCGGCGTTTGCTGGAGGGCATTGACTCAAAGCCGGGAATCAATTGTTGTTCAAGGTATCTTCTCATCACCCAGCCGACATGGACTTCAACATCCTCAAGTCCATATCTGCGCTTGACTCGCTCAATCTGAACGTCGTGCTGCTTCTAGTATTCGTCGGGAATCGAAAGTCCTGCCAGAACATAGTGGGAAGTGTTGCCTGGAAGATCCGGGGTCCCTGATTCGTCCATGTAGCAAAGGTACACAGGGAAACCTCAAGAATAGCGACTAGGTTCCGGGCAAAGCCCCGATAAGAGACGCTTGGCGACTCCTCCTAGACGCAAAAGTATTGCGATTTAGTAAAATGTACTTTGTCAATCGAATCTGGAGGTTTCGGTCTGACCCAAATGTGCACCCAGGCTCTTACCCCAACTTCTCCAGCGGCGCGAAACTCAGTAGCAGCCGCTTCACGCCGTGCCCTTCCTTGAACGCCACCGTGAGCTGAAAGTCGCCTGCGGAAGGCGTGCAGCTCATCACGATGCCGTCGCCGAACGCCGGATGCCGCACCTTGTCGCCGGTCGCGTAGGCGGCTGCCGGCGCCGCGGGCTCCGCCTCACGCCGGCCTCGCACCCTCCGGCGTGCGCGTTCCACTGCCGGCCTCGCCTCGCCACCGCCGTTGGTCGCCGGCCGACGCCTCGCCGGTCTCGCGGGCGGCGCGACAGTCTGCGCGGCCGGCTTCTCGGGCGCTTCGCTCGGCGTCGCGCCTTCGATCAGTTTTCGCGGGATGTCTTCAAGAAAGCGGGAGGGATCGCTTGGCCCAGAGCCGCCCCAGAACCCCCTGCGGAACGCCCGCAGCAGGTACAGCCTCTTCTGCGCGCGGGTCACCCCCACGTAGCACAGCCGACGCTCCTCCTCGATCTCCTCGGGCGTGTCCATAGAGCGTGAGTGAGGCAATAGCCCCTCCTCCATGCCGACCATGAACACCACCGGGAACTCAAGCCCCTTGCTCTGGTGAAGCGTTATCAGGGTCAATGCGTCGGGCTGATCCTCGAAGCTGTCCACGTCGCTCACCAGGCTCACGCCCTCCAGGAACGCGGTCAGTGCTTCCTCGATTCCGAGGTGTGTGAACTCCCTCGCCGAGCCGCGAAACTCCTGTACGTTATCCAGGCGTTCCTCGCCCCTCTCTTTGGTCTCCGCGGACTCCTCGATGTGTCGCCTGTAGCCCGTCTGCTCCAACACCGCGTCGATGAGCTCGACGAGGTCCAGCGTCCGGCTCTCCTCGTTCAGTCTGCCTATCAACTCGCGGAACCTCGTTAACGCCTGCGCCTGCGCCGGGCGGAGCGAGAAGGGTCCGCCGCCGGGTTCGCTCAGGCTCTCAATCGCCGCGTACATGGACGAGCCCCTGTCGCGGGCGGCGCGCGTCAGGTTGTCCACCGTGCGCTGCCCTATACCCCTGGTTGGCACGTTGATGACCCGGTCCAGAGCCACGTCGTCGTGCGGATTCGACACCAGCCTTAAGTAAGCCGCCACGTCCTTGATCTCCCGGCGCTGGTAGAACTTGATCCCCCCAACTATCTGGTACGCCACGCCGAACCGCCGGCAGGCCTCCTCCAGCGCGCGGGACTGTGCGTTGACCCGGTACATGACGGCAATGTCGCCCAGCGCAAAGCCCTCGGCCCTGGAAAGCCTGTACACCTCGCGCACCACGTATTGGGCCTCGTCCTCCTCGTTGTACTCCTCGCGCACAACGATCGGTGAGCCTACCCCGTTGTTCGTCCACAGGCTCCTCTCGATTCGCTGTGAGTTGGGGGATATGACCTTCGTTGCCGCGTCCAGTATCGTGCTTGTGGATCGGTAGCTCTCGTCGAGCGTGATGACCTTCGCCGTTGGGAAGTCCTGCTGAAAGCTGAGGATGTTTCCCACTCTGGCGTTGCGCCACGAGTAGATCGACTGGTCCGGGTCGCCCACCACCACCAGGTTGTTGTGACGCTTCGCTATGCTGCGCGCGATGGCGTACTGCGCCACGTTCGTGTCCTGGAACTCGTCGATCATGAAGTGGACGTAGCGGTCCTGGTACTTCTCGGCCACCCGGGGGAACTTGTTCAACAGCGTGTGGGTCTTGAACAACAGGTCGTCGAAGTCGAGCGCCGAGCTCTGCGCCAGCATCTGCTCGTACTGCTCGTACACCCGGTGGGCAATCTCGTCCAGGTAGTTCTCCTTGCGCAGTCCGAAGCCCTCCACTCCCACAAGCTCGCTCTTGGCCTTGGAGATAATGGAGAGCACCGCGCCTGGCGAGAACGCCTTGAAGTCCACTCCCGCCTCGGCCATGGCGCGCTTGATGGCGGCGGTCTGGTCGGCGGCGTCGTAGATGGCGAAGTTGCGGTCCAGCCCCATCACCTCGCCGTCTGTTCTCAGCAGCCGGGCGCAGAACGAGTGGAAGGTGCCCACGGCAAGACCGGAGCTTCGAAGGCGCCATCCCAGCAGGGGAGCGGCGGAATCGTCTTGGCTCGTGCCGAAGAGCCGCGATTGCATCTCCCGCGCCGCCTTGTTGGTGAAGGTCAGGGCGGCTATGCGGTAGGGGGATACACCCGCTCTGCCGATGAGGTAGGCGATGCGGTGGGTGATGACGCGGGTCTTGCCGCTTCCCGGCCCGGCCACGATGAGCAGCGGCCCGTCGATGGCCTCCACCGCCTCGCGCTGGCGGTCGTTCAGTCCCGCGAGTGGGTCGGCAGGCATCGGCGGCCTAATCGACGAAGATGGGGTTGTCGCGCGTTATCGTCCGCGTCTCGGCGGCCAGGGCGGCCCGCATGTACTTGGGCAACGAGAACATGCCACGATGCGTTATGCCGTCGTAGTAGCGCAGCTCGCCGTCGACTCTCCGCGCGATCTTGGCGTCCACCTCGTCCGCCCCCAACGCCGTCGGGTCCGGCCCCAGCGAGCCCAGCGCGAAGCCCCACGTGGAGCCGAACGACGGCACGAACGCCTCGCAGGCGTGGAACTGCGGGAACACGGCGCCGATGGTGTTGGCCACCGCGGAGAAGCACTGCTCATAGAAGGCCGGCCCGGTCGGGCCGGCCTGCGCCACCATGATGCCGCCCGGATTCAGGCGACGGCGCAGCAGCCGGTAGAACTCCTCGGTGTAGAGCATCAGCGCGGGCCCCTCTTCCAGCGGATCGGGGACGTCGATGATGGCCACGTCAAAGCTGTGGTCGGTCTGCTCCAGGTATGCGTAGGCGTCCGCGTGGATAAGCTCGAGCCTCGGGTCGTCGAAGGAGCCCCGGTGGAAGTCGGGCAGGTGTTGCCGGCACAGTTCGACCACCTCGCGGTCCAGGTCCACCATCACCGCGCTCCGGACCGTATTGTGCGCCAGCGCCTCGCGGGCCGTCGCGCCCTCACCACCGCCCGCGATGAACACGTCTCGCGGGTTGGGGTGCGCCAGCATGGCCGGATGCGTCAGCGCCTCGTGGTAGATGAACTCGTCCACCGCCGTGGACTGGGTCTTGTCATCCAGAATGAGGCTGCGGCCGAAACAGGCCGTTTCCTGAAGCGTGACGTGCTGGTATGCTGTACGGCCCTCGTAGAGCATGCCGACCACCCGTTCCGCCTGCACCAGGTCGGGCGTGATGGTCTCGTAGTGCCACGCGCCTTCTCTGAGGCGCTCCTGGACGCTCATCGGGGCACTTCGACAGGCGACGCGACTCGCCGCTGGATGAAGCCCCGCTTGACCTCTTTCAGGGTGGGATTGGCGCACTCGAGCCTATCTATCAGCAGCGCGGCGGCCTTGTGCGGGCTGAAGTCCTCCCCGCAGGTGAAGATGTCAACCGCGGCGAAGCCGTACTCGGGCCAAGTGTGTACGCCCATGTGCGACTCCGCTATGGCCAGTATGCCTGTTACGCCCACGGGCTGAAACTTGTGAAAGGTCTCGCCGACTATGGTCGCTCCAGCCTCGCTCGCCGCGCTCATAAGCGCCTGCCTGACGTGCTCCACATCGTCGAGCAGCGCCGGGCTGCAGTCCTCCAAGTCGAGTAACAGATGCGTCCCTAGCGCATTCAATCACCTACCCTCCGTTCGTTCTTCCGGGATTGTTTGGCTGGTGAGCTAAAACTGAGATTATACATGAACGAAGGGCGTGATGCGACGCGCGGCAACGCGCGGCTAGTCCGCCACTTCGACGATTACCTCGATCTCGATGGGGATGTTGTTTGGCAGCGATCCCATGCCCACCGCCGACCGCGCGTGCTTGCCCTTGTCCCCGAACACCTCGACCATCAGGTCGGAGCAACCGTTGGCTACGGCGGGTTGCTGTGTGAAGTCGGTCGCGGCGTTCACCATGGAGAGCAGCTTCACAACCCGGTTCACGCGGTCCAGGTCGCCCAGTTCCCCCTTGAGACGCGCCAGGATGTTGATGCCGGTAAGGCGCGCCGCCTCGTAGCCCTCCTCCACGCTCAGATCCTGGCCCACCTTGCCGGTCGGCGAGGTGCCGTCGGGCCGGGCCGCCGGACCGAGACCCGCCAGGTACAGCAGGTTGCCGGTTCGCACCGCGGGCACGTAGTTTGCCATCGGCGCCGGGGAGTCTGGCAACTCGATCCCCATCTCTTCAAGTTTCGCTTCGATCGCGGACATCGCTTCCTCCTATCTGATGTGGCCACTGCTGTGGCCGCCGCCAATTCTATCTCAAAACAGCCGGTATGTGAAACCGGACGCTGCTACGCGATGTTGAGTCAGATTGCCTGGCGCCCCCTCCCACCGTTGGTCTCGCTCCCCGCCCATTCGGCAAGCTCAGGGCATGCTTCCACGGGGACAGGCTTCGCGGGAACGCAAAATCTGTTCTATTCTGCGACATTCTGTGCGACTCCTAGCTGGGAGTGTCGGCGGTCGTGCGCAATTCTGTAATGTCGGCGTGTGCACTTCGGGGCAGAAACGTCACGCCGCGTGACAGAGTAGGACAGGGGGCGGAGCAGGGACACTCGGCCGTGTCTTCTATGCCACAGGGCGCCCACAAGGGACGCCCCTACGGATGCCTGCAGCTTACCCCCGCTGGAGGTAGGCTGCCCGGGCCGCAGGGTCGGTCCCTCGCGTAAGCGATGTTAGCACGTGTGTGCGTATAATTCCAGAGGGGTGGCGAAATTGCGGGATCGAGGCGGATTGGTGGGGAGAAACGGCGCAGGTGTGGGGACGGGTAGGACGTCCGTGGGGTTGGATGGGCCAGGGCCGGGAACGGGTGGCGCGCGAGAGTGACGCTTTTTTCCTGGTACAGGCGCGAATGGGGTCGGGTGTGGACGAGGCTGTGCGGCCGGGGTGTGCGTTGGGGCGTCCGGGGGACAAAGGCTGAGCGACGTGGCGAACGCAAGGCACAGGCCGCAGGCCCAGGGTTGCGGACGGGGACAGGCTGTTGGCGATGGAGGCGGTTCTCCCTGAGCGTAGCCGAACGGTCTGAGTTGCTTCGATAGGCTCAGCATGACAATCGAAACACCCCGCTGTCGGCCCGCTTTGTGCCGGACGCGCCGCCCGTGATACATTCGGCCTGTCCGACACCTGCGGCACGACGACGCCCAATCTAGGAGAACCCAATGACTACACGTGACGACGCCATCAGGCTCAAGCGGGTGAACCACCTGACCTACAACGTGACCGACAAAGACCGAGCACTCCGCTTCTGGGAGGACGTCCTGGGAGTGAAGCGGATTCCCAGCCAGGTGGACCGCGACCACATCATCTGGCTGCAACTCCCCAGTGGGGCCATGGTGCACCTGGTGGAAACGCCGGACGGCCCATCGGCGCCCTCGCACCACGGCGCGTTCGAGGTGGACGACATCGAGTCCGCACAGGCCGCGCTGCGCGCCCGTGGCATTGACACGACCGACATCACGACCCGCAACGACGGACAGCGCGTCTTCTTCATCGAAGACCCCGACGGCAACCGCATCGAAATCTGCACAAAGTCCGGCTTCGGCGTGCTGGTGTAGGCCAATCCCCTCTCCCTCGAGGGAGAGGGACAGGGTGAGGGTGACGGGGGTGAGGCCACCGCCCGCATTGCCGTAGGGGCAGGCCCTGTGACATTTGTCCCAACGGCTTTCAGGTGTAGTAAGATGAATACGACCCTAAGACGTGCGTAGGTGAGCGATGACAATGGATGCCAGGCTCGATACGGTGGAAGGTCGGGTGGAGGAGCACGCGGCGGCAATAGCTGACCTGCGGGAGGGCCAGCGTGAGATCCGCAACATGCTGGCCGCTATGAACAGCCGAATCGACCGTTTATTCCTCGCCATTCTGGGCATAGGCGCGGCGCAAATCGCGCTGCTCATCACGCTCATATTTCGCAACTAGAGGTGGTCGACAACAAGCCCAAACATCCCCGTCAACCGGAATCCCTTCCCAACCACCGTAGGGGCAAGCATCGTGCCTGCCGGGGTCTCGTGCCCCTTCGTACCCTTCGTGGATAAACGAGAATGGGGCAACGCACCCCCTACGCGAAGGCCAGCACCCGCGCCGGGTTGTCCACGAGTATGGCCCGAATGTCTTCGCGCGTGAATCCTCTCCGGCGCATTCGCGGCACGATCCGCTCCATGATGTAGCCGTATCCGTGGCCGCCGTACTTCGCCAGACGGTGCTTGGTGCAGATGTCATGGGCGATGACTATCTTGTCGCCGAAACCCTCATCTACCAGCCGCTTGATCGTGTCCAGGCGCGTGGAGTCGCTGGGCATGTCGATGTTCGACAGAGGGTAGTACGAGGTCTCGATGCCGAACAGGTCCCACTCCAGGTAGCAGTCGGCCGCCGCCAGGTCCAGTAGCGAATCGATGTCGAACATGGTGCGGTCGAGGTGGCCCATGATGACGCGCGACAGGTTGGCGCCGGCCATCGTGAGCACGTCCAGAATCTCGAACGGCGCCTGGTCGCTGCGTCCCGGGTGTATCAGAATGGGCGCGCCCGTTACGAGCTGCGCGGCCGCGGCGGCCCGCAGCACCTTGCGCTCGTTCGGCGTGAGCGGCCAGGTGCACCCGATCTCGCCGATGATCCCCGCGCGCACCCCCGTGTAGTCCACGCCCTCCCTGATGTCCTCCACGATCCGCCGCGCGATCTCCAACTCGCTGCGCATATCCATGTCCGCGGGATGAACGGCGTCGACGTAGTAGCCCGCCCCCATGACGATGTTAACTCCGGTCGCGCGGGAGATGCGGGCCAGCGCCAGTGGGTCCCGCCCTATCCCCAGCGTCGTGGCGTCAACTATCGTGCCGCCCCCGTGCCTGGCGAACAGAGCCGCCTCGGCGATGGCGGTGTCCTCGTCCGTCAGCAGCAGGTTGTCGTGGTAGCTGTAGTAGTCCTGCCTCACGCGCCCCAGGTTCTCGATGGTGATCGGCTCGTACACACGCCCGAGGTCGGACGCCTCCTCCGGCGGAGTAAACATGCACAAGAAGTTGATGAGCAGATGCTCGTGGGTCATGGTGGGTCCGAGCGCCTCGGGCGATACCGGCCCGAGCACTGTTTGCGCCATTCCGCTAAGCTCGCTCAACGACATTTCCGTTCTCCCTGGCTGTAGATTGTGGGGCGCCGTCACCCGGCCCGCCCCGTAGGGACGCCTCGAATCGCCTTAGCTGGTCTAGCTGGGGCGGCATGATGTGAATGAACGGGCGCGTTTCGCGTATGAGCGCGACCGCGTCCTCCAGCGTATACCCCCGGCTGATAAAGTAAGCCGCGGCCATCGTGGGCGCCCGGCCTATGCCCCCGCCACAGTGGATGTACACGCTCTCCCCTTCCGACACCGCGCCGTCCACGAACTCGACGCCGCGCCGTAGATGCTCGAGCGTGGGCGCCTCGTCGTCCACGGTCGGCAGATGGCAGTAGTGTTCCGGCGCAAGCCCGTGCTCGGCGTCGTCGAACTCGACCCGCATGTTGACGCAGTAGCGCACGCCCATCTCTGTCAGCCGGCGCAGCCCGGCCTGCCGATACTGCGGCCCCACCAGCACCCCCGGCGCCACCAGGCTGTACTTGATCATCGGCGTCCCGGTGACCGCGGGTATGCCGCGCCCATACAGCCAGAGCAGCGAGGTTCTCAGTCCGTCGCGCCTCAGCCGCTGCACGAAAATCGATGGCATCCTTGCCAGTATTCCCATCGGTCTAGTCTAGCTCCAGCCGTATGCCGGCCCCGTGCCGGCGCGATTTTCGTCGGCCGCGTCAGTCGTGCTCGTTGTCCTCGTCGTCGGACATGTAGGGGCCGCTGTCCTCCCTCATGCCCATCTGCTCGCCGTAGGACGTGCGAATGCGCGAGATTCGCAGCTCTGCGGAGCTCAGGATTTCGTTGCACACGCGGGCGAGCTTGACCCCGTCCTCGTACAGCTTCGTCGCCTCCTCCAGGCTCAGCCCCCCCGACTCCAGCGAGCGCACAGTCTCCTCCAGCCGGCCCAGCGCCTCTTCGAAGCTGAGGCTCTCGATGTCCGTCTTCCCATTAACTTCCGGTTGCATCGTCGCCTCCAGCGTGCACGTCCGTCACGCTTGCCTCCGCCGAGCCGCGGCCGAACATCAACTCCACCGCGTCGCCCGGCGAAAGCTGCGAATAGTCGGTCACGATTCTACCACTTTCAGGCGCGGTTACTATCGAGTATCCTCGCCGCAATATGACACTGGGATTGAGCGCCGTCAGCCGCGATCTCAGCCCCTCCAGCCGTTGCGCCTCCATCTCGGCGTTGTGCTTGGCGTGCGCCCCGGCCGCCCGCAGCGCGTCGTCCACGCGCTGCCTCAGCCCGTCCACGTCAGGGCGCGTGCGGCCCAGCCGCGCCTCTAGCTGCCGCGCCGTCTCACGTCCCACCGCTGCCCGGCCCGATGCCCACGTGTGCAGCGCTTGGACCGCGCCGGCAATCTGCCCCGCGAGCTCGACCGCGCTCGGCGCCGCCAGCTCCGCGGCGGCGGATGGAGTGGCCGCGCGCACGTCGGCCACCATGTCCGATACTGTGACGTCGGTCTCGTGGCCTATCGCGCTTATCACCGGAGCGCGGCAGGCGTACACCGCTCTCGCCACCGGCTCCTCGTTGAAAGGCCAGAGGTCCTCGAGCGAGCCGCCACCGCGCGCCAGAATCACCACGTCTGTCGCCGGCGCTTCGTCGAGCGCGTCGAACGCCGCCACGATGTGTCCCGCCGCCTCCGCGCCCTGCACCTGCGTCGGCGCCAGCACCAGGTCCGCGATGGGAAAACGCCGCCCTACAACCGTCTGTATGTCGTGCCACACCGCGCCCGACGGCGACGTGACCACGCCAATCCGCTGCGGAAACCGCGGCAGGCCGCGCTTGCGCGACTGGTCGAACAGGCCCTCGCTTTCCAGCTTGAGCTTGAGCTGCTCCAGCCTCATCTGGAGCTCGCCCACGCCCTCCGGCTGCGCGACGTCGGCCACGAGCTGCACCTCGCCCCGCTGCGCGTAGATGGACACCCGCCCGTGCACCACGACCGCCGCGCCGCTGACAAGGTGCTGCATCCCCCGCGAACGCTGCCGGAACATGACGCAACGTAGCTGGGACCTGTCGTCCCTCAGCGTGAAGTAGGCGTGACCGGACGCCGCCCGCGTGACGTTCGCGACTTCTCCGCCGATCCAGATGTCCGCGAGCAGTTCGTCCGCGTCGAGCAGGTCACGCAGGTGGGAGGTTACTTGAGAGACCGCGTAGTAAATGGGCATGAATCGTGCCGGGCCGACTCCATTCGTAGTAGACCCTTCCCCCTTGACTGAGGAAGAGCCTGACCTGAGCTTGCCGAAGGGTAGGGTTAGGATGCGGATGAAGGCCTAGCTACACCCGTGACAGGTAGCTGCCGCTGCGCGTGTCGACCTTGATCCGGTCCCCGCGGTTGACGAACAGCGGAACGTTCACCACAAGCCCCGTCTCGAGCGTCGCCGGCTTGGAGCCGCCCTGCGCCGTGTCGCCCTTGAAGCCGGGGTCTGTCTCGGTCACCTCGAGGTCCACCGAAACGGGCATCTCTATGGCGACCGGGCTCTCACGGAAGAGCACCAACTCCACGTTCGTCTGCTCTACCAGGTACTGGAGCTCGTCCTTGATCTGGTCGTCGGACAGGGGAAACTGGTCGTAGGTCTGCACGTCCATGAAGTAGCGGAAGTCGTCGTCCTGGTAGATGTACTGGGCGGTGCGTCGCTCGACGGCGGCCAGCTTGAACGCCACGTCGTACCCAGAGAACGTGCGCTCCATGAGCCGGCCGCTAACCAAGTCGCGGAACTTGATGCGCATCACGGGCGCGCGCTGTTGCATCTTGCTGCGCTCGTAGTCGACGACAATGAAGGGGTTGCCGTCCAGCTCGACGGCCATGCCTTTCCTCAGTTCTCCGTAGCTCAGAGTCATCCCGGAGCCTCCTCGCGTTGTGCCGATAAGTCCCTTCCCCCTCGCGGGGGGAAGTTAGGATGGGGGTGGATATCGGATAGGCCCTAAACCGCCCTCTCCCGCTTGTGGGTGGTGGTGATGATGCGGGCGCGACCGTTCTCCAGCACCACGTTGTCTTCGATTCTCACGCCACCCCAGCCGGACAGGTATATGCCCGGCTCGATGGTGAACACCATGCCGTCTTCGAGCACCTGGTCGGACATAGCGCTCACGCGAGGCTCCTCGTGCACCTCCAGGCCGATGCCGTGGCCCAGGCTGTGGCCGAACGCTTCGCCGTATCCCGCCTCGGCGATTATGTCGCGCGCTATGGTGTCCAGCTCTTTGCCTGTCATGCCCGAGCGCACCAGGTCCTCGGCCTCGAGCTGCGCGCGCAGCACGGTGTCGTACACTCGCCGGAACGTCTCGTCCGCCTCGCCGACCAGGACCGTCCGCGTCATGTCGGACGTGTAGCCCTCGTAGACGCAGCCCATGTCGATCACGATGGCGTCCCCGTCGCGCACCACCGTGTCGTCCGCGCGGTGGTGGGGCAGGGCGCCGTTCGGGCCGGCGGCCACGATGATGTCGTAGCCCAGCTTCTCGGTGCCGCGCTCGCGCATCACCTTCTCGAGCTCCCAGGCTATCTCCTTCTCGGTGATCCCCGGCTCGATAGTGGGCGCGACCTGCGCGAACGCCTCGTCCCCGATGTGGATCGCCCGTGTCAGCAGCGCCAACTCGTCGGCGTCCTTGATCGCCCTCAGCTTCTCCACGACGCCGGAGACCGGAACCAGCTCCGGCTTGTTCACGCCTTCGGCATCCTCGATGGCCTTGAGGAACGCCGCGTTGGTGGCGTAGGTCATTTCCGTGGACTCGAACCCGACGCGCTTCGCCCCCATCTCCGACGCGAGCTGCGGCAGCCAGCCGAGGCTCGCCCTCACCTCATGTACCCGAAAGCCGGGCGACTGCTGCCCCGCCTGCTCGACGTAGCGGAAGTCGGTCGCCAGAACGGCGTCTCCCTCGCTCACCAGCAGGTATCCCGCGGACCCTGTAAAGCCGGACACGTAGCGCCTGTTCTCCGGCGTGGACACCAGTATGGCGTCCAGCTCGTTCTCTTGCAGGGCTGCCCTCAGCCGGTTCAGGCGTTCTCTCATCTTTCGTTCACCCTCTGTTCTTCATTTCGTCGGCAAAGTACTCCAGCGCGTACAGGTATCCCTTCCACCCCAGCCCCGCGATCTGGCCTACGGCGACGTCCGCGACCACCGAGTGGCGCCGGAACTCCTCCCGCGCGTGAATGTTGGACAGGTGCACCTCGATTATGGGAAGCCGAGAATCGATCAGCGCGTCGCGCAGCGCCAACCCGTAGTGCGTCAGCGCGCCCGCGTTGACGATGATGCCGGAGGCGTCGGGCGCGTTGGCCTGCACGTAGTCGATGATCGCCCCCTCGTGGTTGGACTGGAACGCCTCCAACTCCACGTCGAGGTCGCGCGCGGCCTCCTCCAGGGCCTCCAGGATGTCATCCAGCGTCTTGACGCCGTAGTACGACGGCTCGCGCGCGCCCAGCATGTTCAGGTTGGGGCCGTTTATCACGAGCACTCTCATCGCGCGAGCCGTCGGCGCCGTCTAGCCGGTTGACGCCCGGGCGGCGATGGAGTCGAGCCTGGCGAGCTCCGGCGAGCCGGGATCAGCGTCCTTCCAGCCCTGCTTCACGCTGTCCACGCCCTTGAGCGCGGCCTCACCGTCACCCGTGCTCACCTGCGCCGTGCTCAGCCACAGCGTGTCCCGCACCGAGGTGCGCTGGTTCAGGCGGGCCCGCAGCAGGTCTTCCGCCTTGTCGAACTGCTCGGAGCGCAGGTAGGCGGCGAGCAGCGTGTCCTCGAACACCTCTCGCTGCGCGTGGCTGCCGCCCAGCCGCACAAGCTCGCCCTGGATGGGAGCTATCAGGCTGGCGGACTTGGCGTAGTCGCCCCGGGAGAACGCGCGTATGCCCTTCACCAGCGGCAGCGTAACCTCGGCCGCCTGCGCGTTGCCCTCCGCCCCGTACTGGCGGAGGCCCTCGATCATGCGGTCCAGGCCCTCGTCGTCGCCGCTGCCCGCGAAGGCGAACGCGGCGTGCGCTATGCCAAAGCCCGGCCCGCGCCCGGCGCCGGCGAACTCGGCCTGGTCGCGCACCTCTTGCCACGGCATGGCGGGGGGAGTGTCGCCATAGAGTTGCATACGCCACATAATCGAGCAGCTATCGGCTATCGAGCTCGTGTTCTTGGACACGACCGAAGGACGTATGGCGTCGCCGTACAGCCCGAGCACGTTCTCGTAGCGGCCCAGCGCAAGCTGGAACAGCGCGTGATGCCAGGACAGGTGGACGAAGAACGGGCCCCGCCTATCGTAGTCCTGTATCCACTCGCCCAGGAAGCTCTGGCCCGTGGCGTGGTCGCCAAGCTCGAAGTACACGTGCGCGACGGAGTGCGAGGCGTTGCCGTTGTCGGGCCGCTGTTCGAGCGACCGCTCGGCGTACCGGAGCGCGTCATCGAAGAGTCCCGACTCGTGGTGGGCGAACGCGAAGTTCCCCAGGAACGACCACTCTTCGCCGTAGGCGTGCTCAACGCCCTTGAGCATCTCCAGCAGTTCGGGCGGGTAGTTCGGCACGCCCGCCGCGCCGCAGCCCATCACCAGCAGCCTGTGACCCGCGTTCAGCGCCATCGCGTCGTTCGGGTACTCCCGCAGGTGTTCTCGCACCCGCGAGTAGGCCTTGCGACCTTCGCCGCCCACCCACAGCGACACGGTGTCCGCGTAGCCCTGCACCCGCCTAGACTGCGAGCGAGCCAGTTCGGCGGCGCGCTCGGCGGCCTGTAGCGCCTCCTGTTGCTGTCCGGCGTGCTGCCGCAGCACCGCAAGCGAGGCGTACGCCGTCGCGAAATCCTCGTCCTCCTCGATTGCCGCCAGGTACTTGGCGTCCGAGCCGAAGTTTCGCGAGAGCGCCAGATCCACACCCTCAGAGTAGAGTTGAGCCGCCTTCGCGGAAGTGGTGCCCAGGTCCACGCCAAAGCGGTCTTCGAATCCCTTCTGCATCGTGCCCACCTCCTAACAATGAGCGATTCAATTGACCTGAATCCGTCTACTGGTGGTTATCGCCGGTCGAAACCGTGCTGCGCTCGCCAATCATACAACTTTATGGTACACGTTTGCGGCCCGCCAGTCAGCACTTTGCAGAGACTTGCAAAAGTTGAGAGGCGACGGTCGGCGGCAGTCAGTTCGCGGCCTGTCACGCACGCGGTGCGCGCCTCGGCCGGCAGGGGCGGTTTGCAACCTGACGCCCGCGCTGCGCGGGCCCTGGTCCGTAGGGGCGGTTCGCGAACCGCCCGCGGTGTTGGCTGCGGGGAACGATTGCCATGTACCGCGCCTCTGCGTGTCCCCCGCACAAAAAAGTGGCCCCGCACAAGGCGGGGCCACAAGTGAGAGGTGCTCCAGGGAACACCTACCTGGCGCACCTCTTTCTACTACTGTCCAATGCGCATCCTCCTTTCTCGAGACCCTCCACAAAGGCTGTCATCCACATCCACTACGTCTCTGCCCCCATTATATCGCAAGATTCCCATCCGTAAAGGGCAACGCCCCTCATCAACCGCAAATGAACCCCCGTGCCGCTAGATGCCCGCGCCCCTCTCTCGCTACTCTCACGTCATGGAGCAACATGACTGGCGCGAGCTGATGCACCGCTTCGAACAGCACCTGCGCGCGGAACGCGGCCTCGCTGATCTCACCGTGCGCAACTACAGGACGGACCTCGAGCCGCTGTTCGACTTCATGCTCAAGAACGGCGTGTCGGACTTAAAGGCGCTCGACCGCGCCGCGCTGCGCGCCTACCTCGCCTGGCTCATCGAGCTCGGCTACGTCCGGCGCAGCGTCGCCCGGAAGGTGAGCGCCCTCCGCACCCTGCTGCGCTGGCTCGTGCGGCTCAAGCTCATCGACGCCGACCCGCTGCCCCGCCGCGGCGTGATGAAGCTCGACTCCAGGCTGCCCCGCTTCCTCTCCCAGAACGAGGCCGCCAAACTGGTGCAGGCCGCCGATTCCGGTTCGAGGACCGGAATGACGTCTCCCAGCCGGATCAGGGACCGCGCCCTGCTCGAGCTCATCTACGGCGCCGGACTGCGCGTAAGTGAGGCCCGGGACCTCGACGTCGCCGATCTCAACCTCGACGCCCGTGAGCTGCGCGTCGTCGGCAAGGGCTCCAAGCAACGCGTCGTCCTCATCGGCGTCCCTGCTCGCGACGCGCTGTCTCTGTACCTGCGCGACGTCCGCTCCTCGCTCGCCTCCAAAGACACCGACGGAGCCCTGTTCCTCAACCGCTTTGGCGGCCGTCTGAGTCAGCGGAGCATCCAGCAGAAGGTGCGCTCCTACGCGACCCAGGCCGGACTCGGCGGCTGGGTCCACCCCCACACCCTTCGCCACTCCTACGCCACCCACATGCTCGAGGGCGGCGCCGACCTCCGCGTCGTCCAGGAGCTGCTCGGCCACGCCAGCCCCGCCACCACCCAGATATACACCCACGTCACCGGCGCCGAGGCCCGCCGCGTCTACGAGGCCGCTCACCCCCGCGCCGGCGAAGACGACGACCCGCCCACCGACACCGCACAGGCCCCGTAACACGGGCGCCGCCGTTTGAAAGCCCGCCCACGCCTTGCTATAGTAGCCGGCATCCGGCGGCAGGACGCCGCCACTTCCCACGGAGGTCGAGGCCATCATGCGCTGGGTGAGGTATCAATCAGACGGTCAGGCCGTCTATGGCATCGTGGAGGGCGACCACGTTCAGCCCGTGACCGGCACTCCCTTCGGAGACCACCAGCGGTCCGGCAACCCCGTCGCCCTGGACTCCGTTAAGCTGCTCGCCCCTGTCATTCCCCGCACGTTCTACGCCGCCGGCATCAACTACGAAGCCCACGTGCGTGAGGCCGCGACGCTGCTCGGCGCCGAGCCCAACCTGCCCGAAAAGCCCGACATCGGGTACCGCGCCAACAACGCCATCATCGCCCACGGCGAACCGATTGTGATTCCCTCCGACGCTACCGAACGCGTGCATTACGAGGGCGAGCTTGTGGTCGTGATTGGCAAGCAGGCGAAGAACTTGTCGGAGGCCGACGCCCTATCCTGTGTGCTCGGATACACCGTCGGCAACGACGTCAGCGAGCGCACCTGGCAGGCGTCCGACCGCACTATGTGGCGCGCCAAGAACACCGACACCTTCAAGCCCATGGGACCCTGGATCGAGACCGACGCCGATCTGGAATCGATGCAGACCACCGTAACGCTGAACGGGGAAATCCAGATCGAGTTCCCCACCAACGATATGATCTTCGGAGTGGAGACCTACATCAGCGCGATGAGCCGCTACCTCACCCTCTACCCCGGCGACGTAATCTGGATGGGCACTGACGGCTCTTCCAAGAACCTGAAAGCCGACGACGTGGTCGAAATCGAGATAAGCGGCGTCGGCACCCTCACCAACCCCCTCGTGGCGGGATAGGCCGGTGCCTTCCACTTGTCCCTTCCCACTCGCAGGGGGAAGGTTAGGATGGGGGCGCCCCGCGCCCAGAACCGAAAGGGAGACGCGCTAACATGCCAACCATCAACTCCGTCCTCGGTCTCATCGACACCGCCGACATGGGCTTCACCCTGTCCCATGAGCACGTCATCGTCTCCTCCGCCGGCATCCAGTACGTCTACCCGGAGTTCATCGACCGCGAGGGCACCATCGAGCGCGCCATCGCCCAGCTCAGCGCGGCCCGTGCCGAGGGCCTGCGCACCATCATCGACGTGACCACCATAGACCTAGGCCGCGACATCCGTATGCTCGAGCAGGTCTCCCGCGAGTCCGGCGTCAACATCATCTGCGCCACCGGCACCTGGCGCGACATCCCCCGCGTGTTCTGGACCGCCAGCCCGGACGTGATCGCCCCCCTCTACATCCGCGAGATCGAGGAGGGCATCGAGGGCACCGGCATCAAGGCGGCCATCATCAAGGTCGCCAACGACGTGGGCGGCGTGACCCCGGAGGGCGAGATAATTCTGCGGGCCGCCGCCAGAGCGCACAAGGCCACCGGTGTCCCCATATCCACCCACACCTGGGCGCCCGAGCGTGTGGGCGAGCAGCAAGTGCGCATCTTCGAGGACGAGGGCGTGGACCTCAACCGCGTCTACGTCGGGCACAGCAACGACACCACCGACACCGATTACCTCGTAGGCCTGCTGGAGAAGGGCGTGTGGATCGGGCTGGACCGTTATCCCGGCGGCCGCACGCCCGGCACGCCGGACTGGGAAGGCCGCACGCAGACGGCCATGCGGCTGATAGAGGCCGGGTTCGGCCATCGCATCATGCTGGGCCACGACTGGTCCGTCACCCTCAGCATCGCCAGCCGCGAAATGCAGGCCGACCGGCGGCGCTACAACCCCGACGGCTACCTGTTCATAACCCGCAAGGTGCTGCCCCGCCTGCTGGAGCTGGGCGCCACCCAGGACGACGTCGACAACATCATGGTCAATAACCCCCGCCGCTTCTTCGAAGGCGCTCCGTAGGAGGCTGTGACCCTTCGCACCTAGAGTCTCTTTCCCCTCGCAAAGGGAAGGACAGGATAGGGCCAATGTCCCTTCCCCCTCGCAGGGGGAAGAGCCTGCCCTGAGCTTGTCGAAGGGTTAGGATGGGGGCGCCTCCAACTCTACCCCAGCCTTACCCCACCACCTGCCACGCCGCCCCCACCAGCGTCACCGCGCCCACGGCTACCACGAACCCGCCCAAGTTCACCCGCTGCGCGAACGCCAGCAACGCCCTTATCGTTACGAGCCCCACGGCGCAGGCCATCCCCGCGGCCGCCAGCGCCGGCCACGTGCTCGCCGCGCCGCCATCCACAACCGCGTACAGCCCAGCGCCCAGGCTCGCCGGAATGCTCATCAGGTAGCTCAGTACCAGCGCCTCGCCTCGCTCCACGCGCCTTCCCAACAGCGCGGCCACCGTCAGGCCCGACCGACTCAGCCCCGGTAGCACGGCCAGACCCTGCGCCACGCCCGCGACGAGGGCGTCCGCCGTCGTCGGCTCCATCCGGCCCTGCGCCGCCCCCCTTTGTGGGTTCTCGCTTTCGCGAGAATGACGGTCGCTGGGTGGACGGCGTAGCTGCAGCACCCCAGACGCTATCATCAGGACGCCCACGACGCCCATTCCAAGCGCCCCGAGCCTCTCCGAAAACTCTCCGAGCGAGAGCAGAAGCGGAAACCCGACCGCCGCGCTGACGACGGTCGCGATTATCAGGAATCGGAGCCGGGGCGATGGGCTTAACGGAGTGGAGGTCGCGTCCCGCAACACGCCCCACGCCTCGCCTCTCAGCGCGATAAGCGCGGCGCACGCTGTCCCGGCGTGGAGCCACAGGGCGAAGGCCACGGCCTCGCTCAGCGGGCGGTCGAGCAGGGCGGACTGTACGACGGTCACCACGCCCTGGGAGCTGACGGGTAGCCACTCGGTCAGTCCTTGCAGAATGCCAAGCAGTAGCGCCGCGTCCATTCCTGTAGCCGGAGTCTAGGCTTCGCGCAGGGCGTGCGGCACAGTAAAGGTGAACGTGCTGCCCACGCCCTCTTCGCTTGTAACGCCCACCTCGCCGCCGTAGGCGTGCACGATGTGCTTGACGATGGCGAGCCCCAGTCCCGCGCCCGAGTCCCGGCGCGCCCGGTCCACCTTGTAGAAGCGCTCGAACACGTGCGCCAGGTGCTCCCGCGGAATACCGACGCCCGTGTCGCTCACGCCAATTTCCACGTGGTCGCCGGCGTCTCTGGCCCATAGCGTAATCGTCTTCCCTGCAGGGGTGAACTTGAGCGCGTTCTCGAGAAGGTTCACCAGCACCTGCAGCAGCTTCTCCTCCTCCGCCGTCACCATGGGCAGCATCGGCGAAACGTCGCAGACCAGGCCGACGTCCATAACCGCCGCCTGCAGCCGGAACTGAGAGGCCGCTTCCTCCAGCACGTGCTCCAATTCGATAGCCGTGGGGCGCAAATCCGCCTGGCCGCTCTCCAGGCGCGAAAGGTGAAGCAGGTCGTTGACCATGGTGGTCATCCGGTTTACGTCCCGGTGTACCCTTTTCAGGAAGTCCTGCGCCACGTTGCGATCGTCGATCGCGCCGCCCTCCAGCGTCTCGACCATCGCCTTCACCGACGCCAGCGGGCTGCGCATCTCGTGCGACACGTTGCTTACGAACTCCTTGCGCGTAGTCTCGGCCTGCCGGATGCTCGTAAGGTCGTGGAGAGTCAGCAGCACGCCGCCCTGTGGCCCCTGACTCAGCGGCACGGCGGTCGCGCTGAGAAAGCGGCGTCGGTGCAACAGTTCCACCTCGCCCTGGATAGGCTCGCCGGTCGCCAGCGCGCGCGCTATAAGCTGTTGTAGCTCGTGGTCTCGCACCACCTCCACCAGGCGGCTTCCCGCCGCGCGGCTCATGCTCGCGTCCAGCATCTCGCCGGCGGCCTCGTTCATCAGGGTGATTTCGCCGCTCGTCTCGACCACTATCACGCCGTCCCTCATCACGTCGAGCACGGCGGATAGCTTGTTGCGCTCTGCCGAGAGGTGGCCGACCATCTCGCGCAGCGACGCCGCCATGCCGTTGAACGCGGCGGCCAACTCCTGGGTCTCGTCCATTGACAGCGCCCGCACGCGGTGGTCCAGGTCGCCCCGGGCGAGCCTGCGCGCGCCCTCCGCCACGGACTTGACCGAGCGCGAGGTGCGGCGCGCCAGGTAGAAGCCGAGACCGACCGAGAGGCAGGCGACGATGAGCGCCGCCAGGACGATGGTGGCGATTATGCGGTTGACGCCGGACTGCGCCCTCGAGACGGGCACCTCGATGATCACGATGCCCACGGGCAGTCCGCCCGCCTCGACTCGCGAGCCCACGTAGAGCGAGTCCTCGCCCGTTCGGGGGTTTCTGCGCGTCACCTCACTTGCGCCGATGTTCGCCGCCCAGCGAAACTCCGGCCGATCGACGAATGCCTCGTCGCTCGTGAGAGGGTCCACCGAGTCTGCGAGCACGCTTCCGTACAGGTCCAGCACCGTAACGCGGGCATCTATGATCTCGCTGGTGCGCCGTGCAGTCCGCTCCAGCCCTTCCAGGTCGATCGGATGCAACATCAGGGGAGACACGCCCTCGCTCAGAAGCCCCGCCTCCTCCTGGAGCCGTTGCTCGAGATTGGCGTAGAAGGCGTCGCGGACGAAGCCGACCAGGTAGATGCTTACGACGCCCATTGTGACGAATATGAGCGTTGTGTACGCGAGCGCGATCCGCCACTGCAGCGACCGTGGCAGTCTCAGCCGTCGAATCGGTATCCTACTCCCCTTATGGTCACGATCCTCCGGGGCCTGCCGGGAACGGGCTCGATCTTCTCCCGCAGCCAGCGAACGTGCACGTCCACCGTCCGAGCGTCGCCGATGTAGTCGTAGCCCCAGAGGCGTTCCAGAATCTGCTCTCGCGTGAACGCCCTGCCCATGTTCTCCATCAACAGCGCGAGAAGGCTGAACTCGCGTGGCTTCATCGGGAGCGGCTGCCCATCCAGCCTCGCGCTGTGCCCGTCCACGTCCACTTCCAGGCCGTTCACGCTCAGCACGCTGCTGGGCGCCGGCGGAGAGTCCCGACCGGCGGGCGTCCTGGAGCGCCGCAGCAGGTTTCGCACCCTCACCACGAGCTCCCTCATGCTGAACGGCTTCGTAACGTAGTCGTCCGCGCCCAACTCCAGCCCCACCACCCGGTCGATCTCCTCGCCCTTCGCAGTCAGCATCAGTATCGGCACGTCGCTCTCGCGGCGCAGTATGCGGCACAGCTCGAACCCGTCGAGCTGTGGCAGCATGATGTCCAGCACCACCAGGTCAGGGTTGTCCTGGCGTGTCAGCGTGAGACCCTCTTCGCCGTCCGGCGCGGCCAGCACCCGGTACCCCTCGTGTTCGAGGTTGTACCTGATTGCCTCCAGAATATTCTCTTCGTCCTCGACGACGAGCACGGTCTGTTCGGGCATGGCAGGCTCCGGTATGGTGAACTACGGCCCCATTATAGCGCGATTCGCGCAGCACGGGTGAGTCTCGAGTCTTCCAACGCTCAATGGCTGAGAGGCATAGGCTTATGGGCAGGGGGTGCAGGCCGTGTCCAGGTCCATTCCCCCTTGATGGGCGAATGTTAGAGCCTGCCCTGAGCGTGTCGAAGGGATGGGGGTGAAGGCGCGAACTCGTGCCCGCCCCTCAGCGCAGGACGAACGGCGAAACTCTCACACCGGCCTGCGGGTCGAGGTCCACCACGATGGCCGTCCTGGTCTGGGAGCCTGAGGGAGCGCCGGAATAGTACGCGGTGACGCCGTTCTGCGACACTTCCCGCAGCGCGTGAACATGCCCCAGCGCCACGTAGTCGCAGTCCGCCTCGGCTATCTCGGCGGTGGTGATAGGTGAAGACCGGAACTCGTCCACCGGCCCGTCCATGAACAGCCCGTGAGCCATGGGCACGTACCAGCAGCCCTGTGGCCGGGGCGGCAGATCGGCCATGGGCCGGTTCCCCGGGTGGTGATCGTACACGGGACGCCCCCACAGGGCCAGGCCCAACTCCGCCACGAACACCATGTCCGCGCCGTCCGTGCGCATCAGTTTGAGGTTCGGAGGCAGCTTGGGCGACTTCCAGGCGGTGGTCAACAGCGTGTCGTGGTTGCCTGGCAGCACCACCACCGGCTTGCCGAGTGCGCCGAGGTCGGCCAACACCTTGTCCACCATGGCATCGGAGACACGCTTGTTGTCGAAGAGGTCCCCGGCGATTAGAAGCGCGTCCGCCTCATTCTGTCGCGCCGACGCGAGCACGGCGTCGAGGCCCTGCAGGGCGTCGTCCGCGTAGACGTCGCTGCCGACGTGCAAGTCCGAAGTGTGCAGCAGCCGGACCGCCGGACGTCTCCCATTCTCCTCAAGTTCGTATATCCCCAATGCCGTGAAACGCTCCCCAGATGGCCGATAGCTTAAAATCACGCCCATTGTATGCTATCGTGAAATTGGGAACAAGCAAACTTGCACAGTCGCTTCCCCTTCGATGGGGGAATGTTAGGATGGGGCTGAAGGACTGCCCATCCCCCGGAGTCCCTGTTGAGCGAGTACGAACTAGTAGAGACCACTGACCAGCTGGCCCGAGCGGCGGACGCTCTGTCCAGGTCGTCGACCGTCGCCGTCGACCTGGAGTCCAACGGATTCTTCAGGTACAGGGAGCAGATTTGCCTGGTGCAGCTCGCTTCCACCGACGCCGTGTACCTCGTCGACCCGCTGGCCGTCGGAGACATCTCCCCGCTTGGCGAGCTTATGGCCGAGCCGGCGGTGGAAAAAATCTTCCACGCCTCCGGTTACGACATACGCAGCCTGGACAGGGACTGGGGCTTCAGAGTGAACAGCCTGTTCGACACGTCCGTGGCCGCGGCGTTCGTCGGCTCCAAACGCCTCGGACTGCAGGCCGTGCTTGAGGAGCACGCCGGGGTCAGGCTCCCCAAGCCGCGAAGGCTCCAGCGGTCCGACTGGACGGTTCGCCCGCTGAGCGACGAGGCCATGCGCTACGCCGCCGGCGACGTTGCGTATCTCGCGCGGCTGCGGAACACCCTCGCCGACCGGCTCCGGAGGCTCGAACGCACTCACTGGGTGCGAGAGGAATGCGAACGCATGGGACGGCTCCGGCACTCCGAACCGGATAGAGAAGGGGCCTTCCTGTCCGTCAAAGGAAGCCGCGCGCTCGACGGGCGAGGGCTGGCCGTGCTGCGCTCGCTGTGCCGGCTTCGAGAGGAGCTGGCCCGCGAGTTGGACAGGCCGCCGTTCAAGGTTATGTCCAACGACGCTCTCCTTAGCGTGTCGGCGGACCCGGACACTAAGCTCGGTGAGGTGAAAGGCCTGGGCCGGTTCAGGCGGCGGCCGGGCGTGCAAAGACTCAGGGACGCCATTCGGGAGGGCCTGGACGCGGACCCGGTACGTCCGCCAAAACAGACACCCTACCGCGAGCGGCTGAGCCCGTCGGAGCGCGGCAAAGTGGGCGAACGTATGAAGCGGCTCAAGCAGTGGCGGACGGCGCTGGGCACGCAGTTGGGGCTGGACCCCAGCCTCCTCTGGCCCACCGCGAGCCTGACACGGCTCGCGCGCAGCCCCGGCACCCTTTCTGCCGAGCTCGAAAGCCCGGACGTGCGCCTCTGGCAGTCGAGGGAATTCGACCACTCGCTGCGAGACGTCCTGTCCTCGCTCGGCTAACAGTCCGTATGACCGGAGGAGGCACGGCTTGAGAGCTGCGGCATATGTAATCGTCCTGTTCGCGCTGCTGGGTGCGGTCGCTGTATTCGGCGAGAGCGGCGGGACGCTCTCCACTACGGAGCCGTCGCCCCCCAGGACCACTGTCGATCAGGTGGCCTACGTCGACCTGGATGGCAGGGTGATGACCGTTGAGCCGGACGGCAGGAATCCGACGAGACTGAGCCCCGAGGAGGGCTTCTACACCTGGCCTGCCTGGTCGCCCGACGCCCGCAGGGTAGCCTTCTCCGGCGTGACAGCCGAGGCCGGTTCTCGAAGGCCTCTGACGCTGTTTGTGGGTCAGGCGGGAGATGAGGACGCGGGAGAACCACGCGCCGTGTTCGTGAACGAGAGGGGATTTGGGCCTGTGCTCGCCAGCATGCCTCACTACACTCTGTGGTCGCCCGACAGCCGCTGGCTCAGCTTCATGGCCAACACGCCCAGCGGCCTGTCACTGCTTCTGGACGACCCGGACGACGATGACGAAGCCAGCTTGCTGCTGACTGGCGCCCCGCTGTACGCATCATGGTCGGCCAACTCGGAGGACCTGCTGGCGCACGCGGGCGTGGGACACCACTTCGTGGACGTGAACGACGACTATGCCGTCAACGATCTGGACATTCTCGCGGCGGGCTACCGCGTGCCGGCGTGGCGGCCCCGCACGGGCAGCGTGGCCTACGTGTCCGAGAGCCCGGACGGGGCCGGGACGCTGTACCTGGACGATCCGGCTCAGGGGCGGCGCAAAGCGCTGGATGAGGCGCGCGGAGTCACCGCGTTCCTGTGGTCGCCCGACGGCGATGCTCTGGCGGTCGCACACTCGGGGCAGGTCTCCCCGGTCTCCGGCGGCTATGTGTACCGGGGAGTGAGGCTAATCTCGCCCGAGGGCGAACGGCGAGACGTGGAGATCGACCAGATAGTTGTGGCCTTCTTCTGGTCGCCCGACAGCGAGAAGATCGCCTACGTTACCTTCGCTGAGGGTGGGGAAGGGCTGCGCTGGAACATCCTGGACGTTGCGTCCGGCCAGCGCTGGCCCCTTGTGGACTTCGTCCCCACGAGAGACCAGCTCAGCATATTGGTCTTCTTCGACCAGTTCGCCTACTCTCACCGCGTCTGGTCGCCCGACTCGCGCTCGCTGGTGTTCGCCGGCGGAATCGTCGGCAACGTCGGCGTGTCGGCGTCTCTGTCCCTCCAGGAGACCCCGAAGGTGCTGGTGCTGCCTATCGAGCCGGCCTCCACCGCGCAAACCCTCGCAGACGGGATAATGGCCACCTGGTCACCCCGCTAACGGCGGGCATCCTGCACCGTCATTTCGTGCGCAGCCCTCAATGTCAATCCGAGTGTGGCCGAGGAATCTGCGCCGACAGTGGGGGAGTGGCAAGCGGCTATTCGCGAAATCGAGCTAAGTGCATCTTCAGATAGGAAGACCATGGCAACCGTAGAAGGAAAGCCAACCCTGTTGCGAATAGCCATTGTCGGGGGAGGCATCTCGGGCCTGGGGGCCGCATGGGCGCTGAGCCACAGCCCGGACCGCTTTGACTTCCGGCTGTACGAAGCCCGGGCACAGATCGGCGGAAATGCCATCACGGTGGACATGCCACAGGACGACGGCGGCTCGATACCTTTCGACATCTCCGTAACCGCCTGCATCCCGTTAGTCTATCCCCACATCCTGTTGCTGATGGAGAAGTTTGGCATAGACCTGGTCGATACCAGGTTCAGCTACAGCGTGAAGTACGGCGGCCAGGTCTACGCGCACGACCTCGATTCCTCTATCAGGGACCAGCTTCAGCCGGAGATAGCCAGGTTTCAACGACTCCTCCGCCGCCTGCACAGGTTTGGCTGGCTGACCCGCTCCCGTTCGAAGTTCCTGAATTCCCTGAACCCGTACAATTACATCAGCATGGGAACGCTTCTCAACCTGGGAGGATACTCAGGCGACTTCAGGTACAAGGTGCTGAAGCCCATGTTCGTCAACTTCCTGATGGCGACGAACGTGTTCGACATGCCCGCCTCTCTTTTTTCGAGGTATCTTGACTTCTTTGACATCGAATCCGCCACTCCCATGCAGACGTGGGACCAGGGAACGCGACGCATCTACGAGAACCTATCGGCCGGGTTCCAAGAGAAGATCTACCTCGAACGGCCTGTCCGAAAGGTGTACCGCCACAAGTCCGGCGTCGTTATCGAGGACGAAGACGGCGTACGGGAGACGTTTGATAAGGTGGTCTTCGCTTGCAACGCGAACCAGACTCTGATGATCCTCGACAAACCCACTTTCCTGGAGCGCTACATCCTCTCGTCAGTTCGCTACGAGAGCGAACTCCACAACCATACGGTCGTCCACTCCGACTCTTCTGTCCTCCCCGACAACGAAGCGAAGCCTCTGGCCACACGAAGCAATCACATCGAGCAATACGGGGCGAGACCGGACAACTACGAAATCACCTACATCATGCACAACCAACAACCGTGGGCTGGCCGGTCCGACAAGCCCTGCCTCGTGACCTACAATCCTGTCAGCCAGATCGACGAGCGGAAGGTCGTCAAGAGGTGGTGGTTTCAGCATGTCGTCCACGACGTTCGCCACGTCGTGTTGCTCGTCAATCTGTTCCGCTTCATCCAGGGCAAAAGGCACACCTGGCATTGTGGGGCCCACACGCTCATCAACAGCCAGGAGACGTGCTTTGTAACCGGACTGGCCGCCGCAAGGCAGATCGGCGCGGACTACCCGTTCGCCGATCCCGAGGCAATGCGTACGTTCAACTACTACGGACGCATCATGTACGGCTGGCGCTTCAAGAAGGCCAAGCGGCGCAAGTAGCCGATTGTCACGTACTGGCATTTTTCTGCTGGATATGGAATAGCAATGGCTGTTGTTCAACGCGACCTCTAGTCTTCTGACGGTCGGCAGGGCCTTGTGGTAGGCTCAGCGGTACCCCCTATCTCTTCGCCGGTAGGGTCGAGACCGCCCTTTGTGGCGGTCTCTGTATTTGTAAGGGGAGCGGTGACCATGACAAACAGAGCTTGTGTCAGATTATTAGGAGCGCAAGAAATCGTCTTTCCCGAGCCCTCATTCGTCTTTCCCGCGAAAGCGGGAATCCAGAGGGGCCGGGACCTCCGTGTAGAGTCTGCCTAGTGATCTGACACAGGCTCTGACCAACAATCATGGTTGACGACCGCGGAGGCTTAGTGATACTATTCAGATACCGCACCTATCGCTTCGGCGGTAGGCCCGAGACCGCCCTCTGTGGCGGTCTCTGTCTTTGTAGGAGAGCACGATTGCTTACCAACGTTTCCATAGACGGATTCAATCTCTACTACCGTGCCCTCAAAGACACCCCATTCCGATGGCTTGACCTGCGTAAGCTTGCCGAGTCTCTCTTCCCGGATGACACTGTCCAGAAGGTCTGTTATTTCACCGCGCGGCTAGAGGCGCGCCCAGGCAATCTGTTTCAACCTCAGCGGCAACAGGCGTACTTGAGAGCGCTCGCGACTTTGCCTGGCTACACGAAGTCTACTACGGCGTGTTTCGCTCCGGGTTCAGGCGCCGCCCGCTGGCCGAGCCGGTTCCGGGTCTGCCCACCCAAGTCCTGGTCAGAGAATCCGAAGAGAAAGGATCGGACGTGAACCTTGCTACGCGCCTTTTGGTGGACGGCTTCAATGGGGATTACGAGCAGGCGGTCGTCGTGTCGAACGACGCCGATTTCGCTGGCGCGATGCTCTATGTCCGCAACAACCTGGGGCTTCGCGTGACGCTGGTGAACCCAGACGCCAAGACCCGTAGTCCCACCCGGCTGGCCGACGCTGCGACTTACGTGAAGCGCCTGTGGAAGAGCCACCTGCGGCGCCGCCGGTTCCCCGACACGCTGACAGACGACGTCGGCGTCATCACCAAGCCCCCCGGCTGGTAAGCCAATCTCGGCCCTCCATACTAGCCACACCCTCCCGTCGCGTCACCCCGGCTCGTGATAGAATAGCGCCACACCGCCTTCCCAACCTACCCGAGGAGCGTCCCCAATGGCCGGTGAAGCCGACAATCCCAAAAGCGCCAGCACGCCGCCTCCCGCCGAACGCAAAGACCGCTTTGCCACCGTGTCCGGCATCCCCATAGACCGCGCCTACACGGCCGACAGCCGCGAAACTGCGCCGGGCGAGCCGGACGTGCCGGGCCGCTATCCGTTCCTGCGCGGCGTCCACGCCACCGGGTACCGCGGTCGGCTTTGGACCATGCGCATGTTCGCCGGGTTCGGCGCCGCCGAGGACACCAACCAGCGCTTCAAGTACCTGCTCGAGCAGGGCCAGTCCGGCCTGAGCGTCGCCTTCGACATGCCCACGCTGTACGGCTACGACACCGACGACCCGCCCGCGCAAGGCGAGTTCGGCAAGTGCGGCGTCGCTGTCTCCTCTCTCGCCGACATGGAGATTCTCTTCGACGGTATCCCCCAGGACCAGGTCACCACGTCGATGACCATCAACGCGCCCGCGGCCATCATCTGGGCCATGTACATCGCCGCGGCCGAAAAGCGCGGCATCCCCGCCGCCTCGCTCGGCGGCACCATACAGAACGACATCCTCAAGGAGTACACCGCCCAGAACGAGTACATCTTCCCGGTGGAACCCTCCATGAGGCTGGTCGTCGACACCATCGAGTACGCCTCCGAAAACCTGCCGCGCTGGAATCCCATCAGCATTAGCGGCTACCACATACGGGAGGCCGGCTCCACCGCCGTGCAGGAGCTGGCGTTCACGCTCGCCGACGGATTCGAGTACGTCCGCGCGTGTCAGGAGCGCGGCCTGGACGTGGACGACTTCGCACCCCGCCTCAGCTTCTTCTTCAACGTCCACCAGGACTTCTTCGAGGAGATCGCCAAGTTCAGGGCGGCCCGCAGAATCTGGGCGCGCGAGATGCGTGAACGGTTCGGCGCGAAGAACGAACGCTCCTGGTGGCTCCGCACCCACGCCCAGACGGCGGGCGCGACGCTCACCGCCGAGCAGCCGGAGAACAACGTGGTCAGGGTGGCCATCCAGGCCCTCGCCGCCGTGCTCAGCGGCGCCCAGTCGCTGCACACCAACTCGATGGACGAGGCCTGGGCGCTTCCCAGCCAGGCCGCCGCTCGTCTCGCGCTCCGAACCCAGCAGATAATCGCGCACGAGACCGGCGTCACAGACACCGTGGACCCTCTCGGCGGCAGCCACTATCTGGAGTGGCTAACGGACAAACTGGAGACCGGAGCCTACGACTACTTCCGCCGCATCGAGGAGGCTGGCGGCGTCAGGGCCGCCGTGGACGACGGCTTCTTCGTGCGCGAGATAGCCGAAGCCGCCTCCGACTTCCAGCGCGAGCTGGAGCGCAACGAGCGGGTGATCGTCGGCGTAAACGAGTTCACCGGTGACGACGCTCTGGACATCCCGCTGCTGCGCGTGGACGAGGAGGGCGAGCGCCGTCACCTGGAGCGGCTCAGCCGCGTGCGGCGTGAGCGGGACGCCGAGGCCGCGGCGGTTGCGCTCCGCCGCCTCCGCGACGCCGCCACAGGCGACGCCAACCTCATGCCCCACATCCTCGAAGCCGTCAGGGCCTACGCCACGCTAGGCGAGATGATGGGCGTGCTCCGCGACGAGTGGGGCGAATACCAGCCCACCTGGTACTAGCGCGCGGCTATCGGGGCATTTACGGCAGCGATTGGTTGGTACTCCGGCAGATCCCGCATAGGGCTGAACCCCTTCGGCAGTCTGCCACGGAAGTCCACCAGAAGCCGGTGGCTAAGCGGCGCGTCGCCATTTACCTGCGCCACCGTTGCCTCGACCTCTTCTACAATCCACGCATTGTCTTGATGCATACCGGCGAGCAGATAATGCGGCAACCAGCCCACTAGGTAGTGGTCAGTCGTCTTGACGATTATCGAGTGCGTTGCAACGGGGTTGTTTAACTCGAATGCGAACTCTAGCGACTCTCCAGGTTCAAGCAGTTCGGAGCGCTGAATCGAGTCGGGGTTTGTGTAACGCAGGCCGTGCAGGATGAAGCGCGTAGTGAAGTGGCCTGACTCGTCGGGCGTAATCGCTGGGAATGTCTCGAAGCTGTCCGAGCGGACGCGGCCGCCCGAAAGCGAAAGTTCTGTCACCACGTCCCAACTATCGGGATTCATGCCGAGCATCGCCAGGTACTCCGGACGATCGGGCCGACTCAGATTCATGATTCGATTGCGAAACATTGGGAAGATTGCCGGCGCCTTGTACAGCCGATCAAACTCCATGAATCCAGGCACCATGAAGAAGCTTGCTTCATCCTTCGCCTGTTCCGCGCCCTGTAGGTAGGCAAACTCGTACTCGGCGGGCTCGGCTTCGTGGCGGACAAGTCTTCCCACCGGAAACCACTTTCGGCTGCGGGGGTGTTGCCAGGCCACGTAAAGGGAGTTCATTTAATGCTCCTCGACAATTCGGCTTTACTTGCTACAACCGCCTGACAGGCGAAATCCTTGGCCAGTTCAGACGCAAACTCACTTGGGATTCTGTCGAATACGGATTGAATGTCAGTGTGCGTTATGGAATTGAGCCGGTTACGCCAGTCTTCCGCTAACTCTCGGTTCCATCGACAGAGCAGTTGCGCCAGATGTAGGGGGGATGGGGCGCGTCGATGTTTTTCGTCTATGTACACGCCGCCCCGTCCTCTTCTCAGGTAGTTCAGGACACCACTTGAAGATAGTATTCGCTCGCGCCGCTCGTCCGTCAACTCGCGGCCGAGCGAAGATGCATGGTCAAATGTAGGCGCGGCACGCATCCATACCTGGCCAGAGGCTACACCATACTTCAACATCCAATTGTCGTGGTGCCTGTCAGTGTTCCCGACTAGTCCGTCCAAGAAGACGTACGATGCCAGTTCGTCCAATATTTCTTTCAAGCGGTGAACTGCATTGGCGTCGCCCACGGTTTGTATGGCGTCCATTACGGTCTTCACATTGTGGTCTCGGTTGCCCCGAACAATGTGGGGATCATAATAGTCGATGGCTATGTCAAGGAATTCGGACCCGTGGAAGTGACTGGTGAAAGAGTCAGCATCATTGTAGACCTCGTCATCATCGGTCAAAAACGATTGGCAAATGGTGGCTATCTCTCCATCAACCCTCGCCAGTTCGACGCGCGCGGTGTTGATCTGGAACAGCCTCCCAATTTCTGACGCCACCTTCTCGGCCCAGTGCTCACCGGTGTTCGACCTCGGGAACTTCAGCAGCCACTGCGTGCCATCGTCTTCCAGTGACACCCAGAACTTGCGGCGCGCGCCTCTATTCTCAATCTCGCCTCGCGGCATTGCCACCGGAATTACCGGGAAGAATTGGATCGGGTCTCCGGAACTGCGTCGCATGCTATCCATACGATTATAGCGTCTTGTGCTGAGACCATCACTCACCTTCTTGTTGACGCCCGCCACTGCCGCACATATAATCGCAGCGCCTGTCGCCCCGCAGCCCGATGACCGTCACGCCCAAGCAGCCCGGAGAGTCGCGCGGATGACCCAGCAGTCCCAGCCCGAGTACGAAGTCCAACTTCAGAGCGACGTCATGGTCACGCTCCGAGACGGCGTGCGACTCGCCACCGACCTCTACTTTCCCGCAAGAAACGGCAAACCCGTCGAGGGCCCCTTGCCCGCCGTCATGCAGCGGACGCCCTACAACAAGGAGGCCCAGCGCAATCGCGCCGAGGCGCGTTACTTCGGCAGCCGCGGGTACGTCGTCATCTTCCAGGACAACCGCGGCAGGTTCAAGTCCGAAGGCTCCTTCGTCAAGTACCTCGATGATCCCCAGGACGGCTACGACACCCTGGAGTGGATCGGCAACCAGCCCTGGTCCAACGGCCGCGTCGGCGCCTTCGGCATCTCCTACGGCGCGCACACGCAGGCCGCCATGGCAGCCACCAACCCGCCCAACCTCGCCTGCACCTTCATGGACTGCGGCGGCTTCACCAACGCCTACGACAACTCCTGCCGCAACAGCGGCGCCCTGGAGCTGCGCCAGGTATGCTGGGCCTTCACCCACGCCCGCAACAGCAAGGAAGCGCTCGCCGACCCCACCGTGAAGGCCGCCCTCGAGGCCGAAGACCTGCGCGAGTGGTTCAAGCGAATGCCCTGGAAGAAGGGCCAGTCACCCCTGCGCTGGGCCCCCGACTACGAGGATTATGTCTTCGACATGTGGACTCAGGCCGACTTCGGCGAGTACTGGCAGCAGATAGGCATCTGTAACGAGCTATACTTCGACCAGTACGCCGACATCCCCCAGCTTCACCTCGGTAGCTGGTACGACCCCTACACCCGCACCACCACCCGCAACTACACCGGCCTGTCCCCCATCAAGAGCGGCCCCATCCGCATGGTCCTGGGCCCCTGGACTCACGGCGCACATGATGTGAGCTACTCCGGCGACGTGGATTTCGGGCCGCGCTCGGTCGTGTCCGGCAGCCTCGCCGACGACTACAGCCACATGCGGCTCCGCTGGTTCGACCGCTGGCTGAAGGACATGGACAACGGCGTCGAGCGCGACGCCGCCGTCCGGCTGTTCGTGATGGGCGGGGGCGACGGCCGCAAGAACGCCGACGGCCGGCTCAACCACGGCGGCCGTTGGCGCGACGAACAGGACTGGCCGCTCGCCCGCGCCCACGACACCCCGTTTTATCTGCACTCCGGCGGCGGCCTGTCGGCCCAGGCGCCCCGCGCCGGCTCGCGGCCCAGCGAGTACCTGTTCGACCCCAACAACCCGGTGCCCACCATCGGCGGCAACATCTCCTCCGGCGCCGACATCATGGAAGGCGGCGCGTTCCACCAGCAGGAAGGGCCTCGCTTCTACGGCTCCCGCGAGCCCTACCTGCCCCTGGCCTCGCGCCACGACGTGCTCACCTTCCAGACGCCGCCGCTCGAGGAGGCCGTGGAGGTGACCGGCCCGGTCGTCGCCAGGCTCTGGGCCTCATCGTCGTGCGTCGACACCGACTTCACCGCCAAGCTCGTGGACGTGTACCCGCCCAGTCCCGACTATCCCCAGGGCTTCGACATGAACATAACCGACGGCGTCATCCGCGCCCGCTACCGCGACTCGTTCGAGCGCGCCGAGTTCATGGAGCCGGGCACGGTGTACGAGTTCACCATCGAGCTGTACCCGACCAGTAACCTGTTCGCCAAGGGGCACCGCATCCGCGTGGACGTGGCCAGCAGCAACTTCCCCCGGCTGGACGTCAACCCCAACACCGGCGAGCCGCTGGGCCTCAGCAGACGCACCGAGGTCGCCCGCAACACCGTGTACCACGACGCCGACCGGCCCTCGCACGTAGTGCTGCCGGTCGTGCCGGGGCAGTGAGCGTGCGCCACCATGGTTGCTATCGAGCCGCGCTGCCTGTTCGCGGTGTTCGCCGGCGAGTACCGGCCCGGAAACGCCGGATTCGACCTGTTGAACGTCCGCAACCACGTCTCCGTGATTACTGCCCATCCGGGCCAAACCGGCGTGAAGCGCCATCGTATGACACTGTTCGTGATGGTCTACGCCGCCGAAGGCGCCCACACCCTCTCATTCTTCCACGAAGGATTCGAGTACATGAAGCCCGTCGAGTTTGAGATACTACCGCAGCACCGCAACGTTTTCACCCAGGCCGTTACACAGGAGTTTCCGGTGGCATTCTTCGACGACACCGTCCTGAACGTCTACCCGATACTCCTGGACGGTGAGCCGCTCACCACGGCTTACCTCGTTTCCGACACGCTCTGAAGAGCACACAGACACGCTGGAAGGAGAGCCCCATGAAGATCGTCGCCGTACTGTACCCTGGTGGCCCCAATGCGAAGGACACTCCCGAGCTGTTGGGCTGTGCCGAAAATGCCCTGGGCCTGCGCGAAATGGTGGAGGGCGCAGGCCACGAGTTGGTGGCCATTACCGACCCGGGTGATGAGCTGGACAGCCACCTGCCGGACACCAACGTAATCATCACCACCCCCTTCTGGCCCACCTACGTCACGAAAGAGAAGATGGACAAGGCCCCCGGCCTCCAGGCCGTCCTCACCGCGGGCGTAGGCTCCGACCACGTGGACCTCGCCGTCGCCGCCGAGCGCAACATCACCGTCGCCGAGATTACCGGCAGCAACGTCGTCAGCGTCGCCGAGCACGCCGTCATGCAGATCCTCACCCTCGTGCGCAACTACTTTCCCTCGTACGAAGAGGTCGTTTCCGGCGGCTGGGACATCGGCAAGATAGCCGCCCGCTCCCACGACCTCGAGGACAAGACGGTCGGAATCGTCGGCATGGGCCGCATCGGGCAGCGCGTGGCCGCCCGCCTCAAGCCGTTCGACGTCACCATGTACTACTACGACCTCATGCACCTCAGCACCGTGGACGAGGCCGCCCTCGGCGCCCGCTACATGAGGCTCGACCCTCTTCTGCGCGCCTGCGACGTGGTCACCATCCACATCTCGCTCACGCCCCAGACGCGGGGCCTGTTCGATAGGCAGCGCCTGCTCAGCATGAAGAAGGGCGCCTATCTCATAAACACCGCCCGCGGCGCGATCGTGGAAACGGACGCGCTGGTCGAGATCATGGAGGAGGGCCACCTGGCCGGCTACGCCGGAGACGTCTGGTTCCCGCAGCCCGCGCCATCCGACCACCCCTGGCGCTCCATGCCAAACCACGCCATGACTCCGCACGTCTCAGGCACCAGCCTCGAGGCGCAGAAGCGCTACTCCGACGGCATCAGCGACTGCCTGCAGCGCTTCTTCGCCGGCGAGCAGCTCGACCGCGATTACCTCATAGTCGACGGCGGCCGCGTCGTAGGCGCCGCCTACAGCTACGCTTACCAGTCATAGAGAAAAACGAGGAGCCCCTTCCCCCTCGCAGGGGAAATGTCCCGAGCGCGTTGATCCGTTCCCCCTCGCAGGGGGAAGGTTAGGATGGGGGTGAAGCGCCCCTGGCGCTCATCGTCATTCCGAGCGTAGCCGAGGAATCTAAAACCCTTGCCCGCCGAGCAGGCCGCGCCGGCGGCGGGCAAGGGCAGCACCCCCACACGTGCCACCGCATGGTCTAGGAAGGCAGCCGCGGCATGAAATTCCCATGGGCCAACACTCTTCTGCTGGTGCTCATCGCCGCCGAACTCGTCAGCGGCTTCTTCGGCCTCGTGTCCAGCTCCCCACGCGAGTGGTACTTCATCGTCGCCCACCGCATCAGCGGCTACGGCATTATCGTCATCCTCGTATGGAAGGGCGCAAACGTCCTCTTCTCGTTGCGCTGGAAGCGGTCCGCCGCCCCCCGCACCGCCTCTGTCGTGCTCATGGCGCTGCTCGCCGTCACCCTCGCCCTGGGATTCGCCTGGTCGTTCGTCGGCCCGTTCGGCTGGGCTTGGTTCAGCGGCGTAAGTTGGCACATCTACGTCGGCGCGGCGCTCATCCCGCTGCTCGTCTGGCACGCCCTCTACCACACCCGCGGCTTCCCAATCGGCTTCTGGGCCGACCGCCGCACCTTCCTCAGGCTCGCCGCCCTCGCCGTCGCCGCCACCGCCGCCTGGCAGGCCGGCGAGCTCAGCGCCAAGGCCGCCGACCTCAGCGGCGCACGACGCAGGTTCACCGGCTCCCACGAGGCGCAGAGCTTCTCCGGCAATTCCTTCCCGCTCACGTCCTGGCTCAACGACTCCCCGGCCCGCGTAGACCCCGCCGCGTGGCGTCTCACCGTCGGTGGCGCAGTCGAGCGCGAGCTCTCCATCGCCTACGACGATCTCGCCTCCGAAGCCGAGACCACCGCGACCATCGACTGCACCGGCGGCTGGTACTCCACCCAGGTGTGGCGCGGCGTCCCCGTAGCCGACCTGCTCGCCCGCGCCGGCCCCACCGGCGCGGCGTCCAGCGTTACCTTCACCTCCGTCACCGGCTACTACCGCCGCTTTTCCATGGCCGAAGCATCCGGCTACATCCTCGCTTCCCACGTCGGCGACGAAACCCTCTCCCACGGCCACGGCTTCCCGCTGCGCCTCGTCGCCCCCGACAAGCGCGGCTTCGAGTGGGTCAAGTGGATCGTCGACGTCCACGTCAACACAACCCCCAAGTGGCTACAGCCCCCACTCCCAACCCAATAAGACAGGAGCATCCCTTCCCCCTCGCAGAGTGAAGATCAGGATGGGGGTGCCAGAGTCGCCTCTCCCACACGGGGAAGGGGGCTAGGGTGAGGGCGCCTTCCCCCACCGCGCAGTCCCTTCCCCTCCGCAGGGGGAAGGTTAGGATGGGGGTGCGTTACCCCTCCCCAACATCCCCCGCATCCCGATGGAACCTTTCCCCCGCCACCCGCGTATCATCTTGTGAGAGGACTCTCAAACACCTGGCTGGAGGCAGGCTATGACCGAAGCCGAGGCCATACGGCTCTGCCAGGAAGGCTCTCCGGACGCCTTCCGGCACCTGGTTGAGCAACACAAGAACACGCTCTTCGGCACGGCGGTGCTCATGACCGGTGACAGGGCGGTCGCGGAAGAACACGTCCAGGAAGCATTCCTGTCCGCGTGGCGAGCCATTCGAGGCTTCAAACGGGACCGCCCGTTCAAGCCCTGGGTCGTCCGCATCCTGGTCAACCGCATCGTATCCAGCCGCAGGGCGAAAAGGCCGCCGACCGCCCCGCTCGAGGACGCCGAGCGCGTCACCGGCCCCG
Source organism: uncultured Dehalococcoidia bacterium (assembly GCA_951812395.1). Lineage (GTDB taxonomy): Bacteria > Chloroflexota > Dehalococcoidia > Lucifugimonadales > CATOSD01 > CATOSD01. The sequence goes on from CATOSD010000002.1 coordinate 307,760, forward strand.
CCGACGTATTGGAGTCGGCTATGTCCGCCGAGAGGCGCGACGAAGTCCAGGCCGCGCTCAGCCGCCTCAGCCCGCAGCACCACCAGGTGGTGGTCCTCCGCTACTTCGCGGAGCTGTCGCTGCGGGAGGTCGCCGAAACGCTGGGAGTCCGGGAAGGAACAGTAAAGTCCAGGCTGAGCCGCGCGCTCGGCCGCCTACGAGAAGAACTCACCGAAACTTGCGACACGGAGGCGCGGCGATGAGCACTAACGATTCGTTCGACCGCGAAATGGAACGCACCCTCAGAGACTACTACGCCGCCCGCTCCCGCGAGCTTGAAGCCCCCGCGGACACCTGGGCGCGCCTCGAGCGCCGCCTGGACCGGCCGCGCCGCTTCGACTGGTTTGGAGGAAACATGTGGAAGATACTAACGGCAGGGGCAGGCACTGTAGCCGCCGCCGTACTCGTAATCGTGGCCATCAACCTGGCCGGCAATCCGTCTGAAAGCGACGAAGCCCAGGAAGCGGCCCCGGTCATAGCTCACGTACAGGCCACAGCCGCCGCAGCCCCTGCCTCTGTCCAAGTGACGGAAAACATCTCGCCGCCGCTACCACCGGCCCACGCGCAGCCCACTGCGCCGCCTGCCGCCCAGTCCGCGGCCCACGCGCAGCCCACTGCGCCGCCTGCCGCCCAGTCCGCGCCCCCCGCGCCGGTTGTCGCCCCCACGCCCATGGCGGCGTACGGGCAGCCCACACCGGCCGCGGCCCCCGCACCGCTGCCCACGCCGGCGCCGCAGATCGCTGCGCGCGCGCAGCCCACCGCGGCGCCCGCTCCGGCGGCTGATGTGTTCCGCGCGACCTCTGAGTCCGCCGCTGCATCGCCGCCCGCGGTCGGCTCGCAGGCAGCCGCCGAGCCCCCTCCCGCGCCGCCCGTGCGGCCCGGCGCAACCACGTTCGCCGACCTCGCGCGCCAGCCCGCCGTGCTCGCCTCCGAAGACGCCGTTTCCACCTTCAGCCTGGACGTGGACCGCACGTCCTACTTCCTCGCGCTAGAGTGGGCGCGCGCGGGCTACGGCGTGGAGCCGGACTCGGTCCGAGCCGAAGAGTGGATCAACACCTTCGACTATGGCTACCAGCTTCCCTCGGACGAATGGGGATTCGGCGTCGAGACCAGCCTCGTGGAACACCCTCTGGACCCCGGCAAGCTGCTCGCGCGCGTCGGATTTCAGGCGCCGCACCTGCCCGACGACAGGCCGCTCAACGTGACGCTCGTGCTCGACGCCTCCGGCTCGATGGCGAACGGCAACCGCGTCGACATCGCGCGCGCCGCCGCCGAGGCAATCCGCCAGAGCCTGCGCCCCGAAGACCGTATCGCGGTCGTGCACTTCACCACGGACGTCCTCCACAACCTGACGGTCGATCACCGGGTTTCTGACGACACCGCCGTCGCCAACTCTATCGGCTGGCTCGCCCCACACGGAAGCACCAACGTGCAAGCCGGCCTGGACGAGGGCGTTCGCCTGGCCGACCAGGCTCGCCGCCAGCGCCCCGGCGCTTACAACTACGTCATCCTCATGTCCGATGGCGTCGCCAACGTGGACGCCACAGACCCGTTCGGCATTCTCGAGACCGCATATGACCGCGACGCCGCGAACACGCTGCGGCTCATAACCATCGGTGTCGGCATCGAAAACTACAACGACTACCTGCTAGAGCAGCTAGCCCAGCACGGCAATGGCTGGTATCGCTACCTGAACACCGTCGACCAGGCGCAGGCCACCTTCAGCCGCGAGAACTGGCTCGCCCTGTCTACGCCCTTCGCCGACCAGACACGCGCCCAGGTCACCTGGGACCCCGCTCTCGTCTACTCGTGGCGCATAGTCGGCTACGAAAACCGCGTCACCCCTGACGAGACCTTCGCCGAAGACCGCAAGGAGTTCGCCGAGATATACTCCGGCGCCGCCACCACCGTGCTCTACGAGCTGGAGCTCCGAGCCGACGCAAGGCTCCCCCTTGGCCAGAACGTCGACCTGGGTCGCGTCGAGCTGCGCTGGATCGTGCCCGACACCCAGCAGTCCCGCAGCCAGCGTGCGGACGTGACGGGCAGGGCGGATGCCGGGTTCGGCGGCGGTACCGACCCGATGCTGCGCCTCGCCGCCATAGTCGGCCTCGCCGCCGACCGCTACAGCGCGCTGACGCAAGTCCCGGCCGAGGGCCACTACGGCATACGCGACGACCTCGACCGGCTGCGGGAGCACCTCGCCGTCCTGCGCCCCAACCTCGGCCACCTCGACGCATACCACGACTTCGCCTACCTGCTCGAGCACATCACCGACAGCGTGCAGGCCCGCCCGCCCAAACCCTCCGGCTACAGCAACTAGCAGACCCTTCCTCAGCTGTTATCCCTTCCCCATCGCTGGGGGAAGGTTAGGATGGGGGAGCCAAAGTCCCCTCTCCCCCGCGGGGGAGAGGGCTAGGGTGAGGGGGTCGCTCCCCACTCCGCCTTTCGGCCCCTCCCAATTCGTGTCCTTCGTGGAAAATCCCGAATGGATGGCCCGCGCCCACTCGCCCCCCTAAACCCCCAGAAACTCCCGCGTCGCATCGATGAACTCCTGCGGTTTGTCCACCGTTACCACGTGCCCCGCGTCCGCCACGTCCACCCAGTCGAACGCCGCGCCCACCCGCTTCATCCGCTCCAGCGTCTCGTCCCCCACCAGACCGCTCTCCGAGCCGCGAACCTCCAGGATAGGGCAGGGGATAGTCTCCACCGCCTTCCAGTACCGGCCCATCAACTCAGGATCCGTCATATCCGGCAGCGGCCGGTTGAACAGCTCCGGGTCCGCCTTCCAAGTCCACGACCCGTCTGCCCGCTGCTTGGTCTTGTCCTCGATGTCCTTGCGCAGCCGCTCGTCGCTCGCCCACGCGTTGCCCTCCCGCGCCCACGCCACCGCCTCGTCCAGCGTAGCGAACTCCATCGGCGTGGGCGGTCGGTTTGCCCTCGAGGCCGCCGACTCCGGGTTCGGCTCCGGCGCGATGTCCACAATCACGATGCGCTCCACTCTGTCAGGGTTGTCCGCCGTGTACAGCAGCGAGTGCCAGCCGCCCATCGACAGCCCCGCCAGCGTGAACTTCGAAAGCCCCAGCGCGTCCACGAACGCCGCCAGGTCCTCCACGAACCTGTCCCGCGCGTAGCCGTCCTCGGCTCGTCCGCTGCCGCCGTGGCCGCGCTGGTCGACCGCGTAGACGTGGTACGCGGACGATGCCGCTTCAGCAAACTCGTCCCATATGTGCGCCTGCCCCGTGTGGCCGTGCAGGCACACCAGCGGCGGCTTTCCCTCGCTGCCCCAGTCCAGGTAGCGCAGCTTCACCCCATTCACCAACACGGACTTCTCTTGGTACCTTTTAGTCATATCTCTCCTCCTTTAAGTTCCTTCTTCCTTGACGGGCTGACAGGTGCGGGTGTAGTGAGAACGCCCTCCGAACTGTCCCTTCCCCCCTCGCAAGGGGGAAGGTTTGGGATGGGGGTGTAACGCCCGCACTCCCCACCCCTCACTATGCTACCGTACCCCCAGAACATGCCAGTCTCGCTTCGAACGCGCCCACGCAACGACGGAGGAACACCGCACCCCCTTGAACACCGAAACCGAACAGCCGGACGCCGCCCCCGCCGCCCCCGCTCAGCGATTCCACGAACTCGACGCCCTGCGCGCCTTCGCCATGCTGCTCGGCGTCGTGCTACACGCCGCCCTCTTCTTCATGCCCGACGCCTGGTCTAAAGCCTACTCCGCCGAGGGCTATCCCGCCGAGGTCTCAGGCTTCTACACGCTCCTCTTCTACGCTATACACGGCTTCCGCATGCCCGTCTTCTTCCTGCTCAGCGGCTACTTCGCAGCGCTCCTGTGGCAACGACGTGGCCTCCGCTCGCTCGCCGTTCAGCGCCTGAAGCGAGTCGGCCTGCCGCTCGCCATCGGCGCGGTCACCGTCATCCCGGTCACCACCATCGCCTTTCTCTGGGCCTTCGACGTCTTCCAAGAGGTCGAGTTCTCGATCTTCTGGTGGCCGTTCATCTGGCTCAGCACCCTGAGCCACCTGTGGTTCCTCTGGCATCTCCTCTGGCTGTGCGGCGGATTCATCGTCGCCGCCAGGATGGGCATGAGGTTCGACCACCCCGTCGCATGGTGGCTCGCCATCCCCCTCACGCTGATACCTCAGTTCCTGATGACGGAACCCGTCTTCGGCCCCGACACGTCCGACAAGCTGACTTTCGATCCCGTCGTGCTGTCCTACTACGCGACGTTCTTCGTGTTCGGCGCGTTCATCTACCGCCGTGGCTTCCGGGTCAGCCGCTGGTGGACGCTCGCCCTCGTGCCCGCACTCACGCTGGTCTTCTGGGCCGGCCTGGCGCTGCTCTATGACGTGAAGGAAGACTGGTCGAGGCCCCTTGCCGCCGTGGCGCAGGTCGCGTTCGCCTGGCTCATGTGCTTCGGGTTGACAGGCCTGTTCCGGCTGATAGCCCACCGCGAGCGGTCCTGGGTTCGCTACCTCTCCGACGCTTCCTACTGGATCTACCTGTGGCGCCTGCCGTTGGTGGTGGTGGCATTCGAGATGATTGCCGGCTGGCGCATCGGCTCCCACGCGAAGTTCGCGCTCATAGTCGTGGCCGTCACCGCCGTCCTGCTCCCGCTCTACCAGGTCGCCGTGCGCTACACCGCTATCGGAACTATGCTAAACGGCCCCCGCGCCCGCCGTCCCCGACCTTCCCCCGGCCCGTTGTAGGAGGCCTTCATTGTTTCCCTTCCCCCTCGCAGGGGGAAGGCTAGGATGGGGGTGGCGACAGCGAACCACTAACCACCGGCCCCTCGCCCCTCACCGCTCGTACACCAGCTCGCCGTCCACCCACGTCTGGTCCACGTAGATCTCCTGGATGTACTCCGCCGCCACGCTCGTCGGATCGTGGCTCAGCACCAGCAGGTCCGCCCGCTTGCCCACCTCCAGCGAACCCACCTCCGACTCCCGCGACATGGCGTAGGCTGCGTTCGCCGTGTACATACGCAGCCCCTCTTCCGGCGTCACCGCCTCGTCCGGTCCGGCGTGCTCGCCGTCGCGAGTCCGCCGCGTCACGATGGAGTACAGACCCAGCAGCGGCTCCAGCGGCGCGCAGGGACAGTCCGAGCTCGCCGCCACCATCAGTCCCGCGTCCAGCATCGACCTGAACGGGTGCGCGCCCACTTCGCCGCCAAGCTCCGCCGCCCTCTGGACCGCCGAGTCGCCGCCCGTGTACACGAACGGCGGCTGCACCACCGGCACGACGCCCAGCGACGCCGCCCGGCGCATCTGCGGCGGCGTGGGGAAGCCGTAGTGCTCGATGCGGAACCGCGGCTCCTCCACCCGCCGATCCCTCAGCGCCGCCTCGAAGCTGTTCAGCGCCTGCTCGATGGCCCACGTCCCCAGGCAGTGAATCGCCACCTGCAGGCCGCGCCCGTGCGCGTTCACCGTCAGGGTGTCCGCCTCGTCCTGCGTGTAGTAGCGCTCGCCGATACGTTCCTCGCCGCCGTGCGGGTGGAAGCGTATCAGCGCCGCGCTAGGAAACACCGGGTCCATGAACATCTTCATGGTGCCGCCCCGCAGCCTGTCCGAAACGTTGCCGTCGCCCAGTTCGCCCCGTGACGCCTCCTCCGGCGCGGCGAAAAACCCCTGGCCGCCGAGCATCTGGTGTACGGTCATCGGCAGCTTGCCTCTGCTCTCGGCGGCGCGGTACAGCCCGGCCGCGGTCGTCGTCACGAGCGCGTCGCCCACCGACGTTATCCCGCTCGCAAGGTGGCGCAGGCAGTTCTGGCGCACCAGCTCAGCCGCGCCGTCGTCGCCGTAGTAGTCGATGAAGTTGCGCATAGACAGGTTGTACACCGGGTCCATCGCCCCTTCCCACAGCGTCCCGTCCGGCTCGCCGCGGTCGTCGTGCAGAATCTGGCCGTGTGACGGATCGGGCGTGTGCCTGTCAATCCCCGCGATCCCCAGCGCCGCGGAGTTCGCGTAGCAGGCGTGCACCGAGCCGTCCATCACGGACACCGGATTGTCCGGCGCGGCCTCGTCGAGCTGCCCGCGCGTGAGACGCGCGCCGTCCGGCATCATCCGGCCGCGGAACCCCCATCCCCACAGCCAGCGACCCCGCGGGGCGTCCTTCGCCGCGTTGGCGATTGCGTCCAGTATGCTGTTGACGCTCCCGTGCGGCGGCACGCTGCAGTCCACCGACACCGGCTGGAACGTCGTCAGGCTGAAGTGATTATGCGGGTCCACGAACCCCGGCATCAGCGTCCGCCCGTTCAGGCGCACCACACGTGTGTCCGGGCCGGTGAGCTTCGCAATCTCCGCGCTGGCCCCCACGGCCCGCAGCCTGCCATCCCTCACGGCAATTGCCTCCGTCCGGCTGTTTCGCCCATCCATCGTCAGCACGTTGCCACCCGTCAGCACCAGGTCCATACCGCACCTCCGTCTTGTCCCATTGTCATTCCGGGCCGCGCCGTCATCCCGACGCAGCCTGCGCCGTCACTCCGCCACCTCAGCACCGTCACTCCGCCACCCCTGCATTGTCATTCCGAGCGAAGCCGAGGAATCCACCGCACCCGCCCACGCCAGCCCCTTGACGCTGCCCGCCGCAGGATGCCATATTCTAGCCCCATGCCGACCACACCCGCCACTCTACAAAGTCCCCTCTCCATTGAAGGAGAGGGCCGGGGTGAGGGTGAACGAAGAATCCCTTCCCCCTCGCAGGGGGAAGGCTAGGATGGGGGTGACGCCCCCCGGAGGTCCACAATGACCAGCGCCCACATCCCCGACGACGCCCCCGCATCGCGGCTGTTCCCCGAATTCGACGGCCTCTACGACCTCATCGCCCGCGAGATGGACGGCCTCACCGATGACCAGCTCGACTTCGTATCGGACAGGTGGGAGTGGAGCGAGTGGAGCATCCGAATGCAGCTAAGCCACATGGCCTCGCTCACGTTCAGGTGGATGCTGATTCGCTGGGCCGACGTGCTGTACCCTGGCGGCCACGGCGTGGACGACGTGCGAAGCCTCGCGGACTCACCCTCCGACCGCCGGCTCGACGACGCCATCTACCACGATCTCGGCGTGATCATGCCCAAGCTGCGTGAGGGCATCGACCTCGTGCGTTCGGTGCTCGCCGCCCACGACGCCGGATTCGCCCGCCGCGCCTCCATCGCCTACGCCGGCGGCGCGACCTGGGTGCCCATGGCGCGCGCCCATCCCACCGGCCTCACCCCCGGCGAGGACGGCGGTGAGGGCCGCATGACGCTGGAGGCCACCATCCGCCACGTCTACTTCGAAGAGACGACCCACCTATACAACATCCAGCGCCTCAAGCGCGCGCAGGGCCTGGACACGGTCGTGGACGTTCCCCGCGTGGGCTACTGGGTCCTGCCCGGATGGGACAGAAGCGAGCCTTAGCGGGGTCCTACCGAAGCCCCTTCGCCCGGAACTTTAGGGGCCGGTTTCAAACCTGCCCGCCGGCGCTCAGTCCCTTCCCTCTTGATGGGGGAAGGTCAGGATGGGGGTGAAGGGTCGCTCCCCCACTCCCGCGCCGTCGCCGCCATCCGCTCACGCACTTCCTGACCCACGTCCGGCAGCCTGCGCTCAGCCGTCGCGCCGCCCGACCCCCGCATCGCCTCCGCCATCAACTCCACACCGCCCAGGAAGTCGGGAAGGGCGATGAACTCCGCACCCACGCCCCCGTCGGCGTCCCGCAGGTCCGTCGTCGCGTTGTGGTAATTGCCCAGTGGGAAGGCGATCCCAGTCACGCTGTACCCGTACATCGCGAACGCCGTTCCCTCGCACGTGCCCCCACTCATAAGCTGCCTCTGACATCGGAAGTCCGGGTCGCGCTCCAGGATGCGCTGCCGCGCGTCGATCAGCGCCAGCTCCGCGCGTCCGTCGAACGTGCTCATCGCGTCCCCCGTGCGTATCACCGGCCCCCGGCTCTGCGCTACTCCCGGTATCACCGGGCTCGACTCAATCGAAACCGCCAGTGCATCAGCCGGAAGCGTGCCCGCCTGCGCCATCAGCCGAGCGCCGAACAAGCCGCCCTCCTCGCCGCGCGTGAACACCGCGAATACGTCCGCGTCCGCGCCCTCGTTCGCCAGCCGTTCCACCGCCGCCAGGATGCTCGCGCAGCCCGCCAGGTCGTCCAGCGCCCTCATGCGAATCGTGTCGCCGTCCAGCTCGAAGTCCGGCAGATCGAACACCACCGCCACCGGCGGCGCCACCTCGATCTCCTCCGCCAGCGTCGCCACCACAAGTCGGTCCGCCCCGTCGCGTGCCGGCCCGTCATAGGGTGTCAGCCCGCACGGCACGCGCCGCCCCCCGGGCAGCAGCGCCAGCGCCGCCGTCGGCTTGGCGAGTGACGCCGCCGGCACGCCGCCGAGCGCCCGCGCGACATAGCGCCGTCCGGCCCCCTCGATTAACTCGAACCCGGGATGGTCCATGTGCGCGACGAACGCGATGGGCCGCCGGCCGTCCTGGTTGTCGGGATGGGCGTATCGCGCCAGCACGTTGCCGAACTCGTCCCGCCACGGCTCAAGCCCGCTCTCCCGCAGCGTGCTCTCCACGCTCTCGGCGACTCCCCGCTCATGGAACGGCGCCGCCGGCCGCGCGCCGAGCCGCGCCAGTATCTCCAGCGCCCTCTCGTCCTCGCGCCGCGAGATGAGGCCGTGCCGGCGTTCGGCCGCCGCATCCCCGTCGGAGCTCAATTCTCGTCGTCCTTGTCCAACAGATGGTCCACCAGCCGCTCAGCCCAGTCCCGCAGGTTGTCCTCGATGTCGGATCCGCACCGGGGACAGTCCAGGTCGCCGAATCGCAGCCGCGTACCGCACCGGTTGCAGCTCTCGACGTCGTACAGGCTGTTCACAACCATCTGAATCTGCTCTTCCGTAGCCATATGGAGTGTTTCCCCAGTCAAAAGTTCTTGAGACTCTAAGGCCGGCAAAAGCGAGCGTACCCGCCTCCCGGCCACCCACTAATGATACTTGCCAGATTCAAGCGTGACAATTCCCCCACCAACCGAGCGCACGTCGCCTCTCCGAGTCTCTCCCCCCCGCAGCGGAAAGGCTAGCGCCCGCCCTGAGCGTGTCGAAGGGATGGACGTGAACGGTCCCCCCAGTCACTTTGCCCTCGCAGGGGGAAGGTCAGGATGGGGGTGAAGGCAGCCACCGCCCACTGGCCACTGACCCACTGACCAACCTGCTAAACTACCATCGTGACCACCCACAACGACATCCCCTTTCCCCCCGTCGGCCCCCGCGACCGCCGACGCCTCCTCTCCGGCGTCCTCCCCCGTGTGTCCAGGGCGTTCTACCTCACCATTCGCGTTCTGCCCGGCCCGCTCCGCACGTCCATCGGCCTCGCATACCTCCTCGCCCGCGCCGCCGACACCATCGCCGACTCCCGCGCCGCAACGCCCACCAGCCGCCTCGTCGCGCTGCGCCGCTTCCGCGCCACGATCGCGCGTCCAGCCGGCGCCGATGACGCCCGCGCGCTGGCCACCCTCGCCGCCCGATTCGCCGCCACAGACGCCGAACGCGCCCTCGCCGACTCGATGCCCACGCAGCTCTCCCTGCTTGACTCGCTCTCGGAAGACGACGCCGCCCGCATCCGAGCCGTCGTCACCACGCTCACGCGAGGCATGGAGGTCGACCTGACCGACTTTCCAGACGAGGCCGCCGCCGCACCCGCCGCGCTCCGCACGTTCGACGACCTGGACCATTACACATACCTCGTCGCCGGATGCGTCGGCGAGTTCTGGACCGACACCTGTGTCGCCAATACGCCCGCCCTCTCCGGCTGGGACGTGCCCCGAATGTCGAGACTCGGCGTCGCATTCGGCAAGGCGCTCCAGCTCACAAACGTCCTCCGCGACGTCCCCGCCGACCTCCGCGCCGGCCGCTGCTACCTGCCCGCCGACTGGCTCGCCGACGAGGGCCTCGTCCCCGCCGACCTCCTCGACCCCGCCAACTCGAACCGCGCCCGGCCCGTGCTCGCCCGCGCTCTCCGCGACGCTCTAGTGCACTACCGCGACGCCGAGACCTACGCCCTCGCCATCCCCCGCCGCTGCGTCCGACTCCGCCTCGCCGTCCTCTGGCCCGCCCTCATGGGACTCGCCACCCTCGCCCTCATCGCCCGCAACCCCCGCTGGCTCGACCCGTCCCGCCCCTCCAAGGTCACCCGCGCCTGGGTCTACCGCACCATGGCCCTCTCCCTCCTCACCGTCGCCTCCAACTCAGCCCTCCGCCGCTGGTTTCACCGCCTCCGCACCCGCATTGAAGTCCCTCCCCCCTCGATGGACTGACAAGGGTAGGTGTCCTTCAACTTATCCCTTCCTCCCTTGGCAGGGGAAGGTCGCAAAGAGTCCCTTCCCCCTCGCAGGGGGAAGGTTAGGATGGGGGCGCCAAAGCCCCCTCTCCTCCCTGTCATTCCGAGCGCAGCCGAGGAATCTAAACCACCCCCGCCGTGCCCGCTCTCCCTGTGTTAGAATGCCGCCACACAGTAAAGCCACCGCAAAGAGTCCCTTCCTCCCTTGGCAGCGGAAGGTCGCAAAGAGTCCCTTCCCCCTCGCAGGGGGAAGGTTAGGATGGGGGTGAAAATGACCACGCAAGCAACCCAGACCGCAACCACCTACTTCCCCGGCCCAGGCGCCGACTGGGAACGCCGCACGCCTGAGCAGGTCGGCATGGACCCCGACCTGCTCCAGAAGGCCATCGACTACTCCAACGAATCCTCCCGCGAGGGCCACCTCCGTGACCTCGCCGAGCAGATCCGTCAGAACAACGCCAACAAGCAGTACGACGACGGCGTCACCCTCGGGCCCACCAAGACCCGCGGCGCCGTCACCGGCGTCGTCCTCCGCAACGGCTACCTCGTCGCCGAGTGGGGCGAGCCCGAACGCGTCGACATGACCTTCAGCGTGACCAAGAGTTTCCTTTCCACCGTCGCCGGCCTCGCCTACGACCGCGGCCTCATCCGCGACGTCCACGACAAGGTCGCCGACTACGTGGACGACGGCGGCTACGACTCCCCCCACAACGCCAAGATCACATGGGACCACTCCCTGCGACAGATCAGCGAGTGGGACGGCGCCCTGTGGGACAAGCACTACTCCGCCGGCAACCACGAAGACCTGTTCCGTCCCGTAGAGGAGCCCGGCGCCGCCTACGAGTACAACGACGTCCGCGTCAACCGCTTCTCGCTCTCCCTCCTCCGCGTCTGGAAGCGCCCCCTGCCCGAGGTGCTCAAGGAGCACGTCATGGACCCCATCGACGCCTCCGACACCTGGAAGTGGAACGGCTACCGCAACTCCTACGTGGACGTGGACGGCCAGCGGATGTGGTCCGTCAGCGGCGGCGGACACTGGGGCGGCGGCATGTGGATATCCGCCCGTGACCAGGCCCGCTTCGGCCTGCTCTCCCTCCGCCGAGGCGAGTGGAACGGCAAGCAGCTACTCTCCCGCAAGTGGGTGGACATGGCCACCACCCCCACGCCCATCCAGCCCACCTACGGCTTCATGAACTGGTTCCTCAACACCGACCGCGCTCTCATGCCCAGCGTCCCCGAAACCAGCTTCTACCACCTCGGCGCAGGCGCCAACAAAATCTGGGTAGACCCCGACCACGACCTCGTTGTAGTCCTCCGCTGGGTAGCCACCGAACACTTCGACGGCTTCGCCAAGCGAGTCCTGGCCTCCATCGTGTAGGGGCAGGCCTCGTGCCTGCCCGTGGACCGGCGCCGCGCTAACCCCTTCCCCCTCGACGTGGGAAGGCCAGCATGAGGGTGCCAGAATCCCCTCTCCCCCGCGTGGGAGAGGGTTAGGGTGAGGGGGCTCTCCCACCAACGGTAGCGGCGAGGCTGTGACCCGCCCTCAGGCGGGGCCGTCCCCCGCCGCGCAAGTCCCTTCCCCCTCGACGGGGGAAGGTTAGGATGGGGGTGAAAGAGTCCCACCATGCAAAAAGTACGCCTCGCCATAGTCGGCTGCGGCACCATCTCCCAGCTCAACGCCCCCGGCTACCTCGCCCACCCCCGCTGCGACGTCGCCGCCCTCTGCGACCCCGTCCCCGAGCGCGCCGAGCTCCGCGCCCGCGAGTGGGGCATCTCCCCCCGCATCTACGCCAGCTACGACGACGTCCTCGCCGACGACCGCATCGACGCCGTCGAGCTCCTCACCCCCACCTTCCTGCACCCCGACCAGTCCATAGCCGCACTTCACGCCGGCAAGCACGTCTCCTGCCAGAAACCCGCCGCCGGCTCCATCCACGACATCCGTCGCATCGCCGACGCCGTCGACCGCGCGTCCACCTTCTATCGCACCACCGAAAACTTCCTCTACTACCCGCCCATCGTCAAGGCCCGCGAGCTCATACAGGAAGGCGCCATCGGCGAGCTGACCCTCGTTCGCATCCGCACCCTCCGCGGCGACGTCCGCAAAAGCCCCATCCCCTTCACCGAGGGCGCCTACGAGTGGCGACAGGACCCCGACCGCAATCTCGGCGGCATGATCTTCGACGACGGCTGGCACAAGGTCGCCACCGCCATCTGGTGGGGCGGGGAAGTGGAGAAGGTGTCCGCCATCATCACCCGCTCGGACGACAACTTCCTCATCGAGCTGCCCGCCTCCGCCACCTGGAAGTACGCCGGCCGCGACGCCCTCGCATCCATCGAGTACGCCGCCGCCCCCGATATGCCCATCAGGACGTCCTACTACGCCGCCGACGAGTTCATGGAAGTCATCGGCTCCGAGGGCGTGTTGTGGGTCACCCGCTGCACCGGCGAGATGCTCGACCTTCCCCCGCTCGTCCTCCACCGCGGCTCCGAGACCATCTCCTACCAGCTCCCCATGGACTGGCTCGAAAGCTTCAGCGGCGCCGCCGCCGACTTCATAGACGGCATCCTCGAAGAGCGCCAACCCATGATGGACATCCGCTTCTCCGAACAAGTCCTCCGCGCCATCATCGCCATCTACCAATCCTCCGACACCACCCAATGGGTCCACCCCTCCACACTGTAGGGGCGGGCCCTTGTGCCTGCCCGCGCCCCATGCGCTGCCCGCCAGTCCCTTCCCCCGCGCACCACTGCCATTCCGAGCGCCCCTTTCCTGTCATTCCGAGCGCAGCCGAGGAATCTAGGTGCCTGCCCTCAGCCTGCCGAAGCGCCAGTCTGGCGGTGCCCCTAGCCCGTTCTCAACTCCCCAATCCAGCGGACACGGCCGGTCCCGCTCCCTGCCGATCGATAGAAACGCCGGTCGGCTGTCCACATATCGCATTCGAGGATTTCGGCCAACGCGAGGTAGTGAGAATCGTAGGCCGCCCCCTGCCGCAACTCATCCGCCAGTTCGATGGCTCTCGCGTGAATCTCCGGCATATCACGCAATTCAATGGGCAGGGCGAGCAACTTTGTCATGAGTTCAATCGCCGATGCTGCCCCAATGTCTCCCCTGACCATCTTTCTGTGAATGACGTTCGCCACTTCGAATCGGACGAGACTGGGAGCCACCATCTGGAGCGACTGGGCGGTCCACGAATCCAACAAAGTTAGGGCCTCTTCGGAGAGATCTTCCGTTACAAGCCACTTTACGACCACGCTAGCTCCACGACTACGTAGCCGTTCACTACCAGCGGTCCATCTGCGCGTCCCTTATCGCACGCGACTGGTACAGGTCCTCCACACTGTCGGACAGCACCCTGTCCCCGTAGAGTTTCTTCTGTCTCGCCTTCAAGTGGTCGGCCCACTCGGCCAGCGTCATGCGCTGTTCCACGCCATTGGTTTCGTCGCGCGACAACGCGTCCAGGATGGCCGAGAAGCAATACTGTTCGACGGTTTCGGCTCTAAGCGAGGCCATGTCCACCAACTTCTTGTGAATCACTGCGCTCACCTCCACCGTGAGTTTCTTCTTCACTTGCACGGCCCCCTTTTCCTTGGACGACTTGCTGATTCAAGAGTAGGCCAAACCACAGGAAGTGGTCAACGCGCCGTATTCTGCACAGCCTGTTCAGATGCGGCGGTCAGGAATGCTCCACTCCGGCCAGCTCCGTGACTCGCCCGCGCCGCAACGCCTTCCCCCTCGCCGCCCGTCACTCCGACCCCCCCTTACCGTCGCCACTCTGGCCCCTCCCATCATCGTCATTCCCGCGAACGCGGGAACCCCAGGCTTGGGGCGCCTACAGCGCACCAAGCCACGGAAACCCGCGGTAGAACTCCCTACGGTGACCGAACCTCACCATCACCGCCACGTCGCCATCCATTACAAGACCCAGGCGGTGACTCCCTAACCTGATGCGATAATGGCGCTCCCAACCCGACAGTTTGAACACGTTCCTGAACTCGGTGATGTCGGACGCCGCTTTCACTCTTGGACTATCCCTGCTACACCGCGGCCCGAATCTCGATTCCGTATCCGTCCAAGGTCGCGGTCGAAGCGACGATGATACCTAACCCGCATCCAGGTCGCGCAGCGTCGCCATGATTGTGTCCTCGCTAACGTAGCCATCAGGTTCCTCGGCCAACGCCGCGTCGATCGCCCGCCCCAGCGCCGCGCCCTCCTCCGTCAGACCGTACAGGTCGTACACCAGGTCGTCTATCTGCCGCTCTTGGCCGCTCATGTCGGAGTTAGTAACTATCAATCGCGTTCTACGCTTGGCGCCTGGCCCGCTCCTCTCGGTTGGCCCCCGTTCTCCCATCAGCTACAATGTCGTTGTCTGGCGTTTGCGTGATTGGGTCGTTGCGATTGGCCCCCGTCTCCATGTCGATTGCATTGCTGACGTTGAATGGTGGCGGCGCATGCCGACGACTTCGGCAGATACGTCGTCGCTTCGGTAATCTAACTGTGCGCCGGGCTTGTGATTCGAGACATGGGCCGACACAGTAGTATCTCGGGGACCCTGCGCTAAGGCGAAGGATTGGCATGTGAAGTCACCGGTTGGAAAGCTAGTGGGAAAAGGCCAAAGAGCACGGTACCAAGGTTCGGCAGCTTTGAAGAATCCGTGAGCCTTAGAAGCCTGTTCCGCCTAAAAGGCCAAGAGTGGATAGGGCGAAGTGCATTGTGGTGCGGGTGCCCAAGTACCATCTCTGGCCGCGAAAGAGCGAAAGTCAGAGAAAGCATCGCCGAGGTTGAGGATAGACTGAACCAGTGAAACGAAACAAGCGCTTCTTGAGAGACCCCGGCCTTCGCGAAGTTCTCTATCGAGACGCCGGCGGACTTTGTCAAGGTTGTGACGCGCCGCTAGGAGACGATTGGCACGCTGACCATGTAGTACCCTGGTCTGTATCTCAAAGGACTAATGTATTCGAAATGCAGGCCCTCTGTGTGACTTGCAACCTAAAGAAAGGAACAGTAATGCCCGATGTTTCCAACTTTGCTATAGACCGCGCCAGATTGAGGCCCGGTCAGCGAGGAGCCATCGACACCATATTGACGCGCCGGCGGAACAGTGACCGGTTTACATCTGTTGTATTGCCCACTCGGTATGGCAAGAGTGATGTGATACGGCTGTCAGCCCTTCAAATGATGCAGGACCGTCAGGTGAGTAATGCCTTGATCGTTGTACCCGCTCTAAACCTTGTTGACCAGATGCTGGACCAGCACACGTTGATAGGCAGCGCACAGCGGTACGGTTTTGGGCCTGAGATATTTATGCCCGTTCAGAGGATAACGCGGCCCCCTCGCATAAGACGGCTAAAGATGGCCAAGTTGTCGGCGGTCACGACACACATGGTCAATCGACATCTGGCCATCTTCGAAAACTGGGTTGACAGCATGTTGAACGACGCTACTGGTTCTCGGCTTCCTCCCGTTGTTTACATGGATGAAGCACACTTGGGCAGCGATGGTAACAGATGGGGCAACATCAGCAATACACTGGCCGAAATTGGCGCTTATGTTGTGGTGCTGACCGCGACTCCGTTTCGCCAAGATGGGCGGCCTATTCCTGGATTCGACATAGGGCAACGTCAGGTCGTAGAGACCACGCCTGATGGGCAAGAAAGAGTCCTCTATGAGATCAATCCTCATTGGGAAACAACGCTTCAGGAAGCGATGGAGGAAAATCCGCCGCCCATTGCTCAAATCACCTATCAACCCTTTGGGATAGCCGGGGCGTTGTCTACTTTTGGGAGCATGGATTCTGAACGAGCAATTCTAGACGACCTTACCGATCCCGCCATCAGGTATGCTTATAGAGAGGCCCTTCGAAAACCCGATATCATTAAGGAAGCCCTTCGGTTCTTTCTCTCAGAACTGAGAAACCGGCGTGGTGACCCTATTCAAGCAGGCACGGTGGGGATTATCTTCGTTGGCAACAATGAGCGCGAGTTTGACAAATGGGAAAATGATCATGCCAACAGGGTTAAGGGAATACTCCACGAGTTGTCGAGAGGGTTGCGCTGCGAAGTAATCGTCTCAAGCGATCCAAAAGCTCAGGAGCTTCTCGACGAATTCATGGGCGGCTCAGTAGACGTGGCTATAGTCAAACAGATGGGTGCGATCGGTCTCGATGTCCCGCATCTCAAGGTTGCGCTGGATCTTTCAAACACTCGCAGTCTTGCATACTTTCTTCAACGCATGATGAGAATAGCGACCCGATGGGAGCCGCAGCCTGAGCAGCCCGTGTTGACGGGCACATACATAGCCCCCGATGACCGCATCACTCGCGCCGCAGTAAACAGAGCTCTGGAAGGTACGGGAGTTCTTAGGACTGTACTAGAGGGGCGACGACCCGATGATGGGATAGTTAGTTTTACACCTCGCGATGGTGGCCCAGGCGATCAATCTCCATTAGGCCCAACTTTTGAAGCCGAAGAGGTGGTACTGACGGGCAATCTGTTGGATTATGACGGCACCACAGCACCAGCTACGTACATTCCTGCCGTGGACTCCTTTAATGCCCGCTTCGCAGGCGTTGCTGGGCATGTGCCAAAGGGGGCTTTGGCTGATTGGTTGCGCAGTGTGGGAGTGACGCCAGATATGCCTGTAGAAAGGTTGTCCAATGATGATATGTCTGATTCCAACGGGCAATCAGTGCAGGAAGATGTTAATGACAACACTCCGCCTCCACCCACGTTTGACATGACCGAATTGCTGGACGGATGGCGAGAGAAAGTATCCGAGATAGGCCACAAAGCTATCAACCAGCGCTACAAGTGGATTTGGGGACCTAACAACTACGACGGCAAGCAGTTCGGTGTTGAAGCCGGAAAGTTCTGGTCGGAGCACTTTATGCGGGAAGGTTTGCCGGGACGTGGTTACAAACTGGAGTACATCGACGACACGGACACGCTCCAGGCCATCTACAGGAATATCGAGCACGAGTTGAGGGGGGGCAACTATGGCGGTATTCGTTGATGAGCAGACCGAGGCTGGGATCTCGGGCCTTCGGGCGCTGAAAGACGCGGGCAGCCCACAATGGTGTTGGCAGACAATTAGCTACCTACAGACCATTTGGAAGAGTCTTGACCTGGATTACACGAGGTACATAGAGGCTTGGGCTGAAGCCGAAGAGCATAAGGTGTGGGAGAAGGTGCCCTACGTCAATCCATTTGGCACCAAGGAGGAGATGTTAAAGCAACTAGCCCTGGTTGATGACAAGCAGGCCCAGCGGCGGATGGCGGTGCAGCCGATTGCCCACAGGGTGCGTAAGAGATATGGGAGCGGAGGTGACCTTGAAAAGCGACGAGGCAACACTATCGAACACCTCTTGGAGCGTATCTTGGCCAAGAGCCCAGAGATATTCGAGCGCTACGAGCGCGGAGAGTTCCGCAGTGCTCCGGCTGCTGCGCAAGCAGCGGGTGTAAAATGGGAGAAGCGGCAAAAGACCATGACGCTGAGTGACAACGTGGAGCGGGTCGCGGACAAGCTGAGATCCCACTACTCTCCAGAGCAACTGCGGCGCATAAGGGAGAGGCTGGATGCAGAGGGGGAATAAGAAACGCTACTCAGGTGCACGTGGAGATGCTAGATTGCCATGTACCGAAAAGTAACCGTACCGTAGGCAGTGGTGTGATAAAATGTGAGCAGTTCTAGTGGTCTTGAGTAAGCCCCCCAGCCCCGCTCCACCCACCCCCACCCACGTCACCCCAGCGCCCCGCGCCTGCCCCCCACACGCCAACCCCGCACCCCATTTCCTCCCCCCCCACGCCCCCGGCCTCCGCCCCGCCACCCCCCTTGACTCCACCCGCACACCCGTGCTACGCTTCCTCAAGACAAAGGACCGACCTACACCAGCGACCACCAGCGCGCCGCCCTTTGGCCTCCCGCGCACCCGTCCCATTCCCGCCACCTTTGGCGACATTCGTACCCGATTCCGTGCCCCAACGCGCCTCTCATCCGCCCACCTCGCCGGGTCCCCCAGCTACGAGACGGAACAGAACGGCACAGTTTGAAACACTTTTGGCGAATTCGCCCGTTCCCACCCCATTCGTCATCCCCGCGTTCGTGGAACCCAGGGGTAACGGGAGGCCCCTTCCGCCAGCCCTCCCAGCCGCGGCGTGCATCCAAATGCATCAGTATGCATCACGAATCGCCACCCTCCCGCCGCTTTGTCATACCGCGCCCTTGGGCGTATAATGGCCCCCAGCCCTACGGCGGAGCGCCCGCCGCGCCCGCGCGCAGCCGCCCCGGAGTTCTGCACAACAGGAGATGCGTCCCATGCCCGAAGCCCTCGCCTTCTTCCGTGGTAACGTCGTGCCCCTCGCCGACGCCAAGGTCAACGTCATGACCCACGCCATGCACTACGGCACCGCCGTATTCGAAGGCATCCGGGGCAACTGGAACGAAGACCACGGCAAGATCATGATCTTCCGCATGAGAGAACACTACGTCCGCTTCCTCCAGGGCTGCCGCATGATGATGCTCGACATCCCCTACAGCGCCGACGACCTCTGCGAAATCACCACAGACCTCGTCGCCAAATGCGGCTACCGCGAAGACCTCTACATCCGGCCCCTCGCCTACAAGAGCGCCGAACGCGTCGCCAACCTCAAGCTCCACGAGCTCGCCAGCGACTTCACCCTCATCGTCAACCCCTTCGGCGCCTACATCGACGCCGAAGGCGCCATCCGATGCTGCACCTCCTCCTGGCGCCGCATCGACGACACCATCATCCCGCCCCGCGTCAAAATCTCCGGCCACTACGTCAACAGCATCCTCGCCAAAACCGAAGCCGTCCTCGCCGGATTCGACGAGGCCATCATGCTCACCCAGGACGGCAACGTCTCAGAGGGCAGCGGCGAAAACCTCTTCATGGTCTCCAACGGCGTCGTCCACACCCCGCCGGTGGCGGACAACAACCTGGTGGGCATCACCCGGGACTCCGCTATCACCCTCGCCAAACGCGAGCTCGGACTCGACATCGTGGAGCGCAACATCCGCCGCAGCGAGCTCTACCTCGCCGACGAGGTCTTCCTCACCGGCACCGCCGCCCACGTCACCCCCGTCGGCGAGCTGGACAGCCGACCCATCGGCGAAGGCGGCATCGGCCCCGTAACCAGGCAGATAATGGACAAGTACCTCGACGTGATCCGCGGCAACGACCCCGACTACGCCGACTGGTGTACCGCCGTACCCCTGGAAAGCTGGTAGGCCGGTTTGTCAGCCTGTCGGGTCTGTCAGTGGATCAGCGGCCGGCAACCTACTGACCACTGACCGATGTTCACCTTCGCGACCGACTACTACATCCTCGTAGCCGTCGCCGCGACCGGCGCTCTCCAGATAGCAGCATCCCTCGGCGGACTCCGCGGCCTGCTCATCCTGAAGCAGCCCGTGCCCGCCAGGCTGCTCGGCCTCTTCCTGATAGTGGGGGCGTTCGTCTGGTTCTTCGCCGTCGAAGACCGCAACATCAACGACTACGAGGGCGGACTCGACGCCCCGGCGCAGGCACTCTTCTTCTTCCTGGGAGCGTCTTCCGCGTTGGTCTTCACCCTGCTGGCGTCGTCACTGGTAAACCTGGGCATGAGGGCAGGGGAGAGTGATCCCGCGGAAGGACTGGATGCCCTGAAGCGCGACAACTACCTCAGCGCACTCACCCGCAGCATCGGACACCGGCTGGAAAAATGGAGATCGCGGACCAAAACCTGTTCCTCTGGATAAACGGCATGGCGGGCAGGTACTCGCCCGTGGACACGTTCATCACCTGGGTGGTGAGCGACTACCTCATCCCCGTGGCCATGGCCCTCGCCCTCATCGCCTTCTGGTTCGCCGGACAGGACGCGAACACACGCCGCCGACGGCAGATCGGCGTGTTCGCCGCCCTCACCTCGATGGGACTGTCCAACTGGACAGTCTACATCGTCAACTGGTACTACTTCCGCCCGCGCCCCTTCGTCGAGTTCCCCGATCAGGTGACCCTGCTGTTCTACCCGCCCACCGACTCGTCGTTCCCGTCCAACGCCATCGCCGCCGCGTCCGCCATCGCCATCGCCGTCTGGTGGGTCGACCGCCGCGCCGGCGCCGCCTTCCTCGCCGCCGCCGGACTCTACGCCTTCGCCCGCGTCTTCGCCGGCGTGCACTACCCGCTGGACGTAGCCGCCGGCTTCGCCATCGCCGCCATCGCGACCTTCGTCGTGTTCACGCTCTTCCGCCTGCTCCGCCCCATCCCGGACGCTGTACTTAGAGTCGCCCGCGCCCTCTGCCTCGCCTGACCCAAGAGTCCCTTCCCCTCGCAGGGCAGTCAGGGCCAGGCATCAGGAATGACCCCTACAAGAATCCCTTCCCCCTCTCAGCGGGAAGGTCAGGATGGGGGTGAACTCCGCCCACCCTGTGCTACACTGGTCCCAAGTCGCACCCCGCCAAACGGAGGCTCCCAATGACAGCCGCAGACCGCAAGGCATCGCCGGACATAGCCGTCGAAGTCCCCTGGTACGACCTGCTACCCGATCCCGAACCGCCCGAGGACTCCTTGCAGCAAGATGAACCTATCCTTCTACTCATGTCCATTCTCAAAGCCCGCTACGCCAACGACCCCACTGTCCTGTGCTGCGGCCCGCTGATCAACGTCATCTACGACTCGCGCGTCCCCAACTCCTTCATCTCCCCGGACGGCTTCATCGTCTTCGGACTGCAGACGGATGCCGCCCAGATAAGGCTCAACCGCCGAAGCTACCGCATCGACGAGTGGGGCCGGACTCCGTCGTTCGTCCTCGAGGTGGCGTCCGAGAGCACCGCAAGCCGCGACGTCGGCATCAAGCGCGACATCTACGCCCGCATAGGCGTGCGCGAATACTGGCGTCTGGACCTGCTGGGCGAATACTACGGGGAGCCGCTGGTAGGCGAGACGCTCGTGGATGGGGATTACCGGCGATTCGAAATGCACACCGAACCGAACGGCGACGTGTGGTCACGCAGCGAAGTCCTGGGGGTGGACTTCGTGTATCGCGCCGAAGAAGGGCTCCCCCGTTTCCTGCTCAGGGACAGCGCAACCGCCCAGTGGCTGCTCACGCTCGAGGAATCGGAGGCCGCCCGGCACGCGGCAGAAGCCGCCCGGCTGGAGGCGGAGGCTCGCGCCGACCGTCTTCAGGCCGAACTCGACAGCCTGCGCCGCCAACGAGGCTAGTTCGAAAGAGGGTATCTCAAAGACACAGGGGCTCGTAGAAACGCTAGCTCGCCCGCTGCACGCCCATCTCAGCGAACTCGTCCCGCCGCCGCTGGGTCAACCCCACCATGTGGGCCGGAATCGGGTTGGCCTGGCCAATGGCCCTGGCGTTCATGTACAGAATCGCCGCCTCCTCGATCACCACGTTCGCCCTCACCGAGGACATCGGGTCCGCCGCGAACGTCAGCACGCCGTGATTGGCAAGCAGCACGCCGCCCGTGTTCGGGTTCTCCTTGATCGCCCGGGCGATGTTGTCCACCGACTCGCTCGAACCCCTCGGGCCGTAGCCGGCCAGCGGCACGCCGTCCGTCATGTCGAAGCGCGCCATCGCCTCGTAGATTAGCGGTATCGGCTCGTACGCCACCGCCAGGCTCGTCGCCGCCGGCGAGTGCGTGTGCAGCGCGCCGCCCGCGTCGGGCCGCAGCCGGTACACCACGCCGTGCATGTCCACGATCTCGGCGGAGGTCGGCTCCACCGCCCCCTCCACCAGCGTGCCGTCCAGCTCGTACAGCGCGATGTTCTCCGGCCCCAGCTCCGACAACGTACCGCCCGCCGTCAACAGGAACGCATCCTCCCCCGGAATCCGCGCGCTGATGTTGCCGTGCTTGCTAAGCGACATCACCCCACAACTCGTCACGAACCGCCCCGCTTCGACGATCTTCTGCTTGTATTCCGAAATCAAAGCCGAGTCCATTTCAAACCTCCTTTTCGAATCCGTAAACGCAATTCACTCGAAGGGGCGGGTTTCATGCCCGCCCGATGCTCCGTTAATCCCTTCCCCATCGACAGGGGAAGGTCAGGATGGGAGTGAGGGCCTTCCCCCTCACCCCACCACGCCCAGCGCCGCCGCACCGTTCCCACCCTCCACCACCAGGTCCGTCGCCCCATGAAAAGCCATGAACCCCCGCATCGCGTGGGCAAAATCCGCCACCAGCTCCTCGTCCGGCTCGACTCCCGGCTCCAGGTGTAGCGCCTTCAGCCGCAGCGTGCCGGTCGCTCGCTCCAACTTGGGGTCGAACCTGCCCACCAGCCTGTCGCCGTGCAGGATGGGCAGGCAGAAGTAGCCCCACCGCCTCTTGGGCGCCGGGACATACGCCTCGAGCCTCTGCTCGAATCTCCAAAGCTGCACGCCGCGGCCCGGAGCCCAGAACAGGCTGTCGAACGGCGTCAGAAACGTTGTTGCGCTCGGAACAAGCCCACCGTCCGCGGCGCGTTCCAGAGTGTCCAGACTGTCGCGGTGCACGATGAACCGCTCCACCTGGCCCGATGCGGTGAGGCACGCCACCTCCACGAAGACGCCCTCGTCCGTCAGCGCGCGCAGGTGCTGGCGGCTCTCGCCGACCTTCAAGCGGGCGTAGTCCACCAGTTGGCGGGGAGCGCAGATGCCGACGCGCCGCATCGACCACTCCAGCACGTGACGCACTGCCTCCTCTTCCGTCGGCTCCGTCGTGTCGACCCAGTCGGGTAGCACGCGCTCCCGTAGGTCGTACACCCGCTGAAAGTTCTCGCGCCCGGACACCATAAGCTCGCCCAGGTCGAACAGGTACTCCAGCGCGTGCTTGGCTGGCTTCCAATCCCACCAGCCCTTTCTCGGCAGGGGGCGTTCATCAGAAAAGTCGGAGACGCGCGCCGCCCCCTCTTCGCGCACTCGCCCCAGCACCGCCTCCACCGTCCCCGCGTTGCCAGGCTCGCCAAGCCAGCGCCGCCGTGACCTGAACGTGCCCTCCGCGCACCGGCGCATCAGCCTCAGCCGGTAGCGATACTCGCTCAGCGGGATGACGCTCGCCGCGTGCAGCCAATACTCGAACAGCCGGCGCCGGACGGGATCGTAAACAAGCGCGTCGAGGTCCTCCGGATCGTACTCGCCAAGTCGGCTCCAAAGCGCCACGTAGTGGCTTCGTCGCACCATCTGCAGCGTGTCTATCTGCAGGCAGCCAACGCGCTCGACCGCGGCGTAAACCTGCTCCGGAGTGGAGGGCATGTCCAGGTCCGGCTGTTCCGCCAGTCTCTGAGCGTCCAACGCGAGCGCCCGCGCCGCGCTCACCGGATAAGTTGCGCCTGTGCTCATGGCAGCGTCACCGTCGGCGATTCCCGTCTGCGGCTATCCGCTCCTGAACGTGCGTACGCCCAGGTGGACCAGCCATGCGGACCAGACGATGTAGATGGCCCAGACGATGTTCCGCATCGGCTGGAACAGCTCAGGTTCGAACGTGCCGACAAGCATCGCGGCCAACGACACAACCGAGAACGCGGCGACGATCCACGACGCCCACTTGTTGGCGCGTTCAGCGGCCGCCGCTCCCAGTGAGTAGAACAAGAATCCGAGCCCGGCGAACACCCCGAAAAGCTGGGTTATGCTCACGTCCACCGCGTACAGCGCGTTGGCCGTCGCCTGGCTGGGGCCGGAATCCAGCCCGGTGTTGGCGATCTGGTGGTTCAGCGACTGGCTTATAACCCAGCCGGTGAATGTGATGGCGAGCAGTACGAGGCCGGCACTCCAGATGGCGCTGCCTTCGCCGCGGCCCCTGGCGTCGTTCTCCACAACCCACATGCCGAACAGCCCGAAAGCGAGCGACAGCGGCACAACGAACGCGCTCAGGTGCGTCATGAAAACGTTGGAGGACAGTGCCTCTATCTTCAGCCGCATCTCATCCGCCAGGTTGTCCGCATCCACGTTGTCTATCACCAGTCCGCCCGGCTCCAGGCCGAAGAAAATCAGCGAGAACACTGGTGCCGCTATCAGCGCGATTGCGCCGCATTTCATCTTAGCCTTCATGGTGGTTACCCTCCTCACTGGCTCGGCCCTCATCGGCCTATAGTACACCAGCCGGTGGGTGGCCGACAGCCCCGCTTCTCTCGCCACGCACGCCTTTCCTGCCGTGATTCCGTCTGGCTCCAGGGCAGCGCGAACGTTGACACCGCGCTCCGTGCTGGTGTAGACTGTGCTATCAAGCGGCGGTCGTCTGGTTGAGCATTTTCCGGCCGGCATGCCACAATCGCAAACGAGCGTCCCCTGGTGGTTCTGGCGAGGCGGTCCCACCCGTTCCCATCCCGAACACGGCAGTGAAACGCCTCAGCGCTGACGATACTGCGCCCGCAAGGACGTGGGAAAATAGGTCACTGCCAGGGGGCTCGCTGCATCTGTGGTCGGCAGAAACTCACTCCAGGCCCCGTTTTCCCCAATCCCTTCCGATTTGCTGATGCGTTTCGGCTTTACACGCCCAAGCTATGCACATATAATTGTCGGTGTTGGGCAATGCCCGAATTAACACGGCGGTAGTTGTTTTGTTGAGTTCGAATTCTCCGGAGGAGCCAGGCCAAGTCCAAGATATGGGGGAATTCATTGACTCTGTTGAGTCACTGAAGCCTCTGCGGCGGGGCGATGTTGTCGAGGGCATCGTGATGCGCGTCGACTCCGAAGGCCTGCTCGTAAGCATAGGTCACAAGGCCGAGGGCATCGTTCCGCAAAGAGAGATGCGCTCGCTCAGCCCGGAGGACGCGGAACGACTGGAAGTCGGCTCATCCGTCGTGACGTTCGTCATCCGCGATTCCACCGACGAAGGCTCTGCCATCCTGTCCATCGACAGGGCCATTGGCGAAAAGGCCTGGCATGAGTTGGAAGCGATGATGGGCAACGGCGACACCGTGCAGGGCACCATACTGGGCTTCAACCGCGGCGGCGCGATTGTGGACGTTGAGACCATTCAGGGCTTCGTCCCTATGTCTCAACTGGTAAGCGTGCCTCACGACCAGTTCCGCGAGTACCAGCGCAGACAGGAAGAGTCCGAGGCCAAGTCTGAACAGACCGGCGAGAACCAACCACCTCCGGTCGACCCCCGTGCCGAGTCCGTCGGCAAGGTGCTCCAGCTGAAGATTCTGGAGATCAACCGGGGTCGAAACCGCGCCATCTTCTCCGAGCGGCAGGCGGTGCAGGAGCAGCGCGAGGCCCAGAAGGCGCGGCTCATCACGGAGCTGACCGAGGGGGATGTCCGCAGAGGCAAGGTAACCGGCATCAGCAGCTTCGGCGCTTTTGTCGACCTGGGTGGGGCCGACGGGCTCATACACATCTCGGAGCTATCCTGGCACCCGGTCAAGTCCATCGAGGAGATCGTCAAGCTCGGCGACGAAATCGACGTGTTCGTGCTGCGGGTCGACGCGCAGAACAAGAAGATCGCCTTGAGCCTGAGGCGTCTGCAGCCGGAGCCGTGGGAGACCATCCACGAGCGGCACGTTGTCGGTGACATTGTCGACGCTACCATTACCAAGCTGATGAACTTCGGCGCTTTCGCCCGGGTCGAGGGCTCGGTCGAGGGCCTGGTGCACATCTCCGAACTGAGCACTCGGATGATTGGTCATCCGCGAGAGATAGTTCGAGAGGGTGAAACCTTAAAGCTGAAGATCCTGAAGATCGAACCGGAGAGAAGGCGATTGGGCCTTAGCCTGAAACAGGCTTTGGAAGAAGGGGAGTTTGGAGGATTCTAGGCTCTATTCTGTGACAATCGCAAACTCCCGATAGGAGAATAAACGTGGCGAGTAGGTTTGAGAAGTTCTCCGAGAGGGCGCGCAGGGTGCTCTCTCTGGCCCAGGAAGAGGCCCAGAGATTCAATCACAACTACATTGGCACCGAGCACATCCTCCTTGGGCTTGTCCGTGAGACGGACGGAGTCGCCGCCAAGGCGCTGGCCAATCTGGGTATTGAGCTGGACAAGGTGCGAGCTGCAGTCGAATTCGTCATGGGGCGCGGCGAGCGCAGCAGCCCCGGCGAGATTGGACTTACCCCGCGTGCCAAGAAGGTGATCGAACTCGCGGTCGACGAGGCGCGCAGACTCAACCACCACTACATCGGCACGGAGCACCTCCTCATCGGCCTCATGCGCGAGGGAGAAGGCGTAGCCGCAGGTGTACTCGAGAGCCTCGGCGTCAGCCTGGACAAGGTGCGTGGCGAAACCAGCCGCATTCTCACCCAGAGCCCGCAACAGTCCCAGGCCTCGAGCCGCTCAACCCGCGCCAAGACCCCAACCCTCGACCAGCTCGGCATCGACCTGACCAAGCGTGCCCGCGAGGGGGAACTGGATCGCACTGTGGGCCGGGAAACGGAGATCCAGCGCGTCACTCAGATTCTGAGCAGACGCACCAAGAACAACCCCGTCCTCATCGGCGAGCCCGGCGTCGGCAAGACTGCCATCGTAGAGGCGCTCGCACAGCGCATCGCCGAGAACGACGTGCCCAACACTCTCAAGAACAAGCGACTCGTCACGCTCGACCTTGCGGCGACAATCGCGGGCACAAAGTACCGTGGCGAGTTCGAGGAACGCCTGAAAAAGGTGATCGAGGAGATTCGCAACTCCAAAAACTGCGTTCTCTTCATCGACGAGCTTCACACCATGATCGGCGCAGGCGCGGCAGAAGGCGCCGTCGACGCCGCCAACATCCTCAAGCCCTCGCTCGCCAGGGGCGAAGTGCAAACAATTGGCGCGACCACCCACGACGACTACCGCAAGTACGTGGAGCGCGACCCGGCACTGGAACGCAGGTTCCAGCCCGTCAGAGTTGACGAACCCACCGTCGAGGAGACCGTCGAGATACTCAAGGGCGTCAAGGGCCACTACGAGGAACACCACCAGCTCGCCATAGGCGACGACGCCATCAGGGCCGCCGCCAGCCTGGCCTCCCGCTTCATACCGGACAGGTTCCTGCCGGACAAGGCAATTGACCTCATCGACGAGGCCGCGTCTCGGGTGCGCATCAACACAAACACACCCCCGCTTTCGCTGAAAGAGGTCTCCAAGGTGCTGGAGCGCGTCCGCAAGGAAAAGGACGACGCCATAGCGTCGCGCCAGTACGACGAGGCCGCAGAGTTGCGCGACCGTGAGGCCAGCCTGAGCGACCGCATGGGCGAGATCGAGAGGGAGTGGCAGGACGAGCTGGGTGGAGAGGCCGTCGTCGTTACCGAAGAGAACATCGCCGAGGTCGTCGCAATGTGGACGGGCATACCCGTCACCCGCCTCGCCTCCGAGGAGTCCGAACGCCTCATTCACATGGAAGACGTGCTGAACGAGCAGGTCGTGGGGCAGATCGAGCCTATCACCATGATTTCCAAGGCCGTGCGCAGGGCGAGGGCCGGGCTGAAGAACCCCAAGCGCCCAACCGGCGTGTTCATGTTCCTCGGCCCCACCGGCGTCGGAAAGACCTACCTGGTGCAGAAGCTGGCGGAGTTCATGTTCGGCAGCGAAGAGGCCATGATTCGCATCGACATGTCCGAGTTCATGGAACGCTACTCCGTGGCCCGACTCGTTGGCTCGCCGCCAGGCTACGTCGGCTACGACGACGGCGGACAGCTCACCGAGGCGGTACGTCGCAGGCCTTACTGTGTGATACTGCTGGACGAGATCGAAAAGGCCCACCCCGAAGTCTTTAGCATACTGCTCCAGATCTTCGACGACGGCCACCTCACCGACGCCAGAGGGCGCCGCGTCGACTTCCGCAACACCATCATCGTCATGACTAGCAACATCGGGTCCGACCTCATCAGGCAGGATCGCGGCATTGGCTTCGCTCACAGGTCCGGCGACGCGAGGGGAGCCGAGGCCTTGTACGACCGCATGCAGGGCAACGTCAACGACGAGGTCAAGCGCTTCTTCCGGCCCGAGTTCCTCAACCGCATCGATGGCTCCGTGGTGTTCCACGCCCTCACCCGCGCCCACATGTTGGCGATTGTCGACCTTATGCTGGCCGAAGTGTCGGCGAACCTGGTCGAGAAGGGCATCAGCCTGGAGGTTGAACAGCGGACGAAAGACTGGCTTGCGGAGAAGGGTTACGACCCGACGTTTGGCGCCCGCCCGCTGCGGCGGGTCATCCAGGACAACCTGGAAGACAAGCTCTCGGACGCCATCCTCATGGGCGACGTCAACGTGGGCGACACCGCTGTCATCGACGTCGAGGACGACGAGCTGATTGTCAACGTTCATGCGCCGTTGCCCGACGCCCGCACGCTCAGCCTGGCCGCGCCCAACTCCTAGGCGCGGGCCGACGAACTCCGGGCGCGTTCCCGTGTGTGGCTTAGCCGCGCCTGCGAGCCGCCCGCGAGGCCGCTGAACATGCCCAGGGCCAGGCTCAAGTCCGCCTTCGTATGCGACAGCTGCGGCTACGAGACCCCCAAATGGGAAGGCCGGTGCCCCGCGTGCTCTGAATGGAACACGCTTTCCGAGGTCGCGGTGGCGGACCGTGCCGCGGCCGGCAGGGCCGACGTCCCCGCGACTCCCGCGCGCGAGTTGTCCCAGGTCTCCACCAGGGAGTTGCCCCGCATCGAGCTTTCCCTCGGTGAATTCAACCGTGTGCTCGGAGGCGGAGTCGTTCCGGGCTCGCTCGCGCTGTTGTACGGCGAGCCGGGCATAGGCAAATCCACGCTGCTGCTCCAGTTGGCGGCAGCCGTTTCGGCCTCGCACGGCCAGACTCTGTACGTGTCGGGCGAAGAGTCGGCGCCGCAGGTGAAGATGCGCGCCGACAGGCTCGGCATCGACGGGCGCGGCTTGTTCCTGCTGCCGGAAACCAACCTCGCCGCAGTGCTCGCGCGGCTCGACGCCCACAGGCCAGCCCTGCTGGTGGTCGACTCAATCCAGACCCTGCACGACGACAACCTCACCGCCGCCCCTGGCAGCGTGGCCCAGATTCGCGAGTGCGCCCAGAGGCTGATGGACTGGGTCAAAGATACCGGCACTCCCGCGTTCCTGAGCGGTCACGTGACAAAGGAGGGCGACGTCGCCGGCCCCAGGCTGCTCGAGCACCTGGTCGACGTCGTGCTCTACATGGAAGGCGACGCCAACGGCGCATGGCGGCTGCTGAGGAGCACCAAGAACCGCTTCGGCTCGACCAACGAAATCTGCGTATTCGACATGGCGGCCGAGGGCCTGAAGGAGGTGAAGGATCCTTCCCGCACGTTTCTCGCCAAGCGCACCGACGGCGCCATCGGCTCGGTTATCGTGGCGACCATGAAGGGCAGCCGGCCAATGCTCGTGGAGGTGCAGGCGCTGACCATGCCCTCGATGCTCCCACAACCGAGGCGCGTGGCGACCGGCATCGACTTCAACCGGTTGCTTCTGGTGTGCGCCGTGCTGAGCCGCCACGCCGGCGTCGCCCTGGCCGGACAGGACATCGTCGTAAATGTCGCGGGAGGCGTTCGCCTCAACGAGCCTGCCGGCGACCTGGGTGTGGCCCTCGCCATAGCGTCCAGCCTGAAGAACCAGCCCATAGCCTCTGGCATCGCCGCGGTAGGCGAGCTCGGCCTGACCGGCGAGGTGCGAGCAGTGTCCCAGCTTGAACGACGCGTGCAGGAGGCAGCCCGACTGGGGCTCGGGCACTGCATAGGACCAGGCGGCCCCGGCGATGACGAACGCCCCGGCTTTCCCGGCGGGCCGGCCGTGAGCCAGGTGCGAACTCTGGCGGAGGCCCTGCGGTTGGCGCTCCCACAACAGGAGCGGGCGCCGGTACGGCCGCGGCCGGCCAGCGCCGGATTCGGAGGTCGACGTTGAGCGTCGCGTACTTCGACTCCATAGGCGGTGCGAGCGGGGACATGATCCTCGGTGCGCTAGTCGACTGCGGCGTGCGGCCCGCCGACCTCGAGGCGGAGCTTGCCAGGCTCGACGCCGAGGGGTTCGCACTCGTCGTGCGCCGCGAAAATCGCCGCGGTGTCAACGGGACGCTCGTAACTGTCGAATTGACCGACGAGGCTAGGCGTCCCCGCCACTGGCGGGACTTCATACGCATCACCAGGGACTCGGACCTGCCCGAGCCGGTTGTTGAGCTCGCGTGTGCCGTCTTCCGCCGGCTCGGAGAGGCGGAATCGCGCGTGCACGGCACTTCCGCCGAGCAGACGCAACTGCACGAGCTCGGGGAGCTGGACACGCTGGTCGACGTTGTTGGCGCCGTGGTAGGGCTGCACCTTCTCGGCGTGACGAGCGTCTACTGCTCGCCGCTGCCCACCGGCTCCGGTGTAATCGACAGCGCCCACGGGCTGTTGCCCGTGCCCTCGCCCGCCACCGCGGCTCTGTTCGCCATGTCCAACACGCCCGTGGTGCCAGCGCCTCGCAACGCCCGCAGGACTGGGGAGATGGTGACTCCGACCGGGGCGGCCATACTGACCACGTTCGCGGAGTTCCGGCAGCCCGAAATGGCTCTTACCCGCGTCGGCTACGGACTTGGCTCGCGAGACCCCGAGCAGTACCCGAACGCGCTGGGCCTCTGGCTCGGCGAGGAGACCGGCGCGGCCTTCTCTGAGGGCGTTACGCTTCTGGAGACCAACATCGACGACATGAGCGGCGAGATGCTCGCTTACGCGCAGGAGCGGCTCTTCGCGCTCGGAGCGAGGGACGTCTGGTTTACGCCCATACAGATGAAGAAGAACCGCCCCGGGACCATGCTGAGCGCCATCGTTCCAAGGGACGCCGAGTCGGACGCCCTCCGCGCGATGGTGGAAGAGACGTCTACGCTGGGCGTGCGCGTGCGTCCGCTCAAGCGATACGAAGTCGAGCGCGAAGTGGTCAGCGTGGAGACCGAATTCGGTAACATGCGCGTCAAGGTCAAGCGCCTGGCCGGGCGTACCGTATCTGTTGCCCCCGAATTCGACGACTGCCGGGCCGTGGCGCTGGAGCGCAGCTTACCGCTGCAGCACGTGTACCGCGAGACACAGCGACAGGCCGAATCCAAGCTGCTGTAGACTGGCCCGTTCACTCGCTGCTACGCCGCCCTCCTGTGCAAGTTTCGGAGCCCTTCTCGCGCACACTAACTACGATTTGCTTGACCCGACTGGCCGTTTCTGCTAGCATGTAAGGCCAGTTTCGGGCTAGTTGTCGACGTGTGACGGCTAGCCTGTTTGGTGTTGGAGCATCGAGGAGGCCCGGAAAGCAGTTCGAGACGAGCGCGGCCGGAGTCCGCGACCGCATTCGGGCGGATCGTGCCCCAGTGGCGCAACAGGCAGCGCAGCCGATTTGTAATCGGCAGGTTAGTGGGTTCGAGTCCCCTCTGGGGCTTTTCGACTACGCCTCAAGCCGCCCGCCCGGACCTCGAAGACCCCGTCGCGACGTCGCCGATTCCGGCCACACCGCGCCGCCGGAGGGCGTGCGGTAAGGTCGCCAAGTATTGGATTGAATGTAGCGCTATGCTAAAATTGCAGTTGTGTTCCGCCCCAATTGGGGGGGTGGGTGAGTGGCTAATACCACCAGACTGTAAATCTGGCGTCCGGAAGGACTACACAGGTTCGAATCCTGTCCCCCCCACCAGCACAGAACAAACGCAAATTACAACACACCGCCCACATAGCTCAGTAGGTAGAGCGCGTTCTTGGTAAGAACGAGGTCAGCAGTTCGAATCTGCTTGTGGGCTCCACAACCAGGGAGGGCTAAAGTTGGCAAAGGCAAGGTTTGAGAGGACAAAGCCGCATGTAAACGTGGGCACGATTGGGCACGTGGACCACGGCAAGACCACGCTGACTGCGGCTATAACGCGCGTGCTGGCCGAACACAACCTGGCGAGCTATCGCCCGTTCGACAGCATCGACAACGCGCCCGAAGAGAAGGCCCGCGGCGTTACCATCGCCATCCAGCACGTGGAGTACGAGACCGATAACAGGCACTACGCCCACGTCGACTGCCCCGGCCACGCCGACTATATCAAGAACATGATCACCGGCGCGGCGCAGATGGACGGCGCTATTCTCGTGGTCAGCGCCCCCGACGGGCCCATGCCGCAGACTCGCGAGCACATCCTGCTCGCCCGCCAGGTGCAGGTGCCCCGCATCGTCGTCGCTCTGAACAAGGTAGACGCAATGGATGACGAGGAGCTTCTGGAACTTGTCGAGCTGGAGCTTGAAGAGCTTCTTGCGGAATACGACTTCGAAGACTGCCCCATCGTTCGCGTAAGCGCGCTCAACGCGCTGGAAGCCGAGGACGTCGGCCGGGACTCCGAGTGGGGCAAAGGCATCTGGGAGTTGATGGACGCCGTCGACGAACACATTCCTGTGCCAGAGCGTCCAAAGGACGAGCCCTTCCTCATGCCCGTCGAGGACGTGTTTGGCATAAAGGGCCGCGGGACCGTCGTCACCGGCCGCGTCGAACAGGGCGTCATCAAGGTCGGCCAGCCAATCGAGATTGTTGGTATCAAAGATACGAGCTCTACAGTGGTGACCGGTGTGGAGATGTTCCACAAGACCCTCGACGAGGGCGAGCCCGGCGACGCCGTGGGCGTGCTGCTGCGCGGCGTGGATCGCGACGGCATCGAGCGAGGCCAGGTGCTCGCCGCGCCCGGCAGCATTACACCGCACACCGAGTACGAGGCCAACGTCTACGTGCTCAGCAGGGAGGAGGGCGGTCGACACACTCCCTTCTTCAACGGCTACAAGCCACAGTTCTACATCCGCACCACCGACGTGACGGGAGAGATAGAACTGCCCGAAGGCGTCGAAATGGTGATGCCCGGCGACAACATCGAGATGAAGATCAAGCTGATAACCCCGGTCGCCATGGACGAGCAGCTACGGTTCGCCGTCCGCGAAGGCGGGCGCACTGTTGGCTCAGGCGTCATCATCAACGTCATCAGGTAAGCCGCCATGGCCCGAAGAACCGAAGCTAGAATAGTCATAACCCTGGGCTGCGTCGATTGCAGAGAGCGCACCTACACGTCCTCGAAAAACAGGCGAAGCGACCCGCAACGGATTGAGCTCCAGAAGTTCTGCCCGCGCTGCCGCGCACACACCCTGCACCGCGAGGTAAGGTAGCCGCATGGCGCGAAACGCGGGAGCATCCCGCCGCGTTACAACGGATGCGGCGCGCAGAGCCCTCAGCTTCCGCATGGTCGGAGACATAGTCTCTGAGCTGCGCCGCGTCACATGGCCCACTCCCCGGGAGACATGGCGACTGTCGCTCATGGTCGTCGCCGTGTCCGCCGTCATTGGCGCGTTCCTCGGCATCGTCGACCTCGGATTCGGCGAGCTGCTCACCTTTATCCTTGGCGGTTGAGCTATATGGAAGAGACTATACAATATCAAGACCCCGAGGCCCGCTGGTACATAATCCACGCCTACTCCGGACAAGAAGATAGGGTAAAGCGGAACCTCGAGCAGCGCGTAGCTGCCATGGATATGAAGAACGAAATCCTCCAGGTGGTCGTGCCGACCGAGGACGAAGTCGAGATAAAAGGCGGCCAGCGCAAGCCCGTCGCTCGCAAGATGTTCCCCGGTTACATACTGGTGCAGATAAGGTTGGGCGACGAGGGGAATATGGACGACGAGAGCTGGTACGCCGTTCGCAACACCCCCGGCGTGTCCGGCTTCGTCTCCGTCGAGGATGAGAGGGATGGGCGCCCTCAGCCCGTGCCGCTGGATGAGCGCGAAGTAGAACTTATCCTCAACCAGATGGAATCCGACAAGCCGCGCGTGCGCGTCGGCTACGACAAGGGCCAGAAGGTGCGGATAACCGACGGCCCGTTCGTGGATTTCATGGGCACTGTCGACGAGGTGTTCTCGGACAGGGCAAAGGTGAGGGTGCTCGTATCCTTCTTCGGACGCGAGACCCCCGTTGAACTGGATTTTCTGCAGGTGGAACGGGCCTAGCAATCCCCGCCTTCCGACGATACACCTCAAATACAGTCATTCCCGCGAAAGCTGGAACCCGTCAGGCGCCGCCGCCAGAAAGGTGAAACCCCTTGGCTAAGAAAGTCAGGGCCATAATCAAGCTTCAGATAAGCGCGGGCAAAGCGACGCCCGCGCCGCCGGTCGGCCCTGCCCTGGGCCAGCACGGCGTCAACATAATGGGCTTCGTCAAGGAATACAACGAGCGCACAGCCTCGCAGATGGGCACCATCATTCCGGTAGAGCTTACCGTGTTCGAAGACCGCTCGTTCAGCTTCGTTATCAAGAGTCCTCCCGCGTCGGAACTGCTTAAGAAGGCCGCCGGACTCGAAAAGGGCAGCGGAAGCGCTCGCACTGATACGGTCGCCACCATCAGACGCGACCAGGTTCGGGAGATCGCCGAGGCAAAAATGAGGGACCTGAACGCCGCCGACGTCGACGGCGCCATCCGCATCATCGAAGGCACCGCGCGCAGCATGGGCATTCAGGTCATAAGATCGTAGACCCTTCTCCTGGAAATGTCTTGAGGGGCAGGGAATAGGAGCCATACGATGGCAACCAAGCGAGGAAAGCGATACAAGGAGGCCGAGAGCCTCATAGAACAGGGCCGCAACTACGCCCCGGACGATGCCGTGGCGCTCGTCAAGCAGACCGCCACCGCGAAGTTCGACGAGACCGTTGAGGTCCATCTCCGCACCGGAGCCGACCCGCGCCACGCCGACCAGATGGTGCGCGGAGTGACGCAGCTCCCCCACGGCGTGGGCAAGCCCATCCGCGTCATGGTGTTCACCAGCGGCGAGGCGGTATCGATTGCCGACGGCGCCGGCGCCGACTACATCGCCGACGACGAGATAATCAAGAACATCGAGGGCGGCTGGTCCGACTTCGATGTCTCGATTGCCACGCCCGAAGTGATGGGCCGCATCGGCAGGCTGGGACGGCATCTGGGCCGTAAGGGGCTTATGCCCAACCCCAGAACGGGCACCGTCGTCCAGGCCGAAGACCTGCCCCGGGCGATTGCCGACGCCAAGAAGGGCAGGGTGGAGTACCGCCTCGACCGCACGGCGCTCATCCACGCCCCAATCGGCAAGGCAAGCTTCGAAGAGGAACAGCTTATGGACAACCTCACTGCCGTCATGGACGCCATAGTCCGCGCGCGTCCCAGCGGCGTCAAGGGTCAGTTCATAAGGTCGGCGTACCTCACGACAACCATGGGGCCCGGCATCGAGATGGACGTTGTAGGCGCCACCGCACTCAAGGTAGAATAGCAACGACTGTGCGCCGCCCGCGTCCTACGACGCGGACGCGGCAACAACCGAATACGCCAAAGACAGCGGGTTCCGCCGCCGCGGATTAAACCGACCGGCCCGCCCAGGCCCAACGAGAGACGCAGCGCCGGACCGCGCCGCGTTCACCGCCCTGGGCCGAGGCCCGGGGTTTTCTTTTGTGGCCCCGGGCGGATCCCAAACCATCGCCAGAAATAGAGGTGCAGATTGCCCGCAGAACGCAAAGTCCAACAGGTAGAAGATATGCGCCAATGGATGGAGAAGTGCACCGTCGCCGTCTCCACCGACTACACGGGCATCGGCGTGAGCGTGATGACCGGACTGAGGCGCGCGCTCAGGGACAAGGACATCGAGTACCGCGTAGTCAAGAACCGGCTCGCGCACCTTGCCGCCGACGCCGCGAATCGGCCCGGCTTCAAGGAGATAATCTCCGGCCCAACGGGCTTAGCGATAGGGTACGGCGAGCCGACCGACCCGGCCAAGACGCTGTCGGAATACATACGCGCCAACAGGCTGCGCATAGAAATACGGGGTGGGATTCTGGGTGATCGGGCGCTCAGCGCCGAACAAGTGAGAAGCCTGGCCCTACTGCCCTCGCGCGAGGAGATGGTCGCGCGGCTGATGGGCCAGCTTAACGCTCCCGCAGCCGGGCTGGTCAGGGTGCTCAACGGCCCGATTGCCGGCCTCGCCAGGGTGCTCCAACGCCACGTCGAGAACTCGGAACAGGCAGTAGGCGCCGAGTAGACAGGACCTAAACAACAGGTAGCAAACAGTCGAATGGAGGTAAACCGCTATGACCATGACCAAAGATGAAATCGTAGAGGCAATCAAGGGTCTATCAGTGCTCGACCTCGCCGAGCTGGTGAAGGAGCTCGAGGAAGCCTTCGGCGTAAGCGCCGCCGCGCCCGTCGCGATGGCGACCGTCCAGGGCGTCGCCGCCACCGCCGAGGCCGCCGAGGAAGAAGAGGAGAAGACCGAGTTCAACGTGCTCCTCCAGGACATCGGACCCAACAAGATCAACGTCATCAAGGCGGTGAGGCAAGAGACTACGCTGGGGCTCAAAGAGGCCAAGGAGCTCGTCGAAAGCGCGCCCACGACCATCAAGGAAGCCATCAGCAAGGAGGCTGC
Organism: uncultured Dehalococcoidia bacterium; assembly: GCA_951812395.1. Classification (GTDB taxonomy): domain Bacteria; phylum Chloroflexota; class Dehalococcoidia; order Lucifugimonadales; family CATOSD01; genus CATOSD01. The sequence goes on from CATOSD010000002.1 coordinate 344,409, forward strand.
CGAGGCAGTCAAGGCCAAGCTCGAAGAGGCCGGCGCCAAAGTCGACGTCCAGTAGCGGCCGCTCAGAAGGCATTTCCAAAGTCCCTTCCCCTTCGATGGGGGCGGGCTAGGATTTCCAAAGTCCCTTCCCCCTCGCCGGGGGAAGGTTAGGATGGGGGTGAGTTGCGCCAACCGCCTCACCCCCAACGAGGTTCCGCACCGAACATGGGCCGACGCAGAAACGCGCAGCGCTACGAACGCATGAAGCGCCTGAACCCCGACTACAAGGGTTTTCGGGGCTACGCGAACGAGCCAAGCCGTCCGGGCAACACCCCGCTCGTCGCTGTCACGTGCTCCACTTGCGGGCGCAAGCGGAACGTGGCTGTCGGCATTGCACAGGAACAGGGCGACAGCTACGTGTGCGTCCGCTGCTCCGAATAGGGTCGCCGAGGCCGGTCTGGCCTATAGGCGCGGTAGTCTCGCGCACCTGCCCTTCATCGACGCGTGCCCGGTGTCCTAGTACCCCCGTGCCTCGGCTTGCCTGAATACGTCCACGCCGGCGTGAATGCGGCCCGTGTCACTATTCACCATCAGACCCACCGGCACCGCGAAGTTGCCCTGAGCCGCCGTCTCTTCAACCACCTCCACGCCGTGGCCCATCTCGCGCAGCGCGTCCACCGTGCTGGCGTCTATGCGCGAGTCGACGTAGGTCTCTCTGTCCGCCGCGTCCACCCTCGGTACCGCGATAGCTTCCTGGATCCCCATGCCGAAGTCGATCACGTTCATGATAATCTGCGCGTTGCAGTTCATGATCTTGCGCCCGCCCGGGGCGCCGATGCTCATCATTGGCTCGCCGTCACGCAGCGCCAGCAGGGGCACCATATTCGCGAGGCCGCGCTTATAGCCCGCGATCGAGTTTGCGGCGCCCGGCTTGGGGTTGAAGACGACCATCCCATTCGTGAGCAGCAACCCGGTGCCCGGCACGATGACGCGCGACCCGAAGCCGCCGACCGCCGTCTGCGTGCACGACACCATGTTGCGGTCTGCGTCGATCGCGCCGTAGTGCGTCGTGCAGTCGCCCACGCTCGGCGGCGACGCGGCGGCCTCCACGAGCGGTCGCTGCTGCGGGTCGAACACCCACGGGTCGTGCAATGCCTCGTCCGCGTACTCCACCCAGGGCTGCTTGTCCGATCGACCCTCCAGCGCCGCGCGCTCGGTGTCCACGACTGCAGCGACTGAGCGAGCGTACCCGTCCGACAGAATCCCCCGCAACGGCGCCGGCCCGAAATCCGGATCGCCCAGGTAGCGGTAGCGGTCCGCGAAAGCGTGGCGCGCCGCCTCGACGAACAAATGCAGGTACTCCGCCGAGTTGTGGCCGAGGGCGGCAACGTCGAAGTTGTCGAGCACGTTCAGAATCTGCATCGCCGTCGTGCAGCCGCTGGACACCGGAACACCCACTATCTCGACGCCCCTGTACGTCACGCTCGCCGGCTCTGCCACCTCAACCTTGTAGTCGTGGAAGTCAGCCGCGCTCAGGCAGCCGCCATTCGCGCCCATGTACTCCTCGACGGCATGGGGAATATCGCCCTCGTACACACCCGCCTTGCCGTGGCGCGCCACGCGCCGCAGCGTGTCAGCCAGGTCGCGCTGGACCACCTTGTCGACGCCCAGGCGGGGTGGCAGCCCGTTGGGCAAGAAGACCTTTGCCGGCTCGCCGTACTTCTGGAAGTCGCTCATGGCTTGGCCGATAGCGAAAACGTTCTGCCAGTCCGGCAGGTAGCCCTCGCCGGCATAGTGGATCGCCGGCTCCACGAGCTGCTCCAGCGGCAGCGTGCCGAACATCTCGTGCGCCTTGCACAGGCCGGCGATCACGCCCGGAACTCCGGCCGAGAGGTGTCCGACCGCGTTGGCATGGCTCTCCACCTCGTACAGCCCGTTGCCATGTTCCACCTGGCGCAGGATTCTGTACATGTCGGGCGTAGCCGCTTTCGGCGCGCGGTGCGAAAAGTCCAGCGCCGTAGTCCGGCCGTTCATGTGCACCAGCATCTGGCCGTGCCCGGCCACGCACGAGCTCTGCGGCTCCACCACGGCAGCGCAGAAACCCATCGCGACCGCCGCGTCGACCGCGTTGCCGCCCTGTCGCAGCACCTCGATGCCTACCTCAGACGTGAGCGGCCGCTCGCTTGCGACCGCGCCCCGGTCGGCGACTACCTCGTCCTTCCACGGCCTCCAAACGCTTCTCAGTGCCATCCTGAAACCTCCTCACGACCTGCATTGCTCGGAGGCATTATAGGCCATCCGCGTGGCTCCGGGCCAATCGCGTCACCGCGTAGGGCCTGTGTTAGAATGGCGCCGTTATCCAAAGCCATAAGTCGGGCGGCGCGGCCTGCCCCGGGAGTGAACACCGATGGACCTGATAGTTATCAATGGCAGAGTCGAGACTATGGACAGCGCCGGCAGCGTGTTTGAGGCCGTGGGCGTGAAGGACGGCAAGCTGGCCGCGCTCGGGACCAACTCCGACGTGCTGGCAGGGCGCGCCCCCGGAACGACCGTCATCGATGCGGCGGGTAGGGCCGTGCTCCCGGGCTTCATCGAGCCGCACAACCACATGGTGGGATTCGGGACCAGCCTGCTCGAGGTCGACGTCAAGACGCCGCCCAACCGCAACATAGGCGACATAGTGGAACGGTTGCGCGAGCGCGCGGCAGCGACTCCGCTGGGCGACTGGGTGCGCGGGCGGGGCTATGACGACACCGGTCTCGAGGACATGCGGCACCCTAACCGCAACGACCTCGACGACGTGTCCACCGAGCACCCCATCATGATCGTTCACAACTCCGGTCACATGCTGGCGGCCAACAGCCGCGCGCTGGAGATGGCCAACATCCACGCCGAGACGCCCGACCCGCCGGGCGGACGCATCGGGCGCTTCCCGGGCAGCCCCCAACCCGACGGCATGTTGTACGAGACCGCTCAGTCCGCCGTGCAGGAGATCGTGCGCACCTACGACGAACAGGAGATTCGCAAGGGCTTCATCATGGCCCAGGACGAGTACCTGCGACAGGGAGTCACAACCATACACGACGCCGGAGTGGGCCGAGGTCGGGGTGTGGACATCCTGAAGACCTACCAACAGGCCAGGCGCGAAGGGTTCCTCAAGTTCAGAGTCAACATGTTCATACAGTGGGCGCTGCTCAAGGAGTTGGACTTCGCCCTGCAGTCCGGTTTCGGCGACGAGTGGGTGCGAGTCGCCGGCTGCAAGCTAGTGTCCGACGGCTCGATACAGGGCATAACCGCGGCGCTGCGCGAGCCGTACTTCTGCGACGACAGCGAGAAGGGTTGGCTCATCTACGAGCAGGAAGAGCTGAACGAGATGGTGATGACGCTGCACGAGCGGGGTTACCAGATCGCGACCCACGCCAACGGCGACGCCGCGATAGACTCGACGCTGATAGCCTACGAGAACGCGCTGCGGGCCATCCCCAAGGCCGACCACCGCTTCCGCATCGAACACTGCCAGGTTTGCCACCCCGAACATATAGACAAGATGCGGGAACTCGGCGTGATTCCCGACTTCTTCGCCAACCACGTCTACTTCTGGGGCGACCGGCATCGCGACCGGTTCCTTGGTCCCGACCGCGTGCGCAACCTGGACCCGGTAGGCTCAGCGGTACAGGCCGGCATCAAGCCGCTGCTGCACTCCGACTGCCCCGTGACGCCGGTCAGTCCGCTATTCTGCATACAGAGCGCCGCGGCCCGCGTGACAAGCTCGGGCGAGGTCCTGAACGACCCGGAGCGGATCTCCGTGCGGCAGGCCATAGAGACGATGACAGTCAACTCGGCGAGGGGCTCGTTCGAGGAGAACGTGAAGGGCAGCCTGGAACTGGGCAAGCTGGGCGACCTGGTGGTGCTGAATCAGGACCCGTTCGCCGAAGCGCCAAAGGACATCGGCCAGATCGAGGTGGCCGCCACCGTGGTGGGCGGCCAGGTGATGTACAACGACGACGAGCTTTCGATAGGGTAGGGCGCAGGCTCCCATTGAGGGCAAGCGGGCGTGCTCCAAGTCAGTGAGAGCCAGTCGGCTTCCAAGCCGGCCGGCTCTATGAGAGATCAGCGAAAGCGCCTTAGTCCACGCCTGCCCTGAACTGTCCTCGCAGCCGCGGGTCCAGCACGTCGCGCAGACCATCGCCCAACAGGTTCAGCCCGAGCACCGTGATGGCGATGGCCACCCCGGGAAATACCATCAGGTAGCCCTTGTTGTTGATGTACTGCCGCGCGTCCGAGATCATCCTGCCCCAGCTCGGCACGTCCGCGCCGACACCCGCGCCCAGGAAGCTCAGCCCCGCCTCCACCAGTATGGCGGTCGCGAACGTGAATGAGGCGAGCACCAGTATCGGGGCCATGATGTTGGGCAGTATGTGGTATCGCATCACTCGCAGGGCCGACGACCCTATTGCCCGCTCCGCGTCGATGTACATCAACCCCCGCACGGCGAGCGTTGAACCGCGCGCTATGCGCGCAGTGCGCGGCAGGTACGTCACCGTCAGCGCGATTATGACGTTTACCACGCTCGCGCCGAGCGCGGCCATGAGCGCCAGGGCGAACACCAGTGACGGAAAGGCGCTCAGCCCGTCAACTACGCGCATGATTATGGCGTCAGCGCGTCGATTGTAGCCCGACACCATGCCTATGGCGGTGCCGATGGGTATAGATATGCCGACGACGGTCGCGCCGATGAACAGCGACAGCCGCGCACCGGCAAGCGTCTGGCTGTACACGTCTCGCCCCAGGTTGTCGGTGCCGAAGAAGTGCTCGCTGGACGGCGCCAGCAACCGGTCTGCGGGGTAGAGCCGCGTGGCTTCGTGCGTGGCGAGCACGTCGGCGAACACGGCAATGATGCTCAGGGTGACGAGGATAGCCAGTCCGTAGCGCATGTATGCGCTCGCCCAGATGCGCTGGAAGTTGCGCCTGACCCGCTCCTTGAGCGGCCGCCGGAGTGATACAACTTCAGTGGTCGTCAGTTCCAACTGGTCCTCCGTCTCAATAGTCCCTTCCCCCTCGCAGGGGGAAGGTCAGGATGGGGGTGAGCGCGCCACCACCTTCTTAAACGCCCCTAGTAACGTATTCGAGGGTCCATGTAGGCGTAGAGTATGTCCACTACAAGGTTGAAGATTATGAACAGGCCGGCAACCAGCATCAGCACGGCCTGGATGAGCGGGTAGTCCTGGTTGATGAGTGCGGCGGCGATAAGCCGTCCCAATCCGGGTATGGTGAAGACCGTCTCTATCACGACCGCGCCGCTAAGCACCCCTGCCATGCCCAGACCCCAGATCGTCACGGTCGGGATCAATGCGTTGCGCATCGCATGACGCATCAGCACCACTTTCGCTGCCAGGCCCTTGGCGTAGGCGGTGCGGATGTAGTCTTCGCGCAGCACCTCCAACATGCTCGAGCGCGTCAGCCTCGCCACGAGCGCCATGCGCAGGAACCCCAGCGCAAAGGCGGGCATGATCATGTGACGAAAGAAGTCCACCGGCCCATCGCTGATTAACGATCGAAAATCGCTCACCGGCAGCCACTTCAGCTCGACTCCTATGCCGAATATCAGCATCAGCCCCAGCCAGAAGGCGGGGATGGATATGCCCAGCAGCGCGAAGAACATCAGCCCCTGGTCAACGAGGGTGTTTGCCTTCCACGCCGCCAGAACCCCTATTGGTATCGCGAAGCTCAGAGCGATAATCTCCGATGCTATCGCCAGCGACAGCGTCGGCTCGATCCGGTCGATTACGGCTTCGAAAACGGGCTTGTTCAGGAAGATGGACTCGCCGAAATCTCCCTTGAACATACGTCCGATGAAGAGCGCGAACTGGATGTGTATCGGCCTGTGGAGCCCCAGGTTCACCCGCATCTGCTCGATGGTTTCGAGGTTGGCGTTCTCGCCGGCGAGAACGGCCGCAGGGTCCCCCGGCGTAAGTCGGAACATGAGGAACGCTATGAGAGCGACGAAAAAGAGGACGGGCACGGCGGCTATAATCCGCCGGATGATGTACGCGGTCAAGCTGTCCCTCCAGCCTTGTCTGAGCGGCTCAGGGCCTCCGTGCGGTAGCTAGCCAATCGACAGCTCCTGCGAGGCATACATCACCTTGCCGCCCACGATTGTCGCCGTCACGTCGATTCCGCTGAGCGTGTGGCCCGCCTCAACGAACGGGTCGTGTTCCAGAATCACCACGTCTCCCAGCTTGCCAAGCTCCAGCGAGCCCTTCAGCCGCTCCTCGTAAGCGCCGAACGCCGCGTTGGAACCGACCGCCCGAAGAGACTCCTGTACGGGCGCCCGCAGCTCCGGCATGAGCACGTCGCCCGTATCCGTCATGCGGCTGACCGCGCTCTGCACGCACATCAGCGGGTTCACCGGCGTTACCGGGCTGTCGGAGTGCAGCAACGGCCGAAGCCCCGCCCGTATTGCGGCCCCCACCGGGCTTATGTGCGGGCCACGGTCCGGCCCCAGGAAGATGTCCCGGTGCCGGTCGCCCCAGTAGTATATATGGTTGGCGAAGTAGTTGGGAATTACGTTCAGTCGCCTCATGCGGTTTATGTGGTCGGGCCAGCACATCTGGCAGTGCTCCACCCTGAACCGCTGGTTAGGGTCCGGCTTCGCCGCGAGCGCGTACTCGTAGGCGTTCAGAACCTCGTCTATCGCTGCGTCGCCGTTGGCGTGAATGATTACCTGGTTGCCCCGCTTGTGCAGGTCCAGCACCATCTCGTTTAGTTCGTCCTGCTCGTAGATCAGCCACGCCGACTCGTTCGGGTCGCACCAGTAAGGCGAGCGCAGCGCGCCGGTGACGCCCTGTATCGAGCCGTCCGACACTATCTTGCACCCCGCCACGCGCAGCCATTCGTCGCCGTCGCCCGTCTTTATCGAAAAGTCCATCTCCTTGAGCAGGTTGTAGTGGATGAACATGTTGACGCGCAGCTTGAGGTGGCCCTCGTCGTACATGCGATTGTACAGCTCGTATCCGTTCGCGCCGCGGCGATTGCTGACGGCCGCGTCCTGAACGGACGTCACGCCCACCTTCAGGTTGTCCTCCACCGCCTGGATGAAGGCGCCGCGCAACTCGTCCTGGGTGTAGGCCGGAATATGCCTCGTCACCAGGTCCTGTGCCGGCATCTCCCCCAGCACGCCGTTGGGATCCGCCGTGCCCGGATAGCGGTACACGCGCCCGCCCGCAGGGTCCGGCATCTCAGAATGTACCTCGCCCAGTCGCATGGCGTAGCTGTTGGACATCGCGACGTGGCCATAGCGTGTGGACACGAACACCGGGTGGTCGGTGGTTGCCTCGTCGAGGTCGGCGTTGGTCATGAAGCGCATCTCAGCTACGGCAGACTGGTCGAAGCCGCGGGCAAGTATCCACTCCCCTTGGGGCGTTTCCTGGGCGCGCTCCCGAATGCGCTGGAGCACGTCCTTGATGCTCACGTCTCGTGTCGTCGTGGCGTCGACGCCCAGCAGGGAGGTCGCGTAGCCGGCCAGGTGGTTGTGCGGCTCGATGAAGCCCGGCAACACAGTCCTGCCACCGGCGTCGATAACCGCCACGCCAGGCTTGCGGAAGTCCTTCACCTCAACATTCGATCCAATGGCGACGATGCGGCCGTCCTGTATCGCGATGGCTTCGGCCAGCGTGTCACGATAGTCCATCGTGTGGACGCTGCCGTTGATGATGACGAGGTTCATTGCAGGCTCCTTGTATGCGGCGCACCCTGGCGACGGCGTGCGTTGCTGCCCTCCCTTCGCCCGTGGCGGGGGAGGGCGAGTCGAGGGGAGCGTGTGGGTGATCACCGCCTCGCCTCGAACCTCTCCCAACCGGAGAGGAAGCCCATACAGAAACATCTTCGCGACAGCGCGCCGTCGGGCGCTCCGCGCCGCCGTTATCCGGCGTCGGCCGCGTGGCGCGGCCAGAGCCGGGGCAATCACTGTCCGGCGCTGGCCGCGCCGGACAGTGGATCGGGTTTACCTGTCTTCCGGTATCTCCTCGAACCAGAGGCCGAAGTACACCGGGTTGCCGGAGTAGCTGTAGTTCTGCACGTTCGTGCGAACGCCAACCAGGGTTGCGAAGTTGCCCCAGGAGAACAGCGGGACGTCTTCCCACCACCACTCTGCGAACTCGTCCGCGATGCGAGACACCTCTGCGGGGTCGGTGGTCCGCTGGCGCTGCTCCATCAACTCGAGGCGCCTGTCGGCCTTCAGGAAGCCGCTTGCGGGATGCTCCCAGTCGTTCCATGTAGGCGCGAGCAGGTCGGTCTGGTAGAACGGGTTAAACCCGTTGTACATGATGTTGTGCTGCTTCTCCCAGCGCACCTGCACGTGGATTGGCCAAGTGTTCTCTTCCGCGTTCACCTTCCACAGCCCGCTGTCTTCAAGCTGCTGGATGACGACCAGAGTCGCCCTTCCGCCGTCGGACTGTTCCGGCGGGTTGTAGATGTACTTGATCTCGACCGGCGTATCGTAGCCGGCCTGTTCTATCAGGCCCTTCGCCTTGTCGAGGTCGACCTGGCTGTAGATATCCCAGCCGTTGTCGCGCCACCAGGTAGTCTGGAACTTGTAGAACGGGCTCTGGTTCAACTCGAAGTATCCCACGGGCGCCCGGCCCTGGAGAATCTGCTCGGGATTCAGCGTCCACGCCACCGCCTGCCGCATCAGGTTGTTGTCGAACGGCGGGATCGTGGCGTTGAACGTGGACTCGTTGCGGCCGGTCATCGCGATGAACGGCTCGACGTCCGGGTCGCTCTCGAGCGTCTCGATCTGGTCGAGGCCCGGGAAGGAGATGTCGTAGCGGCCGGCGAGCAGGCCCGCGAGCCTGGCGCCGCCGTCGGGCACGATGTTGATGTCGATGCCGTCGAACCAGGGAGTCTTCTTGCCTGCGTGGAAGCTGAGAGGCTCGTCCCGCTCCGCGTAGTCCTCATGGCGGGCCATCTCGATCTTCACGTCGGCGGCCCACTCTACAAACTTGTACGGACCGGTGCCGATGATGTCGGCGTCCTCGATGCGAGGCTTCTCCTCGCCCTCCGCGATGTCCTTGTACTTGTACCTTGCGATGACGTCGGCAGGATGAATGACCGCCTGGCGCGCCTCAGACATGCTGAGCGCGGCAAGCATCGGAGCGAACGGCTCGGTCAGCTTGATCTGTACCGTCTTCGAGTCCGTCGCCTCTATCGAGTCGAGCAGGTTCAGAATGCGCTTGCCCCACACAGTGTCCCAGTGGAACCAGCGGTCCAGCGACGCGACCACGTCGTCGGCGTCCATTATCTGGCCGTCGTGGAAGGGCACGTTCTCCCGAATAGTAAACGTCCAGGTCGCGCCGCCGTCTTCCGCGACGAACGACTCGGCCAGCATGGGCTTGGCGTCCAGCGCTGAGTCCAACGCGAAAAGCTGCTCCATCATCTGGTTGGCCGGGTGAGTCACGGCGCTGATGGTGTCGGACATGGTGTCCATCGTGAACGGGTTGCCGCCCTGGTTGGCTTCCAGGGTGCCGCCGTAGCTACCCATGGACATGACGGGGGCCGCAGTGGCCGCGGGGGCCGCGGTTGCCGCCGCCGGCGCCGCCGTTGGCGCCATCGAAGGGGCCGTTGTTGGCGCGGCCTCCGGCGCTATGACGGTGGTCGGCGTAGGATCGGTAAAGCCGGGGGGCGTCGGAACGGTCCGCACGGCAGTCGGATCCGCCGGCGCGGTCTCCTCCTCGTCGTCCGAAGCGCTACAGGCGAGCGCCGCAAACAGTGCGAATACGGCCAACACACCCACGAGAATAGTTGCTTTCGGCCATCTAAGGGTCATGTTCTCCTCCTATGGATCTTTGACATGATGGTCCGTCGCTGGAGGTCGAACCAGCGAAAACTCCGGCAAATTACACCAAAACGGCTAGAGAATGTCAATAATCGTCGGCAACCCCAAATCCACCGCCTAGTTGCAAAGGAAGGCCTCGTTGGAGCCGGCTGTAAAGCCGGCTATGATGGTAGTTATCAACAACAACCCATCACCAACGAGGTGCGACTATTATGCAGCAAGCAACGCTTCCTTTCCACTACGCAGAGGAGACCGAGTCTACTGGTATGACGGCGTTGTCGGGGTTGCCGGCATACCTGGACCTGGCGTTTGTTGCCCGACTGGGGCAGTCGGTGCGCCGTCACGTGGGAGTGAGAGAGGGCACACAGGGGTGGACGGACGCCCAGAATGTGACGGCGCTTGTGATGCTCAACCTGGCCGGTGGTGAGTCGGTGGATGACCTGCGGCTGCTGGAGAAGGACGAGGGGCTGGGCAGGGCGCTGCTCACCGCGGAGACTCACGGAGTGCGGCGGGCAGAGCGCAGGGCGCAGCTCAGAAGGTGGCGTAAGGAGCGTAGCCGCACTGTGCCGTCGCCCACGGCGGTGTTCAGGTATCTGGACCGTTTCCACGACGAGGCTGAGGAGGCCAGGAGACGGTCTCGCAAGGCGTTCATACCGGCGGCCAACGACGCGCTGAGAGGGCTTGGGAAGGTCAACGCGGACCTGGTGAGGTTCGCGGGAGGCCATTCAGGACACACCGAAGCGACATTGGACATGGACGCCACACTGATAGGGACGCACAAGCGGCAGGCGTGCTTCTGCTACAAAAAGCACAAGGCGTACCAGCCGTTGACCACCTACTGGTATGAGGCGGACCTTGTGGTGCACTCCGAGTTCAGAGACGGCAACGTGAACGCGGGCTACGAACAGCTCAGGGTGTTGAAGGAGTCGCTGGAGTGTCTGCCCCCAGGGGTGAGCAAGGTGATGATGAGGTCTGACTCGGCGGGCTACCAGAAGGAGCTGTTGAAGTACTGCGCCGAGGGGCGGGATGAGCGGTTCGGAGTGATCGAGTTCTGTGTGGGAGTGAACGTGATGGCCGAGTTCAGGGCGGCGGTGAGTGAGGTAGAGGAGGAAGGATGGCACGACCTGTACAGGACAGAGGGTGAGCAACGAGAGGCCACAAGACAGCAGTACGCCGAGGTGTGCTACGTGACCAGTTGGACGGGATACAGCAAGAACAGTCCCGACTACAGGTTCATCGCGATAAGGGAGCGTATGCCGAACCCGCCGCTGTTCGACATGGATGGGGAGAAGCTGTCGGTTCCCATTATGGAGATGGGGGATGGCAAATTGTACAAAGTGACAGGGATGGTGACGAACCGAGAGCTGCCTGGGGATGAGTTGGTCCGGTGGTACAGGCAGAGGTGCGGCAAAGGGGAGGAGGTCCATTCGGTGCTGAAGGAGGACCTTGCGGGGGGCAGGCTGCCGTCGGGGAAGTTCGGGTCGAACGCGGCGTGGTGGGCGATAGTGGTGTTGGCGTTCAATCTGAACTCAGCGATGAAGCGGCTGGTGTTGGGGGAAGAGTGGGTGAGCAAGCGTCTGAAAGCGGTGCGCTTCGGCGTAATCTGCGTTGCGGGGCGAGTGGTCAGACACGCAAGGAGGCTCACCATCCGTCTCGCGAGAGGGCACCCCACCCATGACCTGCTCGTGAGTGCGCAACGCAGGATACAGGCCCTGGCAAACACGCCGCTCCGGGCCTGATTCTCCTCAGGAATCCACCCACACTCGAGGCGACTGACCCGAAGTCGTCGGCTTCGCCGTGTCCGAAACTCGCCCAAAACCCTCCAACTACCCTCTCAGGAACCGCCTCACGCCCCCAGACCGTCGCATCGACCTTCCCCACGCCAACTGACCGGCCCCAAAACGCACATTCACCCTCGCCAACCCACCACACCCCCCCCCGCCGCGGTTAGGCGGTGGATTTGGGGCAACTCCCAGGCGCGCCAACACCGCCATTACCGCGAACAGCGAGGCTGTTTCAGGTTACCAGGTGGCCCCAGCACCGTTGTTCCCACGAATGGGGGAAGGCGAAATCTGTTGCATTCTGTTTCATTCTGTTGCGTTCGTAGCTGGGAGTGCCGCCGGTCCTGCTCAATTCTGTAATGCCGGCGTGTGCAATTCGGGGCATAAGTGTCGCGCCGCGTGGCAGAAGAGGACAGAGGCCGGCAGTCTCTCTTCGCTGCCACAGGGCGCCCACAAGGGACGCAGAGCGCCCACAAGGGATGCCCCAACGGTGCTTCCCCGTTGGGGGTAGGGTTTCCGGGCCGCGTCGGTCGCGCGGGCGGGTTTGCAACCCGCCTCTACCGAGTCGAGGATAGCACGGATGTACGGGCGTTTCAAGACCGGTGGCGAATTTGCCAGAGCGGGGCGGATTGGTGGGGAGAAATGACGCAGGCGTGGGGACGTGGTTGGCCGTGCGTGGGGTTCGGATGGGGCAGGGCCGGGGAACGGGTGGCGCGGGAAAGTGACGGCTTTTTCGGGGGTGCCGGGGGCGAATGGGGCCGGGTGTGGGCAAAGGAGTGCGGTCGGCGTGTGCGTTGGGGCGTACGGAGGACATTGGCTGAGCAGCACGGGGAACACCCTCGTTCTTGACACCAAAACTTGCCACATTTAGACTACGCCGAAATCCCAGCAACCCTCATACCGCCTCGCCGAGGTGACACAGTGGCAAGCCAGAACGACAGGCCCGATCCCAAGTTTTCCTGGTTCATTCCCATCGACGGAGATGGAGAGCACATCGGCACCCTTCAGGCCGAGCGCCCGCCCACGTTCGACTACCTGAGGGAAGTGGTGCAGACTGCCGAGGACGAGGGGCCTATACTCCCTGCTCATCCCCACACGCTTCGGCCAACGGCTTGTTCGACGAGGGCGAGCCGCTGGCCGAGACGTGGACCATGGCGACCGCGCTGGCCGCCGTGACCAGCCGCATACGCATACTCGTCGCCCTGCGCCCCGGCTTCATCTCGCCCGGTCTGTTCGCGCAGATGGCCGCCACGCTCGATCAGATTAGCGGCGGGCGAATCGACATCAACATCGTCCCGGGTGGCATACAGGGCGACTTCGAGCGATTCGGCGAAACCAGCGACCACGCCAGCCGCTACGCCAGGGCGGAAGAGTTCATAGCCGCCTGCCGCGCCATGTGGACGTCCGACGGCCCAACCATGTTCGAGGGCGATCACGTCAACCTCAACGGCGCCTTCTGCTCGCCGGGCCCTGTGGGCGACGGCCCCAAGTTCTACCTCGGCGGCGCCTCCGACGCGGCGCTTCAGCTCGCCGGCCGCCAGTCCGACGTCTACCTCGCCTGGATTCTGCCGCGAGACGTGCTCGGCCCGTTCTTCGACCGGGCCCGCGTCAAGTTCGACGAGGCGGGCAGGCCCGCCTCGTTCGGCCTGCGCACCCACCTGATTGTGCGAAACACCGAATCGCAGGCGTGGGACGCCGCGGGCGATCTACTCTCCCAGGCGGCCAACGCCGTGAGGGAGCAGCGCCAGGCCCAATTCGCCGGCACCGCCATGGTGGGCCAGCGGGCCCAGGCCCAGGTGGTGGCCGACCACCGCGTCGGCGACCGGCTCTGGAACGGCATATCCACGGTGAGGGTCAACTGCGGCACCGCCATCGTCGGCGACGCCAAGCAGGTCGCCAACGAGCTGCTCGAATACTGGCGGCTCGGCATCGACGAGTTCATCCTCTCCGGCTTCCCCCACGTAGAGGAGTGCCGCCGTGTCGCCGCCGAAGTCATCCCACTCGCGAATGAGTTGATCGCTGCCGAATAGAGGCGTACCACCGTCCCATCCCCCTCGACGCGCCGCCAAGTCCCTTCCCCCTCGCAGGGGGAAGGTTAGGATGGGGGTGAAGGCATGGCACTCCACCTTGGCCATTCCCTGCTCCACCCCTACCCCTCGATCACGTAAGGAATCGTCTGCGGACCCTGAGGCAGCACACACACCTCGGCCCCCCTTCCGTAGCCCTCCAGCAGCGCCGCTACGGTGTCTCCCACGCTGTCGATCGGGCTCATGTGCGCCGCGCGCACTTCGTCGGGCGTCACGCCGTCCGCCTTCACGTACACATCCGCTCTCTGCTGTATCTGGGCCTGTATCTGCACCTGCCACTGGTCGTGCCGCTCAATCTCTCCTGATCGTATTGCGGCGAGCAGTTCGGCCGGGCCGGCCCCCTGCTTGAGGATGTCTCGGTACGCTCCGTGGTCAGGCACGCCGTCCGCGCACTCGGCGGCGCACACGATGGCCCCGCCATCCCGTACCACCTGCGCAGCCGCCGAAATGCCCTTCACAGCTTGGTACAGGTTCTGGTCCAGCGGGTACCCGCTGTTCGTCGCCACCACCACGTCGTAGCGGCGGCCGACCGCCCGCATCGCCCGGCGGCGCGCGTCGTCGCAAGCGGCGGCGTGGACGGCGAACAGCTCGCCCGCGTAGGCGCTCGTGATGGCGTGTTCCCGGTTGATAGTGACGTCGACGCTGAAGCCCACGCCCGTGAGCCGCGCGATCTCCCGTATGGCGTCGTGAATCGGGTTGCCCTCGGTTACGCCCCACGTGGAGCGTGGGGCCCCTATCATCCCGGCGTCGTGCAATCGCATGGTGGTGTCGAAACCGGCCAGCCCCGGCGCAACCATCTTGGGGCCGCCGCTGAAACCGGCGAAGAAGTGAGGCTCCACGAACCCGGTCGTGATTCGAAGGTCGCTCTCCACCCAGTGGCGGTTGAGCCAGATGGGTATTCCACCGCCAGTCTCTCCAACGTGCACGAGATTCCCCTGGTCGAAGGCGTCGTGATTGATCACCGGATGCTTCGACACCACCTCTATCCCCAGCATGGCCTCGAGCTCGTCGGGAGTGTTCGTCCGGTGCGTACCGGTTGCCACCAGAATCTTCACGCGGTCCGCCGGCAGGTGTGACAGGTCGCGCAGCAGCACCGGCAGCACGGTGGCGCTGGGCATGGGCCGCGTGATGTCGCAGACGGCGATGACCACGCTGCCAGCGGAGCGGGCGAGCCGGCTCAGCGGCGGCGAGCCGATCGGGTTGCGTATAGCGGCGAGCAGAGCCCCCGTGGGGTCGGGCAATCCGGGCGCGTAGCGAGGCTCTATGACGGTGGTCCGGTCGTCGGGCAGTTCCACCGGCAGGACTCCCCGTCCGTAGGCCAGCTCAACGCGCACTGCCGGCTACTCCCTGCGCAACAGCTCTTCGCACAGGTGGGCGGCGTCGACCAGGTCGGGAATAGTCACGTACTCGCGAACGGTGTGCATGCCGTGGTCGGCCATGCCCACCACCACGGAGCTGATGCCGTGCCCGCGGAACACGTTGCCATCGGTGCCCCCGCCGGAGGGCCGCAGCGTCGGCTCCAAGCCCAGGCCCCGCAGCACGCCCATCACGTGCACTGTGGCGGGGTCGTCCTCCGTCAGGGTGTATGTCTCGAACTCGGTGTGAATGTGGGCGTCGATCCGGGCCTCTGGGTACAGCTCCCGCACCTGACGCAGCGCGTCCTCCAACTGCACCTCGATTGCGTCCAGCGCCTCCAGGTTCCGGCTTCTGAACTCGCCGCTCACCTTCGCGTTCTCCGCCACCGCGTTGCGCACCGTGCCGCCCTCTATGGTACCTATGTTGAACGTTGTCTCGTCATCCAGCCGGCCTTGCGGTAGCCGCGTGATCAGCTCGGCCGCCATCCGGATGGCCGACAGCCCCTTTTCCGGCTCCACGCCCGCATGCGCGGCGCGCCCCGTAATCTCGAAGTCGAAACCTATGTACGTGGGGCTAGACGAGGTAATCTGGCTGGGAGGGCCTTCTCCGTCGAACACCACCGCCCACTCGGCGTCTATCATCGAAAAGTCCAGGTTGCGGGCGCCCACTACCCCGATCTCCTCCTCGCGTGTAAAGGCGACCTGGTAGGGTAGGTGGGGGACGTCGTCCTCCTTGATGGACTGGATGGCCTCGAGAATTGCGGCCACGCCCGCCTTGCAGTCGCCCCCGAGGATAGTCGTCCCGTTCGTTCGTATCCGGTCGCCCTCCACGATAGGCTCGATGCCGCGTCCCGGCTCCACGGTGTCCATGTGCGCCGAAAGCAGCACGAATTCGCCCTCTCCCTCGCCGTTTGTGCCGATGACGTTGCCGTAGGCGTCCCGAGCCACGCTAAGGCCCAGCTCCTCCAACGCCGCGACCAGGTGTCGGGCTACTTCCTCTTCCTCACCGGAGGGGCTGTCGATCTTCGCCAGTTCCACGAACGTGGCCACCAGCCGGTCTCTGTCGATCATTGCGATAATTCCTCGTCGGCTGTGCCGTGCTTGCTAAAGGCTCTCTTGTCCCGCCGTCTGGAAAGTAAAGTCCTCGATGTTCACGCTGGCCCTGGCGTGTTCGATGGTCATGCTGACCAGGCCGCCGTCCTCGTCAAGTTCGACCAGGACATTTTCGTTGATGTCCGTGGTCTCGGCGATGTCTCTATCGGCGAAATCTATCAGTAGCGTATCGGTGTCGGGAAAATACTTCACCCGCATCGCTACTCCTCTCTGAAAGAGCGGTCGAAGAAAGCGTTGTGAACAGTCTCACCGTCCTCAAGCAATACGACGCGCAAGTATCTGTTGTCAGCTTCTCTTATATTGGTGCCCAGCGTCTTATGCGCCCGTCCGCCTGGATAGTCTCCCGTATCGGACGCTCGATCACGTGCTGAATCCACTCAAGCTGAATTCCGCTTCTATCACTTCTTTGTCTAGTGTAAAGAAAATAGCTCGTGAACTTCATTCAATTGAGTTGCGTGCCGCCAGGAAATCCACGGGATGGGACGCCCCATGCCGTGGAGCCTATTCTATGTCACGCCCGGCGGCTGTCAAGCGCACCGCTCGCCGACAAGCCCCTGGTTGAAGTTGCGAGTCCCGAACGTTTATGCTAAAGTGTTCCGGAATGCTCGAAACAGTCACGCGGCGGATCCGCCGCGCACCATACGGAGGCTGTCGAATGGTCGCAAATGAGGCCCCGGTATCGTATCATGCGCGCATCGCAGATTTCCCGCAGGATCAGAGGCCGCGAGAACGGCTCAGAGAGGTGGGCGCAAGGTACCTGAGCGACGCCGAGCTGATGGCCATACTGCTCCGCACCGGAATCAAGGGCCAGAATGTCGTCGCTCTGTCTCAGCAGCTCCTTGCGCAGGTCGGCGGCGTCAGCGCCCTGTCAGACGTGGCCTTCGGCAAGCTCTGCGAGCTCAAGGGCATCAGCGAGGCCAAGGCATGCCAGCTGCTGGCCGCGGTGGAGCTGGGCCGCAGGGTCGCCGACGCCGAGCCGGTGTTGCGAAGAACCATTAGCTGTCCACAGGACGTGGTGAACGAACTAGGTTCGACGCTGAACGGCCTCAAGCAGGAGGAGCTTTACGTGCTTCTGCTGAACACCAAGAACAAGGTGCTCGCCAAGCAGACCGTGTACAAAGGCAGCGTAAACTCCGCCGCCGTGCGCGTGGCCGAGGTGCTGCGCCCCGCCATACGCGAAAACTGCCCCTCCATCGTCATCGCCCACAACCACCCCTCCGGCGACCCCACACCCAGCCCGGAGGATGTGGCGGTAACCCGGCGCATCCGCACCAGCGCCGAGTCGATGGACATAGAGCTGCTGGATCACGTCATCATAGGCTCGCGAGGCTTCGTCAGCCTGAAGGAGAGGGGACTGGGCTTCTGACCCACGCCCTCGCCCGCAGCGGACGGAGCGCAAGACAACCGGTTTGGAGGTGTCACATGCCCAGAGGAGACGCACCGCTAGGGGACATAGCGACAAGAGTGCTGTTCGAGAACGACCGCGTAAAGATCTGGAACCTGATAGTGGAGCCGGGACAGGCCAGCGACTGGCACCTGCACGGTCGGGACTACGTGACCGTGGTCGTGGAGGGCGGCAGCCTGACGTCGGAATACGAAGACGGCGAGACGGCGAACAACCCGTCCGAAGTCGGCGCCTGGCGCTATCACGGAGACCACCAGGTGCACCGCGTCATCAACAACTCCGACACGCGCTACGTGAACGTGCTGGTAGAGCTGAAGGACTAGCCACACCCCTCCAAAGTCCCTTCCTCCTCGACGGGGGAAGGTCGGGATGGGGGAGCTGCCGCGCCGTCTACTCGAACGCCGGTATCACCTGCTCGCCGAACAGCTTGATCGACCGCATAACCTTCTTGTGGGGTATCTGGTCGCTCTGCATTATCAGCAGCGTCTGGTCGGCGCCAATCTCCTCGTGCCTCCGCACAGAGCTTATGCAGCTATCGGGATCGCCCGCGACAATGACGCCGCGCTCGCACAGTAGGTCGGCGGGCAGCCCGCCCAGCATCGCGCGGGGCACGCCGCCGCCGCCAAGGTCCTCCTCGCCGCCCAGGAAGCGCTGGAAGTTGGTCTGGAGGTGTTCGGGCACTCCGCCCCAGGACTCGAGCAACCGCTCGTAGGTCTCCTGCCGGTCCGATGAGTAGGGCCGGTTCGGGCCGAAGAACTCTTTGATGGCGCGGGCGCCCAGCTCCTGGGCCTCGGAGTTGTTGTCGCCGCAGTGGCCCAGCGTGAAGCTCGCCCACTGGTTGTTGATTGCCGAGCCCACCGGCTCCGCGCTCTTGATGTCCTCGCGGTACTTGTCCACGTACTGCTTCATCCCGGCCGGCGCTCCCGATCCGAATGAGAGCACGCCGATGCCGTTTTGCGCCGCCATTTCGTAGCTCGACGGCTGTGTGCACGCCATCCAGATCGGCGGGTGAGGGTCCTGCTTGGGCTTGGGCAGTATCTCGCGCGGAGGGATGTTGTAGAACTTACCCTCCCACTCGAAGTTGCCCTCGGTGCGCCAAATCTCCGGCACCATTCGCAAAGACTCTTCCATGATCTCGCGCGTGTCCCGTGGGTCCACCCCCATGCCGAGCTGCTCGTACGGACTGCTCCTGCCCACGCCGAACTCCACCCGGCCGCCGGACAGGTGGTCCACCATCGCCACGCGCTCGGCCACCTGCGTAGGCCGGTGGTGTGGCAGAATCACCACGCCGAAGCCGAGCCTGATGCGTTTGGTCAGCCGCGCCAGCGCGGATATGATCACCTCCGGCGCCGAAGAGCCTGAAAACGTCGTAAGAAAGTGGTGCTCCACGAACCACAGGTAATCGAAGCCAACCTCGTCCGCAAGCTGGCACTGCTCGATGGTCTCCTCGATAAGCGCCGTATAGTCGATCTTGAAGTCCTCGTGGGGTCGCTGCATCTCGTAGAGTAGTCCGAATTTCATGGCAAGCCTCCTCACGGGCCGCGGGTCTGGCTGGTTTGCGTGTCTTAGTACGCGGCCAAGTGTAGAGTTGGGCC
Source organism: uncultured Dehalococcoidia bacterium (assembly GCA_951812395.1). Taxonomy (GTDB): domain Bacteria; phylum Chloroflexota; class Dehalococcoidia; order Lucifugimonadales; family CATOSD01; genus CATOSD01. Next base: position 363,556 of record CATOSD010000002.1, read on the forward strand.
GATTGCGTGTCAAACCCACCCGAGGGGCTCCATGTCAGACCCGCCCAAAGGATTCGCGTCATTCCGAGCGCAGCCGAGGAATCTAAAACGCCTGCCAATTGGACCACCGGAAATTTGCCAGGTCGTCAGCACCCCACCGCGCCGCTTCCCGTCACCCTGTTTGCGGTGCGCGCCACTCGCCATTATCATAACCATCTGCGGGGCTGTACGCTGAGGCGGCTCCGGCCAACCATGCCGCTCCCGTTCCGGGGCGGCTCAAGGAGCGGTTCATGCGTGTGCTTGTAATGGGAACCGGCGCCGTCGGCGGCTACTTCGGCTCGGCGCTCGCCAGAAACGGCGACGACGTCGTGTTCGTCGCGCGGGGCGAGCACCGCGCGACCATCGAGGCCAACGGCTTGCGCGTGGAGAGCGTAGCCGCCGGCGACTACACCGTCCGCGCGCCGGCCGTCGAGCGAGTCCCCGCCGGCTGGACTGCCGATCTGGTCCTATTCTGCGTCAAGGGCTATCACAACCCGCAGGCCATCGAAGTCATCCGCCCCGCTGTGGGCGACGACACGACCATCCTGACGCTTCAGAACGGCATCGGAAGCGCCGACCAACTCGCCGGGGCGTTCGGCCGCGACAGGGTCATTGCTGGCGCGGCCTACATCCACGCGTTGCGCGCTGGGCCGGGCCTGATAGCCGAGGTCGGCGGCCACTGCCGCATCGTCTTCGGCGAGGCTGACGGACGCGAGTCCCCGCGCTCGGCGGCCATTCGCGACACATTCTCCGCCGCGGGCGTCGACATAGAGCTGTCGGGCGACTTAGCCAAAGCGCTTTGGAATAAGCTCGTCTTCATCTGCGCGCTCAGCGGCATGGTTTGCATCACACGCGAGCCGTCGTTCACAGAGGTGCTGGCCCGCTCCGAAACCCTGGACCTGACTTGGCGCGTGATGCGAGAGGCGGCCGCGGCGGGCCGGGCGAGCGGCGTCGCGCTGGACGATGGACTCGTGGAAGCTACCATGGCCGAGTTCCAGGAGACCAGCGAAGAGCTGACCTCCTCCATGTACCTCGACCTGCAGTCCGGCAACCCCCTGGAAGTCATGCTGCTGAACGGCGCTGTTTCCAGGATCGGCAAAGAAGTCGGCGTGGAAACGCCAGTCAACGACTTCATAACCGCCTGCCTGTCCATCGCCAACGCCAAGGCGCAGCGCCGGGCGGGATTGTAGCCACCGGCGCCGCGCGGCACACGAACAGCGGCGAATGGCCCAACAGGAGGACAGAGTGACCTACTTTCACGACCCCTCGGAGATACAACGCAAAGACCTGGCCCCCGGCGTCACCCTGCGGCCCATGTGGGGCGACAAGATAATGATGAGCATGGTCGAGATAGCTCCTAACGCCGTGGTCCCCTCGCACACCCACCCCCACGAGCAGGCGGGCATAGTGCTCCAGGGTGAGTTCGACTTCACGATCGGCGGCGAGACCAAGCGGCTGCGCCAGGGAGACGCCTACGTGATACCCGGCGGCGTGGAGCACGGCCTCGTCGGCTGGGACGGCTGGTCCATGGCGCTCGACATCTTCAGCCCGCCCCGTGAGGACTACAAGTAAGGGTAAGTCCCCTTAGTCCATTCCCCCTCGCAAGGGGATGGTTAGGATGGGGGTGAAGTTGCGCGAAAAGAGGCGGTCTCTCGCGGAGAACCGCCCCTCTGCTGGTCTCTGGCGTAAGCCTGCCACGATTTAGCGCCGCAGGCGTTCTCAGGGGTTACGCGCCGAACCGCACCTCGGCCACCGGGTCGCTGTACTCAACGCCCTTGGTCGCCCAGTAGATGCCCGCGATCTCGTCGACTGCCGCCACCAGCGCCTCCGCGGCGGCCTTGTCCACGTTCTGCTTGTTCTGCGAGCACAGGCCAGTGGCGGCCATGAACTTAGCGGGCAGGTCCGGGTACTCCGCGACGTGATTCGGCTTGAAGTAGTCGTTGCCGAGGATGTTCAGCTCACGCTTGCACAGGTCGGCGTGCTCCTCCTTCACCGCAATGTAGCGGGAAAAGGAGTTGTGGGCGGCAACGTCGTCGCCGCTCAGCGACTCGATTCTAACCACCATCTTAAGCACGGTCTGGGCCGCGATCTTGGCCGAAATGGGGTCGTAGATGCCACAAGGTACGTCACAGTGTGCGCGCGCCGTGCGCACCGGGGAAAAGCGCTTGAGAGCCGACGCAATTTTCATGTCAGTATCCTTCCTTTCCTGATTATGATTACAACTATGAAGATACAGGAACAGCCCGCGTCTCGCAAGTCCTGCGAACTTCGCCGTCACCTCCGCGCAGGCTGACAATACGGTATCCGGACGACGGCGCGGCCTCACCAAACCGGCTTCCGGCGAGCACGGAAAGGGAGCGTTCCCTGATTGCACTCTACCTCATCCGCGGCCGGAGCATGGAGCCTTCATACCGTTCGGGCGACCTGCTGTTGGTCCGCCCCCTCGGTCGCGGCGCACCCGCAAGAGGCGACGTCGTCGTCCTCCGCAACCCCCGCGAACCCGAGGCGCGCGATCTCAAGCGCGTGGTCGGTCTGCCTGGCGAGTCGGTGGGCCTCGCCGACGGCTCCCTCTACGTCGACGGCGCCCACCTGCCGGAGCCGTACCTCGACGGGTTGCCCGCCTCGCTGGGCCTCGAGCGCCGCGATTGGACGCTCGAAGACGACGAGTACTTCGTGCTGAGCGACAACCGCGCCAGGGGAACCGACAGTCGCCATTTCGGTCCTGTGCGCCGCTCAGTTATCGTGGGCAAGGTCTGGTGCAGAGTCTGGCCGCCGCGGGGACTGGCCCGCACTGGCCGTTAACCCCGGGCGTCCAAACAGTACTGTAGGAGCACGATCTTGGAAACTGCTAAGCGCCGCCTCTTCGAACGGCTGGCGTCCGAAATTGATGACAGGCGAGTACTCCGCGCGATGGACAGCGTCCCCAGGGAGCTCTTCGTGCCCGAGGAGGCCGCGCACCTCGCCTACGAGGACGTGGCGCTCCCCATCGGCCACGGTCAGAGCATCTCCCAACCCTACGTCGTCGCCCTCATGCTCAGCGCCGCCCGCGTCCTCCCTACCGACCGCGTGCTCGAAGTCGGGGCCGGCAGCGGCTACCAGGCCGCGGTGCTGTCCAGGCTCGCGGCCAGCGTCGTGAGCGTAGAGCGCTTAGAGCTTCTGGCGCGGAGCGCCGAGCACCGCCTGCGTTCGCTCCGGTATCCTAACGTGGAGGTACGCTTGGCGGGGAGCGCTCTCGGCTGGCCCGAAGGCGCGCCGTTCGACGTCATCGTCGTCGCGGCCGGCGCTCCCAAGATTCCAAACGAGCTGCTCGCGCAGTTGGCCGATGGCGGCAGACTGGTCGCGCCCGTCGGAACTATGCACTCGCAAGAGCTGATGAGGGTCGTCAAGTCGTCCGGCAGTCTGGCCGTCTCCTCGCTCGGGGCCTGCCGGTTCGTTCCCCTCGTCGGCCCCGGCGCTTGGCCCGAGGAGGACGCATCTTGAGCGCTTGCGCGGTTGCAGCCTGTTTCAGACTACTAAGTGCGCCCAAAACCATCTCCCTCGCGATCAGCCTGCCCCGGCCCCCAACTCTGAACTTACTGCCATCGCCTTGACGTTGTCGAGCCAATGTCCCCCTGCTGACGTCCCAACGTACGCACGGCCGCTCCCCCTCGCCCAAACCCGACCCTTTCGCTCCCCAGCACCCCGAAAAAACCGTCACTCTCCTGCGCCGCGCGTGCTCTGGCCCTGCCACCCATACGTCCTACACGCGCCCAACCACGTCCCCACGTCTGCGCAGTTTCTCTCCACCTTTCTGGCCCAATCCCGGCAATTTCGTCACCCCCATTGCCATATACGCATATATGTGCTACTATCTCCCACGCGAGGGACCGACCCCGCGGCCCAGAATCGCTAACCCCAATTGGGATTACGACCCAGGCTTCAGTATGGGCGTCGAATGTTGGCCACCGGCCACCGGCCACCGGCCATTGACCACCGATCCCACATCTGTCCTACCCTGCCACGCGGCGCGACACATGTGCCCGGAATTGCCCGCGCCACCGTTACAGAATTGCGCTGGACCGCCGGCACTCCCAGCAACGAACACAACGGAATGTCGCAGAAAGGAGCAAATTTCGTCTTCCCGCTTTCGCGGAAACGACAGTGTAGGGGGCGCCTGGTAACCTGAAACAGGCTCATCCGCGCCCGCGTCCAATTGCCTTTGAGCGACCGCCTGGGCTATACTTTGGCTCACATATTCCGTCGCTCCCGCCACTTCGGAGAGAAGCTCCCCACCTGCCATGGACTACGAAATCGTAATAGGGTTGGAAGTTCACGCCCAATTGCTTACCAGGAGCAAGATGTTCTGCTCCTGTAGCGCCGGCTACCAGGAAGCGGCGCCCAACACCGTAGTCTGCCCCGTATGCCTGGGTATGCCCGGCGTGCTGCCGGTCATCAACCGGCGCGCGGTGGAGCTGGTTGTGCGCACGGGTCTGGCGCTGGGGTGCCGGATTTCGCCGCACACCAAGTTCGACCGCAAGAACTACCCCTATCCCGACCTGATGAAGGGCTACCAGATATCCCAATACGACATGCCGATCGCTCTCGACGGTGGCCTGGAAATCGGCGTGGACGGCCAGGACAAGTGTGTCGGGATCACCCGCGTGCACCTGGAGGAGGACGTCGCCAAACTCATGCACCGCAGCGAGCCTTTCGGAGAGGGCTACAGCCTGCTGGACGTGAACCGCGCCGGTGTTCCGCTCATGGAAGTTGTGAGCGAGCCGGACATGCGCTCCGCCGACGAGGCCAGGGCATACCTGACGCGGCTGCACTCGATCCTTCGCTACATTGGCGTTAGCAGCGCAAACATGGAGGAGGGTAGCTTCCGCTGCGACGCCAACATAAGCATACGGCCCCGAGGTGATTCCGAGCTTGGCTCCAAGGTCGAAGTAAAAAACATGAACAGCTTCCGGTCGGTCTACCGCGCCTTGGAGTTCGAGGCGGAGCGGCAGGCTTCCGTTCTCGCGCGCGGCGGCCGTATTGAGCAGGAGACCCGCGGCTGGAGCGATGAAAGAGAAGAGACGCTTTCGCAGCGCAGCAAGGAGTACGCCTCCGACTATCGCTACTTCCCCGAGCCGGACCTGCCCCCGCTGCAGATCGACCCTGCCTGGGTCGAGAACGTCCGTGAGCGGCTGCCCGAGCTTCCCCACCTGCGCGAGCGTCGCTTCATGGAGCAGTACGCTCTCTCCGCATACGACGCAGGACTGCTGACGGCGTCAAGGGAGATGGCCGACTACTTCGAGGCCGCCCTGGGGGCGCCGACCCGCGTGGATCTCGCCAAGCCGGTGGCCAACTGGATTCTGGGCGAGTTGCTAAGGCTGATGAACCTCTCCGGCGACTCCCTGGACGACGTGAAAGTACGTCCCGCGCAAATCGCCGACCTGGTGGGACTGGTGGACTCCGGCGTCCTCTCGTCCACCATGGCGAAGGACGTTTTCCAGCAGATGTACTCCACAGGCGCGTCGCCAAAGCGGATCGCCGAGGAGTCCGGCGCCACCCAGATCAGCGACACCGACGCCATTGGGCTTGCGGTCGCCGAAGCCATCAGCGCAAACCCCAAGCCGGTGGAGGAGTACCTCGACGGCAAGGAAACGGTCATGCGCTATCTGGTCGGCCAGGTCATGCGCATCACGAAGGGCAAGGCCAATCCCAAGCTGGCGTCGGACGAGCTAAGCCGCCGGCTCGACACGCTGAAGCGCGAGAGTGTATGAGCGGCGCCGGCGACGTAGCCCCGTTCGATACCCGCCCCGCGTCAGCCGGCGCAGCCGCCTGGCCACCTACCCAGCGCCGCGCGCTGCTCAAGCTGCTATACCCGGGCCTGGGCGTCAAGCGCTGGCTGCTGCTCGGCGCCGCCGGCATCTCTCTCTGCTCAATCGGGCTTGCGTTCCTCATGCGCAAGCTCTTCTCCCTCGGCTTCCCCGACTTTCTGCCGTCGTACTTCGAGGGCGTGTTCATGCTCGCGCTGGGTGTCGTGGTCATCGCCCTCTCCGTGTACGGCCTCTACCGCTCCGTCGGCCCGCTCATCCTCGCGTCGAAGACCATCGACGGCATCGCCGACACCATCTACACCCGCCGCTCGCGGGAAAAGGGTCCGCGCGTGGTCGTCATCGGTGGCGGCACCGGCCTGTCGCGGCTGCTAAGGGGCATGAAGGCTCATTCCGACAACCTCACTGCCATCGTGTCGGTTGGAGACAACGGCGGCAGCTCGGGTCGTCTGCGAGAGGAGTTGGGAGTTCCGCCACCGGGCGATTTTCGCAACTGCCTTGTCGCACTCTCGGACTCCGAGCCGCTCGTGAGGGAACTGTTCCAGTACAGGTTCGACAGGGGCAACGGCCTCCGAGGCCACAGTTTCGGCAATCTGTTCATCGTCGCCATGACCGACATCACCCAGAACTTCGAAGAGGCGCTCAGCTACTCCAGCAAAGTGCTGGCCGTTCGCGGCGACATCATGCCGTCTACCGCGGCAAGCCTCACGCTGTCTGCGGAACTGAAGGACGGCGCCGTGGTCCACGGCGAGTCGCAGATAGGTGAGAGCGGAGGAGCGGTTAAGCGGCTTATGATCGAGCCGGCTGATGCGCGGGCCTCACTCAACGCCGTGAACGCGATTCGCGATAGCGACGTCGTGGTCCTGGGCCCCGGCAGCCTGTATACCAGCGTGCTGCCAAACTTGCTGGTGGGCGGCATTGCCGAGGCGCTGAGAATGTCCGACGCCATCAAGATATACGTCTGCAACGTGGCGACCCAGAAGGGAGAGACCGACGGCTACCGCGTTGAGGACCACCTGGAGGCCATCCAGTCGCACACCTTCGACGCCATAGTCGACTACGTCATTGCCAACAGCAGGCCCATCGACTTCGGCGACCGCTTTCTGGGCGACCCCGTGGTCAGCGACGGACGAACCGTGCGCCATGCGAAGATAGTGTTCCGCGACGTGATCGACACAGCGCATCCGGTGGGTCACGACTCTGCGAACCTGGCGGGCAGTATAATAGAGCTTTACAATGACAATTCCTAACGGCGAGGCGAGAGGCTAAATGACGGCGCTCAACATCATCCAGATACTGCTATCGATACTGCTGACCGTGGTTATCCTCGTGCAGGTGCGCGGGCAGGGAACCGGCCTCTTCGGCTCCGCCGAGGGGTCGTTCCGTACGCGCCGCGGAATCGAGCGCACCCTCTTCCAGTTCACCATCGGCCTGATCGTCGTGTTCATCCTCGTCTCCATCGTGAGCGCAAGCCCAAGGATTCTGAATCTGTTGGGGATAACGTGAGGTGGCCGAAGCCGGCCGAACGGCTCCCCCGGTAGCGACGCTCACAACCGACTTCGGCGCCGCGGACGGTTACGTCGCCGCGATGAAAGGCGTCATGCTCGGCATCGAACCCCGCCTAGTTCTGGTGGACGTGACTCACGAGGCGCCGCCGCAAGATGTGGCCCACGGCGCGTTCGTGCTGGCCGAGGCGGCTCGCCATTTCCCCGCCGGCGCCGTGCACCTTGCCGTCGTGGATCCCGGCGTGGGCGGCAGGCGCAAATCCCTGCTGGTCGTCACGCCCGACGCCGCCTACGTCGCCCCCGACAACGGTCTCCTCACGCACGCGCTGTCGCGATACGGCTCGGCCCACGATCAGCGCGCGGAGTGGCTGTCGCCGATTCGCGCACCATTGCCCCCCGGCTGCCGCGCCTTCGAGCTGGCCAATCCCCGCTACCGCCTGTCCGATGTCAGCCACACCTTCCACGGACGGGACGTGTTCGCCCCCGCCGCGGCGTACCTGTCTGCGGGAGTGCCGCCCGAGGAGTTCGGACCGCCGGTGGCCGACGTAATCTGGCTGAACGTGCCGCCACCTGTCGAAAGCAATGGCGAAATCGAGGGCCGCGTGGTCCACGTGGACAGCTTTGGCAATCTCATCACCAACATCGCGCTCGAAGAAGACGGGGCGGGTAGGGCAGTTGTAGAGATTGAAGGTCTGCGCATCCAGGGCCTCAGCCGCTCTTACGAAGAGGCCGCCGGCGCGCTCGCCATAATTGGAAGCCACGGCACAGTGGAGATTGCGGTCCGTAACGGCAGCGCCGCCCGACAGTTCAGCGAGGGCGTCGGCGCAAGAGTGCGGGTGCATTGTTGACGTGCTGTGCTACAATAGCCTGTGACCTTGAAGGAATCCCTTAAGCTGAAAGGCCCCCCAACGAGAGTCGATGGCATTTGCAGAACGCATCCAGCACCACAACGCAACCAGCCATGATTTCATGGACAAGGCCTGGAAGTACTTTCACGAGGGAGATCTGGTCCAGGCGTCCGAAAAAGGCTGGGGCGCCGCCGCACAGATGGTCAAGGCCGCCGCCGAGGCCCGCGACTGGCGCCACAAGTCCCACGTCGAACTCTACCAAGCCATTGACAGGCTGGCGGAGAAGTCTGGAGAGGAGCAGATACAGGAACTGTTCCACTTCGCGAGCGCGCTTCACATCAACTTCTACGAAGGCTGGATGCCTCGAAGGATGGTAAGGAGTGGGCTCGTTAGGGTCGGCGAACTGGTAAACAGTTTGGAACGCCTCCAATCCTGAGCAGGCTCGTGCCCCTGCTACTCCACCACCACAGCCGTCCCATACGCCAGTATCTCCGAAGCCCCGTTCATTATGCCGGAGGTCGTAAATCGCGCCCCGACTATCGCGTTCGCGCCCATCTGCTCCGCCGTCCTGCTCATCCGCTCAACCGCCTCGTCCCTCGCCTGCGACATCAGGTTCGTGTACTCCGGTATCTCGCCGCCCGCGATGCTGCGCAGCCCCGCCATGATGTCGCGGCCAATCGCGCGGGCCCGCACCGTGTTCCCGCGCACCATGCCCACCACGCTGACTATGCGCTTACCTTCGATCGTCTCAGTGGTGCTAACCAGCATATGTCGACCTCCCGCGATGCCCGCTTCTAGCCAAGCTGCTTGCCTGGATTCAGAATGTTGTTGGGGTCTAGCGCCCGCTTGATCCTGCGTACGGCGCTCATGCCGGCGCCCAACTCCCGCTCCATCAGGTGGGCGAGCTTCACGCCCACGCCGTGGCAGTACTCCATCGTGCCGCCCATATCCTGTGCGAGAGTCAACGTCCTGTCAACGACTTCACCCATGTCGCTGGAGGTCTGCCCGCCGCCATCGTCCTCTTCCAGGAACAGGAACGACAGCATCTCCGGGCGCGCCCACAGCGACCACTCCCTCACTATGGCCCGCCTTTCGCGCAACAGCTCCTGGCAGCGGCGGCGGTACTCGAGCACCCTGGATACGGGCAGCGCGACGTGCAGGTACTCCATGCGATACTCGCTGCGCGCACGTCGAGCGCCGGCCACGTCGCCGCTCTGCAGCACCTGCCGCAGGTAGCGTTCGCCTGGCGCGTGGCGTGTGCGCCAGAAGTTTTCGGCCTCACCCTCGCCGGAAGGGTGACCGCCCATCGACTCGCAAATCTTCACGGCCCTGCCGTCGTGCGCCTCGGCTTCCTCTGCGAAACCCTCGAACGCGAGATACACGGTGGCATCGGACTCCACGGACTCGCCGTCGCGCCAAAGCTCCTCGCCGTAATCCAGCATGGTCGGCTGGACGCCCTCGGCGTACATCGTCACTACTGCCTCGAATCCGGCCTCGAAGTCGGAGAACTCAATGGCCCGAAGTATGCGCCGTTCGGGCTGGGGGAAGGCCCGCAGCGTCGCCTCGGTGATGACGCCCAGCGTGCCCTCGGTGCCGATGAGCAGGTGGGCAAGCGAAGGCCCGTAAGAGCGCTTAGGCACGTCTCTGGTGCGCACGATCTCGCCGTCGGGGAGCACCGCCTCCAACCCCAGCGCCTGGTCACCCATTGGTCCGTACTTTGCGGCGGTATACCCCACGCCGTTCGTGGAGAGTGCGCCGCCCACCGTGGCTATTGGACGGCTCCAGGGGTCGTGGCCCAGCAGCAGACCCTCGGAACGCAGTGCCTTCGCGGCAGTGTCCAGCACGACGCCCGCCTGCGCCCGGATGGTCATGTCACGTCGGCTCACGCGGCAGACGCGGTCCATGCGTTGGAGGTTCAGCACGATGCAGCCGTCGCTCGAAACCGCGGCGCCCATAACCCCCGTGCCGCCGCCGTATGGCGCCACTGGCACGTCCAGGCGGTTGGCAAGCTTGAGCACTCGCGATACGTCATTGGTGGAGGTGGGCCAGGCGATCGCCGCGGGTCGGGCGTCCAACCGGTGCACCGCGCCGAACGCTCGGTAGTCGCCAAGGGCGTCGCCGGCGTAGTCATTGAGGTGCTTCTGGTCCGTGGAGACGTTGCCGGCGCCAAGCAGGCCGGTCAGGTCCCGAATCAGGCCGGTGTTCAACGGGGTGTCTTCAACCGCGTGCCGGCTACGGTCGGCCGGCGCGCCAGGCGGTGCCCTGCGGCTTGTCTTCGAGCGTCACCCCCAGCTCGGCGAGTCCGTCCCTGATCCTGTCCGCGAGAGCGTACTGCCTGGCCTCCCGAAGAGAAGAGCGGACCTCTATAAGCAACTCGACGTACCGCCCGACATCCGCGTCCCCGCTTCGTTCCGGGGTAGTCAGCGTCAGGCCAAGAAGACTCGCGAGCTCACGCAGCTCGGATTGCGCGTTGGATATGTCCGCGCCATCCTCGTGGCCGCGGTTGATCGACCTTGCCAGGTCGAACAGGGCGGCAAGCGCCCGGGGCGTGTTCAGGTCGTCGTCCATGGCCTCGACGAAACGCTCTCGGAAGGGGGCGCCGTCGACGGCCGAGCGGTCTGCTGACGCGTCTCCTTCCAGAGCAATCGCGTTGCGCAGCCTCTCCAGCGCGCGCTCCTGGGCCTCCACGGCGCCGTCGTTGTACACCAACGGACTGCGGTAGTGCGAGCTGAGAATGAACAGCCGTAGCGCCTCACCGCTGTACTTGCCCAGCGCCTCTCGTATCGAGATGATGTTGCCCTGAGACTTGCTCATCTTGTCTTCGCCGAGCCGCAGCAGCCCGTTGTGCAGCCAGAACCGGGCGAATGGCTCGCGCTCGGTGAAGGACTCCGATTGCGCGATCTCGTTCTCGTGATGCGGGAAGACCAGGTCCTGGCCGCCGCCGTGGATGTCGACGCGTTCTCCAAGGTACTCCAGCGACATGGCGCTGCACTCGATGTGCCAGCCGGGCCTGCCTGGACCCCACGGGCTATCCCAGAAAGGCTCACCCGGCTTCTGCGACTTCCAGAGCGCGAAGTCCATCACATCCTCTTTGGACTCGTCGATCTCGACCCTCGCTCCGGCCATCAGGCTGTCCAAGCTCCTGCGGCTCAGTTTGCCGTAGTTTTCGATGGAACTCACCCGAAAGTAGACGTCACCCCCCACGGCGTAGGCGCAGTCCTTCCCTTCGAGTCCCTGGATCATCTCGATGATCTTGTCTATCTCGCCTGTGGCACGCGGATAGTTGTGCGCACGGAGCACGCCCAGCGCGTCCATCTCGTCGAGGTATGCTTCTATGTTGGCCTCGGCAAGCTCGCTCATTGAAGTGCCGTTCTCGGCGGCAGCCTTTATCATCTTGTCGTCGACGTCGGTGAAGTTCTGGACGTGGAGCACCTCGAACCCCTTGAATTCGAGGTACCGCCTTACCATGTCGAACGCGACGGACGACATGGCGTGGCCGAGATGCGAGGCCGAGTATGGCGTGATGCCGCAGACGTACATTCTAACTTTGCCGTCTACGGTTGCGAACTCTTCCCTGGTGCCGGACAGGGTGTTGTACAGTCTCATACTATCTTTTCGACGGTGGCCACGGCGAGGCCGGCGATTCCCTCCGATCGGCCCGCGAACCCCAGCCCGTCGGTGGTCGTGGCTTTGACGTTCACATCCTCGCAGGACACCCCGAGCGCCGAGGCGAGCCTCGCGCTCATCCTGCCGAGATGGGGTTTGAGCTTGGGACGTTGGGCCACAATTGTAGCATCTACATAGCTGGCGCGCCAACGCCTCGCGGCCAGGATGGCGACGGTGCGGGCCACCAATTCCAGGCTCTCGATTCCCCTGTATTCCGGGTCGCCGGGCGGGAAGTGGTCGCCAATGTCCCCCAGTCCCGCCGCGCCCAGCATGGCATCTATGACGGCATGGGAGAGCACGTCGCCGTCGCTGTGGCCGTCCAGTCCCAGGTGGCAGGGAACGTGCACTCCACCGAGCACCAGCCTTCGCCCCTCCGCCAGTGGGTGGGCGTCAAAGCCTATGCCGGTGCGCGTCTTCATGCGCCGCCGGCCGTCGCCACCCGTCGGGCCAGAATCGCTCCGGCCACCGCGTAGTCCTCAGGCGTGGTGAGCTTGATGTTGTCTCGCGTGCCGTCGAAAAGGCGCACTCTGCCGCCCACGCCCTCCACCATAGCGGCGTCATCCGTGAAGATGCCATCCGCGTGGGCGTGGGCCTCGACGAGCAGATCGCGTCGGAACACTTGTGGAGTCTGTACGCTGCGCAGGCTCTCCCTGTCGAGAGTGCCTGCCGAAAAGCCGTCTGGGTCCACGCTCTTGATGGTGTCCGTGACCGGCACGACGGCGGCGGCGGCCCCCGTTTGCCGCGCCGCGCGCAGGCCGCGCACAAGCAACTCAGCGGTGAGGAAAGGGCGCGCGCCGTCGTGGACGACAACCCACTCGGCGTCCGGCAGCCGGCTCAGTCCGGCGGCCACTGAGTCCTGCCGCCGGTCGCCGCCGGGCCACACGGCGGCGACTTTGCTCCAGCCGCGCTCTCCCGCCAGAGTTTTGCACCGCGACACCCTGTCGGCAGAGACTACCAGCACAATCGCGTCCACGTGGGGGCTGCCCTCCAGCACCTCGACGCTGAACGCCAGAGCCGGCTTCTCCCGGGCGCCAGGAAGCGGGTCGAATATCTTGTCCCCCCCGCCCATGCGGACCCCGCTCCCCGCCGCGACCACGATGGCCGACGCTGTCGGAACGCTGATGCCACATTCGTTCGGGCCGCCAGGGACCACCTTCAGGCTCTCCGCGGTCTTGCGAACACGATACAACCGGACGACGTCTGGAGCACGCGCGTTATCACCACGTCCAGGTTGCTGCCCTTGTACTCCGCGCCGCCCTCAACAACCATCATGGTGCCGTCGTCCAGGAATCCCACGCCCTGGCCCGCTTCCCGACCGTCCTGCAAGACCGTGACGGTGGAGGTCTCGCCCGGCAGGAGCGCGGGCCGCAGTGAGGTGGCGAGCTCGTTGATGTTGAGCACCGCCACTCCCTGGAACTGCGCCACGCGGTTGAGGTTGAAGTCCGTGGTAATGATCGAGGCACTGAGGCTCTTGGCCAATTCCACCAGGCGGCTGTCGACCTGCTGGCCGTCATCCTCCCCAACGTCAATGATCTCGATCTCGACGCCGCCGCCGTCCCGAAGCCTGTTGAGCACCTCCAACCCGCGCCTGCCCCGGTTGCGGCGCATCCCGTCGCTGGAGTCGGCAACCCGCTGGAGCTCGTCAAGCACGAAGTTTGGCACCACAAGACAGCCCAGAACGAACCCCGTGTGACTTATGTCGGCTATGCGGCCGTCGATAATCGCGCTTGTGTCGAGAAGTATCTTCGGGGAAGCGGGTAAGCTGCCGTTGATCGAGACTCCGGTGGAACCTTGGGCAAAGAAGCCCTGGAAAAGGTCGCGCCTTGGCGAAAGCATGAAGGCACCGCCGAGGTAGGCGAACAGCATCGAGAGAGCGGCGGGCAGCGCTATGCCGAACCAGCCTGGAAGCCGTGCCAGCGGTATGGCCAGCAACAGCGCAAGCAGCAGCCCGATCGCCACACCGGCCACGCCGGAGAACAGCCGAGAGGTTGGCACGCCCTCGGCCTGGGAAGCCAACACGCCCGCCAGCCTGCTGCCCACGTATGGCGTGGCCGCGATGCCCACCAACCCGCCGAAGACGGTCAGGCCGAACACCCAGTGAACGTAGTACTCCGGCCCCCAGGTGGCGCTTATGTACTCTCCCAGCCTCCAGCCGCCGGTGGCGAGCAACGCCCCGCCCACCAAACGCCCAAGTGTCTTGACCACGGCCATGTCACACCATCGATCACCGGCGCAGCAGCGACACTTCCCTCGCCCGCCCCCGGTTGCGGACAAAGCATCGAAAAGCTGTAGTATAGTGAATGGAGCTAGGTTAACACCGACTTCTGAGACCTGTCAAAACCGGCCGGACGCGGTTACGCCGCGTAACGCGTGGGCTGACGCGGCCGTATGCCGCTGCTCCCCCACAGATGGTGCGACCGCTCCGCCCGAAAGGAGACCGACGGCATGCTGCCTCGCCGCTCCCGCCTGCTGAAGCTCATCGCGCTGGGCTGGTTCGTCACGCTCGTCGTCGCGCTCGCCGCCACACCCCAGGTGCGCACCGCGTCCCACACGCTACTCCTTGTTCCGCAGCTTCTCCCCGCGATTCCCGTCAAGCCGCAGCAGTGGTTCGTCGGCGAACCAACGCGGCGACCTGTGGTCTACACCAGCGGCAACAGCAAGGAGAACGCTGACCTGTACATTCCCGCCGGCGGAGGCAGGCACGGCGCGGTGCTGCTCTTCCTTGGCGTCAACCCGGCAGGCAAGGACGACGAGCGCGTCGTGAACCTGGCCGAGGGGCTCGCGCGAGCCGGACTTGTTGTGATGATCCCCTGGTCGGACAGGATGACCCAGAAGCGGGTTCACGTGGAGGAAGTGGAAAACCTGGTGGCGGCGTTCCTCCACATGCAATCCCTCGAAGAAGTCGACTCCAACAGACTGGGCATGGGAGGTTTCTGCGTCGGTGCGTCTCTGGCCGCGGTCGCGGCCCAGGACGAGCGTGTTCGCGACGACGTGCAGTTTGTGAACTTCTTCGGCGGCTACTACGACGCGAGAGACCTGGTGAAGTCCGTGGTGGCTGAGAGCCGCTTCTACGGCGACGACTCCGAAGCGTGGGAGCCCGACATCCTGAGCGTCGAGGTGGTGACTTCGCACCTTGTCGAATCGGTGCCGGATCCCATCGAGAGGGCGCTGCTCTCGACCAGGTTCGAGGGCGGGTCAACCGAAGCGACCGTGAAGGAGGAAGCGCTCTCGCCTGAGGCTCGGGCGGTGTACGCCCTGCTCTCGGAGCCCACCCTCGAGGAGGCCGAAGTGCTGCTGGCGCAACTCCCGGAACGGGCGCTGGCGGAACTTGCCGCCATTTCTCCAAGCAAAGGCATCGACCGGCTCAGCGCGCGCACCCTCATCATGCACGACCGCCAGGACGCGCTGGTGCCCTCCGAGGAGTCGAGGCGTATGGCGGATGCCATGCGCGCCCGCGGAGACCTCTACTACACCGAGTTCTCTTTCTTCAAACACGTCGATCCCACTCGGCCCGCGAGCCCCGCCGTGTTCGCCAGGGAGTCTTTCAAGCTGTACCTCCACCTGTACAACGTGCTCCGCGAGGCGCGCTGAGTTTGCCGCCCCTGATTTAGTGGTATAATGACCGTGATACCAACCTGCCCGTGCGAGCGGCTCTCGCTCGCTGCGGGCAGGCTCCACCCGGACGGGGTACACGCCAATGGGAAAGAACTTCTGGATGATAGTCGAGACCCTGGAGAACTACGAGGTCGCCAGGGAGATTGGTTTCAGCGAGTACGCCTTCGGCCCCAGGTACCGCCGGCGCGCCGAAAGGATGCAGCCTAACGACCGCTTTCTCTTCTACGTGAAAGACCTGCGCAAGTGGGTCGCCACCGCCACTGTCACGTCCCCTTGCTTCGAGAACAACCGGGGCATCTGGAAGCCCAACGGCTCCATGATGCACCGCCGCTACAACGTGGAGTTGAGCCCCGATATCGTTCTGAAAGAGAAGGACTTTATCGACGCGCTGGTGCTCGGCCCAAGGCTGGAGTACGTCAAGCGATGGGCTCCCGAGGACTGGCCCCTGGCGTTCTTCGACGTGCTGCACCTGCTGCCGCAAAGGGACTTCCGCCTGATAGAGGGCGAGATGAGGCGGCTGCTGCCCAGGAGACGCAATCGCGGCAACCGCGGCGGAGGCAGGCCCGGCGACCGCCGGTACTCGCAAGGCCCCGACCAGGCCAACGGCGAGTCGCAGGGCGGGCGTTCGTGTCGAAACTCCGCGACCAGGCCCGCCGACCGGGACTGAGCGAGCCGTCTCTCAGGCAGCCGTCCCGCTCAGCGGCCCATGCGCGTCCGGCAGGCCGCCCTCGTCGTACAGCTCTCTCAGCCGCTCCAGGAATTCCTCCGGAATGTCCTCGCCGTCCGACGCGGCGGCGAACTCCTCGAGCCTCTCGGCGCCTGCGACGTTCGGCAGCGCCGATGCCACCAGCGGCTCCGACAGCACGAACCTGATAGCCAGTTGGCCCATCGTCAGGTCGAGGTTGCTAGTCAGGAAACCCAGCCCGTCGAGCTCGCCCGCGCCGGGCATCGGCGCGCCGTGCTCCAGGTCGCCCTCACGTTCCTCCCCCGCGTCCGGCGATGGGCGCGTCGCTGCCAGCGCGCCCCGTGCGTGCGGCTCCCTGGCGATGAGCCCTGTGTTCGTCTCACCCGCGACGGGGAACAGGTCGCGTGCGGGCCGCTGCTCCAGCATGTTGTACACCAGTTGTAGCGCGCTTCCACTCCGCTCCTGCATCGCCGCCTCTGCCTCCTCGTCCCAAGGCACGCCCGGCTCCGGAGCGAAGCCGTAGTACCTTATCTTGCCCTCCCGCACCAGGTTTTCCAGCGTGTCGAAAAGCTCGTCGTCCTCCAGCTGGTACATAGTGGGGTTGTGAAGCTGGTACAGGTCTATGTAGTCGGAGTTAAGCCTGCGCAGGCTCTGCTCGCAGGCGTAGCGGACGTAACGGGGGCTGAAGTTCTGCTCGCGCGGCCTGGGATTGGGGTCCAGGACCTTGGTGTACATGTCATAGCCGACTTTCGTCGCGACTATGATATCGTGCCGCTGGCGCCTCAGCGCCCTCGACAGCACTCTCTCGCCGTATCCGTCGCCGTAGGTGTCGGCCGTGTCGAAGAAAGTAACTCCCAGGTCGAACGCCCTGACCAGCAGGCTGACGGCCTCCTCCTCGCTCACTAGCGGCCCGCCCCCGGACGCAAGCGTCCACAGGCCGAAACCAATATCCGACAGTTCGAGTTCCGTGTTGCCGAGCGTCCTGTATCTCAAACCACCAGCTCCGGCGGGATTCGCGAGCGCCCAAGCGTGGGCAGGACGCCTCGCGCAGCCTCACATCAACGCACCTGATCGGATTGTATGCTAACCCGGTGATGGAGGACAGCCCGCGAATGCGCAGTCTCACGCTTGCGTCCGACATGGCACGTTTCCTACACTGGGCCAATACACTATGATGCCAGGAGGGATAGATGGTCAAGAGCGAAGCGCAAACGGTGCAGGACTACCTTGACGAGATGCCCGACGACCGCCGGGAGTCGATGCAGGCGGTGCGCCAGGTGGTGCTCGACAACCTGCCGCACGGTTACCGGGAGATGATGCTCTACGGCATGATCGGGTGGGCCATCCCCCTTGAGGTCTACCCAGAGACCTACAACGGCCACCCTCTGGCCTACGCCTCCCTGGGCAATCAGAAGAACTACATGTCGCTGTACCTGATGAACGTCTACGGCGACCAGGTAACCGAGAAGTGGTTCAAGGAACAGTTCGCCGCGCGTGGAAAGAAGCTGAACATGGGCAAGTCTTGCGTGCGCTTCAAGCGGGTAGACGACCTGCCGCTCGACCTGATAGGCGAGGTCATTTCCCTCACACCGGCCCAGGACTACATCCGCCACTACGAGCAGTCCAGGGCCAACATGAAGAGCAACAGGAAGCGCGCCAAGCGCTAGGCGGGCGGCGTGTCCTTCAGGCCGCTGCCCGTGATGGCGACCAGCACGCAGTCGCCCGCGCCCACCACTCCGCGCGCCACGAGCTCCTGCAGTCCGGCAAACGCCGCTGCCGAGGTCGGCTCGGCGTAGATGCCTTCCTCCTTGGCGAGAAGACGCTGCCACCGCGCGATGTCGCCGTCGTCCACGGCCAGCGCCTCACCGCCCGACTGCCGAAGCACGTCAAGCACCTGCGCCTTTCTCGGCGGCGTCGCCACTGATATGCCGCCCGCGATTGTGCGCCTGGCATCGGCAGAAGACCACGCGCTCCCCTCGTAGGCGGCGGCTACGGGCATAACCGCCCGCGCCTGCACAGCGTGGACTCGCGGCCTGTACTTGATAAGTCCCGCGTCCGCCAGTTCGACGTACCCCTTCCACGGCCCTGTCGCCAGCGACCCGTTGCCCACCGGCGTCACCAGGTGCTGGGGCGAATCGTCGGCCAGTTGCCGCGCCGCCTCGTACGCGAACGTCTTGGTGCCTTCCAGAAAGTACGCGCTGAGGTTGTGCGAGGCGTAGACCATTCCACGCGCTTCGCAGTATGCGACCGCCGCTTCCTCCGCCGCCTGTCGCGGCCCCTCGATCAGGTGCGTATGCGCGCCGAACACTCGGATCTGGCTTAGCTTGGCGGCGGGCGCATCCGCCGGCGCGAACACGTGCGCCTCGATGCCCGCCCGCGCCGCGTAGGCCGCCACCGACGCCCCCGCGTTTCCCGACGAGTCCTCCACCACCGCGGTCACGCCCAGCTCCGCGGCCACCGACATCATCGCGGCGGTGCCCCTGTCCTTGAACGATCCCGTAGGATTCTGATACTCCGCCTTGCCATACACTCGCCGTATCCCCAACATCCCTGCCACCGCCCGCAGCTCCACGCACGGCGTGCCCCCCTCGCCAAGCGTCACCGCTGCCGCACGGTCGTGGTAGGGCATCGGCGGCTCGCCACCAGACGCCCCCGTGGTCTCAGCCGCGTAGCGCACGTCCAGCGGTCCGCCGCACCGCTCGCAGGCCAGCGTGTACATGTCTGAGGCGTGCGTAGCGCCGCACGCGAAACAACACAGGTCGAAGTGGGACAACGAACGCCCTTTCTGGCGTGGATTCAGCCGGTCGCACCGATGCTACCGGCGGGCATGGGGGTTGTCAACGCGTGCTCCTCAGACACGGCCCCTGCGGACGCAGGCGGTGGGATGCGGCCCGGCCTCTGACCCTTGACAGAGTGCTTTCGCGTTGGATAGGATTTTGTCATGCCCCCCATGCGGGATTTGCCTGATGCAAACGCCGCCGCGGGCCCGTTACCCATTCTTCAGACCGGTGGCGCGGACAGGCGGAGAACCATCCTCACGGAGTGGCGCTTTTGGCGTATAGTTAGGGCAAGTACGCTGGCCCAAAGAACCATGGGCCGGGATTGAGAGGTGGAGGATGCCGGAGAAGTACAAAAAAGAAGTAGAAGAGATTCTCGAACAGGCGGGTGTGCCTCCGGGCCGTGCCGTTGCCCCACGCCGTAGGCCCAGCTTCTGGCAGCTAATCCTGGTGTACGCAGGGAAGGCGGTGGGCGGCCGCACCTGGGCCATCACGCCCGGCCGTGTGATGATCGCGGCTGTGGTCGTGCTGCTGCTGGCCCTCGTGCTTCGCGCCGGCCCAGCTATGGGACTGGTCGGCCTGCTGCTGTTCATAGTCGCTTACGCCATGTTCTTCATGCGGCCCGGCAACCGCGCCGAGAAGCGATGGCGCGGCCGTGCCGTCGAAGAAGAAGACGACGCCGGCTGGTGGGACCGCATTCGCGGCAGGTAGACCAACAAGCGCTGGTCCCTTCCCCCGTCAAGGGGGAAGAGCCTGCCCCGCGCTCGACACGGGGTCGGTGTCCGCCCCGTACTTGATACGGGGATGGGGGTGAGGTCGCCTTCGACACCCACCCCCACCGGAGCCCCGCTACTGAACCGGCCTAAGCGTCGTCCACCGGGAACTCGCGCTCCATCTCGCCCATGGACTTGTCCAGAATGTCGATGATGTCGTCCACGATTTCCTTAGTGATCGTGAGCGGCGGCGACAAGACGATGGAGTCGCCGGCGCGCGTCGCAAGTCCGCTGTTTCGCAGCTTCTCCGTGAACGTCTTCGCGTACTCGCCCTGCGGACCACCCGGATACGTCTCCTTGGTCCTGCGGTTCTTCACCATTTCGATGGACATCAGCAGCCCCATACCGCCGCCCACGAATCCGACCGACGGGTGGTTCTCCTGCAACACCGACATTGCGCGCTCGTACAGGTAGTTGCCCATGTCGTATGAGTTTTGGACGAGGTTGTCGCGCTCCAGTATCTCCAGATTCTTGAGCGCCGCGGTCATGACGGCCGGGTGGCCGCCGTAGGTCACCCCGTGCTGGAAGGCGGAGTTGGCGCCTTCCGCGTTGTCGAAGGCGTCGGCGACCCTCTTGGATGCCACCACGCCGCCTATCGGCAGCTCGCCGCCCGTAAGCGCCTTGGCCACGGTCATGATGTCGGCCTGGACGCCGAACCGCTGCATTCCGAACCAACTCCCCAGCCTTCCGAATCCGCAGATGATCTCGTCGGCTATCAACACCACGTCGTGCCGGTCGCAGATCTCGCGCACCTCCGGCCAGTACTCCTCGGCCGGAATCTGCGCTCCGCTGGGAATGGGCGTCGCGATGAAGGCGGCCACGCTGTCCGCGCCCTCGCCCTTGATGATGTTCTCCAGCGACCTCGGACTCTGCATACAGCAGTTTCCACTGTCGCGATCCTTATAGCCCCACGGGCAGCGGTAGCAGAAGGGCGGGTCGACCTGGATGTTGCCCGGCGGCGTCATGGCCTCGAACAGTCCCGGGCTCCGCCTGCCCGCCGATCCCACGCTCATCGCCCCCCTGGTGGAGCCGTGGTACTGGCCCCGTCGGGAGATAACCTTGGTCTTCTGCGGCCTGCCCGAAATGTACTGGTACTGCCGCGCCATCTTCAGAGCGATCTCCACGGCCTCGGAGCCGCCGCCGCAGAAGAACGACCTCGTCATGTCCCCCGGCGCAAGCTCCGCTAACTTACGCGACAGCAGAACCCCCGGTATGCTGCTGTACGCGCCGGAATTGCTGTAGGCGAGCGTGGTCATCTGCTCGGCGACCGCGGCGGCCACCTCCGGGTGGCCGTGCCCGATATTCTTCAGGAACAGCCCCGCCATGGCGTCGATATACCGGTTCCCCTCGATGTCGTAGACGTAGCAGCCCTCCCCCCGGGCCATGATGTTGTAGCCGCCCGGCGCGACCAGGTCCGCCATCTGGTGGTTCTGCGTCCAGAAGTGGTCCAGCCCCCACTGGACGAGCTGGTCGATCTCCTCCCTGCTGTAGCTATCCTTTATCCACCATGCGTGCTTGTCGGTGTTTGGAGTTACCATGCGGCGTTCACCTCCTGCCGGCCCGTGCCGATTCTTGGCTTTCAGGGCGTGGGAGGGGACGCCAAAACGCCCTGTCCCGCGACCGATCTGTCACGCGAATATAGCCCTTTGGGCCGCAAATCACAAGCGGCGGTGCGGCTGACAATCCCTTCCCCGTCGCAGGGCTGACAGGGGTAGGTGTTATGAGAAAGCCTTCCAAATTGTCCCTTCCCCGTCGCAGGGCTGACAGGGGTAGGTGTTATGAGAAAGCCTTCCAAATTGTCCCTTCCCCGTCGCAGGGCTGACAGGGGTAGGTGTTATGAGAAAGCCTTCCGAACTGTCCCTTCCCCCTCGCAGGGGGAAGGTTAGGATGGGGGTGAGAAACGCCCGCCCTTGCATTGCCCAGCTTTGCGCCGTTGCCTGCGTTCGGATATAGTTAGTCGCGCG
Organism: uncultured Dehalococcoidia bacterium; assembly: GCA_951812395.1. Classification (GTDB taxonomy): domain Bacteria; phylum Chloroflexota; class Dehalococcoidia; order Lucifugimonadales; family CATOSD01; genus CATOSD01. The sequence goes on from CATOSD010000002.1 coordinate 385,208, forward strand.
GTTCATTCCGATACCCAAGAGACTGCCGTCACCCGGCGGCAACACACCGGAGGAGGCACCTATGACCAAGTTTGCGAGGTACGAGGCGCACGGCGAGATCGCCTACGGCGTGGTGGAAGGCGACGTCGTTAAGCAGCTTACCGCGTCCCCCCTGGAGGACTACGAGGTTACCGACCACACGCACACGCTGTCGGAGGTCCGGCTGCTGGCGCCGGTGGTGCCGGGCAAGATAGTCGCCATCGGACTCAACTACAAGAGCCACCTGGGAGACAGGACGCCTCCCGCGGTGCCCGAGCCTTTCCTCAAGACAACAAGCTCGCTCGCCGACCCCGGCCAGGACATCGTCATCCCCCGCGAGGCCCTCGAGGAGAACATCACTATTCAGGAGGAGGGCGAACTGTCCCTTGTCATCGCCAAGCGCTGCAAGCGCGTCAGCAGGGATGACGCCATGAACGTCATCCTGGGCCTGACCTGTGGCAACGATGTCAGCGCCCGACAGTGGCAGCGGGGCGACCTGCAATGGTGGCGCGCCAAGTCGTCCGACACCTTCAGCCCGATTGGCCCCTTCATCGTCACCGATCTCGACCCGGGCAACCTCGACCTCGTGGCCCGCGTCAACGGCAAAGTCGAGCAGGAGAGCAACACCTCCGACCTGCTCTACGACGTGCCCACCATCATCGAGTTCGTCACCAAGATGATGACCCTCGAGGCGGGCGACGTCATAATGACCGGCACCCCGGGCGAGCCGGGCAACCTCCACCCAGGCGACACGGTCGAAATCGAGATCGAAGGAATAGGCGTCCTCAGCAACCCGGTCGTCGCCGAGGCATAACCTCGACTGAAGCTCAACGGTGCATCTTCGAGTCCCTTCCCCCTCGAAGGGCCGACAAGGGTAGGCATCGGGAACGAGCCTTCCAAAGAGTCCCTTCCCCCTCGCAGGGGGAAGGTTAGGATGGGGGTGACGAACGGGAAGCAACCGCCTCGGCTTCTCAACCCCGACCCCAATCTGCTCTTGATGGGGGAAGGTAAGCGCCTGCCCCGTACTCGATACGGGGATGGGGGCGACCGCTCCCCCTCAGAGCACCAGGTCGCCGATGGTCAGCCAGTAGAACACGATGTAGGCCCCCGCGACCACCATCAGCCACGATCCCACGGTCCCGACGAAGGGCATGGCCTTGGCCAACGCTCCTCCCACCGCCTCCTTAAACAGCGCCATTCCAATCGTGAGCGTCACTATCACCACGCCCATGCCGGTGGCGTAGAGCAGGAACTGGCCGAACGACTTTGCCAGCGTGGACGCCGCGAACGAAGTCCCGATCACGGCGAAGAATGGACCCAGCGCGCAGCTCAGCGAAGCCACGCCGTAACTTACGCCGAACAGGAAGTAGCCCCGAACGTTCGTCTCTCCAGGGTCCCCCACGCGGTCCGCCACCCGCTGCGCCAGTTCCGAGTACAGCTTGCCGCCGCCTACGAGCCAAGCCCCCAGCACGCACAGCGCGACGCCAATCGCGAGGCCAAGCCACGGCAGCACGCCAGCAACGACCGAGCGCGCCCCCAGCCCGATGACCAGGCCCGCAGCGCCAAACAGCAGCACGAAACCGGCGGTCACCGTCAGACCCACCACAACGCCCTTGCCCAGTCTGCCAAGCACACCCTTCTCAGAGTCTCCCTCGTCGTCATCGCCCAGGTACAGGCCCATATACGCCGGCAGCAGCACGAATCCGCATGGATTGAACGCCGCCGCGATCCCCAGTCCGAACGCGAAGCCCAGCGGCGCCAGGTCCCCCAGATCGCCTGCGAACCCGCCCGTGCTGCCCGAAAGCGACTCGATGAAGAAGTTGATCGCGTCGATCCCCTCGACGTTCTGAATATTCACGATCGCTGCCCCGGCAATCGCCGCGCCCAGCGCCAGCGCGCCGATCAGCGCCGGCAGCCCCACGTTCCTCCAGATGCCGATCCATCCGCCCATCCTGGAAACGCTGTTCACTTCTCCCTCCCGGCTTGCCGCCCGCCGGACGCTCTGCCGGCTCCGGCCGATTGATACGCTTCAACTACAAAAATCCTAACAGCTACCATCCACCCCTTTCAACCAATCCGCGTGACGCTCTTGACACCTGCCGCACATATGTGCTAGAGTCCATCACATGCCAACCATAAACACCAGTGCACCGACCCCGCTGACCGGCCAGCGCCTCGCCACGCGCCCGCCCGCCTCTCGCGGCGCCGTCCCATTCCGCTTCAAACGTCTCGCTTTTTCGCCAAGCCAGGCGGCAAATGTAACAGGCGTACGGCGACAATCCACCCCAAAAGCGACACCCCCCAGCTACGAACAACACAAAATGAGACACTTTCGGAAAGAGCCTACTTTGTCCCACTGCCGCTCCCGATTCTTGACAGCCTCCGACTTCACGCTTAAACTTGCGTCACAACCAGCAAATCCCACCAGAGGAGATTCCCTATGACCCAGGAGCAGGACTCTGTCATCACCCAGGAAATGCGTGACGCGATTGGTGTGGAGTCTGACCCCGTTAGTCACGAGATCGAGAAGGGCGCGATCATCAAGTTCGCCCAGGCCATCGGCGATGACAACCCCCTCTACAATGACGAGCAGGCCGCCCGCGCCAGCCGCTACGGGGGCCTGATTGCGCCGCCCACCTTCCTGCGCTCTACGCCGTCCGGCCCCATGAAGGTGAGCATCAAGAGCCCCTTCTCGGCCAACCTCGACGGCGGCAGCGAGTGGGAGTACTTCCACCCCGTTCGCCCCGGCGACACCATCACCGTCACCCAAAAGTTCGCCGACGTCTACGAGCGCAACGCCCGCGCGTTCGGCAAGATGATGTTCACCATCCGCGAAACCAAGTACGTAAACCAGTTCGGCCAGACGGTCGCGCTCCAGCGCAGCACCGGCATAAGCTACAACCCGCCTTCGTAGAGAGCGACGCCCACACAACCGACCCGCAATCGACATCCGCGACATATCCCGCAAGGAGGAATGTATGGGAGACCAGGTATACTTCGAGGACGTCCAGGAGGGGATGGAAATCCCCACGCTGCGCAAGGACCCCACCACACAGCAACTCGTCAAGTACGCCGGCGCGTCCGGTGACTACTACCAGATTCACTACGATCAGACCTTCGCCAAGGGCAACGGCCTCCCCGACGTCATCCTGCACGGCGCGCTCAAGAATGCCTTCCTCGGCCAGTTCGTCACCGACTGGATCGGCGAGGGTGGCGCCCTCAAGAAGCTGAGCTGCCAGTACCGCGGCATGGACGTGCCCGGCACCCCCGTGTTCGTCAAGGGCAGCGTAACCAAGACGTCGTCCGAGAACGGCGAAAACCTCGTCGAGTGCGAGCTCTGGCTCGAAAACCACGAGGGCGCCAAGACGACCCCCGGCTACGCCACCGTCACCCTCCCCAACCGCGGCTAGGCCGACCCAAGAGCCCCTTCCCCCTCACAGCGGGGAAGCGGGGCCGACCCAAGAATCTCTTCCCCCTCGCAGCGGGGAAGTGGGGCCGACCCAAGAATCCCTTCCCCCTCGCTGGGGGAAGGTTAGGATGGGGGTGCGAGGGCCGCCTGCCCACCCGCCAGCGAAAGGACCCGATTCCATGAGCAGCGGTCCGCCCGATTCGGGCGCCACCGGAGAGGTGCTCCTCGAAGCCCGCTTCGACAGGCGCATCATCCCCTACACCAGGTTGTGGATTACCGGCTTCCTCGTCATAACCGTCGCCGGCATCCTCCTCATCCCCTTCTGGCTGATCTTCAGCCTCTGGTATCTGCCCGAGCACTACCGCCGCCTGTCCGCGCGTCTGACGGCCCGCGCGGTCGAGATCCGCAAGGGGGTCTTCTTCCGCAAGGAGTCCACCATTCCACTCAACCGCATAACCGACGTTCGCCTCCACGACGGCCCGCTGATGCGCCACTACGGCGTTCGCGGCCTGCACGTGGAGACCGCCGGCCAGTCCGGCCAGAACGCCAGTAGCGAGGGCGACCTCGTGGGCGTGGTCGACGCCGTCGAGTTCCGCGACGCAATCCTCCGCCAGCGCGAGGCCGCCCTAAGTGGCGAAGCCTCCCCCGCGCCCACTCAGCCATCCACCGCGTCGCCCGACACCGCCGAGCTGCTAACCGAAATCCGCGACATCCTCACCCGCATCGAACGCCAGGGCAGAGGCGACGACTCCCGGTAGGGGCGGGCCTCGTGCCCGCCCGCGGAGTTGCGGAGCCTACGCCTCCCCGCCTTTCCCCAACCCCGGCCTGATCGCCCACTGGTATATGGCAGCGCCAACGGGCCCGCCGACGAGAGGACCTACGATGTAGACCCAAAAGCCGGCGGACGGCCCGGGTATGGCCTGCCCGCCCCAACCGGCGAAGTAGGCCACCAGCCGCGGCCCGAAGTCTCTCGCCGGGTTGAACCCGCCCTGCGTCAGCGGCGCAAGCAGGCTGATCAACACCGCCACGGTGAACCCCACGAAGAACGGCCACATGCTGCCCCGCGCTATCCGCCCGTTCCGTCTGTCCGTCAGCGCGAAAATCATGAACACCAAGATCCCCGTTCCCAGCGCCTCCACCGCCGCCGCGCTCGCCGGCGAAATCAGCGACCGCGCCTCTGCGTCCACCCCCACCGAAGCCGGGTTCGGGAAGTACTGGCCGAACACCATCCCCGAGCGCTCGCTACCCTCAGCGCCGCGGTCGACTCCCTGCTCGGCCTCGAACCGCTCCAGGAACGGCCCAAACACCGCCAGCAGCACCAGCCCTGCGACCACCGCCCCCGCAAGCTGCGAGGCCCAGTACGCAGGAATCCGCCTCGCTGGGAAGTCGCCCCCCCGGAACAGCGCCACGGCAAGGCTGACGGCGGGGTTGAGGTGCGCCCCTGACACGGGCGCCGTGGCATAGATGGCCAGCGAGACGCCGAATCCGATGACCGCGGCGACCTGCCACAGCCCGACCTGCGAGTCTGTGAGCACGGCTGCCGCCACGGCGCCGATGATGAACAACACGAGCAGAAATGTGCCGACCATCTCGGCAATCATCTGGTGAAGCAGTTTCAAGTTCAGTTCCTTGGCGTCATCGCCCCACGGCGATGCTTCCGTTGAGGCGCAAAAAAGCGCCCCAGCATCTGCCGGGGCGCTTCTGATTTGCGCTCCGTCGTTTACGTTGCCGGCAGTCAGATCGCGTAAGACGCGAGCAACTCCTCGGGAGTCTTAGGCGTGGCTTTGCCGGACATTTCGTTTGCCCGCTGGTCGAACGTCATGCGCGACTCATCGCGATAAAGCACGCCAACCGGCACTCCTGGCGTGCTGGCTATCTCGAACGCCGCCGCCTGGTCGGTCTCGTCGTGGTCGTCGGGTATGTCCCACGCCAGGGGCGCGATGCCCTTCCTGGGATTGCCCTTCAGCGCCTCGAAGGTGTTGTTGTAGGTCGTGCAGGGCGACTGAACGTGCACGACCGAGAAACCCTTGTGGTTCATCGCGTCCTGGATCATCACCCCAAGGTCCCTGACCTTGGTGGATATGGTGGATGCGACGTATGACGCCCCGACGGTGAGGTAAAGCCTGAGAGCGTCGAGCGCCTCCTCAGGCTTGCCGTACGGCGTCGAACTGGTGATCGTGCCCAGGTCGGTGGTGGGAGAACTCTGGCCCTTGGTCAGCCCGTAAACCTGGTTGTCCATGATGACGGCAGTGACGTCCAGGTTGCGGGCGGCCTGCGGCCCTATGTGCTCGAGGCCGATGCCCAGGAAGTCGCCGTCGCCGGCCACGATCACCACGTTCAGGTCGGGGCGGCCCATCTTCACACCCATGGAGAGGGGGAGAGTCCTGCCGTGAATGCCGTGCAGGCCGTAAGGCATGTCCCCCTCGAGTAGGTGGATCATGTTGCCGGAGCAACCAATCCCCGCCACAACCACGGTGTTTTCAGCCGGAAGCTCCGTCTCGATGGACCTCTGGGACAGCGCCGACTCGAGCGCGCGGCGCACGCCGAAATCGCCGCAACCGGGGCACCACTTGAAATCGTACTCGGGATTCTTCGCGCTCATGCGGTTACTCCCTCCTTTTGCAATTGTCTGACTCGCTCTCCGACTTCGCGTACCAGGTCCTTCTCCTTGAACGGTAGCCCGGTTATCTGGGTTATGGACTCGGCGCGTACTCCGTATGAGCGGAGGATGGACGAGAACTGACCCTGGAAATTTAGCTCCGGAACGAGGACAAGCTCCTTGCTCTTCAACTCTTCCAGGAGCTGGGGCGGCATCGGGTTGAGGAACATGGTGTAGTACCAGGCTACGTCATGCCCGGTCCGCGACAACTCTCTGTAGGCGGCGAGAGCCGGGCCTTTCGAGCCGCCCCACGGCAGCAGGGCTATCGAGGCGTCGGCGTTGTCGCTCTCGTAGTCGCCGTCTTCCAGCAACCTGATCTTGCTGAATCGGCGGTTGGTCATCTGAATGTGGCGCTGGGGCAGGTGGGTCGTGTCGCCCATGCCGTCGTGCTCGCTGCCGTTGGCGACGTAGCTGCCAGGGCTTCCCGGTATTGGCATCGGCGAAAGCTCCCAGCCATCGTACCGGTTATAGCCGTTGGAGCCTTCGTACACCCTGCGGTTTTCTACCCGCACCTTGCTCAGATCGGGCCTGGGGATGTTCTGGTTACGCTCGGAAAGGGCGTGTTCACTGAGCAGCACCACGGGTCCCTGATATCGCTCGGCCCAGTTCACCGCGTGCACGGCGGCGTAGAAGCACTCTTCCACCGTGCCTGGCGCGATCACGGGCAGCTTAACGTCCCCGTGCGCCGGGAACATCGCCGCCATGAGGTCCGACTGCTCCGTCTTGGTGGGCAGTCCGGTGGCCGGTCCGCCGCGCTGGATGTCGGCCACCACAACGGGAATCTCTGCCATCCACGCAAGCCCCAGGCCCTCGCTCATGAGTGAGAATCCCGGGCCGGCGGTGGCGGTCATCGCCTTCTTGCCGGCAAACCCGGCGCCGACTATGGAGTTGATGGACTCGATCTCCGAGCTGGCCTGGTAACAGAACCTGCCCGGCCCAACGAGGTTTTGCTCCATCCACACCAGTATGGACGTGGCCGGCGATATGGGGTAACCGACGTAGAACTCCAGTCCCGCCGTAAGCGCCCCCAGGGCGATTGCCTGGTTGCCGTTGAGCAGGATCTGGTCTCCCTCGGGAGGGATGGCTGAGGCAAGCTCGCCCAGGCTGAAACCGCTACGCTCCGCTTCTTTCCTTCCGAGCGAAAGCGCCTCGATGTTCGAGCTTATTATCTGCTCGTCGTTGGGCCGCCCTCTCGTGAAGCGCTTGGTTACGAACTCCTCAAGAATAACCTGCGGCATCTGCACCAGGTAGGCGAGCGCTCCGATAACCACCATATTGGCGGCCCTGTTGTTGCCGGTGGACCTGGCAAGCTCGTCGAATGGCATGCCGAAACTGTTGCCCGTGTACTCCAGGTCGAAGGCGCCGGAGTCATAAATGACCACCCCGCCCTCGCGCACTTCCGAGATGTGCGTGTCGTATGCCTCGCGGTTGAAAGCAACCAGCACGTCGAGATCGTCGCCCGAACTCAGCACCTCGGCATTGGCTATGCGCGTCTGGGTCCAGGTGGGGCCGCCCATGATCTGGGAAGGGAAGGTTGCGAAGGTCTGAGCGTGGTAGCCCCTTTGGGTTGCCGCTTGAGCAAGGCCCTCGGCAGAGGTCACAACGCCCTGGCCGCCCTCTCCCGCAAATCGCACCACAAAGTCACTCTTTCTCAACTACTACCTCCGGATAGCCTGGGAGCGGGAAACCTCCACGGGCAGCCGGCGGAGCCGTAGCCCGAATTCGCTAGGAGATGTTTGCAGCTTCGGAAAGAGCTTGAAGGAACCATCGATTACCGGCGTCCGAGCTGCCCCGTCGCCCATACTTTCGTCTCATGCCGCCGGGAAATGTACCGCGTCGCAGCGGTCCTACCGACTGCCAACTTGACTTGACTACTGCCTTTACAGCTTGAACAAATATAGCAGCACGGCCCCGCGCTGTCAATTTTGGGGAGGGACAGGAAGCCGCCCTTTTCGCGTCCGCGCCGGAGAGTCGTGCGGCCCACTTACTCTTCGACGATGAGGTTGAATCCGGCAGGACAGACGACCAGAAAAATGGCGTCGAATGCTGCCAGGAACGGCACCCATAGAGCCGGGCTTTCGCCGGCGAACACAGCGCCGGTCGCCTCGACCGCCGCGACGATCGCCGGCAGCACAACCGGCAGGAAAAGCACCGGCAGCATGATCTCGCGGGACCTGGTGTTTACGGCCATGGCGGAGAAGAGCGTGCCCACTACGGCTATTCCCAGCGTGGCCAGCAGCGCAACCGGAATCAGCCACGGGTCGCCGGGCGACAGGTTGAACAGCGCCAGGAATATAGGGAAGACCACTACCTCGACCGCGACCATGAACAGGAAAATGGATAGGACCTTGCCGAAGTAGACCGCGTCACGGGCGACGGGCGCGAGAAACAGTCCGGTCATAGCGGCGCCGTCGCGTTCGATGGCGAACGAACGGCCCAGCCCCAGCGCGCCGCTGAAGGCGATGGCGACCCACAGGATCCCCGGCCCAACCGTCGCGGCTGTGCGCGGTGTCGGGTCAATGGCGAAGTTGAAGACGACGACGGCCAACAGCGCGAACACCAGCAGCGATATCGCGATCTCCTTGGTGCGCAGCTCCAGCAGGGCGTCCTTCCAGACCACGGCCAGCACCGCCCTCCAGTAGGCCCTCAAGCGTCGGACTCCCGTGTCAGCTCGGCGTATCGCTCTCGCAGCCCGGCCGCGCCGAGGGACCCGGCTGCGGCGTCGAAGGCGATGCGTCCCCTTGAGAGGATGACGGCGCGGCGCGCAAGGGCCGCGCCGCGCTCGAGGTTGTGCGTGGTCAAGATGACTGTGCGGTTCGAAGATGCGCTCTCGGAGATGATGCGCTCCAGAATGGCCATCGCCTCCTGGTCGAGGCCGCTCTCAGGCTCGTCCATCAGCAGTATGGGAGGGTCGTGCAGCAGCGCTCGGGCTATCGAGAGGCGCTTGCGCATTCCGTGTGACATCGTGCCTGCGCGCTGCGAGAGCCTGGAGGCCATGCCGAGCCGATCGGCCACGCTCGCCGCTCTGTGCTCGACGTCGTTCAGGTCGAACATTCTCGCAAACAGCTTGAGGTTTTCCATGCCGGTGAGCTGCTCGTACAGCATGGAGTCGTGGGTGACGACGCCGATGGAGGCGCGCGCCAGCTTGCCGTGGCGGGGCACGTCGTAGCCCGCGACTCGGACACTGCCGCCGTCCGGGCGTGTAAGCGTCGCGAGCGTCTTGATGAGCGTTGTCTTGCCCGAGCCGTTGGGCCCGAGTATGGCCAGGGTTTCGCCCCAGGGGACCTGGAGGTCCAGGCCGCGCAGCACCCCCACGCGCCCGTAGGACTTGCGGAGTCCGCGTACGTCGATGGCAGGCGCGGTCGGCCGCGACTCGCGAGCGTTTGGCACCGCAAATCTCACCGGCGCAGAGTATCTCGCCCCTGCTCGAGCGCGCGGCCCAGAATCTCTGCCATGCGCCAGTTGGTGTGGGCGTCCTTGACCGCTATTCGCACGTACCGGCCATCGAGGACGGTGGAAGTCGCCGACGCGTTTCGGAGGAACAGGTTGCCCTTTCGACACCGCTCTATCAACTCCTGTGCCGTGGGGCCCTCGTCAGGGAGGCGGAAGAGGATGTAGTTTGCTGTCCCCGGCGTAATCTCCGAGATGCCCAGCGATTGCAGGCCGCTGGTCAGCCGATTTCGAAGAGTGTGCGTTTCCTGGTAGCGTCGGGAGTAGTACTCATCGTCCTCAAAGGCAGTGACGGCGGCCATCTGGCCGGGCAAGCTCACTGCCCAGGGCGCGTTCAACAGGCGCAACGGTTGTATCATTCGGGGTGGGCCACACAGATAACCAACGCGCAAGCCGCTCAGGGCGTACATCTTGGACATAGACTTGCACACAACCACGTTTTCGCTTTGCCCCGCGAAGCGTTCCAGGGACTCATCCCTGTGAACGTAGTCCACGTACGTTTCATCTACCCAGAAAAGGGTCTCGCGGGGAGCGCCGCGTATCACTCTCTCCAGGTCTTGCCTCGGGACGTGCCGCCCCGTCGGATTGTTGGGGTTCACGATGACGACGAGGTCGTACCCTCCGCGCAAGTGACGTTCGAGTTGCTCGGGGTCCACACGGTAACCCTCCTCCCGATTGAGAACCAGGCGATCTATGCTGCACCTGACAACGTTTTCCAGCACGTGCGTGTACTCGCCGTAGGACGGGTCCAGCACCAGGGCTCGGGACTCGCGGGTGAGCCAGTGCCTAAGCGCCAGGAAAATGAGGCTGGACGATCCGGCTCCCGCGATGACCGAGTCCCGCGCCACGCCCCTGGTGTCGGCGATACGGCTCACAAGCCCTTCGGACTCGGTCGGAGGCGAAGTCCTGATGGCCCAGGGCAGGTGTTCCTTCAGCACGTCGATCACCGCGGGCGACGGTGGAAACCACGCATCGAGAACGTCCGCGCTGATAATGTCGGCGACTCTCTCGAGGCTATCGAACTCGCGTCCAATCGCGTCGAAGAAGGCTCCCCCGTGGTAAGAAGTCACCCGGACGTCAGAGGAAACTGGTTCGTTCATAGAGACACTCCTCACAGTAATCAGGGGTGAGTATATCCGATACGCGCTCGCGCCGCCCGGCAGGCCCGTCGCGGGATCCCAAGTGTGAAAGCGGTGGCGCCTGAACGGAAGGTGTGCAAGACTAGAGCATACGCAGGGAAGTGTTGGCGGTGGGGGAAGCAGCAAGGAGGGAGTAGAGTTCATGGCGACTATTGAGGAGTTGCGCGAGCGGTACGAGGGGCTGGAGCTAAGGGCGCGGGTGGACACGGAGGCGGCGATCGACGCCGCCTGCCTGATGGTGTTCGACTACGAGTACGCTGGCCGGGACGCGGAGGTGGTCATCGACACCGACGAGTTCACCGCCGTCTGCCCGTGGACGGGGCTGCCGGACCAGGGGACGCTCAGGATTAGCTACGTGCCGGCGAACTCCTGCATCGAGCTGAAGTCCCTCAAGTTCTACCTGCTGTCGTACAGGAACGTGGGCATAGTGCAGGAGCACGCCGCCAACCGCATTCTGGACGACCTCGCGGCGTGCTGCCGCCCGGTGCGCATGAGCGTGTTTCTGGACTACAACGTGCGCGGAGGCCTTCACACCGCGGTCACGGCGGGGTACGAGGCGTCCTAGGCCCGGGTCCGGCGGCGCGTGGTCAGACCGCCGCCTTGGCGGCCAGGGCCAGGCGGCCGGCGCCGTGGGCCATCGACGCGGCGGACACCATTTCGGCGGCGTATTCCAACCCCACGTCGCTGATGTTGATCACCATGTGGAACAGCTCCGGCGCGTCCGGGTTGTCGAGGCCGAGGAATCGCCTGAAGTAGTAGGCGCGGGCCTCGTCGCGGGCGGCCATCGTGCGTTCGGCGTCCTCGCGGCTTATCCGCTCGCGCTCCATGATGGTGGTGACCCTATCGTTGTACTCCGAGACCACGCCGACGCGCAGAACGTGGGGCAGGTCCCTGAGGATGACGTGGCTGCCCCTGCCCACTATCACGGTGTTGCCGCCCTCGGCCATCTCTTCGAGCACGGTATGGACGGCCTCGATGTAGGCCTCGTCCTCCAGTTCGTGACCCTTGGTTATGGTGGGTTGTGGCAGGTCCTCGTATTCTTCCGTGAGAAACGCTGCAACTCCCGGTCCGAAGTAGGGGTCGCCGCCGGCGCCCGACACGGCGGACCGCTCCAGGATGCGCTGGAGCAGCCGCGAGAACCGCTCGCCCCTGGTGGGTGGGCGCTCCTCGCGCTCGTGCAGCGCCTCCACGGTGGCGCCTACTTGGCGTGCGACGTTTGTCAGAATCAGGCGGTCTACGTAATCGGCTTCCAGTCGCTGCGCCACCAACGGCCCCAACGATCTGGGTCCGGCTCCGGAGAGTCCGGCCAAAGTTACTACGGTCATAGCTCACCTCTCCAGCTTCGTGTTTTGGTTGCAAGCCGCGGGGCATGGCCCCGCGGGAAAGTGTCTACTGCTGGCTCCGGAGCTCCTCGACGTGGGCGTTCCAGTGGGACCGGATGCGTTCGAGGCGCTGTATGGTGGAGGCTTCCGAGCCGTCGCCGCGCACCATAATCACCGCGTCCGGATCAGCGACCTCCCTTGCCGCCGCGGAGAGCCGCGCCTGGAGCCGGCGCGCCTCGTCGGCCAGACGTGCGACGCTCTTGCCCGACGCCCTGCCGACGGCCCGGGCGTTCATCTCGTCGGTGGAGGCGTAGATGCGGTAGGGCTGCTGGCCCAAGGTGACCGCCTCCATGCCCTCGACGGTGGCCTGGTGCCAGTAGACCATGTGGACGAGGACCTCGCGGGGGGTCCACAAATCGATCTTCACCTTCGATTCGGCGCCGGCGTCCTCGAAGTACGAAAGCCCCGCCTCCACAGACTGTTCTACGGACGATATAAGGGACTCCAGGTTGTTTTCCGTGGTCATGTTGGCGCCTCCCAGAGTTCTAGTGGTGGATTTGACTGCCCGCCTCGGCCACGGGCGTTAGTACTCGATGATCGAGTAGGTCTCGTAGTTCCGCAGCCTGTCTCTGCCGCCGAGCTCGGCAAGCTCGATGAGTACGGTGACGCCAGCGACGCTCGCGCCCGCCGTTTCGACCAGCTCCCCTGCCGCGGCGAGCGTGCCCCCGGTGGCGAGCAGGTCGTCCACGATCACCACGCGCTGGCCGCCGGCGAAGGCGTCGGTGTGCACCTCCAGGGAGTCGGCGCCGTATTCGAGCGTGTAGGTCACGGTGTGAGTGGCGTAGGGTAGCTTGCCTGCTTTTCGAATTGGTACGAGCGGCTTCGCGAGGGACTGCGCCAGGGGCGCGGCGAAGATGAAGCCACGAGACTCGACGCTGGCGATTGCGTCGGGCCGGACGCGCTCGCAGAACTCGCCCATTCGGGAGAGGGCCGCCCTGAACGCCGCGGCGTCTTGGAGCAGGGGCGTGATGTCCCGGTAGAGGATGCCCTCGATTGGAAAGTCCTCGATCTCCCTGATGTAGTCTCGGAGTTGCATCGCGCCAAACACGCTGTAAACAGGCTAATACTTGGTTGAATGATAATTGGCGGTGGTAAGGCGGTCAAGTAGCGGCTAACTCTGGACTCTGTTTCAGGTTGCTCGGCGCCCCCAACCGTTGTCCCCGCGAAAGCGGGAAAGCGAATTCTGTTAGTTTCTGCGACATTCTGTTGTATTCGTAGCTGGGGGCGCCGACGGTTCTGCGCAATTCTGTAATGCCGGCGTGGGCAATTCGGCGCAGAAGTGTCACGCCGCGTGACAGAGTAGGACAGGGGGTCGACGGGCCGACCGGCCGTGTATCCGTTGGCACCGGGCGCCCACGAGGGATGCCCCTACGGATGCCTGGGGCATTGTACCTATCTGGGGATAGGGATTCCGGGCCGCGGGGTCTGTCCCTCGCTTGGGCGAGGGTAGCACGTATGTGCGTGAATTGCAAGAGGGGGTGGCGAGACTGCGGGATTGGGCGGGAACGGTGGGGAGAGACTGCGCAGACGTGGGCCAGTGGCTGGGCGCCTGTAGGACGTGTGGGTGGCAGGGCCAGAGCACGGGCGGCGCATGAAAGTGACAGTTTTTTCGGTGCGCCGGGGAGCGAAAGGGTCGGGGTTGGGCGAGGGGGCGTGGCTGGGGTGTGCGTTGGGGAGTCAGCAGGGGGACATTGGCTCGACAAGATAAAGGCGATGGCCGTTGGTTCAGAGTTGGGTGTGGGGGCAGGTCTTTCGCGAGGGAGATGGTTCTGGGGGCGCCTGGTAATCTGAAACAGACTCCAGTTCTTGAGGAAAGAACTCCACAGGAATATCATGTGACTCCCAGTTGTTTGCCGCAGACCAAAGAACGGAAACAACTGACCACCTTGTTATAGGGGCTTGTGTTAACCTCGAATACAATGCCATCTGCAACTTTCCGTAGGCCGTAACGATAGCCATAGAAGGTGTGGAAGCCCCGGCGCCTGTACTATGACCCACCAGCCGATCAGGTCTGTTCTTCTCGACTTGGACAACACCATGATAGACCGAGCAGAGGCGTTCGCACGTCTCTTTGAGCATTGGTACCAAATTCTGCCTACCCCGAACAGACCGTAGGATAGGGTGGAGTTCGGATCACGGTTGGCACGGCGGGGTAACGGCGACGAGCCGATTCCGGACATCTGCCAGGACATGCTGGACGAGTGGCCGGGCAGTTTTGCGAGCATGGCCGCGGCGGTAGAAGCTCACTCGGACATGATGCCAAAGGTGGTCGGGATTCATCCCAGGACTATCGGTTATGGCTGAAACGAAGGGCTGATGATATGCCAGACCGACCCAGGAGCCAATTCCAGGTGATAGTGATTCCGTATTGGATTTCGAATGCGAGAGAAGCCAGATACGCTGTATTCAGGCGGTCAGGACTAGCCCCAAGATATTGGCAGTGGATCGCGGGTGGCGGAGAATCTGATGAGACGCCACTTCAGGCAGCGCGCAGGGAGTCGGCGGAAGAAGCGGGCATCTTTGAGTCTGCCAGGTTCACCGCCCTTAAGTCTGTGGCTTCGATTCCGGTGTCCAACTTTGCGGAGACTGGCTGGCCCGATTGGCTTGACGTGATTCCTGAGTATGCTTTCGGGGTTGAGGTTGACGACCCGGCGCTAACGCTGTCATGTGAACATGTCGACTATCGCTGGCTTCGCTACGAAGAAGCGATTGGGACGCTGAAGTGGGACAGCAACAAGACCGCACTTTGGGAGCTACGGCGCAGGCTGACTCGGGCCGCGCGAATTGACATAGGTCGCGAGCCGCCGATAGAATGACGCACCATCGGGCGGGGCCGAACTCCTTCCCCCTTAACCTGTAGAGCGGGGCCGAACAATGGTCGCAATCGGTCAGGAAATAACCCAGAACCGCCTGTATTCGGTGGCTTACGAGGCGAACAAGCGCGCCGCCATCGCGGTGCCGCAGGACGGCATCGAGGCGTTCGAGCAGGCGTTCAGCCGCGAGACGAAGCCCATGGCCAGCTTCATTCTCGGCCAGGTGCTGGAGAACGCCCAACTCGCCATCGCCGAGGAGCGGCCCATGTGCGGCGACACCGGCCTGCCCCGCTACTACGTGAAGGTGGGCAACGAGGCTAAGATCGAGGGCGGCTTCGTCGCGCTGGAGCATACGCTGAGGCGGGCCGTCGCCGACGTCACGCAAGACGTGCAGCTTCGGGCCAACCGCGTGCACCCGCTCACCCGGCAAAACCCAGGCAACAACGTGGGCATGTTTGCGCCCAGCGTGGACTACTCGTTCGAGCCGGATGCCGACTGGATCGACGTCACCGCCGTCCACAAGGGCGGCCTGTTCGGGACCGACTACCGGATGCTGTTCCCGGCCGACGGCACCGACGGCATCAAGCGCTTTCTGCTGGACAACCTGGCGGCGTTCGCGCGGCGCGGGCTGTCGTGCCCGCCCGTGGTCGTGGGCGTGGGACTGGGCGGCTCTAAGGACCAGTGCGTCGTGCTGTCCAAGGAGGCGGCCTGCCTGCGCACGATGGGCGATAGGCACCCCGACCCGGATGTGGCGGTGCTCGAGGATGAGCTGAAGGAGCTCGCGAACCGCACCGGTTTCGGCGTGATGGGCGTTGGCGGCGACACCACCGCGCTGGACGTTCACGTGGAGATCGCCTATACCCACACGGGAGGGCTGCCCATAGCCATATCCCAGTTCTGCCTCGCCTATCGCAGGTCTACAGCGCGGGTGTACGCCGACGGCCGGGCGGAGTTTCGGGACGACCCGCTCTGGTTCACGCCCTACTACCGCCGCGCCGGCCTGGAGTAGCCGAGGGAGTTTGAGCGCCCCATGATGGACAACGCCAAGTACATCGACGCGCCGCTTTCGGACGAGGCCGTGCGCGATCTGCGCTCGGGGGACGTGGTGTATCTGAGCGGCACGGTGTTCACGGCCCGCGACGGCGTGTACCGGCACATGCTCATCGAGGGCAATGAGCCGCCGGTGGATCTGCGCGGCCTTACCAACGTGACCTTCCAGTCGTCGCCCGCCGGGGTCGAGGTATCGCCGGGGTCGTACAACGTCGCGTCATTCCAGGCGACGGCGGGGTTTCGCTACACGCAGTACATGCCGGCGCTGTTGGAACGGTTCGGCATCAAGGCGGTGGTGGGAAAGGGCGGCATGTCCGAGCAGCTATACCAGGAACTGTTCGCGCGGCACGGCGCGGTTTGTCTCACCACGATGGGGTACGGCCTGGGGGCGATCTACGGCAGCGCCATCAAGAGCGTGCTGGACGTCATCTGGGAGAAGGAGTTGGGCATATCCGAGGCGCTCTGGATACTGGAGCTCGACAAGCTTGGGCCTCTGCTGGTGGAGGGAGACGCCCTGGGCAACAGCTACTTTTCGGGCGTGAACGAGCAGATCAACCAGAACCTGGGCGAGCTGTACGAGGGGCTGAGGGAGCCTGTGTACCGCCGGATCGGCGAGGAGCGGCGGCCGGACAAGGAGCTGTTCTAGGGCCCCCATCCTAACCCTCCCCCTGTGAGGGGGAAGGGACTCTTGGAAGGCTTACTCCCGATGCCTACCTCTGTCACCCCGACGAGAGGGAAGGGACTTTGGGACATCCCCATCACCGGGGGAGGGACTCTAGTAATACCCTCTTACAAGGAGGACTCGCGATTGGCGTCTGGACTCAGGAACGCGCTGCTGCACCCCGGCGTACCGCGCGAGCTCCACGCCAGGACGCGAGTGGGCTGGTGGGCGTGGGCGCTGCAGCGGGTGACGGGCGTGGTGCTGGTCGCGTACCTTCTGGTGCACATCGCCGTCATATCCACCTCGATTCTGGGGGTCGCGGCTTTCGACTCCACGCTCGGGTTTGTGCAGCATCCGGTGTTCGAGGCTCTCAACATTGGGTTGATAACGATCGTGCTGTACCACACCTTCAACGGGGTGCGCGTGGTGCTGTTCGACGTAGGCATAGGCATCCGGCGGCAGGCGGAAGGATTCTGGACGTGCGTGGCGCTCACCGCGCTGGGCGCCGGGGCTTCGTTCGTCCTGAGCGTGCCGCTCATATTCGTTTAGGCGGCGAGGCGAGGTGGACAGGCGATCGTTAGAGTCAACCGCGTACCCTGGTCCGTCCGCGCCGGACGCGCGCCCGGCCCGCGGGGAACAGGGCTTCTGGACCTGGTTCCTGCAGCGCATCAGCGGCGTGCTGCTTCTCTTCTTCGTGCTGGCGCACGGTACGATCACCCACTTCGTGCCGATTGCGGACGTGCGCGCGGGCCTGCAGGAGGACCCGGTGACGCACGAGGTGGTCGAGCGGCGGCTGGCGCAGGGGGCGATGCTGGCGTTCGACTTTGCGCTCCTGGGACTGGCGCTCTATCACGGGCTGAACGGAATTCGGGGCATACTTATGGAGTGGTCGTTCACGGCACGCCGCAAGACCGCCGTCACCGCCGTGCTGCACTCGGTGGGATTGGGCGCGTTCGTGCTGGGTGCGGCCGGGCTTATCGCCTTCGTGCTCTGACAGCGTGCGTCACACGATGCCATTGGGAGAAAAAAATTGACTAGACTAACCGCGGGACAATCGGTGGTGGAAGCGCTGAGGGCCGAGGGGGTGGAGTACATCTTCGGCGTCGTCGGCTCCGCGTTCCTCGAGGTGCTGGACGCCATGTACGGTCGCACCGACATCCAGTTCGTGGGATGCCGCCACGAGCAGGGCGCCGGTTTCATGGCGATGGGCTACGCCCGCGCGACTGGCCGGCCGGGAGTCTGCCTGGTTCAGAACGGGCCGGGAGTGACCAACCTGCTGACGTGCGCCGCCGGAGCCCTGGTGTGCCACGCGCCCATGGTGATACTGGGCGGCGCGCCCATGGCGGGCCAGATGTACAGGGACTCGTTTCAGGAGCTGGACCAGCTCGGCGTCTTCCGCCCCGTCTGCAAGGCGGCGATCCAGATCAACCGCTCCGACCGCGCGCCGGAGATACTTCGCCACGCCTTCCGTGTGGCGACCTCAGGCAAGATGGGGCCGGTGTACGTGGACCTGCCCCGCGACCTGCTGAGCGTCCAGGACGTGGACGTGGACATCCAGGCGCCGGAGCGTTACCGTCCGCCGCAGAGGCCCGAGGGCGACGTCGAGCGCGTGCGGGAGGCGGCGGAGTTGCTGCGTCACGCCGAGTCTCCCGCGATGATCGTGGGCGGCGGCGTGGTGTGGGGCGAGTCTCACGCCGAGGCCGTCCGGTTGGCAGAGCAACTCGGCGCCCCTATCGTCGCCTCGTACGAACGCAACGACGCCGTGCCGAACGACCACCCGCTGTATGTCGGGCCGCTGGGACGCGCGGGCGCGCCGGAGGCGGCGGAGGCGACGCTCGCCGCGGACGTGGTGCTGGCGCTGGGCACGCGGCTGAGTCACTTCACGTCGTTCTACGACGGGCGCTACTTCGCGGAGGGCGCGAAGCTGATTCAGGTGGAGATCGACCAGCACGAGATTGGACGCAACATGCCCGTGGACGTGGGCATACTCGGCGACGCGGGCGCGGTGGCCCGAGCGCTGTCAGCGTCGCTGGAGGAGGCGGTGCTGCCCGCCGCGCTGGAGCGCCGGCGCGCCGCCGCGGCGGAGCTGCGCGGCAAGCGTCTGCGACGGCTGGACGCTGAGGGTGCGCTGGACATGCTGCCGATGAAGCCGCAGCGCGTGTACGCCGAGCTGAGGCGGGCGCTGCCGGCGGAGACGGCGCTGGTGTTCGACGCGGGCGGGTCGCCGGCGTACGGCTACGACAGGCTGCACTTCGGGACGCCGCGCACCATGTTCGGCACGCTGGACCTGGGCTGCATCGGCGCGGCGCTGCCGCAGGCCATCGGCGTGAAGATGGGCAGGCCGGGCGACCCCGTGGTCAGCGTCAACGGCGACGGCGCGTTCTTCATGAACGCCCAGGAGTTGGAGACGGCGGTGCGGTGGAAGGTGCCGGTGGTGAACATTGTGATGAATAACGGCTCGTGGGGCTCGGAGAAGGCGTACCAGAAGCTGCTCTATGGCGAGCGCTACATCGAGGCGGACATAGGCAACCCTCGGTACGACAAACTGGCCGAGCTTTGCGGTGGGCGCGGGTTCTACGTCGAGAGGCCGGAAGACGTGGGCGAGACCATGGCCGAAGCGCTGGCTCTAGACACAGTTTCGGTGATCGAGATTCCCATCGACCCGGACGAGCTGCCCTATCCGGCAAGGGCTGCGGACGTTTTCAAGTCCGACGACTGAAGTCAGGTGCGGGCGTGGCACAGGGGCCCGGCCATCAATATAGCTAGCGATGGAGGGAAGCGACGACATGGCACAGTACATCATGCTGCTCACACTGACCCCTGAGGGCCGCCAGAAGATGCTCAACCACCCGGATCTCCTGCTGCAAGCCGAGAGCGAGATCAACATCCCTGACGTACAGACGCTGGGTGTGTACGCACTGCTGGGGGACTATGACTACGCGTGCATTCTCAATGCGCCTGGCAACAGGGAGGCGGCCCGGTTCTCGCTGGAGCTGGGAGTGAAGGCAGGGGTGTTGATTACGACCATGCCCATCATACCGCTGGGCAGCTTCGACCAACTCGAGCGCGAAGACGCCCCCGCGGAGGAGGCGGCCCTGGATCCGCAGTCCGACGATTGACGAGGGGGTGCTCCGGGTGAGCGCCAGGCCACGCCGGCAGGGATAAGCCGGTCAGTAGACAGAACGACAGGAGGCCGATATGACCGCCAGGAAGGGTTCCGCGCTGCTTATGGTTTGGGCGGACGTGCCCGCTGACAAAGAGGACGATTTCAATCGCTGGTACAACGAGGAGCACATGGCCGAAAGGCTGGCCGTGCCGGGCTTCCTGAGCGCGGCACGCTACGAGACGGTAACGCCCGGCGCGCCCAAGCACCTGGCCGTCTACGAGGTGGAGAACATCGACGTGCTCGACTCGGACGAGTACAACCGGGTGCGCGCCAATCCCACGGAGTGGACACTGCGTGCCGAGCCCCAGGTTGTCGCGACCACGTACATACGCAACACCTACGAGCAGATATTCCCGTCTGAGGTTTCCGCCGACGTGGCCGCCAGCGGCATGGCCCCCGCGCTGCAGATAGGTCGAATGACCGTGCCGCCGGATTTGGAGGACGAGTGGAACGAGTGGTACAACACCGTGTACGTCCCCAACTACATGAAGGCGCCGGGGTGCATTCGCGGCAGACGCTACCGCGCGGTCACGGGCGAGCCTAAGTACGCGACGGTGTATGAGCTGGAGCGCCCCGATATTTCACAGACGCCCGAGTGGCTTCGCCAGCGCGCGATTCACCCCGACAACGAGCGCTGGCAGCAGACTATGCAGCACGCGGCCGGCTCTCCCGGAGTGTGGGTGAAGACGTTCGAGCTGGAGTAGGCCGCCCGAGGGCGGGTGTTGGGCTTGGCCGGCGCTTAGATTCCTCGGCTACGCTCGGAGTGACAGGTGGACGGCTCGGAATGGCAGGTGGGCGGCTCGGAATGGCAGGCGGGCGGCTCGGAACGCCACGGTGGCTACGCTTGTGCGCATAGCCGACGGCTTGAAACAATTTTCGCCTAACCCATACAATGGTTGAACGTACTCAGCGCCGAGACAACTGTTTTGCTGGGGGCAATCGCTATGGATATCCAGGTACTTTCGAGGAACGTGGAGCTAAACCCCGAGGCCCACGCCTACATTCGCAAGAAGTTCGACAGGCTGCAGCGTCATCTGCGCCAAATGACCGACGCCAAGGTCGAAGTCTCCCGGACGAGCGCACGCGCCCAGGCCGACAAGATCATCGTACAGATGACGGTGACCGCGGGCGGCTCCACGCTACGCGGCCAGGAGAGCGGAGTGAACCTGTTCGCGGCAGTGGACTCGGTTGCGGACGTGCTCGATCGCCAGATCCGGCGGTTCAAGGGTCGCGTGTACAGGACCGCCCAGGCTCGCAAGGCGGCGGGACGGGCCGCGTCGGAAGCGGAAGTTGCGGTTGTTGCTGAAGTGCCGGACGTATTGGACGACGAGGACGAGGCGCTGTTCGAGCAGCTCGGCAGGGTGGTCCGCACCAAGCGCTTCGCGATGAAGCCCATGTCGGTGGAGGACGCCGCGATGCAGATGGAGTTGCTGAGCCACGACTTCTTTTTGTTCTACAACAACTCCAGCGGTGAGTACAACGTGGTCTACCGGCGAAGCGACGGAGACTACGGCGTGATAGAGCCTTTGCTAGCCTGACCGCAACAATGCGTGCCCGCTTCCAGACCGATAGAAGGGATACATGAGCACCATAGCAACCCAGGACCCGCGAGTCGCCGAGGCGCTGCGCAACGAGCAGCGCCGCCAGCGCGAGGTCATCAACCTGATCGCGTCGGAGAACTACGCCAGCGCCGCCGTGATGGAGGCGCAAGGCTCGGTTTTCACCAACAAGTACGCCGAGGGCTACCCGGGACGTCGCTATTACGCCGGCTGCGAATGGGTGGACGTGGTGGAGAGCCTAGCCATCGACAGGGCGAAGCAGCTTTTCTCCGCCAAGCATGCCAATGTTCAGCCGCACAGCGGCGCGCAGGCCAACATGGCCGCATACTTCGCGACGCTCACGCCGGGCGACACGGTAATGGGGATGAGCCTGGACCACGGCGGACACCTCACACACGGCAGCCCGGTCAATTTCTCGGCCAAGCTCTACAACTTCGTTTCTTACGGCGTGGACCGCGAACTGGAGACTATCGACTTCGAGGAGGCGGAGCGCGTCGCCAAGGAACACCGGCCCAAGGTGATAGTGGCAGGCGCGACAGCGTATCCCAGGGTTATAGATTTCGCGAGGTTCCGGGAGATTGCCGATGAGGTAGACGCTCTGCTGATGGTCGACATGGCGCACATAGCCGGACTGGTGGCCGCCGGGGAGCATCCCTCGCCGTTGCCGGAGGCGGACCTGGTCACGTCGACGACGCACAAGACGCTGCGCGGTCCTCGGGGCGGACTGGTGTTGTCGTCCGGGAAACTCGCGCGCAGCGTGGACCGTGCCGTTTTTCCGAACGCCCAGGGCGGTCCGATGCAGCACGCGATAGCCGCGAAGGCGGTGGCCTTCGGCGAGG
The DNA here is from genome assembly GCA_951812395.1 of uncultured Dehalococcoidia bacterium. GTDB lineage: Bacteria > Chloroflexota > Dehalococcoidia > Lucifugimonadales > CATOSD01 > CATOSD01. The sequence goes on from CATOSD010000002.1 coordinate 407,353, forward strand.
CGATGACTCCCGAGTTCGCCGCCTACCAGCGGTCCATCAGAGCCAATGCGGTTGCTTTGGCGAACTCGCTCGGGGAGGGCGGAATGCGCCTGGTGGCTAAGGGCACCGACAACCACATGGTGCTCGTGGACGTGACGCCGCTGGGGTTGACAGGCCGGGAGGCGGAAGAGGCGCTAGGCAAGGTGAACGTGATTGTCAACCGCAACGCGATTCCCTACGACCCGAGGCCGCCGCGCGTGGCGAGCGGGCTGAGGCTGGGAACTCCGGCCATTAGCAGCAGGGGATTCGGCGTGTCCGACACGGAACACGTGGCTCGGCTGATACTGCGGGCGCTGTCCAACGTGGGCGACGAACCGGTCGAGCGCGAGGTGCGGGACGAGGCGCTGGAGCTGGCAACGCGCTTTCCGGTGCCGGGGCTGGACGGCTAGGGAGCCTGTGTCAGATTACTAGGTGGACAACACACGGAGACCTCCGCCCCTAGGTTCCTGCTTACGCGGGAAGCAAGGTTAAGAGCGGGTTTCCGCTTGCGTGGGAAGGATGATTCCTCGCGCACCTAGTAATCTGAGACAGCTTCACGGCTAGGGCGTGCTTTGACATATCGATGGCGATGTGAATATACTCTCCAGCCAAGGCCAAGTGATTGGCAGGTTCTTGGATCAACGTTCACCTTCAATCTCCTTTACGCTTCAGACGCAATTCTGGGAGGATTAGCTATTCGTGCTCCAAGGCGAAAGCGCCCGCGTAGACGGGAGTTGTACGGCCCTAGCTGCGCGGACCTTGACGCCTTGGCTGGCCGAGTGAGCTACGTAGGTAGCCCAGAACACAAAGACTTCCCTAGTTTCGCTGGGCGGCCTCGCCCAAGGGCTGACGCCTCACTTTGTCCGCGGGACATTAGCGATGCGGCAATGGTGACCGAGTGGCTGATCTCGGCAATCCGACGAGGTTGTGTTGGAGCATATTGGGAAGGTGACTTTCCACGCTACGTCTGGCATAAGGAAGGCGACACAGTCTTCGAGGCTCGACTTGTGAACCGCTGCAATGGCTCGTATAAGGGCTATCCGCTTAGCTCAGACGAGTGGCCTCGCGGCATTGAGGAACTGTATGCCTGAAATGAGTTTTGATTTCGACTGGGTGGACTCGGAAGGCGTAAAAGGCGCTGAATTGTCGACGACGTGGGCCTCCCTCAAAATCTCCGTGGGTGATTCCGTAGTCACTCGAGTTGAGGACAAGCGCGCGAAGACCGTGCGCGACTTCGTTTACGTTCCGCTATACCCACTGGCCGAGTGGCTCGCAACCAACTGGTGGTTCTTGACGTATGAGTTCCAAAATCCTGATCGGCAGAGCAACCGCGATTTCCAACGTAGACATTCGCTAGGCGCAAACAGAGTAGGCTATGCCTTTCCAGATTTGGAAGTGGTCTCTTCCGGTGCCAGGACGACACTTGCCTGGAAGCGCTGCGCGCCTCAATGGACGAGAATTGAATACTTAAGCCAAGGGCGTTCGCACGTTGACGGGCTGGAGTTTCGTCAAGTCAGTTACGAGTTGATAGACTCCGTTATTCGGAGACTGGCAGCCCACGGAATTCAAGACACGCTCTTACAGGAAGAGTGGGCTGCAATTCGGGATTCGGAATCGGACGTTGAGGAGCTAGAGTTCTGTAAGGCCGCCGCTGGGCTAGGCTGGGATCCTTACGACTTGGATGCTTCAGAACGCGATGAGATTTTTCTTCTTGCGCAAGAGCTGGAAGGATTTATCGACGAAGCTGTCCAGGCGTTTGATGCGTCCGCAGTCCGCGACCAAGCGAGAGCCATTACGTCGACGATTGAAGGTACAAAGCGGCATTCATTGCCTCTCCATTGCCTCAAGGGCTTCCAATTGGAAAATGCGAGTGGGTCGATGTACACACCTCCGTGGAGCGTAGGCTACGAGTTGGCTCGTAAACTGAGGCACAAGCTGGACTTGGGAGGTCAGCCGCTCTCGTCAAACGAGAAACTGGCGGACGCCTTGGGGGAGGATCAAGTTCTCGTAGAAAGGGCCACTCAATCGGTTGAATCATTGACTGGAGCGCCCCTGGTTGACGGTCTTGTCTCCTTAAACGAGGACGAAAGCGCATCGTTTGCTTTTCGGCCCACCGGCGAACAAGGAAGGCGTTTCAGTTTCTGCCGCGCTATAGCAGAAGTTGTGGCGTCGCCGCATACTAGGTCGCTAATCACAAAATCGCATTCTGAGCGCCAACAGCGTAACCGTGCGTTTGCTGCAGAGTTTCTGGCTCCGTCAATGGGGCTGAGAGAGAAGATTCGTCGTTCGGTCGTCTATGGCGAGGAAGTAGAGGAACTGGCGGAGGAATTTGGCGTCTCGTCTTTTGTCATCGGACATCAACTCGAAAACCACGGGATTGCTCAACTGGCGGACCAGGCATTCGGTCGAACCGATTAACTCCGCCCTCGCCGATTCGGACACGCCAGCCCGCACCCTTAGTCCACCCAGGGGATGAACTCGCGCCACTCTTCTAGTATCTGCCTGTGGTGGAACAGGTAGTAGGGGTTCGGCTTCATCGCCCGCGGCTCTTGCAGCAGTTTCATGTTCGCCTGCTGGGGCGTCCTTCCCGCCTTGCGATGGTTGCAGGGTATGCACGCGCTCACCACGTTTTCCCACACGTGCGGACCCTTCTGAGAGCGGGGCTTGATGTGGTCGAGCGTCAGGTTTTTGGTCTCGGCGCCGCAGTACTGGCAAGTGAAGGCGTCCCTGTAAAAGACGGCGCGGCGCGAGAGCCGGCGCGTGACCATGGGCCGCTTGACCATGTAGACGAGCCGGATGACTGACGGCAGCGGGAACGAGCGGGACACGGTGCGCACGTCGGCCCGCCCGTTCACCAGCATTTCGGCTTTGCCGTTTCCGAGCAGCACCACGGCTCGCCTGGCCGTGCAGATGTTCAGGGGCTGGTAGTTTTGGTTGAGTATCAAGACAGGCGAGTTGAGTAACACCCTGCATACCACCCGAATCGACGCTTAAGAACTACTGCCGGTTCTCTATCCTGTCCTCCAGCGTCTCCAGCGCCACCATGAAGTCGCTGGGGACGAGGCCGAGCGCGTTGCCCGGCAAATGGGTGTACGCCCTGACAACTGCGGGCGCGACGAGAGAGGCGGCGACCGAGTCTTCGACTGCGGTGCGGGTCTCCACGATTTCGGGAATCTTGGCGACCGCGGCGCCCGCAACGCCTTCGCTGGGCAGTTCGGTGTCGTAGGTCGCGCGTACCAGTGCGAGGAGCAGGGCCGACGCAAGGATAAAGCCTATCAACAGGCCCAGAGTCGTGCCGCCGACGCGGTCGGCAATTGTCGAAACACCGAGAGTCGCGACTGCCGAGAGCCTCTTCACCCACTTTGCGGCGTTTTCGGCCAGCGTCAGCGCCGCCACCATCAACAGGACGTAGAGCAGGGTGGTGATTACGGTTTCGATGGTCTGAACGCGGTCGAAGTAACCACCGACGGTGGGTGAAAGGAACCCGGCGATGTACCAGCCGGCCACAACGCCGACCGCTAAGACGGCAGCGCCTATCAATCCGGTGCGCAGCCCGATTATGGCTCCGAACGCCAGCACAATAAGGAATGCGATGTCGATCCAGTTCAATTCTGCCCCCTTCGTGCTGGGAGACAGTCTACCACAGGGCCGGTGGGGGCGCGAAAGTCGTCGAGTCCAGGGCGGTCTGTTCGCTCTGAATGGTTGCACGATGCCAACTGCGATAGACGCACACGACCATTGTCGGTTATGCTGTATGAGGCGCGGGCGCTACCGTCAGCGCCGTATCGCGCAGACGCGGAGTTTAGCATGACAGAGAGGCATTTTCAGGCGTGGCAGATCGGCAGTCTCATCGAGTGCCGCAGGCGCCCGCTTGGTCCGTTGATGCGACCCCAGATGACATAGGGTCTGGCGGCGCACGCCTCCAGGGCCGTACCCTTCAGGTGCAAGATGAAGCAGGGAGTGCTCCAAAGGTACAGGGAATACCTGCCGGTAAACGATTCGACGCCAATTCTCAGCTTGGGCGAGGGTGATACGCCGCTCGTCAGATCGCGCGCAATCGAAGGCATCACCGGCTGCGGCGAACTCTATTTCAAACTCGAGGGCTGCAACCCCACCGGGTCGTTCAAGGACAGAGGTATGGTTGTCGCCGTGGCGAAGGCGATGGAGGCCGAATGCAAGAGCATCGTTTGCGCCTCCACCGGCAACACAAGCGCCTCGGCGGCCGCCTACGGCGCATATTGCGGCATGTCGACAACAGTGCTCGTGCCCAAGGGAAACGTGGCGCGGGGCAAGCTGACCCAGGCCATCGCGTACGGCGCGCGCGTAGCGCTTATCGACGGCAGTTTCGACAGCGCGCTCAAGCTCGTCAGGGTGCTTTCAGAGCGTCTCCCGCTGGTGGTGGTCAACTCGGTCAATCCCAACCGGATACAGGGCCAGAAAACTGCCGCGTTTGAGATTGTCGATGACCTGGGGGGGGCGCCGGACGAGGTTTACGTGCCCGTTGGCAACGCCGGCAACATCACCGCCTACTGGCTTGGCTTTACGGAGGCGCACGCGATGGGCTGGGCGTCGTCAAGGCCCAAGATGATGGGCATACAGGCCGAGGGCGCAGCGCCCATAGTAAAGGGCGAGCCGGTCGACAACCCCGAGACCATCGCGTCGGCTATCAGAGTGGGCAGCCCCGCAAGCTGGAAAGGCGCGCTGCGGGCAAGGGACGAGTCGGGCGGAAACATCGGCATGGTCTCGGACGACGACATTATCGAGGCGTACCACCTCATGGCCAAGCGAGAGGGAGTGTTCTGCGAGCCGGCGTCCGCTGCCTCAGTGGCGGGTCTCATCAAGCGCGCCAGGCAGGGCGAATCGTTCGAGGGCAAGCGGATGGTATGCATCATCACAGGCACCGGACTGAAAGACCCTGACATCGCTGAGCAGACTAACACTCCCTTCATTGAAGAGTTCCCGGCCGAGTTGGAATCGGTCGAGCGGGCGCTTGCTTTTGTGTAGAAGCTTCACATCCGCCGCCCGATTTAAGGGGCCGTTGTTGCCGGTTCCTTTCACGCATTCCCCTGTTTCTCTCTCCCAGCCGCACATCGCGTCCGCATCGCACTCTCTGTCCTTGGCTTTCCGGCACGGCCCTGAACGGCTTTTGGAGATTGCCTAATGGCTTACGACGTACAGGTTGAGAGCTTCGATGGAATCGAAGCCGAGTGGGAAGAGATTCTGCCCCTGTGCGGCGCGAACACCATATTTCTGACGCCCCTGTGGCAGCAGCTTTGGTGGCAACACTTCGGCGGAGGCGACGGCCTGCGTATTCTGCGCGTGAGTGAGGACGGCGAACGGCTCGGCATCGCGCCGATGATGTTCGGGGCCAAGGGCGCGGTCTCGTTCCTGGGAGGCACGGACCTCTTCGACTACCACGACTTTCTGGTCATCGAGGGAAGGGAGCGCGCCTTCTACGTGGCGCTCTGGGAGTACCTCCAGGGCCAGAACTGGCAGACGTTAAATCTGCTGTCGCTGCGGGAAGGCTCGCCGACTCTGGAGCTGCTGCCAGAGATGGCGGCCCGGGCCGGACTGGACGTTGAGATAGAGGAGGAGGACAGGTCGCCGCGGAGGAGTCTGCCGGAAAGCTGGGACCTGTACGTGGCGTCGCTTCGGAAGAAGGACCGGCACGAGCTGCGCCGCAAGCTGCGCCGTCTCGAGGCGGCGGACGGCGCCCGACAGTATACGTTCGGCAGCCCAGTCGAGGTCGCCGCGGGCATGAGCGACTTCTTCGAGCTTATGAGGGCTAGCCGCGAGGACAAGCACGACTTCATGACCGCCGACAGGGAGCGCTTCTTCCGCGATGCCGCCGGCGAATTGGCATCCAGGGGACAGTTCAGGCTCTACTTCATGGAGGTTGGCGGCAAGCGCGTGGCTTCCTGCATTTGCTTTGACTACGCCGGTTCGTATTTGCTATACAATAGCGGCTACGATCCGGCCTATTCCGCCCTCAGCGTTGGACTTCTCAACAAGGCCCTCGCGCTCAAGGACGCCATCGAGGTGGGCAAGGAAGAGTTCGACTTTCTGCGCGGAACCGAGCGCTACAAGTATAACCTTGGCGGGGAGGACCGGATCGTTTATCGACTGGTGGTGCGACGTTGACGCGCCGCCGTCCGGAGTCCGTTACCGGAAGTTCCCTCATCGGAGAGTCTCAATGGCAAATTTGGCGGCCCTGAGCTTCCACGGTTGTCCAGTGGCACGTCTTGGCGAGAAGGACACCGGCGGCATGAACGTGTACGTGCTGCAGATGGCCAGGGAGCTCGCTGGCAGGGGACACAGGGTCGACGTGTTTACGCGCTGTCACGACCCTCACGACGACCGGATCGTTGAATTGTGCGAGGGCGCCCGCGTCGTGCATCTCAGCGCGGGGCCGCTGTCCGAGTCCAAGATGGCGCTCTTCGGGCACATACCCGAGTTTGTGGACAACCTGTTAGACTTCGCGCACTCCGAGGACCGGTCGTACGACCTCATTCACAGTCACTACTGGCTGTCCGGGCACATCGGGTTAGAGGTGAACCGGCTGTGGGGCGTGCCTCACCTGACAACGTTCCACACCCTGGCCCTTGCCAAGCTGCGGGCGCACGCGGGGGAGGACGAGGCCGAGATGCGTCTCTCTGTGGAGGGGGACGTGATGGAGGCCGTGGACGGCGTGGTCGTATCCACCGAACAGGAGCGGGACGACCTGCGAAGGCTGTACGGGCTGGACTCCGAGAGGGTGCATGTCGTTACACCGGGGGTGGACCTCGACCTGTTCAATCCGGGCGACAGAGCGGGCGCGCGGGAGCGTCTGGGGCTGAATGGCGAGCCGACGGTCCTGTACGTGGGCCGGATCGAGCCGTTGAAGGGGCTCGATCTGCTACTCGAGGCGGTCGCCATGTTGGACGCCGCGGACTCCAGGCTGCTGATAGTGGGCGGCGCCCCCGGGCGTGATGACGAGCTTGAGCGGCTGAGGCGGCGCGCGCGCGAGCTTGGCATCGGGGGAAAGGTCACATTCACGGGCGCGTTGAAGCAGGCCGAACTGCCCGACTACTATCGCGCGGCGGACGTGTTCGTGCTGCCGTCGTACTCCGAGAGCTTCGGGCTGGTAGCGTTGGAGGCGATGGCTTGCGGCACTCCGGTCGTGGCCTCGCGAGTTGGCGGGCTGAAGACGTTCATACGCAACGGGCACACGGGCTATCTCATCCCGTGGCACTGCCCTGAGCCATTCGCCCAGCGCATCGACATGCTTCTCAGCAATCCTCCGCTGCGGGAGACGATGGGATGGGCGGCTGCCGACCACGCGCGGCACATGAGTTGGGGCGCTTCGGCGGACAGCCTTTCGCGGCTGTACGCCTCGCTGCTCGAGGCCCCAGTGGAGAGCCTTGCGAGGTCGTGACGGGGGATAGGGAAGAGGGGAAGCGTGGCCCTACTTGAGCCGCTTTTCGTACCAGAGGGTCTCGCTTGCGGTCTCGAAGCCTAGCTTGAGATACAGCGCCCGCGCGGGCGTGTTCTCGTAGTCGACTTCCAGCTCGATGGCTTCCACGTCCTGGGTTCGCAGGTAGTGCATTCCCGCCAGCACCACGGCCTGGCCCAGGCCGCGGCCCCTGTAGGCCGACGACACGCCAGTCATCGACACCCAGCCTGTGCGGCCGGAACGAAGCGTCCAGTTGTAGCCGGCGACAGTGTCGTCCTTCACGATGAACACGATGCCATCGGGGTCGCATCGCCTTACCCGCACGCGCGCCCTAATCTGGTCGACAGTGTTGGGGGAGAATCCCCAGTTCTGACCAAATGCCTCGTTCTGCAGGGTGGTCAATATCGGTTCATCCTTGCAGAGCCGAAACGACCTGAGGGAGTAGCCGCAGGGCAGTTCCAGGGGAGGCAGTTCGTCGCGCTGCCAGCGCATTTGCCAGAAGTGCTTGACTGGATAGAACCCTTCGGATTCCAGGACGTGGTGTGAAGCGGCGTTTTGGGCTGGCGTCTCGGAGTGGATCAGCGACACGTCCAGTTCCCTCGCCCTCTCGATGCACGCGCCGAGAAGCAGGGGGCCGGTGCCACGGTTTCGGTGGGAGGGCAGCACGCCGTTGCTGGCCACGACGCGGTCCAGGGGCGGCTCAGGCGATAGCAGGGCAAAGCCGACCAACCGTCCGTCGTTCTCGGCGACGAAGCAGTTCTCTTCCGGATCGCACATTGGAAGCGAGAGGAACTGCCGCATGTACTCCGGGTCGTATTCCTTGTCGGTGCCTGTAATGCCACTGACGTCGTTGAACAACCGCCTGAAGTCCTCGGTGTCCTCCCAGCGAAAGCTCCGTATCTGAGTGTACGACGTCATGCATTCCCCCCGAGGCGGATGGCCGGTCCCCGGCCCGGATGTGCGAAATTGTAACAGAGGGGCATTGGCGCGACAATTGGGGCGAGGGGGAAGGGACGCGCCGTCCATCTACTTCCCGTAAAGGATTGCCCTGGGAACGGCGTCCACGAGGTCGTGGGCCTTTTCGGCGTCTACTATGGCGCTTGCCGCCTCCACACCCTCTCTTAGGCCGGGCCAGCGGGGGCCCGCAGGCGCGTGGGTGTCCGACGCCATCAGGTGTGCGAGGCCGCGTGTCAGCAGCTCGCCGGTGAAGTCCCGGACGCAAGACCCGAAGCGGCCGAGGAGGCTGCCCGCGGTGATCTGGCCCAACATGCCGCCGCTCACGAACTCGGCGAGCAGGTCCGGGTCTTGTTGGAACGCCTCGATGCGTTCGGGATGCGCAAGCACGGGCACCAGCCTCGCGGCCTGTATGCGGTGCAGCGTTGGTGCGATGAAGGCCGGTGTTCCGAAGAATGGAAGCTCGACCAGGACGTGACCGGAGCCGTTCATGGGCAGCGCGCGGCCCGCAGCTATCTCTTCGGGCAGGTCGGCGTCGAGGTGGTTTTCCATACCCAGCAGCACTTCCAGTTCGATGGACTCGGCGCGGACCCTCGCGTTCAGCTCGTCGAGCAGCGTTCTGGCGTGCGCCACTGAGTGCAGCTCGGTAACGTCCTTGCGGTGCGGCGTGGCGAGAATCACCTTCGTGCCCTGGGCGGCGGCCACGCGCGCCATCTCCACGGACTCAGCCATGCTCGTCGCGCCGTCGTCCAGGCCCGGCAGTATGTGGGCGTGCAGGTCGAACAAGCGCGGTCAGCCGTGAATCTGCACGCGGCGGAACGCCTCGGCGTAGGGGACGTCAGCCCGTTCTCCGGAGCGCCGGGCGTGGCCGCGTATGAACTCGTCAACCTCGCTGGGGTCGTTGTCGCCGAGCTGGCTCGTGTGCTTCTTCAGGGCGTCGATCTTAGCCTGGATTGTGTCGGAAACGTCGACGTAGGTGTCGGGAGTCTCGGCGCCCCAGAACAGAACGTCGGCCACCTTGTAAGGTTCGAGGCCCTCGGCCTCGTGTTCGGGATAGTGCAGCCTGTCGCGCGCGTAGGGAAACACCGCGTCCATCGTCACTTGGCCGCAGATGCGATGGTCACGGTGAAGGTAGAAGCTGGTGCGGAACGGGTCGGGGCAGAGGGCGATCTGCGGGCGGAACCGCCTGATCGCGCGCACCAGTTGGCCGCGAAACTCCGACGTGTCCTCCAGGCCGCCGTCCGGGTGACGCAAGTAGATCACCTCTTCGACGCCCAGCGTCTCCGCGGCTTCCGCCTGCTCGCGCTCGCGAATCTCCGCCAGCCGCTCCGAGGTCATGTCGAGGTCGCCGCTGCCCTTGTCGCCGTTGGTGCATAGCACGTACAGCACGCGGGCGCCCTCGCGTATCCACCGGGCGACGGTGCCGCCGCAGCCGATCTCGGCGTCGTCGGGGTGCGGCGTTACCACCATCGCCCTGTCTGGTCGGTCAATCATCTTGTGGGTGTTCCTCCGTGAGTTCGGATGGCGCGCCGCGGTGTAAGGCGGCGCGGGGCAACGCGGCTAATGATATGCGGATGGCGGTTGCTCGGCAAGTAGTACCCTGCGGTATTGTCAATGTTCTAAACTTAGTTTAGCATATGTTCTAATATCTCCCTGCGGACGGGACCGTACTGTGCGCCCGTACAGACCGCCGTCCGCCGTGGTCAGTGAGCAACTTATGCGTTCTATCACCCACGCGCCCGGCGCCATGGAGGAGCGGCTCCAACAGTCGCTCGGCGAGCGAATGCCGCCGTCGACGAGCCGCGTTCCGGCCCACTTCCGCGAAACGACCATCTGCTACGCGTACATGTGTCCTTATGCCTACGGTTGCAACGAGAAGAGCTTGCGGCCCGCCCAGGTGTTAGCTCGCCGCTGTATGAGGTACATGCCCGAACCCTTGCGGGTGCGGCCCGGCATGTCTGACCTGGCCCTCGACGTGCTCGCCAGGCAGCGGAAGTCGGGCGTCGCTCTCTCGCCCGCGACCAACACCATACTGGACAAGTTCAGGCCCAACGGCCCTCTGCGTATCAGGGCGTAGTTGGCCGCCATCCAAAGACAGGAGGACTTCGCGATGGGTTCAGGCATGTTCGATCTGAGCGGTAAGACGGCCGTGGTTACCGGCGGCAACGGCGGCATTGGGTTGGGCATCGCTCTGGGTCTGGCCGGAGCGGGGGCAAACGTAGTGGTGGCGGCACGAGACGAGGACAAGACCGCCGCCGCGGTCTCCCGCATCGAGACCATCGGAGTGGGAGCGCTGGGCGTGCGCACGGACGTCGCGGACGAGGCGTCGGTGGCGAACATGGTGGAGCGAACAGTCGAGCGGTTCGGCGGCGTTGACGTGCTGGTGAACAACGCCGGAGTCAGTGTGCGCAAGCCGCCCCAGGATTATGCCCTGGAGGAGTGGGAGCGGGTAATTGACATCAACCTGAACGGCCTGTTCCTGTGCTGCCGTACGGTCTACGCGGGCATGGCCGCCCATGGAGGCGGGAAAATCATCAATATCGGTTCGATGACCTCGATATTCGGCAGCGACTGGGTGGCGCCCTACTCGGCGAGCAAGGGCGGAGTGGTGCAGCTCACTAAGAGCCTGGCCGTCGCGTGGGCGAAGGACAACATCCAGGTGAACGCAATACTGCCCGGCTGGATTCACACCGACCTGACGGCGGTCATACGCACCGACAACCGCCCGCGCTACGACTTCATCGAGGCCCGTATACCGCACGGCCGCTGGGGCGAGCCGGACGAAATGGCGGGCACGGCCGTATTCCTGGCCGCGCCCGCGTCCGACTACGTAACGGGCGTGTCCATCCCCGTGGACGGCGGCTACAGCGTGTTTTGAGGATAGCGCGTGCGTTTGGGACACGACTGCGGAGTAGTGGCAGGGAAGTCAGGGCCCTTGTGCATAGGTTCGCACTTCCGTGCAGCGTGCGAGGACGTCGAAATCGACGTCCCTATGCAAAATAAGCGCGCCTACGCGTGCAAAACAGGCGCGCCTACGCGCGTGGCGACTGAGGCTATGAGGCAGTCAATGAGCTTGCGAACCGTTTCGCCTTGCTCTTGGCAACTACGGTACAATACGGCGGCGTCTTCATAGTCCGACGGCAGCGTTGGTATCACCACAGCCCGGTCTAAGAGGCCGCGGAGACTCAAGAAGTGCGCCTCGCTTCTCGCCCCGGCAAGCACCTCCATCCGCACGGCATCGCATATGGCGGCTTCGCCGGCCAGCGATTCTTCAACGAGGGCGCACACCTCAGACCCCGCATCGCGCAGGAACTCTATCCAAGCCGAGGTATCGACAAAGATCACCGCAAGCGGCCGGAACGCATCTCGTCAAGGTCGCCTTCCCATCCGATTCCTCGGAGCGCGCGGGCCTCTTCGACAGACAAAGGCTTAGTCGCCAGCGTTCGCAGCGCGAAGTTAATGGCCTCACGCTGCGTCGCTATGCCATAGCGCCGCATTACCTCGGCGCACGCCTGATCATCAATATCCACGTTTGCGCGTACCATTCCCTGGCTCCCTAGTCGTCGGACGCCACCGCCGCGCGCCGCGTGAGGCCCAGCCGCTCGAGGTCGGCGACGAGCACGGCCCGCTGCTCCGGCGTCAGTGGCAGTCCCGGCGGGCGAGGGTCGCCGCAGTCGATGCCGAGACGCTCGCTCAGCACGGCCTTCAGCGTGGAGTGCATGCCGAACTGCCGCACCGCGATTCCCACCTCGCTGGCCATGTCCTGCGCCTCTTCGGCCCGGGCGTAGTCGCCGTCGTTGTAGGCGCGCCATATCTCGACCCACAGCTCGGGGGCCACGTTGGGCGGACCGTCGATGCAGCCCGTCGCGCCAATGGTTAGCGCCGGCAGCATCATCATGCAGTTGCCGACGAAGCACTCCAGCCCCATCTTGGAGAAGGCGCGCACGTTGTGGACAATTGGCGCAGAGTGCTTCAGCCCTCGGAGTTGAGGCACACGGTCCTGGATTCTGGCCATCAGCTCCGGCGTGATCTCGACGCCGGTCGACTGCGGCAGGTTGTACACGAAGAAAGGGAGATCGGATGCGGCCGCAACGATCCGGTAATGCTCGACGATAGCCTGGTCGGGCTGGCGATAGAAGAAGGGCGGCACACAGCAGATGGCGTCCACGCCGGCCCTGGCGGCGTGCTCGGCCATCGCGGCGGCCCGCCGGGTGTTGGGCGCGCCCACGTGCATGATGTTCTTGATCCGGCCCCTCGCCTGATCGGCGGCGATCTCGGCGATTCGATTGTTCTCGTGATCCTCGAGAAGCACGCTCTCACCTGTGCCGCCCGCGACCCAGAAACCGTGCACGCCGGCCTCGATATTGAACTCGATCACCTCTCTGAACGCCGCCTCGTTAAGCTCGCCGTCCCTCGTCATCGGCGTGATAATGGCTGGGTATACGCCCTCGAACTCTGCCATTTGCGTTGCTCCTTTCGGTAGAGGACTTGCCAAGGTCCACTCTCTTCTTTGCGGGAGAAGGTTAGGGTGAATTGGCGCGGTGTGAGACCGCGGCCCACATCCCCGTATCTAGTACGGGGCAGGCCCCAACCTTCCCCCGTAAAAGGGGATGGGACTTTCCTTTCAACGGTTGCTCATTGGCTCGCGGGAATTGTAGCACATTGCCCAAGAGCGCCTCAGACCCGCAGTAGGGCCAGGATGCCGGCCGTGGTGGCCAGCCACAGCAGAATGGCGCAGAGCAGCGGCAGGTCGGTCACGATGACCTCTTCGGGCCGCTCGCCCAGCCCGCTGGAATGCACCAGGTACAGGTAGCGGAACAGGCCGTACGCCACGAAAGGGATGGTGAGCATCATGGCGTGGTTTTCGGGCAGGTTGGACGCGGTGAAGGTGTAAAGCGAATAGGCCACTATGGTCGAGGTGGCGACTACGCCGATGAGCTGGTCCAACAGCGGCAGCGTATAGCGTCCCAGGGTGTCCCGCTGGCTCGGGGCGTCGTCGCCGGACGCCGCGAGCTCGCCGCGGCGCTTTGCGAGCGCGATGAACAGCGAGCCCAGCCCCGCGCAGATGTAGAGCCAGGGAGAGACGGGGACCTCGATGGCCACGGCGCCCCCGACCGTCCGCAGCACGAAGCCCAGGCTGATGGTGAACACGTCCAGCAGGATGAGACGCCGGATTCCCAGGGAGTAGGCCGCCATCGCGCCAACGTAAATGGAGGAGACTACGCCGAAGAGTGGCAGCAACGCGAACGCGCCGGCAAGGCCGCCGACCGCGAGCGCGCAAGCTCCGGCCCACGCCGCTCCTACGGGAAGCCGCCCGGACGCGATTGGTCTGTGGCGCTTGATCGGGTGCTTGCGGTCGTTCCTCCTGTCGAGGATGTCGTTGGACAGGTACACCGCCCCGCTAAGCGCGCAGAACACCGCGAAGGCCGCAGTTGCGTCGAGGGCCAGCATGGCCGCGCCGGCGAGGTCGGTCGCCTCCCACGCCTCGTTCAGCGTGAACAGCAGGGCGAGGTATACGACGAGATTCTTCGTCCACTGGCGCGGGCGGATCGCGCGGACCAACTCCAAGGCCAGGGCTGCCGGCACGAACCGCGATCTGTCTGGTCTGGCCTGCTCCATAAGGTGATGATAAGAGTGCGCCCGCGTGCCGTCAACGATAACGGCGGCCGCGCACACCCCGGCCGCACCCCCTCGCCCACACCCAACCCTTTCGCTCCCCGGCGCCCCGAAAAAACCGTCACTTTCCTGCGCCGCGCGTGCTCTAGCCCTGCCACCCAAACGTCCTACAGGCGCCCAACCACTGGCCCACGTCTGCGCAGTTTCTCCCCACCGTTCCCGCCCAATCCCGCAGTCTCGCCACCCCCTCTTGCAATTTACGTACATACGTGCTACCCTCGCCCAGGCGAGGGACAGACCCCGCGGCCCGGAATCCCTACCCCCATTCGGGACAATGCCCCAGGCATCCGTAGGGGCGTCCCTTGCGGGCGCCTTGTGCCAACGGATACACGGCCGGTCGGCCCGTCGACCCCCTGTCCTACTCTGTCACGCGGCGTGACACTTCTGCGCCGAATTGCCCACGCCGGCATTCCAGAATTGCGCAGAACCGTCGGCGCCCCCAGCTAGGAGTCGCACAGAATGTCGCAGAAACTAACAGAATTCGCTTTCCCGCTTTCGCGGGGACAGCGGTGCAGGGCGCCGGGTAGTCTGAAACAGGCTCCGAATAGTGACCGCTGTTGACATTCACGAATCCGTTTCGGTATCATTGTTTAGCAGTCTAAAAGGCAGTCTGCTAACCAGTGCCGGATGGGCTCAAGCAGCAAAAATTACAGTATCTAAGGAGGATGTCCCAGATGACGACAGAGACGGGAGTTTCGTTCAAGCCCCTTGGCAACAGGGTTGTCATCGAACCCCTGGAGTCCGAGGAGCAGGTGAGCGCCGGCGGGATCTACATTCCCGACACAGCGAAGGAGAAGCCTCAGGAGGGCAAGGTGGTGGCCATCGGCCCCGGCAAGCTTACGGACGATGGCAATCGAGTCGCGATGGACGTCGCGGTCGGCGACGTCGTGGTCTACTCCAAGTACGCGGGCACCGAGTACCGAGAGGGTGAAATCGAGTACCTGGTGCTGCGTGAGGACGACATTCTCTTCAAGAAGTAGTGCCGCACAGTTTCCGGGCGGCGTTGGGCGCCCAGTGTCGGAATGCCGCCGCGCGGCGGCCACATAGAACAAGACAACAGGGGAAAAAGGAGAACGATGCCAAAGCAGTTGACTTTCAGTGAGGAAGCCCGCGCTGCCATGAAGCGCGGCATCGACCAGATGGCCAACACGGTGGGCGTTACGCTCGGACCGCGGGGTCGGAACGTAGTGCTCGACAAGAAGTTTGGCCCTCCGCAGGTATGCAGTGACGGCGTGACCATCGCCAAGGAGATCGAGCTCGAAGACCCGTTCGAGAACATGGGCGCGCAGCTTCTCAAAGAGGCGGCCAGCAAGACCAACGACGTGGCGGGCGACGGCACGACCACCGCGACGGTGCTGGCGCAGGCCATAATTCACGAGGGCTTCAAGAACATCGCCGCCGGCGCCAACCCCATGGCGCTCAAGCGCGGCATCGAGAAGAGCGTCGCCACGCTTCGGGACGCCATCGACGAGATGTCCACGCCTGTCGAGGGCAGGACGCAGATAGGCCAGGTGGCCTCGCTTTCGGCACACGACGACGAGATGGGCAACCTCATCGCCGACGTGATGGAGAAGGTTGGCAAGGACGGCGTGATAACCGTCGAGGAGTCCAAGGGCCTCAACTACGAGCAGGAGTTCGTAGAGGGCATGCAGATCGACCGCGGCTTCATTTCCCCCTACCTGATAACCGACCAGGACCGCATGGAAGCCGCTATCGACGACGCCCACCTGCTGATTACCGACAGGAAGATCTCCGCGGTCGCCGACGTACTGCCCGCGCTTGAGAAGATTCTCCAGGTCGGCAAGAACGTGGTCATAGTGGCCGAGGACATCGAGGGCGAGGCGCTCGCCACACTCGTGGTCAACAAGCTGCGCGGCACGCTCAACTGCTTGGCGGTAAAGGCCCCCGGATTCGGTGACCGCCGCAAGGCGATGCTCGAGGACATGGCCATTCTCACCGGCGGTGTCGTGATCAGCGAGGACATCGGGCGCAAGCTCGACTCCGTGACCTCCGAGGACCTCGGCAGGGCGCGCAGGGTCGTTTCCAGCAAGGAAGAGACCACCATCGTCGACGGCGCCGGCTCGGAGGACGACATCCAGGGCCGGATCAAACAGATTCGCGCGCAGGCCGAAGAGACCACCTCCGAGTTCGACCGTGAGAAGCTCCAGGAGCGGCTGGCCAAGCTCTCCGGCGGCGTCGCCATCATCAAGGTGGGCGCGGCTACCGAGGTCGAGCTGAAAGAGAAGAAGAACCGCGTAGAGGACGCCCTGTCCGCAACGCGCGCGGCTGTCGAGTCCGGTATCGTTCCGGGCGGCGGGCTCGCGCTCATCCGCGCCAGCTCCAGGCTCGACGAGATTGACCTGGCCGGCGACGAGGCGACCGGCGCCAGAATCCTCAAGAGCGCGCTGGAAGCGCCGCTGAAGCTCATTGCCGAGAACACCGGCGTGTCCGGCGACGTCATCCTGTCCGAGAGCCGCAAGAGCGAGGGCGACTGGGGCTACGACGCCGAGGTAGGCGAGTTCTCCGCGCTGCTCGAGCGCGGCATCATGGACCCCGCCAAGGTCACCAGGGCGGCCGTCGAGAACGCGTCCAGCGTGGCGGCCATGGTGCTGACCACCGAGTCGCTGATTACCGACATCAAGGAGAAGGACGCGGCCGCGGCCCCCGCCATGCCGCCGATGGACTACTAGTCCGCAACCGCAGCCTCTTCTAAACAGGGCCCCGGACGAGTCGATCGTCCGGGGCCTTTTTTTCGGCCTGCGCATTGCTACCGCCGCCGCCGAGTGTGGTAGCATTACGCCAGCGCAAGTGACCCCACACAGAGTCGCGGAGAGGAGTTCGATGCCGGTCCCGCATCCATTCCCTTATCAGGGAAGCAAGAGAGCGATAGCGAGCGATATACTCCGCTATCTGCCGCGTGATACCGACCGCCTGATCGAGCCGTTCTGTGGTTCAGCCGCTGTGTCCATCGCGGCGTCCGCGCAGGGACTCGCACGCGAATTTTGGCTCAACGACCTAAACGAACCGCTGATGCGGCTCTGGTCCTCAATCCTCGATACGCCGGAGGAGATCGCCGGGAGCTACATGGCGTTGTGGGTTGCGCAACGCCCCGACAGAAAGGCGTTCTTCGACAAGGTGCGCCGACAGTTCAACAGGTCCCCACGGCCAGATCTGCTGCTCTATCTTCTCGCGCGAATAGTCAAGGGATCGGTCAGGTACAGCGCCACGGGTGAGTTCAATCAGAGCGCCGATAACCGGCGTTCGGGGATGCGCCCGCCCAAAATGCGCCAACAGATTCTGGGTGTCTCGCTACTGCTGGCAGGCAAGACTAAGTTGACCTCAGTTGACTTTCGAGAGGTCGTCCGCCAGGCAACTGAACGTGACACAATATACCTCGATCCGCCGTACCAGGGAACGTCGTACACGCGCGACCATCGCTACTCCCAGGGTATGCCTTTCGATGAGCTGGTCGAGGAACTGTCGGAGATGAATGGGCGTGATTTGTCGTACATCCTCAGCTATGACGGGCGCACGGGAGACAAAACCTACGGCAAGCCCCTGCCGACAGAGCTTGGACTCTTTCACATGACGATTTCCGCGGGTCGTTCTACGCAAGCCACTTTGCAAGGGGAGCGCCTCGAGACCGTGGAGTCACTGTATCTGTCCCCGGCGTTGGTAGAGCGACTAGGAGTTGGATCGCTCCATGACAAAGGCGAGACCCAATGGGGCCAGATGGAGTTACTTCCTGGATGAGCGACGAGGGCCTTCCAAGCGACTTCCTAAGATTGCTCAGAAGCGTTGAGGCCAAGAGGCCACGAACTGTGATAGAGCATATTCTCGAACACGGGCAGATCACTACCGAAGAACTCAGGGACGTGTACGGATACAATCATCCGCCTAGAGCCGTAAGGGATGTTCGAGAACATGGGATTCCAATTGAAACCTTTAGAGTCGAAGGCTCCGACGGAAGGCGAATCGCGGCCTATAGATTTGGTGATCCCTCGCAAACCCGGGCGGCACAACTTTCCGGCCGGACCGCGTTCGGCACAAAGCTAAGGGCCGCCCTTGTCGACAAGTATGGGTCGCGATGCAACGTTTACTTGGCAGACCAAAGATCCTGAGGTATGCCGCTCGTGCTACGGGTCCTTTCCGGAGGACTATAGCCATGTCGGTACGCGCGACATTCGCAGGTTGGATGTCCTGTGGATGGGAGACGAAGTGACGGAGTACGATAGTCTCGTAAAAGGTGCGGGGAATGACCGGCAAAATGTGCCGGAGTACGTCAAGAGCGTGTTGCGTGAAAACGTTCTCAATCGCAGCAAGGAACCGGATTAGTACAGAATGTTCACCCACCTTCACGTTCACACCGAGTACAGCATGCTGGACGGCCTCAGCCGCATCGACGGACTGGTGAAGCGCGCCGAACAGTTGGGCATGGACAGCCTCGCCATCACCGACCACGGCGGAATGTACGGCGCCGTCGACTTCTACAACAAGGCCCTCGCGCACGGCATCAAGCCGATTGTGGGCTGTGAGATGTACGTCGCGCCGGGCAGCCGCCACGACAAGATAGCCGGCGACAAGAGCCCCTACCACCTCACGGTGCTGGCCCAGAACGCCGAGGGCTATCGCAACCTCATAAAGCTGGTGACGAAGTCCCACGTAGAGGGCTTCTACTACAGGCCCCGTATCGACAGGGAGCTACTGGAGCAGCACCACAAGGGCCTGATCGTGCTCTCCGGCTGCCCCAGCGGCGAGGTGCCCGGCCTGCTGGCGCAGGGCAGGCACGACGAGGCTGCGGAGGCCGCGGGTTGGTACCGCGAGATGCTCGGCGAGCGTTACTTCCTGGAGGTGATGCGACACGGCGGCGTCCCCGACCTGCCCGCCATCAACCGTGGCCTGCTCGCGCTCAGCGACCGCGTGGGCGTGCCCGTGGTGGGAACCAACGACTCCCACTACGTGGACAAGGACGACGCCCACCTGCAGGACATCGTCATCTGTATACACACCAACACCAACATAAATGACGAAAAGCGGCTGAAGATGGAAGAGGCTTCCTATTACCTGAAGAGCCACCAGGAGATGGCGCAGCTCTTTGAGGACCTGCCCGATGCCGTGACTAACACCGAACGGATCGCCGAGATGTGCGACCTCAGGCTCGACTTCTCTCAGTTGCGGCTGCCGCAGTTCCCCACGCCCGAGGGAATGACCGCGGACGACTACCTGGAGCGGCTTTGCCAGGAGGGGCTGCGCCGCCGCATAGCCAACGTGACGCCGGAAGAGGGTGAGAGGCTGCGGTACGAGCTGGACGTCATCCGGCACACACAGTTCGCCGACTACTTCCTGGTGGTATGGGACATCGCCAAGTTCGTGCGCGAGCGCGACATCTTCTTCGCCGTGCGCGGCAGCGCCGCCGCGAGCCTGGCGCTATTCTGCCTGGGCGTTACAGACGTGAACCCGCTTGAGTTCGACCTGGTCTTCGAGCGCTTCCTGAACATGGAGCGCAAGGAGATGCCGGACATCGACATGGACTTCCAGGACGACAGGCGGGAGGAGGTGATCAACTACGTGGTGGCCAAGTACGGCCGCGAGCACGTGGCGCAGATCATCACGTTCGGTACGCTCGGCGCGCGCGCCAGCATCCGCGACGTGGGCCGCGCGCTGGGCATGCCCTATGCCGACGTCGACAGAGTGGCGCGGCTGGTGCCGTTCAGGCCGAACATCAACCTACCCGAAGTAATGGGGTCCAGCGCCGAGTTCAGCGAGGTCTACGAGGCGGACGAGAGCATTCGGAACCTCATCGACACCAGCATGAAGCTGGAGGGCCTGACGCGCCACTCCAGCACGCACGCGGCGGGCGTGGTCATATCGGGAGAGCCGCTGGATGACGTCGTGCCGCTGCAGCGCCCTACCAGGAACGATGGCGAGGGCGTGCTGACGACGCAATACGCTATGGACCCGATCGCGGAGCTTGGCCTGCTGAAGATGGACTTTCTCGGCCTCGCCAACCTCACCGTGCTGGCGAAGACGCGGGATCTGATACGCGAGACGCGCGGCGAGGACATCGCGCTCCAGGAAATCCCCCTCGACGACGTCAAGACGTTCGAGCTGCTGTCACGCGGCGAAACCGTGGGCGTGTTCCAGATGGAAGGGTCGGGCATGACCCGCTACATCAAGGACCTGAAGCCGTCGTCGCTTGGCGACGTGGCCGCCATGATTGCGCTGTACCGTCCCGGGCCGATGGAGCACATAACCGCTTTCATCGACGCCAAGCACGGGCGCGCCAGGGCCCGCTACCTGCATCCGGCGCTGGAGGATATTCTCCGAGAGACCTACGGCATAATCGTGTACCAGGACCAGGTGTTGCAGATCTTCCGCACGTTCGCGGGCTACTCGCTGGGCGCGGCGGACATCGTACGCAAGGCGATGGGCAAGAAGATCGCCGAGATCATGGCCGAAGAGGAGCAGCAGTTTATCCAGGGCGCGTTGCAAAACGGGCACACGCGGGAGCTCGCGGAGCAGCTCTTCGCGCTGATCACTCCGTTCGCGGGCTACGCATTCAACAAGGCCCACAGCGTGAGCTATGGGCTCATCTCTTACTGGACGGCGTACTTTAAGGCCAACTACCCGGTGGAGTACATGGCCTCGCTACTCAACGCGAACAGCGCCAACACCGACAGGATAGCCAACGCAGTGAACGAGTGCCGGCGGATGGGAATCGACGTGCTGCCCCCGGACATACGGTTGGGCGAAGAAGTGTTTTCCATAGAAGCCGGTGAAAATGGCAAGCCGGCAATCCGGTTCGGCATGGCGTCTGTGAAGAACGTTGGAGGCGCAGCCCTGGAGCCGGTAATCGCCGCCCGCAAGAAGGAGGGCCCGTTCCAGTCCATCGAGCAGATGTGCCGCGTCGCCGACTTCAGCGGCGTGAACCGCAAGGCGCTGGAGAGCCTCATCAGGGCGGGCGCCTTCGACGTATTCGGTGAGCGCAACGGACTGCTCGGCGAGGTCGACCGCATCATTTCCCTGGCCCAGAGCGAGGAGCGGCTTAGGAACTCCAGCCAGACTTCCATGTTCGACATATTCGGCGAAAGCGTGCCCACGCCCCTGTTCGACCTGCAAGTGCCGGCGGTCCCCACCAGCGAGGCCGAAAAGTGGCGCTGGGAGAAGGAGTTGCTGGGCGTCGCGGTGTCGAACAACAGCCTGCTCGCGTCGCTTTCCGGCGTCGACGACCCGAGCGTGCACGTGTTGATGAGCCAGGTCGGGGAAACGCCGAAGGGCTCGACGGTGCGCGTCAGAGGACAGGTGGCGTCGGTCGACCAAAGGAGCACGCGCGAGAACAAGCCTTTCGCGATAGCCTCGCTCGCCCTGATGGACGGCCTGCTGGAAGTGTTCGTGTGGCAGGAGGCCCTGCGGGACACTCGCGACTTGTGGCAGGAGGGCAATCTCGTCACTGTAACCGGCACCGTGAGGGTGCGGGAGGACGAGGTCAGCCTGAGCTGCCGGACGGCCGAGGAGTTTCGTATCAGTGACGAGCAGTCGGAGGCTGCGCCGCCGCCGCGGCCGGCAACGTCTCCGGTTGCCGAACCGGCCTCGTCGTACAACGTGCCGGCGTCGCCACCGGCGCCGCCCGCGGCATTGCCCGCCCAACCTGCCGCGCCGCCCGCGGCATCGAATGCACAGACGGCCGACGATCAGCAAGGCACGGTGCGCCTGACGGTGCTCTTGCGCGAGACGGGCGAGCCGACCGACGATGGCAACCGCCTTCAGGACGTGAAGAGGGCGTTGCTAAACTTCCGTGGCGAGCACGAGGTAGGCCTGCAGATAGTGTACGACGGCAGGGTGGTCAACATGGACTGGCCGCAGGTGCGTGTCGACGTCTGTGACGAGTTGCAGAGGGAACTGCATGAGGCGCTGAGCGGGCAGGGCGAGGTGTACGTGGGACCAGCGTCGTGGTGAAGTGGGCGCGCCTGACGACCGCGCCCAACCAGCTGACCGCCGAGATGTGGCGCGATCTGCTTCTGGGCGAGGGCATTCCGGCCATGGTGCGCGGCGGAGACACGTCGTCGTACTTTGGCGTTACGCCGTTTCCGCGTCCCGTCCTGGTGGATGAGAGCCTGGAGTCTGAGGCGAGGCGAGCCCTCGAAGGCTATCTTGGACGCGAGCTAGACGCCTAGCCGGCGTACGCCGCCTTCCAATTCCAGGAGTCGGCGCTTCAGGTCCAGCCGCTTTGCGCCGCTGCCGTACCCGCGCAGCGAGCCGTCTACTCCGATAACCCGGTGGCACGGCACCACAATCGGAAGCCTGTTGCGGGCCATGGCCTGCCCGGCGGCCCTCGAGGCGCCGGGGCTGCCTGCACGCGCGGCGAGCCACTTGTATGTGCGAGTCTCCCCCGATGGAATGGAGCGGCAGGCCAGCCACGCCGCGCGTTGGAAGGGCGCCGCGCCTTCCACGTCTATGGGGACGCCTGTGAAGGCCTCGCACCCGTCTGCGAAGTAGCTCTCGAACAGTGCCTCCAACTCGGCGAAGCGGTCCGGCGCCTCGAGGGCATCGACGGTTTCGCCTCCCAGCTCCTGGGCGCAGTCGCCCGGCTCCCTCTGCGGCAGAGTGCAGCGCCGCAGGCCCCGCTCCGACGCGACCGCGCCGATCCAGCCCAGCGGCGTCTCAAAGGTGGCGCGATACAGCACTGCTACGCCCTGGCTCGCAACGGCACAAGCCGGGTTACCGCGTGCCCAAGCAGCCTCAGCCGCATCTCGCGCCAGGCGTCGTCGATCTGGTCTTCCTCGCCCTCGCCAACCTCGCCGGCATATCTGCTCAACGCGAACGCCCAACCGATGCGCCGCGCGGCATCCGCGACGGCGGGGGCGGCGGCTCCAATGTTGCGCGCGTATTCCAACGGTGTTTGGTTGACGCCTCGGCGCACACCCGCGACGGTTCCCAGCCGGCTCATCTTGGTGTAGGCCCTTTCGGCGGGTGTCGCGCCGCGCAGGTTTCGCGTCCACGCCAGCAACAGCAGCAGCCACAGGGCTCCGATAACGCCCAGGACGATAGCGGCGGGGCGGAGCAGCCCCAGCACGTCTATGGACAGGCCCCCGGTGCCCTGGCGGTCGAAAGGCGCCACGCCGAAGTCTTCCAGCGCATCGTCGAACAGGTCCTCCAGCGCCTCGTCTATGGCCTCGGCATCCTCGCGGCCAGTTCCAATCTCGATGCCCGCCGCGTCGCTCAGCAGGCGCCGTTCGTGCCTCGGCCAGGCCGGAGTTGGCTCGAAGTCGATCCAGCCGTAGCCGGGGAAGTAGACCTGGACCCAGCCATGGCTGTCCAGGTCGCGGACCACGTGCATCCCGGTGTCGCTGTAGTACTGGCCGGGGGCGTAGCCGGCGGCCAGGCGCGTGGGCACGCCAACCGATCTCAGCATTACCGCCATGGCGGAGGCGTAGTAGTCGCTGTAGCCGGTCTGAGTCTCGAATAAGAAGTGGTCCACGCCGTCCACGCCCGGAGGGGGAGGGTCGATGCTCTGGGAGTACACGAACCTGTCGCCGCGCAGGAACTCCTGAACTGTCACCGCCTTGTCCAGTGGAGTCTCGGCATCCACCGTGATGCGCTCGGCAAGGTCGCGCACCCGTTGTGGGAGGTCAGGCGGCAAGGCCAGGTAGTGGTCCCGGATGAAGCCGTGGTAGTCGGTGCCGGCCTGCCGCAGGTCGTCGTCGGTCGCCACCGAGACGTACGAGACCATGGTGTAGGGATGGTTGCTGGGCAGTGGCTGCGCGAAGCTCCACGAGACTATCTCGGGGGCGATCGGCTCCTTCCGGGCGACGGTTACCGTCTCGACTGCCTCTGGAGTGTCGATGGTTGCGTGCCGGTAGGTGACGTCCTCCAGCACCAGGTCGGAGGGCAGATTGCGCGATATGATCGACTCCTCCACCGACGTCACGGGGCGCTCTTCCAGGTCCTTCCTCAGCGACTCCGCCAGCTCCTGCATATCCTTGGGAAGCGCCTCGTCGGCAGAGGGGTCGAGCAGGTCGAGCGTGTACGTCTTGGGAGCGAGAGTCTCCAGGGTGGCGGCGTGGCTGACCCAGTCCAGGCCGCCGCCTGACAGGAACGCCTTGGACTCGAAGTCGAGTTGGAGTAGCTGCTGCAC
This sequence comes from uncultured Dehalococcoidia bacterium, assembly GCA_951812395.1. Lineage (GTDB taxonomy): Bacteria > Chloroflexota > Dehalococcoidia > Lucifugimonadales > CATOSD01 > CATOSD01. The sequence continues at coordinate 431,568 of CATOSD010000002.1, forward strand.
CGGCTCGCGCTTGATATCGTCCACTCTCGGCGGGGGCACTATCTGCGGTCCCACGTCTATGGGCTGTGTCTGGCCCGCGACCCAGCCCGCGGGGGTGTACTCGCTGTAGGTCCGCGAGACCCAGTAGGACGGGTAGTCGGTCTCGGCCCAGAACACTGGCTCACCGCCGAATGAGATGGACCCCAGGAAGGGCAGCGTGTCTCCGAACAGGCGGCCGGGCAGGTCCTTGCGGGACGGGATTGCCGAGAACAGCCGCGCGAACTCGCCCTCCAGGGCGCTCACGGGGGAGCGCGCCGTTCGCCACATGCCCGCGAGCGTCGGCGACACGAATACGTGCAGCGGCAGAAGGGACGCGACCACGAGCACCACTATGCCGAACACGAATGTGTTGTTGATTGTCATCCAGCCGTTGGAGGGCTCGTAACCTATGCCGGCCCTGGACCACTGCTGTTGCTGAAGAACAATGCTGATTCGCACTATCAGCAGGATTGCGATGAAGGCGAATACGAAGAAGTTGACCGCGTAGGCCGCGGGGAGGAAGCTCAGGTTGGTGAGAAGGGCCGTGCCCATTAGCACCACGCCCACCCACACGTTATTGCTCCTGAAGATGAACCAAGAGCTGACGTAGGCGATGATCCAGGCCGCGGCGAGCAGCGTCAGAGAGACCGGCAGCAGATCGGTACTGATACCGCCGGACGTGGCGGCCTCGTACCATACGCTGAGCCGCTCGAAGGCGAGACGCTGCTGTTCGAACAGCGTCTCGCCTTCGGTGATGGAGCCGACACGCCACATCACCAGGACAAAGCCCACCGCCAGTCCAATGGGGTGCAGGAAGACGGAATGAATGCGCAACTTTGCCAGCGCGAGACCCAGCGCGGCGCCCCAGAACATCACGGCCAGCATGGACGGTGTGCGTGCCCAGCCGGCCGACGAGACCGACTGCCCCAGTACGATCAGCGCCAGCATCAGCAGAACGAACGTTGACCAGCCCTGGCTTGGAGCGTAGCGGTCGTACAGCGTGAGCAGCCGATTGCGCTCCCGCGTGCCCACGCCGGCGCGGCCGCTGGGGTACAGTACAGAAGTGGACTCGGCGGCCACTATGCGACCTCCCGCCGGGCGCGTTCGGCATCGGAGGCCAGGTAGGGTCGGCTCATCGCGATGGGTATCGAGTCGCCGCTCCGGACGGCGTAGGTGGGAATGCCGGCCTCATGCAGCGCTGGCGCTACGCCGAGCGTCGGGAACACGCCGCCAAAGGTGATCCCGTCGAGAAGCACGGATACCACCCTGACGCGGCGCCGCGTCAGCTCGCGCAGCCCCACGACCCAGGCCGGACGATGCGAAGGCGTGATGACGACAAGCGTGCTGTGATAGCCCCACAGCGCCTCCTCGAGCGGCAGCGCGTCCTCCAGCGCCACTCTGCCCTCGGCTTTGCTGCGTGCCAGGAACTCCATTACGCGGTCCATCTGCCCCGAGCCGGTCTCCGCCGGCAGGTAGTAGCGCTGGTCGCCGTAAGACACCAGGCCTACCGGCATGTCCGAGGTCAGGTACTTCCTCGCAAGCGACGCGGCTATGGAGACGCCGTACTCGTCGGTGCTCTCCTCCAGTTCGCCCGCCTGCACGTCCCTGTGGAGGTCGATCAGTATCCACACGTCGCTGGATTGGCCGAGGTCGAACTCCTTGGACATCAGCCGGCCCAGGCGGGCGGTGCTGTTCCAGTGGACACGACTGATGCTGTCGCCGAAGGCGTAGTCGCGAACGCTCGACGCGTGCGGGCTGAGGTCGTGGCTGCGCCGTCTCGACGAGCTCTCGCCCGTGAGGTCGGCCGCCGGTATCGAGAAGCCCGGCATGTCGTAGATGCGGGGGTAGACAACCAGTTCGTCGGTTCCGCAGAACTCGCGGCTTCGCCGGAACAGTCCCAGGAAGTCGGTGTTGGACACGCGCACCGGGCCCATGGTGTACACGCCCCGTTTGCGCGCCGGCGTGAGGGTGCGCCACGAGCGGAAGCTCCTCGATCCCAGTGCGACCGCCATGCCGGAGGAGTAGCCTGGGAGGTCGGTCAGGTCCTCAACCTCGAGCACCGGCTTGGGAACGCTCCCCAGGTTCCGTATCGTGATGCGCTCTTCCACGTCGTCGCCCACGCGCACGCGGTGGCTTCGCCGTTCGACCTCCACGTGGAGGGACCGCACGCTCATCCAGTTCCACAGGAAGCCGAACACCGTGGCGATGCCGAAAATGTACAGCAGCCTGTAGAACAGCCCGAATCCCGTTGCCGCACCCGTTACCACGGTAACGCCCATGAGGGCGGCGACGAGGTAGAATCGGTTCAGGACGAACACCCGCAAGGCGTCGATCATCTACCTCCTGACCCAGCCTCTGGCCTCCGCGCCGGGGACCGGTATCTCGTCCGACAGGTTGGCGATAACCTCGCCGCCCTGGACGCCGCGCATACGCGCTGCGGCGGATACGATGATCCGGTGGCCCAGCATAGGCACGGCAAGCTCCTTAACGTCGTCCGGCAGCACGAAGTCGCGACCGCGTATGAGCGCCAGCGCCTGCGCGGCCCTGTACTGCGCGAGCGAGCCGCGTGGGGAACTGCCGAGCGCAACGTCTGGGTGTTCGCGCGTTGACTCGGTGATCGTCACGATGTAGCGCTTGATAGCGTCGTCGACGTAGACCTGCTTGACCGCCTCCTGCAGTTCGACAATCTCCTCCGGGCGCGTCACCGGCCCCAGCGACTCGATAGGGTGCTCCATGCGCTGGCCCTCGACGATGGCGAGCTCCTCCTCCATGGTGGGGTAGCCCAACCTGATCATGAGCAGGAACCGGTCGAGCTGAGCCTCCGGCAAGGGGAAAGTGCCCTCGTACTCGATGGGATTCTGGGTGGCCATCACCATGAACGGGCGACCGATGGGGTGCGTCTCGCCCTCCACGGTAACCTGGCGTTCGTCCATCGCCTCGAGCAGCGCCGACTGGGTCTTCGGCGTGGCGCGGTTGATCTCGTCGGCGAGCACTATCTGGGAGATGATCGGGCCCTGGCGGAACTCGAACTCTCCCGTCTTCTGGTTGAATATAGACACGCCGGTGATGTCGGTGGGCAGCAGGTCGGGGGTGAACTGGATGCGCTTGAACTCGCTGCCGGTCGAGCGGGCGATGCTGCGGGCGAGCATGGTCTTGCCCACGCCGGGCACGTCCTCGATGAGCGCGTGGCCCTGGCAGGTGAGGGCGACGACGCCGAGCTCGACGGCAGCGTCCTTGCCAATGATAACCTTCTTGACGTTTTCGAAGATGCTGTGGGCGACCCCTCGTGCCCTTTCCAATTCGGTGGCTAGTTGTTGCAAAACTGATCTCCTATGCGAGATGGACGGGCGGCCGGAGCGGTGCTCCAGGGTCGCCGAATAGGGTTTCGCGCGGCGCGGCGACGCAAACTGCGGGCCGGACCGCGCGAACTGGGATAGTGGTTACACCACGAGCGGGGTCTGCTGTTGGTTGGCCCACTCCGCCATGGACGCGTCATAGTTGCGAGCGTCGCCGTAGCCCAAGAGCTTGAGAACGAAAACTCCGTGCGCCGCACGGATTCCGCCCTGTCAATAGGTTACGACTCGTTTGTCCGGAGTAACCCCGTTCGCTTCGAGCATGCCTCTCAGCTCTGAGGCGGGCTTCACGGTCTGGTACTCGCCCTCGGAGAGGAAGTTGAGCCATTCGAGGTGGACGGCCCCCGGGATGTGACCGCGCCTGTCGTTGCCGCGGTCATTCGTGCCGTCCCACTCCCCGTCCGAGCGGACGTCGAGGAACACTACGTCGGAGTTGCCCACGCTGGCTATGCCGTCGTCGAGCAGGCAGATTACGCTGTCGTCGACTTGTGGCGTGAACGTTGCCGCGCGGGGTTCCGCGGGCGCCGCGGTGACGGGCCGCCCCTCGCCGAACCACTTGGCCCAGCCGCCGTTGAGCATCTTCACGTTCGTATGGCCGTAGTAGTTGAGCACCCACCAGAAGCGGGAGGCGCTGAGGCCCCAGCCGCTGTCGTAGGTCACTATCAGGTCGTCGTCGCCCAGCCCCATGTCGGAAGCGAGCTTGGCGAAGTCGTCCGCCTCCATCACGCGGGGGCGGTTGGGGTCCTTGATGTATGGATGTACGCTTATGCCCACTGCGCCCTTGATGTGGGCGCGCCGGTAGGCGTCGAAGGGTTCGCAGTCCACGATGCGAAGGTTGGGGTCGTCCAGGTGGGCTTCCAGCCAATCGGTCTCGGCAAGCAAGTCGGGGTTGGTGTAGCCATCGCTAGCCACGGAATCACCTCAAGGCGCCGTTAGTATCGTGAGTTGCGGCGTCTAGGTGCGATTATACAACAAAGGGCAAGGGCGGCGCGATTAAATGCGCGACGCCTCGAGCCAACCGGTTACCCCTCGGATCCGGGCGATAGCCTGGCCCGCCCCCTAGTGGTGGCACCCCCGCGCGGTGATGGGCATGATCACCTCGACGGCGCCGTTGCGCACGCCGATCATGTTGTCCCAGCGGTTGACCATGATGTCGGACTGGCCGCTGAACAGGTAGAAGTTGTCGCCCACCTCCAGCGGCATGTTTCCCTCTGAGCGCAGCACCACATGGTGCTCGTGCAGCGCCTCGACACTCACGCCCGCCGGCCCGCCGAAATCGGGCAGCACGCCGTTTGGCGCACCCATCGCGCGATGGCCCACGTCGCCTATCGCGACGCCGGGACGCGGCGTGCTGAGCACGGTGCCGAGCACACGGCCCGCCCGCTCGAACTCGTCCATGTAGGTGTAGTTCGATCCCATCAGGGCGTAGGTGCCGCCCTCCACTTCGGTAACGCCCTCGATTGTGGCGGCGACGTCGTAGCTCCAGGACTCGCCGGACGAGACTATCTCGACGGGAATGCCCTCGGCCTCGATTGCATCCTTCACGTCCAGGCACATCTGGATGTACCTGCGGCCCTCGATCATCCGCGTCTCTTTGTCGGGCCGTCCTGGTAGCGTCTGGTGACTCATCACGCCCTTGAAGGAGACGCCGGGCAGCGAGCTTGCGAGCTTGGCCAGTTCGACGCCCTGGTTGACCGCGCGGACCCCGCCTCGGCCCATCGAAGTGTCTACCTCGATAACCACGCCGACGGTGGTATCGTTGGCCTCGGCGATCTCGGACAGCAGCCGCACGTTGCGAGGGTCGTCCACGGTCACCTTCACGTCGGCCCGGCGGGCCAGGGCGCACACGCGCTCCAGCTTGTCGGCAGTGGGCACTTCGCTGGTGATGAGGATGTCGTCGATGCCGCCCTCGATCATGGCCTCGGCCTCGGCGGTCTTGGCGGTGCAGACGCCGCCCACGGTGCCGCCCGCGCTCATCTGCATACGGGCCAGCAGAGGCGTCTTGATGTCCTTCGAATGCTCGCGCATCTTGCACACAGTGCCGGCGTAGGTGTCGGCGATAATGGCGAAGTTGTGCTCCACCAGGTCTAGGTCCACGAGCAGGCAGGGCGTGTCCAACTCATCTATCGGTGTGCCAACCGGCGGCCTGTAGTTCTCCATGTCGTTCTCCCGTTCGGGCGGCCTTTCCCGGCGTTTTGCCGGCCCCACCCTTATCTAGCGGTAGCGGCCTCGCGCGGAGACGTCCCAGACGACTTCCAGCTTGCCGTCACGCACAGCGTTCACGTAGTCGTAGATGTTTGCAGTCGTGCCTATCTCATAGGGCGTAAGCCACACTTTGTCCCCCAGATCCACGCTGTCGCGCGCCTCCGGCTCCAGCATCATGAAGCCGTGCTCGGCGCTCATGCGGGCTATCTCGGCGCCTTCGATGTCCTCCAACGCGGGCAGCCCGGCGTCGGCGCCGATAGCCTTTTGCCCGCAGTCCAGGAAGGCCCTGTCATCCTGCGGCCGGCTCATCACTGTCGCGAGCACGCGCGCGGCCTGCTTCAGGTGGGGCCTGCGGAAGGCGTATCGATAGTCGAGCAGCGCGTAAGAACCTGCCGGCACCTCCGTCACTCCGGCCATGTCTCCCACCACGTCGTAGTTGTGGGTGCCGCCCGCGCTCACGGTCTCAACGGCGATGCCGGCGCGCTCCACCATCTCCCGCGTGTCGAGTAACCGCTGGACGCTGGCCCTGGACTCGGTGGCGCGTTCGTCTGCGTCGTCGTTCAGAATCGCGCCCTCGTAGGTCATCAGCCCGGCGAATCGCAGGCCGTCCGCCTCGTGCGCCTGCCTCGCCAGCGCCACGGCAGGCTCGCCCGGTGCGACGCCGCAGCGCTCGAGCCGCGTGTGAACGTCCACCAGCACGCCGAGCACGACGCCCGCCTCCACGGCCGCCTTGGACGTTCGCTCCGCCACGCGCGCGTTGTCGACCGCGACAGTTACGCGGCAGCTTCGCGCCAGCGCGCACAGGCGGGCGATCTTCTGCGTCGTGACGACTTCGTTGGCGACGGTGATATCCGAGATTCCCGCCTGCGCGAACACCTCCGCCTCCCCCACGGTGGACACGGAAATCCCGCCGACCGTGCCTGCGGAGGCGAGCTGGCGGTGCGCGATGGCGGGGCAACCGTGCGCCTCGACGTGAGGACGCAGCTTGGCCTCCCGCTCGCGGAAGAACGAGTTCACAGTCTCTATGTTGTGGTCGAGGGCGTCCAGGTCGACGACGAGTGTGGGGGTGTCGAGCTGCTCAGTAGGTGTGCCGATGGGCTTGAAAATCGGGCGTTCCATATACATTCCTGTCTGGCGGACCGGGGGACGCGGACCGCCTGGTTGCTGGCTGGCAGAATACCACGCGCGCGGGCGGCGCGTCTATCGCCCACTTGGACGCCGCCGACTCGCGTGTTAACATTGCGCCCCAAGGCACGAACCACCGCGCGGCAAGGGAGGCGAGGCATGAAGGCAATCACCGGCGCCACTCTCATCGACGGCAAAGGAGGCGCGCCGCTGCCGAACGCCACCGTGCTCGTGGAGGGCGGCAACATCACCGCAGCCGGGGCGTCGGCACAGGTGGACGTGCCGGACGGCGCGGAGGTGATCGAGGCCGGCGGGCTTACGCTGCTGCCCGGGCTTATCGACTGCCACGACCACCTCGCCAACTTCGGCTACGAGATCGCGAGCCGCTGGGGAATCACCGAGACCCAGGCCCTGCGTGACATGCGCATCGCCGCGGTGCTGCGGCAGACTCTGGAGAGCGGCTACACGACCGTGCGAGACGCGGGCGGGCTCGCCGCCGGGTTCCGAGACGCAGTGGACGAGGGCCTGGCGCCGGGGCCGCGGCTCCAGGTGGCGCTGAATATTATTTCGCCCACCGGCGGCATCGGCGACCACGTGAGCGCGTCCGGCTACGGCCATCCGGCGCCGCCCGATCCGGCACTGCCCCCTGGAGTGGCCAACGGACCGGACGCGATGCGAGCTAAGGTGCGCGAGATGGTGCGGATGGGCGCGGACGTTATCAAAACGGCGACCACAGGAGGCGCGAGTTCAAGGGCCGGGCTAGGTCCAAAGGATATGCTGATGACCCGCGCCGAACTGGAGGCGCTCATCGACGAGGCGCACGGCCTGGGACGCCGAGTCATGTGCCACGCCCTGGGAGGGCCCGGGCTGCGCGCCGGCGTGGAGCTGGGCGCGAACTCGATTGAGCATGGAGCGTACCTGGACGAGGACCCGGAACTGTTGGCGTTGATGGTGGAGCGAGAATGTTTCCTGGCGCCTACATTCGGCGTCTACACTTTTCACGCCACGCGGGGAACACCCCACGGGCGCGAGCGCTCCGCCGAGCTTAGAGAACACCACGTCAGGAGCCTAAGCATGGCCCTCGAGGCGGGCGTGAAGGTGGTGGCGGGCACCGACGAGGGTGGCTGGGAGCACGGCAACAATGCCCACGAACTGACCTGCCTCGTGGAGGCGGGCATGTCGCCCATGCAGGCCATCGTGGCCGGCACCAGTCTGGCCGCGGAGTGCCTGGGACTTGACGGCGTCGCGGGGTCGATCGAGCCGAGCAAGGCGGCAGACCTAGTCCTTGCGGACTCCGATCCGTTGCAGGACATTTCCACGCTCGAGCGCGGCGAGAGAGTTGTGCTGGTCATGAAAGGCGGCGAGACCATTGTGGACCGACGGTCCGACGCCTGAAGTGTCTTCGCCGATGCGGCCCGCCACAGCCCGGAGCGCTCGGACTGCCCAGCCCTTGGAGGCTGAGCTAGAGGGCTACGGTGCGCAGGGGATGGACTTACTGGACGGCGAAGGCGTGGAGCGCGTGATCCCGCTCGACGGCGCCGCCGATAGGGATGCTTCCCCGTCGCTACTTCTGCTGACCGACAAGCGGGTGATCTACGTTAGTGGACACGGCAAGCGACGCAGGGCCATGTACGCCTCGGTTCGGGACGTCCAGGCGGTGGAGATCGGCTACCACGTCCGCGGCAACAGCGCCTACGTGTGGGCCGGGCTCGCGTTGCTGGCGGCATTCTTTCTGTTCTTCGTCATCGAGAACACGCTAGGCAGGATAGCCGGACCGGTAGTGGTGGCCGGCCTCGGCGTCTATCTCATTGTGGACAACCTGCTGTCTCCCACCAAGCAGTACGTGGTCTTCCGGGCGGCCGGATGCCAGCTCCTGGTGGACCTGGACGGCGACGGTACGACGGACGCCGTGGACGAGTTCATATGCAGGCTGTTCCAGTTGAAGGAGGGGCCGCCGCGGAGTCCCCAATACGGTTGGGTCGACCGTTTCGCGCCGAGATAGAGCGGTGTCATAGCGCCCTTTGTGCCCTTACAGGACCGCCCAGCGGCAGCCAGGCGCTAGCCCAGGCTGAGGTTGGGCACCACGTCAACGTCCCAGTCGTAGCGAGCGCCTTGGCGCAGGTGGAAGTACGCCGCCGCGCCTATCATGGCGGCGTTGTCTGTGCACAGCGCTGGGCGGGGCACGACGACCTCCACGGGACAGCGCGCCGCCATCTCCTTGCGCAGCAGGCTGTTGGCCGCCACACCGCCGCCGAGTAGCACGCCGCGCACGCTGTGGCGTTTCACTGCCTCCAGGGTTCGGCGTACCATCGTGTCCACGATGGCCTCCTGGAACTCGCGGGCCACGTTCGCGACTGTTTGCGCATCCGAGACATCGTCGGGTTGCGGCGGGTACAGGCCCCTCTCCTCGGCGCGGCGCACCAGCGCGGACTTCAGCCCGCTGAAGCTGAAGTCCAGCGAGTCCCTCACTCGCGGGCGGGGCAGCCGCGGCTCCTGTCCGTCACCGTCGACCGACACGCGCTGGATCTCCGGGCCGCCTGGAAAGCCCAGACCCAGCACGCGGGCGGCCTTGTCGAACGCCTCGCCCGCGGCGTCGTCGCGCGTGCGGCCAACGAGTGTGAACCGGCCGTGGCCCTCCATGAGGATCAGGTCGGTGTGGCCGCCGGATGCTATCAGGCACAGCAGCGGGAAGCCCGGCCCCGTCTCGGGGTCCGTGTCCTCAAGCCAGGCCGCGTAGACGTGGCCCTCCAGGTGGTTGATGCCAACAAACGGCAGCTCTTTGGCAACGGCGTAGCCCTTTGCCGCGTTCACGCCTATGAGCAGCGCGCCAGCGAGGCCCGGGCCGTGGGTGACTGCCACGCCGTCCAACTGATCGAGCTCGACTCCGGCTGAGTCCAGGGCCTGCTCCACCACCGGCACGATTGTCAAGAAATGCTGGCGTGCGGCCACCTCCGGCACTATACCGCCGTATCGGGCGTGCATCTCGACCTGTGTTGCGACCACGTTCGAGTGAATGTTCCTGCCGTCCTCGATGACGGCCGCCGCCGTTTCGTCGCAGGAAGTCTCGATTCCCAAAATCTTCATGTCCGCCATTTTAGCAGGCGGGTGCTGTCCGTGCTTGCGGCATAACGTCTCATTGGGATATAACAAGGGCGGCGCCCAAGCCTAACGAAAGCAGGGAGAGTGAGCCCATGAAAGCAGCCCGAATCAGCGGCCCCAAACAGTTTGAGATCATGGACGTTGATATGCCCGAGGTGAAGGAGGGCGAATGCCTCGTTAAGCTGGAGCGCTGGTCGATCTGCGGCAGTGACATCCGGCACGCGTATGGCCCCGTTCACCCTGAAGAAGAGTACCCGATGCGGGTCGGCGGACCCTGCCACGAGTGCGCCGGCACCATCGTCGAGAGCCGCTCCGACCAGTTCCGCGTGGGGCAGCGCGTCATCGTGCTGCCTGGTGGCGAGGGTCCTGGTGGGCTCGTCGAGTACATTGCGGGCGACGCCGGACGCATGGCCGCGCTCCCCGATGACGGCGACCTGACGGATTGGGTCATGTGTCAGCCCTCGGGCACCGTGCTCTACTCGTGCCAGCAGATGGGCGCCATATTGGGCAAGCGAGTGCTTGTCATAGGGCAGGGAGCCATCGGTCTGTCGTTCACGGCTATCTGCGCCCGGGCGGGCGCGCGCCAGGTCATCGCGGCGGACCTGCTGGACTACCGGCTTGAGTACTCCAAGAAGTTCGGCGCGACGCATACGATCAACCCAAGCCGCGACAACCTCGATGAGGCAGTTGCCGAGATCACCGGCGGCCAGATGCCCGACATCTCCGTTGAGGCCGCGGGTTATCCCGATGCGTTCAACAATGTCATCCGGCTTATCCGGCAGTTCGGCCGGGTCATCGTTTTCGGCATACAGGAGAACGCCGCCGAGGGCGCGAGGACGCCGCTGAACACCCACTGGCTGATGCAGAACGCGCCAATCATCGTGCCCACGACCGGCGCGCGCAGCGGCGACCCGATTACGCACATCAACAACATGGTCGCGCTGCGCGAACGCGGCTGGTGGGACCCCGCGGAGATGATCACCCACCGCATGAGCTTCGATGACGTGGGGAAGGCCTACGAGCAGTACGAGAACAGGCAGGACGACATGGTGAAGGTCGTCATGAGCATGTAAGTGTTTGGCGGAGAACTAGTCCCCTCTCCCTCGATGGGAGAGGGTGAAGTCGTTTGGCGAGGCAACTGCTCAGAGTTGGTGGTTGACAGAAGTCCCTTCCCCCTTGATGGGGGAAGGTTAGGATTGGGGTGACGGCTCAGGCCCAGCCTGCCGTCATGTGCTTTACCGTGTCAACGACCTCGGCGGCGGGCACGGTGGCGGCGTCGGACTCGTTGCGGCGCTTGACCTCGATCACACCCTGGCGCAGGTTGCGCGCGCTTACGACCAGCCGCAGCGGCAGGCCTAGCAGGTCGGCGTCGTTGAACTTGACCCCGGCGGACTCCGAGCGGTCGTCGTAGAGTGTCTCCACGCCCGCCCGGCGAAGCTCGTCGTAGAGCGACTCCGCAGCGGCGGCAACGTCGGCGTTCTCGACGTTCAGCGCGGTAAGGCACACCTGGTAGGGGGCGATGGGCGCCGGGAACACGATGCCGCGGTCGTCGTTGTGCTGCTCGATGGCCGCCGCCAGCAGTCTGCCGACGCCGATGCCGTAGCAGCCCATGATGATCGGCCGCTGCTCGTCCTGCTGGTCGGGGAAGTAGGCATCGAGCGCCTCGCTGTAGCGCGTACCCAACTTGAAGATGTGCCCCACCTCGATGCCCCTGCGGATGATGAGCGGCGTTTCGCAGCGCGGGCAGGCGAAGCCCACCTCGGCCAGCGCGAGGTCGGCAATCACGTCGGCCTCGAAGTCGCGGGGGAAGTTTGCGTTGACCAGGTGGTAGTCCTCACGGTTGGCGCCCACGGCGAAGTTCGACCCCATCTGGATCGAATCATCGGCGAACACTCTGACGCCGTCGAGGCCGACTGGCGACGCGGACCCGGCCACCAGCCCGGCCTGCTCCACCTCTTCTGGAGTGGCCAGCCGCAGTTCGTTGGCCCCCAGCGCGTTCCTGAACTTGATCTCATTGACCTCGAGGTCGCCTCGTATCACCACGAACACCACCTCGCCGTCGGCGGAATAGAACACCGCCTTGAGCGTCTCGGAGGTGGGAATATCGAGCAGTTCGGCGAGTCCCTCTATCGTCTTCACGCCGGGGGTGTGCCGCTCCTCCAGGGGCCGCGGCTCCTCGATCGGCATGGTCGGCTTGGTGAACGCCGCCTTCTCCACGTTTGCGGCGTAGTCGCAGGACTCGCAAAGGATGATGGAGTCCTCGCCTGAGTCCGCCAGCAGGATGAACTCGTTGGAGTCCTTGCCTCCAATCGCGCCGCTGTCGGCGTCCACCATGATGGCGGACACGCCGATGCGGGCGTAGATGTTCCTGTAGGCGCGCGCCATGGCCTGGAAGCTGTCGTCCAGCCCAGCCTCGTCGACGTCGAAGCTGTAGGCGTCCTTCATGTCGAACTCGCGGACGCGGATGAGGCCGCCTCGCGGCCTCGGCTCGTCGCGGAACTTGGTCTGGATCTGGTACAGGATGAGAGGCAGGTCGCGGTAGCTGAAGACGTTCGCCGTGACCATCTTGGTGAGAATCTCCTCGTGGGTGGGGGCTATCACCAGCGGACGCTCGCGCCTGTCCTCCAGCCGGAACAGGTCTGGGCCGTAGGCCTCGTCACGGCCCGACTGCTGCCACAGGTCGCGCGGCTGCAGCGCGGGCAGCCTGAGCTCCTGGCCGCCCTCGGCGTCGATCTCTTCACGAATGATCTGCTCGATTTTCCTGAGCGATCGCCAGGCGATGGGCATGTAGCCGTAGACGCCTGATGCGGCCTGGTAGATCATGCCCGCCTTTAGCATGAGCCGGTGGCTCGCCAGCTCCGCCTCGGCGGGTTCTTCCCTCAGGGTTTTGCCAAACAGCTTAGACCAGCGCATCAGTCAAAGCACCTCTCACTCGCCGACTCTACATCAACCCGCGGCGCCGATTTCGGCCTCGGCCCGGCGGACCTCTTCCATGAGGGCGTCCAACATGTCCGCCTCTTCCACTATGCGGGACTTCTGGCCCTTTCGGAAGATGATCGCCCGCCCGGCGCCCGCGGCGATTCCGACGTCCGCGTCTTTCGCCTCGCCCGGCCCGTTCACCTCGCAGCCCATAACGGCGACCTTGATAGGCGTCTTCGTGCTCTTGAGCAGGCCGTCGACGTCGTTGGCGAGCTTGCGGATGTCCACGTCGGCGCGGCCGCAGCTTGGGCAGGCGACCATCACGGCGCCCTCCTTGCGCAGCCCCAGCGCCTTGAGTATCTCGAAGCCGGTGTACACCTCTTCACGCGATTCGTCGCTGAGCGAGACGCGGATGGTGTCTCCGATGCCCTCGTACAGCAACGCTCCCAGGCCTATCGCGCTGCGAATACTGCCCGACTTCGCCGTGCCGGCTTCGGTTATGCCCAGGTGGAGCGGGTAGGGCGCCAGCCGCGCCATCCGGCGGTAGGTTTCGATGGTGGTGTCAACGTCGAAGGCCTTTAGCGAAATCTTGATAAGGTCAAAGTCCAGGTCCTCCAGAATGCCAATTTCCCAGAGACCGGTCTGCACCATGTGGTCCACAATCGAGTACTCTCCGGCCCCGGTCTCGTCGGCTTTGGGCAACATGTTCACGCCGTCCCTGTGGCGGGAGAGGCCCCTCGTGATGCCGATGCCGCCCACGGGCGGCAGGCTGCCGAAGTTGACGCCGATTCGGATGGGCACCTGGCGCGCTTTGGCCTCTCGCACTACCGTCTCGACCTTTTCACGGTCCCTGATGTTGCCCGGGTTCAGCCGCAGGCAGTCCACACCGCTTTCCAGCGCCTCCAGGGCGAGTTGGTAGTGGAAATGAATGTCTGCAATGAGAGGGATCGAAATGCGGCGCTTGATTTCGGCGAGCGCTCGCGCGGCCTCCATGTCGGGCACGGCACAGCGAATCAGCTCGCAGCCCTCCTCCTCCAAGCCGTGGATCTCGGCGACGGTGGCCGCCACGTCGCGCGTGTCGGTTTTGGTCATGGACTGGACGCTGATGGGGGCGTCGCCACCTATCTTTACGTTGCCAACGTGGATTGCTTTCGATACGCGGCGCTGTCGCATTGGCTTAGCTCCCCCCACACTGGCCTTCTCCCGCCAGGGGAGAAGAGACTTCGTTACGCTTACTAGACTATCTTATGAAACTGTCGCCGTTCAAGATGCGGGATACGTCGAAGTAGGTGATCACGACCACCAGCCCTATGAGCAGCACGAATCCCGTGAAGTGGATGAGTCCCTCTCGCTGGGGAGAGATGCGCTTGCCGCCTCGAGCCCACTCCAGCAGCACGAACATGAGCCGGCCGCCGTCCAAACCGGGAATCGGCAGCACGTTGACAATGGCGAGGCTCAGGCTGATGAATGCGGTCAGCTCGAGCACGGGCAGTAGCCCTCCGACATCCGCCGCCTCCCCCGTGATCTGCGCTATGCCGACGGGTCCGGCAAGGCCGGGGTCTTCGCCGCCGGCGATCCAGCGGTGAAGACCGTTCTTTGTGATGGCGAGTATCTCCCACATGCTCACGAATGACATCGGCACGGCCTCCCATATGGGATGGCTGCGCCTCACCACCTTGCCATTGGTGGTTCCCACTATGATGCCGACCGCGCCCTGTGTGAGCGTGTCGCCCACAGTCAGCGAGGCGTCGTAGCGGCGCGCCTCTGTCAGGGAAATCTCGCGCTCGGGGTCGGTCACTTCGTCGACCACGAGCAGGTCCGGCGGGTCGAGCCTGGGGGTGACAGTGACGACGTCCACGGCTGCGTATTCAGGCGACGCTCCCAGGCCGCTGATGAGCGCGCCGCGGCGCACCGCCAGTTCGCTTGGTGAACCCAGCCTGGCCATTATCTTGCGAATCAGGTCCGCGTGGTTGTCGACCGGCTGTCCCTGGACGGCGATTATGGTGTCGCCGGCCCGCAGTCCGGCCTCTGCCGCCGGCGAGTTGGGGGCGACGCCGCTTATCGTGACCGCCCCGACGACCGTATCCCGCCCGATGACGAGAAGGGCTGTCAAAATGGCCGCGGCCACGATCAGGTTCATGAACGATCCGGCTACCAATGTAATGGTCCGCGGGATCGGGCCCTTGCGGGCGAAGCTGTCCGGTGCGCTCGGGTCCTCCTCGCCGACCATGCGCACGAAACCGCCCAGGGGAATGGCGTTCACGGAGTATATAGTGCCGCCGTCCTCGTAGGCCGGGTTGCGCTCGTCATACTCAAAGGGGGAGTCGCCACGGCCGAGCCGCCGGCGAATTGGACCGGGAACCACCAGTCGCAGGCGGCCCCGGCCTACGGGCCGGACGCCAACCAGGCGGGGAGGGAATCCGAATCCGAACTCGATGACGCCTATTCGGAACCATTTCGCCGATACGAAATGTCCCAGCTCGTGGACGAATATCAGGAAGGCCAGGACGGGTATGACGAGCAGCCAGGATGGTAGGTCGAACACCTTCGCCTCTAGAGGGCCGCGGCCCGCGCTCGCGCCATAGCCGACTTCGCCGCCGCTATGGTGTCGGGAATCGAAGGGTCAGGAACGTCGCTATGGCCAGCGAGGGACTCCTGAATCAGGTCGGCAATCTCCGTAAAGCCGATGTTGCCCGCGAGGAACATCTCCACCGCGGCCTCGTCCGCGCCGCACAGGGCCGCCGGCCAGGTGCCGCCGCGCCGCGCCACTTCTATCGCCAGGTTGAAGCAGGGGTACCGCTCCGGGTCCCATTCAGCGAAAGTAAGCGTGCCGGTCCTCGGCAGGTCCAGCTTGGGCAGGTTGCCGTTGCGTACCCGACGGGGGTGGAACAGGGCGCACTGAATCGGCAGCCGCATGTCGGGCTGACCCATCTGCGCCTTGACCGACCCGTCCAGGAACTCCACCAAGGAGTGCACCACGCTCTGCGGATGGATGACGATCTCGATGTCGTCCCAGGGCACGCCGAACAGCCAGCGGGCTTCGATCACCTCGAACGCCTTGTTCATCAGCGTCGCGGAATCTACGGTTATCTTCGCGCCCATACGCCAAGTGGGGTGCTTCAGCGCGTCCGCCGGCGTTACGTCGGCCAAGCGATCGATCGGCGTGTCCCTCAGCGCGCCCCCGGACCCGGTGATGATGAGCCTGTTGACCTCGGGCGCTTCGCCTCTCATGCACTGCCAGATGGCGTTGGGCTCACTGTCCAGCGGCAGAATCGCCGTGCCGTGCCGGGCCGCCAGGCCTGTCACGATCTCGCCCGCCATGACCACTGTTTCCTTGTTGGCGAGGGCGACGTCTTTGCCGGCCTCGATCGCTGCGCAGGTTGGCGCGAGGGCCACGTCGCCGGTCGTCGCCGTCACGAGCATGTCCACGTCGGGGTGCGAGGCCATGTCGTCCAGGGCGCACTCGCGGCAGCCTTGGGAGAGGATGGACTCCTTTTCGTGGGAAGTGCCCTCGCAGGAGAACAGGCTGGGAGAGAACTCCCTCACCTGCTCTTCCAGCAGCGCCAGGCTCCTGCGGGCCGCTAGTCCCACCACGCGGAATTCGTCGGGGAAAGCGCGCACGATGTCCAGCGTCTGTGTGCCGATCGACCCCGTGGAGCCTAGAATGGCGAGTCTCTTTTTTGTGGGGGTCATAGCACGAAGTAGTATACCACGACGACGTTCAGGGTAACGGAGTCGAGCCGGTCGAGGAGTCCGCCGTGGCCGGGCATGATCCGGCCAGAGTCCTTGACGTCGGCTATACGCTTGAGGCGTGACTCGGTCAGGTCGCCGAGCTGCCCGACGATGCCCAGGGCGCCTCCCAGCAACGCGGCCTGCCACCACGTGGCGGGCAGTCCCAGGATCGCGTCGAGAGCCATGCAGGCGGCCACGGCGGAGAGAAGCCCGCCCGCGGCGCCCTCGCGAGTCTTCGCCGGGCTTATCGCCGGCGCGAGAGGCGTTCGGCCCACCGCCTTGCCCACCAGATAGGCGCCGGTGTCGGTGGCGAAGGTGGTCAGCAACAGCAGAAGTATCCACTCGCGCCCTGAGTCCGCCGCGCGCAGAAGTGGTGCGTGGAAGAGCAGCCCGCCCACGAACAGGGCCGGCGCGAGCGTTGCGAGCAACCGGGCGGGGCGGCTGTCCGGGGTCCCGCGCCTCAGCAGCCAGGCCAGCGCGAGCGCCGACAGCAGCAGCGCCACCGACTGTGAGAGCGTGGCCCAGAACGTGTCAAGCGGCAGCAGTTGCGCCGACGCGACGAGAGCGGCGGCAAGGCCGGCGGATGCGGCTTCGAGCGGCCGGTCGCCCCAGTGGCGCGCCATGCCCGACAATTCCCATGCGCCTAGCGCGGCTGCGGCGGCGCACAACGCCGTGAAGGGCAGGGAGTGATCGACCCAGACTACGAGGAGAAGCAGCGGCAGGCCGACGGCGGCCGTTGCGATGCGACTTGTCATTTGCGGCGCGACCCTGCTGGGACGCGGCACTAATGCCGGCTCTCGGCCGGCGCGCGTCCGAACCGGCGCCGGCGCTGGCCGTAGGCGGAAAGGGCGGCGAGAGCTTCGTGCTCCCCGAAGTCCGGCCACAGAACGTCGGTGGTGTAGAACTCGGCGTAGGCCGACTGCCACAGCAGGAAATTGCTCAGACGCATCTCGCCGGCGGTCCGGATTATGAGGTCGGGATCCGGCAGGTCGCGCGTGTGAAGATACCGTTCCAGCAGCTCGTGGGTGACGTCTTCGAGCGGGACTCCGTCGGCGACTATGCCGCGCACCGCGTTCAGTATCTCGTCGCGCCCGCCGTAGTCGAACGCCACGCTGAGCGTGATGCCGGTGTTGTGCCGGGTTAGCTCCATGCTCTGGCGGACGAGCGTTTGAAGCTCATCGGACAGCCGGTCGAGCCTTCCCAGGTGGCGAATCTTGACGCCGCTGTCGTGAAGGTCTCTCACCTCGCGGATGATGACTTCTCGCAGCAGGTCGAACAGCACGCGCACCTCATGGCCGGGGCGGCGCCAGTTCTCGGTGGAGAAGGCGTAGAGCGTCAGGTAGCCGACGCCGTGGCGCGAAAAGGTCTCCACCACGGTCCGCAGGTTTTGGGTGCCGGCGCGGTGGCCGTCCGAGCGCGAGCCGCCGCGGCTGTTCGCCCAGCGACCGTTGCCGTCCATGATGATCGCCACATGCTGCGGGGGCGCAAGCTCCGGCGCGGCGCCGGCATCTTTGACGACGGCTTCAGCCATGGCCCGGCTCAGACCTCCATCACCTCGGCTTCCTTCTGCTCCCGTTGGACGCCATTCTGCCCGATGTAGCTGTCGGTCACCTGTTGGAGCTGAGTCTGCGCGCGCCTGCTCTCGTCCTGCGAGATGTCTTTGCCCTTCTCCATGCCACGGAAGGTCTCGAGGCTGTCGCGGCGAATATTGCGAACCGCTACGTTTGCCTCTTCGGCCTTGCGGCCCACGAGCTTCACCAGGTCGCGGCGGCGTTCCTCAGTGAGCGCGGGAATGTTGATGCGAATCACGTTGCCGTCGTTGTTGGGCGTCAGCCCCAAGTCAGAGCGGAGAATGCCCTTTTCGACGTCCTTCATCGACTGCTTGTCCCAGGGCTGGATCATCAGCACACGCGCCTCGGGTACGGATATCGAGGCGAGCTGGTTGAGCGGGGTTGGCACTCCGTAGTAGTCGATCATCAGGTTTTCGACCAAGGCGGGCGACGCCCGGCCAGTGCGAATAGTGCTGAACTCCCTTTTGAGCGCCTCGACCGACTTGCCCATTCTCGATTCCGTGTCCGCTAAGACCTCTTCAACCGTTGCCATGGCAATACTCCCCGTCTGAATCTGCGTTCCCCTCCACCGCGCGACCGCAACGGGCGGGCGCGTATCCGACTATGCTGTTTCTTCGCGGAACTCAGCCGCCCGCGTTCACCACTGATCCCACGCTTTCGCCCTGTATTATGCGCTCCAGGGTTCCGGGCGTGAACAGGTCGAAAACGATTATGGGCAGGTTGTTCTCCATGCACAGGGAAAGGGCGGTGCTGTCCATCACTCTCAGCCGCCTTTCCAGAGCCTCCAGGTACGTGAGGTTGTCAAGCTTCTCAGCGGCCGGGTCCAGGTTGGGATCTGTGGCGTACACGCCGTCCACCCCGTGCTTGGCCATGAGTAGCACCTTGGCGTTGATCTCGATGGCCCTAAGCGCGGCCGCGGTGTCGGTGGTCATGAACGGGTTGCCGGTGCCCGCGGCAAACAACACCACGCGCTCCTTTTCCAGGTGCCGAATCGCGCGGCGGCGTATGTACGGTTCGGCGACCTCCTGAATCGTCAGGGCCGTCTGGGTCCTGGTGGGGATATCGAAAACGCGCTCCAGCGAGTCCTGCAGAGCTAGGGCATCAATCACAGTGGCCAGCATTCCGGCGTAGTCCGCGGTTGCCCTGTCCATACCGGAGGCTTGGGAGCCCCGCCAGATGTTGCCGCCTCCGACCACGACACCGAGTTGAACGCCCATGTCCCGCACGGCCTTTATCTGGCGGGCCATGTAGCTGACGGCGTCGGGGTCTATCAGAGAGCCGCTCTCACCCTTGAACGATTCGCCGCTGAGCTTGAGCAGAATGCGGCTGTACTTGACCTCGGCCATGTTGTGAGCGGCTGCCGGCGATCTACTCGCCGAGGGCGAATCTGGTAAACCTTCTTACCCGTATGTTCTCCCCAAGCTTGCCGACAGTCTCTTTGAGAATATCGTCTATGGTCTTGCTGGGGTCCCTTATGAAGGCTTGCTGCAACAGGCAGTCTTCCTGGGGGTTGGCTTCCGCGCCCTCCGGAACGTCCGCCTGGTCGATGTGCTGCGGGTCCATGGCCGCCACCTGCATGGCGAGGTTGTGTGCAAGTTCCCGGAACTCCGGCGTGCGCGCCACAAAGTCCGTCTCGCAATTCACCTCCACGAGCACGCCAATGCGGCCACCGCTGTGGATGTAGGACTCCACGACGCCGTCGTTGGTTGCTCGGGACGCCTTCTTGGCGGCGGAGGCTATGCCCTCCTGCCTGAGTATGTCTTGCGCCCTGGCGACGTCGCCGCCGGCCGACTCCAGCGCGCGCTTGCAGTCCATTACACCCGCGCCGGTCTCTTCTCTCAGAGCCCTGATAGCATCAATGGTTACCAACGCCTGGCCTCCTACGAGTTGTTGGAGGCCGCGGGCGCGGCTTCCGGGGTAACTTCGGTTGGGGCGGCCGGCTCCGGTTGTGCGGCCGGGGCTGGCTGTGCGTCTAGGTCTGCTTGAACGGCTTGGGCTACCGGCTCGTCCATTGCCTCGTCGAAGTGGCCTTCGGTCTCCTCGTCAAGCTCATCGACGTCGAGGGCGAGTCGCTGGTTGTTGCCCTCGATAATGCCGTCGGCGATCCGGCCGGTTATCAGCCGGATGGAGCGTATGGCGTCGTCGTTGCCCGGGATGGGGTAGTCGATCAGGTCGGGGTCGCAGTCCGAATCAACCAGCGCCACTATGGGAACGCCCACGCGGCGGGCTTCGGCGACGGCGATGGACTCTTTGCCCACGTCGACCACGAACAGCGCGCCGGGCATTTCGGTCATCTCCTTGATGCCGCCGAGGTATCGGTTGAGCCGCGCTATAGACTCCTCTAGCTTGAGGGATTCCTTCTTGGGAAGAGATGCAAACTCGCCGCGGTCGCGCCGCGTCTCAAGTTGCACCATGTAGTCGATCCTGGACTGGATGGTCTTGAAGTTGGTGAGCGTACCTCCCAGCCAGCGCGTGGTTATGTGGAACGAGTTGCTGCGGGCCGAGTCGTTCAGGATGGTGTCCTGCGCCTGCTTCTTGGTGCCCACCATCAGGATTCGCCTACCGTCCGCGGAAGTCTGGCGCATGAACGAGCACGCCTCTTCGAGCATACGCAGCGTCTTCTGCAGATCGATGATGTGTATGCCGTTGCGCTGGGCGAAGATGTACGTCTTCATCTTGGGGTTCCACCGGCGCTTCTGGTGCCCGAAGTGTACACCCGCCTCAAGCAGGGACTTCATGGTGACCGGGGCGGACCCCGACTGCATGATTCCCGCCTGTACCATCTGTTGCTGCATATACTCTCGCCTTCCTCCACGTGAGTTTTTCATGACGCGCAGGTACCTGCGCCGCCTGAAACGGCTCGTCGGTATCGTGGCAGAGTATACCATAGCGCGCGCGGACTGGGCAATGTATCAGAACGCACCCGATCCGGTGCTCGCGCGCGCCGCCGGACGTGTCTTGACAGCCCATTCGGCCCACTTATACTTCCACACATGCTCCTTCGCCGCATACCACCTCGAAGTCGGGCGATTCCACTTGCGGCCGTCCTGCTCGTAGCGCTGGCGGTCGCTGCCTGCGGCGCCGTAGGCCCCGACGCCGGGCCGCCGCCGTTACCGGACGTCAGCTCAGTGCTGGGCATGGGCGACGACAGTACAACGCTGCCCCTGCGAATCGATCGGGACACCGCCGACGTGCCCGAGTACGACCGCGGAGAGTGGAGGCACTGGCTGGACGAGGACGGCGACTGCCAGGACGCCCGCCAGGAGGCGCTCATCGCGGAGGCCGACGGCCCCCTGACTTACGAATCCAGCGAACAGTGCCGCGTCGAGTCGGGCAGGTGGGTTGACCCTTACACGCTGGCCGTGTTCGAAGACCCCAGCGACTTGGACGTCGACCATGTCGTGCCGCTCGCCAACGCGCACCGCTCCGGCGGCTGGGCCTGGTCCCGCGAACGCAAGACCGACTACGCCAACGACCTGGATTTCGACGGCCACTTGGCGGCGGTGGACCCGTCCGCGAATCGCTCCAAGGGCAGCATGGGACCCGAAGACTGGCGCCCGGCCAACCAGGACCACTGGTGCGACTACGCGATGAACTGGATCAAGATAAAGGACAAGTGGGAATTGACGGCCACCGACCGCGAGTGGATCGCCCTGAGGGAGATGCTGGACACCTGCGAAGAAGAAGTGCACGTGGACATAATCAGCCTCGCCACCCCATCCGCCATCCCGTCGCGTCAGCCGGGCTGAGCACTAGGATAGGCGCGCGACGCTAGTCCTCCTCCATCCAGCCAAACCTTCGGAAGCTCACGCGGCCCTGCTCGTCGAACTCAACCCCCTCGTCCTCCAGAAGCAGCCGCTGCATCTCGCTGCCGTGGCCGGTGCTCCGTGGGCTTATTCCGCCCTTGTAGTTTATGACGCGCTGCCATGGCACGTCGCTGCCGTGGTCCAGCGAGGCGAGGCAGTAGCCCACCATGCGCGGCGTGCAGCCACCCGCTATCAGCGCGACCTGGCCGTAGGTGGCGACCTGGCCTTGGGGAATCTGGCGAACTACCTCCAGGATCCTCCCGTAGACGGACCCATCACCGCGCTTTCCTGGCATAAAACCCCCCGTCAGTGGTGGCTCGATCTGCCACCTTTCCACTTGGGCCGATTCTAGCACACGACACCGCCGCCGCCACCGCCCCATGGTTGTGTTAGAATCGCGCTGGGCTGAGCCGCGGAGAGGTTAGTACACTCCACACGGAGTGCGGTCTGGAGGAGTACGAATTGGCAGAGTTCGACGCTGAGCGACTAGAGGAGTTCCTTCGCCCGGCCCGCATTGCCGTGGTGGCGACCGTCGCCAGGGACGGGACGCCGCAGGTGACGCCGGTCTGGTACGGGTACGAGGACGGACTGCTGACAGTCGCGGCCAGCGAGAGCAGCGCAAAGGTGCACAACCTCCGGCGCGACCCTCGATTGTCGGTGTGCGTTTACTCTGGCGAGCGGGGCGAGGAGTACGCCGCTCTCTATGGACGGGCCGAACTCGCGCACGGCGACAGCGTCTGGCCGCAGGTGCGGGGCATCGTCGAACGCTATGAGAATCCGGAGAATGTGGACAACTACATGAGAGAGTTGATGGCCGAGCGGTTCGTGATAATCACACTCGCGCCTGACAGGGTTCTCTTCGGGCCGTAGCGGGAGTACCCAACACACGAACGGCGATGAGCGCAGCCACATATGACATAAGCCGCTATCTGGACGCCGCGCGAGAGTTCGCGGCAAGGGTCGCGCTACACGCCGAGCGCATCGACGACGCGCGCGAGTTGCCCGATGAGCTGGCGCGCGAGATGGCGGACAAGGGCTTCTTCCGGTTGCTGGCGCCCCGCTCGCTCGGCGGCGCCGAGCTGGATCTGCCGGACTACTTGCGCCTGGTGGAAGTGTTCGCCGAGGTCGACGCCAGCACGGCGTGGACCTTCAACCAGAACAACGTCTGGGCGACCAACTCCACCCGCGTGCCGCCGCAAACGGCGCGTGAGATTTGGGCCGACCCGCGCGCCGTCGTCACGAACGGTCCACCCCTCCCAGGGGCGAGGGCGGAGCCGGCGGACGGCGGGTACCTGCTTTCGGGCCGCTGGACCTTCAGCACCGGCTGCGACCACGCCACCTGGATAGCCGCCATGGCTCCGGTGGCGGCGGATGGCGAGACAGGACCGCTTCCGGTGGACGACCAAAGCGCTCCAGTAATGCTCGTGCCAAAGAGCGCCGTGAACATAGTGGACGACTGGCACGTGAACGGGTTGCGTGGCACCGCCAGCTACGGATTCGAAGTGGACGGTCTGTTCGTGCCTTCGGCCCGCACCTTCAGCGTCACCTGGCCGCCCAGAGAAGACGGACCGCTCTACGTGCTTCCCACCACGCTGCTATTCGCGTCCGGCTTCTCAACCATAACGCTGGGCGTGGCTCGCGCCAGCCTGGACGTGGCTATCGACGTCGCGGGCGGCAAGGTGCCGGCCCGAATGCGCGGCAAGCTGCGGGACTACACCACGACGCAGCGCGAAGTGGGCGAGGCGATGGCCAACTGGCGCTCGGCGAAGGCGTTCCTGCGCGAGGCGGTCGGCCAGGTCTGGCAGAGCGCCCGGCACGACGGCTCCCTCACGATCGACGACCGGATCTCGCTGCGGATCGCCACGACCCACGCTATACGCATGGCCGCGAAGGTGGTCGATTCAGCCTACAACCTGTGCGGCTCGGGCGCGATATTCAAGGGCCACCCCATCCAGCGCCGGTTCCAGGACGCCCACGTCATCACCCAGCACCTCCAGGGCCGGATGACGCACTACGACACCGCGGGCCAGTACTACCTGGGCCTGGAGCCGCGCGGGCAGTTTTAATGGGGCTGTGGCAGTGGCGTGGGATCAGATTCTGGCTATCGAGAAATGGCGGCGGAACAACAGCCCTGATAGTGTCCCGTGCCTGTACCACCGCTTCGACTCCAAGCCTGTTGGCGTCGGGAACTTTTGCAAGCGGTAGGTCGGAGTGTGCTGCACCCCAACTTTTCGGCGAGAGATTGTCCTGTAGCTCACTGTGGGTCAGCATTTGCACAGGAAAGGCCTACGGGACTACATCTAGGGATACTCTGAACAAGTCTGGTGTGTTGTGGCATAGTAAAATGCCATACACAAAGCAGAGATGTTTGGGGTGAAGGCACGATGGACCAGCCAACATTTGCCGACTTGGAGTACGAGAGCAAGAAGCGCAAGACCCGGCGGGAGATATTCCTTGAGCGCATGGACGGTCTGATCCCGTGGGAGCAGCTCGTAGAACGCATCCGCCCGTTCTATCCCAAGGCAGGCCGGGGCCGGCGACCTTATGAGTTATCTGTGATGCTGCGGATTCACTGTGTGCAGGCGTTCTACAACCTCAGTGATCCTGGCATGGAGGACATGCTCTACGAGGTCGAGTCGGTGAGACGGTTCGTAGGGTTGAGGCTATCGGGCCCGCTCCCGGACGAGACGACGATCCTGAACTTCCGCCATCTGCTGGAAGAGCACGAGTTGGGACAGGTTCTGTTCGAGGAGATCAACCGTCACCTGGAGTCCCAGGGGCTGCGACTTCGGGAGGGGACGATCGTGGACGCGAGCATCATTGAGGCGCCATCGTCGACGAAGAATCGTGCAGGTGAGCGAGACCCTGAGATGCGTCAAACGAAGAAGGGGAATGAGTGGCACTTCGGGATGAAGGTACACATCGGTGCGGACGCTGAGACGGGAGTAGTACATAGCGTAACGACGACACCTGCGAACGTTCATGACGTGACGGAGGCTCACCGGCTACTGCACGGTGGAGAGAATCGGGTGTGGGGCGATGCGGGGTATCAGGGAGTCGGCAAGCGATTGGAGAACCGCGAGTTGGATGTGGACTGGCAGGTAGCGCTGAGACCCGGGAGACGTCGGCAACTGGAGCCGGGAAGCTATGAGGTGCTAGTGGAGAAGCGCAAGGCGTCGACCAGGGCGAAGGTGGAGCATCCGTTCCTGTACGTGAAGCGCCACTTTGGATACGCCAAGGTGCGTTACCGAGGGTTGGCAAAGAACACGCAACGACTGGCGTTGCTACTGGGAATGACGAACTTGATAAGGGCGGAGCGGTACTTGGCAGCCTGACAAGGGCGGAGTGCGCCCAAGCTGGACAAACGAACGCAGATACGCCTTAGCAGAGCCGTTTCAGGACCACAAGACCTCTATCGACACACCGTAGGAGGAAGAAATACCTCGGACAGCCCACTTACTGTCCATCACATACGAGATGACCTCAGTTGTTCAGAGGTTCCCTAGTCTCTCTGTGGAATTGGAAGTGGTTCCGAGTATCCCCTCATTTGACTCAAGCCGAGTCCGGGGAAACGGCCCAGACGATGAGACGGAGCTCGCTGTCATCCATAAGCGTGTACTCTGGATATTTGCCCGAAAGCCCATAGCTCTCCTCCATGATGATTGGGACTCCATCTCCACGACGTTCCATCATGTGGGTTCGGTCCAACGCAGATGCAGAAGGCATCCTGCAACGTGCCAGACTCTTAGGAGCTGACTGCGAATTGTCTGGCTATCCGCTGGCAAGTCAACTGTGATGAATGAGACCCGATGGCCCTGGATGGTGACTGACAAGTCATAATCTACGCCCAATTAGGGGTAGAGCAGAACGCCGGAATAGTGGCGCGATATACATTCCCCGTTCCGCCCCTGAGTACGCAGGTGAGTGTAGAACTGGTACATGTTCCCACTTTAGGTGTTGGTTTCCCAGTTTGACTGCGCCCAACGATGGACGTGAACTTGGTATCGAAAACAATTCGATGGCTTGCTGCAGAGCTGCTGTGCTCGCTGCACTCTAGCACTATGTCGGTTATCGTTTCCGGCATGATAGGGGGTAAACTACGAGTCGGTTATCAAGGCATCCGACTACGCCAGCCCTATCCAGACGGGATGCCAGGTCGCCAGCCGCGAATGATGCATTTGTAGGACAGATTCGGATGGAATCGGAGTTGGCTCACGTTGCGGTCGAGCCTGCTTCCGATTTAAGTGAATGTATGTCTCTTGGCCACCCAGGTGTTACTGATGCTAGCCGGTCCCTGCAACATAAGGTCCCCATTTGCACGTAGTCGGCTCAGAATCGATTGTTCCTGGGTTTCTCGAAGAAACAACCGGCTCCGACTATGTCTTTGGACGTGTGACGCTCAAGTTGTTATGGCTCGTAATCAGTAGATTTGGCACTACCTTTGGTCAGACTGATCCGCTGCGCAAGAGACCCAGTACGACCTCGGCTGAGGTACGACGCACCTCTGCAATGCTGAACCCCTGTTGACCGCACTTCCGAAACACATCGGGGAGCAACCCTTTGTTTACCATGTCGTGAATTTTGGCTCTTCTGAGTGGAAACGAGAAAAACTTCGGTTTGTCAGTGTCAAACCTGATGTGATCGGGACTGATTGTTTTGACGTTCACACTGAATGCGAGAGTCATGCCGTATCTAGGGACGCTGCTAGTGCAGTATATCAATAGCTGATCGCCAGGCTTGACTCTGCCGTGATCGCGATCGCGGGGCTTGTACCTCCACTCTCCATTCTCGTAACAACAACTGTTAAAGAGTTTGTCGAATCCGCCGTCCCGACTAACCTGGACCAAGAACCTTCTCATTTGAGAATCCTTACTAGACAGCGGCACAAGGCGCCTGAAACTCTCCAGACACGAGCCGCCATCTGACAACTGAGTATCTTCACTTCCTCATACCAGCAAATCATCTGGGTTTGCATCCTCCTAGAAAGCAATCCGACAAAAAACACGCACTTAAGCACCTTGAGCCAGCGCAATTCTACCCCGTAGTCGTCTACCAGTTCCAACCCTAACCCGTTGCGCGCGCCTGTTTCAGATTTCTAAGTCCGCATGAATTCGTCATTCCGGCCCCGAGCCGGAATCCAGCGGCCTGCCCGCGACGGCCGCACGCTTTGCAAACCGCCCCGCTCTTGCTTTACCATTGCCCAACACCTGTTCATCTATCGGCGCGGCGCGCCAATCGACGGCGCGGGCGCAAACTGGAGGCAGTAGCTTGGCCAACGCAATTGTTTTGTACACCCACCCCGACTGTAGTTTCTCGGACGCACTGAAGGACGAGCTGGACACCGTCGGCACGGAATATGATGAGATCAACCTCGCGCTTCGTCCGGAGGCCTGGCTGGACCTGGAGAAGCTCACCGGCGGCGAGCGCATCACTCCCGTCATGATCGAGGACGGCGAAGTGAGCGTCGGCTTCCACGGCGTAGGTTGAAGCTTCTAGCATTCCGGGAGCCGTTGGCTCCCAACAAAGCACAGCCCCATCCGGTTTCGAGGAGGCGCGCATGGTACGCGCTACCACTACGGGCGTGAACGTAGGCGACACTGCCCCGGATTTCACGCTGACAGATCTCGCCGGCGGCGAACGCAGCCTGTCCGACTATCGTGGCCGCAAGGTCATCCTCTTCTTCTGGGCGTCCTGGTGAGCTTGCCGTGAACAGCTGCCGGTCTGGCAGCAAGTGCACGAGCAGCACGGCGACGACGTTGAGGTGCTATCGATAGCGGTCGACGCCCAGGGTGCTGAGAAGGCGCGGCCCTTCGTGGAGAAGGCAGGCGCGCGGTTCACCACGCTGGTGGACGAGCGTAATCTGTTGGGCCGGACGTACGGCTTCAAGGCCATCCCAAACGGCTACCTGATTGACGAGTCCGGCGTGGTGCGCTACAAGCGGCTGGGCGGATTCGACGTTCGCCGGCAGGACACCGCGAGTGTCGTCGAGCGCTGGTGCGCCGGCCAAGACCTGGAGGAGAACGCTGGACACGCCGCCGAGAACGATAGCGAGAACGACGAAGTTCACGCCCTCTTCCAGAGCGGCCAGGAGTTGTACCGCCAGGGGAAGGTGGCCGAGGCAGCGGAGCAGTGGCGCGAGGCTGCCGCGCTCGAGCCGGCCAACTGGATCGTTCGCAAGCAGTTATGGGCGGTCGAGCACCCCGAGCGCTTCTACGACGGCGCGGTGGACTTCGACTGGCAGAAGGAGCAGATAGCGCGCGAGGCCTAGTCCAGCACCGCTATCGCTTCGATCTCAACGTCCAGCCCCGGCTGGGCCAGCGCGGTGATCTCCACCAGCGAGTTGGCCGGATTCTGGCCGCCGAAGTAGCCGTACATGACCGACTGCTGCTCCGCGGACGCCGGAAACCACTCCCTCATGTCGGTGACGAACGTCGTTATCTTCACGATGTCGGCCGCAGTGCCGCCCTCGGCCTCTACGATACGGATCAACCTGTCCCAGACTACCTTGAACTGCTCAATTGCGGGACCGCCCTGGGCGTCCGTGCCCCTCGCCGTGCAGCCCGAAATGTATAGCGTGCCGCCCACGCGAACCGCCCTTGCGAACGTCGGCCCGGCCGGCGCGATGTCTGGATATTCCCTGCGGGTCTTTTCCATGTGTCGGCCCTCCTGTGATGGTGTCTTGGCACGACGCTCGTGCTATTGCTTGACCGCCTTGATGGAGTACATCAGCGGCACGGTACTGGCCCCTTCTGGAAGTCGCCACCAGCCGTCGGGGCACAGCTCCAGCATGGGAAGCTGCTGGTAGGCGCTGAACGGAAATTCGCGCAGGTGCTCTATCCTCAGGCCGGCGCCAATCAGTGCGTTCACGACGTCCGACAGAGGGTGGCTCCACTCGAAGCCGTGGGTGGTGATGTCGGCCGTCGGCTCGGCGTAGCTGCCCCTGGTCTCGAACTCCAACGGTTCCTTCGAATAGAAGTAGGGGTACCGAATAATCAGTTCGGTCCGGTTCTCGTCGTCGAACACGCCCGCGAACGGGTGAAACTCGACGATGTGGAACGCTCCGCCAGGCCGCAGGTAACGCGCCGCCACATGCGCCCAGGCGGTGAGGTCGGGAAGCCAGCACAGCACGCCGTAGGAGGTGAACACGACGTCGAACCCGCCGGGCTCGTACAGGAGTTCCGGCAGGTCGTACACGTTCGCTGCCAGGAAGCGCGCGTTCAGACCGAGCTCGGCAGCCAGGGAGCGCGCGACAGAGAGAGATGCCTCGGAGAAGTCGACGCCCGTGACTCGCGCGCCCAGTCTCGCCCAGGAGAGCGTGTCGACTCCGATGTGGCATTGCAGGTGCAGCAACGAGCGGCCCGCGACGTTGCCAACCTCTTCCAGTTCGACGCTCTTCAGCGTGGACTCTCCGGCCAGGAACCCCGGCAGGTCGTAAAAGTCCGACTGCGCGTGGATGGGAGCCAGGACGTCCCACTGGCTGCGGTTGGCGTTCATGTATTCGTTCATCCGACTATTCACCTATCATTATTCGATCGCGTACCCGCGCTCTTGGCCGCGACCATTCTAACGGAGCAGGCACGGCTTTTGAACTGCGGCGGCGCGGTTGTGTATACTTTGCCCGCTGTACAGTGCGCCGGATTCCGCGGCGCCAATTACTACACCCACGCAAGAGGCGACACAATGTTACTTCGCAGAGTGCTCTCCTTTGCGGTGGTCGTGCTCGTCGTCCCCCTGCTCGTGCTACAGATCGCGATGGTCTCGGCATCCTACACTTTGCTTCAGACGGACTATTTGGCCGACCGTTTGGAAGAGGCCGGAGCGTACGACTTTCTCCTCGATCGCCTGCTGCCGACGGCGCTGGACGACGCCCGGAACGCCAAGTCACTCTCGGTGGACGGAACCCTGGACAGCAATCCGCTGATCGTGCTGGGCATCTCCAACCGCCACCTGGTGGCTTGGACGACCAGCGTAGCGCCCCGCGAGTGGTTCGACGAGACCGTGCGCACGGCGGCGAAGGAAGTGTGGGCGTACGTGATCGGTCGGAGCGACGAGTTCGCCGTCACACTGCGCCTCCCCACGGAAGACGAAGTGCTTGCTTCGGAGACCTCGAACCTCCTCAGGCATTCCCATCTGTACGACTACGCAGTCGATTCACACCTCGTCCCTGCCGCCGAGGAGATTCTGACCGCCGAAGTGCTGCCCTTCGGATCGGAATTGAGCGCCGCCCGCGTCGAGTCCGCGGTGCGACACGTGGTGTCGAAAGGCTGGTTCGACGCCCGGGTTGCTGACGCCGTAACCGCGTTTGTGCCGTACGCGACCGGAAGCGAAAGAGGCTTCGACGTGCGCATGGACTTGGCCGAACTCGGGCCGGCCGCCACGGCGGAGTACAAGCTGCTGCTGCACGACACGGGCGCGTACGATTCGCTGTACGATTCGATCGTGGAGCCGGCGGTGCTGGCGCTGAACGGCGAGCGCATCGAACTCGCGCCAGGCGTCCTGCTCCACACCGAAGACGTGGTGACGGCCATTCGAGACTCGGGCAGGGGGCAGTGGGCGAGAGGCGAGGTCGACAGGGCCGTGGACGAGGTCTCGGGCTACCTGTTTGCAGAAACGGACTCATTCTCGTTCGTAGTGACACTGGACCCGATTGCCGACGAGGCGACTTTAAGGCTGGAAGACGTAGTACACGGCAGAATCCTGGCGCTGTCAACCGTGATCGGTGGGAACGCCGCGGACGCGCAGGCGAGGCGCGCTGTTGCCGGGCGGGCCGACATCATTCTGGCGGACGTCGGGCCGCTGATAGTTGAGCCGCTGCGCGGTGAGGTGACGTTCACGGATCTTGACATGCGGGACGCTCTCTCCCGCCAGGACAACGAGCAGCTCGATGACATCCGTTTACTTATGAAAGACGGCTTTCTGTACACCGAAGAGGATCTTCGTGGCGACATCCGGCGCAATTTCGACGACCCCGAAAGCGTGGAACAGGCAATCGAGACGGTTCGCGATCTGTTCTCAGACGGCTGGACGTTCACGTACTTCGACCTGCTGGAGGCCACACGCGGCGAAATCAGCCACAACGACTTCGAGTCAATTCGCTATGGGTCCGGCCTTGTTCGCATGCTCTTGTGGATTGTACCCGTGCTCGCCGGGATCGGGTTGGTGGCGGTGTTCTTGCTTGCCGACGGGCGGTGGCACGTCCGAGCCGCGTGGGTCGCGGCGACCGTCTCGGCTGGCGCCCTGGCGGCCTGCGCACTCTTTGCGGCGGTCCACTTTGCGACCGGCGCCAGCTACGAGGCGTCCCGCGCAGACGCCGCCCTCGCCTCCAATGTCACGTCAGAGCTCGCTTACACGCAGGCGCTGGTGGACGTGTGGATGCTGGACTTGGGGCGTGCCGTCGTAGGCGGCTTTACGTCGGATATCGCCATAAAGTCTGGTGTGTCAGGGGCGGTCGCACTGCTGGCTTTGGTCGCCGCGCTGTGCTTGCCGCAACTAGAGCCGCTGCTGCGACGCTACGCCTGGCCGCGCCGCAGGTGAGCGGCGTGAACGAAAGGAGTCGTCGCGGCTGCACTGGCAGATTCTCGCTCCACCTGTGGCTTATGCGACTCTCACTAACCAGGAGTTGCTGACGATGCCTCTATCAGCAAACACCGTCGACAAGTCCAAGTTCAACGACAGTCTGAGCCTCCCATTCGAGCTCAGGCTGATGGACTTCGATTCTGCTATGCAGGACGTTTACGACTTCTTCTATGACGTTAACTCCCACCTTGTCGGCAAGGGGCTCGAGCGTCTGGATGACATGCTGCGTCCGGCGATCCTCTCGGGTGTTTTGTCCGATATGGTCACCGCCAGCCTTGCCAGGCACTCGCGCGCGCTTACAGAGAACCGCTTCTTCAACGGGCATCCCGACCTGGTGGTCAGGGGATTCTACGCCAATAACTCAGTGAGGGCAGGAGAGCGGGGTGTGGAGATTAAGACAACCAGGAAGAAAGGCGGAGCGGTTGATACGCATGGAGCGCGTGATCAGTGGATGTGCGTGTTCGTCTACACCGTGGACAATGAAACGGAGCCTGCGATGGACAGGCGGCCGCTGACCTTTACGGAGCTGTACTTGGGCCACGTGACTGTTGAGGATTTCAGGCGTAATCCCAGGGGTGAACTTGGCGCCCGCACGGCCACACTGCATAGAGAAGGAATAGCAAAGCTCCGTCAGAGCTGGCTCTACAAGCTATAGTCTAACTCTCGCGACCTACTGAATCGAAAGGTCCGCTAGTTGGTGGATCGCGGTAGCGGCCATGTCGAAGTAGTGAGGATCCTTTTCCACGCCTATCGATTCGTAGCCGACCGCTTCAGCGGCCGCCAGGGTTGAGCCAGCGCCCGCGAACGGGTCCACAACATTACCGATGCCTAGGGGTAGGACTGCCCGAACGAGTTGGCGCAGAAAGGCTTGAGGCTTGAGGCTCGGGTGCGGCGCGATGAGCCTTTCTCTCTTCCTTGTGGGGGAAGATCTTATGACGTCGCCAAAAGGCGCGTTGGCGGACGGCCTTCTGAAGCCCCCCGTCTTCCAGGTCCTTAGGTTGTCCTGCACTCTACCTTCTATAGGCCTCCGAAAGGCGGCCCACGGCTCCCACATAGATCTTGGCATCACACTAACCTCGGCGAATTCCTCGTGTGCTCGCTTCGGGCGGTCGCCGCCGCGCATGGTCATGACGAGCCTGATTATTTCGCCGCGCTTTTCCAGGCCCGCGTCCGTCAAGGCGGTTGAGAGTATGTGCGAAAGCAGCGGATTCGATGCTACGATGACGTTGGCCCCCGGAACCAGCTTAGGAAGCAGAAGCCGACCCCAAACGTAGAAAAATTCCCGAAGCTGCGACCGCTGCGAGTCGGTCATAGTGGTGAATCGCGGAACAGGCGACCGGCGGTGGCCATCAAACGAAGGGGGAAGTCTCCACACGCCTCCTCTCCCCTTACGCAGCTTGGACTGTTCCTTGGCGGAGTATTCGTGGAGTCCGAACGGCGGGTCGGTCACTATCCCGTGCAACGAGTTGTCGGGCTGCCGATCTAACCAGTCGAAACAATCTCCGTGGATCAGAGTGGCTCTACCGCAGTGGAATGGTTTCTTCCAGAGGCTGTCCCCAGGCAGTTCCCGTTGAAGGCCCACAGTATCGACAGGCCCACCTCTGATTCGGTATACTCCCCTCGATTCCCTCATGAAGAGTGATGGAGTGTTCAGTCGCAGAAAGGAGCGCACGGACGACTCGGGCGTGTGGCCGATTAACCTGGAAACGCGTCCCGCTATGCGTTTTGCCGTTAGATCCTCGGAGGTGTGGGCCAACACTTGCAGAATCGCGTCACGCACGCGCCCGGGTGGGTTTCTCTTTACGTTTGTGCCCATGTCGGCATAGTAGACGTCCAGACGTCGTGAGTCAAGTACTCTGTCCACACAACACCTCCAACAGGCCCAGTGCGGCAATCAACGTGGTTCTGAAACTGCCGCCCGAAGCGGGGGCTAGGGTTTGGCGCGGAATGATGTATAATGGGCTTGGACCCGCCGTTGCAGTTGGCGGCGCGGCGATCGGGAGACACGCTTA
This sequence comes from uncultured Dehalococcoidia bacterium, assembly GCA_951812395.1. Taxonomy (GTDB): domain Bacteria; phylum Chloroflexota; class Dehalococcoidia; order Lucifugimonadales; family CATOSD01; genus CATOSD01. The sequence goes on from CATOSD010000002.1 coordinate 464,984, forward strand.
GCGACCCTGGGAGTAACCGCATATGCAGCAGATGACGCAACGCACGCCACCTCAGCCACTTACGATAAACATCAGCAAGGAAGCCGCAACCCACGTGCGCCAGTTCGCGGCGCAGGCCGGCAAGCCCGACTCGAACCTTCGCGTTGGCGTGAAGGGCGGCGGATGTTCCGGGCTGACCTACATCCTCGACCTTGTGGAAGAGCCGGGTGAGAACGACAAGACTGTCGAAGAGCACGGCCTCAAGCTGTACGTCGACAAAAAGTCCTATGTCTTCCTGGCCGGCACGGTGCTCGAGTACTCGGGCGGGCTCAACGGCAAAGGCTTCGTGTTCAACAACCCGAACGCCAAGACTACCTGCGGCTGCGGCACCTCGTTCAGCGTATAGGTCAGGCCGCTCCAATCCGCAGCACTCTGTGAGGGATGCCAATGTCCACCAGCACACATGTCGAAGCACCCCCGGAGCGCTACGCCACGCATGGTGAGGAGTACGACGCCCTCACGCGCGCCGCGGGACTGGCGCAACGTTCCCACCTCGGACGCATCGAGCTTACGGGCGAGGACGCGCTCGACTTGCTGAACAGGCTCAGCACGAACAAGTTGGAGGACCTGACGCCCGGCGAGGGCATGTACAGTGTGCTTACCTCCGCCAAGGGCAGAATCGTGGACCTGCTGCTCGTGCTGATGCTGGAAGACCGTCTGCTGCTCGTCGTCGGCCCGGACGCGCGCGAACGGGTGGCGGAGTGGATCGACTTCTACACGTTCGTTGAGGACGTAACAGCGCGAGACGTTACACCCGACACTGCGATGTTCTCTCTCATCGGCCCCAGCGCCGCCGGGATCGTCGAGGAGATCGCAGGCGAGGGCGCGGCGGCGCTGCCACTGTACGGCGTATGCGCGGCGAACGTTGGCGGTTTGAGCGTGACCGTAATCCGCGATGACTTCGGCGAACTGCCGGGCTTCAACTTCATCGCACCCGCGAGCGATGGCGAACGGATGTGGCGATACCTGGTCGAGCGCAGCGCCGGGGACGGCGCAAGGCCCGTCGGCTCGCTCGCCCTGGAATCCGTCCGCGTGGAACAGGGCGTGCCCGCCCCAGGACGTGAGCTTTCCGAGGACTACAACCCCCTGGAGGCAGGGCTGTTGAAGCACATCAGCTTCAGCAAAGGCTGTTACATCGGGCAGGAGGTTATCGCGCGGCTGGACACCTACAAGAAGGTGTCCAAGTACCTCGTGGGGCTGTCGTGGGACTCGCTGGAGATGCCGCCCGTGGGAGCGAGCCTGAACGTAGATGGCAAGCGCTCAGGTGTAGTGACTTCCTCCGTGGGGTCGGAGCGACTTGGACGCGGAATCGGCCTGGGATACGTGCGCAAGGCCCACGCCGGGCCTGGATCGAATCTCACACTGGAACAGGGCGGACGAGAGATCAAGGTGCGGGTAGAGGCGTTGCCGTTCAGATAGTCAGCGAAGCGCCGCCGTCCACGACCAGCACTTGTCCCCTGATCATTCGCGCCGCGTCGGTGCACAGAAACACCACCACGCGGGCGATGTCCTCCCCGGTGACCGACCTGCCGTCGAGCGTGTTCTCGGTGGCGCTCACCATCTCGTCCCTATTGGGAAACGAATCGAACGCGCCGGTCTCCACGTATCCGCCCGAAACGGCGTTTACTGATATGCCCTTTTCCGCCAGCTCGACCGCGAGGTAGCGGGTCATCGACTCCAGGGCGGCCTTGGACACTCCCACTGAGAAGTAGTAGGGAAGCACCTTCTGCGACCCCTGGCTGGTGATGTTCACCACGCTTCCTCCGCGGGTCATGAGTCTCGACGCCTCGATAGCGCACAGCCATGGAGCTTTCGCATTGATGTCCAGCGCCCAGTCCCAGTGCTTTTCGCGTAGCTCGCCGGCGGGACGCTGAACGCCTGAGGCGGCGTTGTTGACAAGGACGTCGAGCGCTCCGAACTCGGCCTCGACGCGGGAGAACATCTGCCTGATCTTGTCGGAGTCGCCCAGGTGCGCCCGGATGCTGACGCACCGGACGCCCTCGCTCTCGACGTCGCGCCGCGTCTGCTCGGCGGCCGTGGAATTGGACCGGTAGTTGATCGCCACGTCGGCGCCGCGCTGCGCGAACTCCAGCGCGATAGCGCGCCCGATGCCGCGAGACCCGCCCGTGACGAGCACGGTCCTGCCCTCAAAGTCTCTCATCTCGCTCGTCCGGTCCGTGGCGGCGGTAGGAGTGCCATGTGGGAGCGGCGCCCCGCTAGATTGCCATTCCGCCGTCGACGCTGATCACCTGGCCCGTCATGTAGCTGGCCTTCTCGCTTGCCACGAACGCCGCGAGGTGCGCCACGTCATCGACCTTGCCGAAGTGGCCCTGCGGTATCCAGGTCATGATCCGGTTCTTCTGCTCCTGCGTCAGCCCTGCCACCGTGTCGGTGCTGATGTAGCCGGGGGTAATGGTGTTGACGGTGATGTTGCGCGTGGCGATCTCCTTGGCCAGGGCCTTGGTGAACCCGATTAGGCCGGCCTTGGAGGCGGAGTAGTTTGCCTGGCCCACGTTGCCGCGAATGCCGACCACGGAACCAATGTTGATTATGCGTCCCCAGCGCCCGCGCATCATGCCCCTCAGCGCCGCGCGCGTGCAGTAGAACGTGCCGGTCAGGTTGGTTGCCAGCACGCGGTCCCACGCCTTGTCGGACATCCTGATCAGTAGCCCGTCGTCGATGATTCCGGCGTTGTTTACCAGGATGTCAATGCGGCCCCAGGTTCGGTTCACCTCGTCGACCATCGCGGTGACCTGCTCTATGTCGCTCACGTCGGCGTGGACGGCGATCGCCTCGACGCCGGCGTCTTCGATGCTTTCGACAACCTCGTTCGCCGCGTCGGGCGACGTGTTGTAATTGACGGCCACCTTGACGCCCTGTTCCGCCAGCCGCAGGGCTATGGCTTTACCTATGCCCTTGGAGGCGCCGGTGACAAGCGCGGCTTTTCCTTCAATGTCCGATCTCTTCAAATCGCCTCCTGAATAGCAAAACGTTCGATTGGCCCAGGCGGGCGGGGTTCGGGCGCTAGCTCGCGACCGTGTTCCTTATCCTTGCGAGCTCTTCGTTCAGCCCGCTCACGAACTGGCTTTCCACGGTCCTCTTGGCTGTGGCGATAGCACGCTTGACGCCGGTGCGCCTGGCGCGGCCGTGCCCAACTATGCTTACTCCGTTGACGCCGAACAGCGGGCCGCCGCCCCAGGATTCGACAATGTTGTTCAACTCGTACACCTTGCTGGCGACTCGCTCCAGCTCCTCGGCGGGCAGGCTGTCTCGCAGCGCGTCGCGCAGGTGGCTGGCCAGTGCTTGTCCCAGCCCCTCCGTCAGCTTCATGACGACGTTGCCGACGAACCCGTCGCAGACGACGACTTCGGCCCGCCCGAAGGGCAGCTCGTTGGGCTCGATATTGCCGATGAAGTTCAGTCCGCTCTTCTCCAGAAGCTCCGTGGTCTCTTTGACCTGGTTGTTGCCCTTGCCCGCCTCGCTGCCCACGCTGAGCAGCGCCACCCGGGGATTCTCGATGCCCCAGAATTTGCGGGCGAACACGTCGCCTATCGCGCCGAACGTGAGCAACTGCGCAGGGCGCGAGTCCACGTTCGCCCCCAGGTCGATGATGGCCGTCCGCGGGGCGAGGCCCAACACCGGACCCCCGATGGCCGGTCGGTCTATGCCCTCCGGCATGCCGAGCACGAAGGCGGCGGCGGCCATCGTGGCGCCTGTCGATCCCATCGACACGCAGGCGTCCGCCAGGCCGAACTTGACCAGTCCCGTCGCCACGATGACGGAAGCCTTCGGATTCTGGCGCAGTGCGATCGCGGGCGATTCACCCTCGCGCACGTAGCCCTCGGAGGGCACGATCCTGATCGGCAGACCGTCGACGTCGTAACGGGCAAGCTCCTCCCGCAGGACGTCCTCGTCTCCCACCAGGCGCACGTCCACGTCGAACTCCGCGACGGCCTCCACAGCGCCCGCGACGAGCTCAGCCGGCGCGTTGTCGCCGCCCATCGCGTCCAGGGCTATCTTGGTGCGCCTTTGCTTACGGCTAGTCAAGTCGTCACTGCCTCACAGTCCGGTCACCACGCTGGCGTCGCCGCTTATGACCACGTCGCCATTCTGGTTCTTCACGCCTACGCCGCACAGGATTACGCTATGCCCGCTTTCCTGCGACACACTCTTCACAATGCCGTGCGCCGTCAGCGTGTCTCCGGGGTGGGAAGGCGCGCGCAGCCGCAGCTTCATCTTCCCCGTTGCGGGCCAGTCATTGCCGTAGGCGCGCGTCAGCATCTCAGACACGAAGGCTATAACCATCATGCCGTGGGCGATGGTGCCTCCGAACTGGGTTGTCGCGGCGAACTCCTTGTCCAGGTGAATGGGGTTAAAGTCTCCGGCGGCGCGCGCGTATCTCTCGATACGCTGCTGCGTGATTTGCCGTTCGATGGTGGGCAGTTCCTCGCCCTGTGTCGTGTAGCGTCGCATCTTTGCTCGATGAGCAGCTACATCGGCAGCATGACGGTGGTCTTGCCGGTGAGAGCCGCCCGACCGTCAGTGTTCGCCGCTTCCAGGCTCACCACGAGAACGCGCATCCCTCGACGGACCGAGTTTTGCAGCACTTTCGCGCGGCATTCGAGCGTTTCGCCGACAGCTACAGGCCGCGCAAACTCCAGATCCTGGGCCAGGTGCAGCGAGCCGCCGGGCAGATCGAGCGCGCGGACAACACCGCGGAAGCTCAGCGCCGCGACGGCCATCGCCGGCGCGAGCCGCGGTCCGGCACTTGACGAGACCGGCGTCTCGTCGCCCACCGCGTCCAGGTAGCGCGCGACCGTCTCTTCGTCCAGCGAAAGCGTGTCACGGGCCAACTGGCTACCGGGCGAAAGGGAAGCGTAATCTATCGGCAAATTTGCCCTCGTCCAAAACGTTTGTAGGATTATAGTAGGGCAGGCCCGGCAAATCAACGAATGCGCGGAGCATGAGCCTGTTTCAGATTACCAATTGCGCCCGAAACCGTCTGCCTCACCAACAGCCTGACCCCGTGGAATCAGGTCGCGGTAACAACGGTCTTGGGGGCGCCAGGTAGTCTGAAAAAGGCTCGAGGAACATCCGGCAGACTACGTCCGGAGGCAGTCCATCTCGACTGCCGCTTCGCGTCGGGCCTTGCGTGTAGTATGCTGCCGCCCTAAAATGCCCAGCGAGAATAGGTTTTGACAGCGGAGTGAAGGAGATTCCAAGTGACCAACATCTACGAGCAACTGGGAGCCAGGCCAATACTCAACGCCCACGGCAACAGGACACTGCTCGGAGGCAACACGCCCAACGCCTCGGTGCGCGAGCTGATGGACGAGTCCGAAGAGTTTTACGTGGACATGGGCGAGTTGATCGAGAAGGTGGGCGAGCACATATCCGACATGCTCGGCGTAGAGGCCGCGCTCGTAACGCCCGGCTGCGCGGCGGCTCTCTCGTTCGGCGCCGCGGCGTGCATCACGGGAGATGATCTCGAGAAGATCGAGCAGGTTCCGGACGTCACCGGTATGGCGAACGAGATCATCATCCAGCGCCAGCTCCGCGTCGCGTACGACAGGACGATGACCGTGGCGGGCGGAAGGCTCGTCGAGATAGGCGACGAAGACGGCACGAGCGCCGAGCAGTTGGAAGAGGCAATCGGCCCAAACACCGCCGCCATCCACTATCTCGCGCCCGGCGATCGAAACCCCGGCGCGCTCCCCCTGGAAGAGGTGATCCGCATAGGCCACGCCCACGGCATACCCGTCATTGTAGACGCCGCAGGACAGGTCTATCCGACGGACCTGCTCAGTAAGTACGCGAGTATGGGCGCCGACCTAGTGGCATACGGCGCGAAGTACTTCGGCGCGGTCAACTCCAGCGGGATGCTCACCGGCCGCAAGGACCTGGTGGAAGTGGCGCGCAAGCACAGTTCCATCGGCTTCGAGTCCGACGGCATACGCTCTATCGGGCGGGGCATGAAGATAGACCGTCAGGAGGTCATCGCCGTGTACGCCGCGTTGCGAGAGTGGCTCACCATGAACCACGAGGACAGGTTCGCGGCCTACGAGGCTCGCATAACTGCGCTGAGCGGCGACCTCGCGGGCATCGGAGGCATCGGTATGTCCAGCTTCCCGGCCGACGGACCCGCCGACGGCCTGCGAATCGAAGTGGACGCGGACGCCATCGGAAAGACCGCAGCCGACGTGGTGGCGGAGATGCAGGCCGGCAATCCCAGCATCTGGGTGCGCTACAACGCCGATGACGACCCTGACGCCTTTATAGTGAGGATGGGCACGCTCAAGGACGGCGGTGAGAAGACTATCGCCGAGCGGCTCAGAGAGATACTCTAGCGGGCCACCCCCCTCCCATAGATGGAAAGAGGACCGGTCGCCCGTGGGGCAGTGAAGTGAGAGGTAGATCATGCCGGCTAACAACGCATACACGCTCATAAGAGGCGGCCGCGTGATCGACGGCCTGGGCGGCGCGCCCGTCGAAAACGGCGCGGTGCTACTGAGCGGCGATAGGATCGCCGCCGTGGGCCGGGCCAGTGAGGTCGCGCCGCCCGAGGGCGCGACTGCGGTCACCTACGACTACCCGGGTAAGACCATCATGCCCGGCATGGTCGACTGCCACACGCACCACAACGGCTTCGGCGACGGCCGCCCCGGCGAGGACGTCGCGGCCCAGCCTGACGAGGTGCTCATGCTCCAGTCGGCCCGAAACGCCAGGGCAAGCCTCGTTACGGGAGTGACGACCATCCGTGAGAATGGCCCCAAGAACACCACGATGTTCAGGCTGCGCGACGCTGTGAACCAGGGTATTCTCATCGCGCCCAGGATGGTGCTGTGCGGCCGACCCGTCGCCATCGTCGGCGGACACATGGGCTACTTCGGCACCGAGGTCACCGGCGCCGTCGAGGCCAAGCGCGAGACGCGGCGGCTCATCCAGGAGGGCGCCGACTACATCAAGATAACCGCCACGGGCGGAAGCACCCGCACCTCGTTTCCGCTGCGGCCCTCCTTCACGCTCGGAGAGCTGATGGCCATCACCGAAGAGGCGCAGAACTTCGGTAAGCTCACAGCCACGCACTGCCTGTCGACACAGGGAATCATCAACTCGCTGGACGCGGGAGTCGACATGATAGTGCATTGCTCCTACATGGAGGCCGACGGCTCGAACAACTTCCGTGAGGATGTGGCCGAACGCATCGGCGAGCAGGGCGCGTATGTCAATCCCACTCTGCACGTTGGCCGGGCGAGGGCCTGGCGACTCATGCACAAAAGGGAAGCGCAGGGGCTGACCCCTGAAGAGGCTGCGAGACTGGACGAAGGCCTGCGCGCCTACGACGAAAAGCTGAACGACAGCCGTCGGATGCAGGAAATGGGATTGAAGGTCATTACCGGCTCCGACTCTTCGTGGGGCGACTACGCCCTCGGCAACACCTTCTACGAGACCGAGTGCCTGGTGGACGCAGGCTACTCCGCCATGCAGGGTGTGCTGTCGGTCACCAGCGAAGCGGCCAAGGCGCTGGAATTGTTCGACGAAGTGGGCTCACTGGAGCCGGGCAAGGCCGCGGACGTCATCGTTGTGGACGGCAACCCAGCTGAGGACATCGGTGCGTTGTGGAACGTCGAAGATGTCTTCTTCGGCGGCCGGCTGCTCGACCGAGGAGCGCCCGAATCGGTGGACGCGTTCCGGCAGGTACGGCCCAACAACTCGCCCATCTAGTCGCCCGCGAGGTGGAGGTAACCGCCCATGTCCGACGGCAATCCCGACTTCACGCTTCTGCGAGTTGCGCGCCTCATCGACGGCGGAGCGGGCCGGCCAGTGGAGCGCGGCGCGATTCTGATGCGCGGCGGCGAGATAGTGGCCGCCGGTCCCGAGGAGCGAGTCGTCCCGCCGGAGGGCGCGCCGGTTCACGAGGTCCACTACGAGGACAAGACCGCGCTGCCGGGCCTGGTGGACTGCCACGTACACCTCACCGGCTTCGGCGATGGCCGTTCCGGCGACGAGCTGGCGACGCTGCCGGACGAATTGCTCACACTCCAGGCCGCGCGCAATGCCGCGGCTCACTTGCGCTCCGGCGTTACGACCGTGCGCGACTGCGGCGCGAAGAACCGGACCACGTTCATGCTGCGCAGCGCCTACGATATGGGTATCGCCGCGGGTCCGCGGCTGTCGCTGGCAGGCAGGCCACTGGCTATCGTCGGCGGCCATCTGAGCTACTTCGGCATCGCGGCCACCGGCGAGATCGAGTGCCGCGCCCACGTCCGCCAACTGGTGAAGGAGGGCGCCGACTTCATCAAGGTCACCGCCACGGGCGGCAGCACGCGCACCTCGTTTCCCACGCGCCCGTCCTTCAGTCCAGACGAGCTGGCTGCGATAGTTGAAGAGGCGCACAGCTTCGGCAAGCACACGGTGGCGCACTGCGCCTCGACGCAGGGCATGGTGAACGCGCTGGACGCCGGAATCGACACAATCGTGCACGGCATGTTCGTGGAACCGGACGGCTCGTGGCTGTACCGCCCGGAGCTGGCCGAGCGCATCGCGCGGCAGGCTGTTTTCGTCAATCCGACGATTCACAACGGGCGCGGGCGTATGCTGGAGCTGGAGGCACGGCGCGGCGCGTCGGGGTTGCCAGACGGGGACCAGGCGGAACTCGACGGCCTGCGCCGCCGCGATGAGGAGAGGCTGAGCGCGTTCGCCGCGATGCGGGACGCCGGCGTGCGGTTGGTGTGCGGGTCGGACTCTGCGTGGAGCGAGTACGCGATGGGAGGCTTTCAACACGAGGTAGCGACGCACGTCGAGGGCGGCATGTCACCCTCGGAGGCCATACTGTCCGCAACGTCGGCATCGGCGCGCTCGTGCTGGATGGACGGGGAGGTCGGGACGCTGGAGCCGGGCAAGCGCGCAGACGTGCTGGTCGTGGACGGCGACCCGACACAGGACTTGGGCGCGCTGTGGAACGTGGCGGACGTCTACTTGGACGGCGAGCGCGTGGAGCGCGGCGGTCTAGCGTAGGGCGTCCGGAAGCCGTGGAGACGAATTTCAGACCCCCGCGGTTGGCAGAGGGTGTGCCTAAGGCCGTTAGCTGATTGCCGGCGCTCCGCAGAATGCCTCATAGTCGATAAGCTGCGTAACGGTGGGATTGTCGCCGCAGAGCGGGCAATCCGGGTTGCGGCGCATCTTCAGAGACCTGAAGCTCATGTCCATCGCGTCGATGATGAGCAGGCGGCCTGAAAGCGATTCGCCCAGTCCCATGATGAGCTTCACAGTCTCCGTGGCCTGGATGGTGCCCACCAGTCCTGGCAGCACGCCAAGCACGCCGGCCTCGGCGCAGCTCGGCACCTCACCCGGCGGCGGAGGCGTCGGGAACAGGCAGCGGTAGCAGCCCTGCCCAGGGATGTACACGGTGGCCTGGCCGTCGAACAGCAGTATGCTGCCGTCCACGAGAGGCTTGCCGCACAGGTATGCGGCGTCGTTGACCAGGTAGCGGGCGGGGAAGTTGTCCGCGCCGTTGATGATCACGTCGTAGCCGGAGATGATCTCCATCGCGTTGTCGGAAAGCAGCGGCTCCTCGTGGATGACGACATTCACGTCCGGGTTGTAGGAAAGCAGCGTCTCTCTCGCCGACTGCACCTTCGGCCTACCTATGTCGTCGTTCTGGTGCAGAATCTGGCGCTGGAGGTTGGTAACGTCCACCGTGTCGAAGTCAACTATACCGATGGTGCCGACACCCGCGAGCGTGAGGTAGATGGAGATGGGCGAGCCCAGGCCGCCGGCGCCGACCATCAGCACCTTGGCCTCCAGGAGCTTGCGCTGTCCAGCGCTGCCCACCTGTGGCATGATGATGTGGCGGCTGTAGCGCTGGACCTGGTACGGGGTTAGCGGCTGCGTGGCGGTAGACGTGGCCATCTTGCAATTTCCTCCGGGGGGAAGTAAGGGCTGGAGCCCGTCGTGGAACTGACCGGCGCCGGGCGCCGAATTCACGCGGTGGGCTGATGAGAGTTCGTGGGTCGAGTATAGCACGCTGGGAGTAGGCGCTTCAACCGCGAGAGACGGGGCAAGCCTACTTGAAGGCGGGCATCACCTTCTCGCACAACAGCCGCAGCGAGCGGGAGATCTTATCGGCCGGGATGAGCTCGCCGGCGTTCAGTTCGGCCACCACGCCGGACAGGCTCAGCGTCTCCTGCATCTTGTGAAGCTGCTCGATCACCATCTCCGGCGTGCCGACCGCAACCTTCTCCTTTTGCACCTCTTCCCAAGTCAGTCCCGCCAGCTCTTCGCCGCGCTCCGCCCGCTGTTCGCGTGGGTCTGTGCCGGCGCGGGTGACCGAGCTGGCGAGCTGCGCCCCCAGCCGCCGGAACTGCTTCATGAAGCTCTCCTCCGGGACGTTCAGCGCTTCTTCCCTGGTGTCCGCGACGAACACGGGGACGCGCAGCGACACGTCCGCCGGCCCCTCGTGTCCGGCATCCTTCCAGGCTTTCTTGTACGCCTCGACCTGCTCCGCGACCTGGCTCATGCCCTGGCCCCTCACGCCGATAAACACGGGATAGCCCATCTTGGCTATCACAGGGAAGGTGTCGGGTGTGGTGGCGGCGATGCGAATTGGGGGGTGCGGGGACTGGTAGGGCTTGGGCACCAGGCAGACGTCATCGAACGAGAAGTACTTGCCCTCATAGGAGAAGCGCTCGTTCGTCCAGGCCTCGATGATGATGTCCAGGTATTCGTAGAAGCGCTCCCTGCTCTCGCCATACGGGATGTTGTAGCCCTCGTAGGCGCCGGGCAGACCGCTGCGGCCCACGCCGAAGTCGAACCTGCCACCGCTCACGTGGTCGAGCGTGGCGGCCTGCTCCGCTATCCGCAGCGGGTTGCCCAGGGGCAGCACGTGCACCGAGGTGCCGACACGCAGGCGCTTCGTGCGCGACGCGATGGCGGCCGCCAGAATCAGCGGGGATGACAACACCGATCTTGCGGGGCTGAAGTGAGACTCTGCGAGCCATACCGCGTCGAGGCCGAGTTCTTCGGCCAAGTCGACCTGCTCGAAGGACTCGCTGAACGACTGGGCCTGGCTTTCTCCGGGCCTGCAATGAAACTCCATGAATGACCCGAATTGCATCTGGACCTCCCTGGCGCTCGGCCCCCTGGCGGCGGGGCCGCAGTGTGTGACGTGCGACATCAAAAGCGCGAAGATGCGCGCACCCGGTAGACTACGCCCTAGAGGGCATCGGGTCAAGTTTTGGCGCGCCCGCGGGAGTGCTTCCCGGCGCCGTGTCACGATTGACATTCGGCCCTTCCACGCTTCAGAATTATCCGTCCGGGAGTGGACGCGGGAGGTCGCGGCCCCGGTCAACTCAGACTACGACACGAGGTCTTGATGATACAAACCGATTTGGACGCCATGGTCTTCGCGAGGGGCGTCCACAAGATTTACGACAGCGGAAAGGGCGTGAGGGTGCATGCGCTCCGGGGCGTCGACCTGACGGTGCGACGGGGAGAAGTCGTCGCGATCATGGGTCCCAGCGGCTGCGGCAAGACTACGCTACTCAACTGCCTTTCCGGCATCGACGACATCGACGAGGGAGACATAGACATCGACGGCGTGTCGCTGCTGGACATGGACGACAACACCCGCACCGACTACCGGGCTAAGCAGATGGGCTTCGTGTTCCAGCTCTACAACCTGCTGCCGGTGCTCAGCACCGTCGAAAACGTGGAGCTTCCCATGCTAATTTCGGGAGCGAAGTCCTCGGAGGCGCGGCAGCGGGCGCTCGAGGTGCTGGCGATGGTGGGGCTGGCCGACAGGGCGACGCACAAGCCGGCCGAGCTTTCGGGCGGGCAACGTCAGCGTGTCACGATCGCTCGCGCGCTGGCCAACGACCCCGCCATCATCTGGGCGGACGAACCGACGGGCGACCTGGACAGCGAAACGGCGCAGGAGATAATGGACCTGATCCTGAAGCTCAACCGCGAGAACCGGGAGACCTTCATCATAGTCACGCACTCGCCCGAAATCGGCCGCCAGTGCGACCGCATCGTGAGGATGAGGGACGGCCTGATAGTGGACGACGGCTCTTCGGCGTAGCGGCTCACAGGAAGCCGCGTATCCTCGCCACGCGGGCAACCCGCTCAACGCCGATGGTGAAGGCCGCCTCTCTCAGCGAGATGTCCTCACTGCTGGCCAGCCCGCTTACGTTCTCGTACGCGGCCGTCATTGTGCCGAGCAGTTCTTGGTCCACCCGCTCCTTCACCCAGTGGTGCTGGTAAAGGTTCTGGACCCACTCGAAGTAGGAGACGATTACGCCCCCGGCGTTCGTGAGAATGTCCGGTAGTATCGGCACTCCCCGCTGGTGCAGTATGGCGTCCGCGTCCGGAGTCAGCGGGTGGTTGGCGGCCTCGACGACGACCCTCGCCTGCACGCGGGGTGCGTTGGCCTCGGTTATGACGCGGTCGATCGCAGCGGGTATCAGGAAGTCGCACTCCAGCTCGAGCAGTTCGGCGTTGGAGACCGGCTCGGCAGCGCCGAAACCGGCCATGCCGCCCGTCTCTTCGACGTGGCGGGTAAGTTCACCGATGTCCAGGCCCCCGGCGCGGTAGACGCCACCGTGGACGTCGCTGACCGCTATGACGTTGTAGCCTTCCTCCCACAGTAGCCGCGCGGTCCACGAGCCCACCTGTCCGAAGCCCTGCACCGCCACGCGCGCGCCGAGGAGAGAGATACCCAGGTCGCGGGCTATGGCGCGAATCACGTAGGTTGCGCCTCTGCCGGTCGCCGAGTCGCGGCCCACGGAGCCTCCGAGCTCCACCGGCTTGCCCGTCACTATGGCGGGTGTGAGTCCGTGTATCTGGCTGTAGGCGTCCATCATCCAAGCCATCACCTGGGCGTTGGTGCCGAGGTCAGGCGCAGGGATGTCCCTGTTGACGCCGAGGAAGTGTTCGATGTTGATGGTGTATCGGCGCGTCAGCCGGTTCAGCTCGCCCTCGCTGAGCGCCGTGGGGTCGCACTTGACGCCGCCCTTCGCGCCGCCGAACGGAACGTCTACGAGCGCGTTCTTCCAGGTCATCAGGGATGCGAGCGCCTTCACCTCTTCCTGGTCCGCGGAGGGGTGGTAGCGCACGCCGCCCTTGTAGGGGCCGCGCACACCGTTGTGCTGGATGCGGTATCCCTCGAAGACCTCGATGCGGCCGTCGTCCATGCGGACGGGGACGGCGACCTTCAGCTCGCGCCATGGGCGTCTCAGCAGTTCGCGCACGCCCTCATCCAGGCCCAGCCGCTCGGCGGCCCGGTTGAAGAAGACGCTGATCTCGTCGAATGTGTTTTCAGTCGTCTTGGTTAGCATTGTGATTCTCTTCGTACCTTCCGGCGATGTTGCGGTGGGCCGGGCTAGACGCCGGCCAGGTCGGAGTGGAAAGCGTCGCTCCAGCTGTTCTCGGTGTGCTGACGGATCACGCGGGCGAGCGAGCACCATCGCTCGCGGCGTTCCGTAGACGACATGCGCAGGGCGCGGTAGGTGGCCTCCGCGGTGCCGTCCACGTCGTAGGGATTTACGATTATGGCATCGGTCATGGAGCTGGCGGCGCCGCAGAACCTGGAGAGCAGCAGCACGCCCGGGGTGTCGCCCTGGGAGGCCACGAACTCCTTCGCCACCAGGTTCATTCCATCGCGCAGCGGGGTCACCATGCACACGTCGGCGAGGGAGTAGAAGCAGGCCAGCTCGCGCTGGGGATAGGACCTGTACAGGTAGCGTATTGGTGTCCAGCCGGCCTCCGAGAACTGGCCGTTGATTTCGCCCACCAGTTGGTCGACCGCCACCTTCTCGGTCTGGTACTCCGGCACTCGGGTGCGCGACGGCGACGAAATCTGCACCAGGCTCACTTTGCCGCGCGTGGCGGGGCGATGTTCCAGCATACGGCGGAAGGCGCGTAGGCGGGTGGGAATGCCCTTGGTGTAGTCCAGCCTGTCGACGCCGAGAATCATCTGGTGTTCGGGCGACGAAGGGAGGGACAGTTCGGTGGCGAGCGCATCGACGTCCGCGACGGCAGGTTCAGCGAACACGCCCATGTCTATGCCGACGTGATAGACGCCCAGCCGTGTGCTGCCGTCTTCGCCGAAGTAGTCCCAATCGCGCACCGCGCCGCCGATTTCCGACTCCAGGGTCTCGGCCAGGTTGCGGCGATAGCCCTCTGTGTGCAGGCCCACCAGGTCGTAGGACACCAGGCCCCTGAGTATGTCCGGGGACCAGGGCAGAATCGAGAAGATGTCGGACGGTGGGAATGGCACGTGCAGGAAGAAACCAATCTTGCCCTTCCAGCCCAGGTCTCGGAGCTCCTCGCCCACGTGGAAGAGATGAAAGTCGTTTACGAGCACCTGGTCGCCGTCGCGCAGCATTGGGAAGAGCGCTTCGGCGAAGCGGCGGTTGATGCGGCGGTAGGCGCGGTAGGTATCGCGGCGAATGACGACGTGCTCGGTGAAGCTGTGCAGCAGCGGCCACAGGGTGCGGTTGGCGAAGCCGGTGTAGAAGAGGCTGACGTCGTTGGAAGAAAGATTGAGCGTCGCGAGCTCGATGTTGCCGAGGCTGGTAACGTCCGGGGTAGTCTGGGGCGGCCCTCCGGCGCTCTTGCCGCTCCAGCCCAGCCACAGGCCGCCGACCTTCTCCATGGCGGGCCTTACGGCGCTGACCAGTCCGCCGACCGGCACGGAGCGTCCCTCTTCGGGGGACACCTCGGATGGGGAGGGGACGCGATTGGAAACGACGACCAGCCGGGATTTCTGCGCCATATCGTTCGCCCCAATGCGGAATAAGGAGAGGTGTGGGGCGACGACACAAACGGGGCCCCGCAAGCCCAGAGGTGCGGTGTCCCCCTGCTGGCTATCTTACTTGCCGCGTGGAAGGGGTGTCAAACGAGGTGGGGTCGGGCAGGGACGGCGGGTAAGGGAGGAGCCTCCTCCGGGTGAGGTTTTCGCGAAGACTGTTCCATTTTGTTCCGTTCTGTGCCGTTCCGTAGCTGGTAGACTGATCGATCGGTTCCATATTGGTGTCCATCCGTATGCTAAATCGCGTAGCTTGGGGTCGAAAATGGGTGGAAATGGTGCAGGTAGGTAGGGCCGGTCGCCGCGCCTTCACCGCATCCCTTCGGCAGGCTCAGGGCAGGGTCTTCCTGCATCAGGATGGAGTGTAGCTCGAGGTGGTGGGTCTGTCCCTTGTTGCGGAGAGAATAGCACGGATGTGCGCGACAATCAAGAGGGTTGAGAAGTGGCTTCGGGCGGCCGGATACTACTCAACAGGCGCTGGGGGTGACACATAACAGGTGTGACATTGCGCGTCCGTGGACCAGCACTGGGGCGGCAGGGTGGCGCGGGTGGTGCTCGACTGAGCGGATTTGGGGCGGGATTTCGGGGTTGGGGTGTGGGGGGGGGGGCGTGGTTGGGGGCGGGGAGAGTCGGAATGGGAGTGGTCTGGTGCTCAGAATCACCTCATTGGCAAGCTCAGGGCAGTCTTCTTACCTTCTCCCTCGCTGAAGAGAGGAATACAAGGATGGCATCCTGTTACAATGCGGGGTGTCGAAGACTTTCCGGGAAACAGGCCATGACTACGCAGATCGACATAGACGACCCGAAGTATCGGGAGGCCGCGCGGCAGATGCTGGGGCGGCATGACAACTTCGCGACGGAGGCCAACATCACCAGTGCCGTGCGCGACTTCCTCATCACGACCGGACTGGCCGCAAGCGAGGAGATCGTCGAGGAGAACCCTCCCTCTGAAGGGTCGCGCAGGGCGGTGGACCTGACGGCGCTGGATACGTTCATCGAGGTGAAGAGGCGGA
Source organism: uncultured Dehalococcoidia bacterium (assembly GCA_951812395.1). Classification (GTDB taxonomy): domain Bacteria; phylum Chloroflexota; class Dehalococcoidia; order Lucifugimonadales; family CATOSD01; genus CATOSD01. The sequence goes on from CATOSD010000002.1 coordinate 480,845, forward strand.
TCAGTGCGGCGGCGAGCGGCTACCCCAACGCCGAGTACGTCCGGCAATTGGACGACTACCTGGCGCAGTCCGCGAAGGACAACCGCGTGCGGATGGGCGTGCTCACCGACGGGAAACACTGGCTGCTGCGCTGGCCGGACGCGGGCCCGCCGATGATGATGCCGCCCCACTCCTTCACGCTTCGGGATGCGGACGGCTGGATTGGGCTGTACGAGTGGCTGCGGGATGAGGCGCTGTTTTCGCAGCAGAACGTCCCGCCCGCCGCCGAGAACGTCGCCCGATACTTCGGGCCGGACAGCCCGTCCCAGCAGCGCGACCTCACCGCGCTCAAGGCGCTGTACGAGAGCTACGCCGAGTCCGAGACCGTTCGGGTCAAGCTCCGCCTGTGGCGCGACCTGCTGCGCGCGGCCCTGGGCGAAGTTGCCGACGCAGGCCGCGACGAGTCTATCGACGACCTGTTCGTCCGCCACACCTACCTCTGCGCGGTATTGAGCATGGTGGTGCAGGCGTCATTCGGCATCGATGTACGCCGGCTGGCGGAGACCGATCCGGCAGACCTGCTCGACGGTCGGGAGTTCTACAACTCGACAGGGCTGCGGGGAGTGCTGGAATCGGACTTCTTCAGTTGGCCAAAGGAGGTGGGGGCGAACCCGCTGCTGAGGACGCTCGCGCGCAAGGTGGCGCGCTTCGACTGGACACAGGCGCCGACGGACACGGCCTCAACTCTGTACGTCACGGTGATTCCGCCCGAGGAGCGGCGGCAGCTCGGGGAGTACTACACGCCGGCCTGGCTGGCGCGGACGATGGTGCGCGAACTGGTCGACAAGCCGCTGGAGCAGCGTGTGCTCGATCCGGCGTGCGGCTCCGGCACGTTCCTTGCAGAGGCGGTCTCTCACTTCGTGGACGCGGCGAGCAATGCGGGCTGGGAACCGGGCAAGGTGGTGAATGGCCTGCGTCGTGCAGTCACCGGAATCGACGTTCACCCCGCCGCGGCGCAGCTTGCACGCACGGCGTGGACGCTCGCGGCGCGCCCGGCAATCGACGCGGCGACCAGGGCCGGCGTCGAGGCTAACCTGTCCATCCCGGTCTACCTGGGGGACGCGCTGCAGTTGCGGTTTCGCACCGGCGACCTGCTCGCCGAGCGCGAGATAACCATCCAGACCGGCGATGAAGACGACACCGAGCTGGTGTTTCCGGTGAGCCTGATCGACCGGGCGGAGAACTTCGACGCGGTCATAGCGGATGTGTCCACCTACATCACGACGGGAGAGGATCCCTATCTGGCGCTGGACGACCATCATATAGACGATCCTAGCGAACGCGAAACACTGGGCAAGACCATCTCAATCATGAAGAGCTTGCACGACGAGGGGCGCGACCACGTGTGGGCATACTACGCGCGCAACATGGTGCGGCCAATGGCGCTTTCGCGCGATAAGGTGGACGTGGTGATCGGCAACCCGCCGTGGATCAACTACAACCAGACGGCGGACGTGCTGCGGACGGAGTTGCAGCGTCTGAGCCGCGACGTCTACGGCATATGGGCTGGCGGGCGCTACGCCACACACCAGGACGTGGCGGGGCTGTTTTTCTGCCGCAGTGTGGAGATGTACCTGGAGCAGGGCGGCAGGATAGGGTTTGTGATGCCGCACAGCGCGCTGCAGGCGGGGCAGTACTCGAAGTGGCGCACGGGGCGGTGGCCCGGCGGAAAAGGTCCCGGCCTGCGGGTCGATTTCACGCTGGCGAAGGCGTGGGACCTGGAGCGGCTGGAGCCGAACACCTTCTTCCCGGTGCCGTCGTCGGTGGTGTTCGCAAGGCGGCTCGCGCCGGAGGCCGCGGCGAGGCCGCTGGCGGGCGCGGTGGCGCGGTGGCGCGGTGCGGCCGGCGGCGAGAACATGCGGCGCGAGATCGCGGCCATCACCGACACCGGTGTGACTGGGGATTCCCCCTACGCGACCAGGTCTCGTAACGGCGCGACCATATTTCCGCGAGTGCTGTTTTTCGTCAACGAGACCGACAACCCAACCATAGCGCCGGCGGCGCGGACTGTCACGGTCAACCCTCGCCGAGGAGTGTACGACAAGGCGCCCTGGAAGAGCCTGGACTTGAGGGAGATAACCGGCCAGACCATCGAGGACCGCCACGTATTCGACGTCCACCTTGGCGAGACCGTCGCGCCCTACGTGACTCTTGAGCCGCTGAAAGCGCTGCTGCCTTTAAGGCGCGGGGATGCGGCGATACCGGCCGACGAATACGGGCCGGGCGGCGTATCACTGTCTGGGTTAGAGCGCCGTATGCGGGCGCGCTGGCGGTCCGTCAGCGTGCTTTGGGAGGAAAACAGAGCCAAGGCCAATAAGCTGGATCTGCTGGAACAGCTCGACTATATGGGCAAGCTGTCGTCCCAACTGGCATGGCAAGACGACCCGGGTGAACGCCCTGTTCGACTGGCGTACACCAGCTCCGGGCAGCCAACGGCGGCTGTTTTGCGCGACGACTCAGACTTGGTGGAAAATGTTTTGTTCTGGGTTGCTTGTAAGGACATTGACGAGGCCAATTTCCTACTTGCGGTCATCAATAGTGACACGCTGTACGATGCTGTTGCCGGCCTCATGCCAAAGGGGCAGTTCGGTGCGCGGCACTTGCACAAGCACCTGTGGAAATTGCCGATACCGGAGTTCGACGCGGGGGAGGTACTGCACGCGGAGATCGCGGCGGCGGGGGAGGCAGCGGCCGCGGGGGCGCGGAAACGGCTGGCGGCGCTGCGGCATGAGCGCGGCGCGGACGTGGGGGTGACGATCGTGCGGCGGGAGTTGCGTAAGTGGCTGCGGGCGTCGGACGAGGGGCGGGCGGTGGAGGACGCGGTGGGGCGGTTGCTGGGGCGTGGGTAGGGTGTGACCTCGCGCCTAGCGCTCCATGAGGCGCAGTAGGCCAGCCCGTCCCAGTCCGGTCTGCCTAGAGCTCAGGATAGCCGCTAGCGTTCCCCTGGGAATATCGCGCGAGGTGTCTTTGACTACAGTGGTTCTTCGGCGTCCATCGACCAGCTTCACCAAGAACACGCCGTGATTAGCCCGCCGTTGCTCTTCCCACCCGTCACTCTTCAGCAGACTAATGAGTTGCCTACCCGTTAGGGCAGGTATCTCGGCCATCTAGGGGCTTACCAAGAGGCCTTGAGGCTGTTCAACGGATCCAACTAGAAAGACTCGCGGCTGAAGAAACGGTCCAGCAGTAGCGGAAGGCTGCTTAAAAAGTCGGACCCAGGAATCACCTGAGCCTCGGATCGTGTGCTCCTGCGGCACTTCGTCAGTGTGAATCGGTATGGCCCACTCCTCAAAGAAGCGTTCCCGCTCACCGATCTCCTCAAGAACGATTAGATGGTCGGAAACCAGTTCTTCCAGCTCCAACTGACATCGTTCGAACGTATCGGCAAACGTGCTTGTGCCCAGTTCCAGGCACACACCGACCCAGTCTTCCTTTTCCTTCTCGAAGCTGAACGTTAGAGTTACGTATCCAACCGGAGTTCCCATAGACTTGTGCCTCGCTCGTGCCATGGCCGGACATTGAACATCATGGTTGCACCGCTGGTAGGGTCTGTCAAGTGAGGATCAGGTGGCGGGGACTGCGCGGGATGGCATCTTGATTGATTGTGGACGGCGAGCGATTGGCGGCCAATAACCTTGCAATTGTGGCGCTGGAGTCCATAACTGCAAGGATGATTGCCCGTGGCGCAAGAATTCTGCTGCTACGTTTGCTTGCCGAGTTTCCCGCCGTCGCGCTGTCACGCGACTTAGCGGCGGGGTGATGGGAAAGGATGCGAGTGGAAAGGACGACCGGCCTGAAACTGTGCTCGAAATCGCTCGTACCAGTGCGGACTTAGAAGGGGTAGGAGGCGTGCGGCACAGAGCGCGTTAGGGCGCGGATGTGGGGGTGGCGGTCGTGCGGCGGGAGCTGCGGAAGTGGCTGCGGGCGTCGGACGAGGGGCGGGCGGTGGAGGATGCGGTGGGGCGGTTGCTATAATGCAAGCATCACAGGCTACGCAGCGGCGTGCCAGCGTTGGAAACGGAGGCTACGATATGGCGGATTGGCGCACGTGCCCGGCAGTCGAAAGCGTACCCGGCAGGCTAAGCGGAGCTTGGGTCTTCACCAGAACCAGAGTGCCCCTGTCCGCGCTCTTCGAGAACCTGGAGAGCGGGGCGACGGTGGAGCAGTTTCTGGACTGGTTTCAGGGCGTTGAGGAATGGCAAGTCAAAGCGGTTCTTGAACACGAGGCTAAGGCGCTCAAGGTCTAGGCCCAGCCGTGAAGATTCTGTTCGATCAAGGCACGCCGGCACCCCTGCGTCAGTTTCTGCGCGAGCATGCGGTGGAAACGGCGGCGGAGAAGTCCTGGTCGGAACTGGACAACGGAGACCTAATCTCCAATGCTGAATTAGAGGGATACGATGTCTTGGTAACGACCGATCAGAAGCTGCGCTATCAACAGAACTTCGCGGGAAGACGCCTTGCTGTAGTTGTCCTCATGTCCACCGCGTGGCCCTATGTGCGACTTCGAACGGAAGCGATTCGTGCAGTCATACACAGGATTCGACCAGGCGAAGTCGAGGAAGTTCCGGTGAACTGATCGGCAAACTCCTCTGCAAGGATGACTGCCCGTCGTGCGAAGATTCTGCTGTTTCGGTTGCTTGCCGAGTTTCCCGCCGTCGCGGTGTCACGGGACGTAGCGGCGGGGTGATGGGAATGGATGCGAGTGAAAAGGACGACCGGCCTGGAACTATGCTCGAAATCGCTCGTCCCAATGCGGATTTAGAAAGGGTAGGCGGCGTGCGGCACAGATTCGGCCCTGTACATTACAGACGGATTTGCAAGTCGCAGAAGTGGAGTAGTCCCGACGAGAGCATTGACTATGTTGCCAAGGATTAGATCAATCTCTGACTCCAATCGCGCACTTTCAGAGTACCGAAGAGAATAGATATGCTCGGTTGACACTCCGTCGGAGGTAGTAACACGAATGTGAAGGGCAAGCTCAGTACTCTCAGACGCACCCTCACTGCCAATCAAGCGCTTGGCCTCACTAGCCTGTCGAAGGCCCTATCGAGAGTCGCAATTGTTTCCTCTTTGGGACGCCGCTCTGGAAGGCGCAGGACCCCGTCCTGCTTGTATTCCCTCAGCCACTTTGCCAGGGTCGAAAAACCGAGTCGCGAATTCAGATCGAAGCTCGGTTCTTCGCTGAACTCGTCCAACCGGGCAATGGCCTGGTCTATGTCGTCATATTCCTCATTTCGGCGAATGGCCGCAGGGTCGAAGTAGTCTCTGTCGTCCCAGATTTTCAGCAGTACCCGGCGGAAATGTCGATTTCCCTCATCGTCCGTGAAGTACTCGTATGTCGGTCGGCAGTAGAGCACGATGTGTCTCCTTACGGGGCCCACACTACGGATCCACACGCAGGCGATACGCAGCCAGTTTCCTGTTTATTGATGGTAGCACTTCCACAACCCATGCGTAAGCGGCATCCTTGGCGCCGCCCCCCTCACAGCGCGGCGGCTTCTCGCACAAGGACCAGTGTGCTGGTTATGGCGATGACACCGATGGCCGCGATGCGGAAGACGCGCTCGTTCATGCGCCGCGCTATCCGGCTGCCGAGGAAGAAGCCGGCGATCACCGGCGCCAGGGTGGCTGCCGTCAGGGTGAGCCGGTCGGCATCGTACAGGCCGTTCACCGCGTAGCCGGCCATCGCGGCGGGCATCACGAACAGGAACAGCAGCGACATCGAGCCGCGAATCGTGTCTCGGCCCCACTGCCGGGCGAGCATGTACAGAGCGAGCAGAGGGCCGCCTACTCCGAGGGCGGTGAGCATGAGGCCGACCAGGAAGCCGATTACTGGCCCCAGGAAACGTGGCATGGGCACACCGGCGCGCATGTTCAGCGCCGTGATCGCGGTGAGCACTACTATCAGCACGATTATGCTGATTCGCAGGGGCCGCTCGGCGGAGGCCGCCAGCACGAATGAGCCTACCAGCGCGCCCAAGAGTCCGGCGACCGCTATGGGCAGCATCTCGCCGCGCTCGAGGTGACGCCGGTTCTGCCATACCATCAGCACCGAGAGGGGCACCTCGACGGTGTTCAGCATCACCACGGCGGTCTGGGCGTCGAAGGCGAGCAGCAGTATCGGGATGGACACCATTCCGATGCCGAATCCGAGGGCGCTGAAGACGGTGGAGCCGACAAGGGTCGCCGCGGAGGCGATGGCGAGCCGCGCGAGAGTCAGCGAGGCCATCGCGCCACGCGTGACCGGAGAGGGTTAACAGAGCGTCCGGCGGACAAGTCCTAGGGAACGGCCCGGCCGGCCAGGACGCCGGTGCAGCGCTCGTGGTCGACCGCGACCTGGCCGTTCACGACGACGAACGGGATGCCGGTGGGGAACTGGAACGGGTCGTCGTAGGTGGCGTTGTCCATGATGCGGTCGGCGTCGAACACCACGAGGTCCGCGAACCAGCCGTCCTGTATGCGGCCGCGTCGGGTGAGGCCGAACCGGCGGGCGGCGTTGTCGGTCATGCGCTGGACCATCTGCTCCAGGCTCATGATGTCAAACTGCCGCCTGAGCCGGCCCAGGAAGCGAGGGAAGCAGCCGTAGGCGCGCGGGTGGGGCATGCCGCCCATGGGTATGGCGTCGCTGCCCACCATGTAGTCGTCGCGGGACAGAAGCTCCACGCAGTCGTGGCTGACCTGCTGCCACAAGCGCACGCTGGCGGGCGGAGCGCCGCGGAAGCAGATACGCAGCGACTCCTCGACGAGCAGGTCGCACAGCGTCTCGCCCTTGGACTTGCCGTGCTCGTCGGCCACGTCGGGCAGGCTCATGCCCACGTACTGGGTGTTGACGGGCAGGTGGGAGAACACGACGTCGTCCAGCGAGCCGAAGTAGTCGTTGTCCAGGTAGTCGGCCAGTCGCCTGCGCTCCGCGGTGTCCCTCAGGCGGCGCAGCACGGCGTCCGGGCCGCCCTCGTGGGCCTCGCTGGGCAGGAAGCTGAGCGGGTAGGTGCTGCCGGTGGGGTATGGGTACAGCTCCAGGCTGCAGTCCACGCCCTCGGCCTTGGCCTTGTCGATGAGCTCCACGCGCTGGGCCACCTGGCCGGCGTTGGACGCCTGGGTGCGGTAGTGCGAGAAGTGCACCTTTACGCCGGAGCGGCGGCCTATCTCCAGCGCCTCGGGCACGTCGCCGCCGCCGAAGGCGCGGTCGGTGTTCACGTTGCGCAGGTGGGTGACGTAGACGCCCCCCAGCTCATTGGCGGCCTTGCAGAGCTCGATAAGCTCGTCGGTGTCGCTCCAGGAGTTGGGGAAGTAGGACATGCCGGTCGCAAACCCTACCGCGCCCTGCTCCATGCCCTCTCGGACCAGCCGCTTGGCCTTCTCCATAGCATCGCCGACCAGCGGCGCGTCCTCGAAGCCGACGGTCTCCATGCGCACCGCGGCGTGGGCGACGCAGTAGGCGGTGTTTACGGAGACTTTGTTGTCGTAGTGGGAGCGGAAGGCGGCGACGCTGCTGAAGTCCAGGTCGTCGGGCGGCTCGCCCAGGATGCCGGCCAGGTAGCCGCGGAGCATCTTGTAGTTGTCGGGCGAGAGGGGCGCGTAGGAGAGGCCGTCCTGGCCGAGGATCTCGGTGGTGATGCCCTGGCGCAGGCCGTTGGCGTGCTGGGGGTCGAGGAGCAGCGCGCCCTCGGAGTGGGCGTGGGTGTCGATGAAGCCGGGGGAGACGACGAGGCCGGTGGCGTCGATGACGCGGGCGGCGTCGACGGAGGAGAGGTCGCCGATGGCCGTGACGATGTCGCCGGTGACGCCGACGTCGGCGCGGTAGCCGGGACTGCCGGTGCCGTCGACTACGGCGCCGCCTGAGATGACGAGGTCGAACATGGGGGAGTCCTCCTTGCGAGGTGGGTGGCGTCCGGATGACACGACAGGGCGCAGCGGAGGCTATCAGCAGGCTTGACGGGGTGTCAAGGTTGGGGGGCTGAGGGACCTGGCACGGCACCCCCATCCTAACCCTTCGACAAGCTCAGGGCAGGCTCTTCCCCCTGCGAGGGGGAAGGGACTCAGAGGAGGCCCTGACTCCAGCTAGCTCTGGCTGGTGTAGGTGGCGGGGCTGGCGAGGAACTTGTTGCGGCAATCCAGGCTGCACAGGTAGTACCACGTGCCCTCGTGGTAGCGGCGCGTGCCCTTCGTGGGGTCCACCTCGGGCGCGCCGCCGGGCACGGCGCCAACGGGGCGGTTCATCTCTTCGGTGTCAAGCTCGAGGCCGCAAACCGGGTCGTACACAATCGCCATGCCGCGCTCCTTACGCTGATTGCCGTGAGGGGACGCCCAACAGCTCGTCCGCCACGACTTCGAGGTGATCGTCCGATGTGCCGAGCCTCAACGCCATGCCCTGCATCTGCCGCGTGTACATCTGCAGGTCGAACTCCTGCATGAAGCCGACGCCGCCGTGAAGTTGGTGGGCGGTGAGAGTGACGAACTGGCAGGCGCGGTTGCAGAACGCCTTGGCGATGGCAATCTCGCGGCGCGCGGGCAGGCCCCGGTCGAGCAGGGACACGGCCTCCTGGGCCGCGAGCATCGCGCCGTCGCAGTGGATGGCCATGTCGGCGACGTGGTGTTGCACCGCCTGGAGCGAGCCAAGCGGGCGCCCGAACTGCACGCGCATCTTCACGTATTCGACGGTGCGCTCCAGCACCCTCTCGGCCATGCCAGCCATCTGCATGCAGGTAAGCGCCGTCGCAGCGTCCAGCGCGCGCCGCAGGTGGGGCCAGGCGCCATCGACCTCGCCGATGACGTTGGGACCCGGCACGATAGCGTTGTCGAAGGTCACCTCGGACTGCTTGTCGCCGCCTATCGTGTCCAGCGGCGCGATGCTGACGCCTGGGTTGGTGGCGGGGACGAGAAACAGCGAGACGTCGTCGGCATCGGGGCCGGTGCGAGCGGCGCACAGTATGAAGTCGGCGACGTTGGCGTATTCGACGAACAGCTTGACGCCGGAGAGCACCAAGTGGTCGCCCCGGGCGTGCGCCTCGAGCCGGATGGCGTCGGGACCGTACTTGCCGGACTCCTCCAGCAGCGCGAGGCTGAGCAGCGCCTGGCCCTGCGCCACGGCGGGTATGAGGCCGCGCCGTTGGTCGTCAGCGCCGGCGTACAGCAGCGCCAGGCCGCCGAGCGCCACCGTCGCGAAGAATGGGCCGGAATAGAGCCCTTTCCCCATTTCGTCGAATATTACGCCCAACTCCATCAGGCCGCCGCCCGCGCCGCCGTACTCCTGGGGAAAGGCGGCTTCTACCAGGCCTGTTTCGACCATCTTGCGCCAGACTTCCGGGGAGTGGCCGCGTTCGTCCTGCTCCAACGCTCTCGCGAGGGACGGGGGAAATTCCTGCTCCAGGAAGTCCCTGGTCAGGCGTTTGAGCATCTGCTGGGATTCGGTTAGGGCAAGGTCCATGGAGGCCGCGCTCCTTGCAAATCATGTCCTGTACAAACCGAGGTTGCTTCAGCCGTATCGTCTTAGGTTCTGGAGCATCCTCTGAACGTGATTGATAGGGATCTGGTAAAACCCGAATCGCTCATAGAGAGGCCTCACGAATCTATGGATGACTTCAGTCAAGTTACCACTGACTTGCTGTAGAGTGACCTGTCCAGTCAATGTTACTTCGGGGTCACGAATTGCAGGACCGATGTCTGTGAAGGGCGCTGGGTGATCGACCAGCATTAGGGAGCGTCCCTCGAGGCCGGTGAACCGGCACCGAATCGCAATCTGTTCCACTCCTTCGAACTCGGCCGATAGGCGACTGGCAAACAGGAGGCCTTCCGCAACCTTAATGCTAGGTATGGCGTTGGAAAATTCCGTGCCTGGCGCCTTCCCACGTTGTTGTCCTAACTCCCCGTCTTCTATGTATCCTCTGATGGTATAGAGTTTGCCATCGGCTGAAGCGCGCCAGAAATCGGCATGGAACGGATCGTTCCACACGGGCCCATCAATGGGACGCCCCACCCAAGCTTCGATGAAGTCTCCGTGGATGCGAGGTTTCCATCCCTCAACGCTCATGTGCAAGAAGTGGGGCCAACCAGATAACTTGATCCTTTGTGCAATGTCCAGACGTCTCTTTAGTTTGGTCAAGCTCTCTGCAGGTACCGCGCCAATCAGGGCGAATCCCATCTCGTAGAACCCATAGGGAAATCGAGCCGGTGAACCATCTGGCAGAGCTGATGTCAGTTCTGCCCAGCGCTCATGTGCGGCAGTGCAAAAGTTGGCAAGTGCCCCCTGTGGATTAGGTAGTGAGTCCTGTTCCTCGGCTTGACCTAAGACGATTGAGCGAATCGAGTCCAGCATGTCCTCACGCCTAGCCCGAACGCAGCGGTCCAGGAGACGCTGCCACTCTTCTGCGGTGTGCGGCTCCTCGCTGCGAGCGCCAGGTTTTCGGACGTAAATTTTGTATTGAGAGACACCCGCTTCCACTTGGTCTCGCTTGCACATTATGGGCACGTCACCAGCCGGGACTCTGATGACAGGGTGTGACGCACCTGTAGCCTGATGCGCAACATTATACACCTGACAGTGAAATACAGGCTCGGCGTATCGTCTGATGGCTGCATTCACGACATCCTGAGTGACTTCAGCGACTTCACGTGGGCGTTTCGTCGACTGAAGAGCTTGGCCTACTTCTTGAAATCCCAGAATGACGTGGCCGCCGCCATGGTTTGCGAGAGCGATTGCGGCCTTTGCTAGGGTCGCCTTGTCCTTGGCCATACTGAGGTTCAGCCAACTCTTATACTCGACGTCGATGTCCTCTCTTGGGTGACTAACGAACCCATCGAGTTGAAGGTATTCTGGCGACTGTTCAGGGTACACCTAGGGGTCACCCGTCCTTATTCTACTCTGAATGCGACAGCCAAGTGTGCAGATCCGAGCGTTTGACACGCAAGCCGTATTATGCTGTACTGTTATCAATGAGCATACTGCATGGAGCGCTGAGATGCAAGAATACTCGAGCAAAGTCAACGTCAAAAAACTAGTCTGTGACTTGGCCGACATGTACTCCGATCACCCATTTGACGTGGTGATAACCGAAGTGGTGGCCAATTCCCTTGATGCCAAGGCGAAGACTATCGATCTCTCCTGGAATGAAGAAGCCAACGTACTAGTGGTCTCCGACGACGGCAATGGTATGGACGCCGTAGATTTCAGCGAGTACCACGATTTCGCGGCGGAACTCAAATCGCGAGGTTCTGGAATCGGGTTCGCCGGGATAGGCGCCAAAGTTAGCTTCAACATCGCTAACCGAGTGCTAACGAAAACTCGCACCAATGCCGTGAGCAACGCTTCCGATTGGTGGTGGCACAAGGACGGTTCATTGCGATGGAAGCACATTCGCTCTCAGCCGCTGCCACATGACGGCACTCGTGTCGAAGTACGCTTTGATCGCGGTCGGACACCTCCCAAAGTCGATGATGCGTATCTGGTTCAAGTTCTGAAGCGTCACTACCTTCCTTTGTTCATCACCGAATTCACTCGCTCATATTCGGCAATCAAATTATACCCCCTGAGCCTCAAGTTTAGGGTCAATGGCACTGAGGTGGCGAAAAGGGATCTGTCCACAACCGCCTCCTTGAGCAGCTATGCCCAACTCAAGCTGCGGGCTGGCAACCGTTCTATCGGATGGGGAGCTCTGGGAGTTTCCGAGCGCGAGTTTCCTGTTGGCAGCACTGGCCCCGGCGTGTTGCTATGCACTTACGGCAAAGTAGTCAAGGCCGAGTTGTTCGGCCAATCTACCGGCGCGCTGGGTGCCAACCTGTTCGGCGTTGTCGAGATTCCCGAACTGGTGAGTTACCTTACCACTAACAAGAGCGATTTGAAACGGGGTCCCGGTATAACCGCCGGCCTGAACAGACTTCTCGACCCGGTGCGTGATGAACTGAAGGCGTTTCTGCTTAGGCACGGGATCGCCCCGGTCAATCAGAACCGGAACCAATTGTCATCGAAATTGGAACGTGAACTGATCAAGATGGTGAAGAGTTTGCCCGAACTGCGGGACTTTGACGGTCTGCTTCGCAAGTCCAACGCGTTGAGGAAGAGCGACAATGGTAGCATGCCGGTGTCCATCGACAACAATCGGCAGAGCCGAGAAGCATCGTCAAGCGTAAATGGCGGCTCATCTAGTGCAGAGTCCGGGAACGGTGGAGGCAAGTCGCGCAAGCGGGATAAACATGGCAATACCAAGGCCAAACGACAGATGTCCCGACGCAACCAAGGTCCTCGAGTCGCCTTCGAGGCGCACCCCGACAGAAACGAGACCGCTTGGCTCGACTCCAACACCATCGTAATCAATAGCGGCCACAGTGCATATCGTCAGAGAGTCAGCCAAGAGCAAGCAAGGCTTACCTATTGCATGTTCGCAATAGGGGTTGCGTTGGACAAGGCTGAACTCGTACAGGCTTCGGAAAGCGAAAGCTACGTGGATAAGTTCATCGCGGCTTGGGGCCAATCGTGATGGCCAGCGGTAAGCGCTACGCCGCGGTCGCCTTCAAGAAGCGAGGTGGCGCTTATCGAGGCTCAGTCGAGTTGAGGGACCTTCCCCTGCTGCGCGACGATCCCGCTGACACTATGCAGGCCGTTACCGCCATTTACCAAGGGGCCCTCAAGGAGATACGTCAATGGCAACGTGACGCTGAAGCCCTGCGTCTCTCGAGAATCCCCCTGACGAGCAGGCAGGCATGGGATTTGGGAGACATAGTGCATAGGCTCCAAGCCAACCTCGCGGTGCATTTATGCCGGTTGGACGGGTTGTATGAACACTTGGCGCGTCACGCAGGGACATCTCGCTGGCTTAAGGAGTACGTCACGTTTCGACGATACGTCGAAGATGTTGAAACAATACCTGAATGCCTCAACTGGAATAGCATAGCCAAAAGGCCAAAAGCGGCGGGCCAAGCCATTTCGGCAGGTCTGGATTTGGAGAACGAGAGCTGATGAACGTCAATAATCCGATTGACCTTGCCATTGAGGAACTGGCGGCGCGTGGCACGGCATTCTCCTCCGAAGATGTTGCCGATTATGCAGGTCTTGAAGGGCTGAAAGACACGATCAGCGGACGATTACGCACCTGGCGTGATAACAATGCTCTATTGCCTTTGGACGAAGGGAACCGCCTTCGCCATTTGACGACGCGCGTAGTAGAAAACTGGTGGGTTGCCCATACCCTACGCATCGCAAGCGGCGAGCTAGACTACGTGCGCTCGGCTCAGCTTGCTCGTTCGATGTCTTTGTCGTTCCTAGCGGTCACTGAACCGCGGTGGCTTACCCCTCCCGACAGTGTCTTGGAGATAGGTCGTCGGTGGGCGATGCTCGCCGATGGCTGTGTGCCTGGCACCTATGTCTTCCCATGGGCTTCTCTGCTGATAGCCAATCGCCACTTGCAGGACATGTTCAAAGAAACCTTCACTCTCGAAGGCTCTGGCTATTGGTTCAAGCTCTTGGTCGATGACGACAAAGTGGAGGAAAACTGGCGTCGCATAGGGGACGCACTGACGGATTTGACGCTCTATACTCCAGTTGACACCGCCGTGGATAGAGTGCTCAGCGCCCTGACTGAGCGAGAGGCATACATATTAAAAGGTCGTCTGGGAATTGATGCTGATAGACCATCCACTTTGGAAAGTCTAGGCGCAAGACTTGGAGTGACCAGGGAGCGGATTCGACAGATAGAGTACCGAACTCGACAAAAGTTGGTCCGCCGGGTACGGGCCCGAATAAGCCTCAACAGCCGAGAGCCTCATAGAGACCTGTGGCTCGGTTTTGCGGCCGACTTTATCCAGACAAAAGGCTCACTGGTGATAGATGAAGATACGATGACGCCACGGCGAAGGCTGGCGCTCGAGCTCATCGGCCTGAATACCGTCGAAATTCCAACTCTGCAACTGCGCGTCGTCGCGCCAGAAGCCCATCACGAGTACATACAAGGCGCCCTCAACGATCCCAAATCTAGTCCTCCCAGCGACGTTGCCGACCCGCGCCCACAGATACCCGACGCATTCCATTTCTTGCCACGACCAGACGGAGAACGGCTGTCAGAGGCATGGGGTGAGCATCGCAGAGAGCAGGTTAGCAAAACCAGAGCAGGGATGTTGCGGGAGGCCCTACGTTACTTGGGGCGACCGGCTCATTTCACCGAGATTGCCGAAGTAGCCAATCGGCTGTTTCCGGAGCGCCAAAACTCGACGCGCAACTGGCACGCCGCACTCTCTTACGATGGCGCTGGAGACCTCGGCATTGTGTGGATTGGCAAGAAGGGCGTCTACGGCCTTACCGAGCATGGCTACTCACGCCCCAGCACCGATATGTTCGATGCTGTAGCTACGATTGTAGAGTCGAGATATGGCGCGACGGGGAGCCCCGTGCCATTCGACTTCGTCCTAACTGAACTGCGGAAGCAACGAACAGAACCAATGCCCAACAGTGTGGCCATGGCTTTAGGCTTCAACGAACGGGTTACGGACTTGGGCGGCGGCAGATACGTGCCAAATAGTTGCGCCCCTGAGGCTTCAAGCGATTCGCCTAGCGAAGACCTTGACTTTGAAGCGGCGTTCGCCGCCTTTTCCGATGGAAGAGACCCATAGAAGATAATTCCGGCGACGCCCTTTCTAAGAACGTTGACACTTGCAATGCGAGCGGTAACTGTCAAGCATTGTTGAAGGCCGCGCTCTTTGCTGGCTGCCATCCGGGCGTGCCGCTAGCGGGGCAGGCCGAGCCCGCGCTGTGCGATGATGTTGCGCTGTATCTCGTTGGTGCCCGCGCCGAAGCGCATGAGCGGCGTCTGGCGGTACATGCGCTCGAACCTGCCCTGCAGGTAGGCCCACTTCGAGCCGCCCTTGAGTTGGCCTCGGGGTCCCATGATCTCGAGCGCGACGGCGGACATTCGTTGGGCCAGCTCGGAAGACCAGACCTTGGCTATCGAGGCCTCCTTGGTGGGGACGAGCTCGTTTTCGATCATCCAGGCGTTGCGGTACGAGAACAGCCGGAGAACGTCCACTTCGACCGCAAGCTCGGCGAGCTTGCGGCGCACGACGGGGTCTTCGGCGAGGGGAGCGCCGTTGCGGCTGGTGTCGCGGGTGAACCGGCTAAGCTCGTCGAGGCTGCGCTGGAGCGGGCTAATCGGCGCGACCGCGGCGCGTTCGTAATCCAGGGCCATCGCCACCACGTAGAAGCCGCGGTTCTCCTCACCCACCAGGTTGTCGCGCGGTATGCGGACGTCCTCGAAGAAAACCTCGTTGGTGCGGCCATCCCCCATCGTCCAAAGCGGGCGTATGGTGATGCCCGGAGAATCGAGGGGCACGATCATCAGCGAGACGCCGCGGTGCTTGGGCTCGTTTGCGTCGGTTCGCGCTGCAAGCCAGATGTGTGTGGAGTAGTGGGCGGCAGAGGTGTAAATTTTCTGGCCGTTGATAACATAGTCATCGCCGTCGGCGACGGCCCTCGTCTGGAGGGAGCCCAGGTCCGTGCCGGCGGAAGGCTCGGAGTAGCCGAGGGCGAACTCGTACTCGCCGCTGAGTATGCCGCCCAGGTACTGTTGGCGTTGCTCTTCGGTGCCCGCGCGGAACAGCGTCGGCCCGACCGAGGTGAGGCTCAGTCCGCCGTAGGGCAGCCCGTGATAGCCAAGCTCCTCGGTGAGGATGAACTGGTACAGCAGTGGCTTGCCGCCGCCGCCGTACTCCTCGGGCCAGCTTATGCCGAGCAGCCCCTTTTGGCCCAGCAGCCGCTTGAACTCGCGGCCTGCCTCCGACGCCGAGCCGTCGGCCGCGGCCTGAATCTCGGCGATCATCTCGGGAGGCACTTCGTCGCGAATGAACGCGCGGACGTGTTCTCGGAACTGCTCTTGCTCTGGGGTAAAACGAAAGTCCATAGCGTATCCCGCTCCACGTGCTCGCCCGCGCCGCCTGATGCGGGGAGGCTATCAGCAGGCGCGAAGGGGTGTCAAGGACGGGAGAGCCGACTCGGCCCACTTCCAATCGGCTTGCTCTTTGGTGGCCCAGAGATTAACCTTTCCCCTATAGAGGTATTGCTTCCTTGCCGGTCGCAGACCTCTGTTCGTTCGCAACAAACCCCTGATGGAGTTGGCCTACCATGTGGGTCTACATAGCGCGGCGTCTGCTGTGGCTCCCCGTGCTGTTGGTCGCGGTCTCGCTCGTGACCTTCGCGCTCGGCCGCTTCGGGCCGGGCGACCCCGTGCAGGTGATGTTGGGCGTGCGCTACGAGGAGGAGACGGCCGACAGGCTGCGCGAACAACTCGGTTTGAACCGGCCCTTCTTCGTGCAGTACGGCGACTACGTTTGGCGGGCTATGCGCGGGGACCTGGGCGAGAGCATACGCTTTCGCGGCCGACCCGTAAGCGAGCTTCTGGGCGCGAAGATCTGGGTGTCTTTCCAGGTCAGCATCGCCGCGCTGATCGTCAGCGTGGGGCTGGGCCTGCCGCTGGGGTTCTGGGTGGCGCACAAGCAGGGGCGCTGGGAAGACCCCACCACGGTTAGCCTGTCGCTAGTGCTCATGTCCATTCCCATCATGGTGACGATCCCGTTAATGCTGTGGGCGTTCTGCCTGAAATTGAGTTGGTTGCCGTGTTCCGGCTGGGGCGGGTTCTGGGATGTGCGCATCATCATCCCGGCCATAACGATGGGCATTCCGGGTGTGGCGGGCCTGGCGCGGCTGATGCGGGCGAGCACGCTGGACGTGATGGGGCAGGACTTCATACGTACGGCACGCGCCAAGGGTCTGTCGGAGGTGGTGGTGGATGCCCGCCACGTGCTCAAGAACTCGCTCATTCCGGTGGTGACGGTCATATCGCTTTCGCTTCCGGGATTGCTGAGCACCGGTATCATCACAGAGCGAATTCTGGGCATTCCCGGCCTGGGCAACCTGGCGATAGATGCCATCTTCAACAGAGACTACCCAGTGATCATGGCCATAACGCTGATTGGCGCGGTGGCTTTCGTGCTGGCCAACCTCGTGGCCGACATTGTGTACACGCTGATAGACCCCAGGATTCGCTATAGCTGACCGGGCGTCGGTGCGCCGACGGAGGGAGGACGGGACAGGTTTGGCAACGGGTCAACTGAGCCTCGAACAGGAGTTGCGTCGTCCCACCAGGGGACACCTGGCCCTGGCTTGGGCGCGCCTCGTTCGCAAGCGCATTGCGCTCGCGTGCATGGCCGCCCTCGCCATCGTCTACATGCTGGGCATCTTCGCCCCGGTGGTGTCCTTCTTCGCCCCCTACGGCTACACGGAGCAGGACTACACCGCGATTCGCAAGCCGCCAAACTTATCCCACTGGGCCGGCACCGATTTGAAGGGCCGAGACGTGCTCATGCGCGTCGTATGGGCCGTGCAGACGACGGTCATCATCACGGTCGTGGTGGTGGCCACGGGCGGGATAGCGCTAGGAGTTACGCTGGGGTTGGTGGCCGGATACCTGGGCCGGCGCGTGGACTCTCTAATCATGCGTACCGGCGAGTTGTTCAGCGCCTTCCCCGACATTCTGCTGATAATTCTCATAGCCGCGACGCTGGGCGGGCGCATCCGAGACATGGTGTGGTGGATCGAGGACAACACTTTCCTGGACGGGCTGGCGAGGAGCGGCGCCGCCGACTACCTTGTTATATCGGTTGCGCTGGTGTCGTTCGGGTGGATAGGCATGGCGCGGCTGGTGCGGGGCCAGGTGCTTTATCTCAAGGAGTCGCAGTTCGTGGACGCGGCGCGGGCGGCGGGTACCTCGACACCCCGCATACTGTTCGTTCACATTTTGCCCAATGCCATCAGCCCTATCGTGGTGACCGTGAGCATGTCGATGGGGGCGCTGGTGGGCGCGGAGATCATCCTGAGTTGGCTGGGGCTTGGCGTTCAGCCGCCCAAGCCCAGCCTCGGCACGATGCTGCTTGAGGCGGGATCGCTGAGCGCGCTGCGTGAGGTGCCGTGGATGCTGCTGGCGCCGGGCGTTGCGGCGTGGACGATAGTGTTGGCGTGGAACCTGCTGGGCGACTCGCTCAACGACGTGCTCAACCCGCGCACGCGGTGATGGCGCGCAATCTGCGAGAGAGGGATGGAATATGACAGAACTTCTTCAACAAGCCTTCGAGAAAGCATCCGAGCTTCCGCAAGAAGAGCAGGACAGGTTCGCACGATTCCTTTTGTCCGAACTGGAGTCTGAACTGCGTTGGGCAGAATTGTTTAGCCGCCCCGAATCCGAGGACCTGCTGGAACGGCTAGCCGACGAGGCTGTAGCGGCGCATCGCGCCGGACTGACACGACCCTTAGACGTGGACGAACTCTAACGTTGCGTTCGTTCTTGAGAGCTTCTGGGATGAATATCGCCGCCTTCCATACCACGTAAGACGACAGGCGAGGGAGTCATACCGATTCTTCGCGTCAGATCCCAATCACCCCAGCTTGCATTTCAAGCGCGTCAGCCGACGGCGCCCGGTCTATTCGGCGCGAGTGAGCGACGACTATCGCGCGCTTGGGGTGCTTTATGGGGGCGACATCCTGTGGTTCTGGATTGGTCCGCACCGAGAGTACGACCGGGTACTCAGGAAGATCTGAGCCCGCCTACCGCGTCACGTAGCCGTTCCTGGCGTCCCACTTCGCCTGCGCCGGGTCTCGCTGGTCCGGGTCGCCGTAGCCGCCGCCTCCCGCCGACAGGCACAGGATGGTGTCGCCGGGCTTGACTATCACGCCCGTTTCCTTGGAGCCTAGAACGCGCTCTGTGCCGTTGGAGATGATGCTGTAAATGTGGGGCAGGCCCGGCTCGCCGCCGAACAGGCCGAAGGGCGGGTTGACGGTGCCGTCTCCCGCGGTGTTCAGCCTGGCCTCGCCTGCGCCTTCGTAGACCATCTCGCAGACTGCGCCCAGTCCGCCGCGCTTTGCGCCGTCGCCTGCGGAGCCGGGCCGCAGCTCGTGGCGGCGGACGAACAGAGGGAAGCGCTCCTCGGTGACCTCGACGCTCGGCGAGCGAATGCCGCCGGCGACGTTCACCTCGCCCACGTTGGGCCATCCGTCGTGCGCGTGGGACGCGCCGCCGCCGCCGCGCGCCATGAAGAAGTGCCAGATGAAGGCACGGTCGGTGCGAGGGTCGACGCCGGTGATGGCGAACCTCAACCTTCGTGAGAAACCGGCGTTCACGGCCAGGGGCACGGCGGGCGCGAGGGCCTTGAACACAGCTTCGACGATCTCCTCGGCGCAGTGGTTGGTGCTCATGCACACCGGCGCGGGAGGGTTGGCGTTTACCACCAGCCCCCTGGGAGCCGTGACGGTGACGGGGCGCATCGAGCCTTCGTTCTTGGCCACGTCCGAGGGGGCCATGTACATGATCGCGGCGTGGGCCAGCGAGCGGGTGTTGGCGTAGGCGCTGTTGATGAAGCCGGTCACCTGCGGGGCCGACTCGCTCAGGTCGATGTCCATCGACGAGCCCTCGATGGTCACCGTGGCGCGTATGGGGATCATCTTAGACTCGAAGCCGTCGTCGTCGACCAGGGACTCGCCGCGGTACACGCCATCGGGCCAATCGGAGATGAACTGGCGCACCTGCCGTTCGGTGGCGTTGAGTATCTCGGTGATGATGCGCTTAAGCGAGTCCGGCTCGTAGACCCGCAGAAGCTCGCCGATGCGGCGCGCGGCGATGTCAACCGAGCCTATCTGCGCGTTGAGGTCGCCGAGAAAGTTCTCGGGGTGGCGCACGTTGGCTGAGAGCATCTGAAGCAGGTCGCGCCGCGGCTCTCCCTTGTCGTGGATTCTCAGCGGCGGAATGCGCAGCCCCTCGTGGTAGATCTCGCTCGCCGACGGGTTGTATCCGCCGTGCGTTGCGCCTCCCACGTCGCTGTGGTGCGCCCTGTTGACCGAGTAGAAGAGCAGTTCCCCGTCGTGGAAGATGGGGCGTATGACGGTGATGTCTGGCAGGTGGCTCCCGCCGAAGTAGGGGTCGTTGAGCGCGAACAGATCTCCCGGCGATATGTCGTCGCCGAAGTAGTCGCGCACCGCCGCGCCCGCGATGGGCAGCGCGCTGATGTGCACGGGTATGCCCTCGCCCTGCGCGACGAGCTGGCAGTCGGCGTCCAGCACCGCGGTAGAGAAGTCGCGGCTGGAGTTGAGTATCTGCGACATAGAGGTGCGTAGCATCACTTCCATCATTTCCATCGCGATGGACTCAAGACGGTTCTCTACCACTGCCAGCGTGACGGGGTCGGACGCTGTGGTTGCCGTACGCTCACGCTCGTGCTCACGTCGGTTACCGGCGGCCACACGCAAAGCGACGCCCCCGAAGCGGTCGAGCGAGGCCGTGTCGCCCTCGTCGACGAGCACGGTGGTGAAGTCCGACTCCAGGATGGCCGGCCCCTCGATTTCGGCGTCGCGTGTGAGTCTGTCAATCGCGTACACGGGCAGGTCGCGCCACTCTCCCAGGAACACGCGACGGCTGCTCTTCGGAGCGGTCGCGCCGCCCGCGGGCGTATGCGCCGAGAGGTCCGCCTTGGGCAGCCGGCCCAGCGCCGATACCCGCAGCGTGACGAGCCGGATCTCCTGGTCGGACTGGCGGTAAGAGTACAGTTCCTCGTAGCGCCGGTGGAAGTTCGCTGCCCATTCCTGTAACAGCTCTTCCGGGGGCAGCGACAGGTCCGGAACTGGAACGTTGACCTCGTAAATCTGGTCGAGGTAGCGCATGTCGGCGGATACGGTGATTGCCATGTCCTCGTCGCCCACGCCCTGCGCCTTCAGCCTTTCGCGTCCTTGCTCCTCCAGCCGCGACACTATCGCGCGAACTGTGTCCATGTCGATCCCGTCGAGGCTCGCCGGGTGGGAGAGGGAGGCGTCGTACTGCAGGTCGGTGCTCAGCATACCGAGCGCAGAGAGCACCGGCGCCGCCGCGGGCACGTACACCCTTTCAATCTGGAGCCGGCGGGCCACGGCGCTCACGTGCAGGCCGGACGCTCCGCCGAAGGCGAGGATGGCAAAGTCCCGCGGGTCGACCCCGCGCTTGACGGACATCAGCCGTATGCCCTCGGCCATTGTGGTGGACACCACCGTGTGGACTCCCAGGGCCGCCTCCAGCGTGTCGATGCCGAGCGGGCGGGCGACGCGCTCCTCGATCGCCTTCTCCGCCATAGCGGTATCGAGCCTTTCACGTCCTCCGAGAAAATTGTCGGCGTCCAGGTAGCCCAACAGCAGGTTGGCGTCGGTGACTGTTGGCTCTTCGCCGCCGCGGCCGTAGCACACCGGGCCGGGGTCGGCTCCCGCGCTGTCGGGGCCGACGCGCAGAATGCCGCCGCCGTCGACGCGCGCGATGCTTCCGCCGCCCGCGCCGAGCGTCTGGATGTCTATGGCGGGCACGGCTATCTTCCAGCCCGCCTCGAACTTCTCGTTGGTCAGGTGGGGCGAGCCGTCCTCGATGAGCGAGATGTCCGCGCTGGTGCCGCCCATGTCGAAGCCGATGACTTTTGATTCACCCAGGCCCTCGCCGTACCGCGCGGCGCCGCTCACGCCGCCGGCGGGGCCGGACAGGATGGCGGCGACGGCAAGGCGGCTGGAATCGTCTATGGAGGCCACGCCGCCGTTGGACTGCATTATGAGGATGTCGTTGACGCGGCTGAACGAACTGAGCCGCTCTCTCAGGCGCATCAGGTACTCGCCGAAGACTGGGCCGACGTAGGAGTTGATGACAGTCGCGCTGAGGCGGTCGAACTCCTTTATCTGCGGGATGACCTCGTGTGATAGCGAAACGTAGGCGCCGGGGAACTTATCGCGGATTCGGTCCGCGGCACGGCGTTCGTGTTCGGGGTTGAGGTACGAGAACAGGAAGCAGACCGCCAGCGCGTCGACGCCCTCGCACGCGAGTGTGCCCAACGCCTCGTCCAGCGCGGCCTCGTCGAGCGGCTGATCCTCCTCGCCGTTCGCCCTCACGCGCTCCGGAACGCCGAGCCGCAGGTAGCGCGGCACCAGGGGCCGCACCGGCTCCATGCGTAGATTGTAGCGGTCCTCCTTTAGTCCCTCGCGCATTTCGAGGAGGTCCCGAAAACCATCGGTGGTGATGAGTCCGACGCGAGAGCCTTTGCGCTCCACCAAGGTGTTGGTTGCGACGGTGGTGCCGTGTATCAGCATCTCGGTTTCGGCGAGCAGCCCTTCTGTAGACAGGCCGAGCGCGGCCGCCGCCTCTTCGAGGCCCCGCAGCACGCCCTCCGAGGGGTCCCGCGGAGTGGATGCGGTTTTGAACTGGCGGGGGGGCTGCCCGTCCGGGATTACCACGAAGTCTGTGAAGGTGCCGCCAACGTCGATGCCAATGCGGAACATGTGCGCTCCTTGGATGGTATACTTGGAAGGCGACTCTGGGCTTGGCGCCGCTGGCCCAGGGCACGCCTCTGAAAGACGGGGCTAGTATATCACTTCCGGTGGAGGTCACCCGCAGTCTCACCTATGCCCCGCGCAATCGCAGGTGGAGCCTGTTTCAGATTACCAGGCGCCCCCAAAACCATCTCCCTCGCGAAAACCCGCCCCGGCGCCCGACTCTGAACCAACGGCTATTCGCATTTATGTTGTTGAGCCAGTGTCCCCCTGCTGACTCCCCAACATTGGCCCCGGCCCCACCCCCTCGCCCACAACCGACCCTTTCGCTCCTCAGCACCCCGAAAAAACCGTCACTTTCCTGCGCCGCCCGTGCTCTGGCCCTGCCACCCAAACGTCCGACAGGCGCCCAACCACTGGCCCACGTCTGCGCAGTTTCTCCCCACCGTTCCGGCCCAATCCCGCAGTCTCGCCACCCCCTCTTGCAATATACGCACAAACGTGCTACCCTCGCCCAGGCGAGGGACAGACCCCGCGGCCCGGAATCCCTACCCCCAACCGGGATTATGCCCCAGGCATCCGTAGGGGCGTCCCTTGTGGGCGCCCTGTGCCAACGGATACACGGCCGGTCGGCCCGTCGACCCCCTGTCCTACTCTGCCATGTGGCGCGACACTTGTGCATACATATCCCGCGCCGGACATTACAGATTCGCGAAGGACCGGCGACAGTCTCAGCTAGGAGGCGCACGGAATGTCGCAGAAACTAACAGAATTCGCTTTCCCACTTTTGCGGGGACAACGGTGTAGGAGCGCCTAGAAATCTGAAACAGGTTCTCTCAGGTGCAATCGATTGACAACCCCACCACCGCGATTTAACATCGATTCGCCGACTGGCTGGGGAGGTCTGTATGTCTGAACAGGAGCGCAGGTGGGAGTATGCCGTCGTGGAAATCGGGCAAGCGTCGCCCGAGGTGGAGGTGGAGGTGACAGGCGAGCTGATAGCAGGCTACGCCGGGGCAGTTCGCAATGACAACCCCGCGTACAGCCTGGACGATGGCGCTGTGCCCGCCCACGCAATGCCCTCGACCATCTTCCGCGTCGCGCCTCTGCGCCGGGGCGACATCGCGGCCAACAACGGCTTTGTGGCCCAGGAGCACGCCAGGGAGAACCCGTTCCAGACGCCGTTCGCCAAGTGCGAGGTGCGCTGGTTCGCGCCGATGCGCGCGGGCGACACGATCACGAGCTTCGGTCACGTGGTGGACAAGTACGAGCGGCGCGGCAACAAGTTCGTGACCATTCGGGTGGAGGCGAACAACCAGGCGGGCGAAAAGGTTGGCGAGTACGACTACACGTGCATATTCGAGTACGCACAGGGGCAGAAGAGGCCGGATTAGGAGTAGTTGCTGGGACTTAGACACACCCCCATCCTAACCTTCCCCCTGCGAGAGGGAAGGGACTCCCTCGCAGGGCTGAGGGCAGGCTTCTGAGAATCGACACATGGAGGCGCCACGGCATGGCTACAATAACGGGAAAGCTCACTTTCGATGACATCGAGCTAGGCGACGCGGTTACGCCCTTCACCATTGGCGAGACGCAGGAGACTATAGACGGCGCGCGACTGTCCGAGGGCGAGGACATGGAGATGCCCCGCAACATCCACACGGACCCCGAGTTCGCCAAGGAGGGCATGTTCGGGGGCACGCTCAACGCCGGCGTCACCACGATGGCCTACCTGAACCAGATGCTGGAGCGCTGGCTGCCCAACGCATCGCTGTACGGCAACGGACGCCTGCTGTTCAAGGCGATAGAGCCGTTCCGGCCGGGGGACACGGTGGAATTCCACGGCACGGTCACCGGCAAGCGCGTTCAGGATGGCCTGAAGCTGGTGGACTGCGAGATAAAGGGAATCAACCAGAGCGGCAAGCTGATTGGTGTCGCCGAGGCAACAGTGGCGGTTAGCGAATGAGCCTGGGCGACTCCGACGTCGTAATCCGCACACGGGGGCTTACCAAGAACTATGGCAGCGTGGCCGCCGTGGTGGACGCCGACATGGACGTGCGGCGCGGCGAGGTGTTCGGCTACCTGGGGCCAAACGGCGCCGGCAAGACTACGACGATACGCATGCTGCTGGACCACATACGGCCGACCAGCGGCACGGCTACCGTGTTCGGCATGGACACGCGCGCCGAAAGCGTGAGCATCAAGCGGAGGCTGGGCTACCTTCCGGGTGAGTTCTCGCTGTACGACAACATGACCGGCGACGAGGTGCTCGAGTACATGGCGAACCTGCGCGGCGGCGTGGACTGGGACTACACGCGCGACATCGCGGGCCGCCTGGACGCGAACCTGGGCCGGAAGTTTTCGCAACTCTCGCGCGGCAACAAGCAGAAGGTGGGTCTGATCCAGGCCTTCATGCACAAGCCGGAGCTGGTCGTGCTGGACGAGCCGACCGGCGGCCTCGACCCGCTCGTGCAGCAATCCTTCTACGACATGATCGACGAGGTGAAGGCGGACGGAAGGACGGTGTTCTTCTCGTCACACAACCTGCCGGAGGTGGAGCGGGTGTGCGACCGGGTGGCGTTCATCCGGGGCGGACGGCTCATCGCCGTGGAGGACATCGGCGACATTGTACAGAAGGCGTTCCACAGGTTCGAGGCGCACTTGGCCGACGAGTTCACGGCGGAGGAGTTCGAGTCACTGCCGGGCGTGACTGCCGTCAGCGTGAATGGGGAGACTCTCACGTTCGACGTAATTGGCAGCCCCGACGCGGTCGTTAAGGCGTTGGCGCGGCACAGCGTGACCAAGCTGTTCACACACGAATCGGCGCTGGAGGATGTGTTTCTGGCCTACTACAGCGAGGGCGAGCAGGATGCTTAGCAACATCTTCCTCAAGTCGCTCCGGGACCAGCGCCGCTCCGTGCTCTGGTGGGAGCTTGGAATAATCATCGTGACGCTGATCACCTGCGCCACGTATCCGAGCTTCAAGGACAACACGCAGCTCGACGACATCCTGGGCGATTCCGAGTTTCTGAAGGCGCTGGCCGGCGGATTCGAGAGCCTGAGTTCCGGAGAGGGTTTCGTAAACACGCAGTTGATGGCCGTGTTCCTGCCGGTGCTGGTGATGATATTCGTAATCCGCCTGGGGACGAGCACGATTGCGGGGGAGGAGCGGGACGCTACTATCGACATCCTGCTGGCGAACCCGGTGAGCCGCCTGTCGGCGCTGGCGCAGAAGTTCGGCGCGCTGGTCCTATCAAGCCTTGCGCTGGTCGGCGCGGTGTGGGTGTCGCTGCTTGCCGGGTCGGTGCTGTTCGACATGGGGCTGGACTTCTGGAGGGTGACGCAGGCGTGCGTCTCGCTGGCGCTGTTCGGCTGGGCATTCGGCGCGCTGGCGCTGGCGGTGGGCAGCGCGACCGGGAGGACCGGCACGACGTTCGCGGTCACAAGCGCGGTGGGCGTGGCGGCTTACCTGGCGCACACGTTCGCGCCGCTGGTGGACGCGCTGGAGCCGCTCAAGTACCTGTCGGTGTTCTACTACTACATCGCCGTGGACCCGCTCACCAACGGCATCAGCATAGCCCACGCGGTGGTGCTCGCGGCGGTGACGGTGGTGCTGTTCGGAGTGGCGGCGTACACCTTCGAGCGCCGCGACCTGGCGATATAAGAGAGTATGAGTTGAGAATGGCGGCACTCGTTTCCCATTCGTCACCCCCATCCTAACATTCCCCC
The DNA here is from genome assembly GCA_951812395.1 of uncultured Dehalococcoidia bacterium. Classification (GTDB taxonomy): domain Bacteria; phylum Chloroflexota; class Dehalococcoidia; order Lucifugimonadales; family CATOSD01; genus CATOSD01. The sequence goes on from CATOSD010000002.1 coordinate 506,910, forward strand.
TGCGAGGGGGAAGGGATTTCTCGGAAGGTTACTCTAGAAGCATGACACAGAACGAACGTGTGGCGGACGTAATCCGCGAATTCGATTCCCAGGGGTACCACCGCACCGGCGCCGCCGCCGACGTGGAGTCCGCGCGGTGGCTGGCGAATTGCGCCAGCTCGTACGCCCCGGACGCCGAGCTGGAGGAGGTACCGCTGGACCGGCTGGTGCTCGGGGCGTGCCGCATCGAGGTGGGAGGCCGGCACGTGCGAGGGCTGCCCCTGTTCGATGGCGGCTTGACCGGTACCAACGGTGTCGAGGGCAAGCTGGGGCCTGTCGGCTCGGACGCGGAGATCGGCCTGCTGGAGGTCGGTGTGGGCGAGTACCAGGACGACGTAGACGCCGAGCGCGCGGACCCGCGCCACGCCGCCTACGTCGTCGTGACCCGTGGCATCAGCTCCGGCCTCGCCTGCCGCAACGCGCCGCGCTTCCTGTCGCCGTTCGGCCCGCCCGTTCTTCAGGTGAGCGGCGAGGCGGGAGATTGGCTGCAAGAGGCTGCTCGGAACGGCACGCGGGCGAGACTGCTGGCGTGCGCGCAGCGCAGCCCCGCGGTGTCGTACAACGTTGTGGCGTCGCTGCCGGGCAGGGACCGCACGCTGCCGCCGGTGGTGGTGATGACGCCGCGCAGCGGGTGGTGGCAGTGCGCGGCCGAGAGGGGCGGCGGAATCGCGGGCTGGCTGGAGGTGATGCGCCGGCTGTCCGCGTCGGACCGGGCGAGAGACGTCACGTTCGTGGCGACGACGGGCCACGAGCTGGGCCTGCTGGGGGTGAACAAGTTCCTGGAAAGCAGGAAAGAACTGGTGAGCGGCGCGGAGGCGTGGATTCACTTCGGCGCGTCAATTGGCGCCGCAGTGGACGCCGGGGTGCACCTGGGCGCGTCGGACCCCGTGCTGGAAAGCGCGGCGCACGCGGCGCTCAGGCGCAACGGGGCGCCGGACACGCCGTCTGCGGGAGAAGGAGTTATGGTGGGCGCGGAATCCAACGTGGTGCACGCCATGGGCGCGCGCTGCGTCGCGATGGCCGGCGGCCACGCCTACTTCCACATGCGCAGCGATCGGTGGCCCGGAGCCGTTGACGTCGCCGCGGTGGCGGCCTACGCGAACGCCTTCGCGGACGTCGCAGTCGAAGTGGCCTGCTAAGTCTGCTAGCGTCAAACCTGAGCAACCGACAAGAACTAACGAATGGAGACAGAATTGCCGATACGACCCACCCTCCTGGACGTGATGGAAGCCAGGGCGAGAGTCGCCCCCTACGTGTCGAGAACGCCTTTGCACCGCTACCTTTCGCTGGACAAGCTGCTGGGCGCGGAAGTTTACGTCAAGCACGAGAACCACCAGCGGTTGGGCGCGTTCAAGATGCGCGGCGGCTTCAACTTCATCTCGCAGCTCAGCGACGAAGACCGCCGCCGCGGCGTGATAACCGCGTCCACCGGTAACCACGGCCAGTCCGTTGCTTACGCCTCGAGCGTGTTCGGCGTCAAGGCGGTCATCGTCGTGCCGGAGGGAGCGAACCCGGACAAAGTGGAGTCCATACGAAACCTTGGCGCCGAGATCGTGTTCTACGGCAAGGATTTCGACGAGTCGCGCGGGTACGTGGAGCGGGCCTCCAGGGAGGAGGGTTACCGCTACATCCACTCGGCCAACGAGCCTGCGCTTATCGCTGGAGTTGCCACATACGGCCTGGAGATAATGGAGGACCTGCCGGACGTGGACACGATCATCGTGCCGGTCGGTGGCGGCAGCGGCGCGTGCGGAGTTTGCATCTCGTCTAAGGGCGTCAACCCAGGCGTAGAGGTGATCGGCGTGCAGGCGGCCAGCGCTCCGGCGGCTTACCTTTCCTGGAAGGAGGGCCGCATCGTCGAGTCGGACATGAACACCGTCGCCGAGGGTCTGGCGACGCGTCTGGGGTTCGAGCTGACGCAGGAAATACTGCGAGACATGCTGGACGACTTCGTGCTTGTCAGCGACGCGGAGATGAACGAGGCCATCGTGATGCACCTCCAGCACACGCACAACCTGATCGAGCACGCGGGCGCGGCGTCGCTTGCGGCTGCGGTGAAGCTGGGTGACCGGCTGGCCGGCAAGAAGGTCGTGCTCGTCGCGAGCGGCGGGAACGTCACGCTGGCGCATCTGCGGGCGGCGCTCCAGGCGTCGGACGCGAACTAGGCCCCGCCGGGGGATGCCGGGCTAGGCCTGCTCCCGCCGCGACTCGATAGTCCTGATTCGCGAGTCCAGTTCGCTGAGGTTGGCGTACTCCTCGCGCAGGATGAGGAAGCACCTTTGCAGGTAAAGGTGCGCCAGTTCGGCGTTGGCGTTTCCACCGGCCTTGGCGACCTCGAGTAGCCGCGGTATCTGGTGGTTTTCGGGCAACAACCGGGACAGCGTCAGTATGTCGGATTCGGTCTCCCTGACCATCACCTCTTCGCCGCCCTCCATCGCGTAGCGAAGCCTGCCCACCAGCTTGGTGAGCTCGCTCAGCTTGTCGCCATCGTTCATCAGGCTGTACATCACCTCGTTGATGCCAAGGCCCTCGGGCTCGTCCGGCGCCTCCAAGGCTAAGTCCACATCCTCGTCATCCGGATCGAGGCTCGCGCAGGTGTCGGCGTACTGCTGAAGTGCCGCGCTCACCGACGTCATGGCGGAAACCACGTCCGAGGGGTCGATGGCGCCGGCCATGATTACGTCGTCCTTGCGCTCGGCCGCCAGTTCCGTAAGCTGGTCGTAGCTCTCGATCTTTTCGGGGAACGGGGGAAAGGCAAACGCGGAAAGGTCGTGGTCCGCGTCTCCGAGCTGGCCCATCAGGAATGGCGGGACGTACTTGGCCAGGTCGATGGAGATGGGCAGCACCACGAGGTACGTGGCCCACATATCGCCGGGGCTGGCGGAGTCGGTGAACACAAGGAAGGCGTGGCCCCTGGGGTTATCCGGTCTGCCCTTTTCGAAATTCAGGTCCATAAGTTCTGCGCAACCTCTCGCACGATGACGGAACGGCGCCTACATTATACGGCAACGATGGGCGGTTTTGGGGCGCCGGTCTGGGGACCGGGCGTCGCTGGCACTTTATTCGAAAAAGCGGCTGAACACCTCGTTGCCCAGCATTCGCCCGCGCGGGGTCAGGCGAAGCCGTCCGTCTCCGTCGCACAGCAGGCCGAGCCCGGTGAGCTCGACCACGGCCTCGCCGTATGCTCTCAGGGGAGTTTCGCCGAATCTGCGCTCGAACTCGGCGTCGTCCACGCCGCGTTCCAGCCGAAGCCCCATCATCAGCGTCTCCGCCATTGCGAGCCGGCGGTCTATGGTCTCCACCTCGTGCACCACAGGCATCGACGCAAGCGCGGCGCTGTCCAGGCGATCGGGCCGCCAGGCGGCGGCGGAGTCGCCGCTCAGCCTGCGCACGTACTCCCGTGGCGACCGGATGTTGGAGAAGCGGCAGGAGGCGTAGTGGGAGTGCGCCCCCGGCCCAACGCCGATGTACGGCTGGTTGAGCCAGTAGGCCAGGTTGTGCGCGCTCTCGCGGCCCTCGACGGCCCAATTCGAAATCTCGTAGTGGCGGTAGTCTAAGCGGGCCATCGTCTCCTGCGCCAGGATGTACATGTCGGCGGCGAGGTCGGCGTCCGGGTCGGGCAGGGCGCCTTCCACGACCCAGCGCTGCATTGGCGTGCCGTCTTCCAGGGTCAGGCAGTACATAGACACATGCGGCGGGGCGAGCTCGCCGGTGCGCTCAAGGGTGCTCCGCCAGTGGTCGAGGGTCTGGTGGGGCAGCCCGTACATCAAATCTATGCTGACGTTGTCGAAGCCGGCGTCCGCGGCGAGGATGTATGCGTGCGCGGCCTGCCGGGCCGAGTGCCTGCGACCAAGCAGCCGCAGCAGCCCGTCGTCGAAGGTCTGCACGCCGATGCTCAGGCGGTTGACGCCGCAGCGCTGGTAGGCCGCCAGCTTGGCGTCACACAGGTCGCCGGGATTGGACTCGAGCGTTATCTCGGCGCCCGGGCGTACAGTGAACTCGCGATGCACGGCGGCCATCACCTGCTCTATGCGTTCAGCGGGCAGATACGATGGAGTGCCGCCGCCCAGGAACACGCTGGACAGCGCCGGATGGCCCAGGGCGTCGCCCCATAAGGCGATTTCCCGGCCCAGGGCGTCGCAGTACGACGGAATCAGCGGCTCGATGGCCGTGTACGTGTTGAAGTCGCAGTAGGGGCACTTGGTCTCGCAGAAGGGAATGTGGACGTAGAGGGCGAGCGGGGATTCGGGAGGCTTGGCTGGCGGCGTAGTAGACTGAGGTCGTTCAGACATTGCTCAGGAAGTGTATCACGTCGCCGTCCCGCACCCCGTAGTCGCGGCCCTGCTGGCGTAGAAGGCCCTGTCTGCGGCTCTCGGCGTAGCCCCCGCAGCGGCTGAAGTCGTCGAAGCCCACCACCTCGGCTCGGATGAAGCCGGCTTCGAAGTCCGAGTGTATCTTGCCGGCGGCCCTCGATGCGGGGATGTTCCGATCCACCGGCCAGGCTCTAAGCTCTCGCTCGTTGCCGGTGAAGAACGTAACCAGATCCAGCGCCTCGTACGCGAGCTCGATCATGCGTTGGAGCGCCGGGTAGGGGGCGTCCATCATCGCGCGGAATTCGATCTCGTCGTCCGGCTCCATCTGCGCGAGCTCCATTTCGAGCTTGCCGCGGATTGCGACGGCGCGCAGATTCGGCCAGTCCAGCCCGTCGCGAAGGCCCTGTTCCAGCGCCGCCAGGTCGTCCTCAGCCACGTTTTCCGAGGCGTTGGCGGCTACGATGCAGGGCTTGGCAGTGAGAAATCGGTAGCCAGCTATGGCCGGAGCCTCGGCCTCCGACAGCCGCTGGCTGCCGACGGCCTCACCGGACTCCAGCCCCGCCTTCAGGCGCGCCATGAGGTCCAGACCGCCGTTGATCTCCGCACGCTCGACGGCCTTGGCGCCCTTGAGGCCGGATTTCAGGCGTGTGATGCGACGGTCGATGATTTCGATGTCCGAAAAGACCAGTTCGTACAGCATCGCCTCGGCATCGCGGACGGGGTCTACGCTGCCCGTGGGGTGCGGCACCGAGGGGTCGTCGAAGGCGCGGGCGACGACCATCAGCGCGTCGACAGCCTGGAGGTCGTTGAGGGACTGTCCGCTGATGCCGCGCGTCTCTCCGAAACCTTCGGGCGGGGTCGGTAGATCGACGAAGGCCACCTCGGCCTGCACCACCCGCCTGGAACCGAAGACCTGGGCCAGCACGTCCAGCCGCGGGTCGGGCACTTTCACCACGCCGACGTTGGGCCTGGCTCTCGCGCCGGGACTGGCGGCGCTGCCCACGAGAGCCGAAAAAACTGTAGTCTTGCCGCTTGTGGGCAAGCCCACGATGCCGATTTGCATAGGGAGTTTGGTTTTCCCGGCCGGCGCCTAGTCGTCGACGCGGCGATAGTCACCGTCGATCACGGTGCCGCCGTTGCCGTTCGTATCGCCGCCGCCGCCGCTGGGCGGGGTAGGCGAGTTGAGACCTCGCAGGTGCTCCCAGAGCACCGCGCCGGGTACCAAGCTCAAGAACATCGCCGACGACATCACGAGGGCCAGCACGTCGTCTATCCAGCCGTGCAGTGGTATGATGTCGGGTACGAGGTCGAACGGGGATATGATGTACACGGCGGTCGCCACAACGAGCAGCTTGGCGCGAAGTGGGACGCGGCTGTCCCGCAAAAGTCGGCCAAGCAGCCGGGGGATGCCGGTCCACGACAGCAGCATCAGCAACGCTCTGCCCAACATCGCCTCGCTTCCCTCCAGTGACGTTTCGCTCATTCTAGCACACCCCACGCTGGTAGGAGTATCGCCGCTTGCTATACGTGCTCTACGGTGACGACGAGTTCTCGATTCGCGAGGAGCTGTCCTCGCTGAGGGAGCGGGTTACTCCCGAGGAGATGCGCGATTCGAACGTGACGGCGCTGACGGGAGCGGACGCGACTTTCGATCAGGTCGCCCAAGCGTGCTACGCTGTGCCCTTTATGGCGAACAAACGGCTGGTGTCCGTCGATGGGCTGCTGGGCCGGTTCGAGTCTCGCGGGCGCGGCAGGGGCGCTCGGGCAGCGCTGGGACAGTGGGACGGCCTGGACGGACTGCTTCCGGGTGTCCCGCCGACCACGGACCTGGTCTTCGTGGACGGCCCGCTCGCCGAGACAAACCCGCTTCTCGTCAAGGTGCGCCCGCACGCCACGCTCCGCGGTTTCCGAACTCCGAGAGGCGACGGCCTGCGCCGGTGGATACTGGATCGCGCCTCGTCGCAGGGTATGGCCATCGCGCCGGACGCGGCCGCGGAGCTCGCCGACTCGGTGGGTGGCAACCTGAGGGTGATCGCGAGCGAGCTGGACAAGCTGGCCGTGTATCGCTGGCGTGAGACCGTTACACGTGACGACGTGCGACGTGTGGTAGTGTACTCCCGGGACGCGAACATCTTCCAGACGGTGGACGCGGTTATCGAGGGTCGGGCGTCGGCCGCCATAGCGCAGATTCTGCGCACGCTGGACTCGGGCGCCGCGCCGGCCTTCATCATCGCGATGCTCGCGAGGCAGGTGCGCCATCTGCTGCTGGCAAAGGAGATGCGTGGGCGCGGGCTGGCGTCCGGCGAGATAGGACGGGCGCTGGGCATACCGGAGTTCGCGGCGCGGCGGGTGATGGGGCAGGAGAGCCGGCTGAGCTTCGGCCAGCTAGCGGCGATGCACCGGGAGCTGCTGGAGGCGGATGTGAGCATCAAGCAGGGCGAGGCCGGCGAGCGGTTGGCGGTCGAGATGCTGGCGGCGTCGCTGGTGGCGGTGAGCCGTGAGCGGGGTGCTTGACCCCCATCACTTCGGCAAGCTCAGGGCAGGCGCTAACCTTCCACGTGCCAGGGGGAAGGGACTCCTTGGAAGGCTCATTCCCGATGCCTTCGCCTGTCAGCACTGCGAGGGGGAAGGGATGTCTGAGGTGTCCCAACGTCTCCCGCTAGTTGTAGTTGATGGTGTTGTAGCAGGCCACCCAGTGGTTTTCGGCGACCTCGTCCAGCGGCGGCCGCGGGCTCGTGCGGCACTCGGCGGTGGCCTTGGAGCAGCGGTGCAGGAAGGGGCACTGGTCCGGCGGGTCCATCATCTGCGGCGGCGCTCCCCGCAGGGGCGTGAGTGAGCGCTGCGGAGCGTCGAGACGGGGTAGCGCCTGGAACAGGCCCCAGGTGTAGGGGTGATAGGGGCGGGCGAACAGGTCGCGTGTCGTGGCTTGCTCGACCACCGTGCCGCCGTACATCACTACCACGCGCTCGGCCATCTGCGCTATCACGCCGAGGTCGTGCGTGATCAGCATGATGGCCGAGTGGTTCTCCTGGCGCAGGCGCCTAAGCCGTTGCAGCATCTCGGCCTGGAGTGTGACGTCCAGGTTCGACGTGGGCTCGTCGGCGATGAGTACGCGCGGGTTGAGGGCGACGCCTATCGCCATCATCACGCGCTGGGCCATGCCGCCGCTTAGCTGGAAGGGGTACTGGTCCAGCATCCGGCGGGAGTCGGGGATGCCCATCTGCTTCAGGAGGTCCTCGGCCGTAGCGCGCGCCTGCCGCTTCCCCATGTCCGTGTGCTCCAGCATGATCTCCTCGACCTGCCGCCCTATGGGGATGACGGGGTTGAGCGCCGCGCCGGAGTCCTGGAAGATGAGCGAAATCTCCTGGCCGCGTAAGGCGCGCAGCCGCTCGGTGGACATGTCGAGGAGGTTCTGACCGTTGTAGGTGATGCTGCCTTCCACTATTTTGCCGGGGAAGGGCACAAGCTGGAGAATGGACAGCGCGGTCACGGTCTTGCCCGAGCCGCTTTCGCCCACCAGGCCGAGGACGCTGTCCTCCTCGAGGGTGAACGAGACACCGTTGACGGCCTTCACCGTGCCCTCTTTGGTCAAGAAGTAGGTGTGCAAGTCGCGGACTTCCAGCAGAGTTTTCGGCATGGTTACGTCCCGGGCTAGGGAGCGACCTTGAGGCGGGCGCGCTTTTCGAGAGTGACGGGGCTGAAGCGACCGGCTCGGAGCTCTTGTATGAACTGCTCGAGGGTGTGGATGGGGCGTTCGAACTCGGTGGCGTAGGTGCCAACGTCGGCGAGCTTGTGAGCGTCGCTCGCGCCGGTGCCCTTCAGGCCGAACCTCTGGGCAATGCCGCGCGAGAACTCGTTCTCGTGGTCCGAGCCCCTGCTGTTGAGCACTTCCACGGCGTCGACGCGCCCGAACACGTCGTTGCGCGCCGCGCGGTCCAACATCTCTCCGTAGGCCTCGGCGCCGCTGTCCGCCTCTTCCCTGTAGGTGCGCCTGTAGGGGTGCGCCACCACCATCACGCCGCCAACCTCGTCCACCATCTGCTTGACCATCGACGCGCGGTGCATTCCGAAAATGTACTCGGAGAGGCCGTAGACCAGCAGGTGCCCCTCCTCGGTGGTCACCTCACAGCCCGGAATCACCAGGTAGTTGAAGTCTCTCGATAGCTGGTGGATCTCTTCGGGGTCCCAGAAGCCGTCGTGGTCCGTGATGCAGATGCCGTCGAGGCCAAGCCTCTTCGATTCCTTTATCAATTCTTCCGGGGTCAGCTCACTGTCCAGTGAAGTGGGGTAGGTGTGAGTGTGGATGTCGATTATCAAATACGTCTCCGAACCGGGGCGCGAGGTGTTAGTCAAGTGTCGCACCGCCCTCGCCGCGCTGTCAAGATGAACGCGCGCCAGTGTGACCGGGCGGGGACCTCATGCCCTTCGACGTCCTAAGATTGGCGTGAGCTGTGCAAGCCCGCATCGCGAGTGTTCAATAGCACCACTTACCGAAGTTGAGTATTCTTGTATCAAGTGATGTGATATAATTCTGACATACACCGGGCGAGAGCGCGTACAAGCAGTGGGAAGACCATCCTGATACCGCAACCGCATTCCAGCCCAGTCAGCACCAGGAGGCGAACATGACAACCCGTGCGGACAGATTTACGGAACAGGCACGCGAAGTGCTGGGAAGGTCCCAGGAGATAGTGCGCCGCTACAGGCACAATCAGTGGGACAGCGAGCACGTGCTGCTGGCGCTGCTGGAGCTGGAGGACGGCGTGGCCGCCGAGGTGCTGGCGGAGATCGGCGCGCCGGTGGCGGAGCTGCGCGACCGGCTGGAAACGATGCTCGCGCAGTCTCCCAAGACGCAGGGCGTCGCCAGCCAGATTTTCGCCACGCCGGGCGTGACGGAGATGCTGGCGCGTGCTGAGGCGGAGTCGCGGCGCTTCAAGGACGAGTACATCGGCGCCGAGCACCTGCTTATCGCGCTGGCGCAGGATGGCGAGGGTGGCGTGACGCTGCTGCGGGAGTTCGGAGTCGACAGGGAGAGGGTGTATCGCTCGCTCCAGTCGGTGCGCGGCGGGAACAGGATCACCGACCCCAAGTCGGAGGAGCGTTACCGGTCGCTGGAGCGCTACAGCATGGACCTGACGCAGCTCGCAGAGGCGGGCAAGCTCGATCCGGTGATCGGGCGGGATGCGGAGGTAGCGCGGGCGATGCAAACGCTCATACGGCGCACGAAGAACAACCCGGTGCTCATAGGCGGCGCGGGCGTGGGCAAGACGGCCATCGCCGAGGGCCTGGCGCAGGCCATCGCGTCCGGCAACGTGCCCGGCGAGCTTAAGGACAGGCGGCTGCTGGCGCTGGATATGGGCGCGCTGGTGGCCGGCGCGAAGTTCCGGGGCGAGTTCGAGGAGCGGCTCAAGAGCGTGATGGACGAGGTGCGCCAGACGGAAGGGGAGGTTATCCTCTTCATCGACGAGATCCGCACGGTGGTGGGCGCGGGGGCCGCCGAGGGCGCGCTCGACGCCAGCAACATGCTTAAGCCGGCGCTGGCGCGCGGCGAGCTGCAGTGCCTGGGCGCCACGACGGTGGAGGGGTACACGCGGCACATCGAGAAGGACGCCGCGCTGGAGCGCCGCTTCCAGCCCATCCTGGTGGAGGAGCCGGACACCGAGACCGCGCTGGAGATGCTGCGCTCGCTGCGCCCCAGGTACGAAGCGCACCACAAGGTCGAGATCGAGGACGAGGCGCTGGAGGCGGCGGTTCGGCTGAGCAGCCGCTACGTGACTGAGAGGTTGCTGCCCGACAAGGCGGTGGACCTGATCGACGAGGCGGCGAGCAAGGTGCGGATCGATTCGCAGATGCTGTCGCCGGATCTGCAGGCAGACGCGTCGCGGCTGCGTCTGCTTGAGGACGAGGAGCAGGCGGCGTCGCAGTGCGCGGAGTACCAGAAGGCCGCGGAGCTCCGGTCGGAGCGGCTCAGGCTCCAGGAGGAGTTCGAGCGCGCGCTGGCGGAGTCGGGCAGGGACGCCGACGGCGGCAAGACGGTGGACGCGGAGGCTATAGGCGCGCTGGTGTCGATGTGGACGGGCGTGCCCGTGGACAGGCTGATCGAGAGCGAGGCGGACAAGCTGGTGCACATGGAGGAGCGGCTACACGACCGCGTCATCGGCCAGGACGCCGGCATTTCGGCAGTGTCCGACGCCATACGCCGCGCGCGGGCGGGTCTGAGCGACCCCAACCGCCCATATGGCAGCTTCATTTTCCTGGGGCCCACCGGCGTAGGCAAGACGGAGCTGGCGCGCGCGCTGGCCGAGTACCTGTTCGACGACGAGGCGAACATGGTGCGCATAGACATGTCCGAGTACATGGAGAAGCACACCGTGTCCAGGCTGATCGGCGCGCCGCCGGGTTACGTCGGCTACGACGAGGGCGGGCAGCTCACTGAGGCGGTGAGACGGCGTCCCTACAGGCTGGTGCTGTTCGACGAGATCGAGAAGGCCCACCCGGACGTGTTCAACGTTCTGCTGCAGATACTGGAGGACGGCCGGCTGACCGACGGTCACGGCAGGACTGTCGACTTTCGCAACACGCTCGTGATAATGACGAGCAACCTGGGCACGGCGCAGCTCGGCCGTCCTACGGCGGGGTTCGTGCGCGACGAGGGCGCCGCGCCCCGGATGCGGGCGTCCATCGAGGACGCGCTGAGAAAGGCGTTCCGGCCGGAGTTCCTGAACCGCATCGACGACATTGTCATATTCGAGCCGCTGACTCAGGAGCAGATCCTGGAGATCGTGGACCTGATGCTGGCGGACGTGGCCGCACGGCTGGCGGAGCGCGGCGTGGGCATCGAGCTGACGGACGAGGCGCGGCGCTGGCTGGCGGACAATGGCTACGACCCGGTCTACGGCGCGAGGCCGCTGCGCCGCGCGGTGCAGAGGTACGTGGAGAACCCGCTGGCGATGAAGGTGATAGCGGGCGAATTCGCCGAGGGCGACACGGTGGTGGTGGACGTGGCCGGCGACGGCCTGGGCTTCCGCGAGCAGCGGGAGAGGGTGGGCGTGTTGGTGTAGGGGAGCGGGACCTCACCCCCATCCTAACCTTCCCCCTGCGAGGGGGAAGGGACTTCCGGGCGCGTCACAGGATCGCGCCCGCCTCCTTCATGGCGGTGATGTCGTCCCAGCCGTAGCCGAGCTCGAGCAGCCTGGACTCGGTGTGCTGGCCCAGCTCGGGCGCGGGCCGCTCGGGGCGCGCAGGTGTGCGGTGGAAGCCCATCGGGGCGCGTATCACCTCGAAGTCGCCCTCCTCGTCGTGTGTGAGGGCGGCGGTATAGCCGTTGGCCCTCACCTGCGGGTCGTCGGCCACCTCGTCTAGCGTCTGCACGGGCGCCCAGATGCAGCCCTCGGCATCCAGCCGTCCGGTCCAATCCGACCTGGTACGGGTGCGGAAGCGCTCCCTCAGCAGCGCCGTCAGCTCCGCGCTGTTGTCGATGCGGCGGAAGTGGTCGCTGTAGCAGGGGTCGTGGACCAGCTCCTCGATCTCCATTGCGCGGCAGAATCCCTCCCAGAAGCGCTCGGACTCTATCATCACGAGCTGCACCCATCTGCCGTCCGCCGCCTCGTAGAAGTTGAAGAGCGGGTTGGCGGAGTGATCGCGGCGGTTGCGCTGGGCGGGTTGGCGGTCGTGCAGGGCGGCGACCGCGTCGGCGCCGATGACCCACAGGCCGGTGTGCAGCAGGGCGCAGTCGATGCGTTGGCCCTCGCCGGAGCGCTCACGCTCGAACAGGGCCATGCCGATGGCGGCGGTCATCGCGAGCGAGGTGGTCTGGTCGCCCATGCCGGGGCGCTGCTGCACCGGCGGCTCGCCGTGCTCGCCCAGGGATCCCATAATGCCGGAGCGCGCCCAGAATGCCGCGTAGTCGAATCCGGAGCGGTCCCGCTCGGGGCCCTCCATGCCGTAGCCGGTGAGCGCGACGTAGATTATTCGCGAGTTCGACGGGCGCACGTCGTCGTAGCGAAGGCCGTAGCGCTCCTGGCGGTGCGGCGTGAGGTTGGTGACCATTACATCGCTCTGAGCGGCGAGCTTGCGCACGATTTCCTGGCCCAATCGGTGGCGCAGGTTGACGCCCATGCTGCTCTTGCCGCGGTTGAGGAGCTGGAAGCCGGTGTTCAGGCCGCTCTGGTAGGGAATGATGCCGCGCGTGGTTATGGCAATGTTGCGCACGGCGTCGCCGGTCTCGGGGTGCTCGACCTTCACGACGTCGGCGCCCATGTCGGCGAGCATGGCGCAGGCGGAGGGCGCGGCGACCCAGTTGGCGACTTCGAGCACCTTTATGCCATCGAGCAGTCCGGGCATGGGAGACCTCCGTGAGTGGGATGGGGTTGGAGAGCGGGTGGCGTATGGCTAGGTTATGAAGTGGGCCGCAGCCTGTCAAGAATTTTTCTGAAGGCGCCATTCGGCTTGCCGGCCACTCCGTCTTACCATATAATTGACGCCGCGCCGCCACACGGCGCACACCACCACGGAGGGCAGCGCGGCTATGAACAAGAAGACAGACGGTAAGCGCGGGCTATCTCGCAGAGACTTCCTTAAGGGCCTGCCACTGGGCATCGCTGGTGCGCTGGCCGTTGGAACGCTGCTGCCCAAGGTGATCCGCAGGGGCCGCCGGTCTGAACTGCCGCCCGACTCGATCTTCACCCCGGCCGACGGCTCCGACGCCACGTAGGGGCTGTTTCGCGGGCCTTTTCACCCCCATCCTGAACCGTTCAGCAGGATCTTCCCCCATCGAGGGGGAAAGGGAACTTAGTTAGTCCGCGTCCAGCTTCCCTGCCAGCCAATCTACCAGCAGCGGTACCAGGTCACCGCGAGCCTCTCGCAGGCTGTGCGACGCTCCCATCAAGAACCGCAGATCCTTGGGTTGTCGCGCCCACGAGTAAATCTGCTCGGAGCAGTGGGGCGCGAGTCGCTCGTCCTCCGTGCCGTGCACCAGCAGCAGCGGCCTGGGGCTGACCAGGGCCGCGCCCGTCGCTCCGTAGGTCTGGCTCGCCAGTGCCGCCACCGCCACTACTCGCTCGCTGCGGGACGCGGCTGAAATGACCACCGCGCCGCTGAACGAGTGGCCCACCATCGCCACGCGGACGATTCCCTCGCGCTCCAGCCAGCCGACCGACGCCAAGGCGTCGTCGACGCACGCGGGAAGCTCGTAGGGCGCGCGGTAGCGCAACAGCAGGGAGGACACGCCGCGCGGCAGCAGCGCGCGAGCGACGTCGACAGGGAGTCCGGTTGCGGACTCGCCATCGCGCCATCCGCCGGCCCAGAGTACGGCGCGGTCGGTGCCACCTGTGTGATAGAGCAGCGCTTCGGCAGACTCACCGGCGGCGGAGGGTATCGCGACCTTCCGGGGTGTCATTGCAGCATTCACGGCCTGCTTTCACCCCCACCCATTCGGCAATCCATTCGGCAAGCTCAGGACAGGGCTCAGGGCAGGCTCTCGATCCTCTCCCGTCAAGGGAGAGGAGGACCAAGGAGAATCAGCCGAATAGCATCGGTGGGTCTTCCTCCAGCACCTCGGCCCGGCAGGATTCGCTGATGCGCTCCCACGCCTCGCGTTGGCCGTCCTTTAGGTAGACGAGGTAGCCCTCGGCCTCGCGCGAGTAGTCGATGCCCGACGCCTCGAGCGCGTCCATGAAGGCCATGCGCAACTCGAACGGCGGCGGCTTCACCAGGTAGGTCGGCATACAATCAGCCTCCTCTCCCTTGACGGGAGAGGATTGAGGTGAGGGTGAAGGGGTCCTTTTGCGGACTACCGCTAAAGCTCCAGCAGCCTTGCCATGCGCGCCTTGTGGTACTGCGCGTCGCCCAGGTAGTGCTGGAGCGTGCGCGCGCGCTTGGTGTACTGCGTGAGGCCGTACTCGAGGTCGGTGCCGATGCCGCCGTGGACGTGGTGCGAGGCGTCGCAGGCACGGGGGAAGCCGACGCTGACGATGGACTTGGCCATGGACACGCTGACCTGCGCGCTGGGCATGCCCTCGTCGAGCTGCCAGAGTGCCTCGAAGGCGGACCACTTGGCCGAGTCGGCGTCGTTTAGGGCGTCGATGACGTGGTCCTGAACGCGCTGGAATGTGCCGATGGGCACGCCGAAGGCTATGCGCGTCTGGCTGTACTCGCGGGCCATGTCGTACACGCGCTGGGTGCCGCCGGCCATGAACACCGAGATGAGCGCGGTGCCCCTGTCGCGGGCCGCTTCCACGGCGGGCCATGCCTCGCCGATCGCTCCCAGGGCGTTAGAGGCGGGGACCTCGACGTTGTCGAAGATCACCTCGCACACCTTGGGGCCGATCCAGCCGGTCTGGACGCGGACGGAGATTCCGGGCGAGTTGCTGTCCACCACGAACATGCTGATGCCGTCCTCGCCGGTGCCCTCGGAGGTGCGCGCGACGACTATCATCTCGTCGCACACGTTGGCGTCGGGTATGAACAGCTTGGCGCCGTTGAGCACGTAGTTGCCGTTTCGCCTGGTGGCGGGAAGCTGGACCACGCCGGGGCCCCAGCCGTAGTCAGGCTCGGTGTAGGCGAAGGCGAATATCTGCTGGCCGGAGGCGATGGCGGGCAGCATGGACTCTTTCTGCGCGCTGCTGCCGGCCTCCAGGATGGCGTGTGCGGCGAGCACCGCCGAGGAGTGGTGCGGGCTGGGGCAGGCGTAGTAGCCCATGGTCTCGTAGACCACGCCCATGTCGGTGTAGGAGTTGCCGGAGCCGCCGTACTCCTCGGGGATGAGCATACCGGCGTAACCCAGCTCGGCTATCTGCTGCCAGATGTCGGTCGCGAAGCCCGACTCGCTGTCGTCGATTTCGAGCACCCTGGACTTTGGCATTTCGGCTTCCAGGAACTCGCGGGTGGAGTTCTGGAGCAGGTTCTGGATTTCGGTAAGGGTCAGGTCCATTGATAGCCTCCTGGGTTCAGGCCGGGCTTTCCAGCGCGGGTCCTTTGCGAGTTTCGGGGCGCCGGGCGGCGATAGCCCGCGCCGCAGAGATTATATCCCGTATGGGCGCGTGCGCGCCACCGGGCGTTTTGCGGCGTCACCCCCATCCTAGCCTTCCCCCATCGAGGGGTAAGGGAATAGGCGCCTTAGCCTGGGGGAGGGGCAAAAGCTGCCTTTTCGCGAGAATTTCCGCAAGAAGTGTCTCATCTTGTGCATTCAGTCCCATCTCCTAGCTGGAAGACCTGGTGGACTGGGTCATTTGAAGCACCTGGTGAAACCGGATCGGTAACAGGAGCGACAGAAGGCGCCAGAAGTTAGACGGGTTACGGGAGGTCCCAGACAGGCCGTCCGTGGTCGCGGGCTGACGGGGTCTGTTCCTCGTCGAAGGGAGAGTAGCTCGGATGTGCGGTGGGTTCAAGAGGGGTGTGGCTCTCCCCCGCTCATACCCGTATCGAATACGGGGCGTCTCGGAAGATACCTCCGGCCCCTCTATCACAGGACAACCACCACAGGGTAACCACGAGGGTTGCCCCTACGAGCGACGCAGCGCGGTCCGCTCTGCTAGTCGGCGGCCGCGATGCTGTAGCCGGCGGCGTGCATGGCGCAGCGGTTGCCGTGGCGGCTGACGTACTCGTAGGCGGCGGTGGCAGCGAGCGCGCCGGACGCGGCGGCGGTGATGGTCTGCTTGAGGTCGCCGGAGGCGTCGGTCAAGTCGCCCGCGGCGAACACGCCGTCCACGTTGGTGTTGCCGTGCTTGTCCACGCGCACCTCGTTCAACTCGTTAAGCTCTACTCCAAGTTGTTCGGCCAGCCCCACGCGGGGGTCCGCGCCGATCTCGATGAACAGGCCGTGCATGGCAAGCTCGTTCGAGCCGGCGTGCGGCCGGTCCAGCACCACGCCGTCCAGACCGTCGTCGCCCAGCAGGCCGACGACGTTGGTGTTGAAGAGCGTGGTGACGTTGTCCGCGGCTTCCAGTTGGCGCAGGTTGACGGGCTCCGGCCTAGTGAAGCTGTCCTGGCGGTAGATCACGTAGACCTGGCGGGCGTACTTGGATAGCAGAGCGGCGCCCTTCACGGCCGAGTCGCCTCCGCCCACGACGCCCACCACGTTGCCGCGGTGCAGGGGGGCGTCGCACGTTGAGCAGTAGGACACGCCGCGCCCGGTCCACTCGGCTTCGTGCTCCAGGCCGAGCGTGCGGCGCTCGCGGCCCACGGCCAGGATCACGGACGCTCCCAGGTACACGTTGCCCTCGTCGGTGGTCAGCTCGAAGCAGTCGGAGCGGCGGACGATGCTGGCGGCGTCCTCGTCCACGATCGGCACCTCGTACTTCTGGGCGTGCTCGCGGAACTTCATCATCAGCTCGAAGCCGTCGATTTCGGGGTAGCCTGGATAGTTCTCGATGAGTCCGCCGGTCGCGGTCTCGCCGCCGAACACCGCGCCGAACACCACCGGGCGCATCTGGTAGCGCGCGGCGTACATGGCGGCGGCGTAGCCCGCCGCGCCCTGGCCGGCAATCAGCACGTCGTAGATTGTTTCGTTGGCCATGTGGTCATCCGCTCCCGTTGTGTTCTGGATCTGTCTTCATGCGTTCGGGGCGTGCCCGAAGCTTCGCAGCAACTCGCCGATGCGGACGCGGTCCACGTTCCCGCCGCTGAGCACGCATACCACCGTCCCGCCTGTGGGCGCTTGCACCTTGCCGGTGAGCAGAGCGGCTAGTGTGGACGCGGCGGCGGGTTCGGCTACCACCTTCGCACGCTCGATGATCTGGAACATCGCCTCCACGATTTCGGAGTCGGTCACCACAACGACTTCGTCCACGAAACGCCGCACGTGGGCGAGCGTGTGCTCGCCGGCGAACGGCGCGGCGAGACCGTCGGCGATGGTGTCCACGTCGAGGAAGGCGGGGCTGCCCTGGCGCAGGCTGAGGGTCATGGTCTGGGCCCCATCCGGCTCCACGCCGATCACCTTTGCGTTGGGCAGCGTTTGCTTGACCGCCGCGGCGACTCCGGAGACGAGGCCGCCGCCGCCGATGCCGCACAGCACCAGGTCCACGTCCGGGCAGTCCTCCACCAGTTCCATGCCCAGCGTGCCCGCGCCGGCGATGATGGCGGGGTCGTCGAACGGGTGCACCATCGTGAGGCCCTGCTCATCCTGTATGGTCGCCATCCGGGCCAGGATGTCGTTCGACTCCAGCACCACCTCGGCGCCGTAGCCGCGCGTGAGGTCCACCTTGACCTGTACGGCATTTGCAGGCATGACCACGGTGGAGGAGACGCCCGACAGCGAGGCCGACCAGGCGAGCGCCTGGGCGTGGTTGCCGGATGAGACGGTCACGACGCCGTTGGCCTTCTGTTCGGGGGATAGCTGCGACATCTTGTTGAGCACGCCGCGCACCTTGTACGCGCCGGTCTTCTGGAACATCTCCAGCTTGAACAGGACCCGCGCTCCGAACAGCTCGCTGAAGTAGTCGTTGGCCACGAGAGGAGTGGTCGCAATGCGGCCGTCAATGACGCGGCGGGCGGCCGCTATGTCGTCGAGTCCTGTCATGTCTGCGCTCCGGCGGTGTGGTATTCTCATTTCGATGATACACAATTTAGCGAACTGGAGGAAACGATGGCCGAAGTCAAGAGGGAGATACTGAATCCGCACCCGCCCATAGGCGCCTATTCGCACGCGGTGCGTGTGAGCGGCGGCGAGCTACTGTTCATCGCGGGCCAGGTGTCCGTGGAGAACGGCGTCACAGTCGGCGAGGGCGACGTGGCGGCGCAGACGCGGCAGGTGTTCGCGAACCTGCGCAAAGTGCTCGACGGCGCGGGAGCGACGTTCGCGGACGTGGTGGAGTTCACGACGTACCTTGTGGGCAGCGAGTCGTTCGCGCCATTCGCCCAGGCGCGTACGGAAATCTTCCCGGAGCTGTTCCCGGACGAGCAGTATCCGCCTAACACGTTGCTCATCATCAGCGGCCTGGCCAGGCCGGAACTGCTTGTGGAGATCAAGGCAGTGGCCGTGGTGGGCTAGGGGTCAGCCGCGCGGGGGGCGGACGGCGAACGATTCACGTTTGGCCAAATGGGTCGCGCACGGCTATTCTAACGGCTACGTTGTTGGACCAGCCAGTCTCGAGGGCACCGGATTCGAGACGAGGACAATCGTGCTCGTTCCGACTATGCCAACGATTTACCACATTGTGCATGTGGACCGTCTTGAGTCGATAGTCTCAAGCGGCTGCCTATGGTTTGACGCCCAAGTTCGTAGTCTGAATCTTGGCGGAACCTCGATAGGCATGAGCAGTATCAAGCAACGCCTACTCGCCCTGCCGCTCACCAGCCGCCCCGGCCTTCACGTTGGCGGCTGCGTTCCGTTTTACTTCTGTCCACGTTCCGTGATGCTCTATCTCATTTTCAGGGGCAACCATCCTGAGCTCGACCATCGAGGCGGCCAAGATCACATCGTCCACCTTGAAGCTGACCTGAACCTGTCAGTAGCCTGGGCTGAATCAGTGGGTATGCGGTGGGCGTTTACATCCTCCAACGCGGGCTCGAGCTACTTTCAGGATTACGCGGATCTCCATGATTTGAACAAAATAGACTGGGACGCTGTGAATTCAAACTGGTGGTCGGATCAGCCTGTCAAGGAGGGGAAGCAAGCCGAATTCCTGGTTGAGCGGTCATTCCCGTGGCATTTGGTCGAGAGAATTGGCATTAGAACTATTATTCTGTACAATGGCATTCAGGCTGCTCTGAGCGCGACGAACCATCGGCCGCCGATAGCTATCAAGCCTGGTTGGTACTATTGACCAAGGGAGGTGGGCATGATAGAAGTGAAGAAGGGCGACATTTTCCAAGAGGATGTAGAGGCTCTGGTGAACAGCGTCAACTGCGTCGGCGTTATGGGTCGCGGAATCGCACTCCAGTTCAAGAACCTCTTCCCCGAGAACTTCAAGGCCTACAAGAAGGCCTGCGATCGCAATGAAGTCAGGCCCGGTCGAATGTTCGTCTATGAGTCGGTGAAGATGATGAACCCACGGAACATAATCAACTTTCCGACCAAGCGGCACTGGCGAGGAAAGAGCCGAATTGAGGACATCGACGCCGGACTGGAGGACCTTGTCCGGCTGATCGAGGAACTCCACATAAAGTCCATAGCCATTCCTCCCCTGGGCACCAATCTTGGGGGGCTTAGCTGGTCGGCAGTACGTCCGCGCATTGAGGCGGCTCTTGAGCAAAGGGATAACTTGGCAGTCACACTGTTCGAGCCTGGAAGCGGTACGGCTGATGGGCGTCCGAACCGCTCCACCAGAGTTTCCAAAATGACTACTGGGAAGGCCTCCCTGATTTGCCTTATCGACCGCTATCTACGCGGCCTACTTGACCCTTTCGTGACCCTCTTAGAAGTGCATAAGCTCCTGTACTTCATGGAGTCGGCGGGCGAGCCGCTGCGGCTTGGATTCGTCGAAGGTCGCTACGGCCCATACTCGGAAAAGCTGCGACACGTTCTCCGCGATGTAGAGGGCCACCACATATCGGGATACAGGGACGGCAGTGATGCCCCAGGTAAACACTTGGAATTGGTTCCGGGTGCGGTAGGCGACGCTAACACCTATCTTGAGCGGCGTTACGCGACGAAGCAACGCCTCAAAAGAGTGTTCGATCTCGTCGACGGATTCGAGACTCCGTTTGGACTTGAGCTGCTGGCGACGGCGCACTGGGTAGCGACCGAACACCCGTCTGCGAGCGACGAAGAGGTTGCTGAAACCATCTATTCCTGGAATCCGCGCAAGGGCCCGTTCTCGCGACGGCAGATTAGTCTCGCGCTTCAAGTTCTGAGAGAGAAGGATTGGCTTACGGCTGCTTCGTAGTTCATGCGGGGTTCTCGCGAAATCGGGCGTGGCGCCGGCGAAGTGTGGTACAATGAGAGGGCCATATCCGTTCGCTGCCGCGCCTGTCAGGCGGCGGCGCGCACGAAGCCCTATGGAGCCACCCAAGTTAGCCAACACCCTGCAATTTCCACAGCTCCCAGAAGCTCGGTGGTGCGCGGCCTCTTCGAAGGGCGCCAGCAACGGATGTCGTCCTACGCCGCCAGGTCGCGTGGCAGCAGAGGCCGCGATGCGCCCGAAGAGCCTTCGAGTCCCCGCACCGAGTTTCACCGCGACCGCGACAGGATTCCGTACAGCAAGGATTTCCGCCGTATCAAGCACATGAGCCAGGTCTTCGTAGCGATTCGCGAGTTCATGTTTAGCTCGAGGTTGCTTTAGATGGCGGCGGCGTCCGCGATGGACAGGATCCGTGCGCGGGCCGTGCGCAACTGCCAGAAGCGAATCAACGAGCACCTGGAGGCGATGCAACGGGACGCCCACGGTCTGGAGTTCGCGCCCTGGCTGGCAGAAGTCGATGGGTTGTGGAAGAGCATATTCGGCAACATTAACCTGATGAGCGTCGGCCCTCAGAAGGAAGCCCTGGAGTCGATACGCGAGCTCTGGACGACCTACATCACCCACTACGGAGTGCGCTAGCGGACCGCACGCGGGTGCGCCTACCCTGCCGCCTAACGAGGCCAGAATGACAAACTCGCTCGAACCGGACATTGACCACGCCAGAGAGACTTCGCTTATGGCGCACAGCGTGGTCATCAAGCTGAAGGAGATGGGGCTGCCTTCGGGCTTCGACGAGGACCTGGCCCGGGTGTCCACGGA
This sequence comes from uncultured Dehalococcoidia bacterium, assembly GCA_951812395.1. Lineage (GTDB taxonomy): Bacteria > Chloroflexota > Dehalococcoidia > Lucifugimonadales > CATOSD01 > CATOSD01. The sequence continues at coordinate 527,920 of CATOSD010000002.1, forward strand.
TCTGGGCGACATCTGGGGCGCACACAAGGCGCTGTGCGAGGGGTTGGAGGACCTGCTGAAGACTTCTCGAAGCTGGGAAGAGGTAGGGGACAGCCTGGTGGACCTGCGGGCCAGCCTGGACCATTTCTCGTGGCACCTCGGCAACGTTCGCGGGCCGCTGACGAAGATTACCAGGTACGCGTATCGCGCGGCACTGGGCGGAGAAGAAGAGGGATAGGAACGTTGGAGCCGATTTGAGCGTAGTAGATGACATAAAGGCCCGGCTGGACATCGTAGACATGGTGTCCGGCTACGTCACGCTGCAAAAGGCGGGTCGTAACTTCAAGGGGCTTTGCCCGTTTCACACTGAGAAGACGCCTTCGTTCGTGGTCAGTCCCGAACGGCAGTCGTGGCGGTGCTTCGGCGCTTGCGCGGCGGGCGGAGACGCGTTCTCATTCGTGATGCGGTCGGATAACCTGGAATTCGGCGATGCCCTGAGGCTTCTCGCCCGCAAGGCCGGCGTGGAGCTTGGCCCTTCGTCCGGCGAGAAGCGCGACGGGCTGTACACGGTGAACGCAGAGGCCGCCCGTTACTTCCAGGACGCGCTGAAGTTGCCCCAGGGGGCGACCGCGAGGGACTACCTCAAGGGCCGAGGCCTGTCTTCCGAGGTCGCCAAGCGATTTCAGCTCGGCTACAGCCCGTCGGGCAACTCGCTGAAGGCCCACCTTGCCGCCATGGGGCTGAGCGAGGACGATGCGTTGAAGGCGGGCCTGTTGCGGCAAGACGAGGAGAGCGGACAGACGCGCGACTTCTTCTTCAATCGGATCATGTTTCCGATTCACGACCGGCAAGGGCGGGTCATCGGATTCGGGGCGCGGGCGATGGGAGACGCGGCGCCAAAGTACCTGAATACGCCGCAGACGCCAGTCTTCAACAAGAGTGACACGGTGTACGCGCTTCACCTTGCGTCTGAGCGGATGAAGTCGGAGGGCGTGGGAGTAGTGGTGGAAGGCTACATGGACGCCATTACGGCGCACGAGTTCGGCTACGCCAACGTGGTCGCGTCGATGGGCACCGCGCTCACCGAGCGTCAGGTGTCGCAGCTTCGCACGCTGGCGTCGTCGTTCGTGCTCGCGCTCGATCCCGACACTGCCGGGCAGGAGGCGACGCTCCGGAGCCTGGAGTCGTCGTGGCGCATCATCAGCCGGCAGCGGCCGCCCTCCGGGTCGGGCTTGGGCGGCGGCATGATCTGGCGCGAGCCAATCACGCTGCGAGTCGCCCCGCTGCCAGCGGGTATGGACCCGGATACGCTGATTCGCAGCGACCGCGAGGCATGGGAGCGCGGCATCGAGCAGGCGACTCCGCTTGTGGAGTACCTGATACCCGCGATGGCGTCGCGGTTCGACCTCAGCACCGGGCAGGGCAAGGCCCAGGCGGCTGATGCGGTGTTCCCGTTCATCGCGTCAACTGGCAACGCGTTCGACCAGGAGCGCTACACTCGGCTGCTGGCCGACGCGCTCGGCGTCTCCATGGAGGCGCTGAAAGCCAGCGTGTCACGCCAGCGCCGCGCACCGGCGCCGCGCGCCAGGGGACGCGGCGATGCAGCGGCCGCGCCGGGTATCAGCAGCGACAGGCTGGCCGACGATTCGAGCCGCTCGCTCGACGACTACACGCTGGCGCTGCTGCTGAGCAAGCCGGACCTGAGAGAGCACGCACAGGACCTCTCCCCCGATCTGTTTCGACATACCGAGGACCGCGAGTTGTTCCGACGATGGCGGGAGCGCGGCACGGTAGAGAAGCTCGAGGAGGAGCTGGATGAAACGCTCAGGGAGCGGCTTGCCGACCTGGTCCGCAAGCAGATGGAGCCTGCCGACCGGCGGCAGTTGGAAGCCGCGCTCCGGCAGTGTCTGGACAGGCTGCGTATCCGCCAACTGCGGGAGCGGCAGGAGGCCCTGCTCGCGAGCGAAGAAGCGGGGGTGCCCACGCCCAGGCACCTGGAACCTGAGATCGAAAGCGTAAACGCGGGAATCAGAGAGCTATCGGGCTAGCGAGAAATGGAATTGAGCACACGACCGCCACTCGACGCCGGCGCCGCGTGGCTCTATGCTTTGAGTGAGCGAAATCAGATGCAGGGATGCGTCTGAGTGAACAAGACGACACGAGGAGGGTGACATGAACGGAGCTATGGACACCTTCAAGCAGGCGACTTCCCCTCAGGACATGTCCAGCATGCCCAGGTCCCGCGAGGACGGGTTTCTGCCGGTCGATCCCGACGGGGGAGTGACCGGGACGGACCCCGCGTCGGCAACCACAGCCACCAAGATTCCGGACGCCGCTACCGCGGCCGCCGACGCTTGGAAGCAAGAGGTGGACACGTCGGAGATGATCGACGACCCGGTGCGCATGTACCTGCGGGAGATCGGCCGCGTGAGCCTGCTAAAGGCGCCGGAGGAGCGGACGCTGGCGCGCGAGATGGAAGCGGGCAAGCACTTCGATCTGGTCGACAAGGAGTTGGGCGTAACCGCCGCGGACAGCGTCCGCTACTGGAGGTACGTGCTTCACCTGCTCAAGAGGATAGGCGACGCGCAGCCTCTGGAGAACGCGCTGGTTGCCTATTTGGGCATCGAGGACGGCCCCCGGAGCATACGCGAGCTCATGTCGTCGCCCGAGATGCGAGACGCCCTGGATGGCGAGCTGCCCGAGGACATGCTCGCCTACATAGCCGAGGTGATAGGCAAGGACCCCGAAGACGTGAAGCTCGACCTGCGAGCCTTCTCCCTCGACACGCGACTCCTGCCCGATGAGGTGCTGCACGTGCTGGAGGAGGAGCCCTCCGATCCGGACGAGAACCGGCGTGCGCTGAACGACGCGCTCTCCCGGTACAACGGCCCCGGCGAGCAGTTTGGCGCCGTTCCGGAGATGATGGCAGATCCGGCGTCCAGGCGCATGGTGCTGTACGGCGGGCTGCCAGAGGAGCTGCTCAACTTCGTCGCCGAGCTGCTCAACCGGGAGCCCGAGGAGGTGAGGGCGGACATCATGGATTACGCCTTGGACCTGGCCAAGGGCAGGCCCACCGGCGCCGACCTGCAGAGGCTCATCGAGGCCGAGGACGTGGTGGAGGCGCTCAAGACCTACGAGATCCTGTTCAAGCGCCACGTGTCCACTATCAGGGAGCGGGGCGAAGGGGCGCAGCGCCATCTCGCCGAGGCCAACCTCAGGCTGGTGGTGAGCGTCGCGAAGAAGTACATCGGCAGGGGAATGTCGCTGCTTGACCTCATCCAGGAGGGCAACATAGGCCTGATTCGCGCGGTCGAGAAGTTCGACTACCGCAAGGGCTACAAGTTCAGCACCTACGCCACCTGGTGGATAAGGCAGGCCATAACGCGGGCCATCGCGGACCAGGCTCGCACCATAAGGATTCCCGTCCACATGGTCGAGACCATAAACAAGCTGCTGCGGGTGAGCCGCAGGCTGGTGCAGGAGTACGGGCGTGAGCCGACGAGCGAGGAGATAGGCGAGGGGCTGGAAGTGATGCCCGACAAGGTGCGGGAGATCATGAAGATCTCGCAGGAGCCGGTGTCTCTGGAGACGCCCATTGGTGAGGAGGAAGACAGCCACCTGGGGGACTTTATCGAGGACAAGAGCACGCTTACTCCCTCGGACGCCGCCTCGTATCAGCTGCTCAGGGAGCAGGTCGAGGACATCCTATCCACTCTCAGCGACCGCGAGGCGCGCGTGCTCCAACTGCGCTTCGGCCTGGAGGACGGGCGTAACCGGACGCTGGAGGAGGTGGGCCGCGATTTCGGCGTGACGCGCGAGCGCATACGCCAGATCGAGGCGAAGGCGCTGCGGCGGCTGCGACACCCCACCCGGTCCACAAAGCTGCGCGACTTTCTTGAGTAGCCGCCGGCGAATGGCGGCGTCGCGACGCGCACCGTTACGGGAGCGCGCCGGCGAGGGACGCGGCCCGAAGGTCGCCTAATGCTACAGGGAGTGATCGATGACGGATCGGGCCAAGCTTACGGGTAGCCACCTTCTTGCCAGAGCGCTGCGACTGGAGGGCGTGGAGAACGTTTTCACGCTGGCAGGGGACCACATTCTGCCGGCGCTGGACGTGATGGCCGACGAGGGCTTTCGCTTCTACGATACGCGTCACGAGCAGGCGGCTGTCCACATGGCCGACGCCTGGGGCCGGATAACCGGCGGGCCGGGCGTCGCCATGTACACCACGCCGGGGTTTGCAAACGCCATACCGGGCCTGTCCAACGCCACGCACTCCGAAAGCCCGCTGCTCTCTATCAGCGGCTGCGCCGAGTCGATGGAGCTGGGGCGCGGCGCGATGCAGGAGATCGACCAGGTCGGCATGGCCGCGCCGACTACCAAGGGCGCGTGGATGGCGCCAGACGCGCGGCGGATACCCGACATGATCGCCCACGCCCTGCGGGTCGCCTACAGCGGCCGGCGGGGTCCGGTGCACCTGACAATTCCGGTCGACGTGCAGCAGCAGATGGTGTACGAGGACGAGGTGAGCTACTATGCCCCGTCGGAGTACAGGGGCGCGCCGCCGCCTACGGCTGATTCCGCGCAGGCGCGCCGGATAGTGGAGCTGCTGCGCGCGTCAGAGCGACCGCTAATCATCGCCGGCAGCCCCGCCGCATACGCGGAAACTGGCGAGGCGCTCCAGCGCTTCATCGAGACAACCAAGCTGCCGCTGATGACGGAGGGCGACGCGCGCGGCCTTGTTTCCGACGACCATCCGTACTGCTTCGGGTTCTACGACAGCGGCCTTAACCGCGCCGCGAGGCTTGTACGAGAGGCGGACCTGGTGATGCTGCTTGGCCGCAAGCAGGACCTCATAGTGGCCTATGCGCAGCCGCCGCAAGTTGCCGCCGGCGCCAAGGTGGTGCAGATCGACCCGTCGGAGGCGGAGATCGGGCGTAACCGCGGCGTGGCCGCGGGTGTGGCCGGCGACATCGAGGCGGTTCTCGAGCAGCTCACTCGTGAGGCCGAGCGGCATAGCTGGCCCACGCTGCCGTGGCTGTCGAGGCTTGGCAACGAAGTCGATGCCCAGCGCGAACACCTGGAGTCGCTCGCGGCCGCGGAAATGCCCATGCACGCGCTGTACGTGCACAAGGCGCTGCGCGACCACCTGCGGGAGGACGACTTCGTGGTGTACGACGGCGGCGATTTCTGCCACTTCGGCAGGGCCTACACGCCGGCCCGCACGCCGCGGAGCTGGTTCTACGTCAGCACATCGGGCATGTTGGGGCCAACGCTGCCAACGGCGCTGGCCGCAAAGATCGCCAATCCCAACCGTCGGGTGGTGATGCTCACCGGCGATGGCGCTTTCGGCTTCAACGGCATGGAGTTCGACACAGCCGTCCGCCACAATCTGGCGGTGGTGGCGGTAATGGGCAACGACTCGGCGTGGGGCATCGACCGCCAGATACAGCTCGGCGTGTACGGCAAGACCGTCGCGACGGACCTGCTTCCGACGCGCTACGACTTGGTGGTGCGAGGCCTGGGGGGCCACGGCGAGCACGTGGAGAATCCCGAGGAGCTTGCCCCGGCACTGGAGCGTGCGTTCAGGTTGGAGCGGCCCGCCCTGGTGAACGTCAGGGTGCGGCGCGAGGTCAGCCCGCGCGGACAGTCCGCCATCGACCGCTGGACCAGCGACGAGGTCGTGCCGCTGTAGCGCGAGGTTCACCCCCATCTCTTCGGCAAGCTTAGGGCAGGTTCCAGCCTTCCCCGGCGAGGGGAAAGGCATTTCACGGGAAGCTCATTTCTGGAACTTACGCCTGTCAGCCATGCGAGGTACGTTTATGCCCGACAACGACATTTGCTTCATGACGGCCCTTGAACTGGCACGCCTCGTCCGAGAGCGACAGCTGTCGGCGCGCGAGGTGATGGAGGCCCACCTGCGCCAGATAGACAGGGTTAATCCCAGGGTTAACGCCATAGTGACGCTGGCGCCGGAGCGCGCCCTGGCGGGCGCCGACGCCGCCGACGCCGCGCTCGCGCGAGGCGACGACGTGGGCGTCCTGCACGGTCTGCCGGTGGCCCACAAGGACCTGGTGCCCACCAAGGGAATCCGAACCACCTTCGGCTCTCCCATCTTCGCGGACAACGTGCCCGACCACGACGGACTCATTATCCAACGTCTCAGGGCGGCCGGAGCAATCACTATGGGCAAGACAAACACGCCGGAGTTCGGGGCCGGCTCGCAGACGTACAACGAGGTGTTCGGCGAAACGCTAAACCCTTACGACATCACGAGGACGTGCGGCGGCAGCAGCGGAGGCGCGGCGGTCGCACTCGCGTGCGGGATGCAGCCGATCGCCGACGGCAGCGACACGGGCGGTTCACTGCGCAATCCGGCCAACTTCTGCAACGTCATCGGCTTCCGCGTCTCGCCGGGCAGGGTGCCTGCCTGGCCCGGCGGCGGCAGTTGGAATCCCACCTCGGTGCAGGGACCGATGGCGCGCACGGTGTCTGACGCGGCGCTGATGCTCAGCGCCATCGCCGGCCCGGACCCGCGTGTGCCAATATCCATCACGGAACCGGGGGAGCGCTTTCTGGAACCGCTGGAGCGCGACTTCGCGGGCACGCGAATCGCCTGGAGCCGTGACCTGGGCGGCCTGCCGGTGGATCCGCGAGTCACCGCCGCTATCGACGCGCAACGCGGCGCGTTCGAGTCGGTGGGCTGCGTGGTGGAGGACGCCGAACCCGACTTCACCGATACCGACGCGGTGTTCAAGGTCTGGCGCCACTACGCGAGAGCGATGGGCCAAACGCAGCTTCTCGAGAATTACAGGGACCAGTTGAAGGACACCGTCATCTGGGACATCGAGCAGGGCCAGAAGCTGACCGGACCGCAGGTCGGCTGGGGTGATTCCAAGCGGGCGGAGCTGTTCCAGCGCGTCCACGACTTCATGGAGACCTACGAGTTTCTTGTTTGCCCGGTGAGCCAGGTGCCGCCCTTCGACGTGAAGCAGCGGTACGTCACTGAGATCAACGGCGTGCAGATGGAGACTTACATCGACTGGATGAAGTCCTGCTACTACATCACCGCCACCGCGCATCCCGCCATCTCCGTGCCCTGCGGCTTTACGCCGGAGGGCCTGCCAGTGGGCGTCCAGATCGTGGGCAGGTATCGGGACGACTTTGGCGTGCTCCAACTCGCCCACGCATTCGAACAGGCGACCGGGACCTGGAAGCGGCGCCCGGGAGTGACGGTGTGAGCGAGGGCGAACCGGACCTGCCCCGCGGCGCGCCCATCGAGGCGACCATCGGCGAGCTGGTGGGCCGCTACCCGGTGATTCTGTTCGACTCCTTTGGTGTGCTCGCCGATTCCCACGGCACCTACCCCGGCGCGGTGGAGCTGATCGGGGAGCTCAACCGCACCGGCAAACCCTATCATGTGCTGACGAACGACGCCGGACAGCTTCCCGAAACGAGGTCGGGGCGCTTCAGGCGCATGGGGTTGGACATCGGGCCCGAGGCCATCATCACCTCAGGTTCGCTGCTGGTCGACTACTTCCGCCGCGAGGGGCTTGTGGGGGCGCGCTGCGTGGTGTTGGGCCCGGATGACAGCCGCAGCTACGTCAGGGCCGCCGGGGGGCTGATCGCCCAGCCATCGGAGCCGTTCGACGCCATAGTCATAGGTAACCAGTCGGGTTTTCCGTTCGTCGAGACGATAGACGCCGTGATGTCGGCACTGATGAGGCGTATCGACGGCGGCGATAGCGTCCGGCTCATCCTGCCCAATCCCGACCTGATATACCCCACCGCCGAGGGCGGCTTCGGCATCGCGAGCGCAAGCATCGCGCTACTATTCGAGGCGGCGCTCGAACTGCGTTATCCGGGTAGAGAGGGTTTGCGGTTCGAGCGACTTGGCAAGCCGCACCCGGCGATGTTCGAGGAGGCGAGGAGGCGCGCCGGAACTTCGGATCTGGTGATGATAGGCGACCAGCCGGAGACGGACATCCGGGGCGCGAACGCGTTCGGAATCCACTCGGCTCTCGTGGACACGGGCATCGCGGAGAATGCCGCGGCGCCGCTGCCCGCCGAGGTGCGGCCAACGTACTACTTGCGGGGGCTGGCGTAGTGGGTTTGGCCGGGAGGACGCACCTCAGGTGGGTTTCAAACCCGCCCCTTCCCATGGGGTTGTTTCAGGTTGCCAGGTGCGCCCAAAACCATCATCCTCGCGAACGGCCTGCCCCCGCACCCAAATCTGGACCTACGGCCATCGCCTTGTTGTTGTTAAGCCTATGTACCCCTGCTGACGCCCCAGCGCACACCCCCGGCCGCACAATCTCGTCCACGCCCGGCCCATTCGCGCCCAGATGCCCGAAAAAAGTGCCACCTTCGCGCGTCACCCGTTCCCGGCCATGCCCCATCCAACCCCATGCAGGTCCCGTCTCTTCCCAATGCCTGCGCCATTTCTCCCCACCAATCCGCCCCAATCCCGCAATCTCGCCACCCTCTATTGCAATATGCGCACATTCGTGCTATCATCTCTCACGCGAGGGACCGACCCCGCGGCTCGGAAGCCCTACGCCCAATCGAGCGTTAGGCCCAGGCATCCGTAGGGGCATCCCTTGTGGGTGCCCAGGCGACAGCGAAGGCACGGCCGGTCGACCCCGCTCCGCCCCCTGTCCTCTTCTGCCACGCGGCGCGACATTTATGCTCCGAATTGCCCAAGCCAGCATTACAGAATTGCGCAGCACCGGCGACACTCTCAACTACGAGACGCACAGAATGTCGCAGAAACTAACAGATTTCGCCTTCCCGCATTCACTGGGACAACGGCGTTGGGGCGCCTGGCAATCTGAAACAGGCTCCCTTCTCATAACATCAGGCCCCGACTTGGTGATGTGTGCTAGAATTACCGGCGCTTATGGAATCGTACGAGCTAAAATACTGGGTCGCCTTCAACAAGATCCCTGGCTTTGGCCGGTCGCACTTCGCGCTGATGGAGCAGCGTTTCAGCGCTCTGTCCGAGGCTTGGCGCGCCGACGCAGACGAACTGCGCCTGGCTGGCATCGACGCCGGGGCGCTGGCGCAGGTGGCCGAGCGCCGTCCAGCGATTGATCCTGACCGCGAACTCGCCCGGCTTGCCGAAATCGGAGTCCGGGCCGTAACGTGGCATGACGACGAGTACCCGCCGCGACTTAAGGAGTTCACCGACAGGCCTCCGCTGCTGTTCGTGCGCGGCGAATTGCTGCCCGAGGACGAGCGCTCTATTGCGGTGGTGGGCACTCGCAGGGCAACGCCTTACGGGCGCGAGATGGCCCGCCAGCTGGCGACCGATCTGGCGCGCGCCGGGATCACGATCGTGAGCGGACTCGCGCGCGGGATAGACGGCATAGCCCACCGGGCGGCCCTCGACGCCGGGCAGCGCACCATCGCCGTGATGGGCAGCGGCCCCGACACTATCTACCCTGCGGAGCACTCCAACCTGGCTTGCGAAATCGCGTCCAGCGGGGCACTGGTGACCGAGTTCGCGCTCGGCACGCGACCCAACGCGGGCAACTTTCCGCGCCGAAACCGGATCATGGCCGGCATGACGCTTGGGACTCTCGTCGTCGAAGCACCGGAGGGCAGCGGAGCTCTGTTTACGGCAAGGTACGCGATCGAGGACAACCGGGAGGTGTTCGCGGTTCCCGGCAACGCGCTGTCGCCCAGCAGCCGCGGCGCGAACAAGCTAATCAAGGACTCGGCGGCCAAGCTGGTCATGGATTCCAACGACATTCTCGAGGAGCTCAACATCAGCTCGGTCGGCGCCCAGATGGAGCTGGCGGCGCTGATACCACAGGACGAAAACGAGGCCGCCGTGCTGCGTTTCGTCTCCTACGACATAGCACACATCGACGAGATTGTGCGAAACTCGGGGCTTCCCATAACCACCGTGAGCGGCGCGCTCTCGATGATGGAGCTCAAGGGTCTCGTAAAGCAGGTCGGCGGCATGAACTACGTCAGGATCATGGAGCCGCCGGCACAATACACCACCACAGCAGGATAGCATGGCAAAAAATCTGGTAATTGTAGAATCGCCTACAAAGGCACGCACCATCGGGCGGTTCCTGGGCAACGGATACCTCGCGATAGCCTCGATGGGGCATGTAAGGGACCTGCCGAAGAAAAAGATGGGCGTCGAGATCGACGACGACGGCTTCCGGCCCGAATACATGGTCATGGAAGACAAGAAGAAAGTGGTCTCACAGGTGGCGAAGGAGTCCAAGCAGGCGGACACTGTGTATCTCGCCACTGACCCCGACAGGGAAGGAGAGGCCATTTCGTGGCATCTGATCGAGGCGGCGAAGATTCCCGAGTCGAAGACGCAGCGGGTTGTGTTCCACGAGATCACGCGCGACGCCATCGAGAGGGCCTTCTCGGACCCCGGGCCGCTGGACCGCAATCTCATCAACGCGCAACAGGCGCGTCGAATACTGGACAGGGTGGTCGGCTACCGGCTCAGCCCGGTGCTGTGGAGAAAGGTGCGCCGGGGTCTCTCGGCGGGCCGTGTACAGTCGGTCGCGCTGAGGCTGGTCGTGGATCGTGAAGAGCAGATCGACGCCTTCACGCCCGAGGAGTACTGGACCATAACCTCCAACCTGGCCAAGCGCGGGGAGAACGCAGACCGGCGGATAAGCTTCCGGGCCGCCCTGCACTCGATGAAGGGCCAGAAACGCAGGATCAAGGTTGCTGATGGTGATCGCGCGAATGAGATCACTTCGGATCTCGATGGCGCCGAATACAGCGTGGACTCGGTGCGAAAGTCCAACTCGGTCAGCAAACCCAAGGCGCCGTTCATCACCAGCACGCTCCAGCAGGAGGCGGCTCGCAAGCTGCGGTTCAGCGCCCGCCAGACGATGCGCGTTGCGCAGCAACTCTATGAGGGCATAAACATCGGAGCCGAGGGCGAGGTCGGACTCATCACCTACATGAGGACGGACTCCACAAACGTCGCCGGGAGCGCCGTTCAGGAGGCGAGGCGAGTTATCGAGAGGAAGTTCGGCGCTGATTACATGCCAAAGTCGCCGCGTTCGTACCGCCGCAAGGTGAAGGGGGCGCAGGAGGCCCACGAGGCCATCCGGCCCACATCAGTTGGACGCGAGCCCGAAGCTCTCCAACGCCAACTGAATAGGGACCAGCTCAGGCTTTATCGCCTCATCTGGCAGCGAATGCTCGCGAGCCAGATGGCCGACGCACGGTTCGACTCCACGAGGGTTGACGTCGCGGCTTCCGGTGCGTCAGGCGCCGTGTACCTGTTCCGGGCCAATGGCAGAGTGCTCAGGTTCAAGGGACACCTGGCGTTGTACACCGAGGGCATGGACGACTCCCAGTCGGACGAGAACGAGGAGACATCACCACTGCCGGCGCTCGAGCAGGGTGACGCGCTCGATTGCCTGGGCCTGGCCGCCGACCAGCACTTCACCAAGCCGCCGCCCCGCTACACCGAGGCCACACTCATCAAAGAGTTGGAGCAGGCCGGCATAGGACGCCCCAGCACTTACGCTCCGATAATGTCGACGATAATGACCCGCGACTACGTGCTGAAAGACCAGGGGCGATTTGTACCCACCAAGCTGGGCAAGGCGGTCGTCGGCCTGCTCAAAGAGCACTTCCCCAGTATAATGGACGTGGGTTTCACGGGAGAGGTGGAGAAGTATCTGGACGACATATCCGAGGGTAAGCGCCCGTGGGAGCCTACGCTAAGGGAGCTGTACACGCCGTTCGACGCCTCGGTCGAGCGTGCGCTCAAGGAGGCCGAGCGCGTCCCACGGGAGCTTATCGACGAGGAGAGCGACGAGGTCTGCGAAATGTGCGAGCGGCCCATGGTGATAAAGTCCGGCAGATTCGGGCGCTTCCTTTCGTGCAGCGGCTTCCCGGAGTGCAAGGAGTCCCGCCCGCTTCTGACGCGCGTCGGCGTGGAGTGTCCCGAGTGCGGCAGCGACCTCGTGGAGCGACAGCAAAAGAGCGGCAAGAGGCGGCGATTCTTCGGTTGCTCGAACTACCCCGCCTGCGAGTTCACCTCCAATCAGAGGCCACTGCCCGAGCCGTGCCCCGACTGCGGCAACATGCTGGTAGCGTCCGGTAGGGCCAACGCCAGGTGCGGTGGCTGCGGCTACTACGGTCCCAGGCCGCAGGTCGAGCTCGCAGCCGCCGAGGTGTAGCCGCCGTGCCCGGGACAGGTGTGGGTGATACGTGGCGATAGTGGACGGCGTAGCCGGGGTGATCGTCTGGACGGGCGATCTCGACCGGCTTGCGGTGTTCTACCGTGACACGCTGGAGCTGACGCCCCACTCGGTGCGCCCGGACTTCGTGGCGTTTCGCTGGGGCGACATGCGCCTCAGCGTGGGCGCGCACTCCGGCGTAGATGGCGACACCCGCGAGCCAAACCGGATGATGATCAACCTCGCCACGTCCGACATCCAATCGGCGTACGACAGACTGACGGCCCGGGGCGTGCGCTTCGTGCGTCCACCCGAGCGGGAGCACTGGGGCGGCTGGGTCGCCACGTTCCAGGACCCCGACGGCAACACGCTGCAGCTTTTGCAGCAGCCGGGGGCGTAGGTGAGGGCGCCACCCAATTGTCCCTTCCCCCTCGATGGGGGAAGGTCAGGATGGGGGTAACGGCCGCTGGTGGCGCACCGTGTTCTCACCCTCATCCTATCCCTGGCTCTCTCCCATCAAGGGAGAGGGGACTTGGCCATCACCCTCAACCTGGCCCTTCTCCGGCAACTCACGTCCTGTGGGACTGGCGGTCGTAAAACTCCTGAAGGGATCCGCAGTTGTCCGGGTCCACCATTGTGACGTGGCCGCCGAATCTGTGCCGGCGCCAACACTGTTGGGAGTCGATGAAGATCGGGTTTTCTCCGTCGTCATCGGGGTGTTCCTTCGGCGTTTGGCCCTCGGTATTCACGGCCTTTTCATCGCAGTTCCTGCAGACCAGCCCCGGGTAGTTTTCGGCGAACTCAGCGTCGTAGCTGTACGTCAGGTCGGTATCGCAGATTGGGCACAGTCGTACATCGCTCATGTGATGTTTTCCTTTAGCTTGGCGAAACTGGACCGTTCAATTCCAGTTCTAGCCTTGCTTACACTGGCGGGCGCTGGTCGAACCAGCGGGCGTTCTGCTCGTAGGCGTATGACGCTCTCAGCACGGTCGGCTCGTCGAACGGCTTGCCCGCTATCTGGAGGCCGACGGGCAGTCCAGCGGAGGTGAAGCCGCACGGGATAGATATTGCGGGCATACCCGTCAGGTTGTAGGGTCCGGTGAAGCTGGGGCCGCGGGGTACGCCAAAGCGTTCCACGGCGTCGAAACGGGGCGGCTGGGTGGATGACGTGGGTGACACGATGACGTCGTAGCGCCGCATGGCGTCCGCGAACTCGCGCCTTATGACGCCGCGCACACGCTGGGCCTGCACGTAGTCGCCCGAGCCGAACATCCCTCCCACCCGGAAACGGGCGCGCACCATTTCGCCGAAATCGCTAGGCCGGCTGCGCAGGTTCGCCTGGTGGTAGGCAAAGGCCTCGCTGAGCATGATGACCGGCTGCGCCGCGCCGGCGTACTCCAGCGAGGGAATGGCGACCTCTTCAACGGTCGCGCCCATGTCCTCGAACGCGCTGAGAGCGGCGTCCACCGTCGCCAGCACCTCGCTGTCGACTTCTTCGCTGTCGGGGAAGAAGAAGTGGCGCGGAACGCCGATGCGGAGTCCTGAGACGTCGGCGACGAGCGAACGCGAGTAGTCGGGCACCGGCGCGCGGCTGCTAGTAGGGTCGTTCGGGTCGTAGCCCGCTATGGCCTGGAGCATGACGGCTGAGTCCTCGACAGTCCAGGTCATCGGGCCGCAGTGGTCCAGACTCCAGCTCAGCGGCAATACGCCGTAGCGGCTGACGCGGCCGTAGGTCGCCTTCAGGCCTACCATGCCGCAGAAGGACGCCGGGCCGCGAATCGAGCCGCCGGTGCACGAACCCAGCGAGCCCATACACATACCGGCTGACACCGCGGTGCCGGAGCCGCTGCTGGAGCCGCCCGGAATGTGATCGAGGTTCCAGGGGTTTCGGGCGAGGGGGAAGCCGTTCGTCGGGTCGGGCCCGCCCAGCGCGAACTCGTGCATGGCGAGCTTGCCGAGAAGCACGGCGCCGGCCTCTCGCAGCCTGGCGGTGGTGGTTGCGTCCTCGTCCGGCACTCTGTCGGCCAACACGCGTGAGCTACCGGTCGTGAGCACGCCGGCGGTGTCGTACAGGTCCTTCAGGGCGATGGGCACGCCGTGGAGCGGGCCGCGGTAGTCGCCTCGCAGAATCTCGGCCTCGGCCGTCCTTGCCTCCGCCATCGCTTCGTCGGTCAGGATGGTGATGAAGGCGTTCAGGGAGGAGTCCAGGCGATCGATCCGCTCGAGGAAGGCGCGGGTAAGCTCCACGGGAGACAGATCGCCGCCGGCGAGCAGGGGGGCCGCCTGCCCGATGGTGAGGTGGCATAGGTCTTTGTAACTCTGTGTCATCGGCTGACCTCGTTGGGCGTGAAGACCACGGCCAGGTCTTCGGCGTCGAGCGGCGCATCGTGAAGACGCGCGGCCTCTGCCGCGTAACGGTCGTAGATCGGCTTCAGATCTCGCAGCTCGTCGTCGGAAAGGCGAAAGCCGGCCCTCCCGGCGACCGCTCTCATGGCGTCGAGAGGGTCCCGTTCCGCATCGTGTGTCATCGCAACCTCCGTAAGGTCGACTTTGGGAGTGGTAGGGGGCTGCGCCCCTTGTGGCTGATTCTACCCGCGCCGGTTTCCTTGGGCAAGCGTGGGCGGAATTCGTGGTAGGTTTGGCCGCCCCGAAAGCAGGGGCGATTTGAGAATCTCCCACATTGTGTTTTGTTGGGGATTTTTCCGAGGCGGTTGAAAAGCTATTGACACTTCATTGTGAAGGAATCTACAATGAGCCATCATGATTGGACCTCGAGGACATCGCCCCCGTGGATGCTGGCTAGCTACCGGAACATTTACGGCCGGTTGGGGGGTTGTGTGTCCGCGATACTGACAGTTTCAGTTTAATGCAAGGGCAGCCCGGCTTACCCCAACCGGCGAATCGGTTGGGGTTTTTTGTTGGCCTCGCAATAGTGTGCGATGCTTCGTAACCCCGGCACAAGGAAGGACTCATGCAACCCTCACCAACGAGAGATGTAAACGTGAGCAGCACCGAACCTCTTGTCAGTCCTGTTTCGCTAGTCAACCGGCTGCCCAGTACGCCCCAGGCGGAACGGTCGGTGCTGGAGGGACGGCGCCAGATTAAGGCGATACTCCGCGGCGAAGACAAGCGCATGATGATGATCGTGGGCCCCTGCTCGATTCACGACGAGCAGGCGGCAGTGGAGTACGCCGAGCGTGTGCTCGATCTGTCCAAGCGGCTCGAAGAGCGCCTGTTGGTGATTATGCGTGTGTACTTCGAGAAGCCGCGCACCACCGTCGGCTGGAAGGGGATGATCTACGATCCCCACCTGAATGACACGTACGACATTGGCGAGGGGCTGTACCGGGCGCGCTCGCTGCTGCTTCGGATAGCCGAGATGGGCGTGTACTGCGGCACGGAGTTCCTGGACCCGGTGGTTCCGCAGTACCTGGCCGGCCTGGTGTCCTGGGCCACCATCGGAGCGCGCACGACTGAGAGCCAGACGCACCGGCAGATGTCGAGCGGCCTGAGTATGCCGGTCGGCTTCAAGAACGGCACGGACGGGAGCGCGCAGATTGCGGTGGACGCCATGATCGCCTCGCTGTCCCCGCACGCCTTCCTGGGCATCGATCATTACGGCCAGACTTGCATAGTCCACACTACGGGCAACCCGGACGGCCACTTGGTGTTAAGAGGCGGTAGGAGCGGCCCCAACTTCGACGCCGAGACGGTGGCCGAAGCCAAGCGGCTACTGATCGATGCGGGTGTGCGGCCGCAGCTTCTCGTCGACTGCAGCCACGGCAACTCCAATAAGGACCACACTATGCAGTCGGTAGCGATGCGGGACGTTGTGGCGCAGCGAATGGCGGGCAACGAGGATATCATAGGCTGCATGTTGGAGAGCAACCTGTTCCCGGGCAGCCAGAAGCTGGGAAGCAGTCCGTCCGAGCTCGAGTATGGGGTTTCGATTACGGACGCCTGCATCGGTTGGGACGAGACGGTGGAGCTTCTGGAGTCCGCGTACGACATGATGGGCGAAGCGACGTGGCCGTCGGTGGTAAAGGCGCCCGCGGCCGTCGAGGCGGACTAGGCGTCCTTTCCTCCACTCGCCGGGGGCATTCAGTTTCTCAGCAGCATCCCCGGCTGGCAGCGGCGGCAGTAGCTGGTGATGCGCCTGTTGGCGGTGAGTTGGCTGATGGTGTTGCCGCATCTGGGACAGGGCGAACCGCCCTTGTTGTGCACCAGCAGAAAGTCGCGCAGCTTGACGTGCATTCTTTCGCCCATCCGCTCCCGCAGTACCTCGATGGCGCGTTCGATGACCTCCGGTAGCTTTCGGTGCAGGCGTTTCAATTCGTCCTCGTTGAGGGCCTTCACCTTGCGAAACGGGTATATGCCCGCCTCGAAGAGCACCTCGTCCGCGTAAGCGTTGCCAACGCCCGCGACGACGCGGCCCCTTGTTATCACGCCCTTGATTTCGCCTCTGAAGGGACGCAGCCGTTCGCGGAACTCGTCGAGCGAGTGGCCGCTGAGCACGTCCGGTCCCTGCTCTAGAAGGCCCGGAGCCTGGTCCAACTGGTTTTCCGACAGGTAGTAGGCCCTTCCCATCTGGCGGTCGTCCAGGTAGCGGATCTCGCGGCCATTGGACAACGTGATAGTGAAGTAGGTGCGTTTGAATCGGCGGTCGCCCGGTGCGCAGTACTGGAAGGCGCCCGCAAGCATAGGGTTGACGACAAGCCGCCGGTCTCCGGACAGCCGCAGCGTGAGGAACTTGCCACACCGTTCGATGCCTGTCAGCTCGCGACCTGGAGCGTCGGATGGCATGTCGCCGCAGAGCGAGCGGAGCACTCCCGGCCGCACCTCCTCCGCGCGCTCGACGCGAGCGCCCACGGCGCGATCCTCGATGAACTCGCGGACTACCTCCAGATCGGGCGCTTCCGGCATTGTGACCCCGCGTTCTTCCGGGATTCTTGAAATGTCAGTGTTCAGTGCAGATTAGCAGCTTCGCGGCGTAGGATTCAAGAGTAGGGTGGGGTGTCGCTGACACCGGATTCCGGCTCGGGGGTCGGAACGACGGGGAGCCGGGCCGGGGTTGGTGGCTTGCGTTCGAGAGGCTCGGGGCGTTACAATTTTGTGCGAACCGTTTGTGAACAAGACAAGCCGAAACAGGACTATCCAATTATGGAAGCGCCGAATCTCATCAGCCTCGAGCCCAACCCCAACATCGAGGAGTTCAGTCCGGGGGACACTGTCCGAGTGAGCGCGAGAGTCACAGAGGGCAACCGCACGAGGACGCAGGTTTTCGAGGGAGTGGTCATCCGAGACAGGGGAAGCGGCCCCGGAGCGTCGTTCACGGTGCGCAGGGTCACCCACGAGATCGGCGTGGAGCGCACGTTCATGCGCCACTCGCCGAACGTCGAGGGGGTCAAGGTGGTCCGGCGCGGGAAGGTCCGGCGCGCTCGGCTGTACTACCTGAGGGGCCGGTCCGGAAGGGCCGCTCGCATCAAGGAGAGGCGCTACTAGCCGGCGTTGAGTCAGGCGCATCCCCACGACAGGACGCATTCGTCGCAGCGCGGAAGCTATGCCTTGCAGGTGTCGCTGCCGTGTCGGATAAGGAGAGGCGCTACTAGCCGGCGTTGAACCAGGCGCATCCCCACGACAGGACGCATTCGTCGCAGCGCGGAAGCTGTGCCTTGCAGGTGTCCCTGCCGTGTCGGATGAGGTACATATGGAAGGCGAACACGTCCTCACTCGCCACCATCGGCTCCAGGATGTCGTGCGCCCGCTCGGCGTTCGTGCGTTGATCGATTAGACCCAGCCTCTTCGACACGCGGTAGATATGCGTGTCTACCGGCATGGCGGGCATTCCCAGCGCGAAGCAAAGCACGATTGCCGCTGTTTTCGGGCCGACGCCGGGCAGCGCCTTCAGCCAATCCTTCGCCTCGTCCAGGGGCAATTCTCCGAGGAACGACAGGTCGAACGAACCCACGTCCTGGGCTATCTGGTCGAGTATTGCCTTGATCCTGGGAGCCTTGACGCGGGCCAAGCCTCCCATGCGTATGGCATCTTCTATCTCGTCGACGGGCGCACTGGCGACACCTTCCACGCTGCCGAACCTGGCCATCAGGCTGTTGAAGGCACGCTCCGAATTGATGTCTGACGTGTGCTGCGATAGGATCGTGTAGACAAGCTCGGACGCCGGATCGTATCTGTGCTCCCACTCGACCGGCCCGTAGCGTTGTCCGAGGTGTTTCATCACGTCCGGTGCTGTGACCTGGGTCTGCTGGATGTGAGACATTGTAGAAAACAGTCCTTTGGCATCTTGGAAAACGCGAACCGCGGCCTTGTTCGCCGGGGGCTCCGCCATCCGCCGCGCGGCTAGCCTAACACAGACGCGCTGCCGCAAACAGGCCGCGACCTCGCCAGGGCGAGGGAAATTTCGGCGCGTTTACATTATGGTTATCAGGCCGACCGCACCCGTGCGGACCTGGACGGCGCGGTTCGCTAAGGCGGCGTATCCAAGCGCGCCGGCAATTCAACCGATCACGTCGAGGGAAGGTGACCACAGCTGATGCGGTTTGTGACAGAGCTTGCCATACGCCGGCGGGTAGTCAGTGTGTCGCCGGTCGTACACATGCCGGTCAACGAGACCTTCTTCGGCCTTTTCTCCCGGGGCTTCAGAAGGCCTGTCTCTATCGAAGCGAGTTGATTGGCTTGGGCAAGTTGCGTTCGATCTTCCAGGGCTTCGAGTACGATCTCCAGACATTCCGGGGAGACATCTTTGGCGGCGCCACGTCCGCCGTGGTCGGGTTGCCCATAGCAATCGCCTTCGGGATCGCGTCCGGTCTAGGCGCTCTCGCAGGGCTTTACGGAGCGATCGCCGTCGGGTTCTTCGCGGCGGTGTTCGGGGGCACGCGCTCGCAGATATCCGGCCCTACGGGGCCCATGTCAGTCGCCATGGCGGTAATCGTTACCGCTAACGCGGACGACCCTTCCAAGGCGTTCACGATAGTTTTGATGGCCGGTCTGATCCAGGTCCTTCTGGGCGTCCTAAAGGTCGGGCGGTTCGTGTCGTTCACGCCCTATTCGGTGATATCGGGGTTCATGTCGGGGATCGGCGTGATCATCATGGTCATGCAGACCCTGCCCTTTCTCGGCGCTCCCTTGGCCGCTGCCAGCCCTCTGGCGGTTCTCGGAAAGTGGCCGGCGGCTCTTGCCAGCGTCAATTTCGGCGCGCTGTGTATTGCCGTCATCACGCTGGCGGTGGGCGTAGTCTGGCCGGCCAGGCTGGGGAGGTACGTGCCCTCCACGCTGGTAGCGCTTGTCGTGGGCACACTGATAGGGGTCTTCTGGCTGACCGATTCGCCGGTAATCGGCGAGGTGCCGATCGGACTGCCGAGCATCGAGCTTCCCTACCTGTCTGTCGACACCCTCGTGAGCGCTGTGCAGCCGGCACTGGCCATTGCGTTGCTCGGTTCCATTGACAGTCTCCTCACCTCGCTCGTGGCCGACACGATGACCCGCACGCGCCATAACCCCAACAGGGAGCTGATGGGTCAGGGAATCGCAAACATGGCGGCGGGGTTTCTCTGGGCGCTGCCGGGAGCCGGAGCCACCCTGGGTACCGTGGTCAACCTGAGGGCCGGCGGCCGCACGCAGGTCTCGGGCGTGGTGCGGGCCGGCATACTGCTCGCTCTCGTCCTGGGGCTGGGCAGATACGTCAAGACGATTCCGCTCGCCGTGCTCGCGGGCATACTGATGAAAGTCGGCTGGGACATAATCGACTGGCGCTTCATCACGCGCATCCACCGCGTGCAGAGGGAGCACCTTGTGGTAATGGTGGCAACCCTGGGACTCACGGTGTTTGTGGATCTTGTCACCGCTGTGGCCATAGGCCTGATCTTCGCGGGGATGGCTAGCGCGCGCCAGTTCGAGCGGTTGGAGCTGGACAGCGTAATATCGGTGCCGCTGTTGGACAAGACATTCCTTCAGGATGGCGATGCGGACGGTGACGACTTCTCCGCCCGGGTGGGCCTGGTGGCGTTGAGGGGCAGTTTCACCGTCGCATCCTCCATTCGCCTGATAAACACCCTCAGCATCGACATACGAGACCACGAGGTCGTCATTCTCGACTTCTCCGAGACCGTGTACGTCGACGACAGCGCCGCTCTCGTCGTCGAGCAGATGATAGATTCCGCAGTCGCTGAGAGTACATCATGCATAGTACTCGGACTCAGCGGTCAGCCTGAGGACAACCTCCATGCCCTGAATATTCTGCGGCGCATACCTGTAGACCAGTTTGCCGCGACGCTCGACGAGGCCAGAGAGATTTCGAGGCGGCTACTCCAGACGTAGGCATCGGCGGGCGGCTCGAAGGGCATGTACGCAGCGGAGAGGCGAATTCGGCTCCGGCTCTTTTTCCGATTTCGAGGCTAAGAACCAGCTTGACAACCGCATTTGACCGCCTTAACTTCACGATAGAGGGCAGCACCTACTTGGCGCGTTGCCTGATCTATGACTCGAGGGACGGTCGGCATGAGCGTGCCGCCCTTCTCCAGACCGGCTTACTACTCGAGCGGGGTTCGGTCCCCAGGAGTGCCTCCCAAGGGGGCTTGTCATGACCATTCAGAGTTGCTTCAGAGAGCTGGCCGACCAGTCGAAACCGCTGCGCCATTCAGGGCTGCTTCAGCTATCGGGCCTGACGTCGGACGAGATTGCCGAGTTCAAGGCGGAGTGGAGCGGAGTCGAAGTCGATCGCAGGCGCGAGATACTGGCCCGCATGATCGAGCTGAGCGAGGACAACCTGGAGTTCGACTTCATCTACGTGTTTCGCGCGTGCCTGGCGGACGCCGACGCTCGCATAAGAGAGCAAGCTACGCGCGGCCTGTGGGATTCTGACGACCGCGTGTGCATTCGCCCACTAATCGCGCTACTCCGCAAGGACCCCTCGCCAAGTGTGAAGGCAGCGGCCGCGGCATCGCTGAGCAAGTTCGCGGCGATGGCGCAGGATAACAAGCTAATGGCGCGCGACGGTGAACGCATTCTCTCGGCGCTGCTCGATGTGATTGGAGATAACTACGAGCACCTTGAAGTGAGAAGGCGCGCCATCGAGGCCGTATCGCACTTCGACACTCCTGAGGTTGGTGAGATCATCAAGCGCGCCTACAATGACGGTGAGCCGAAGCTGAGGCAGAGCGCGGTCTACGCCATGGGCCGAAGCTCGAACAACCGTTGGCTTCCGTTTGTACTCCGCGATTCCCAAGACGACGACCCGGCAATTCGCTTCGAGGCGGCCAACGCCATAGGACAACTGGGCGACGAGACGAGTGTGCCCCACCTGATAATGCTGGTCAGGGACGATGACGACGAGGTGCAGCTTTCGGCGGTGCACGCGCTGGGCGCCATTGGGGGCGTGTTGGCCAAGCAGGCGCTGATCCAGTGCATAAAGCTGGGCGACGAGGCGATGGAAGAGGCGGCCAGGGCCTCTCTACACAGCATTGAGTTCGATGAGGACCCGCTGGGGTTCCGCTTTCAGTAGTAAACAGCATACGCCCCACGGGTTTCCCCGAACAGCGTCCGCTCACTGCCCCGGTGCTCGCGCCCCCCTGTCGTAGGCGTCGAACGCCAGCGCGGCAGCCCCCAGCAGGCCGGCGTCGTCTCCCAGCTTCGACAGCACGACCGGTGCTCCCTGCTTGTATGGCACGATGGCGCGCTCTTCGATCGCGCGAATCGCCGATGGCATCATCAGGTCCATGCTTCCGAGTACGCCGCCGCCGAGCACCACTCGCTCGACGTCGAGCGAGTTGAGCAGGCTGAGAATGCCTACTCCCAGATGTGTGCCCGCGTCGCTCATGACCGACAGCGCAAGCTCATCGCCGGACCTGGCCGCTTCGGCGACCGCCGGGCCGGCGACGCTCTCCAGCTCGCCGCCCGAGAATTGCAGGATGGCGCTGCGCTCTCCGGACGCCAGCCGCTCCCTTGCAATGCGTCCCAGCGCGTCGCCAGACGCCAGCGTCTCCAGGCAGCCCCGGTTGCCGCACAGGCAAGGGGGGCCGTTGTGGTCGATGGATATGTGGCCCACTTCACCGGCAAATCCCCGCGCGCCGGTGTAGAGCCTCCCGTCAATCACGATGCCGCCCCCGATTCCGGTTCCCACGGTCATGAACAGCAAATGACGCATGCCTCTGCCGGCGCCGTACGCGTACTCGGCCAGGGCCGCCGCGGTGGCGTCGTTCGCGTGTGAGGAGACCAACCCCAGCCGTCGCTCGAATGTTGGCTTGGCCGAAAAGCCGTCCCACCCTGGCAGGTGGGGCGGGTTGTACATGGTGCCGTCTTCGGAGTTCGTTGGGCCGGCCTGCGCTACGCCGATGCCGGCAATCGACCCCCGGTTCACTGGAGCGGCGGCGCGCTCGAGCTCCCGCACGAAAAGTTCCAGCACGTGTTCCCGGCCGCGCCAAGCCTCGGCGCGCACCGAATTCCGGTGTACGATGTTGCCGTCGCGGTCTACGAGCCCCACGCGTAGATGGGTTCCGCCGAGGTCCGACGCCAGGGCATAATGAGTCATGGCTATCCTCGCGAAGCGGGGCGCTGGGCGCCCCTTTGGTGTGGAAACATATTATAGTGTCGTGAACGCGACGTGGGGCGTGCCATGCTGGAATTGGACGCGCTTTCCCACGCGGAACTGCGAGACTGAGGAGCGGACTGTGCGCGATAGGCTCGAACGCCTGACGACACGGATTCACGAGGGCGCGCAACTGACGGCTTGGCGGCGCATGGCCGGAGGCTCTTCGGGGCTTACGCTAGAAATGGAACTGTGCCTCGCTCACGGCGGAGCGGAGAGAGTGGTGGTGCGCCGGTACGGGGAGCGTGACCTGCGCCAGAATCCCCGCGTCGCGGAGTGCGAGTTCCGGTTGCTGGACATAGCGGTACGGCTGGGTCTGCCGGCGTGCAGGCCTGTGTTGCTGGGCGAGCCGGACGAAGACTGGCCCACACCCTTCGTGGTTATCGAGCGCGTGGACGGCGAGACCGAATTCGCGCCGGCCGACCTCCACGTCTACCTTCAACGGCTGGCGGACGCGCTCGCCGCCATCCACGGCGTGGACCCGCATGCGGCGGGGCTTGGCTTCCTGCCTTCGCTGGCCGATTCGATGGCCGGCACGCTGCGAGAGGTTTCCGCCGAAGCGGGCGACCCACTGTCCCAACGCCGAATCTCGGATGCGCTGGAGGCCGCGTGGCCCCTGCCCAGCCGCAACAGACCCGCGCTGCTACACGGCGACTTCTGGCCCGGCAACGTGTTGTGGAAGCAGGGCGAGGTGGCGGCCGTGATCGATTGGGAGGACGCGAAGATTGGGGATCCACTAGCCGATCTGGCGAACGCCAGGCTGGAGCTGTTTTGGGCTTTCGGCCGGGACGCGATGTCCGGCTTCACTCGCATGTACCTGGACGTTGCGCGGGTCGACGACACGGGGCTGCTATACTGGGACCTGTGCGCCGCGCTGGTCACCGCGTCCAACTTCGGCGCGATTGCTGAGGGATGGACGTCCGTGCCAGCGCCGGGCCGGGCGGAGGGCGAATCGGAGCTGCGAGAGAGGCTCCGGTGGTTCGTGGACGACGCGTTCGCGCGGCTCCAGTCCCCTCTCCCAAGACTGGGAGAGGGTTAGGGATACTCTGAACAAGTCTGGTGTGTTGTGGCATAGTAAAATGCCATAAACAAAGCAGAGATGTCTGGAGTGAAGACACGATGGACCAGCCAACATTTGCCGACTTGGAGTAGGAGAGCAAGAAGCGCAAGACCCGGCGGGAGATATTCCTTGAGCGCATGGACGGTCTGATCCCGTGGAAGCAGCTCGTAGAACGCATCCGCCCGTTCTATCCCAAGGCAGGCCGGGGCCGGCTCCCGGACGAGACGACGATCCTGAACTTCCGCCATCTGCTGGAAGAGCACGATTTGGGACAGGTTCTGTTCGAGGAGATGAACCGTCACCTGGAGTCCCAGGGGCTGCGGCTTCGGGAGGGAACGATCGTGGACGCGAGCGTCATTGAGGCACCATCGTCGACGAAGAATCGTGCAGGTGAGCGAGACGCTGAGATGCGTCAAAGGAAGAAAGGGTATGAGTGGCGCTTCGGGATGAAGGTGCACATCGGTACGGACGCTGAGACGGGAGTAGTACATAGCGTAACAACGACACCTCCGAACGTTCATGACGTGACGGAGGCTAACCGGCTGCTGCACGGTGGAGAGAATCGGGTGTAGGGCGATGCGTGGTATCAGGGAGTCGACAAGCGATTGGAGAACCGTGAGTTGGATGTGGACTGGCAGGTAGCGCTGAGACCCGGGAGACGTCGGCAACTGGAGCGGGGAAGCTATGAGGCGCTAATGGAGAAGCGCAAGGCGTTGACCAGGGCGAAGGAGGAGCATCCATTCCTGTACGTGAAGCGCCACTTAGAAACTATCTCAAAACAGTCAGACGCCACTGACGACGGAACCACAGAAGCGTGCAAGCGAGTTGCAGTACTCCGAGGTAGTTCGACGCCTTCTTATCGTAGCGAACCAGAACCGCACGACACTTTGAGAGCCATGCCAGCGTCCGTTCCACAACCCACCGACGCGCCGGATACCGCTTCTGTCCAGAGCCGTCCAGCTTCTCCTCTCCGATGCGTCGGATGTGCTCCCGATAGCCGTGTCCGGCGGCAGCCCGACGCCCCGAAGGATTGTCATACCCTTTGTCCAGACACAGGTGTTGGGGTTCCTCCTCCCTGGGCTGCGGCCGCTTGACCACAATGGCGGAAAGGGTCGCCTCCAACAACTTGGCGTCATGGACGTTTGCTCCCGCAACCGCAATGCTCAAAGGGCCGCCCTCTCCATCCACAAGGAGACTCCGCTTGCTACCAGCCTTGCCACGGTCCGTCGGGTTGGGCCCAATCAGGTCCCCCCAAAACGTGCCTTGCCCATGGCGCCGTCCGCAGCCTGCCATTCCCAGTCCACGCCGCCCAACTCTTCGCACCCCTCCACCAACGCTCCCCACATTCGGCGCAAGACACCCCGTTCCACCCACCTCTGAAAGGTGCGATGGATCGTGCTGTCGTCCCCAAGCTCTCTCGGCAATCGGTTCCATTGACACCCGCTGCGCATCCGGAAGATGATGCCGTTGAGCATCTGTCGAGGATTGGCGCGCTTGCGGCCCCTTGCCTTGGGTGGGTCTCGCTCCAGAATGATAGGCTCGATGCGTTCCCAAAGCTCGTCCGGTACTTCCCAGATGGTTCCTAACGTCTCCTGATTCCCCATACGATTCCTCCCGACGCTTTTGGAGAAACTATATGAATCAGACCAGAAACCAGCCAATGTATTTGTGGGTCAGGATTCTGAGATAGTTTCTTAGGATACGCCAAGGTGCGTTACCGATGGTTGGGAAAGAACACGCAACGACTGACATTGCTACTGGGGATGACGAACTTGATAGGGGCGGAGCGGTACTTGGCAGCCTGACAAGGGCGAAGTGCGCTCAAGCTGGACAAACGAACGCAGATACGCCTTAGCAGAGCCGTTTCAGGACCACAATACCTCTATCGGCACACTGCAGGAGGAAGAAACACCCCGGACAGCCCACCTACTGTCCATCACATACGAGATGCTCTCAGTTGTTCAGAGGTTCCTTAGAGTCGACGGCGCGCGGCTGCGGCTTCCTGAGGTCCAGAGGCACACCGACCGCTTTCGGGTTACGGAGTGTCGGCAATCGAAAGGAGCAATGTAGATGAACTTCAGTTCGCGGCGGTCGAACCTCGTGGCGCGCAACGGCATGGTGTCCACGACCCAGCCGCTGGCCGCGATGGCCGGCACACGGATGATGTTGCAGGGCGGCAACGCGGTGGACGCGGCAGTCGCGGCGGCGGCGACGTTGAACGTGGTCGAGCCGCATTCGACAGGCGTCGGGGGCGACGCATTCGCGCTCGTGTGGCTGGCAGGCGAGAAGCGCGTGCTCGCGCTGAACGCGAGCGGGCGCGCGCCGGAGGCCGCTTCCCGTGACGAGCTGCTGGCGAAGGGCATGGTAGGTATTGCGCCGACCAGTGCTTATTCCGTCACCACGCCAGGTGGCGTCGGCGGCTGGGAGGCGATTCTGGAGCGCTGCGGCACGATGACGCTTTCAGAGGTGCTTGCGCCGGCCATCGAATACGCGGAGCGGGGATATCCGGTGTCTGAGGTCACAAGCGGCCACTGGGGCGCGAACGTTCCCAAGTTGCGCCAGCACCCGTCAGGAGCCGAACTGCTGCTGGAGGGGCGCGCGCCCGGGCCGGGCGAGGTGGTGCGCCTGCCCGAGCTTGCCGGCACGCTGCGCGCGATCGCTGAGGGCGGCGCTGAGGCTTACTACAAGGGGCCGCTCGCGGACCGTATCGCTGATCACGTGCAGAAGATGGGAGGGTGGCTCACGTCGAGCGACATGGCGGCGCAGCGGCCGGAGTGGGTGGAGCCGGTAAGCGTGGACTACCGCGGGGTGAAGTGCTGGGAGTGCCCGCCGAACAGCCAGGGAGTGAACGCGCTGATGGCGCTCAACGTGGTGGAGGGGTTTGACCTGGAGGCGATGGGCTACCAGTCTGCGGATGCCTACCATCACATGATCGAGTCCATGCGGCTGGCGTTCGCGGACGGGCTTCACTACGTGGGGGACCCATCGGTCGTCGACGTGCCGGTGGACCGAATGCTGTCGAAGGAGTACGCGGAGGAGCGCAGGGGGCTGATCTCGGCAGAGCGTTCGATGGGGTTGGCGCCCGCGGGGGCGGACGCCGTCCACTCCGACACGGTGTACGTGGCGGCCGCCGACGGCGAGGGCAATGCCTGCTCGTTCATCAACAGCGTGTTCCAGGGCTTCGGATCGGGGATCGTGGTGCCGGGGACGGGCATCGCGCTGCACAACCGCGGCGCGTCGTTCTCGCTGGACGCGGACCACGTGAACTCGCTTGAACCGGGCAAGCGTCCGTTCCACACGCTGATTCCAGGAATGGCGACGAGAGAAGACGAGCTGTGGCTGTGCTTTGGTGTGATGGGGGCGATGCAGCAGGCGCAGGGGCACCTGCAGACGCTTGTGAACATGGTGGACTTCAGGTTGGACCCTCAGGCCGCGCTGGACGCGCCGCGGTTCAGCGTCCAGCTTGGGCAGGGGGTGGCCGTCGAGAGCATCGCGCCCGCGGACGCCATCCGGGGGCTTGCGTCCCGCGGCCACCGCGTGTTTGTCCAGCAGCCCCACGGCCTTCTGTTCGGCAGTGGACAGGTCATCGAGCGCGACCCCGAGACGGGCGTGCTGCGCGGAGGAAGCGAGCCGCGGGCGGATGGCTTCGCCGTGGGCTGGTAGGGGCTACCTGAGGTCTTCCATCACCATGTCGGCGACCGTGTTGCCCATGCGCACGCTGTAGTTGGTGCCACGGTCCTCGGGGTATATCTGCGTTGTGTTCGCCAGGTACAGCCGATCTATCGGCGTGCGGTGTGAGGGTATGCGGGACGAGTAGTCGACGCCGATGATTGGCTGCGCGGCGTCGACGCGGTGGTGGTAGCTCTCGATCACCCACGAGGGGTCGAATTCCGGGTTTATCTTGCGAAGGTGGGGCAGGTACGCCTCCATCAGCTCGTCGTGGCTCATTCGGTACATGGGGTCGTCGGTGGTCAGGTAGTTGGAAAGGTAGACCACGTGGTTGCCGCCGTAGTGCTCCGGGCCAATCAGGTTGGTGTGCTCTATCACGCCAACGAACGGAATCGACCGGTCGGCGACGTTCAGCCAGTACACCCGGGACAGCGGCCTGCGCAGCACAAGCACGATGAGCACGGCGGCCATGTAGTCCACCCCCGCCAGCCGGTCCAGGTAGTCCTGCGGCAGTCCGGGGGCAATGCGCGGGAAGATGTACGACGGCGTGGTGGCAATCACGGCGTCATACTCCCGTCGCTGGGCCGACGCGCCGCGGACCGTCGCGTCCAAGCCGCGCGCCACTCCGTCCTCGACGACGACGCGGTCGACGGATGCGGACAGAGTGACGGCTCCGCGCTGCTCCTCGACTCGCTGCGCCAGCACCTCGAAGATCTCGGCAAAGCTGCCGATAGGGTAGCCAAGCTTCTCCTTCACCATGCCCTTTCCCCGCGACGCGACTCGCGTCTGCACTTTGCCCCACACCCAAGGCATGCCGATTTCGGCGTAGTGGGCCTCGCCGAACTTGCCGCGCAGCATGGGTCCCCAGAACACCTCGTATGGCCGCCGTCCCGCGTACTTGCGCAGCCAGGCGTCCGCGGTGACGTTCTCGTAGCCGCGCCAGTCCCTCTTGCGCTGCAGGTACAGCGTCACCAGGCCCAGGCGGAACCGGTCGGCCAGGCTCAGCGGCGTAAACCTGAGCAGGTCCATGGGCGTTACGAAATCGTAGATTCGCCCGTCGTGCAGCGTGCCTACGGTTGAATCGATCCACCGTATCTGGTGGCCCAGACCTAACTCCTGGACTAGCTCGATAATGTCGGTGTCGTTGGTGAACCAGTGATGGTAGCCGCGCTCGAGTCTCGCGCCGCCCACGTCGAAAGTGGAGGCCTGGCCGCCCAGGAAGGGGGCGCGTTCGAACACTTCGGCGACGTGGCCGTTCCGGCCAAGCCGATAGGCGGCGGCGAGTCCTGCGGCCCCGGCGCCGATGATGCCCACCCTCATCGTGCGGCGTCCTCGTCAGGCCCGGCGGAAACGCTCGCGCCCGCGGCGTCGCGCGCAGTGGCAGCGCCGCCGCGGGACAGCCTGTGCAGCGTGACGTTGCTAGTCCACAGGTACACCTGGCCGAGCACGATGGTCGGTATGAGCAGGGCGAAGTGCGAGACGGCGGCGAAGCCCGCCGCGGTCGACTTGTCCACCATGGCCAGCGGAAGAAGCACGAGCGTCTCCCTCGCGAGAATCTCGAACAGGCCGATGCCACCGGGCGCGGACGGGATGGAGCTGCCGATGTTGGCTACCGCGGTGACCAACACCACGGCAATCGCCAGGTCGGCGAGGTTGGAGTAGAGGCCGTCGAGTCCGAACGAGAACCCCACGAAGAAGAACAGCCCCGCCTCGAACAGCCATATAGGCACCGATAGCGCGAAGAGCCCGGCCAGCTTTTGCGGGCTGCGTAGGGGCAGAAGTCCGACCATGAACATGTCCAGCAGACCCTCCAGCCTGGCGGCGACACGGGCCGGCAGGGGCCGGATGACGGCCAGGCCGAGCGCCCGCGTCCGCGCCGGCTGGAACGCGAACAACAGCAGCGCGCCGAACGCGCCGATGAACAGCGCGCCGAGGCCGGCGACGAACAGCGGCCAGGCTATTCTCGCGCTCTCACCCATCGCCTCGACGACGCCCGACAACGGCACGACAGCGGCGATGGCGGCGATGAAGAAGAGCAGCGTCAGGGCGTCCATGACGCGCTCGATCAGAACAGTCACAAGCGCCGACGTCTTGCTGATGTGCTCGCGTTCCCCGACGTAGTAGCTGCGCACCAGCTCGCCCAGTCGCATGGGCAGCAAGTTGTTGGCCATGTATCCTACGACCACCACCGGGAATAGCCGGCGCGCCGGAATGCTTCGGATGTGGCCGAGCATCAGCTTCCATCGGAGGGTGCGGATGAGAAGCGAAACGAAGTACATGGTCACGGCGGGTCCGAGGTACCAGTAGTTCGCGCCGGCCAGCTCGCTCCACAGGCGGCGCAGGTCGACGGTAAGCAGGAAGATGCCGAGGAGCACGACGCTCAGGCCCAGTCCTATCCACAGCTTGCCATTGCTCAGCATGGGGTGGCTACTGCTCCGCCCTGTACTCGATGGGCAGATCGCGGGCCACGTACAAGTAGGAATCCTCGCTGCCCAACTGGTCTCGCACGCCCTTCCGGTGCATGAAGTAGTCCATAGCCCTGCGCCACGCCTCCCTGTCCGTGAGCGAGTCGATGATCTTGCCGGGTGTAAGTCCTCGGTAGGTCGTCTCGGGGAACCACCAGCGATGGCGGACGCGCTGCGCCTCGCGGTAGTCGGCGGACTGGAGGGTGTCGTTGACCTGGGTCCGGTTGTTGCGGTGAACGACCACGACGGGCGGCTTGTCCGGCCCGTCCATCTGGTCCGGTTCGAACGCGACGTAGTTCACCCTCTCGCGGCCTCGCAGGTACCACACCCACGGCCAACTGAACCCGCTGGTGGTGTCGATGGCGATGGTCTCGCCTACACCGGCGCGCTCCAGCTCGCCTAGCAGCCGGGGTATGTCGGGGGACGTTTGCGTGTACACCAGCATCTCCACCGGCACGTCGCCGTTGTCGTAGGCCGCGCGCGCGCCCGTGCGCACCGTTAGCACCAGCAGCACCGTGACCAGGGGCAGTAGCGCAAACGTGGCGGACGCGCGCCATCCGTATCGCCTGGCGAAGAAGGCGCCCACTGCCGCCAGGGCGAAAAGCCCCGCGACAATCAGCGCGAGCGCGACCGGGCCGGAAGCCGAGCCTTCGCCGACGTCGAAGAAGGCGAGCTGCCAGAGCAGCCACAGCGCCAGCGGCACGCTGACGGCCAGGGTCACCGCGCCGCTGCGCACCAGCCATCGCCAGTCGATAGCCTCGACCACCTCGCCCAGGAACTTGCCCGCGACGAGGATCAGCGGCAGGGTCACGTTCACCAACAGCCAGGGCATCTTCTCGCTGGCGACGGTGTAGGCTCCGAACGTCGCGACCGACCATAGGAGCAGGAACCAGGTGAACGCCTCGCGGCGAAAGTCGTACTCCTCATCGCCAAACACGCCCCTGAGCAGGCGGAAGAGCCAGTACGCGCCGGCCACCAGGGCCAGCAGCAGCGGCAGGAACTCGTAGAGCGACGTGATGACGAAGTAGTAGTGCGAGGGCTGGTTGCCTCGCGCCACATCCTGCTGCACTATCCAGTATCCCAGCGACCTCCAGACTCCGCTGAGGAGGCCGCCCGGGTTGGTCAGGAACGTGGAGTACATTAGCATCCAAATCAGGTAGAAGATGGCCGCGCAGCGCCACCAGATGGGCCACCTCCACCGGACGCCCGCGTATATCGATGCCCCCAGCATCGCCGCGACCAGCAGTGCGGCAATAACCAGGCCGCCGCCGGTCGGAGCGCCGATGGCGGGAGACCCCACCGGGCTGGCGAGCACCAGGCCGCTGCCATGCAGCAGCCGCGTGCCCTGCAACAGCCCGGCAGTCGCGGCCCACTGCGGCAGCGTCAGCGTCGCCAGTAGCACCAGCAGCGTTCCCTCGCGTGTGCGCAACCCACAGCGAGACTGCCAGATGGCGCGCCAGATTCCCCGGACGAGAGTCCACAGCGCGCGCGGCGTGGGCGTACGGCCGTCCGCGGTGGGCACTTCGACGTGCGCGAGCCCCGGCAGCACGAGCCTGGCGAGCAGGAACATGCCGAAGATGGCAGAGACTATGTACGCCGTCTCCTTAGTGGCGAAGGCCAGGGCCAGCAGGGCGGCCGCGGCGTAGAGATAGCGGTTCTTGCCTTCGTCTATGTAGCGCCAGGCGCAAGCCACAAGACCGAGCGTCCATACGGCCATGAGTATGTCGTTGCGCGAGAAGCGGCTGAAATACAGCATCGCCGGGGAAGCTGCCAGCATGGCGGACGCGAACAGGGCGCCCAGCCTGCCCATGTGCCGGCGCAGCAGGAAGGGCATCGCGACCAGCGCGACGCCGGCCACGGCGTAGATAAGGCGAGACGTGTAGTCGCTGTCGCCCAGCACCAGGAACACCGCGGCGGTCGCCTCGAACTGGAAAGGTCCGTGCATCATCGGGTCGTGCGTATAGCCGGAGCCGTTGGAAAGGATCCACGAGTAGTAGGCGTGGAGGCTCTCGTCGTGGTGTATCGCCCGCGAACCGAGGTCCCACAGCCGGCTGGCGGCGGCCGCGAGCAGCAGCGCGGCGTAGGCGGCGAGCTCCCACCACCTCACCGTCGGCGTGGCCGCGGTCGGCTCCTGCGCAGTCAATACCGCGTCCGGTTCGCTCTCTGGCGCATCGCTGGCGGATGCCGCGCTCTCGTCCGACGGTGCTACCTCGGAGAGAGCGGCCTCGCCCTGCCGCGCGTCGTCGCCCCCCGCCACGCTCACCTCGTCGAACTCACCCGCCCGCGGTGTATCATCCGGATCGCGTCCCTCCGGCGCCCCATCCTGCCGCGGCGTGGTCGGCTCGCCGTCTGTGCTACTGTCGTGTATCAAGCGAATCCCTGTCGTTTAGACCTTGACTGTGTAACGCCTAGCCGCACGCGGCGTTAGCGATCTCCATGTGGAAGTCGGTAGATGGTGACACCGCCCTGGCTGAAAGCGACGTCCATGAACTCTGCAAACTTCGCGGCGCCCTCCTCGCCGTACTTGTCCCGCTCCCTCTGACCCACGAATACGAACTCCACGCCGTACTTGTCGAGGATGCCCCGCGCAACGGAGGCGTCCAGCGTCCTATAAGCAAGCTCTATGTCGACGTCCCTCTCTGTGATGAGCGGTGATGCCCCTCGCCACTGCGCCTGGTGGCCGGGCCAGTTCAGCGGCGTCGGCACGCCCGCGGCGCGCGAAATCAGCCCTGCGTCGTGCCATTCGCCCACAGCCTCCAGCATAACCGAGTCTCCGCCTTTCTCCCGCAGGTATTCTATTGCCTCGAATTCCGCCGAGCTGCCATAGCGCAGGTAGGCCAACCCGTCCAGCGTGGGCTGTCCGCCCGGTGGGCCGGCCTTGCTGGCGGCGGCGGCTGGCGAGTAGTAGAGCGCGCCCAGCAGCAGCGCGGCGAACACGCACGCCCACAGCGTCGCCAGCGCGCGCTTTCCCGGGCGCTGCCCGGCTCGGAGCGATACCCAAAAGTATATTGCGAATCCCGAAATCGTTGCAAGAATCATCCAAGCCTGGTAGTAGAGCTTGAAGACCGTGTTCATACGCTCGCTGGGCGAACCGAAAGAGTCGTCCACGTACAGCAATTCCGGTCCCATTATCAGCAGCATTCCGAACGCGGCGGCCAGCATGGCGAATGCCGCGGCGCCGCCGCTGTTCTCCCGCGCGAGCCAGAGGGTAGAGTATACCGCCATTGCGGCGAGCGCCGCGAACGGCAGCACGTGAATGAATCGGCCCGCGATTCCGCCGAGGCCTCCGTCGCCGGCGAGGTAGAGCACGGCCCACACGATGAACGGGGCGAGCGCCGCAAACAACGCCGCAGCGGTCATGCGGGCCCAGTCCGTGGTCAGCGTCGTCCGCCAAAACAGCACGACAACCATCGGCGCGACGCCGACCAGCAGTGGCGCCCAGATGGTCAGCAGATGTACGGGCCGTGACGACGCCCAAGACACCGCGCCGATTCCGTTGACGCCGGCCCTGAACGTGAGGTAGTAGGGGAGGAAGAGCAACAGGGCCAGCGCCAGCACCACCAGTGCCGATGCCATTGCGCTCAGCACCGCGGGCCGGGACAGGCCCAGCCCGGAGGCGTAGGCCCTCACCAGCGCCGCGCACGCGATGAGCGCCCAGAACACCGGAAGATCCCAAGTGTTGGTGAAAGCCAACGCTCCCAGCAGAAAGCCGAGGACAGTAATCTCCAGCGCGCTCCGCCAGTGACGCCAGAACAGGCCGGGGTAGGGCGTGAGCCAGAAGTTCAGCGCCGCTCCGAGGAACAGCGCCACCGGCGGCAGCGACATGACGTGTGGGTGGAGGTCTCCCAGCATGAAGCTGAAGAATGGGAACTCCTGGATCGTGTAGTCGATGCCGCCGCCGGTCTCGGTGAAGGTGTTTATCACGCGGGTGGCGCGGAACCACCACCAGTTCTCTTCGGGTCGCCACGACTGGGTGGTGTTTTCGATTGGCCATGCCAACCCGTCGATGGCGAGCCAGTCCCAGAATCGCTCCGAGCCGACCGCGTTGGCGTGCATGAACTCGAAGACGCCCATGAGGTTGCCCGCGAAGACGAGGAGCAGGGCCGCGACGCCTCCGCCGGCGAGCGCGGCGGACAGGCGGTTAGAGTCGGCCCGTACGAGGTTGTAGGCCACGCCGGCGACGCCAAGCGCCGCGAGCGCGGGGACGAGGGCCATCGCGAGGTTGTACGCCACGGCGGACGTAACGCCGGTAAGCTGGGCGAGCGTCCCCATCGTCCAGTAGCCGAAGTAGTAGTAGCTCACCGGCTGGCCGCTCAGCCAAAGGTCCTCCGGCGTCCCGGTCTCGGTGCGCATAGAGGCGTTCAGGAACATCAGGTCCATCGGCTGCTCGGTGTGATCGATTGAGGGGTCGAAGGCGCGGAAGATGGCCCACGCGGCGAACACGCTCAGGAACAGCGCCTCTGCCGCGACGATGGAAGCGCGCTCGCGCGAAACGAAGTCGAACAGCTCGTGGCGTTGCCTCCAGGCTAACCAGCTCGACAGGGTCATCAGGACCAGCACCAGCACCGCGATGGTGGCGCCGGTGCTTGGAAGGACCCGCGCCTGGCTGAGCGCCCAGGACAGGTACGCCACCAGAACGATGCCGAGGGGCTTGCTGAGGCTGTAGCCCCTGTCGGCGAGCCGTGGAAACAGGAAGTAGGCGAGCGGGAACGCGGCCAGGCCGATGACCTGGACCGCGAGCAGCCACGAGAGAGCATCGAGCATGGTTCAATTATATACGCAAATCAGGGCAGGTGATGGGGTGGTTGGGGAGGGCACGCCGGTTTGGAGAGCCGGAATCGAGCCAACGCCTGTTCAGCAGAAATGGAGGTCGAGACTGGGCCGGAGCCCGCCCGAGAGAGGTGATTTCGCCTAAAGGTGTTCCGAACTGTTCCATTCTGTGCCACTTCATAGCTGGGGGCGCGGGCCGTCTGGGCCGTTGGGAGTGACGAATGGGGTGGTTTCAGGGTTGAAAGGGCCGGAAATGCAGCGGCAATGGAACAGTTGGCTGGAGGCGCCAGCGGCGGTGTGGGTGGGCATCGGACGGCGGTGTGGGTTTGTCATGGAGAGGAGAGTAGCACGTATGTGCGGAGGAATCAATGGGGGTGGCGAATCCCAGGCTTGGTGTCGGCGCGGGCGGAAAACAGACTGGGGCAGGCTTGGTATTTGCCCTAGTCTTGAAACCTAGTCCAAGCGATTGCAATGACTGCGGCAACTTCCCGTAGAGTTCGGGTCGCGTGGCTTGTGGTAAGCTACCTCCACACCCGATCTGAGGAGACGCATCCGCGA
Organism: uncultured Dehalococcoidia bacterium; assembly: GCA_951812395.1. GTDB lineage: Bacteria > Chloroflexota > Dehalococcoidia > Lucifugimonadales > CATOSD01 > CATOSD01. The sequence continues at coordinate 563,200 of CATOSD010000002.1, forward strand.
TGACGAGAGACGAGATCGACGAGTTTCTGGCGCGCCCTCTGGTGGGCGTGATTACGACCCTTGACGCGGAGGGCCGGCCGAGGGCGACGCCTATCTGGTACGCATGGAAGGACGGAGAGGCCTACATGTTCACCGGCCGCGACACGCTGAAGTGGCGCAACCTGGAGCGGAACCCGCACGCGAGCCTTTGCGTCGACTGGCGAGAGCCGCCGTACGCGGCGGTGACGATGGATGGCCCGGTGCGGGAGGTCGAGGGGCAGCTGTACGAGTTCGTGCTGGGCATGGCGCTGCGCTACTACGGGGAGGAGGAAGGGAGGGAGTTCGCCGAGTCTTATCGCGACAACCCGCCGGGAGTGGTGGCGTTTGCGCTGACGCCGCGTCGCATCGCGACGTTCCGCTCGTAGGGGGGCGGCGTCAGTCGGAAAACAGGCCGTCGGCGAAGGCTTGTGGGTCGAACGCGGCGACGTCGGCGGGGCTTTCGCCGGTGCCAACGTAAAGCACCGGCAGACCGAGTTCGTCGGCGATGGCGATGGCAATGCCGCCTTTGGCGGTGCCGTCGAGCTTGGCGAGGAACACGCCGTCGCACTTGACGGCGTCGACGAATGCCCGCGCCTGGTACAGCCCGTTCTGGCCGGTGGTGGCGTCCAGGGTGAGCAGGACGCGCTGGGACTCCTCGCCGATCTGGCGTGAGAGCGCCCGCCGGATCTTCTTCAGCTCCTCCATGAGGTTGGATTTGGTGTGCAGGCGGCCCGCCGTGTCGATGATCACCACGTCAATGCCGCGGGCCCTGGCGGCGCTAAGAGTATCGAACGCGACGGACGCCGGGTCGGCGCCAGGCCTGTGGGCTACGACGTCGATGTCCAGCCGGCGGCCCCACACCTGCAGTTGGTCTATGGCGGCGGCGCGAAAGGTGTCGGCGGCGCCGAGCAGCACGCTGCGGCCGTCCTCTTGGAAGGCGCTGGCGAGCTTGGCGATGCTGGTGGTTTTGCCCACGCCGTTCACACCGACTGTAAGTAGGACCAAGGGCGGTTTCTCGACCTCCATAGGCTGCGCGTCGCCATTGGCGTGAAGCAGCGTCACGATCTCCTGCTTGAGCAGTTCGAAGGCCTCCGCGGGGTCCGAAACGGAGTCCTGCCTGACCCGTGCGCGGAGCCTGTCGAGAATCTTCTGCGTGGTTGCGACGCCCACGTCGCCGAGGATGAGCGTCTCCTCCAGCTCTTCCCAGAGGTCGTCGTCGATGCCGGAGCGCCGGAAAATCGTCGCCACCTGGCCGAACCACGAGCGACGGGTCTTCGAGAGGGCTGATTCCGTCCTCTGCTTGTCCTTCTCTTTGTCTCTGCCGAACAGGCCTCTGAGCAACGCATTCACCAATCTGCCAGTGTCGGTTTCAGGTAGAGGTTAGCACGGCCCAACGTGCCCAACAAGCCAATAGGGGGCCCGGTCCAGATTTCTTGGCTGCGCTCGAAATGACAGGGGCGCTCCGCATTACGCGGAGCGCCCCTGCTCTTCATGTTGGCCGGGCTTGGAAGCTATCGGGTAGCCGGAGTCCGGGGCCCCACGCTAGCGGAGTGTGTAGCCCGCCTCCTGCTTCGCGGCGTTGGAAAAGTCCTTCCTGGCCTCTTCGTACGTCGGTTCTCCCGGCAGGCCGCGCTGGTGGATACTGTTCAGGTAGCCATCGAATCCGGCCGGCTGCTTCGCCTGGCGAACCAAATCTACAAATCTCTTGAGCAGCATGTGTTCCTCCTTTGGGGATCATCCCCTTGTCGCTGACTCGCCGCAATTCGTTCTGCTATGTGAATTGTATGACCGAACACAGTATCTCGTGAAGATATGTAACACTATAATGATAATGGCGGTTCGCAATAGTATTTGTTGAGAGGGGTACGGACATGGAACTGAGGGAGCTGAGGAGCTTTTGCTTGGCGGCACAGATGAGAAGCATGTCGAAGGCGGCGGAGCGGCTGGACCTGGGCCAGCCGACGGTGACCAGCCACGTGCGCAGGCTGGAGGCGGAGTTGGGCATGACGCTGTTCGACCGTCTGAAGCGCCCGATCATGCTGACGCTCGCGGGCGAGAAGCTGGCGGAGCTGGCAATGCCGCTGGTGGAGGGGATAGACTCCCTCGCCACGCTCACCTCGACGGCGGAGTCGGCCGGGCCGGTGTCCATCGCTTCCACGCCCGACATCATCCCGCACACGCTGCTGAGGGTCGTCAGTGCCTACCTCGACCTGTATCCGCACGCGCACCTGCGCGTGCGGTCTGGCACCAGGCCGGCCGTGCTCCAGATGGTGCGAGACGGCGAGGTGGACATGGGGATCGTGCAGCACGCCGAGAGGAGCGACGACCTGGCGTTTGAGGGGCTTTTCGTCTACGAGAACGTGCTGATCGCGCCGAAGGATCATCCGCTGCTCTCAGAGGAACTGGCGTCGCTCGCGCAGCTAGCGCCGTATCCGCTCATCCTGATGGGTGGAGAGTCGCAGACGAGAGAGTTTCTGGAGAGGGAGCTGACTCGCCGCGCGCTCGACTACGAGGTGTTGCTCGAGCTGGACAGCATGGACATGATCAAGAAGTACGTGGCGCTCGGCATGGGCGTATCGGTGGGGCCGCGGCTGGCGATCGAGCCGGAGGACGAGCGTGACCTGGGCGTGATAAGCCTGGCTAACCTGCTGCCCGTCGACCAGGGTGGAATCGTGGCTCTGGAGGGCAAGGCGTTGTCCACACCCGCCAAGAGATTCATCACCACGATGAGGAACGAGCTGAGGGTGCATCCGGTGACCCGGTGACAATGGTGAGTTTTGAGAGATCAAGACTGTTGCGCCTCGTTCGTCACCCCCATCCTAACCCCCCTACGAGGGGGAAGGGATGATTTGAAGGAAACCTACCGCTGTCAGCGGTGGGCCGGTGACCCTGCTGACGCGTACACCGTGCCAAGTTCTGTGAGGTTGGGCTAGTTCAGCTCCGCCTCGGGCCGGAAGCCCACCAGATTGGCCGTAACTACCTGGCGATAGTCGTACATGGGCCGGTTGGCGCAGGTAACGAGAGTGATGGTCGAGTCGGTGGAGTCGTACAACCGCAGTTCGGAGTGGTGTACGACACGGGACTCGACGACCTGGTACAGATACACACCGCTGTCACTGTCAACGTTGACGTAGACGGGATCGCCGTTGGTGAGCAGCCGGGCGATGTCGGGGAGACGCTTGAAAACGTTCCCCTCGCCCGCCACCGGGCTTTCGAGGTGGCCGAAAAACCAGCCGTTGCCAAGCTCGCCCGGATTTGCCGTGCCTGGTATGTGGCCGACCACCTGGTTCGGCGTCTCGTATCTGCGTCTGTCGCCGAGGTCGAGCAGGGCCAGCTCGCTGACGTCGGAGTAGACGCCTATGGCCGGAATTGCCAACCTCAGCGCCGGGGCGTTGGACCCCTTCGACATGCTCTCCAACTCGGACGCTGGAATGAATCCCTTGGTCGCGCTGGAGTCGAGGGCAGTATACACGTCGGCGCCGGCCCACATCGGCTGATGCCAGTACTTCGGGTGGATCTGTGTCGTTGGGAACGAGGCGTAGCTGCGCACTCCGGCGAATCCTACGGGCGCGGCGTCGGGCGCGGCGGAAATCTCGGTCTGGATGTCTGACCGAGAGGGCGCGACGAAGCTGCCGACCGGCGCAGTCGTGTCAAGGTAGGGATACAGCGGGAGTTGGGTCTGCGGGCGTGGCGGGTCCGGAGCGGTGATGCCGAGGGAACTCTCCGACTCACTCTCGCTCGCGCGGGCGACGCTTGCGATGATTGGCGGCAGCGAGGGCGGGCCTCCAAACGAAGCGTTGAGGTTGTCCAGTTGGGACGTGGAGTAAAGCCCCAGGGCGTAGTAGGCGCCGACCGCGGCGAGAAGAAGCGCGCCTACGGCGAGCATTGCAACACCGAGGGCGGTTACGAGCGTGGGCAGGCGGCGTGGGCGCGGGGAGCCTGGGTTACGTTCTTCCATAGTCGAACCGCTCTAGCCTTCGGCGGCGCATCGCCGCCGAAGGACTGTACAACGTGGGTCCGGTTTGCCCGCGCTGGGTGTGGGGAGGCTATCGCATCCTGGGAGCGTGCATCGCTCCGCTGGCGATAGGCTCGTTGAGGTAAACGTCGCCGTTGCGGATCTTGATGTTGAATCCGCAGGTGGGGTTGCTGCACACCCATGCCTTGTAGTGGATGGGCGCTCCCTGGCTTCCAAAGTCACTCAGCGGCAGAAGGCTGCCTTGGCCGCAGTCCTGGCATTCGGGCCAACCGTTTTGTTCCAACGTTTCATCCTCAACTTTCCGCCTCGTGTCGTAGGCGGCGGCAAGTATACCATCCAAGAGCTGCTATTGCCAAGCTCAGTTAGACCCCATTAGGCTTTGTGCTACAATGTGGGCACCCAAGCCCGTTCGCCCGGAGGTGATTCCCCAATGACATCCAACATCGTGCTTTCCAACCAGGAATTCAACGTTGTCGGCAAGCGCCCAATACGACACGACGGTTACGACAAGGTGACCGGCAAAGCGCTGTACGGCGCCGACGTGGACCTGCCGGGGCTGCTGCATGGCAAGGTGCTGCGAAGCCCCCACGCCCACGCGAAGATTATCAAGATAGACACCAGCCGGGCGCGGGCGCATCCCGAGGTGAGAGCGGTGGTGACGAGCGCCGATTTGCCCACGCTTCCCAACGGCCCTGTGGCCATGGGGCCGGGCCCGAAGCCGAACGGCAGGGAGCTTAGCAACAACGTTCTCGCTGGCGAGAAGGCCCTGTACAAGGGGCACGCCGTCGCCGGGCTTGCGGCGACCAGCGCCCATGCCGCGGAGGAGGCGCTCGCGCTCATCGACGTCGAGTACGAGGTGCTGCCAGCCGTCACGGACGTAGAGGCCGCGATGGCTACCGACGCGCCCCAGCTCCACGAGAAGTACATCGGCAACGTGGCGAGCCACAGCCAGCTTCAGCAGGGTGACATCGAAGAGGGCTTTCGCAAGGCGGACGTTATCGTCGAGCGGGAGTACCGCACCAAGACAGTCCATCAGGGCTACATCGAGCCGCACACCGCCACCGCGTGGTGGACCTCGTCGAACAACCGGCTGACCATCTGGTGCAGCTCGCAGGGGCATTTCGCCATCAGGGACCGCACAGCGGGCGTGCTCGGCATACCCTACTCGGACGTCAAGGTGGTGCCGATGGAGATTGGCGGGGGCTTCGGCGGCAAGACGACAATTTACGTCGAGCCGGTGGCCGCCGTGCTGTCAAAGCTGTCCGGGCAGCCGGTGAAGGTCACGATGAGCCGGGCGGACGTGCTCGAGGGTTCGGGGCCGACGTCCGGCTCGTACATGAAGGTCAAGATGGGCGCCACCAGCGACGGACGGCTGACCGGGGCGCAGGCGGAGCTGATGTACGAGGCCGGCGCATTCCCCGGATCACCCGTGGGTGCGGCCTCCATGTGCATATTCTCTCCATACAACGTAGACAACATCCTCATCGACGGATTTGACGTCGTTAACAACAAGCCCAAGACCACCGCCTACCGCGCGCCTGGCGCGCCAGGAGCGGCGTTCGCCGCCGAGACGGTTGTGGACGAGCTTTGCGAGAAGCTGTCCATAGACCCGCTGGAGTTCCGCATCGTCAACGGCGCTAAGGAGGGCACGCGGCGGGCCAATGGTCTGGTCAATCCGGTCATCGGTTGCGTCGAGACCGCCCAGGCGGCCAGGGACCACGACCACTACGGCGCCGACCTGTCCGGCCCGTACCGCGGGCGCGGCGTCGCATCTGGCTTCTGGGTCAACGGCGCAGGCGCTGCCTGCGCCACCGCTAACGTCAATTACAACGGCACGGTCAACCTGACCATCGGCTCGGTGGACATCGGCGGCAGCAGACCCGCGTCGGCCCAGCAGTTCGCGGAGGTGCTTGGCATCCCCGTGGAGGACGTGAACCCGCTGGTGGGCGACACCGACTCGATAGGCTACACCTCGATGACCGGCGGCAGCGGGGTGGCGTTCAAGACGGGGTGGGCGTGCTACGAGGCGGCGATGGACGTGAAGCGCCAGATGATAGAGCGGGCCGCGCTGCTGTGGGAGACCACACCGGACCAGGTGGACCTGGAGGACGGCGTGTTCAGGCACCAGTCCGACTCCGAGCTCAGCATGAACTTCAGCCAGCTCGCCGGGCTGCTGCCGGACACAGGCGGACCTGTTGTAGGCAGCGCGAACCTCGACCCCAAGGGCGCCGGCAGCGCGTTCGCCACGCACGTGGTGGACGTGGAAGTCGACCCGGACACCGGGAAGGTGACCATACTGCGCTACACCGCGTTGCAGGACGCCGGCAAGGCCGTTCACCCCAGCTACGTCGAGGGACAGATCCAGGGTGGCGTAGTGCAGGGAATAGGCTGGGCGCTCAACGAAGAGTATTTCATGGGCGACGACGGCCGGATGCAGAACGCGACCTTCTTGGATTACCGGATGCCGACGTCGCTGGACCTTCCCATGATCGACACCGTTATAGTGGAGGTGGCGAACCCGCTACACCCGTTCGGCGTCAGGGGAGTGGGCGAGGTGAGCATAGTACCGCCAATGGCGGCCATCGCCAACGCCATCTACCGAGCGACGGGGTCCAGGCTGACCAGCCTGCCGATGAACCCGGCGGCGGTGCTCGACGCACTGCGCGAGGGGAACGGCTCCTAACGGCACACCGCTTTCCTCCCCTCCATATGTCCCTTCCCCCCTCGCAGTGGGAAGGTTAGGATGGGGGTGAAGCCCTCACTGGGCGGGTTCGACGGTGAGGCGGAAGCTCGCGCGCTGGTGGGTGTGGCGCGTGGACGGCGACACGACTACGATCGCCCGCTCAATTCGCGACCCGAAGCCGCTAACCACGGCTTCTCCGGTTCGATCCGCGTCCAACGGCAACTGCCGGACGATGGCCGTGCCCAGCGCCGGAATCTCGACAATCTGCACCATGTACGACTGTGGCAGGGTGTTGTCGATTAGAGCGAATCCCCGCGCGTCCCACGCGCCTTCCCGCTCGGCGTCGTCATGGTAGCCCAGCTCGGATACGCTCAGGTCGTCGATGAGCAGCCCGTCGAGGTATACCGCGTCGTCTGTCACGTACTCGAATCGCACCAGCACATTGCCTCCCGTGTAGGGCGTCAGGTCCAGCTCTTCCCTGACCCAGCCGGCGCTCGAGCCGGTGTAGCCGGGGCCGTAGCTGTTGCCGACGGGGTCGGTCGAGGTGCTGTGGGCGCCTTTGAGTATGGACCACGTTTGCCCACCGTCAGCCGAGACCTGGACGTAGGCGTAGTCCCACCCTTCCTCGATGTCGAACCACGCCCAGAATTCAAGCGTCGCGGATTCCAGCCCTGTCAGGTCGAACTCCCGCGTAAGCGTCGTGTCCACCGAGTCCCCGCGGTTGCTCCACCAGCAGCGGCTCCCGCTGCGGCAGTCCGTCGCCGTCTGCCGCACGGTGGGTTGTCCCTCGAACCGTATGCGCGCCGCTCCATCACCGGGACGCAGGTCGAAGTAGCGGGTCGAGAACTGGGCGAGCGTCCCCTCGCGGTCGCCGAATCCGGAAACGGAGGACACTCTCTGCGTGCGGACGTCGCGGGAGGGGTAGCCGTAGATGCCGTTGTCGTCGAGGTAGTTGGCGACAACCCAATTTCGGAACACGTCCTCGAAGCGCAGGCCAAACTGGCCCATGTACGCGTCAACGCCCTCCTCGCCGTCCTGGGCAAGCCGGTACATTCGCCCGACGCCGTGGAATCCGCCGTAGTGGTCGGCCAGGTAGTTGACGAACAGCTCGGCGGCCCCGTAGTGGGGCACGGTGGCTCTCCCTGAGTTGGGCCAGAAGTTTAGCTGCGTTTCCGGTGACCGAAGAAACCTCTCCACGAACGATGCGGCGTAGCCTGCCTGGTGGGTAGCGTATTCGGCCAGCCCTTCGTTAATCCAGGACTCCTCGCCGCCGTCCTGGTTCCAGCTCACGGCGTGTTGGAACTCGTGGGTCAGCACACCCATGTACACCTCGGCGCCGGGTTCGATCGACGAGTTCATGTAGATCATCTCGCGCTCGTTGCTCCGTGGATGGGTCGCCTTCGTGTACTCGTCGCGCGAACCGAAGTAGCCCGCGGCCGAGACGAGCGGCGTGTGCAGCACCGTAAAGCGGGGGTCGTTGTCGACGCCGGGGTTCCAGACGTCGCCTGTGGCGTTCGTCAGCAGCGGATGAACCCGCTCCTCGAATTCGGCCGCCGCCCTGGACAACGCAACTGTCGGGATGTCGGCGTTGACGTCTACGTACCAGTAGGCGTGTTCGGTCACGACTGCGATGCTGGCCTCGATGGCGTATGAGACTGGCTCGTCGTCAACTTCGTCGCTTATCCAGAATGTGTCGGTGTGTCCCACTTGCTTAGCCCGCGGCGTGGTCGTCGCGGTTCGCGCCAGTTCGCCCCCGACGTCGGAGTGCAACCGTGCCGCGAGCTCGTGCAGGTCCCGGTCCGGCGGCTGCACGTGTGGCGGTATCGGCAGCGCCTGCACCGGAGGGCCTGCAGGTGAGGTCGGCCGTGGCGTTGGCGCCGACGCCTGCGAAGCGGCAGGTGTGTGCGCGGGCGAGGCCGTCCGGGCTTGGGTCGCCGGTTGGTCCGTGGGCTCCGACATTCCGAGCGAGCAGGCCGCGCCCACGAACACGGCGAGAGCGACGGCACATGCCAGGACGACAGGTGCGCGGTGCGGCCGGGCGCGGGCATTGGCTGTCACTCAGTCCACCTCAGTTGAAGCGGTTCATTGCAGTGTCGATGCCCTCGGTCAGCAGGCAAGGCAGCAATTCCACTGCCCGCCCCAAGGCGTCGTCGACGGCAGCGAGTTCACTCCTGGGCAGCCTGCCGAGGACGTGGCCTACACGGTCCGCGCCGCGGGCGGCGTTGCCGACACCTATGCGAAGCCTGGGGAAGTCCTGAGTGCCCAGTGCGGCAATGATCGACTTAACACCGTTGTGGCCGCCAGCGCTGCCGCTGGGGCGCAGCCTGAGCGTGCCGGGAGGCAGGGCGATGTCGTCGTACACGACCAGTAGCGAGGACGGGGGCACCTTGTACCGCGCGAGCAGGTATGTGGCCGCCTGTCCGCTGAGATTGACGTAGGTGCGGGGCTTGGCTAACGCGACCCGGAGGCCGTCGACGTTGCCCTCGCCGGTGAGCGCGTGGGGGTTGCGCCGCTGGAACTTGATGGAGTGCTCGGACGCCAGGCGGTCCATGTACCAGAACCCGGCGTTGTGCCGCGTGTTCTCGTACTCTTTGCCCGGATTGCCCAGCCCCATGACGACCGCGGCAGGATCCGGTCCCCGGCTGAAGCGCCGGGCCAGAAAGTCGCCTACCAATTTGCCGGTTCTTCCTCGAGACGCTGGGCGGGCGTTAGAGGCTCCGCGCCCGGCTCTGCCACGCCACGTCACTCCAGGTTACTCCGCCGTGAAGTCGCCGCTTCTGCCGCCGCTCTTGCTCACGAGGCGAACGCCCTCGATTCGCATTCCGCGGTCCACGGCCTTGCACATGTCGTAGATCGTAAGGGCCGCGACGCTGACCGCAGTGAGCGCCTCCATTTCGACGCCGGTCTTTGCCGTCGTGCGCGCTGTCGCCTCGATGTTCACGCGGCCCGCATCGGGATCGAACGCGAACCCGACGTCCACGCCGTCGAGCGGTATGGCGTGGCACAGTGGTATCAGTTGCGGCACCTGCTTGGCGGCCATGATAGCGGCGACCCTGGCGACGCCGATCACGTCTCCCTTTTCGAACCCGTTGGATCGGATGAGGTGAAGGGTAGCGTCGGCCATCCGCACGTGACCCCGGGCCACGGCCACGCGCTGCGTCTCCGGCTTAGCGCCAACATCGACCATGCGCGCCGCGCCTGATTCGTCCAGGTGGGTGAGTCGTGGCTGGGGCGCGGGCGTCGCGGTTGGCGCCGGTGAGGTCTCTCTGGCTTGCGGGCGGGACATGGCGCCGGCTTGCTTCTTCGCTTCCTTCACCGCCAACCTGTCGGCCTCCTCGTTGTAGCGATTGCCGTCGTGGCCCCGCACCCACTGCCATTTTACGTCGTGCCTCGCGACCTCTGCGTCCAGCTTGTCCCACAGGTCCGTGTTGGCCCTGCGCTTCCAGTTGCGGGTCATCGTGTTGACTACGTACTGGCTGTCGGAGAATATCCTGACGGACTCGCCCTCCGGGACCGCCTCCAGCCCCTTTATGGTGGCCGTTATCTCCATGCGGTTGTTGGTGGTGCGTCGCTCTCCGCCGCTGAGTTGGGAGGTGACCGAGCCGTCAATCAAGATCGCGGCCCAGCCGCCGGGGCCGGGATTGTCCAGCGCTGAGCCGTCTGTGTAGATTTCTATCAATGTGAGACCTGCATCGCCTGAGGGGGATGGGCCCGCTGTCGGGCGCTGCCGCCTAGCCGCCAATCTTGTACATTTCCACCTTCTCACGGCTGCGCAATGCCTCCGTGAGTGAGGAGCGCTCCTCAGAGTATCGGTCCTCGCGCACGCGCCAGACGCCGCCCGCGAGCGATGCCAGCTCCTCGTCGGTGGCGCCGTCCCGCAGCGGGCCGCGCAGGTCGGCGCCAACGCTGCCGAAGAGGCAGGTGAACATCTGGCCCTCCGGCGACAACCTGAGCCGCGTGCAGTCCCCGCAGAACGGCTTGGTGACGGAGGCTATCACGCCGATTTCGCCTTCGCCGTCGGCGTAGCGGTAGCGAGAGGCCACCTCGCCGGTGTAGTTGCTTTCGACAGGCACGAGCGGCATTTCAGCGTCTATCAGGGCCACTATCTCGTCCGCGGGCACGACGTCGTCCATGCGCCAGCCGTTGAGCGTGCCAACGTCCATGTACTCGATGAAGCGCATTATGTGTCCGCGCTCGCGGAAGTACCGGGCGAGGTCGACGATGGTGTGGTCGTTCACGCCGCGCTGGACTACGCTGTTCACTTTGATGGGATGGAAGCCCACGCGCTCTGCGGCCTCGATGCCCTCCAGCACGCGGTCGACGCCGAATCCGCGCCCGTTCATGTGGCGGAAAATCTCGTCGTCCAGCGTGTCGAGGCTCACCGTGACTCTGCCAAGGCCCGCTTCCCTGAGCGCCTGCGCCTTCTGTGGCAGGAGATAGGCGTTGGTCGTCATCGTCAGGTCGTCCACGCCGTCCACGCGCGCCAGCCGCTCGACGAGATGCTCGACGTCGTTGCGCACCAGTGGCTCGCCGCCGGTAAGCCGCACCTTGCTCGCGCCCAGGCCGGTGAACACGCGCGTAAGCCGTTCGATTTCTTCGAACGTCAGGAGTTGGGACTTCGGGAGGAACTGGTAGCGTTCACCGTAGATCTCAGCCGGCATACAGTATGTGCAGCGGAAGTTGCACCTGTCGGTTACGGAGATGCGCAGATCGCGAAACGGGCGCCTGAATTTATCGGTAATCATGGCCGTATTCTACCAGATTGTGGCCGGGGCTACGTGTGGGCGCGTCGACGTTCGCTCACTAGTCGTTCGCAGGGGCGCTCTCGGCCAGCTCGAGGAGCTGGCGGGCGCGCCGGACGACCGGCACGTCTATCACCTGGCCGTCGAGCGAGGTGGAACCCCTTCCGTTGCGCTCGGCCTCCTCGAATGCGGCGACGACGCGGCGGGCGTGTTCGACCTCTTCGGGCGATGGCGAGAAGGCCTCGTTAATGATGTCTATCTGCGCGGGGTGAATCGCGAACTTGCCCTTGAAGCCGTAGCGCCTCGCCTGGAGCGAGTTGGCGCGCAGGCCGTCCGGGTCGCGGAAGCCGAAGTACGGCGTATCCAGGGCGAGCACTCCGGCGGCTCTTGCGGCGATGCAGATGACCTTGCGCGGGTAGTCGACCTCGGCGCCGTCCTGCGTGCGCTCGATTGCCATGTCGTTGGTGAAGTCCTCCGCGCCGAACGCGACGCCCACCACCCTCGGCGAGGCGGCACAGATCTCGTAGGCGTTGACGATTGCCATCGCGGACTCGATCCAGGGGATGATCATAACCGATCCGGCGTCCACGCCCGCGCTGCGCTCCAATTCCTCGATTATGCCGGAGACCTGTGCGATGTCCGCCGCCGAGTCGATCTTGCCAACGGAAATGCCGTCGATGTCGGGGCCAACCACCGCGGCGAGGTCGTCGGCGAGCAGGCCGGTATCGAGCGAGTTTACCCTCGGCACGACCAGCGCGCCGGACTCTCGCAGACGCGGGAGAAACGACGCCGTGACGTCACGGGCGTTCTTCTTCTCGTCGGCGGGCACGGAGTCTTCCATATCGGGTATGAAGGCGTCCGGGCGAAGTCCGGAGGCCCTCTCCAGCATATTGGCGCGATTGCCTGGAACGAACAACAGGCTTCTGAGGACCGTCATGTGGCCACTCCTTGCGGGATTGATTCGTGAAGATGCGCTCGCGGCCAGGTGACCGCCCTGGCTGATTCGGGCAAGTATATCATGGCGGCAAGCGAGCGGTTCTGGGACACGCGGTCCGCGTGTACGCGAGTCCCGTTTCCAGTTCGGCCGCATATGGGTCACGCCGGAGGCTACGGCCGGGTCTCGGCCATTCGTGGCCCGTGTTTCAGGTTACTCGGCGGCGCCCAACCGTTGTCCCCGCGAAAGCGGGAAAGCGAATTCTGTTAGATTCTGCGACATTCTGTGCGACTCCTAGCTGGGGGCGCCGACGGTTCTGCGCAATTCTGGAATGCCGGCGTGGGCAATTCGGCGCAGAAGTGTCTCGCCGCGTGACAGAGTAGGACAGGGGGTCGACGGGCCGACCGGCCGTGTATCCGTTGGCACAGGGCGCCCGCAAGGGACGCCCCTACGGATGCCTGGGGCATTGTCCCGAATGGGGGTAGGGATTCCGGGCCGCGGGGTCTGTCCCTCGCCTGGGCGAGGGTAGCACGTATGTACGCATATTGCAAGAGGGGGTGGCGAGACTGCGGGATTGGGCGGGAACGGTGGGGAGAAACTGCGCAGACGTGGGCCAGTGGTTGGGCGCCTGTAGGACGTTTGGGTGGCAGGGCCAGAGCACGGGCGGCGCATGAAAGTGACGGTTTTTCGGGGCGCCGGGGAGCGGAAGGGTCGGGCTTGGGTGAGGGGGCGCGGCCGGGGCGTGCGTTGGGGAGTCGGCAGGGGGACACTGGCTCAACAACGTCAAGGCGATGGCCGTAGGGTCAGAGTTGGGCGCCGGGGCAGGTTTTCGCGAGGGAGATGGTTCTGGGCGCACCTGGTAATCTGAAAGAGGCTCCATTCGTGGCCTGCGTTGGCCTTTTACATACTTTTGGCGTATACTCTGCTTGGGCAAGCGCCATCTGGAGGGTTCGTCTCTTCCGATGCTTAGGGCACGCTCGCCCTGAACGTGTGTGGCGCAGTGCGCGGGGTTCGCGCTCCCTGTTACCCCGCAAGGAGAGGCCCATGGCGAGTCAAGAATTCACCTTCACCAAGTTCTCCAGCAACGAATTTTACTCCGCGCTGAACGCGCGCCTGGTCGACATGGCGGACGTCGGTTCCGAGCAGCGTATCGTCGACCTGGCCTGCGGCACGGGCGGCGTCACGCAGCTTATCCTGGAGAGGCTGATGGGCGCGCGGGACTCGATGGTCATAGGTATCGACCAGTCCGCGGCGGCGCTGAAGCAGGCGATGGACGACTTGGTGGGCGCCTACGACGCGGCCGTCGACTTCGTACACAGCGGCGTGGAGAGGTTTTCCGATGCGGTGAAGGAGTCCGTGGACACGGTGTTTTTCTGTAACGCCATACACTACATGCCCGACAAGGACATGATCGTTCAGGAGATATCGAGGTCGCTGAAGCCGGGCGGCAAGTTCGCCTTCAACACGTCGTTCTTCGACGGCGGCCAACTACCGGAGTCCCTTGGCTTCTACCGCAAGTGGATGTTCAAGTCCGCCAGGGTGCTTCGCCGCGACTATGGCCTGTCTCCGGTCAGATCCGCGAAGGTCGAGTCGCGCAGGCAGCTCACCGCCGACCAGTACCGCGAATTGGTGGAGGGTCACGGTTTCATGGTGGTGAGGCAGGAAATCGACACTGTGAACGTTCCCATCGAGGGCTGGCTCGACATTAGCGACTTCGAGGACTTCATTGTCGGCACCATGCCAGGCGTCCCCCTGGAAAAGGCTAGCGCCGCGCTGAAGCGCGGAGTACACCTGACGTTCGAAGAGATGAACCTGGAGTACGTGCCCCGAAACTGGCTTGGTATAGTGGCCGTTCGAGTCTGATCGAACGCCCCTGTGGCAAGATGACGAGCCGTGCCATCACGACGCTTTTTCTAACCGACGCGGACGTTGACAGTCTCCTCAGCGTTGAGGAGGCCATCTCCGTAGTCGAGCAGGTGTTGCGGCAGCAGGCCACTGGCGATGCGGCCAACAGGCCCCGCGGACACGACTACGCCAGCCCCGACGCATACCAGGCATGGATGCAGGCGGCCGCCTACGGTCTGGGTGTGTGCGGCTTCAAGACCTACACCATCGTTGGCGGGTCGGGACGATTTTTCGTCTACGTGTATGACGTAGACGGCGGTCCCCCTCTCAGCATCATGGAGGCCAACCGCCTAGGTCAACTTCGCACCGGAGCGGCCAGTGGTGTGGCGGCGCGGCACATGGCCAACGAAGATGCCTCGGTCATCGCCCTGCTCGGCAGCGGACTGCAGGCAGCCAGCCAGTTGGAGGCGTTCTGCGCCGTCCGCCCCATCGAGCTAGTCCGCGTGCACAGTCCCACGCCCCGGAACAGGGCCGCTCTCGCAGAGCGCATGACGGCGAAGCTCGGCATTGCCGTGGAGGCCGTCGACTCGCCGGAGCCGGCGGTGCGCGAGGCTGACGTGGTGGCCACCATCACCACCTCTACTACCCCTGTGTTCCGAGGCGAGTGGCTGCGAGAGGGCACGCACGTGTCCGCCGCGGGCGGCGCGCATCCCTACGCCACCGAATTGGACGAGGCCACAATCGCGCGCGCCGACGCAGTTGTCGTGGACGACCCGGACCAAGCCCGCATAGAGTGCGGTGAGTTCATGATGGCTTCGGCGAGCGGCGCGCTGCTGTGGGAGCGCGTCAGGGAACTCTGCCACGTGGTATCCGGGCGTGTGCCGGGGCGGACGAGCGATCGGGACGTCACGTTGTTCAAGTCGCTGGGCATGGCGCTCTGGGACGTCGCGGCAGCCAAGGCGGTGTACGACAGGGCCATCGAGCGCGGCGTGGGTACGCGGCTGTGATCGGAAGCTGCCATGGATCTTGAGACCCGCCCCGTTGGACGGGACGAGCTCTATGCCTACATCCTCTCGACGCGGAGGGTGTTCGGCGACCCGACGGACGAAGCCAGCGTTCGGCTGGAGGCGTCCATCGTGGAGAGGGCGAATTCGCGGACCCTTGCTGCCTTCGATCGCGGCGACATCGTGGGAACGTTGACATGTCACTACTTCGACATGAACGTGCCGGGCGGCCGGCTGGCGCTGGCCGGCGTATCGGACGTCACAACGAAAGCCACGCACCGCAGGCGTGGGGTTATGTCGCAACTGATGGAGCGGGCGCTGACCGAGGCGAAAGAGGAGGGCCAGCCGCTCGCGGCGCTGTGGGCGTCTGAGAGCGGAATCTATGGGCGATTCGGTTTCGGAATGGCAATGCTCCAGGAGAACTGGACCATAGATCGCAAGGACACAGCCTTCGCGCTGGAGGACGACTCCCGGGGCGAGATTCGCTTCGTGGAGCCATTCGAGGCAGCAGGGGCGTTCGCGGGAGTTTACGACAGGGCGTGTCGTTTACGCCCCGGCATGATCGACCGCAACGACCTGTTGTGGGAGGTGGCGCTGCTCGATACCGACGAGTTCAGGCAAGGCGCGAGCGCGTTTTACCACGCTGTATACGAAGAGGCCGGTCGCGTGGACGGCTACGCGCTGTACAGGCTTGACGGCAGGGGACAGCAGTTGCGCGTTGGGGAGTTGGTCCCGGCTACGGACGCGGCCTACTCCGCTTTGTGGCGGTTCTGTTTCGGCATAGACCTGATGAACACGTTTCGGGCGGACAATCAGCCGATGGACGCGCCCTTGCCATGGATGCTGCGGGCGCCGCGCCAATTGCGGCGTGCGACCGGCGAGGAGTTCTGGCTGAGGATAGTGGACGTCGAGGCGGCGCTGGCGGGCAGAGGCTACGCTACGGAGGACCGGCTGACACTCGAGATTCGCGATCCGCTTTGCCCGTGGAATGATGGGGTAATCGAGCTGGAGGGCGGGCCGGATAGGGCGGTGTGCCGACGGTCCGGTAGAGACGCGGACTTGACGATGACTATTGCCGACCTGGCCGGTGCGTACCTCGGCGCGGTCGATTTTTCCACGCTCGCCCGCGCGGGCCGCGTGGCCGAGCGCACGGAGGGCGCTCTTCGCCGGGCCGACGCGATGTTTGTTACCGATATGAAGCCGTGGTGCATCGTTCAATTCTAGTCCGCTCGGATGTTGTATAATGTGGTGCCATCAGCAAAAGAGGAGGCTGTCCCCAATGGGGTATTTCACCGGAGGAACAGGGTAACTCTGGCGCAAGAAGACTCGGAAACGCCGCCGGAGGAGGAAGGCGCCAAGCCTGAGGCGGGGCATCGATGGGTGCGCTCGTTCCACGATTACGCCGGCGAATCGCGCGAGGTTCTTGGCGGCAAGGGCTACGGCTTGGCGGAGATGACTTCGCTGGGACTGCCGATTCCGGAAGGCTTCACCATTACTACCCAGGCGTGCCTGGCATACTTCCGGGGTGAAAAGCAGGCGCCCGAAGATTTGTGGAGTGAGGTCGAATTGGCGATACGCGCCCTCGAAGCCAGGCGCGGCCAGCGCCTGGGCGACCCCGAATCTCCGCTGCTGGTGTCAGTGCGTTCGGGCGCGGCGGTATCGATGCCCGGAATGATGGACACCGTGCTCAATCTCGGCATCAACCGCGGAGTCGCCGAGGGGATCGCGCGTCGCAGCGGCAATCCCGCATTCGCCTACGACCTGTATCTGCGATTTATCCAGATGTACGGCGAGGTGGTGATGGGCGTCGAGTCTTCACACTTCTCCGGGGTACGGGACGAGTGGCTGGCCCACTCAGGCGCCGCCAGCACATCCCAGCTTGACTTCGAGAGCCTGGAAGCCATCATCTCGGAGTATCAGGGTGTCGTGTTCGACGCGACCGGCAGAGAGGTGCCAGAGGACCCCGAGGTGCAGCTAAGGGGCGCCGTGCTGTCCGTGTTCGATAGCTGGTATTCGGCCAGGGCCATCGACTACAGGAACCACTACGGCATTTCGCACGATATGGGCACCGCCGTCAGCGTGGTCGCGATGGTCTACGGCAACATGGACTACCGGAGCGGCACGGGTGTGTGCTTCACGCGCAACCCGGCGACCGGCGAGCGGACGCTGTACGGCGAATACCTGGCCAACGCCCAGGGCGAGGAGTTGGTGTCCGGCGCTTCTACTCCCAGCGACATTTCGGAGCTGTCACGCGAAATGCCGGAGGTCTACTCGCAGATCGTGGACTGCGCGCAGCTCCTGGAGAAGAGGTTCGGCGACGCGCAGGACATCGAGTTCACGGTCGAGAGCGGCAAGCTGTACCTGTTGCAGACGCGGGCGGCGCAGCGAAGCCCCAGGGCGGCTGTGCGTATGGCCGTCGAGATGACGGACGAGGGGCTCATCTCGAGAGAGCAAGCGCTGAAGCGGGTGAATCCCGACCAGGTGTACAATCTGCTGGTCCCGCGACTCGACCAGAGCGCCGCGGAGGAGGCGCGCGTGGAGGGGCGGCTCGTCGCCGTCGGCCTCGGCGCGTCGCCGGGCGGGGCTACGGGCCGCCTGACGTTCAACGCCGACGAGGCGCAACGTCTCGCCAACGAGGGTGCGCGGGTGGTGCTCGCCAGGCCCGAGACCAGTCCGGAGGACGTGCACGGAATGCTGGCCGCGGTGGGCATCGTCACGAGCCGGGGCGGCACGACGAGTCATGCGGCGGTAGTTGCGCGCGGCCTGGGCAAGCCCTGCGTCACCGGCGCCGAGACCCTGACGGTCAACCCGGAGCGCGGTTACATCATGAGCGACGGCGTGGTTGTCACCGAGGGTGAAGACGTCAGCATAGACGGGGCGACTGGCGAGATTTTTCGTGGCGAGATAACCACCCTCCAGCCCTCCATTTCCAGCGAGAAGCACATGGTGGAGCTGCTGTCGTGGGCCGACGACGCCAAGCGGCTGGGCGTGTGGGCGAACGCCGACTACCCGCGGGACGTGCGGGCCGCGCTCGAGTTCGGCGCGGAGGGCATTGGTCTGTGCCGCACCGAGCACATGTTCTTCGAGCCGGAGCGCCTGGACATGGTGCGCACGATGATTCTAGCGGCCCACGACTGCGCCGACAGTCCGGAGGGCGAGTGCGACAGGGACTTTCACGCCAGCCTTGCCGTTTTGGAAGGCTATCAAACGGCGGACTTCGAGGCGATATTCAGGGTGTTGGAGGGCCGGCCCGCGGTGATCCGGCTGCTGGACCCGCCGCTCCACGAGTTCCTGCCCAGCTTCGTCGATATTCTGGAGGACGTGGTGGAGCTTCGGGCCGCCGGCGGACCTGTCGAGACGCTTGCGGCGAAGACGGCCCTGCTCACCCACTTGGAGGAGCTGCGCGAAGTCAACCCGATGCTGGGTCTGCGTGGATGCAGGCTGGGCCTCAAGTTCCCGGCCATCTACGAGATGCAGACCCGCGCGATAATCGCGGCGGCCTGCAACGTCTCCTCTGAAGGAATGGCCGTGCATCCTGAGATAATGGTGCCGCTGGTGAGCCACGGCAACGAGATGAAGCTGTTGCGCAAGAACCTCGAGGCCACCATCAACGCTTACTTCGATGAGACGGGCCGGTCGGTCGAGTACAAGATCGGCACGATGATCGAGCTTCCCAGGGCGGCGCTCACCGCCGACGAGATCGCCGAGACGGCGCAGTTCTTCAGTTTTGGGACGAACGACCTGACGCAGACCACCTACGGCTACAGCCGCGACGACGCCGAGGGTAAGTTCCTGATGAAGTACCTGGAGCGGGGGATCCTTCCGGAGGACCCGTTCCAGGAACTGGATCGGAGTGGCGTCGGTCGGCTCATTGAGATAGCGACGCGACTGGGGCGAAAGACCGACGCCAACATCATCCTGGGAATCTGCGGTGAGCACGGCGGCGACCCGTCGAGCATCGAGTTCTGCCACAAGACCGGGCTTGACTACGTCAGCTGCTCGCCTTATCGCGTGCCTGTGGCGCGGCTGGCCGCGGCGCAGGCGGCGCTGGGCTGATCGCCCGTCCTGTCTGTGAGGCCGCCATGCCCGAAAAGACAACCCCGCCCAGGCTCGAAGTCATAGGCGTAACCGGCATCCCGGAGGTGAAGCCCGGCGATGCGCTCGGTGCGCTCATCGCCGCGGCCGCCGAACGCCAGGGCACGCCGCTTGCGGACGGCGACGCGCTGGTGGTGACACAAAAGATAGTCTCGAAGTCTGAGGGCAGGGTGGTGGACCTGCGCACGGTGACGCCATCGCCGTTCGCGACTAGCTGGGCCGAGAGGGTCGACCGGGACCCGAGGCTGGTCGAGTTGGTGCTGAGGGAGAGCCGCGCCGTCGTCAGGATGGACGAGGCGAGGGGCATCCTGATAACGGAGACTCACCACGGATTCGTGTGCGCGAACTCCGGCATCGACACGTCGAACGTGCCCGGCGACGAGATGGTGGCGCTGCTCCCGGTGGACTCGGACAAGTCGGCGCGCGGCATCCGGGAGGACATTCGCGGCCGCGCGGCGGGGGCTGAGGTCGCGGTGGTGGTCTCGGATACGTTCGGGCGAGCGTGGCGCGAGGGGCACGTAAACTTCGCCATCGGCTGCGCGGGCATAAATCCTATCAAGGACTACAAGGGCACGCCGGACGCGCACGGCATGATACTGAAGGTGACCGCGATTGCCGTGGCCGACGAGCTGGCGGCGGCGTCGGAGCTGGTGACGGCGAAGGCGATAGGGGTGCCGGTGGCGATCATCCGGGGCTACGACTACGACACGGCGCCGGACGGGGTGGGAACGCTCATTCGCGAGAGTTCGCGGGACCTGTTTCGGTAGAGGGCGCGTTCACCCCCATCCTAACCTTCCCCCTGCGAGGGGGAAGGGACTTCTAGACGGGCCAGTCTTCCATGCGGTAGGCGGCGTCCCAGAACATGTACTCGTACTGGCTGCCGCGCATGAATGCGGACTCCATCAGTTCGATCTCCTTCTGGCCGCTGACCTCTGCCTCGCGGTCGATGAAGGAGCGGAGCCAGTCGGCCAGCTCGGCGAACTCGGGGGCGTTGTACATCTCGATCCATCGCGCGAGTAGCGGCTGGCCCTCGGGGAGGCCACGGTCGTACAGCATCTTGCCTATCTCGCTGTAGCCCCAGGAGCAGGGCAGGATGGCGGAGGCGATGACGCCGGCGTTCTGGGAGAAGGCGGTCTGTAGCAGGAAGCGGGTGTACGCCAACGTGGTGGGCGACGCCGTGGTGCCGCGCAGCTCCTCCTCGGAGATGCCGAAGTCGCCGCAGAAGCTGACGTGCAGGGCCATCTCGGTGTTGAGGGTCTCGTGAATCAGGCGGGCGAACCAGCCCATGTCGTCGAGGGTGCGGGCTTTGGCGGCGGCGAGGGCGACGGCGCGGCTGAAGTCGACCAGGAACAGGTAGTCCTGCCGCATGTAGTACTTGAACTGGTCGAGCGAGAGCGAGCCGTCCCCGATGCCGGTCACGAACGGGTGGCTGTGCTCCTTGTCCCAGATGGGCGCGGCCTTGCGCCTCAGTTCGTCCGAGAGTCCCATGTGTGGCCTCCGTGAGAGGGTGGTAGTGTGGCTGCGCCCTCAGCGTAGCACGAACCGGCGGGCGAGGGGCCGTTTCACGGATTTTTCGTTGCAAAACGTTGCATTTCGTTGTATTCGTGGCTGGCGGCGTTGGGGCCGCGAGTGGCGGGACCCTGGATTGGCCGGTTTTCTCGTTTTGCTTGCACCATTCGTAACTTCTTCCGCCTGGTGCTGACCTTCCGCTGTTCATGGGATGGTAGCCGGGTTGCGGGGCGGCGGGTGTCGTAGGAGAGAATAGCACGGATGTACGTGGAGAGCAAGAGGGGTTGCGTGGAGGAGCCTGTGTCAGATTACTAGGCGGACTCTACACGGAGGCCCCGGCTCCCTGGGTTCCCACCCCAGTTTTCACGGGGGTGACGTTCATTCGCGGCAAAGACGAATGACGGCTCGAGAAGGGCACCTAGTAATCTGAGACAGCTTCTGCGTGGAGAAATTGGCGACGGTAGGGTAGAATGAACTACTGCGATTCTACCACAAGGAGAAATCCGTGAGTCTGAACATCAAGAGCGAAGAGGCCCATCAGTTGGCCAGGGAGTTGGCGCAGCTCACCGGCGAAACTATGACGGGCGCGGTCACGGTTGCGCTCAGGGAGCGGCTCGCCAGGGAGAGGCGCGAACGCAGCGTCGAGGAGCGGATGCGCGAGATCCACGCGATAGCGCAGCGCTGCGCCAGTATGGTGGGCGACGGCCCCTCCGCCGTCGAGCACGGCGATTTCCTGTATGACGAGCGGGGGCTGCCCAGGTGATAGTAGATTCGTCGGCGGTCCTTGCGATCCTGTTAGGTGAACCAGACGCTGAGAGGTATGAGAGGGCGATAGCTGAAGCTTCTCGCTGCCAAATGTCGGCCGCCAATTACCTGGAAACAGCAATTGTCCTTGAAAGTCGGACAGGGCCTGCAGGCATTCACGAACTCGACCTTCTGGTGGAGAGAGTTCCAATCGAGTTGACGCCAGTTACATCTGAGCAGGCCCGGGGCGCTCTGAGCGCTTGGCGGCGTTTTGGCAAGGGCAACCATCCAGCGGCCCTGAACTTTGGCGATTGTTTCGCGTACTCGTTGGCGGAGGCCAGCCGGGAGCCGCTTCTGTTCAAGGGCCTGGACTTCGGGCTGACGGACATTGAGCCTGCGTGACGATTTGCCTCTTAGCGTAGGCGGACGTTGCAGCGGGGCTGCCAGTCGCTGACCACGCGGGCCTCGAGCTCGCGGGTTTGGGCGTCGTCGTCGGTGAAGGCGACGCTGAACTGCACGTCGTCGCCGAACATGGCTAGCTCTCGGCGCAGTTCGGGGTTGGTCTCGTTGTAGAGGTGGGAGAGCAGGCGCTGGCGGACGGAGGTGGTGGATATGCCGACGTAGAGGCATTCGGGGTAGTCGCCGGAGGGGAGCCAGAGGGCGTAGACGCCGCGCCGGTTCAGGGGTAGTGAGCGGACCTCGGCACTGTGAAAGGGGCGATGCTCCCTTTCGAGCTGGTACTTGAGCGCGAACGGGTTCATTAGACTTCCACCGTAAGTGAACGGCTAAAGCAGTCGGCCCGTTTGGGCTTCCTGTATCCTGTTGGTGATGTCCTGCCAGGAGGTGACGAGGTTGTTGAATATGACGGCGTTCTGCGAATCGTTGGTCCGATCATAGTGGTTGTAGAGGATGCGGGCGAGTCGTTCGACGGATTCGACGTCGCCGCCGAGGCCGGCCATCTGGCGGGCGACGCTGGCTGCGCCGTCCACTCCGCCACCGGCTTCGCGGTTTAGGTGCCAGGCCATTCTCATGCAGCCTTCCCAGGCGGTCATGCCGCGTGAGAGCGGCCTGTCGGCGCCGAAGTCGTCCATGCGGCGTAGTTTTACCTGGCCTGCCTCGGCGGTTAGCAAGCCATGCATGGTGTCAGATTCTACGGCCACGTTGCGTGCCTGCGAGAGCACCTCGGCCTCGCCGTACGCGCCTTCGGCGAAACCGTGTTGCTTCAGCCAGTCGATGCAGAAACGGCTTTCAGCGTCGATTTCGCCCTCCTGGGCTTGGTGGTAGTCGTCGATTGCTTGGTTTATGGCCACTAGTGCATCGCCGACTGTAACCTGCTCGCCGCTAATGGTGCTGACACTGCTGAATCGTGAGTATATCTCCATGCCAGGACCGATTGCCGCCTGCGCAAGGTCAGTGGGGGCGATGTGGCTCTCGTGAGTAAGACGATTGAGCGCGGCGGGCATTTCGGCTTGCAAAGCGTCGAGAAACTCGCGGCGGGTGGCGGCCGGTGCTTCATCCGGCCGCGGGCGACACACGAGGATTATTGAAGAGGCTAGGGCGTTGAAGTTGAGTGAACGCAGCCGACTCCGCATCTCTGTGCGCATTGGCCATGTGCCGACTACTTGAAAGCCAGCGTCGACTAACGCACTTAGCATTGTTTCCCACCCAGTTGAGGTAGTGCCGTTGCGCTTCTCCTCTTGTTGCTTGTATGCGTAAAAGATGGACGAGGGGAACTCTGATGAAGTCCTCGTTCTAATGATACGCAGGGTATTTCTTAGGAGATCTTCGAACCTGCTGTGGGCGTCCTCGAATCTAGTTGGCTCGGCTATCATTTCTTCGTCTTTGGGGGTTGTGATACCTGCGAACAGATCGGGGTATCTATCCCGGAGCAAAGGACGCATCCAAATGTAGAAGAAATCTGACAAATCTGCGTACGCGATGTTGTCGTAATATGGAGGGTCGGTTACTATGACAGGGCCTGATTCAGAAAGTAAGGTGGTAGACGCATCGGCTTGATGGGCTCTACCTGGATTGATGCTTGTGGGCAACCGTTCCACTACTCTTGATACCCATTCAACTTGCGCCATCCAGTTTTGGGATGAGTCAGAGAAGTGGTTTGCTTCCGCAAAGTCCCAGATCATTGAAATGGCTTGGCGGGCGAAAACGCCGGAGACTTTGTCTCCGGCGTTGTGCCACCTCGCAAAACGAGAACTACTGTGCGCATCGCGGCCGAAAGCCAGTGACAAATAAGTCACTACAACTTCAGCGTATTCGTGATCATGACAATCCTTTGCAACGCAAAGGCGAACTTGTTGCATCTGCTCGGCAAACTCAGTGAGTGAGTGCACCTGTCTTTCGGTGAAGAGCTGATGCCATTGTGTGAAGCCATACGCCTGAACCCTGAAACCCAATGCTTTCACAGGCAAGGAGCCTCGTGGGCGCCATTTCGGTTTCGCAGACTTGGCGCATTCTATCTGTTTCGGCGTGGGTGACAGAAACACTCGCTTTCCACGCCCCTCGGCGACGACACTGGTCATAATCTCGCCCATGTTGCCGGCTTTGGACTGCTCGCGAATGTAGGTGTGGGGAACCGTTCCGCTACAGCCCACGCATACCGCACCTTTGCCTCCGGGAATAACGGTGCGCTCAAGCGGAATGCCCTCGTCGTTGTTCTGCACGACGAAGGAAACAGTCTTCGATTCCTGGTCGACTTCTGGCCTCGTCCAATGCTGGTTCTTGGCCTTCTTGGACAATTGGAATGTTGCCATCAGCGGCATCTGGATGCCACAGGCTGGGTTAGGACATGGCACGGTGCGCGCCCACAGCCACGCAATCACGGTGGCTTCGCCTCCGTCGGGCAGCTTGGCCTTTGGGTACAGGTGGCCAATGCGCTTGAACGCCTCGTCGCGCATCCATTTGCCGTAGTAGCGTATGTCGTCGGCTAGGCCGGCGGCGCCGCGCCAGGGTATCTGTTCGGGTTTCCGGTTCTTGCCCCTGCCGATGAACTTACCGGTTGTCATACCCATGGGGTCGGCGGCCGGGTTGACGGGCGGCTTGCCGTTGAATTTGGGCGGCAGCTCGATGAGCGCCTTGTTTATGAGGACGGCGACGGGGTTAAGGTCGGAAGCTATGGCGCGTAGTCCGAGCCGCTGCGCCTCCAGTGGGATGGAGCCGCCGCCAGCGAAGGGGTCATAGATGGGCAGTGCTCTGTCCCCCAGATAGCGCAGCACGGTGGAGGGATCGGACTTGTCGGGCGGGTCGTCACCGCGTGAGCGGGCAACTGAGCGGGCTATCTCGTAGCGGGCGTTGGCGATGAGCTCGCGGGCTTCGGGCTTGCTCTCGTCGGTGTTCTCCCATTTGACGAGTTCGCGGATCATGTCGTGTAGCCGCTCGCGCTCTTTGGCCTGTTCGCTCTCTGTGGGGAGCTCTTCGGGGCAGGAGGACGGGTCGTCTACCAGGCTGGCGAAGATTACGGCGCGACAGGCGGCGAGGGGGCGACGCGCCCACCAAAGGTGAAGGGTGGAGGGGTGGCCGTGGCGGATCGACTTTTCGCGGGCGGATTCGCGGTTGATGTCGTCCAGCGGTAGGTCTACTTCGATGAGTTTTTTGCGGTAGGTGGGCTGGCTCACTCTGTACCTTCCTCGAAATCCAGTCCTAGCTGCTGGCTGTTCTCGCGAACCGCTCGCGCTATGCTGTCGGAAAACCCACTCGCATTCGTGGCGGATATTGTAACGCTAACTGTGACCTCTCCGCCGCCATCTATAAGGGCGCGGACAATCTCATCGCGAAGCGGGCTGATCTCGTCCAGTGACAGTTGGCCCTGGACGACCTTGTTGACCTGTATGCGTTTCACTGCTTTCGCCAGCGGTGGTTGGGACGGCGTCGGTTCCTTGGGAGTGTTGTCGCCCTCTTCGCTGTCCGAGTCGGGTTCTGCCGCAGGGTCATCGGATGTCGCCTTACGCTGCTGTTGTTCCTTGACCATCTCGGCCATGAGCCGGTCGACCAACAGTCCGTCGCCGCGCTCAGAGATTACCCCCTGCTCGCCAAAGAGCAGGTTCCTGTACTCTTCAGTGTCCGCGGTATAACTCTCGGCATAACCGAACTTGGCTTCCGGCACGCCCTCACGGACGCTGTCCAGAAGCACGCCCTTGTTGCGGAGGCGCTGCATGTAGACGTTCGTGGCCATCAGGTTCCACAGGTCGTCTAATGCTATGTGGTCGCGGGAGGTCGTCCAGATGTGTTTTTCGAGAATCGCCTGTAGCGCATCGGGGGAGAGCTTGTCCGCGAGCGCCTCCTCCTCGAGGAACTTGACGAAGGCGTTTTCGACTATCTGGCCGGTGTCCTGGGCGTTTATCTGCCACCGCGAGAGGTCGATGTTAGACGCATCTTGCGGGTCCGGCTGGAAGGGCGCGAGCGCCCAGCGGTAGGCGTTCACCAGTGCGCGGCGCAGTTCAGAGTCGTATCTTCTTACGTTCTCAGTCACCTGCGACCGACGTGCGCCCGCCAGGTTGGAAACGGCGCGTTCGCCGGCGCGGATCGACTGCCAGGAGAGGTAGTTGCGGGCGGCCGTGTCGAGTTGGCGGACCTGGTCCCGCGCCGCCGCGAGGAATAGGAGGGTATTCTTGCGGATGCGGGGCGCGTCGCCTCGGTTCATGAGCAGGTCGAGGGCGAAGGGGCCGGCCAAGTCTTCCTCGGCGCGCCGGCTTGGGAGCGACTTGTCGTGGGGAAGAATGACCAGCCTGACGGTTTCCGTGTCCGGAACGTCGCCTGAGCTGACGGGGAACAGGACAATGTCCGACCTGCGTGGTACGGACTCTTCCATCGACATGCGGATCTGGTCGGCGATTTCGCGGGCGGTGACGGTGCCCGCGCGGTCGGCGGCGACCTTGTTCAGGTTCTCCTCGACGTGGAAGAAGTATCTGTCGTCGCTGCTGTAGAGGTAGTACAGGTCGGCGGACATGCGGCCTATGGCCTCGTTGTAGACGGCGACTCCATCACCAGGCTTCACGGCCCCAAGCCGGATCTGGCGCATGTCGATGCCGCGGGCACTGCCTGTGGGCGCGCTGCCCAGGAAGATGGTGCGCGCTATCCGGCGCGACGCTCCACCTACTTCCGCGAACCTTTGGACGTTCTTGTCTATGCGGTCCGTTCTTGATTCGTCACTGTCCACTTCGGACATGACGGAGCTCCAGTTGCCAGTCATCAGGTTTACGAACTCGTTTGACGGGGCGGGGTCGTCCAGCGTGAGGCTGGCCGGCATTATCAGCGGGAACGGATCGTTTCTCAGGTTGAGGCGGCTGATGCATGCGGCCATCATCCTGAGGACGCCGCGAGTGCGCTGGAACCGCGCAATGGAGGACCAGTCGGAGTAGAGGCGGTCGAAAATCTCCGGGTGAATGGGGTAGCAGTCCTTCATGCGCTGTAGGTAGAGCTGCTCGCTAACCCCCTGCGGGTACTCGCTTCGATTCTGGCTATACATCCTCGAGAATGCCGCGCAGGTGCGGTCCCTCTCGGACTCGTCCAAGACAGCGCCGAACAGCCTGCGGCGGACGACTTCGAACGCCTCGTAGACTTCCAGCGGCTCCCAGGTTGCCTCGATGCGCCCGAGAATGCTGTCCAACCTGGCGAGCACTTCGGCGCCGAGCTCGCCTCCGGCTTCCACCGCGTGCTCGGGCAGGGTGATGACAAGCGACACACGGCCGCTTCGGCGCGCGGCCTGGGTAAGGTTCTGGACGAAGGTGTAGTTGCTGTCGATTGCGTTGCCGGTGTTGCGGATGTAGGCGACCAGCTCGTCTATCAGTATGACGCAGGGACCGACGTGCTGAAACAACTCGTCGAGTTGGCCCGCGGGGGCGGTGCCCTGACGCGCGGCCTCTCCCACGATGTCGTAGCCTTCCTGCCCGCCGAGCTGGTAGGCCATTTCGCCCCAGAGCGTGTTGAGTGGGTCGCCTTTCTCGGTCGTTATGGAACTCGTGGGGGACAGGAACACGCAGTCGAGAACGGCCACCTTGGCGCCCTGCCACTCGTCCGGGTCCAGACCTGCCTCCTGCATCATGCCGCGAATCTCTTCGCTCGGCCTTCGGGCGTCTTCGCTATCACCAGCGGGGTTGATTAGCAGACTCGCGTTCTGGACAAGGTGATACAGCGCGATAAGGCTGTGGGTTTTGCCGCCGCCAAAGCCCGTCTTGGTCTGGATCACGGGCTCGCCGCCGTTGCCGGCTAGTCGCCTCAGCGTGTTGACGAGCAACGTGCGGATGCCGGGCGTGATGTAGGTGTGGGTAAAGAAACTCACCGGGTTGCCGTACTGGGTCGCGTCGGCGCGTCCGTCGTGGACCTGTTGGAGGTCGGCGGCGAACTCGGCCTGGCTGAAGACGCCCTGCGCGACGTCCTGGTTTATGCGCACAACCTCCCGCCAGGGAGTGAGGGCGGTCGAAGTGCGCTGTGGGCGCTGTGGAAGTTCATCAGGCGGCGGGGAATCCGGTTGAGGCGGCGTCACGTCGGACAGAGTTGGCAGCGTGGGGGCGGCGAACAGCAAGTCCCGAATGCGCTCGACGTCTGCCCTTTCGCCTGGCCTGCCGATCTTACCGAGCACGTCGATGATGTGGAACAGGTGCGCCCTGGCAAACTCGGGGTCGATGTCTTGCGTGGACGGATGGGACGCCTGGTTTCTGGCCTCCTTGATCTGCCAGAGGGCGTTCTGCACTGTCATATCGTTGCCAAGGGCGTTACGAAAGCCGTCTCGCCAGTAGTCCCGGATAAGGATGGGGAAGTTGTTTATGTCCAGCAGGGACTCGACGTCGACATTACCTCCAGCAGTGTTGGTGCGGTAGTCGTCCGGCGTCCACCTTTCGAGCGAGTTGCGAATACGGTCGTCCGGCCTGCCGCCCGGTATGGTACGCAGGTTGCGAACGATGAACGGGCGCATGGCGTCTCGGAGAATGTCCAGGGCCCTTGTGAGGGCGTCCTTGTTGGGTCTGCTTACGGTGGTCATTGCGGGGTCTCCGTTAGCGGCGTGTGGGTGATATGTGTGCGTGGGGCGTGGCTGCGGGTGATGGCGGCATTCTAGCACGACACGGCGTCGACGGGACAACGCGAGGCCGCCTTATGCAGGCCCGCCGGCGCACGCGCGCCGTTGGCGTAAACCTGCTAGACTTGGCGGCAACGCTGACACTGGACAGGGAGGTGTGCACATGCCCACCGTTGAGGCTGATCGGCTTGAGTTTATCGCGAGCAGGCTGCTGCAGGCCGCGGGTGCGAACGAGGAGGAGGCGGTTATCATCAGCCGGCACTCCATTGGCGCGAATCTGGCGGGCCATGACTCCCATGGGATCATCCAGATTCCTACCTACATCGACCGGGTGAATCAGGAGCATATCGTGCCCGGCGCGCCGTTCGAGGTGGTGCGGGAGACGAACACCACGACCGTTATCGACGGGCATTGGGGGTTCGGTTACGTGGTGTCCGAGCGCGCGATGAACATGACGATCGAGAAGGCGCGGCAGAACAGCATCGCGGCGGCGACGGTGTTCCGGCAGAGCCACGTGGGGCGCGTCGCCGACTATCCGATCATGGCGGCGGAGGCCGGCATGATCGGCATGATGACCGCGGACTCCGGTCGCTCGGCCAAGTCGGTCGCGCCGTTCGGCGGCCGGGAGGCGCGGCTGGGGACGAATCCCATCTGCATCGCCATGCCCAGCGAGCTGGACGGTCCGTTCTTCATCGACATGGCCACCAGCGCAGTCGCCGCGGGCAAGCTCGCGGTGGCGACGGCGCGCAACGCGCCGATCCC
This sequence comes from uncultured Dehalococcoidia bacterium, assembly GCA_951812395.1. Classification (GTDB taxonomy): domain Bacteria; phylum Chloroflexota; class Dehalococcoidia; order Lucifugimonadales; family CATOSD01; genus CATOSD01. Next base: position 592,539 of record CATOSD010000002.1, read on the forward strand.
GGAGGGCTGGCTGCTGGACAGCGACGGCAACCAGACGACGGACCCGGGCGCGCTGCGGCAGGGCGGCGTGATGCTGCCGCTGGGCGGGCCGGAGGGCCACAAGGGCTACGGGCTGTCCGCGATGGTCGAGATTTTTTCAGGCATACTGACCGGTCTGGGGTTTGGCATCGACCCGACGGGGCGCCACAACGACGGCTGCTTCATGGCGGCGTTCAGCGTGGACGCGTTCCGCGATCTCGCTGAGTTCAAGCGGGAGGTCACGGAGTTTGCCGAGTACCTGACGAGCACGCCGCCCGCGGAGGGGTTCGACCGGGTGTACTATCCGGGTGAGCTTGAGCATCTGCGGGCCGCGCAGAAGCGGCGCGACGGCGTCGAGGTGGAGGATGCGACGTGGGAACGGCTGCGGGCGCTGGCGGTGGAGTACGGGTTGGCAGAGGAACTGGCGTTGGAGTGAGGGGAGACGGCACCCCCATCCTAACCTTCCCCCGTCGGTGAGCCGACACCCCCATCCTAACCTTCCCCCTGCGAGGGGAAGGGACTTGTGAGAGCAGCATGGCAGAGCCGTTTCGCATAGATATTCCTGAGGCTGATCTGGACGATCTGCGCCGGCGGATTGCGGCGACGCAGTGGCCGGATGAGGTGGATGGCGCGGGCTGGGAGTACGGCTCGAACCTGGGATACATGCGGGAGCTTGCGGACTACTGGCTGACGGAGTTCGACTGGCGGGAGCAGGAGCGGCGACTGAACGAGCTGCCGCAGTTCACGGCGGAGGTGGACGGCGAGCGGCTGCACTTCGTTCACGTGCGCGGGCAGGGGCCCGACCCTGTTCCGCTGCTGATAACGCACGGCTGGCCGAGCACCTCCTGGGAGATGTACAAGCTGATCCCGCTGCTGACGGACCCGGCCTCGCACGGGGGCGATCCGTCGGATGCCTTCGACGTGGTGGCGCCGTCGATGCCGGGCTACGGATTTTCGGGCAAGCCGAAAGCGCCGGGCATGAGCTACCGTCGGGTCGCGGATCTGTTCGGTAGGCTGATGCGAGACGAACTGGGCTGCTCGCGGTTCGGCGCGCACGGCGGCGACTGGGGCGGCGCGGTGACGGCGAGCGTGGCGCACGCGCGGCCGGACGACGTGATCGGCGCGCACGTGACGCTTGTGATAGGCGCGCCATACCTGGGTGAGGGGGCGCGTCCGCTGTCGGATGCTGAGACGGCCTTTCTTGACGAGCGCGTGGAGTGGCGGCACGGGGAGGGCGGCTACGGTCACATCCAGGGCACGAAGCCGCAGACGCTGTCGTATGGCCTGACGGACTCGCCGGTGGGTCTGGCGGCGTGGATCGTGGAGAAGTTTCGGACGTGGAGCGACTGCGGCGGTGACGTCGAGAGCGTGTACACGAAGGATGAGTTGCTGACGAACGTAAGCCTGTACTGGTTCACGGGGACGATAGGGTCGTCGGTGCGGTTGTACTACGAGTCGCAGCGGGATCCGCTGCTGCTCGGCAAGGACGAACTGATTCGGCCACCGGCGGCGGTGGCGACGTTTCCGAAGGAGATCTCGCATCCGCCCAGGGAGTGGTGCGAGCGAATCTTCGGCGACCTGCGGCGATTCACGGATATGCCATATGGGGGGCACTTCGCGGCGATGGAGACGCCGGGCGAGCTGGCGGAGGACATCCGGGGGTTCTTTCGGGAGCTGCGGTGAGTCTTCACCCCCATCCTAACCCTTCGGCAAGCTCAGGGCAGGCTCTTCCCCCTGCGAGGGGGAAGGGACTTTCAAGACAGACCTCGGTAAGGAAGGAGGCAGGCAATGGATACGGTGCATGAGCAACTGACCAACAGCAAAACGATTGCGGTGGTGGGGATTTCGCTAAATCCGGAGAGGCCGAGTCACTACGTGTCGAAGTACATGCAAGAGCAGGGGTACCGGATCATCCCGGTGAACCCGCTGATCGAGGAGGTGCTGGGAGAGAAGGCGTACCCGGACCTGAAGTCGGTGCCGGAGTCCATCGACATGGTGGACGTGTTCCGGCGGTCGGAGCTGGTTGGGCCGGTGATCGATGACGCGATAGAGGCGGGGGCGCGGTTCGTGTGGATGCAGGACGGGGTGGTGAACGAGGAGGCGGCGGAGAAGGCGCGGGCGGTGGGTATGAGCGTGGTGATGGACAATTGAACGCTGCGAGAGCATCGCCGCCGGTTCGGCGGCGCGGCGGGCGGGGGTTCGCAGTCCAGGGAGTAGCGGCAGGAATAGAGGAAGGTTCTCTGCCAATCCCCGTACGAGAACGGGACATGGTTGACTATTGGTACGCTCCTAGCAGATAATTTGTTCCAAGATCATACTGCGAGGCGAATCATGTCACGCGCACCCTCCAAATTGTACCTTGATGTCGATAGCAATACACCAGAATTCGATCTTCCGAAGGGCGTAATCAGGCGGCAACGTCAACGTATGATCGCTTTTGGGTGGTACGGAGGCAAGTATAGCCAGTTGGACTGGCTATTGCCGCGTCTGCCTGACTCGCATCACTACTGTGAGCCATTTGGCGGCTCTGGCGCGGTCCTTCTCAACAGGCTTCCTTCACCTGTGGAGACATACAACGACTTGGACGGAGAAGTCGTGAACTTCTTTCGTGTTCTGAGGGAGCAGCGAGAAGAGCTTGTCGCACAGATTGCGCTGACACCTTTCTCCCGCGAAGAGTTTTACCTTGCGATCTCGAACCAAGGTGAGGGTGTCTCGGCCCTCGAACGTGCCAGGCGGTTCTTTGTCCGCGCACGGCAAGCGAGAACCGGGCTCGCTCAGACCGCAACACTTGGCAGATGGGCGAACTGCAAGAATACTAGCAGAGCGGGCATGTCAGGCGTAGTCTCGAGATGGCTTGGCAGCGTGGAGTCACTGCCGGAAGTCGCCGAGAGGCTGATGCGCGTGCAGATTGAGAATCGTCCCGCGGCGGATGTTATCCGGCTGTATGATGGTGGAAGGACCCTATTCTATTGCGATCCACCGTATCCGCACGGTTCCAGGGGAGACAGTCGGGCCTATGGCTATGAAATGACTGACGCGGAGCACATTGAATTGTCGAAGCTATTGCACGGAGCTAAGGGTAAGGTCGCTCTCTCTGGGTATAGGTGCGATTTGCTCGATGAACTTTATGCAGATTGGGATCTGTATCTGGCTCCGGTCAAACAATCCCACGCCATAAAAAAGGATCGACAGGAAGCCCTCTGGACTAACTTCTAGATGGGCGCACCCAAGAATGCCTATCGAATACGAAAGTGCCAAGGAGGTTCTTCGAGCGGCGTTTGATGCCGCGGAAGTACATCTGCTCTCAGATAATGCTCGTCCCGCTCCGTCGATGCAATTCTCCGCCGACATTGATGTTGTGTTCGGGTCCAGAACACAGGCCTTCAGAGAGGTTCTGCTCGGCTGTCTGCTTGCACGCATTCAGGACAAGGATATCAACGTGAGGATGCCTTACGTTTCACTGGGATCCAGTGCATACAACGGCAGGACTCTCGATGAACGCGTAGTAAATCCGACACTTCAAGAGAGAAGAATCCCATCGTCCAGAGGTCCGTTCCTCAGTGTGTTCCGGCGTATGGTGTCTTTCGTTCCTGCCACGAGGGAAGGTCTTCGGGACAAGACAGCATACGACGCCTTTTTGGCCATCATTGACTTTGTGGCCAACACCGAGCACGATGAAGAGCTTAATGCTGTCCTAGAGTATGTCGCTTTTCAGTTCCTGAAGTTGCGTGAAGCTGCCGGAGCGCCACTGACTCGTGTGCACCGCATGAGTCTTGAGCAGATCGCGCAGTTGAGTGCTCTCCTACTCGATACCCCTAGCGGAGGCAGGCTCCCCGTGTACATGGTAGTGGCAACGTTTCAAGCCATAAGCAGGCGGTTCACTCTTAGTTGGGACGTTCGATGGCAAGGGATCAACGTCGCTGACTCGGCATCGGGCGTCGGCGGCGACATTGAGGTGGCATCCGAGGGATCTACAATTCTGGTTGCAGAGGTCACCGAACGAACAGTCGACAGAAACCGCATTGTGGCCACCTTTAACTCCAAGGTTGGCCCACACGGAATCATGGACTATCTGTATTTCGTGAGCGATCCAACCCAACCGGAGGATGCCATGCAGCAAGTGCGCCGCTACTTCGCACAGGGCCATGAGATCAACTTCGTTGTGGTTGCAGAATGGATTTCGGCCGTACTCGCGACACTTGGCAGCGCGGGCAGGCTGGTCTACCTTGAAGCCCTTCTTGAACTGATTGACCGAGACGATACGCCAGTAGCAGTGAAGTCCGCTTGGAACGACAACGTCAGCCGGATCATTGCCGGTTAGGGGACATTCTCTGCCAGAGTGACTCCTGCTAATGAATCACGCATTGGCATCGCCGGCCGGGTCATCCAGATCTATCACGATGGGACGCCAGCGGCCTTCGCGGAAGTGGCACCTAACCAAAACGTGCATTTTGGAAATCAGGCCGGGGTTGTTGTCGCGCAGGCGCTGATCGATTGCGCGCGCCGCTTCGGCGGGCACGCCCAGCAGCAGGCCGAGCGCGGCGTCGGGCAGACGCTGGGGCGATGTGTTCGGGCGGACGAATCCTACGGCTTCGTTCTGCGGTCCCTTTTCGACGAAGGCGACACTGATTCGGGTGCGCCTGAGGGCCGTGACTTCCCCGGGAGTGATGCGACCGGCTGACGCGGCTACGTGCTCGTTCACCAGGTCCTTCCAGCCGTCCTGGAGCGCCCATGCAATCTCGTACTCGGTGTGCTGGGCAGGGTCTTCGGAGGGACGGCTGGGAATGTCGGACCGCAGCGTTACGATGAGCCAGCGCGGCGCCAGAACGAACACGAGCCACTTGAAGAAGAGTTTCACGACTGCCGTGCAAACCCTGGCGCGTCAGCTAGAGTTTGCACGCCGCCAGCAGCGCGTCGAGGTCGTCTTTCGTGCTCATGTTCGCGCACAGCTCGAAGATGCGCTCGTGCGTGCCGCCGGGGGCGACGTCCTCGAGCAGCCAGGTCATCTTGGCGAGCAGCTCGTCGTCGGACATCGGCGCGTCGGGGTGGCCCTTGGGCTGGTGGACTACCGCCTTCTCGGCGCGACCGTCCGTTAGCTCCGCGACGAGCTTCACGCCCATGATGCCGTGTTGGGCTATCGCCTCGTCGCGCTCAGGCTCACGCACGAGCTCGATCCGGGACGCCAGGGACTTGTACTCGGTGGTGTCCCAGGGGTCGCCCTCGTACTCGCGCGCGGTCAGCCTGCCGCGCAGCAGGGCCATGGCGACGACGAAGGGCGTGCTGTGGTCGGCGGCCTCGCGGGTGGCGGGCGCGTAGGCCTCCGGCGAGCCCTGCACGCCGCCGCAGACGCCGTTGTGGCCGTACACGGTTAGCCTGGATACGGTTTCGGCGCGCACGCCGGCGCGGTGGAGCACAAGCGCGGCTTCGACGGCGGCCTGGGTGGAAATCTGCGACGGGTAGGACTTGATGACGTTGCGGGTGGTGGTCCAGCGCTCGCCCAGCTCATCGACGCGGGCGAGGTCCGTGGGGGCGTCGTGAAGGGGCGCGAGTCGGTCGAACGTCGTCTCCAGGGCGTCCTCGGACGCGGTGACGCCGAGCGCCGCCAGCTCCGCGGACTGGACCGCGCGCTGCGACGCCAGCCCGACGGCAACGGCCTTGATCATGGGGATGCTGGGCGACGGCCGGAGCCAGGTGTTCAGCACCATGCCCGTTGCGCCGGCGAGTCCGCAGGCGTGCACGGCGGCGTCCGGGCCGGCGCCGAGCAGGCGTGAGGCCACCACGGCCAGGGTCCACGGCTCCACGGTGATGGCGTGGTAGCCGCGCCGCGAGAAGTGGTAGGTCTCCGAGAGCGCGCCCAGGAGCTCGTAGTTGGCGACGACGGCGGTGACCAGCTCGTTCGCGTCGTGGCAGCGCGCCTCGGCCAGGGCGGCCAGGGCGGGTATGACGTCGCTGAAGTGGCCGCCCTCGCGCCCGGGCGTGGGCGCGAAGATGTCGTTGGCGTCCAGGTAGCGCACCATGGTGCCGTTGACGAGGGCCGCGGTGTCGGCGGGAGTCTTGTCGGCTGCGCCGATGAGCGTGGCGTCGGGAGAGCCGCCGCGTGCGAGGGCGTACTCGCGGGCCTTTACTACAGGTTCGGCGTGGTAGGCGGCGAGGGCGCAGGCGAAGCTGTCTGCGAGGTAGCGCCGGGCGGCGGCGACAGCGTCAGGCGGGATGTCCTCGTAGCGTAGGCTGTGGACGAACCCGGCCATTTTTTCGGCGACGAACATTTTTCTAGACCCCCATCCTAATCTTCCCCCTTCGAGGGGGAAGGGGCTGTTTGGAAGGCCGTGCTATTCCAGCACGCTCTCTTCGTAGAGCTCGAAGCGCTGGCGAATCATGTCGCAGGCGTGGGCCACGCCCTGGAGGGTCTCTTCAGCGGTGAGGCCCTCGTGGAAGGTTCCGGTGATCGCGTTCTCGTCGAACGTCGCCGAGACTCGGGCGCGGTTGAGCCACCGGCTGTAGCCGCGCACCCAGTCGGCGAGGGGACGCGAGGAGTCGACGGTGAAGGGGACGTCGCGTCCGCCGTCGGTGTCGGTGACGGACAGGCGAAACGCCGTCGCGTCGCCGTCGGCGGAGTCGTTCGCGTCAATCTTGAACGCGACGCCCGCCACGGGAAAGGCGAGGTTAACGCTGACTTGGACCCCGGTTGAGTTTGCCATTGCGGTTCCTCCGTTTGCTGCTAGTTCGCGTCTTCCCCCGTTGAAGGGGGAAGGGATTGTTGGCTATTGGACTGCCATTTTGTGGGCGCGCCTGGCGTGCAGGAAGGGCATGTTCTTGGACGGGTCGATGCGCCTTCGCTCGATGAACGCGAGCCGCCGTTCTTCGGATTCTTCGGAGCTGCTGTACTCGGGCATGAACGTCGCGGCGGGGTTGGGGATGTCCTCCATGTAGTCGGTGACCTCATTGAAGGTCATCTTCTGCAACTCGAGGATAACGGGGCTGTTGTTCTTGATGAGGGCGCAGTAGCGCTGGACCTCGGCCTCGAGCTGGTCGTGGTGTACGATCGAGTTGGCGAGGCCCATGTCGTAGGCCTGCTGGGCGCTGTACTGCTGGGTGAGCATCCAGATTTCGCGGGCGCGCTTCTGGCCCACGACGTGCGCGAGGTATGCCACGCCGAAGCCGGTGGCCGGGCTGCCTACGCGCGGCCCGGTTTGGCCGAACGTCGAGCGGGTGGAGGCGACGGTGAAGTCACAGGTGTAGGCGAGGATGTTGCCGGAGCCGATGGCGTAGCCGTCCACCTTGGCGATGACAGGCTTGGGCATATTGCGGACCATGTCGTCGATGTTGCCTTCGCTCTCGCCGGCGTACTCTGGGCTGGTGCGGTCTTCGCCCTGGTCGCGGCCCGAGCAGAAGGCGTTCGGGCCAGCGCCCTCGATTATCAGCACGCGGATGCTGTCGTCATTGTGGGTGTCTTCCATAGCGATTATCATCTCGTCCGTGGTCTTGCCGCGGATGGCGTTGTAGACCTCGGGGCGGTTGATGATGATGCGGGCAATGCCGTCGCTCTTCGAGTAGAGAATGTCGGTAAACTGCATGGAGCAGGCCTCCGTTGGGGATTACGTATCGGCCCGGCCCGGTAGGCCGGCGCGTTGGGGCAAATATAGCACAGGTGGGGATGCGGGGCCATGCCTTGCAATCGGAGGGGGCGGCACGATTGCCGTGCACATTGTGGTACGATTGTGGCCACCACGGCTCCCTCTTCCCGGCTGTCCCCCAGCTATTTTTCAGCGGCCCATCACGTTCGGGTCGCGGTGGAACGTTAAGAATGCTACAGGTCCTGAACATATCGAAGCACTACGGTTCCGAGACTGTGTTGAGGGACGTCTCCTTCGCAGTCAATCCAGGGGAGCGTATGGGGTTGGTGGGGCCGAACGGTTCCGGCAAGTCCACGCTGCTGCGGATCGTCGCGGGGACCGAACGAGCAGACAGCGGTAGGGTAGCTGTTGGCTCAGGGATGACCAAGGCGTGGTTGCCGCAAGGATTCGAGGCGGAGCCGGCCCAGACGCTTGGACAGACCGTGCGGCGCGGGCTTATCGAGCACGCCAGGTCGTACGAACGGCTGGCGAGCGTCGAGGCGAGGATGGCCCGCGCGTCACGCCGTGACCTGGACGCCCTGATCGAAGAGTACGGCCGTGCGTGGGAGGAGTACGAGGCGCTGGGGAGCTACGAGGTCGAGCAGCGCATGGCCGCCGTGCTCCAGGGGTTGGGGCTAGGTGGTGTGTCTGAGGACACGCCTCTCTCCAGCCTCAGCGGCGGCGAGCGGACGAGGGCAGGGCTGGCCGGCGTCATTGCGGCTAACCCCGGCGTGCTGCTGCTGGACGAGCCGACCAACCACCTGGACATCTGGGCGCTGGAGTGGCTGGAGTCGTACCTGTCGGGATACGCCGGCGCCGCGTTGATCGCCTCCCACGACAGGGCTCTCCTGAACGGCGCCGTGAGCGGCATCCTGGAGCTGAGCAACGATGTCCCCGGAATCGCCGCTTATCCCGGCGGGTACTCCCAGTACCGGCTGATGAAGGAGCGCGAGCTGGAGAAGCAGACCGCGGCGTGGAAGGACCAGGAGGCGGAGGCGAGGAGGGTTAGGAGGGACATCGTTCAGACGAAACAGACCGCTCTCCGCACCGAGAGGTCTACCACGCACGACTTCTACCGGAGGCGGGCGAAGAAGGTGGCTCGCAAGGCCAGGGTGCGGGAGCGGCGGCTGGAACGGCTGCTCGAATCGCCGGACAGGGTGAAGCGGCCCAGCGCAGCGTGGAAGATGAAGCTGGACTTTGGCGCACCGGCTCGGGGCGGGACGCTGGCGTTGCGGTTAGAGGGTGTTGGCCACGGTTACGGCGGTCGCCGGCTGTTCCGGGGCGTGGACCTGGTGCTGGAGCACGGCGAGCGCGTCGCCCTTCTGGGTCCGAACGGCAGCGGCAAGTCCACGCTGCTCGGATTCGTGGCGAGCCTTGCCGCACCGGAGCTGGGTGAGGTGCGGGTCGGCGCGAACGTGAAGATTGGCTACATGCCCCAGGACCAGGCGGGATGGGACTGGAGTATGACGCCGCTGGAAATGGTCCGGCAATCGGCTGAGATGAGCGAGACCGAAGCCAGGACGCTGCTTCATTTGTACCTGTTCGAGGGCGACCAGTCCCTGCTGTCCGCCGATAAGCTGAGCTACGGCCAGCGCTCGCGGTTGCTGCTCGCCAAGCTGGTGTTGGAAGGGGCCAACCTGCTGGTGCTGGACGAGCCGGTGAACCACCTGGACATCCCGTCCAGAGAGCGGTTCGAGCAGGCGCTGGACGCTTTTCCAGGGTCGGTGCTTATGGCAGTACACGACCGCGACCTGATAGACCGGTTCGCCACGGCGATCTGGTCGATAGAGGACGGAACAGTACGGCGCTACGGGAAGCGCGGCGAGGTTGGCGGTGGGGGCTTGACCAGTAGGGCTTCACCCTCATCCCCGCATCAAGTACGGGGATGAGAGTGAATGTACGTCAGTTTGGACATCCCGGCGACCTGCTGGATTCCCGCCACTCTCTGCCGCAACGCTCCCACGTCCGTTCCCGACGGCGACAGCACCGGAAGCGCTCCAACTGCAATCCCCAGGCGTTTGCCCGCGCGCTCAGGCCGCCCCATTCCACGCCTCCGGCTCAACGGGGCTAGGCCCAAGCACCGCGTTGGTCCCAAATCCACCGCCTAACCGCGGCGGGGGGGGGTGTGGTGGGTTGGCGAGGGTGAATGTGCGTTTTGGGGCCGGTCAGTTGGCGTGGGGAAGGTCGATGCGACGGTCTGGGGGCGTGAGGCGGTTCCTGAGAGGGTAGTTGGAGGGTTTTGGGCGAGTTTCGGACACGGCGAAGCCGACGACTTCGGTTCAGTCGCCTCGAGTGTGGGTGGATTCCTAAGGAGAATCAGGCCCGGAGCGGCGTGTTTGCCAGAGCGTGTATCCTGCGTTGCGCACTCACGAGCAGGTCATGGGTTGGGTGTCCTCTCGCGAGACGGATGATGAGCCTCCTTGCGTGTCTGACCACTCGCCCCGCAACGCAGATTACGCCGAAGCGCACCGCCTTCAGACGCTTGCTCACCCACTCTTCCCCCAACACCAGCCGCTTCATCGCTGAGTTCAGATTGAACGCCAACACCACAATCGCCCACCACGCCGCGTTCGACCCGAACTTCCCCGACGGCAGCCTGCCCCCCGCAAGATCCTCCTTCAGCACCGAATGGACCTCCTCCCCTTTGCCGCACCTCTGCCTGTACCACCGGACCAACTCATCCCCAGGCAGCTCTCGGTTCGTCACCATCCCTGTCACTTTGTACAATTTGCCATCCCCCATCTCCATAATGGGAACCGATAGCTTCTCCCCATCCATGTCGAACAGCGGCGGGTTCGGCATACGCTCCCTTATCGCGATGAACCTGTAGTCGGGACTGTTCTTGCTGTATCCCGTCCAACTGGTCACGTAGCACACCTCGGCGTACTGCTGTCTTGTGGCCTCTCGTTGCTCACCCTCTGTCCTGTACAGGTCGTGCCATCCTTCCTCCTCTACCTCACTCACCGCCGCCCTGAACTCGGCCATCACGTTCACTCCCACACAGAACTCGATCACTCCGAACCGCTCATCCCTTCCCTCGGCGCAGTACTTCAATAGCTCCTTCTGGTAGCCTGCCGAGTCAGACCTCATCATCACCTTGCTCACCCCGGACGGCAAACACTCCAGCGACTCCTTCAACACCCTGAGCTGTTCGTAGCCCGCGTTCACGTTGCCGTCTCTGAACTCGGAGTGCACCACAAGGTCCGCCTCATACCAGTAGGTGGTCAACGGCTGGTACGCCTTGTGCTTTTTGTAGCAGAAGCACGCCTGCCGCTTGTGCGTCCCTATCAGCGTGGCGTCCATGTCCAATGTCGCTTCGGTGTGTCCTGAATGGCCTCCCGCGAACCTCACCAGGTCCGCGTTGACCTTCCCAAGCCCTCTCAGCGCGTCGTTGGCCGCCGGTATGAACGCCTTGCGAGACCGTCTCCTGGCCTCCTCAGCCTCGTCGTGGAAACGGTCCAGATACCTGAACACCGCCGTGGGCGACGGCACAGTGCGGCTACGCTCCTTACGCCACCTTCTGAGCTGCGCCCTGCGCTCTGCCCGCCGCACCCCGTGAGTCTCCGCGGTGAGCAGCGCCCTGCCCAGCCCCTCGTCCTTCTCCAGCAGCCGCAGGTCATCCACCGACTCACCACCGGCCAGATTGAGCATCACAAGCGCCGTCACATTCTGGGCGTCCGTCCACCCCTGTGTGCCCTCTCTCACTCCCACGTGACGGCGCACCGACTGCCCCAGTCGGGCAACAAACGCCAAGTCCAGGTATGCCGGCAACCCCGACAACGCCGTCATACCAGTAGACTCGGTCTCCTCTGCGTAGTGGAAAGGAAGCGTTGCTTGCTGCATAATAGTCGCACCTCGTTGGTGATGGGTTGTTGTTGATAACTACCATCATAGCCGGCTTTACAGCCGGCTCCAACGAGGCCTTCCTTTGCAACTAGGCGGTGGATTTGGGTTGGTATTGAACCTTGAACCTTGCATCGCCCGTGGTGTAGAATTATTCGCTGTGAACCCTCTATCTGGGCGCGGTTTTTCGCTTGACGGTCAGCCGCGCCGAATGGCCCGCTTTCAAGGCTAGAGAATGATAGACCTGGACAACGTATCCAAATATTACGGCGACTTTCCGGCCATACAGGAAATCTCGTTCCGAGTGGAAAGGGGCGAGGTGCTGGGGTTTCTGGGACCCAACGGCGCAGGGAAGTCGACGACGATGAAGATCATCACGGGTTTCCTGCCGCCCACGTCCGGGCGCGCTACGGTTGCCGACTACGACGTGGTCACCCAATCGGTGGAGGCGCGCCGCCACATTGGCTACCTGCCCGAGACTGTGCCGCTCTACGCCGAAATGTCGGTGCGGGACTACCTGGGCTACATGGGCCGTCTGCGTGGCATGTCGGCGGCTTACGTGCGAAAGCGCACGGACGACGTTGTGGCCATCTGCCGGCTGGAGGATTACCGGGACTCGCTTATCGGGAAGCTGTCCAAGGGTTTTCGCCAGCGAGTGGGAATCGCCCAGGCTATACTGCACGAGCCGGACGTCCTTGTGCTCGATGAGCCAACCATCGGAATCGATCCCGTGCAGGTGGTGGAGACGCGCCAGCTTATCAGAGACCTGGGCGGTGAACACACGCTTATCATTAGCACGCACATTCTGCCCGAGGTGAGCATGATCTGCGAGCGCGTGATCATCATCCACGAGGGGCAGATAGTGGCCGTGGACAAGCCCGAGAACCTCAGCGCGCGGCTGAGCGGCACGGAGCACGTGGAGGTGGACGCCAGGGGGCCGCGGCGCGCGGTGACCCAGGCCCTGCAGGGAGTCGAAGGCGTGCGCGAGGTCGAGCAGACCCAGTCCATGGGCGAGGGCGTCTTCAGCTACACTATCATTGCCAACCCCGAAGATCGCGTGCCGGCGAGGCTGGCCGAGGCGGTCGTCGGCGGGGGCTGGGAACTGGTGCGGCTGCAGTCCATCGGCATGACCCTGGAAGAGATTTTCCTACGGCTGACAACCATCGAAGATGAAGGGGAGACACCGGATTGAGGAACACGCTGACCATAGCTTGGAAGGAGACCAAGCTATACTTTTCGACTCCAACGGCCTACATCGTCGGCGCCATGTTTCTCGCCCTTACCGGAGTATTCTTTGTCGACGGCGTAACGCTTCCGTTTGCCGAGGCCAGCATTCGCAACCTGGTGCTCCGTTCCAGCTTCCTGCTGTTGTTCCTGTCGCCGCTGCTCACGATGCGGCTGCTCGCCGAGGAGCAGAAACTGGGAACGCTGGAGTTGCTGCTTACGGCGCCGGTCCGCGACTGGGAAGTGGTGATAGGCAAGTACATCGCCAGTTTCCTCATACTGGTGGTGACAGTGGCGCTCACCTTCTACTACGTGGTGCTGCTGTACTGGTTCGGCTCGCCCGATACGGGACCCATGGTTAGCGCCTACATCGGACTGGTGCTGTACGGCGCCGCCGCCCTGGCCGTGGGGCTGATGGCCTCGTCGCTGTCTTCCAACCAGATAGTCTCGGCGGTTGTAGGAATCGCTATTTTGCTCATACTCTCCTTCGTCGACCAGATTGGCGACGTAGTCACCGGAGTCGCGTCCGAAGTGCTGACAGGGATGTCCATGAACGCCCACTTCGTGGATTTCACGCGAGGCGTGATCGACACCAGCCACGTCGTCTACTTCATCAGCATCGCGGCGGTGTTCCTATTCCTGACCGTGCGCTCGATCGAGACGCGGAGGTGGCGCTAAAGATGCGAGGAACCACGAGTCGGTCGGACTCCAACCGCGAAATTGTCCTCTCCACCTTAAGATCCGTGGGGTTCTGGAGTGCTGTAGTCGCCATAGTCGGCGCGATATCGATAGTCGGCGGAGGCGTCCTGTACCTCACCATCGCCGAGCTCGAGAATTTCGCTGTGAGCGTGCTGGTTATCGGCCTGGCGATGCTCCTTCTCGCGCTCGTGCTTTCGCCCCGGTCGGCGGCAATGTTCCTGGTCGGACGCCGGGGCAGATACGGCTCCAACGTTCTGGTCATGACGCTGGCTTTCTTCGTCATCGCCGTTCTGGTCAACTTCCTGCTGTTCCGCAGCCCAACGCGCGTCGACATGACCGCGACGCAGGTGTTCACGCTGGCGCCGCAGTCGATAAAGATCCTCGAAGAGCTGGATACCACGGTAAGGGCCAACGCCTTCTTCACGCCATCCAGCGCGTCCACGGCGGCGGCGCAGCAGCAGGCCAAGGACCTGCTCGACGAGTTTGAGCGGTACAGCAACAACTTCGTCTCCCGCTTCATCGACCCGGAGGTGAGACGCTCGCTCGCCGAGCAGTACAACGTTACCGAGTATCCCGCGGTGGTATTCGAGGACGTGACCCGCGGTGTTCAGCAACACGTCACATCCCTTACGGAGCAGGGCTTCGTTACCGGCATACTGGTGGCGACGGGCGTGGAACAGAAGGTTGTCTACTACCTTACGGGCCACCAGGAAGCCGCCATAACCAGGGACCCAGGCAACGATCAGATCGCTGAGACAGGCTTCGACTTCGCCATCCAGGGTATGCAGCGCGACAACTACGTGGTGCTTCCACTCAATCTGACGCAGTTCGGGCTGATCCCCGACAACGCGGCCGTGCTGGTCATCGCTGGGCCGAGGCAGGACCTGAGCGATGACGAGGCGCAGATTCTGACGGACTACATTGTAAGCGGGGGCCGCGTTGTCGCGCTATTCGACCCGGCGACGCCCGAATCGTTCGTCCGGCTGCTGGGCCTGTGGGGCCAGACACTCGGCCAGCACAGCGTGGCTGACGCGGTGAGCAACGTGGCGGGGCAGGATCTTACGCCGCTCGCCCAGCAGGCGAACTCCCAGTACGTGCCGGATAGCGTCGCCGAGCGGGCCGGCATAGGGATCACTTCCCAGCTAGACGTGACCTTCTTCCCAGGCGTGACATCCATCAACACAGCCATCAATCCCAACGACTTTCCTCCCCACGTACAGGTCGTGCCCCTGGTGATTTCGACGCCCGTAAGTTGGCTCGAAACCAACCCCGAACAGGCGAGTTTCGAGTCGGACGAGGACATACCCGGCCCGTTCAACCTCGCCGTAGTCATCACAGGCAGGGCAACCGTCGCCCAAACCCCGCAGGAGGCGTTGGGCTACCCGGAACTGAAACTGGTCGTGTTCGGAGACTCCGACTTCGCGCGCAACAAGTACTTCTTCAGCAGCGACAATGCGGACCTTCTGCTCAACTCGGTGAACTGGCTGGCCGAGGATTACGATCTCATCTCGATTCGGCCCAAGCTGATACCCCTCAGGGAACTGGTACTGAACAAGCGAGAGCGTGAGTTCGTGAAGTGGTCGGGCTGGTTCCTCCCGCCAGCCATAATGCTTCTCATGGGCGGCTACGTCTGGTGGAGAAGGCGCTGACGCGGCGGACCCGATGAACGTTCGAGTTACAATTGCTCTGGTCGTGGCGGCGATCGCGGTCGGTGTGGTCGTCTACATCAATCCTTTCCAGTCCGAGCCGGAACCGGTGGACGACTCACCTTGGTTCTTCCAGCTCGCCGAAGAGGACATTCAGTCCATCGAGGTGATACACCGCGTCACGGACGGGCAGACCGTCGAGACCGTCAGTTTCGTGAAAACCAGCCCGGAGCACTACCTCTGGGAGTTCGTCGAGCCTGAGGGTGTCCCGCCGGACCGCAACCGGTGGGGCGGCATTACTCTGCTGCTCAGCGGCCCAAAGACGCGCCGCGACCTGACGCCGCAGAACGTAATCATCGAAGACCCTGCGGAGTACGGCCTGGACGATCCGGCGACGGTGGTTAAGGTGGGCCTCACCCTCGACAGGGACCTCGAGTTCCGGTTGGGCCACGAGACAACGGACGGTTTCCACCATTACGGCCAGGTGATCGGGTTTCCGCAGCTCTTCATCATCGCCGACTCCTGGGGCGACGTAATCGCGCGCCTTGCCGTCGAACCTCCCATACCCCGCTGGTACGTGGAGCACACCTCCGAGGACATCGTCGAAGTCAACGTACACGACGGACCGCGATTTGACGACGAAACGCAGACACTGACGTTCGACTACGACGACGAAGACGGATGGACGGTGCAGCTACGGAACGTCGATGAGGACAAGAGGCCGATTGACACCGAGCGCTGGGCCGAGGTGCAGAAGCTGTTGGGCAGGCCCCTGGGCGTGGCAGTGGCCGTGCCGTTCGTGGACGACCGGGACACCACTCCCTGGGGCGTAGGTGACGACTCGCGAGTCATCGAGATCCGCTTCCCGGGCACCAGCCAGGGCGACGTCGACTTCACCGACGGCGACACCTACATGATCGGCAACAGGGTGGAATGCGAAGACGACGCGAATGTGCCGGTCCCCTGCGAGAACGGCGTAGTGGTGGCGGGACAAGACCGCTACTATGTCCAGCGCATTTCAGACCACCTCATCAACCCCATCCTCTACGTGGACGCCATTTGGGTGGACACGCTGTTTGCCTTGTTCGACGACATCCCCTACGGCGAGGAACCGGCCTCCGAGGGTTAGGTGCGACCGCCCAGACATGTCATTCTCAGCCCAGTTCCGCACGTCATTCTGAGTTTGTCGAAGAATCTTGGGCGCCTGTGTCCAAAGTCTGTTTGGCGTCGCCACACCTGCCAGATCGCCTCGGTTTAAGATTCCTCGGCCACGCTCGGTATGACATCGTGATAGGAGGCGCCCCTTGAACGCCGAAATCATCGCCATTGGCACCGAAATCCTGTTCGGTGAGATCGTAGACACCAACTCGGCCTATATGGCCTCCGAGCTCGCCAAGCTGGGCATCGAGGTACACTGGGTTTCCAAAGTCGGCGACCACCCCGACAGGCTGTACGAGACGATCGACCGCGCCTGGCGCCGCGCCGACGTAACCATAACTTCCGGCGGCTTGGGCCCTACGTCCGACGACCTGACGCGCGAGAGCGTCGCGAGGGTGATGGGCGAGGAGATGGAGGTGCAGGACGACCTCCTGCGCCATCTGGAGGGCATTTTCGCGGGACGCGGCGGCGGGATGCCCGCCACCAACATCAAGCAGGCAACGCTGATACCGTCGGCGGAGGCCATCTCCAACCCCATGGGCACGGCGCCCGGCTGGTGGGTCGACAGGGGCGGCCACGTAATCGTGTGCACACCGGGCCCGCCGCGTGAACTCGAGCGCATGTGGACCTATGAGATAGCCCCCAAGCTCCGGCAGATCAACCCTGACGTCGCCATCGTGACCCGCACGCTAAAGACGTTCGGCATATCCGAGGGGGGCCTCGACGAGATGCTGACCCCGCTCTTTCAGAGCGAAAACCCAGAACTCGGCATCTACTCCAAGCAGGACGGCATCCACCTGCGCGCAATAGCGACCGCGGGAACGGAGAGCGAGGCGGCCCGGTTGATCGAACCCATGGAGTCGGAGATCCGGTCTATCGTCGGCGACGACGCCGTGTGGGGCGTGGACGACGAGACCCCAGAGTCTCAGGTGGCCGCGTTTCTTGCGGAGAGGGGAGAGACGCTCGCAGTCATGGAGAACTTCACGGGCGGGCTGCTGGCGAGTACGCTGGCCGAGATTCCCGAGAGCCGAGGCTTCCTACGTGGCGGCATCGTGCTGTTCGGAGACGAGCAGCTCGAGGACCACGGAGTGGACGCCGCCCTTGTTGCCGAGCACGACGCCGCAAGCGGTCCGGTCGCCGAGGCGATGGCGCGGGCGGCGCGGCGCACGTTCGGCGCGGACTACGGCATAAGCGTGACCGGTAATGTTACCCGGCCCACGCCCACCAGTGGCCCCCTGGGAACATCGCACGTGGGATTCGCGCTGCGCCGGGGCGCGACCTCAACGGCGGGACGGTATCCTACCAATCTCCGAAGGATCAGGGCGCGCGCCGTGACGCACGCGCTCCTGGAGTTTCTGCGCCACGCCTCGGAAGGCCCGCCGCGTCAGGGCGGACGCCGCAGGATGTTCGGCCGCTAGCTCCCCGGCGCCGGCGCTGGCAGCGGAAAGTACTCCGCCACCGGTATCTCGATGACGCACGGCCTGCCCTGCGCCAGCGCGTCGGAAACGGCCTCGCCGATGTCCGACGCTCGCTCCACGTAGTAGCCCCTTGCCCCGTACACCTCGGCAAGCTTGTCGAACCGCGGGTTTTGCAGGTCCACGCCGATGTAGCGCTCGTCGTAGTTGCGCATCTGCTGCGCCTTCTCCGCTCCGTGGCAGCTATTGTTCAGCACAATGCTCACGAGCGGAATGTTCCAGCGCACCGCCGTGTTGATCTCGCCGGACGTGTAAAGAAAGCCGCCGTCGCCCTGTATGCTCACCGCCGGCCTGTCGGGCCGTCCCAGCTTCGTGCCTAGCCCCACGCAGTAGCCCATGCCGAGGCCTCCCTGATCGGAGTAGTTGAACATGGTGCGCGGCAGCTCGAAAGAGAGCCGGTCGTAGGACAGTCCGGGCGCGACGCCCGCATCGATGGTGACCATGCTGTCCTGGGGCAGCACCCGGTCTAGCTCGGGATAAACCTGCTGGGGCATCATCGGATCCGCGCTGATGGCGTGCTCGGCCCGCAGCCGTTCACGTCTCGCCGACGCGAGACCCTGCACTTCCCCGCGCCACGCGGGGTTGCTCCGGCCCTCCGGGAACCGGGACGTCAGCTCGTCCAGAAGCTGCCCCGCGACGGCTCCGGCGTCGCCGACTATGCCCGCCGTGACAGGGAAGTTTCGGCCAATCTGCTGTGGGTCGTAGTCCACCTGCACTATGGTCGTCCCCGGGGCTATGATGCTGTTGTTCCAGCCGGTCGTCTGCTGGTTGAGCCGGCAGCCGAGCGCGAGCACCACGTCCGCGCGGTGAATGGCCTGCGAGGCCTCGCCGGAGCCGCGCCCGCCCGGCGGTCCGACGTACAGCGGGTGGCTGTTCGGCACGGCGTCGTGGTGGCCGTAGGACGGCACGAGCGCCATGTCCAACAGCTCCGCCAGCCGCACCGCTCCGTCGGTGGCGCCGGACTCGATGACGCCGCCGCCGGCCAGCAGCAGCGGGCGCTCGGCGTTGGCCAGCAGATCGGCGGCGCGCCGCACGGCCTCTGCGTCGCCCGGCGTGCGGGTGTTCACAGCGCGGTAGCTATCGGGCGGCTGGATGTCCCAGTCCACCTCCAAATCGTCCATCAGGTCGCGAGGAATGTTGACGAACACGGGGCCTTGCGGCGGCGTGAGCGCCACCCGGAAGGCGTTGCGAAACGCCTCGGGGATGCGTTCGCTTTTGTTTACCTGCGTGGCCCAGTTGGTAATCGGCTTGAAAAGGCTTACGAGGTCGAACGCCTGCGTGCCGTCCCGTCCCACGAAGTCACGCGCGGTGTCGCCGCTGATTACGACCACGGGCGCCCGCCCCTTGTATGCGAGCGACATCCCGGTTATGAGGTTTATCGTGCCCGGTCCGGACGTGGTAATGCATGCGGCGGGACGGCCGGTGGCCTTCGTGTAGCCATAGGCCATGAACGCCGCGCCCTCTTCGTGGCGCGTGTCCACGAACTTTATGTCGGAGCGGTCGTACATCTCGGTAACGATGCTGTTCGTCGTCAGCCCGACAAGCCCGAACGTGTACTCCACGCCCTCGGCGCGCAGCAGCTCGATTATCCCGTTGCCAGCGTTCATCCGCGCCATGTCGACGCACCTCCGTCCTGGTTAGCCAATATCCGTGGGGCAGTGCCCGGTGCTACGCGATCCCGTAGATTCGGGCCGCGTTCCCGCCCAGCATCAGCCGCTTCTCTTCCTCCGAGAGTCCCAACCCAGCCGCCTCGTGCTCCTCGGGAACGCTCCTGTACATGTCCAGGTACCAGCCGTTGGAGGGCGACATGGGGTTGGTCCAGTCCGTCGCGTACATCACGCGCTCGGGGCCGAGCACGTCCACGGCGTTGCGCAGGTAGCGGTAGAACCGGCCCGGGTCGCGCTGCGCCATGCCCTGCCAGAGAGCGGTGTCGATGACGATGTTGCGATGGACCTCCGCGACAGCCAGCATTTCCTGGTACCAGCCGAAGCTGTTCCTGCTGTGGCCCACGCCGCCGTGTCCGGCGTGAATGGTGAGGCCGGGGAAGTCGATGCTGACTTCCTCCAGGTGCAGCGGATGGGCGTACTTGCTCAGCATCGGCGGCGTGGCGACCGGCCCTACGTGGAACATCACCGGCACGCCGGCGTCCTCGAGTACTTCATAGATGGGATAGACTATCCGATCGTTGGGGTAGTAGCCGCCGGCGCAATAGAGCTTGAGGCCGCGCGCTCCCCACTCTGTTACCGCCTTGCGCACGAACCTGGCGGCATTGGGGCGGCGGGGGTCGATGCTTGCGCACCAGGTGATGCGGTCGGGGTGGGCGGCGGCGATCTCCGACGTGAGCCGGTTCTGCTCCTCGATGGGAACGGCGCTGTCCTGACCCGGCACTACGGCGCCATAGTCGACGCGAAAGACCAATGCCCTGTCCTGGCCGATCAGGTCCATTTCGGCGATCAGGCCGCTGGCGTCAGGGTCCCAGGTGCGCCGGACGAACTCCTGGGCCTCGTCGAGCGAGATGCCCCTTGCGCGGGCTGCGCTGGCGAGCGCGCGGTCCTGGTTCCACTGGGGGCGCCACCCCTCAGCCCACACGTGTACGTGGGCGTCGACTATCATGGATACCCCCTTGGCATGAGATTGGGACTAGCTGATTCGCGCCACATTATACACACCGGCCCGCGGTCGGTGTAACGATCGGGCCAAACTGGAACGGGCCGGACTCGAAATGTTAAACCTCTACTTCATAATGTCATGATATTATAAAGTACAACTTTAATTTTTCGAGAAGTGCCGGACTGCATGTACGACCGACTCCTCAATCTTCCGCCGCCCGGAACCGAGACCTTCTTCCTGTGGGGCCCGCGCCAGGTCGGGAAGAGCACACTTCTCAGACAGGCGTATCCGGACGCGCGTCAGATAGACCTGCTCAAGAGCGACGAGCTCCGCCGTTACGCTACGCACCCCGAGTTGCTCAGGCAGGAATTGGAAGCGGAGCCGCCAGACGCCACTCACCAGATTGTGATCGACGAGGTTCAGAAGGCGCCCGCGCTGCTGGACGAGGTGCACTGGCTGATCGAGAACAGAGGCCTGCACTTCGCGCTGTGCGGGTCGAGCGCTAGGAAAGTGCGGCGGGGCGCGGCGAACCTGTTGGGGGGACGCGCGCTCCGGTACGAGATGCGCGGCCTCACCGCTGGGGAGCTGGGCGACGCCTTCGATCTCGACCGGATGCTGAATCACGGCTATCTGCCGAGGATGTACGAGTCAAACCGGCCCAGGCGAATGCTGGACGCATACGTCGCGGACTACCTCAGGGAGGAGATAGCCGCCGAAGGACTCGTGCGCAATCTGCCGGCATTTTCCGACTTTCTGGACGCCGCCGCCCTGAGCGACTGCGAGATGGTGAACTTCGCCAACGTCGCCCGCGAGTGCGGCGTGTCCAACCCCACCGCCAAGGCATACTTCGGCATCCTGGAGGACACGCTGCTGGGGAATTGGCTTCCTACATACCGCAGGCGCCGCAAACGCAGGCTCACCGTCGCTTCCAAATTCTACTTTGCGGACGTTGGCGTCGTGAACAGGCTAGCGCGGCGGGGCGAACTGCTTCCCGGCTCCGAGCTGTACGGCAAGGCGTTCGAGAATTGGGTGTTCCACGAACTGTCCGCCTACGTCGAGTACGCCGACGTGGACACCCGGATGTCGTACTGGCGACTGCCGAGCGGTGTAGAAGTGGACTTCCTGCTGGGGGACATCGACGTGGCAATAGAGGCCAAGGCGAGCCCGCGCATCAACCGGAGCCACCTTCGCGGTCTGAGAATCCTCGCGGACGAGCACCCCGACGTCCGGAGGCGCATCGTCGTCAGCCTGGAGCCGCGCCCCCGCCGCACCGACGACGGCGTAGATATCCTGCCGGCCGCGACGTTCGCGAACCGCCTGTGGGCGGGGGAGTTGGTTTAGGCAGGAGATCCCGCTGGGCCATCGCCCCCATCCCAGCCTTCCCCCATCAAGGGGAAGGGACTTTAGGCATGAGGCGCCTCGAGCTACCAGAGAATCGTCAGCACGTACTCGGGCGGGAACTCCGAATCGTCGATCGGGTCGTCCGGTTCGATGTCGAAGCTCCTGAGTACGAAGTAGAGCTGGCGCAGGTGCTGCGTCGTGTGGCCCGCGATCAGGTCGAGCTGCTCTGCGCCGGTGCGCATGCCTTCGCCGCGAGTTTGCCGAAGCGAGTCGTGGTCTACGCCCGCCGCCCAGGCGCGCAGCTCCGCCGCGACCTCGACCCCGTAGTCCGCAATCTGGCCGAAGCTCTCGTAGGAGCGGCCGGGCAGGTCCATCGTCGCCTGGTCTTCCATGGGGAACACGCCCGTGTCCACGCCTCGCATTGTGCGTCCTATCATGTGGAAGATGTGGTAGCCGAACTCGCGCATGGGACGGTCGCGGTCCGGCGCCCGGTAGTCGAGCTTGTCGTCGGGCATCTGGCGCAGGGCGCGCTCCACGGCGACGGCGATCCTGTCCAGCAGCGGCAGCGTCTCGGACGGGTCGCGCGGCTCGGACTCCATCCCCAGGTTGAGCGCCTTGGACAGCTCGTTGGGGCGGAAGCCCGCGATGCCCTTGCCGTCGATTACGGTGACCGGAACCGTGCGGAAGCCCAGCTCGCGCAGCTCATCCAGCGCGCCGGGGCTGTTTTCGATGTCCCTGTCGAGGTAGGGAACGTTGTTGTTCGAAAGAAACTCTTTCGTTCGGGCACAGGTCGCTCAACCTATGCGCGCGTACACTCTGACTTCAGCTTCCAACATAGGTTTTCGTCCTTTCACTCAGCCCTTCTTGTATGTTTGAGCATATGATACGCCAATACGGAATTGGCGTAAACGTCCTGATTTGGGAATCGCGCGGGGCGCCCTACCATGGCGTGCCGAAGCGTTCCCTGTGGGCGATAGTGGACATCTCCTTGCGGCGAACGCCCCGCCGCTTGAAGCCCTCCTGGCGGTAGCCGAACGGCAACAGGGAGACCAGCTCCACGTCCTCGGGGATGCCGAGCAGTTCTTTCACCGCCACCTGTTGCTCGGCCTGGCGGACGCCGACGAAGCAGGCACCCAGGCCCTCGGACCAGGCTACAATCTCCATCTGCTGGATGGCCCGGCCCGCGTCGAGATGGCCGCGCGGCGCGTCTCCCACCACGCAGACTGCGATCACCACCGGCGCGCCTGCGAGAAACGAGCCCTGGGTGGCGATCTCGCCCAGCCTGGCTATCGTGTCCGGCTCACGCACCACGACGAAGTGCCACGGCTGGGAGTCGCTGGAGCTGGGAGCCATCCGCCCGGCCTGGAGCAGCCTCCTCACAAGCTCCTCCGGCACGGGTTCGTCGGTGTAGTCCCTCACCGTCCGCCGGCTTATCACTGTCTGGTAAACGCTCATGCTTTCTCCTTCTGGTGGTTGCAGATACGGTCGCGGGTGGAAGCGCCAGCATCTCCCGCTATGTTGTACAATCCTAAGCCGCAAGCCACACGTTACGCAAACACCGCGATTGGAAGAAGCCATGACCACACCGAAGAAGACCCCGGACGGCATCGAGATACCACCGCCCGGACCGGACGACGTCCTGTACGAGAAGGCCGACGTCTACGCTCGCATCGTGCTGAACAGGCCGACCATCCTCAACGCCATGAACAGGAACGTGCAGCGGCTACTGCTCGCGGCGTTCGAGCGCGCGGAAGCGGACGACGACGTGAAGGTCGTCGTGCTAACCGGCGCCGGCAGGGCATTCTCGGCCGGCGGCGATCTGTACGCCTACCTATACCCGGACGACGATCCTGCGCCGAGCGGTGTCGACGTGCAGATGAAGATATGGTCGTTTCCCAAGCCGGTGATCGCCGCGGTGCGCGGCCACGCCGTCGGCCAGGCTTGCGAACTCGCCGGCGTGTGCGACTTCACCATCGCCGCCGAGGGCGCCCGTCTCGGTGAAATACACATCCGCCACGGGTTCCCGCCGCCCGTGCTGATTACGCCGTTCCTGGTGTCGATGAAGAATGCCAAGGAGCTTCTGATGCTCGGCGAGCAGATTGACGCTCAGGAGGCGCTGCGCATGGGGCTGGTAAACCGCGTGGTGCCGTCCGAGTCGCTGGACGCGGAGGCGGAGGCGATGGCCCGCAAACTGGCGGCACTGCCGCAGACGACCGTGCGTTTGAACAAGCTCCTCGTCAACCGCGCATACGAGCTGATGGGACTCCGCGCCGCGCTGGCCTACAGGGACGTGCCGGAGATCGCCGCCGTCGCGGACGCCACGCGCGGGGACGAGGTTGCCACTTCGCGGCTAGCACTGCTGCACGAGGCGGGCTGGTCGGCGTTCCTAAGCACGCGCGACGCCATGTACCGAGAGCGGCCCGCCGACGGTGGTACGGACGGCGAGTAGAGGGCCGCTCCACGCCGGCTAAATCATCCCGAACTCTTTGGCCACCAACTCGTAGGACTTGACCCGGTCGGCGAAGTCGTAGCACATCGTCACTATTCCCACGTCCGTGGTCTTGTACTCGGCGGCCAGAGCCTCGATGCGCTCGCGTACTTCCGGCGGCTCGCCGTCGACGTAGTTCGCCTTGAGCGACTCGATGTAGGCCAGCTCCTGCGGGTCGTATTCGTATTCCCGCGCCTCCTCGATGCTGGGCACGCCCGTGCGGTATCCCTGGACGGACTTCACTCTGGCGAGATTGCGGCTGAGCGCGAGCTCCTCCGCCTTCTCTTTGGTCTCGGCGCACAGCACCTGCAGGGTCACGTTCACCAGCGGCTCCTTCAGGTACTCGGACGGCTTGAAATTGGCGCGGTACATGTCGGCAATCATCGGACCGTGCTCGACCGACAGGCCGAAGAAGTGGGCGTAGCTGAACGGCAGCCCCATGTCCGCGGCCATCGCGGCGCTGTCGACGCGGGAGCCGAGCAGCCACACCTGCGGCGCGGTGGAGATACCGGGGCCTGCGCGCACCACGGCGAACGGGTGCTCTTCCTCGAGGCTGTCGTTGAGATAGCCGAGCAGGTCGACCACCTGCCGCGGGTAGTGGCGCACGTCGTTGGGCGGGCGCGGGTAGGACAGCGCCGCGTTGGTGCGCTGGTCGCTGCCGGGAGCGCGCCCCACACCCAGGTCGATGCGGCCGGGGTAGAGCGCCTCCAGCACGCGGAAGTTCTCGGCCACCTTCAGCGAGCTGTAGTGGGGCAGCATGACGCCCGCGGAGCCGACGCGAATGGAAGAGGTGTTGGCGAGGATCTGCCCGACCATGATTTCGGGGCTGGTGCCGGCGAGATTGCCGAGGTTGTGGTGCTCGGTTACCCAGTAGCGGGCGAATCCGAACGACTCGGCGGCCTGCGCGAGGGCGATGGTCTCTCGCAGCGCGTCGCCTGCGGCGCCGCCGCTGCGGACGGGCGACTGGTCGACGACGCTAAGGGTGTACTTGGGATCAGTCGTGATGTGGGGCCTCCTGTGGCATTCGCGCCTCTCCGCGCGGGCCGGTTTCAATGTATCACAGCGCCCCTCCGTGGTGAAGTTTGGGGTGGGTCCCAAAGTTGACACGGCCCGAAAACAGGCCATATACTCGCGGCATCTCGAGGGCGCGGTCCAGGCGTCCGCGGCACGTTCCCCAAAGGAGGCGGCTATGCCGGTCTCGACCCCTACAATCAAGTACGAAAAGCGCAATCGTATCGCCTACATAACGCTCAACCGCCCGGAAGTGCTGAACGCGCTGAGCAGGGAGTTGAGCGCGGGGCTGCGCGAGGCGCTCGAGGACTTCCGCGACGACAAGGACGCGCTTGTGGCCATCATGACGGGCGAGGGCGGTCGCGCCTTCTCCGCCGGCATGGACCTGAAGGAGCGCGCCTCGCTGGACGCCAAAGGCGAGCGCCGTTCCCCTACAAGAAGGGGAGGTGGCTCCTTCATCGACCTGGAGGTGTTCAAACCCATCATCGCCGCCATCGACGGCTTCTGCGTCGCGGGCGGCCTGGAGCTGTCGCTACAGTGCGACATGCGCATCGCCACCGCCAAGTCTGAGTTCGGGCTGCCCGAGCCGCGCTGGAGCCTGACCGCCGGCTACGGTCTGCACAACCTTTCGCGCATGATCCCGCTTGGCGAGGCGCTGAGCATGCAGCTCCGCGGCCACCGCATCAACGCCGAGCGCGCATACCAGATCGGCCTGATACAGGAGGTCGTGCCGGACCGCGAGACGCTGTTCGAAAGGGCGGAGGCCTACGCCGAGGAGGTGAAGCTGTGCGCCCCGCTCGCCGTGCAGGCCATCAAGCAGATCGTGTACTACGGACGCAACCTGCCAGTCGAGTACTCGCAGAAGATCGCCGGGCCGCTGAACGCGTGGGTGCAGGCGTCCCCGGACAGCGTCGAGGGCCCAAAGGCATTCTCGGAAAAGCGAGCGCCGGTGTGGCAGTCGGGCTGACCTCGAGTAGATTATCCACGAAGAACACCACAACAAGACCAATGAAACCGCCAAAGTCCCTTCTCCCCTGGCGGGAGAAGGTTAGGATGAAGGGGAAGCAACAAGTATGTTCAAGAGACTCTACACCGGAGACGACGGCCAGTCCCACCTGGAGGACCTGGACCTGGACGCGGCGGCAGTTCCCAACTGGAAGGACCTTCACGCCGGCAACGGCATAATGTTCCGCAGCACCTCGCCTGATGCGCCGGTCACCTGGCACGTGGCGCCGCGCAAGCAGTACTGCATCACGCTGTCCGGCCAGGTCGAGATCGGCCTCGGCGACGGCTCCAAGCACTATTTTGGTCCCGGCGACGTGATGCTGGCCGAAGACCTCACCGGCCAGGGCCACACCACCCGCGCGGTCGGCCCTGAGCCCCGCGTGGTCGCCTACGTGCCGGTGGACTAACATTTGCTCCCTCTCCCCGATGGGAGTGGACTGAGGTGAGGGCAAAAAGCCAGAGGAGATACACATGATTCAGACGGCCCAGCCTACACGGATGAGGCTAAGCAAGGACGAGGCCCAGGCCTCCAAGGGCATGGTTGCCACCAAGGACAGGCACGCCACCGAGGCGGGCGTGCGGATGCTCGAGGCCGGCGGCAACGCCGTGGACGCCGCGGTCGCCGCGTGTTTCGCGATCGGCGTCGTTGAGCCGATGTCGAGCGGCATCGGCGGTGGAGGCTACCTCAACTACCAGGTGGACGGGCAGGGCGGCGTAGTCGGATTCCCGATGCGCGGTCCGCTCGCCGCCAGGCCCGACATGTACAAGCTGACGGGAGAGGCCTACGTCGGCAACTTCGGCTGGGCCGGCGTCGAGAACGACGCCAACCTGGAGGGCTACCTCTCCATCGCGGTGCCCGGCGCGGTAGCCGGGCTTTGCGAGGCACACCGGCGATTCGGGCGTCTCCCGCTCAGCGAGGTGGTGGCGCCCGCGGCGGCCCTCGCCCGCGACGGCTTCACGCCGAACTGGTATCTGCTCTTCTCGCTGGGGCGCAGCGCGGGCAAGCTGTTCATGTATCCGGAGCTTCGCCGCGTGTTCATGCCCGGCGACAACATGCTGCCCAGCGGCGACATGGGCGACGACGTCCGGCTGAGGCAGCCCGACCTCGCCGACGTGCTCACCGGCATCGGCAAGCACGGCCCGGACGCCTTCTACAAGGGAGACGTCGCTCACGCCATCGCGTCTGACGTCCAGGCCAACGGCGGCATCCTCTCCGAGGAGGACCTGGCGCAGTATAAGCCGTTCGTCTGGGAGGGTGGTCTCGAGATCGACTACCGCGGCCTGACGGTGCGCGTGCCCCCGTTCGCCTGCGCCGGCAGCACAAGCGCGATGACGCTCAAGCTGTTCGCGGGATTCGACGCCGCCGGAAGCGGGCACAACTCCGCCGACACGCTCCACGCCTACATCAGCAGCGCCCGGCTCGCCTACGCCGACCGCTTCGAGTATTTCGGCGACCCCGCGTTCGTCGACACGCCCTGGAAGGGCCTGCTCTCGGACGCCTACGCCGACCGCCGCCGCGCCCAGATCGGCGACCACGCGCCTGCCGCGTACAAGCCCGGCGACCCCTGGCAGGAGGAGGGCAGGGCGCCGAAGGAGAAGCTTCCGGCCAGCCTGCCCGCGTTCGACGCCGGCACCACGCACCTGTGCGCGATGGACAAGGACGGAAACGCCGTCTCGCTCACCAACACGCTGATGGCCGGGTTCGGCTCCGGCATCGTGGCCAAGGGCACGGGCGTGGTGATGAACGACGGCATGATGTGGTTCGACCCGCTGCCGGGTCGCGTCAACTCGATCATGCCCGGCAAGTTCCCGCTCAACAACATGACGCCCGCGCTGGTGCTCGACGACTCCGGCGTCCGGCTGGCGGTGGGGGCGTCCGGCGGGCGGCGCATCACCAACTGCGTGACGCAGCTCATCTCCAAGGTGATGGACTTCGGCATGGGGCCGCAGGAAGCCATCGACTCGCCGCGCGTGGACTGCAGCTTGCCCGCGACCAGCGTCGACCCCAGACTGGACGCCGCCGTGATCGCGGAGCTCGAGGCGAGGGGACACCGCATTTCCGTTTCGGGCGACGGCTTCATGGAGTCCGGCTTCTCCAGCTTCGCCAGTCCCTGCGCCATCACCCTGAACGGAGGCGACGACTTCCGGGCGGGTGTGGACACCTTCCACTCCGCCTACGCGGCGGGGCCAGAATAAGGAACTTCCGAAAAACTGTCTCATCCCGCCACATTTGTCTCGCCTCGTAGCTGAGGGGGCCTCGATACGCGATACGAATGTCGCGCGAGTTGTCGCGTTCAGCCAGGCAAATGTGCCGAATCGCGGGGAAAATGTGACTGGGATGAGACACCCGGCCCGGCCCTTCGGGGCTTTCGTGCGTTGGTTGTGGTGAGTCATGGCCGGATAATAGCACGGATGTGCTGATACGTCAATAGCCCTGCCGAGTCGAAGATTACACACGAAGGGCGCGATGACGTGGTGTGAGGAATGGGGGGCTTTGATTCCTCAGCTACGCTCGGGATGACGGGGGTAAAGGCGGGTTTATGCCTGGACTGACTAAGCGGGAAATGTACGAGTTCCTGACGAGCGGGCGGCGGCTACTGAAGCTGGCGACGCTCACCGACGATGGCACGCCATACGTGGTGCCGCTTTGGTACGACTACGACGGCGAGGCGTTCAGCGTGGCCGGGCGACGGCGCGCGCGGTGGGTCGCCAACATCCGCCGCGACGGGCGAGTGGGCGGACTGGTGGACACGGAGGAGGCCGCCTACGTCCGGGTGGTGTTCCAAGGCCGAGCCGAGATATTGGACGACGCCTGGCTCCATTCATCGCCGGCGCGCGCCATCCGCTATCTGGGCGAGGAGGCGGGGCTGCGCTACTACGAGTCCACGCATCGCGAGTCGCGCGCGCTGGTTCGCATCGTGCCGGAGTCGGTGCAGAGCTGGGCCGGGCCGGGGTGGCATCCGCGGTATCGGGAGTAGGCTGCTAGAACTCTTTGACGTACCTGACCAGATTCCTGCCATGGTTCACTTCAATGTAGTAGGACTCTGGTACTCCAGATCGGGCGACAAGTACAGTGGTGTGTACACCCTCTAGTTTGTGCACGTAATTTGTTCCTAAGAAAATCACGCTGGTGACTTCTTCACCCGGCGGAGCACCATCGTACATTCACCGCAGCAAGTTGCCAAATACTTGGATGAGTTGTATGACAAGCCCTTTGGGGGGAAAGAGCGTTCCCGAATGAAGATTTCTCGGGCTAGTCTTCGTGAACTCTCGAACCGGAGGCGACTTGAGCACAGCTTCCTCAAGCAGTTGAGCGAAGCAGCGTTCGAGAATGGGCTCATTTTTGTTGATCTTGATGACTACTTTGCTGTCGTACGAGCGCATACGATGGAGCGATATCGAAGCGTCACCAAGACCGTGGTGGATGAATTCTTGGCGGAGAAAAGCGTAGAAGGCGGTTAGACATCTAGCAGTAGTTGGGCTGGGCGTAAACTGCATAGCGATTGCACTGCAGTGCCGCCCACAGCCCTGAGGCATTAAGTTTAAACTCATTAGAGCCACCGCAACGGCGGGCGCGTTCTGATAGAGGCTAACTCAGAGCGATGATTATCGCACGGAGAATGAGATGACCCAACGCTTAGATGTTGCGTATTATTACCCTGCGCCCTTTTGGGGCATGGGGCAAGACGGTTGGGTGAAGTCGCTACTTCTATTCTTCGATAAGATATCCATCCTGCTTCCGGGCTATATGTACGGGCGACATCATTTCGCCGACCCCGTGTTGGCCGAGCTGCTTGAGGATCAGGGCTTGCTTGAGGTACTCGAACCCACGAAGTGGATAGACCACGATATGGCCAAGAAGTTGGCGGAGACTGTCAGCGGACTGCTCGCCAACGGTTTGTTTGACGAACTTCCTAGAGATGTCCATTTCGCTGAATTGTCCCGGTCCCGAATAGGCTACGGGGCCGACGTTGATCTGGCTGAGTCATTGGTATCGGAACTCCAGGCTAAACAACTTGCGAAACCTAGCGAGGATGGCGTCTCAGTTCCCCTTCACCCTACAGTACGCACGACCATTCTAGTCATCCTAGCCCAGCTTGCGCGTTCGGCAGGCAACAGACGGAATCTGTCCATACATCCTGCAACTCAAGACGGATGCGCACTCAAGGACCTCATTGATACTCTATCAAATGAGCGAATGCCGTCCCGCAGCAACGTAGTCGTCCTTGACTTGGAACCTGTCAGCTTTAACTTGGATTCAGTACCTCTTGACGAGCTTCTGCAATTCCGAACCGAGAATCAGACATCGCACCGTGCCTACATGCGTGACCTGCGAGGGTTCATGGCCGAGCTCTCCGATGTCGACAGTTCGGAGGAGAGAGGGGCTCTCTTACTACAGCGACGTCAGGAAATCTCCGATGCTGCTCACGAACTCCAACGCTCAACTAGAATAGCACTGGGAGTAAACCTCGCTTCATGGTCCCTTGGAATCGCCGGCAGCGCATGGTCGGTTACTACCGGTGACCCATTCGGCGCCGTTCTCGCAGCGCTGGGGCTAGGTTCAGGTGCCGTCAGTTCCATAGCCACAGCCTCAACCAAGGTCACCGCATATTCCTATCTGTTTCAAGCGCAACGCACCTTTGCGAAGTAACCTTGATCAATTCAGTCCTGCCTAAGATTCTTGAATATGCCGCAAGGCTTCTGAAGCAATTTGAACTGGTTCGTTCCGGTTTGGTCCGTATCGACTAAATGCTGCCTATACTTGAAGCCTCTTGCTGTCAGATAACCACGAAGGTTGGAATGACTGTTCCGGGTACGCAAACTGAGTTCACACGCCCCTCTCCTGTTCAACTACCCCACGATCACCATGTGCACCTCGCCCGGCCCGTGCACACCCGTCACGAGCTGGTACTCGATGTCGAAGGAACGGCTGGGGCCGATGCCCGGCGCCTCCATCCATTCCTTGTGCCAGCCGTCTGGAAGGAACTAATCTTGACCACCAGCGCTACCGCTGCTCCTCGTGGGCTGTAAGCTCGTACAGCGTCACGCCACGCCCTTCTCTCTTCGCCTCAAGCCATTGGTGGAAGGACCGGTGGCTCTCCCCCGACTTTCTGCCAGCCAGCAGCATCTCGACGCTGATGTCCGCGTCTAAGTTCGGCCAGTAAATCCCCTGACCCCCACCTATCAACGCCCAGTTGCATCTTTCTTCCAGGGTTGCGTATTCCAGTCTGGGATACCATGCTAACGGGACGGAGATGGTTCTACCGTCCGAGAGCTCGGCCGTAAGGGTGTCCTCCGTCACCTCAACCGTCATGGCCTCCGGCACACGGACTTCAGTCGTTGAAGCGTACATTCCACTTTCCCAGGAACGAATTCTGATGTTTTTCAATAGTGCGTTCAACGCGGCGTATTTCTGAGCGGCTTAGGCCGCCGCTACATTCCAGCGTGACCGGGTTCAGCCCGCCCCGCTACCCCACGATCACCATGTGCACCTCGCCCGGCCCGTGCACACCCGTCACGAGCTGGTACTCGATGTCGGCCGACCGGCTCGGTCCGGTGATGATGTTCATGTAGCTCTCGAAATCACCTTCGCCGTATCGCTCTCGCAGCAGCGCGAACAGTTCGTCCAGGCTGGGCAGCACCTGACCCATCTCCACCACGGCCACGTGCACCGGCGGCAGCAGCGACACCAGCCGGCTCGCGCCCTGCCGCGCGATGATGGCGCACGAGCCGGTCTCAGCGATGGCGTAGTCCACGCCGGTCAGGCCGATGCCCGCGCCTATCATGCGCTCGCGGTTCGCCTTACGCTGATCGTTCCGCTCGTTATCGTCGTCGGCGTCGAGCGCCATCGTCCGCACCTCGATGCCGCTGCCCTCCAGCTCGCACTCGATGCCAAGGCGCTCGATTACGGAATGGCCGGAGCGCACGACCGAGCCGGCCTCGATCTCGCGCGCCAGAGCGGCCACGTAGCGCGCGGCGTCCTCGTGCGACTCGCACACCGCCACTCGCCATCCGGCCGTCTCGGCGGCGCGCACCAGCTCGTCCGCCAGGGCGCCGGCATTATCTCGCGCGAGTTCCCGTATCCGCTCCGCATTGGCACGCACGTCGGCGGCCTGGCGGGACAGGGCGGTCTCGGGCGCGGGCTCAGGCGGGGCGGCCTCCGGCTCCCGGCCCAGCGAGCGCCTTAGCGTGTCGAAAAAGCGTGCTCGCTCGGTCACTTCTGAGAGTCTCCGTCGTCGTCATGCAGGTCTCGCCAGCGCTTGCGGAATGGCCGGTCGGCCAGCCTGGGCGCCTCGCGGTGGCGTGTCCAGTTCGCCATAGGACCAGGCCCACCAGAGCCGCCCGACATCGGACCCTGTATCAGCCGGGCGGCGGAGCGCGCCGCCGACATCAGCGCCGGGTGGGACATGGCCGCACGCCAGCCCTTGAAGGCCAGGCGCTCGGAAAGCGGCGAGCTGCGCTCCTCAGGGTAGCGATCGCCCTCCGAAATCTCGTTGCGAAGTTTCAGCAACATACGCGGGATGTTGATCTTGACCGGGCAGGCCTCCTTGCACGCGCCGCACAGGCTCGACGCGAAGGGCAGGTGCTTGGCGTCGGAGATGCCGGTCAGCACCGGAGAGACCACCGCGCCTATGGGTCCGGGATAAACCCAGCCGTATGCGTGGCCGCCCACCTTGCGGTACACGGGGCAGGCGTTCAGGCAGGCGCCGCACCGCAGGCAGTTCAGCGACTCCCGCAGGTGCGGGTCGGCCAGCAGGCGGGAGCGCCCGTTGTCCACAATGACGAGGTGAAACTCCTCCGGGCCGTCCTCGTCCTGCCTCTTGCGCGGGCCGGTGACGGTGGTCACGTAGCTCGAAATCCGCTGGCCCGTTGCCGATCGGATGAGCAGCCGCAGAAACACCGCAAGGTCCTCGATCGATGGCACCACCTTCTCCATGCCGGTGATGGCGACGTGAATCTTGGGCATGGAGGTGCACATGCGCCCGTTGCCCTCGTTGGTCACCAGCGTCAGCGTGCCCGTCTCCGCGACGATGAAGTTCGCGCCGGTGATGCCCATGTCGGCGTTGATGAACTTCTCCCGTAGCTGGCGTCTCGCCTCGGATGCCAGCTCTTCGATGCGCTCGTACCGCGGGGTGTTCAGCTTCTCCTCAAACAGCTCCGACACGTCCTCGCGGGATTTGTGGATGGCCGGCGCGATGATGTGAAACGGCGTCTCGCCCGCAAGCTGAATAATGTATTCGCCCAGATCGGTCTCAACGGGTTCGATGCCCTCGGCGATTAGGCGGTCGTTCAACCCGATCTCCTCGGAGACCATAGACTTACTCTTGACGACCAGCTTGACGCCCCGGTCGCGAGCAAGCTTCGCCACATACTCCCGCGCCGCCTCGGCGTCCTCGGCGAAGTAGACGGCGCCGCCGGCGGCCCGCACGTTGCGCTCGGCCATCTCGAGGTAGTAGTCGAGATGCTCCACGGTGTGCGTCTTTATGGCCTTGCCGCGCTCGCGCAGGTCCTCCCAGTCGGGCGTGGCCTCCGCGGCGGTCAGACGCGCCGAGTGAAAGCCGCCGTAGAGGCCACGCAGGCCCTGCTGCACCTTGGGGTCCTGGAGCGCGTCCGCCGCGCCCTGCTCGAATTGGGCGGTCTTAGGCTCCATGGAGTGCTACCTCAGGTTCTCGTCTATCAACTCGGCCAGGTGCAGCGGGCGCGTGCTCATGCCCTGGCGCGCCATGCCGCCCGCGATGTGCATCAGGCAACTGCTGTCGCACGCCACAACCGCGTTTGCGCCGGTGTCGCGGATGTTGTCCAGCTTGTCCCGCAGCATGGCGCCGGAGATGTCCGGGTACTTCACGGCGAATGTGCCGCCGAACCCGCAGCACACCTCGCTCTGCTCCATCTCGAGCAGGCTAACGCCATCCAACGAACGCATCAGATCGCGGGCCTGGGTGGTTGCCCCAAGCTCTCGACGCAGGTGGCATGTCTCGTGGTAGGTGACTGTGCGCGGGGAGTCAGCCTTGCCGCGAGCGAGGTAGGGGCTGAGATCGGTCACGCCCAGCACGTCCACGAGGAACTCGGAGAACTCGTACACGCGCGGAACGAGCGCTTCTGCCTGCCGCAACAGCTCGGGCTCGTCCTCCAGCAGTTCGCCGTAGAACACGCGCAACATACTCGCGCATGAACCGGAAGGCGCCACTACGTAGCGGTCTCCCTCGAACGTTCGCAGCATACGCCTGGCGAGCGGCTTGGCGTCCCGCCAGTAGCCGGAGTTGAACGCAGGTTGGCCGCAGCAGGTCTGACCCTTGGGAAAGTCGAGGTCTACGCCGAGCCGACGCAGTACCCGCGTCGCGGCTTCACCGACCTCAGGGTAGATCTGGTCGATTACACAGGTGACGAAGAGTGAGGCCCTGACTTGGGCGCGTCCTTGCACTTGCGACACGTCTCCAGTTGCGCTCGGGGTTGGGCCTGTGGGTGAAAAGCGGTGCGGGATCGAAGCGCCTATGGGACTCGCTCTTCGCGGGGGAAGACTAGCCGAAGGTGAGCCCGCGGACCACGAATCCGGCGAGCCAAGCCATCATGAAGACGGGCCCGCTCGCGAACAGCCACCCCTCCGTCTGCTGCCTGGCAGCGCCGTGCAGCCACAGGTAGATGAGAAAGATCCCCAGCCCGGCCGCGACCAGCCAGACCGACAGGGTGGTGACGCCGAGCGCGGCGCCAATGGCAAATCCGGCCACTCCCCATGGCAGGGGGGAGTCGACCAACCTGATCCAGGAGGCTCGCCCGTTTTCCAAGTCCACGCTCCGCGCAAGCGAACGTTCGACCGCCCGCCGCAGCGTACAGCTTACAGCATGGCACGCGCACCGCGCAATTCGCGGTGTCACGCCGAAGCTGTCTCAGATTACTAGGTGCGCGAGGAATCATCCTTCCCACGCTAGCGGAAACCCGCTCTTAACCTTGCTTCGCGCGTAAGCAGGAACCTAGGGGCGGAGGTCTCCGTGTGTTGTCCGCCTAGTAATCTGACACAAGCTCTGTCACGCCGAGCCCTAACGCACACTACGGCCGCACGCCCTCGCCCACACCCGACCCTATTCGCGCCCGGCACACCCAGAAGGCGTCACTTTCCCACGCCACCCGTTCCCAGCCCTGCTCCATCCAACCCCACGCACGTCTTGCCCATCCCCGCGTCTGCGCCATTTCTCCCCGCCAATCCGCTCCGATCACGCATTCTCGCCACCGCTCTTGAAACGCACGCACATCCGTGCTACTATCCCAAGCGAGGGACGGACCCTGCGGCCCGGAAACCCGACGCTCTATCACCCCTGCGCCCAAACCGGGATAAGGCCCGGGCATCCGTCGGGGCCTCAAAGTATAGCCACCGACGCGCCCCCTGTCTCACTCTGCCACGCGGTGTCACTCTTGTGTCCCGTCAGCCCCGTGTCTGCATGACAGACTGGTGCAGGTCCGCCGGCACTCCCAGCTACGAGGCGCACAGAATGTCGCAGAAACTAACAGAATTCGCCTTCGCCCCTTGAACGGGGACAACGGTGTTGGGGCGCCGGGTAACCTGAATCAGGTTCTGTCACCCCTATCCTAAATCATACCTTTCCCCTGCGAGGGGGAAGGGACGAGGCAGACGCGCGGACGAATGACAAACGACGGCCAAGCTGCCATAATTGGCAACCGAGACGCGCGGACCATGGCGCATAAACAGGGAGGTGATGTAGTGGCAACACAGACAGCCGTCGACTCGCTGGTCGATTCGCTGAACGAACGGTGCGAACAGGAACCATTTCACGTCGGCTGGTACTTCAAGGACCTGGCGAGCGGCCGCACAGCGGATCGCAATGGGGCCGTTGTGGTGCCGTCGGCGAGCACGCGCAAGATCGCGATAATGATGGCCGCGCTCAAGGCGGTCAACGAGGGCAGGCTCTCGCTCGATCAGCCGGTGCCGATCCAGGCGAAGTACCAGGACAACAACTCCGGCTGCTTCCAGCACCTGCAGCCCGGATTTGTGCTGCCGTTCCGGGACCACCTGGCTATGATGATTATCGTCAGCGACAACACCTGCACGGGCACCGTCGCCGACCTGGTGGGACTGGACGACGTGAACGCGCTCTGCCAGTCGATAGGCATGGTCGGCACGGCCCACAGGCACGGCATTCCGCCGGGAAACCTGGACCGCAACCACCCGGTGGAGGCGTCCAACGCCACCACGCCCAACGACGTGGGGCTGCTGCTCGAGCTGATCCTGCGTGGCACGACCGACCCGGAGGCCGCCGCAAAGCTGGGCTGCACCACCGAGCTGTGCGAGGTGGGGCTGGAGATCCTGCTGTGGCAAAAGCTGAACGCCCGGATGCCGTCCATGCTGCCGCCGCAGGCAAGGGTTGCCCACAAGACCGGCACCGGCGCGCGCAACTACAACGACGCCGGGATCATATTCCAAGGCGACACGCCGCTCTGCGTGCTGACGGCGTACACCGAGAACGTGCCGTCCGAGCTCGACGACGGCAGGCCGGGCCACACCGCGGCCGCGCATCTCATCGGCTCGCTGGCGCGGCTCTGCTACGACGCGCTGAAGGCGTAGCGGGGCACCGGTCCATGCCGCAGGGGGACGCTATACAGGCCTGGAAGGACAGGGTGCGGAGCCACCACGCCCAGTCGATCAGGGCGCAGGAGAAGAACCCGCCGGACGCGGACTTCTGGCGCACGCGAGCGTCTTCATTCCGAGCCGACCCGCGGCGCGATCCGGACGCCGCGCTACGCCGTGTGCTCGACATGGCAGGCCCCGACACCACCGTGCTCGACGTGGGGGCGGGCGGCGGACGCCTGGCGCTGCCGCTGGCCTTGCGGTGCCGGCAGGTCACCGCGGTCGAGCCGTCGCCGTCGATGGTCGAGCAGCTACTTGAAGGCGCGGACGAGGCGGGAATCTCAAACCTGTCAGTCGTGCAGGCGAATTGGGAGGACGCCGAGGTGGAGTCTGCCGACCTCGTCATCTGCTCGCACGTCGTCTACGGCGTGGTGGACATCGACCAGTTCGTCCTCAAGCTCGACGCCCACGCCCTTGAAGAGGTCGCCGTGTTCGCGTTCATGGACTCGCCCCCAAGCCGTTTCGCGGCGTTCTGGCGGGCGGTCTACCGCGAGGAGCGGCTGAACATGCCGGCGCTGCCCGAGCTGATGCAGGTGCTGTGGCAACTGGGCATCCACCCCGACGTCGAGATGCTGCCGCTCGACGCCCGTTTCGCATTCGAAAGCCGCGAGGACGCCGTGCGCCAGGTGGCGAGCTTCCTGTGGGTGCGCCCTGGGAGCGAAGAGGAGGAGCGGCTGCACATCGCAGCGGACGAGCTACTCGAAGAAGATGACAGCGGGTTCAGGGTCAAGGGCGCGAAGTTCAGGCCGAACGGCCTGATCACCTGGAAGCCTGAACGCGGGCCACAGTGTTAACCGAAACAAAGAGATCAGCACACAGGAACAGGGAGGGAGCCATGGCAAAGCCTATGCGGTTGGGCCACATCGTATTGAGAGTTCGAGACCTCGAAGAGTCGGAGCGATTCTACGCAAACGTGCTGGGGCTGCACGTCACCAACAAGCGGCCCGGCAGCATGACCTTCATGAGCGCCGGTGACTCGTCATCCCACGAGCTGGCTATGGTGCCGGTCGCGGCGGACGCGCCCGGTCCGGAGGACGACCGTGTGGGGCTGTTCCACTTCGCCTGGGAGATGGAGTCCTTCGAGGCGCTGAAGGAGCTCTACCAGCACATGAAGGACGAGAACGTGAACATCGGCGGGATCGGCGACCACGGCATCTCGATCGGCGTCTACTTCTTCGACCCGGACGGCAACCAGATCGAGGTATTCTACGAAATGCCCAAGTCCGACTGGCCGGAAGACGGCGACCTCTTTTCCGGAGATTTCCCGTTGAAGCTAGAGGAGACCGCAGACGCCACAGCGTAGATGGTCCGCGAGAGCATAATCCTGATACTAGAGCCTTCCAAAAGTCCCTTCCCCCGCAGGGCAAGGTGACGACGGCCTAGGGGCCTTTTCAGTAGTCGCTTACCCCTCGCAGGGGGAAGGTTAGGATGGGGGTGACTGCCATGCCAATTGACGCGTTCGACGACGCCACCGCCATGCTGGCCGCCCTGGACGATGGGGCAATTTCGGCAGCCGAACTCCTGGAACACCACCTGAAGCGCATTGGGAAGCATAACCCGCCGCTGAACGCCATCGTCACGCCCGACTACGATAACGCCCGAGCGCGGGCACGGGCTGCCGACGAGGCGAGGGCGCGGGGAGGGCGCGCTCCGCTGCTGGGGCTGCCGCTCACCATCAAGGACTGCATCGACGTAGCCGGACTGGTGGGCACGGCGGGGCTCGAGGACTTCGCCGAGCGTGTGCCGCCGGCCGACTCGCAGGTCGCCGCACGCGTGCGACAGGCCGGCGCGGTGATCATGGGCAAGACCAACGTGCCGCCCAGCGCCGCCGACTGGCAGTCCGCCAACCCGATATTCGGGCGCACCAACAACCCCTGGGACCTGGACCGCACACCCGGCGGCAGCACGGGCGGCGGGGGGGCGGCCGTCGCCGCCGGGCTCACG
Source organism: uncultured Dehalococcoidia bacterium (assembly GCA_951812395.1). GTDB lineage: Bacteria > Chloroflexota > Dehalococcoidia > Lucifugimonadales > CATOSD01 > CATOSD01. The sequence goes on from CATOSD010000002.1 coordinate 631,253, forward strand.
CCGCTCGAGTTCGGCAGCGACATCGGCGGCTCCATCCGCGTGCCCGCGTCGTTCTGCGGAGTCTACGGTCACAAGCCCAGCGAAACTGCGCTGACCAAGAGCGGCCACTTTCCGGGTTCAGCGCTGCCGAACCCCGGCGTGGTGATGTCGGTGCAGGGGCCGCTCGCCCGGAGCGCCCGCGACCTCGAGCTGGCGTTCGACGCCTCGTCGGGACCGGAAGTGGGCGAGGACGTGGCCTGGTCCCTGAACGTGCCGCCCGCCCGTTGTGACGACCTGTCGTCATTCCGAGTTGCGGTGATGCCGCCAATCGAGTGGCTGCCCGTGGACGACGAGATAGCCACCGCCCAGCAACGCCTGGAAGACGCTCTGCGCTCCGCCGGAGCGACAGTGGCGCGGGCGCAACCGGAGGCGTTCGGAGACCTGCGGGCGCACCACCGGCTGTACTCCTCGTTGCTGTCGCTGTTCACCGGACCGCCGAACGTGGAGCAACGTCGCCGCCGGGCGGCCAGTATGCGGGCCGCGGGCGGCGAGTTCGACATCGCCGCGGCCAATGGGCTGGAGGCCAGCGGCACGGACCTTATCGGCTGGCTGAGCAGGCGCGAGGGTGTCCGGCAGTCCTACCGCGACTTCTTCCGAGACTGGGACGTGCTGCTCGCTCCGATAACCATAGTACCGGCGTTCCCCCACACGGAAGAGCCATGGCCGCAGCGGACGGTCGACGTCAACGGGAAGGCCGTCTACTACGGCCTGCAGGTGGTGTATCCCGCCGTGGCCACGCTCAGCGGCCAGCCCGCGACGGCATTCCCCATGGGCCTGACGAGCGGCGGGCTTCCGATTGGCCTGCAGGCGATAGGGCCGTACCTGGAGGACCGCACGCCCATCCGGTTCGCGTCGCTGGTGCAATCGCACATCCAGCCATTCCTGCCGCCGCCGGGGTACGAGTAGCGGCGTAAATCTCAGCAGTGGGCATCAAAGATGTACTGCTTCAATTGCGCCCGAGAAGTCGACGGTCAGTGGAAATTCTGCAGGTTCTGCGGTCAGAGGATGGCCGTAGATTGTTTCGTTTGCGGCGCTCGCTGTCCGGTCGATTCCCTGTTCTGCCACGAGTGCGGCGTGAGGATGTCGGAGTCGCACGTGTCGTCGGATCCGACGCGGGGCCAACCCCACTACGGCCGGCCAACAGGCCTTCTATGTTCTAGGTGCCGCACCGCGAACGAGCCTGGGTCTGCGTACTGCTATAGCTGCGGCCTTCCGCTCGATGATAGGACACTATCCCACCAGGGTCCCGCACCTTACGCAGTTCCTGTGAGCGGCAGAGTCTATCTGTCCTTAAGGGTTCGCTCGAACTGGACCGTGGGGCTGTTGGTGGCTATCTGTATCGCAAGCGCGCTCAGCATCTTTACGGCTATCGACCTCATGCAAATCGAGCGCCAGGCTGAAGCCGGCCAGTACACTTTGTACGATGCTCCAGGGTATGCTGCCTCTAGGTTGGAAAACATGGGGATGCTGGTGTTCCTCATGCAGTTCCCAACGGCGCTGGCAGTTCTCATGTGGGTACATCGAGCGTCTAACAACTTGGAGCCTCTAGGAGCACACGTTCAGCGCTTCTCTCCCGCCTGGTCAGTCGGATGGTGGTTCGTTCCGATAATGAACCTCTTTCGGCCTTACCAGGTGTTGGCAGAGATATGGAAGGGTAGCGTTTGTGGGCAGACATTGCCGGGACCCAATTGGCACAATAGACGCGTTTCACCCATGCTGGCGTGGTGGTGGTGGATGTGGATAGTCGCCCGGATTACGAGCTACGTACTCTATTTCCTTCCCGATTCGGCTGGCGGGATTTCGGGATTCCTCCTCTTTTGGGTTCTGACGGATCTACTCTCAATGTGCGCTGGTGTCCTGGCAATCAGAATAGTTCGGCGTGTCAAACGTGGGCAGGAAGAGTTACACCAAGAGTTGATGGCCGGCTGAAAGAGTGTCCTTCGTTGGTCTTCTGCTAATCTCCTTCGCCCCGGGGCTGTTCTGGCTATGGTTCTACCTGCGCAGGGCATCATACCGGCCCGCTCCGCGAAGGCTTATCGCGGTTACATTCGGGCTCGGTTGCCTCGCCATCATCCCCGCCGGCATTATCGAGTGGGTACTCCTCGGCGAATCGTTCCTGGAAGAGGGCGCGGGTATTGGGGGCGTGGCCGCCGGGATGCTGTTCGTCGTGGGTCCGGTGGAGGAAGTCTGCAAGTTCCTCGCCGTCCGACTCAAGGCCTATCGTTCGTTGTACTTCGACGAACCCATGGACGGCCTGGTCTATGCCGCGGCGGCGAGCCTCGGATTCGCCTCGATCGAGAACCTGTTCTACGTCCTACAGTTCGGGGTTGAGGTCATGCTCGTAAGGGCTCCCGTTTCAACTCTGGCACACCTCGTGTTCGGTTGCATCTGGGGCTACGCGCTCGGCGTACACCACGCCTCTGGCCGCAAGAGACCTCTCCTCGTTGTCGGAGCCTTGGCCTTGGGCGCCTTCACGCACGCTGCGTTCAACCTGTTCCTGTCGGTTCCGCTGACTATCCTGTTGGCAATCTCGCTGACCGTGTTGGGAGCGTTCTGGGTTGTCGGCAGGTTTAAGTGGGGCAGGGAGGTTTCGCCTTTCAAACTTCGACGAAACTACCCACAAGTGCCGTGCCCGGGCTGCGGACAGCGCATACGGATCATAAGCCGGTTCTGCCGCTTCTGCGGCATGGCCATCCCTGCTACGCAAGCGCGGCTCTTCTGCGGCAACTGCGACCTGGAGAATCGACCCGACGCAAGCTACTGCGTCGGTTGCGGCGACCGGCTGTTGACGTCGTAACGCATATGGCAACGGCGTTGAAGGGCCGAACAGCTGGGGTTAACCGGCAAACCCATCATTGGCGGCCAAGGAACGACAGCCGACTAGGCCGTGCGGATTACGCTGGCAGGTCTGGGTCTGCGCCAACCGAGGAGAACGGGTCGCGGTAATACTCCATGCCGAGGTGGGTGATCTGTTCCTCGCCCATCAGCCAGCGCAAGGTGTTCTTGAGCTTGGTCTGCTGGATGAACAGGTCGTGCTCAGGATAGACGGCAGGCGCGTGCTGGGGGCTCTTGAAGTAGAAGGAGAGCCACTCCTGTACACCCGCCAGACCGGCGCGCTGGGCCAGATCCATGAATAGTATGAGGTCCAGCACCAGCGGCGCGGCGAGGATGGAGTCCGAGCAGAGGAAGTTGATCTTGAGCTGCATCGGATGGCGTAGCCATCCGAACAGGTCGATGTTGTCCCAGCCCTCTTTGGCGTCGCCGCGGGGCGGATAGTAGTTGATTCGCACCTTGTGATAGGCGTCGGAGTACAGCTCGGGGTACATCTCCGGCTGCAAGATGTACTCCAACACGCCGAGCTTCGACTCCTCCTTAGTCCTGAAATTCTCGGGCTCGTCGAGGACCTCCCCGTCACGGTTCCCCAAGATGTTGGTGGAGAACCAACCGTCCACTCCGAGCATTCTCGCCTTGAGCATCGGCCCGATTACCGTTTTGACGAGCGTCTGGCCGGTCTTGAAGTCCTTCCCGCAGATCGGAACACCTTCATCCCTGGCCAGCTTCTCGAGAGCGGGCACATCCACCGACAGATTCGGCGAGCCGTTGATGAATGGGACGCCCTCCAGAAGGGCGGCGTAGGCATAGAGCATCGAGGGCGCGATTCTCGCGTCGTTGTCGCGTAGCGCTCCAACGAAGCTCTCGATGTCCTGGTGTATCTCATCCTGTTCAATGAATATTTCGGTAGACGCGCACCATGCCATCACGAGCCTGTCGCATTCGTTCTCCGCCCTGAACCGGCGAATGTCCTCGCGAATGGATTCGACGGCTTCCAGTTTGTTGCCGAACGACTTGACGTTATCGGCTTGGATGCGCTTGACGTAGTCGTTGTCGAACACCGCCTCCATCGGTTTGAGCGTCCTAAGAAAGTCTGCGACCGGCTCTATCTCTTCGTGCCTGTGCAGGACGCCGCACTTGACCGCGGCCTGATATGCGTTGTCCGGTATCGGGTCCCATGCGCCGAATACGAGCTGGTCCGGCCCTGCAAGGGGAACGAAGTCTCTAATCAAGGGCGACTTTCCGTCGGACCGCTTGCCGAGCCGTATGGTCGCCATCTGGCTGATGGAGCCTACGGGCTGACCGGAGCCGCGCCGTATATGCTCGACGCCGGCGATGAGTGTCGACGACACAGCCCCAAGACCCACGAGGAGGACGCCAAGCCTGCCGTCCGGCGGCTCCAGCCTGGGCGTGCCTGCCGAAACGAAGTCCCTGGGTTCCAGGGCGATTCCCTGCCGACGGGCGAGTTCCAGTAGCTTCTCGTGCCACTGGGAGGGGATCCTCCCGGTCCTGGCCCAGTGCTGCACCGTGCTCTGGCGCTTGCCCAGCAGGCCCGCCAACGCGGATTGGCCTCCGAATCTGTTGATGATCTGCTTTGCGGCATTCTGACTATTGTTCATGGTGACTATTCTAACGATAATATCGTTAGATGTCAAGCTCTTGTCACACATCGACAGTTCCGAAGCGAACTGTGACAGGCTTACGGTGTAGAGGTCAAAGAGATTTCCCTGAACTCACGCCAAGTGCCGCTCGGGCGAGCGTAGCAGCCGGTACAGCGACCGGAGAGAGGTCACGAGAACCCTATCCGGCGGTGGACTCGTGAAGAACTAGCCCTGCCGTCTCTGGAAGGCTTGGTCAAGTCATCCATTGGGTGAGGCAGGGCGTATGTCCAAGTGTACTGTTAGAGCGAACGCAGCACGAAGGTTCTCTACTTTGTCCTGTTAGGTGGCCCCCTACATCATCGCGTACAGCCGGTTGATGTTGGCGTGCCTGGCCGGGTTCAGGTCGCGGCCCTGCAGCGCGGGGTGGTCGGGGCCGTAGCGCATCGCGCGGTACAGCATGTTGTTGACGCCGCCGAAGCGCCTGTCCGGCACGAAGAACGGGTTGATGTACTCCCACACGATCTCCTTGCTCGGCGTAACCTCGACAATTCTGCCCGCGGCCCCCTCGCATACCAGCGTGTTGCCGTTTGGCAGACGCGCCGCGCCGCTGATGTGGAAGCTAAACAGGTGCAGCGGTTGCATCCCCTTGTACTCCCACTCGACCTCGCTGGTGACCGGGTTGACCTCCACGGCGCGCGATCCGCTGGGACCGCGACGGTGCGGCCCATTGTCGAACATCAGCACGTGCCCGTTGCTCAGAAACGTGGCGTTGTGCTGGTGCGAGAGCTCGCCCGCTCCCCACTTCCAGCGGATGTCGCCCGTCTCCCTGCCCAGGATGGCCACCCTGTCAATCTGCCTCATGCTGATTAGAAAGTCGCCGTCCGGCGTCAGGTCCACCGAGTTCGTATGCGTCCACTCCTGGCGGCGCTCCAGAGGGCAGATGACGTCCTCCTCAGGATCGAGGGCCTCCCACACCGTCCACTCCTGCACGGTTGAGCCGTCGGGGGCTATCTCCCGCACCTTATCCCCGTACATCGGCTTGTCGGCGTCCTCCTCATCGCGCACGTAGCCGCCCTGCACCTTCGCGGTCACCTCATCGGGCATAGGCTCCCACACCAGCGTCAGGGTGTTGCCGTTGTCTAGCCTCAGGAAGTCGTGGTGCACGGATGCGTCCTCGTAAACCCACACCTCATTGCCGTCCCAGTCCAGCTCGAAGAGACCGGCGGACGAGCCGCCGAACCCGGCCACGCCCTCCACGTCGGGCGGAGGCTTCATGCGGCAGAGCAGGTTGCCGTTGGGCAGCAAGTAGCCGTGCGGTATTCCGCGCTCGGAATACCAACGGTGGCAGATACGCCCCTCCATGTCGATGAGCGTCGCGTGCTCGCCACCCACGTTCACCACGAGCGTGTAGCCGCGCATGGCGTGCTGAGGGGCGTAGTGAAGCAGTCCTACAGGGTGGTGAACAGACCAGCCCATGTTACCTCCGAATTGTTGGGTGGATGCGAGTAGGGGAGGGTCGGGAGGGCTAAGGGACGCCGGTGGAGAGGCGTCTGCCGACTTCGATGAAGCGCATGGCCTGCTCCGTGGCGGCGGCTATAAGGCCGGCGGCGTTGGCGGACGACTCGTCGAGGCTCATCGGAGAGCTGGTAATGGCGGCGGCGGCGTCGATGCCGTGGTCGTGCACAAGGCCGTAGCGCTCTCCGAGCGAGCCGGACACGCAAACAACCGGGATGCCGCGCTCCTTGGCCATCTGCGCCACGCCAATAGGCGCCTTCTTGTAGATGGTCTGATAGTCCAGGCAGCCCTCGCCGGTGATAACGAGGTCCGCCCGCTCCAGGTGGCTTTCCATGTCCACAAGGTCGAGAACAATGTTGACGCCCGCCCTCAGTTCGGCGTCCAGGAAGGCCACGAAGCCGCCGCCCAGGCCTCCCGCCGCGCCTGCGCCGGGCAGATCCTCGATGTCGCGTCCCAAATCGGCCCTTACAACCTTGGCGAAGCGGTGCAGGGCAGAGTCCAGCCGCTCAATCATCTCGGGCGTCGCGCCCTTCTGCGGGCCGTAGATCGCGGACGCGCCCTCGGGTCCGGTGAGCGGGTTGCTTACGTCGCAGGCCACGAGGAAGGTCGACTCGCGGGCGCGCGCGTCTAGGCCCGAAACGTCGATGCCCGCCACACGCTCCAACGCCTGTCCGCCGTGCGCCAGGTCTCGGCCCTCCACGTCCAGGAGCCGGACGCCCAGCGCCTGGGCCATGCCCGCCCCTCCGTCGTTGGTTGCGCTGCCGCCGATTCCGATGATGAACTTGCGAAACCCGTCCTCCAGGGCCTGTTCGATGGCCTCTCCCAGGCCGTAGGTAGTGGTCAGCATGGGATTTCGCCTCTCGCGCGGCACGAGCGCCAGGCCGGAGGTGCGCGCCATCTCTATCACGGCGGTGTTGCCGTCGCCGAGTGCGCCCCACTGGGCCTCGATGTGCTCGCCTAGCGGCCCGGTGACGCCGACGCTGCGCACGGCGCCACCGGTGATGCCGACCAGCGTCTGCAGCGTGCCGTCGCCGCCGTCAGCAACCGGCGTGACCTCTACCTCGGCGTCCGCGAACACGCGGAGAACGCCCTCGCGCATAGCATGGCCCGCGTCCACCGCCGAAATGCTGCCTTTGAACGCCTGTGGGGCGACTACTATCTTCATGGCGCGCGCCATTATATCACCTCGACGCCAGGGTGTGCGTCCGGCGGGCAGCGGGATAAGTTGGACCCGCGGTGTCGCCGAGCACGGAAGAATGGGTCGGATATAACGATATGCAAACATCGAAGACCTTTGCATCCCAGTGTGAACGCACGCACGGCTCTGATCCCGCCGGACGAGGCCTAGAGTGTAGACTGCACTTGTCGAGATTCGGCCGGGAGAGTGCGATATTTGCCTTGCCGATTTTCATCTATTCAAATAGTGTGATATTACTATGCCAAGAAAGAAGAGCGAAGAACCCACCCGGCAGTTGTACGCGGCGGTCAGGGAGGACCTCTACCTCGCCTCCAAGGCGAAGGCCGCGGAGCGCCGAATGTCCCTGCGCGAGTTCGTAGAGCACGCGCTGGCGCTGGCGCTCAACGAGACCGAGCAGGCACCGCCGCCGCCACCTGAACCGTCGGTCTGGGAGGATGAGTATATCCGCCTCCAGGCTCGCCAGCCAATCGGCTCGCCCGTGGAGTTGACCAAGGAAGAGGCGGTACGTCTGTTGAGGGCGAGCCTGGAATAGTGGACCTGACGGACGCGATCGCGTCAACAGGGCAGGGGAGTGGGGCCCCACTCCCGCCGCTTGGTGCGACTCGCCCATGAATGACATACTACACCTGTGATGGCCGAACGGGACCAACCGGTGCTGTCCCCGCGGTGAGCGGGGAAGGGAAGGAATAATGGCAGACTTTCTGCTCGACGCCTCGGTGTTTCGGGCTTACCTTGGCGGAGACCGGTCCGCACGCCGCGTCGTCGATCGTGTGCTGGACGGCAGCGAGACTGCGGCAGTCTCTTCGGCGACGGTGTTCGAGCTCTGGTTCGATCCGGCGCTGGACCGGCGGACTGAAATGGCCCTCACCGCGTTGGTCGGATTCGTGGAGGTGGCGCCGCTATCAGCCGAGGCCGCCAAGCGCGCCGGTCTACTGCTCGCCGTGCGGGACACAAATGGCCGCGAGTCCCTCGGATATCCCGCCCTGGTCGCGGCGACCGCACTGGAGCGAGGGGAGCCGATCTGCACGCTCGAGGCCGACCGCTATTCGGACTTCGGCGTCGAGCTGGTCGTCTATTGACTCCTTCCACATGCGCCCGCGCTTTAGGTGCATTCTGATATTCAACAAGAGATTCATTCTCAGGAACACCTCGCACTCAGGTCCATTTCGTCCCGTCATCCGTGGGCTCTGGCTCCTGTGCGACTGGAACTGAGTGACAGCCTCACCGGAATTGTTGGCAGGCCCAAGGTGGAAATGATACCGTGACGTTACCTGCACATCTCACTTTACGTCTTGAATAGCTGGCGATTGGCATATGTCAAGAGCTTCGGTATGGCTCAATCGACCGCCCGGCGTGTACACGCGCGTGATCGATACAAGATTTCAACAGCGTCGCGTCCCGTTCGCCTGGATGTCATGCGCCGGCTCGCCGCACTCGCGCTGGTCGTGCTCGGCTTCGGCGGCTTCCTGCTCGGCCAAGTCGCGCCCGCAACCGCGTCCGGCCACCACGCTACGCTGATAACCATCGACGGCATAATCGACGAGCCGGCCGCTAGCCACCTCTCGCGCGGCCTGGCCGGAGCCAGGGATAGGGGAGAGCGCCTGGTAATCGTTCGGCTGGATACACCGGGCGGTCTATACAGCTCCACCCGAGACATGGTCGAGAGTCTGCTAACGTCTCCGATACCGGTCGCGGTCTACGTGTCGCCGCCGGGCGCGCAGGCGGCCTCCGCGGGCACCTTCATCGCGACCGCCGCGCACGTCGCCGCGATGGCGCCGGGGACCAACATCGGCGCGGCGACGCCAGTTGCCCGCAGCGGCCAGGACCTACCCGAAACGCTCAAGTCCAAGGCCGCCCAGGATGCCGCCGCCTTCATCCGCAGCATTGCCGACGAGCGAGGCCGAAACCGGGAGATTCTGGAACAGACCGTACTGAGTTCACTATCCCTCTCTCCGTCCGAGGCGCTCGAGCACAACGTCATCGACCTAATAGCCAGCGACCTTCCCAACCTCCTGGAGAAGATGAACGGTGTAGAGGTGAGCATTGGCGGCACGGACGTCACGCTGGACACGTCCGAAATCGTGGTTTCCGAGCTGCAACCGACGCCGCTGGAGCGCTTCCTGGGCTTCCTCGCCAACCCCAACGTCGCGTTCATCCTGCTTACCATCGGCGGCATAGGCATACTCATAGAGCTCATAAGCCCCGGCCTCATTGTGCCCGGGGTGATCGGCGTGGTCGCGCTCGCCCTGGCGTTCACCGCAATCGCGAATCTGCCCGTCAACTGGGTTGGGCTGGGTCTCATTCTGCTCGCGATGCTGCTATTCTACCTGGAAGCGGCAGCGCCTGGCCTGGGCGTGTTCGGCATCGGCTCCGCCATCAGCTTCATCGTGGGCGCATTCCTGTTGTTCGGAGGGTTCGGCGCGCCGCCAATTCCGGAGCCCAGCTTCAGGGTCAATCTGTGGATAATAGGCGCATTAGGTGCATTTCTGGTGGTTTCGCTTGCGCTCTTCCTCAGGGAGAACCGCCGAGTAAAGGCGCTGGACGTACACACCGGCCCTGTAAACCTGGTGGGTGAGGTCGCCGTGGTTGTGACCACGCTGGAACCGCGGGGAACCGTCCGGCTCCTCAGCGAGTCGTGGAGCGCCGTGTCCGACTCCGGCGAGCGGATCCAGCAGGGCGAGGAGGTCATAGTTTCAGACGTGGAGGGGCTCACTTTGAAGGTCTTCAAAGCTAACCAGTAAGCCAGGAAAGGGGAGAACAAGTTGATTCCATTCATAACCGTCGTGAAGCAGTACGAGCGCCTGGCCGTCTTCTGGCTGGGCAAGTTCTCGGGGCTGAAGGCGCCGGGCCTGAAGCTCATGTTCTGGCCATTCAACTCCTACCAGAGAATCGACCTGCGCGAGGTGGTCATCGACATCCCTCGCCAGACCAACATCACGCGGGACAACGCGCCCATCGACATAGACTTCCTGGTCTACATGCGAGTCATGGAGGCTGACGCGGAAAAGGCGGTTATCGAGGTCGTCGACTACCGGGGCGCGGTGATCGGGATTGCCACCACAACGCTCCGAGCGGTAATCGGCGAGATCTCGCTCGACGAGGTGTTGTCCCAGCGGGACCGCATCAACGAGCAGTTGCGCCAGAAGCTTGACGAGGTGACCGAGCGCTGGGGGATCAAGGTCACGCAAGTGGAGATTCGCGAGGTGGAGCCGGCGCGCGATATTCAAGAGGCCATGAACCGCCAGATGTCCGCCGAGCGTTTCCGACGCGCCGCAGTGACAGAGGCCGAGGGCACACGGGAGGCGGCCGTCACTGTCGCCGAGGGCGAGAAGCAGGCGGCCATTCTGCGCGCCGAGGGCGAGCGCCAGGCCGAGATACTGTCCGCAGAAGGCGACCAGCAGGCCGCCGTCCTGCGCGCCGAGGGCTTCAGCATGGCGCTGGACAGGATCTACGGCGTGGCCCGGAACGTCGACGCCAACACCCTGAGCCTCCAATACTTCGACACACTCAAGCAGCTTGGAAGCAGCCCGTCGACCAAGTTTATCTTTCCTATGGAGTTCACCAACCTGCTCAGCCCGTTTACCCGCATGGCCAGCGGCGCGAACGCCGGCGGGAGTGAGTCCGACAGGAGCTAAGCGCACCTATTCAAAACGTAAAGTGTTGCTGCACGCCGGTGTGCTAGGAGCGCACGGACTCGGATCAGTCGCGTCGGCGAATGGAACTTAGACGCAAGAAACCGGAAGAGTCGGACTACAGGTAGCTCTTCACACGCTTGGCGAGCTTCAGTGTCATACCCGGGGCGGCAGCGACCTGCTCAACCGTGGCGTCCTTGATGCCCTTGGTGGAGCCGAACTGCCGGATGAGCATACGGCGGCGTTTAGGTCCGATTCCCGGCACCTGGTCGATGATAGACTCGGAAGCCTTGCGAGACCGGCGCTGCCGGTGATACGTGATGGCGAACCGGTGCGCCTCGTCGCGGGCGCGCTGCACGAGATAGAGGCCCTGGGAGTCGCGGGGCAGTGTGATCGCCTCCTGCACGTGGGGAACGAATAGCTCCTCGTTCTCCTTCGCTAGGCTTGCCAGCGGTACGAAGTCTATCCCCAACTCCAGGAACACCTGCAGCGCGGCGCCGAGATGGCCCTTGCCGCCGTCGATCAGCGCCAGGTCCGGCGCGACGCCCCATGAGCCGCCATCGCCGGGCTTGTCGCCGGACTCGCCGTCCCCGTCCCCGGGGGCCGTCGCCGCGTTCCGTGACTCCGCGAGACGCTTGAACCGCCGCGTCAGCATCTCCCGCATCATCGCGTAGTCGTCCACGCCCTCGACCGTCTTGATCCTGAACCGCCGGTACTGGGAGGGAGCCGAGCGCCCGTCCTCGAACACCACCATGCTGCCTACCGCGTTGGCGCCTTGAATGTTGGAGATGTCGTAGCACTCGATGCGCCGCGGCGGCTCGGGCAGACTGAGCGCCTCTTGAAGCTCCGACAGTCCGGCGTGCAGCTTCGCGCTGTCCGACGCACGCCGTATTTCAAGGTGGTCCAGTCCCTGGCGCGCATTCTCCGACACCATCTCCATCAGCTTGCGCTTCTGGCCGCGCTGCGGCGTGTAGATGCGCACCCGACCCCGGCGCTTCTTACGCAGCCACTCGGCTATCGGCTCGGGTTCGTCGACGGGATGCTGCACGAGGATGCGCGGCGGAACGTAGGGCGTGGCGTCGTAGAACTGCTGGACGAAAGCGGTGAGAATGTCGCTTGGCGTGTCGTCCTTCGTGCCCGCCATGATAAAGTTGTCGCGCCCGATGAGCTTACCGTGGCGAACGAAAAACACCTCCACCCACGCCTCGCTCTCGGACGGGGCCAGGGCAATGACATCCAGGTTCTCGGAGCTGAGGTTGAGCACCTTCTGGCCCTCGTTGACCCGCTCGATGGCCCTGAGCTGGTCGCGGAGTACGGCTGCCCGTTCGAACTCCAGGCCTTCGGCGGCCTCCTCCATGCGGCGGCTTATCGATTTGACTATGCGGTTGGTCTTGCCCTCGAGGAACAGCACTACCTGATCGATGATCTCGGCGTACTGCTTCTTATCAACCGCGCCGATGCACGGGCCTACGCAGCGGTGAATGTAGAAGTCGAGGCACGGGCGCGGGTCGTTGCCCGTGATGGTCTTGGTGCAGGAGCGGTAGGGGAACAGCTTCTTCAGCAGATTGAGTGTGCGCCTCACGCTGCTCGCGCTTGCGAACGGCCCGAAGTAACGAGAGCCGTCATTGGGCACTTTGCGCGTGACGTAGACCTGCGGAAATTCCTCGGACACGTCGATTTTGATGAACGGATAGCTCTTGTCGTCCTTGAGGCGCGCATTGTACTGGGGCTGCCGCTCCTTGATGAGGTTGCACTCCAGTATCAGCGCCTCTTGCTCGGACTCCGTGACGATGAACTCGAAGTCCTCGACTCTGCGCATCATGTTGCGGATCTTGGGCACGAGGTTGGGAGTGCTCCCGAAGTACGAACTGACGCGGTTGCGCAGGCTGGCCGCCTTGCCGACGTACAGCACGTTGCCGTCGCCATCGTGGAACAGGTACACGCCGGGCGATGAGGGGAGCGCTCTCAGCCGTTCTCCGAACTCGCCTCGTTTTGCTTCCGTTGCCAACCCTTTCTCCTACGCCTCACCGCCGCCTTGGCCGCGCCCCTCGAGGGAACCTAGCCCAGGACGAAGGAGAGCGCCACCAGCACGACGACCATCAGCGAAGCCAGTATGCCGATCTGCCGCAGCTCGCGCCTCAGGTACCGGTAAACGATCGGGGTGCTGTCCGCCGCCGGCCTTCGCTGCCGGCTGGGCGAGGCCTGCGTGGGCGCCGTGGTCGCCACCGCCTGTGCGCGCTGGGCTGCGGGCGTGGGTTGCGCCGCCTCTCGCGGTTGCGTCGGGCCCGCGTCGAAAGTCTGCGAGCTTGCGCCCGATCGGCTCCTACGCCTCTTCTGGCTTAGCTGGGCCTGCCTGGAGGCTCGTTTGCGTCCTCTGCTGGGCATCTGGATGTCCTCCTGTGTCGCGTGTTCCTCGCGTGGGCGCCACCTTCACGCCTGAGGGCGCGTGGCCGGCAGGGCAGGGCGAGTCACCTCGCCCGAGGGTGCGCCATGTCGTACTCTTCTCTGACGTGCTCGCTAGTGAGGTGCGTGTAGACCTGCGTCGTAGAGATGCTGGCATGACCGAGCAGCTCCTGGACGTGGCGCAGCGGCGCGCCGCCCTGAAGCAGGTGCGTGGCGAAGCTGTGTCGCAGGGAGTGAGGCGTTATCCTGGCGGCAATGCCCGCGCGCTTCGCGTGACCCTTCAGGATGAGCCAGAATCCCTGGCGCGTGAGCCTGTCACCGCGCCGGTTCAGGAACAGCGCCCTCGCGGAGCGCTCGCCTTCCAGGATGGTCCGCGACTCCTCCACGTATTCGGCCAACGAGTCCGCCGCCCTACGGTGAATCGGAATCACCCTCTCCTTGCCGCCCTTCCCAAAGCACCGAACGGACTGCTCCTCGATGTCCACGTCGTCCGTATCCAGTGACACCAGCTCGCTCACGCGCATTCCGCTGGCGTAGAGCAGCTCCAGCATCGAAAGGTCCCGTTTCGCCTCGGGCGAGTCACTGTTTGATGCCTCTTCCAGCAGACGTGTGACATCCTCGACGGCCAGCGTCTCCGGCAGTGACCTGCCGACGCGCGGCGTGCTGACGTTCTCAGTAGGATCAGCCTCGATCACGCCCTCGTCGCTCAGGAACGAAAACAGCGACTTCAGCGAGGCGACCTTGCGGGCGCGCGTCGTATCGGAGTATTCGAGCTCGATCAGCCGTTCGACGTATGCCGCGACCTCGGCCTCGCCTACCTGCCGCCACTCGCCAACGGGCGGGCCCTGGAAGCGGGAGTCCTCCAGAAAGTCCAGGAACTGCCTGAAGTCGCTGCGGTATGCGGCCTGCGTGTTCGGCGAGACGCCGCGCTCTACGGTCATGTAGTTGAGGAACGCTTCGACCTTTTCTCTCATGCTCTCACGCCGTTTGTGTAACGGCCATTCCTCCGGTAGGGTGGGGGCCGGCGCTGTGCGTCCTATTTTAGCACAGAGGGCGTTGGGGGCGAATGCCCGCGTCTCACAGACGCGGGCCAGCCGCGGGTGGGCGGACGGCACAAACGCCTTGACACAGGCGCGTAGCGAACTTAGATTAGGACGACTGGCAGTCTGGTCGGAGTAACGTCGAATGGTTGAAATCGGAATTGGCCCAAACCTCCTAAGCTTTGGCACCTTCGTGGTGAGTTGGCACGGCTTCTTCAGTTTCATCGCCGTGGCCGCGGCTGTCTTCCTCGTCGGCAGATGGGCGCCGCTCAGGGGGATAGACCCCGATGACATCTATTCGATAGCCATATTCGCCATTATCGGCGGCATAATCGGCGCCCGCTTCGTGCACGTTGTTGACCACTGGGACTTTTACCAGCAAAACCCGGCCGACGTGTTCGCCATCTGGGCCGGAGGAATCGGCCTCTGGGGCGGCATTCTTGGAGGATTCATCGGCGGCGCGGCATACGCGCTGATCGTCAAGCAGCCGGTGGGGGTAATCGCGGACCTGACGGCGCCGGCTCTGCTGTTCGTGCAGTCCATCGGCAGGCTGGGCGACATTGTGAACGGCGAGCACTGTGCGCGAGCGACCGATTTCATTTTCGGGTTTGTTTGGACGAACCCGGCCAGCGACGCGAGAAACTGCGGCGCGGAGGGCGTGGGGGTCGCGGTGCAGCCGGTCATCGCCTACGAAATGATCTGGAACGCGCTCGCGCTTCTGGTGATCTGGAAGCTGAGAGGCAGGTTGCGGCCCGACGGCATGCTCTTCGTGCTTTACCTGGCCCTCTATTCCGTCGGTCGCTTCATGATCTCGTTCGCCCGCACCGACAAGGTCTGGGCGCTGGGGATGCAGGAAGCGCACTTCATTGCGCTGCTCGTGCTTGCCATCACCGTGCCGATTCTGGCGGTGAAGGCGAGGTACACGCCGCGGGACGAGACTTTCGACGAGCCGGCGCCGGCCTACCAGCGCGGCACGCGCGCCGAGAGGCGGCGGCGCGGCAGATAGCGCGCCTTCGCGGGCTACTCGGCCCGGCGCATGTCCAGGACGTTAAGCTGGATCTTTGGCCTATAGCCCCACGTGTCAAGCTCGGGACGGTACACCAGGTCCAGGCCGCGCCATACGTCGTCCAGCATGTCTCCTTGTCCGAACGCGATGGCGTCCAGAGTCACCCCGCCTTGCTCCAGCAGCATCTTCAGGTGTCGGCCTCCGCTGCCCACACGCCGCGCCTCCACCGCCCTCGCGCCGCGCGTCAGCAGCACTGGCGCCGGGTTGCCCGCGCCGAACGGCGAGAGCGAACGTATGAACTCGAAGCCGTCGCCTGTCGCGTCTTCGAAACCCGACTCGCAGTCCACCTCGATGGTCGGGGCCAGGTCGAGGCCCTCTAGCTGCCCGCGGGCGCGCTCCGTCAGGCTCGCCTCGAGCGCGCCAATTTGGGACGTGGCGATGGTGAAGCCCGCCGCCTGGGGGTGGCCGCCGAACTTGACGAACGGCGCGCCGCTCTCTGCCAGCGCGGACACGACGTCGAACTCGGGGATGCTGCGCGCGCTCCCGCGGCTGACTTCCCGGCCCACCGATACGGCGACTGCCGGGCGGTAATGCTGGTCGGCCAGCCTGCCCGCGATCAGCCCCAGCACGCCGGGAATCCAGGCTTCGTTCGCGACCCAGAGCAGTTGGGGCGGGTCTTCGGCGTCGCTTCGGCCCGCCACCTGGCGGCGAGCCATACGCATGGCCGACTCCGTAATGCTTCGACGCTCCGAGTTCATCTCGTCGAGCTGCTGCGCAACGTGTCTGGCTCTGGGTCGGCTTGAGGCCGTGAGTAGGGCAAGGCTGAGGTCGGCGTGGCCGATGCGCCCGGCCGAATTGATGCGGGGAATGAGGCCGAAGGACAGGGACTCGCTGTCGATGCTGCCGAGCCGGATGTCGGCGGCCTCGGCCAGCGCCCGTAATCCCTGGTTGGCCGTCGCGTTGATGCGTTTGATGCCCTGCTTCACGATGTAGCGGTTCTCTCCCCGTAGCGGCCCTACGTCCGCCACGGTGCCGAGCGCGGCGAGTTCCAGCAGGTGTCCCGGGTAAGGCAAATCCATCCGCCGGTAGAGCGCCTCAGCGAGCTTGAGCGCGGTTCCTGCCCCCGTCAGCCCATCGAAGGGATATCGCGAGTCCGCGCGGCGGCAGTTGATAACTGCGCGCGCGTTGGGTGTACCCGCGGTCATGGTGTGGTGATCGGTGACGATGGTGTCCACACCGAGCGAAGACGCCAGGTCTATCTCTTCCACCGACGTCGCGCCGCAGTCCACGGTGATCAGCAGCGTCACGGACTTTCCCGCCAGCTCGCGAACAGCGTCCGGGTTCAGGCCGTGGCCCTCCTCCGCGCGGTCGGGGATGTAGGTGTGCACCTGGCCCCCAAGCTCGCGCAATGCGAGGGCGAGCAACGCGGTGCCGGTGACGCCGTCGGCGTCGAAATCGCCGAATATGCCTATTGTCTCGCCGAACCCGATAGCCGCCGCCAGCCGCTCGACGCCCGCCGCCATGTCGGGCAGCAGGTCAGGGTCATTCCACTCGGACGCGCCAGAGCCGGTGAACGCCTCGGCCGCCTCGCGGCTCCGCACGCTCCGGTTGTAGAACATCCTCGCCTGGAAGGGCGGGAGACCCATCTCGCCGGCGAACCCGCTGGGTGGCGGCGGCTTTACCCGCCATCGCATTCGCGCCATGCCGGGTAGAGCTACTCTACCGACTGGAAGACGAGGGAAGAGTTGTGCCCTCCGAACCCGAACGAGTTGCTCATCGCGGTCCTGATCCGGCCCCTGCGCGGTATGTGCGGAGTATAGTCGAGGTCGCAGTCCATGTCGGGGTTTTCCAGGTTGATAGTGGGGGGCACTATCAAGTTGGCGATGGCCAGGACGCAGACGCTCGCCTCGAGCGCGCCGCTCGCGCCCAGCAGATGGCCCGTCATGGACTTTGTGGAGCTGATGGGAATCTTGTACGCTTCCTCGCCGAATACGGATTTGGTCGCTAGCGTCTCGAACTTGTCGTTGAGCGGCGTGGAGGTCCCGTGGGCGTTGATGTAATCGATCTCGTGCGGCTGGATACCCGCGCCTTTCAGCGCGATCTTCATAGCGCGGGCGCCGCCCTCACCACCGGGGGCCGGCTGCGTGATGTGGTGAGCGTCAGCGGTCGCTCCGTAGCCCACCAGCTCGGCAATCGGCGCCGCGCCGCGCCTTTCCGCGCTCTCCATGCTCTCCAGGACCAGCACGGCCGCGCCCTCGCCCATCACGAAACCGTCGCGCGTGGCATCGAACGGGCGGGACGCCTTCTGAGGTTCGTCGTTCTGCGTGGAGAGTGCGTGGCAGGCGTTGAATCCGGCCACGCCGATGGGACAGATGCTCGCCTCCGCGCCGCCGGCAAGTGCGGCGTCAACTTCGCCGCGCCTGATGGCCTCGTAGGCAAGGCCAATGCTGTCCCCACTGCTGGAGCAGGCCGAAACGGCGGCGTAGTTGGGCCCCTTCGCGCCAAGCAGCATCGAGACCTGCCCGGAGGCCATGTCCGGCAGCATCATCGGCACCAGAAATGGGCTGACCCGCTTGGGGCCGCGCTCGCCCATCACGCCGATCTGTTCGGACAACGTGATTATGCCGCCAATGCCGCTGGTTATCATCACCGAAACGCGCTCGCAATTGTCCGGCTCGATCTTCATGCCGGACTCTTCGAGCGCCTCTAGAGCCGCGCCGACGGCCAGCTGGACGAACCGGTCCATGCGCCGGGCCTCCTTGCGGCCCACCAGCGTGGTCACGTCGTAGTCTTTCACCTCGGCGGCTATGGTCGTCTCGAATCCGTCCGGGTCGAACGCCGTGATGTGGTCGATTCCGGACTTGCCGGCCACCAGGCTCTTCCAGGTCGATTTCGCGTCCAGGCCGACGGGACTCACTATCCCAATGCCGGTTACGACAACTCTATTGTTCATAGTCGGGATCTCCAGGGCCAACCGGTTCAGCGAACGTCACCTCGGCGACGTATGCGTCCACGAGGCCGTCTTTCAGCTCGTACTCGCTGATCGGGTGGGGCAGGTTTATCTTCTCGTCGCTGTTCACGGCGTGAACGTTGGCATCGAAGAACATGGTGCGAGGCTCAACGGCGAGGTCCACTTTCACACATCGCCCATGGCCCAACTCGAGCAGCCAGGAACACTCGTAGAACAGGGCCTCCTCCTCGAAGGTCATAGGGCGTATGTCCGCCCCACGCGTGGCGTCAATCTCACCCGAACCGCCCAGCAGTTCCCTGTTCATCTCGTCCAGCAGCGAGCAAACCATCGCGTCCAGCCGGTCGGCCTCAGTCCACAGCTCGCGCACGGCCCTCGCGTCGGCAGGGGAGGCCGGCAGACTCTGGCCTACGCGCCGGACAAAGTCGGCTGCCTCGGCATGATACTCCGCCAGCCTCCTGGCGCGTTCGATCCAGGTAAGCTCGTTTCCAAAGCCAGCCTCTGGCAATTCAACTCCTAGGGCGCCCGCAGCGCGGCAATCACGGGGCGCAAACATCAAGCCACAGCTCGTTGACGCCGCTCGAGAGCCATCCATATAATACCACAGGCTGGACTATGGATATTCTCGCCTTTTCCGACACCGGACTACTGCCGCTCACGACTGGTCGGCGCCAACCCAGCGTATCTATCGAGACGCACGGCTGCAAGCTCAACCAGGCCGACTCGAACGTGCTGGCCAGAGAGTTCGCGCAGGCCGGCTTCCGTATCGTCGCGAACGACGAACCCTCCGACGTGTACGTGGTCAACTCGTGCACGGTTACGCACGTCGCCGACCGCAAGGCGCGCCACTCCCTCCGTGCGGCGAGACGGCGCAATCCCGGCGCGACCATAGTTGCGACCGGATGCTACGCCCAGCGCGCGTCGGGCGAACTGCGCGGGCTGGACGAGGTCGACATCGTGGCTGGCAATACCGCCAAGCCTGTCCTGGTGCGCCAGGTGCTGGAGCGGATGGGAGGCGCTACCCAGCCGTGCGCCGTGGGCGACGACTTGGACCTTGCCTTCAGTCCAAGGGCGGTCCGCACCAGGGCGATGGTGAAGATACAGGAGGGATGCGACCAGGTGTGCGCCTACTGCATAGTGCCAAAGGTGCGCGGAAGGGAGCGCAGCATTCCGTCGGCGGACATCGTGGCCGAGATTCGCCGCAATCTCGCCCGCGGCCACAAGGAAATCGTTCTCACCGGCACGCAGCTTGGCTCCTACGGTTTCGACCTGGACGGGGAGACGCTGGCGGGCCTTCTGCGGCGGATACTCCGCGAAAGCCGCGTAAGGCGGCTGCGGCTGTCGTCGCTCCAGCCCCAGGACATAGACTCCGAGCTGCTCGCGCTTTGGGCGGACCCCCGACTCTGCCCGCACTTCCACCTGCCACTCCAGAGCGGAAGTAACTCCGTGCTCCGCCGGATGCGACGGCGCTACACCGCGGAATGCTACGCGGACGCGGTAGCAAGGATTCGCGCGGCGATTCCCGTCGTTTCGATCACCGCGGATGTCATCGTGGGCTTCCCCGGCGAGGAAGACGCGGACTTCGAGGCCAGCTATGCACTCTGCGAGAGCCTGGCGTTCGCGGACATGCACGTGTTTCCGTACTCCGTACGGCCGGGCACCAGCGCCGCCCACTACGACGGGGCCGCAGACTCGCGCACAAAGGCGGCCCGCGTCGCGCGTATGCTGTCGCTCGCCAAGACGCAGTTCACAGCTTTCCGGCGCGCAGCGCGCGGCCAGGTCAGGCCTGTACTCTGGGAGGAGAGCAGGGCGGAAGGCGAGACGGCTAGGTGGTACGGGCTGACGGACAACTACCTCAGGGCAACCGTATCGAGTCCCCGTAACCTGGCGAACTTCATCGCTCCCGCGCGGCTTGGCGAATTGTCGGACGACGGGACCATCTCCGCTGAGATAGTGCGTCCCACCGCGTAGGGCTACTGAAGTAGCCCGGCCGGCGCCTGCCGCCACTGCCTCGCGGTCGTCGGCGGACGACGCGCAAGCCGCCCCCTCGCCGCGCAGTCGGCTAGATCACCACTGGCAGCAGCTGGGGCCTCCCGTGTCGCTCCTCCACGTACCCGGCTCGGTGATCATTCCCGTGCCCGAATGCGACTACCCAGCCGCCTCCCATGATCATGTTCAGCAACTCGCGCTTCTGTACCAGAGTCTCATTGGGATGTTCGTCGATCGCCGGGATGTAGGGAAGGGGAAGGTGGTGTGGCGTCGGTATGAGGTCGCTGGCGTACACCACGCGCTCTCCCCCACGCTGTATCAGCACTATCTGGTGCCCGGTGGACGGGCCGCTGGTCGCCCTCACCGTGATGCCAGGAATGATCTCGTGTTCGTCGTCGATCAGGTCGAGCACGTCCCTTTCGAAAAGGGGAAAAAAGTCGTCGGCGTATATGTGGGGCGCCACCCGCTCATTGGGGCAGTTGGCCTCTTCCCAACACGCCCGCTGCACCAGGTATCGCGCCTTGGGAAATGTGGGGACGGCATTGCCGCTGCGGTCCAGCTTTGTGCACCCGCCCGCGTGCTCGAACGTGAGGTGAGACAAAATCACGGTGTCGATGTCGCGCGCCGTCAGACCCACCTCACGAAGGCCTTTGAGCAACTTGTTTCCGTTGAGACTGTAGAGGTCCTTGAACTTCTCAGCCCTTTTGGCTCCCGCCCCAGTGTCGACCAGAATGTTGCTCTCCGGGGTGCGTATGAGGAGGCAGTTCAGCGCGAGCCGGACACGGTTTCTCCTGTCGGGCTTCACTTGCTGCTCCCAGGTTGACTTTGGCACCTGGCCAAACACGGAGCCTCCGTCCAACAAGAAGGTGCCGTCGCTTATCACGTTAATGGAAGTCGTACCTAGTTCCACCCCTAAACCTCCGTTGCCCTCATTGGCTGCCGCTCGCGTTCCAGGAACCTGATTGAATGGCGCTACTGGCTACGCCGAGAGACTTCGTCAAGTAAGTAATGTGCTGCAATTCAGCATAGTCGCCTTGCCGGCTCGATCCATGAACATCAGACGCGGATGGGGCGGACGGCGAGACCGCCCAAAAAACATGCCGCGCGACAATCCAAAGGCTAAGAATGAGCGAACCGGACGAAGTGAGGAGTCCCCGCTCGGAACGAGCAGGCGGCCGCAGAAGCTTGAGCTTGTGTAGCCGATGCGCGGGCAATGCCACGAAGTGCCGAACGCGCCGCCGGGGCCGATAAGGAGTCTTGCGACCCTTTTGAATGGCCGTTGTCATTCCCGCCAAAACAGAAATTCAGCGGCGCTTACGAGGCTGGACGATGCCCTCAACCCCTGATCTCGCGACAACGGAGAGGACTGTTGCACGCCTGCCCGGTACGAGGTTAGCCACTCTCGGCTGGAGGGGTGATTTCTTGAGTCTGCTTCCCGCGAATCCCTCTAGTCTTCGCAAGTGAAGTCTAAGCCGAACACTATAACTTGTAAAGCGAAAACTCGGCGTAGTTTACGCGAGAACGCATAAGCGTGGCACAGCACATACCCGAGAGATCGGGCCTGTTTGGAGCGAGGCCGAGATATGATAGAAAGCCCTCGCAGGCCGCCATTTGCCGACGGCAAAGTTCGGGGCGACTTCCCAACTCTACAGTGGGAAGTCGCCCCAAAACATTGCATTGGCCTAGCGAAAGCTGCCCTGTCGGGAGTCTACCCGCGCAGCTCGGCTATCGCGGAGGACATGGCGTCGATGGTGTGCTGGACGTCCTCCTCAGTGTGCGCCACGGAGACGTAGAACTTGGAAGATCCCTTGATCACCCCGCGTTCCAACAGCAGCCGGTTGAACTCGGAGAACAGAGCCTTGTCGGCCCGCAGCGTGGAACGATGGTCAGTCACATCGTCGGTGGTGAAGAAGACATCGAACAGCGGCGGCTCGCCAACCACCTTCGCGGGCAGCTCGGCCTCGTCGAGCAGGCGCTGCAGCTCGCCCATCAGCCGGCGGCCCGTCGCGAACAGCTTCTCGTAAGTACCCTCCCGCTTGAGGATGTTGAGCGTTGTTAGCCCGGCGACAGCGGCGATCGGATTGCCGCTAAGCGTCCCTACCTGCGGCAGGTGCTCGCCTGGCTGCGTCACGTTCGGATCGAACTGCGCCATAATCTCCTCGCGGCCCGCGACCGCCGACAGCGGATAGCCGCCGGCAACCACCTTGCCCAGCGAGCACAGGTCGGGCGTGACGCCGTAATACTCCTGAGCCCCGCCGTAGGCGAACCGGAACCCAGTCACCACTTCGTCGAAGATGAGCGGAATCTCGTACTGCTGCGTGACCTCGCGCAGACCTTCCAGGAATCCGGGTTTGGGCGGGATGAGCCTCTGGAATGCCTCCACGATGACCCCCGCCAGCTCGTCGTGGTGACGCTCGATGATGGCTGTGGTCGTCTCCAGGTCGTTGAACGGCGCGATCAGCATCTCGCTCTCGACGGCCTTCGGTATGCCGGCGGAGTCCGGCGTAGGCAGCGGGAACTCCAGCGGCTGGCTCGGGCCCATGCTCATCAGGGCGTAGTCGTTCATGCCGTGGAAGCCGCCCTCGAACTTCAGTATCTTGTCGCGCTTGCGGAAGGCGCGGGCGGCGCGCATCGCGAAGAATGTCGCCTCAGAGCCGCTGCTGGCAAACCGCACCTTGTCGGCGCAGGGCATCGCGTTACATATCTCCTCCGCCAGTTGAATCGCGTGCTCGTTGTCGGCGAAAAACGTCGACCCGCGCTCAAGCTGCTCGCGGACCGCGGCAACCACCTCTGGGTGAACGTGACCCAGCAGCATTGGACCGGAGCCCAGCAGAAAGTCAACGTACTCGTTG
Source organism: uncultured Dehalococcoidia bacterium (assembly GCA_951812395.1). Taxonomy (GTDB): domain Bacteria; phylum Chloroflexota; class Dehalococcoidia; order Lucifugimonadales; family CATOSD01; genus CATOSD01. The sequence goes on from CATOSD010000002.1 coordinate 654,328, forward strand.
CCGCTCACGTCCCATACCCTACCGCCGCGTCCCTCGCGGATGACCAGGTCGTTCGACATGTTGCCGATGCTGCCTCCCGGCAGATAGCGGTTTGCCTTGTCTCTCAGCGCTCTCTCTTCGTCTGTAACGATCCGTTCGGACATGATCTGCCTCCACCACTGGCTACTCGCGGACACCCGTCTCAGGATGCCGGACGCCCGAATTATAGCAGTATGGGGCTGGGGCTGCACGGGAGTTAATGCTCGCGAACAGCCGGTGCGCCTCCCCAACTCAAGCAGGAGCACCAACCTCAGTTGTTCGCCACCGCAAGCTCGCACGAATGCGGCTCGGCACTGGCAGCCCTTCCTCCTTCAACGCTGCCACATACAACGCTGCCACATACATTTGGATGGCCTGCACAACGAGCGCATACATGTGCTCTCTGGTCTCGGCGGCCGCTACGCATCCGGGCAAGCCCGGCAGATGTGCCCCGAAACTTGTCGGTCCCTTCTCAATAATCACCGCATATCCCATCGTAGCCTACCGTTTCACTTGAGGTCGGCCTGCTTGAGCACTTCCGGTAACTCCCCGTCGGCATGTTCACTCACGGACGTCCGGCGATTACAGCTATGCCTGGCTTCATGGGGTGCCTGAACACCCTGAGACTGCCTCGTGTACGCACTCGGCGCCGCCCGTCCTTGTCAACCTCTCGAAAAACATCCCTGACTTTAGGCATATGCCGATTTTGCCGGTGTACCCCTTGTTGCACCAGCCTTCGGCCACCGAAACAGCCGGGTCGCCCCTATCCGGCGCCCAACTGCCTCCCCGCCATCGCCATCGCCGCGGGCATGTTCTATAATGCCGCCCAAGATCAGACCAGGAGGCGACACGTGGACATAAGAGTTGTCCGGGGCGACATCACACAGCAGCAGGTCGGCGCCATAGTTGTAAACCTGTTTGAGGGCGTCACCGCGCCCGGAGGCGCGACGGGCGCCGTGGACCGTGCGCTTGACGGCGCAGTTTCCCGGCTCATCGAGGAAGGCGAGATCAAGGGCAAACGCGGCGAGACGACGCTCATTCACACGCTGGGCAGAATGCCCCCCGCCCGTGTGATTGTCGCCGGACTCGGCAAGTCCGACGATTTCGACGCCAACGGCGTGCGCGAGGCGGCCGCCGTGAGCGCACGGAGGCTCCGCGGCGTCGGCGTGGCCACCGCCGCGACGATCGCGCATGGCGCGGGAGTCGGCGGGCTGGACGCCTCGGAGGCGGGGCAGGCCATGGCCGAGGGTATCGAGCTCGGTCTCTACTCCTTCGACAAGTACAAGTCCGAGGCGGCCGACTCCAGCCTGGAGGAGATCGTAATCGTCGAGGCGGACGACGCCAAGGCAGCGGACATCGAGGGGGGCATTTTGCGCGGTCAGGCCATCGCCACGGCGGTCAACCTGTGCCGCGACATGGCGAACGAGCCGGCCAACTACATGACCCCAACGCGCATGGCCGAGATAGCCCTGGATGTGGCGCGAGGCAGCGGGCTGCAGCTCGAGGTGCTCGACAGGCCCCAGATGGCCGAGCTCGGCATGGGAGCCCTGCTCGGCGTGGCCCAAGGCAGCGACGAGCCGCCCAAGTTCGTCATCCTCAGCTACGAGGGCGACCCCGACAACCCCGACAACTCGCTGGCTATCCTGGGCAAGGGCATCACGTTCGACAGCGGCGGCCTGGACATCAAGGGAGCAGCCGGAATGGCCACTATGAAGGGCGACATGGCCGGTGGCGCGTCAATCATCGCCTCCATGCAGGCTATCGGCAAGCTCAAGCCTCGCATCAACGTCACCGGCATCGTGCCCGCCACCGAGAACATGCCCGGAGGCCACGCCCAGCGGCCCGGCGACGTGGTCAGGGCCATGAACGGCAAGACCATCGAGATAGACAACACCGACGCGGAGGGCCGGCTGGTGCTCGCCGACGCCGTGTCCTACGCCCGCTCCCGCAATCACACGCGCATTGTTGACGTCGCGACGCTGACCGGCGCCGTAGTGGTCGCACTCGGCGACGTGTGTACCGGCGCGTTCGGCAACGACCAGAAGTTTACCGACATCGTCGTCGAGGCGGGGAACCAGGTCGGGGAGCGCATCTGGCAGCTTCCCACGTTCGACGAGTACAAGCAGCAGTACAAGAGCGACGTCGCCGACATCAAGAACACCGGCGGACGCGGCGCGGGCGCAACGATCGGCGCCCAGATCATCGGCGAATTCGGCGAGGGTGCGTCCTGGGTCCACCTCGACATCGCCGGCACATCACGAGCGACCAGCGAGAAGGGCTATGTCCCCAAGGGCGCAACGGGGGTGCCGGTAAGAACACTCGTGAACCTGGCCCACACACTCGCCGACGGTTAGCCCCGTGCGTCACCAACGCGTCTTCCGCGGCAGCCGCGCCGCTGCCCGAATTCCCATCCCCTCGATGGGTTGACAGGGGTAGGTATCGGGAATGAGCCTTCCAAAGAGTCCCTTTCCCCTCGCAGGGGGAAGGTTAGGTTGGGGCCGATGAACGGGACGCGACCGCCTGGAATATCCAATACCTACCCTTGTCAGCCCTCGATGGGAGATGGTCAGAAACTGCCCTATGCTCGATTTGTGCATGACTGCGCCAGAGCCGCGCGCTCCCACGACCACTCACACTAGGCCTTGTTCTCCCCAAATCGCCGGGCCGACGCGCTCGAACGGTACACACTGGAGACGGGGGTTAGCCCGAAGAGCGGATGGCGAAGATGGGCCGTGACATTGCAATGCACCGGCGAATTTGGGATGCCCTGTTCCACCGGCAGCAAAGCAGGAAGACATCTTTGACGAATAGAGAGAAGACCCCAATGATTAAAACACTGGCAGTAGTCCTCGGAGGCCTCCTGGCCCTGACACTCGCCTGCGTCGGAGAAGACGCCACCGTACCCACGCCTACCGGGGCCTCTGTGTCCCTTCCCGCTGTCGCCCCGATCCCCACGGCGACACCCAGGCCGCCAGCGCCGACTCCCGAACCGCCCGCAGCTACCCAGGACCCGACGCAAACTCCCGGACCGCCCACAGCTATGCCGGAGCCAACGCAGACTCCTGGACCGCCCACAGCTATGTCGGAGCCGACTCCAACTCCCAAACAGCCCACAGCCACGCCGAAAACGCCTCCAACTCCCGAACCGACGCCCGACGTGCGCACGCAGCTGCTGGACGCGCTTCAGAGCGTGCTTCAGGACGACGTGGTTAACGTGATACTCACGGCAGACCTGGGCTTTGGCAGGGGGGACGTTGTGCTTAGAAAGGCCATTGAAGATGACGTGGTGAAACAGGTGCGCAGCGGCATGGAATGGGACTTTGAACCGCCCGGCGACGACCTGGCCAACATCGTGCTCACCGCCCGAGTAGAAGTGGACGTCGAAACCGAACCCCTGGAAACCCTCGGCGGCCTGGTGACAGTCCCCGCACTCGTCGGAACTATCGGCGTTGAGCAACCCTACATAGTCACCGTGACCGACAACATGGACTTCACGTGGGAACGCGACGAGGACGGGCTGACTATCAATGTCACTCTTTCTCCCGCGCCCTGAATCCACTCTCTCACACTAAACCGTACTCTACCGTGGCATTCAATCCCCCCGTCGGCGCAATCAGCCGACGAGGGAGCTTTGCACGAGCCTCCAATTCATGGAAGCTGTTTCAAATTACTGGGTGCGCGAGCCATCGTCATTCCGGCCCGCGAGCCGGAACTCAGGAGGTAAGGGCCTCCGTGTGTTGTCCGCCCAGTAATCTGACACAGGCTCAACTCTCAAACCCTTGTTGACGCGCCAGCACATGCGTGCTACTAACCTTCACATGCCAGCCACAATCACCGTATCCGCCGCCCGTTCCCTCCGGGCCGTAGCCGCGCCGCTCGCCCGAACTACCCGACTTTCGACCAAGGGGGTTCCGTCTATTACCGACTCCAAAACCTCTGAACAACTGAGAGCATCTCGTATGTGATGGACAGTAGGTGGGCTGTCCGGGGTGTTTCTTCCTCCTGCAGTGTGCCGATAGAGGTATTGTGGTCCTGAAACGGCTCTGCTAAGGCGTATCTGCGTTCGTTTGTCCAGCTTGGGCGCACTTCGCCCTTGTCAGGCTGCCAAGTACCGCTCCGCCCTTATCAAGTTCGTCATCCCCAGTAGCAATGTCAGACGTTGCCTGTTCTTTGCCAACCCTCGGTAACGCACCTTGGCGTATCCAAAGTGGCGCTTCACGTACAGGAATGCATGCTCCACCTTCGCCCTGGTCGACGCCTTGCGCTTCTCCATTAGCGCCTCATAACTTCCCCGCTCCAGTTGCCGACGTCTCCCGGGTCTCAGCGACTCTACCTCGTAGAGCATCTCCTCCGTCCCAGGATCACTGAGGTTGTAGAACGCCTGCACACAGTGAGTCCGCAGCATCACAGACAACGCATAAGGTCGCCGGCCCCGGCCTGCCTTGGGATAGAACGGGCGGATGCGTTCTACGAGCTGCTTCCACGGGATCAGACCGTCCATGCGCTCAAGGAACATCTCCTGCCGGGTCTTGCGCTTCTTGCTCTCCTACTCCAGGTCGGCAAATGTTGGCTGGTCCATCGTGTCCTCACTCCAAACATCTCTCCTTTGTTTATGGCATTTTACTATGCCGCAACACACCAGACTTGTTCAGAGTATCCCTAGGTTTTCGATTCGCCTCACTAACTCTGAACAGTTACTCTAAGCCGCCACGGTTGACCACCGGACTGGCGCAGTGCTAGAATCGCTTCTGCCCAGATGGTGAGCGTGGCCAAGAGGTTAAGGCGCCAGGTTGTGGCCCTGGAGATCGAGGGTTCAAATCCCTTCGCTCACCCCACATCACCTGGTGCAGCGGCTCCCCCGCCTGTTATCCCGAATATGGAGGATGCGCGAATGCCCCACGCTTACGAGGATGTCTTGGTCGTGCGCGACGGCGATGCCAGGGGCAACCGCATGGTGGTCAGGCTCACCACTTCTTCGGGCCGTCGGATTGTCGCCATTGGCGTGCCCCAGCCCGACATCGAGGACCGCCTCGGCCCGACGTGGGCGTACCTTTTCGAGTGCGAAGGAGTGAACCTCGTGGACGCCGGCGCCCACGGCACGCTCGACGACCTTAACGACGGCATAGAGACTGCCGGGTACTCGCCCAGCGACGTCGATCGCGTCATCATCACCCACGGCCACTCCGACCACGACGGCGCGGCGTTCCGGTTCGTGCGCGATAACGACGCCGAACTCTGGGCCCATGACGTGTACGCGCGGACGCTGACATTCGACGACTCGCGGATACAGCGGAACCTGAAGACGCCTCTCGCGGCCCAGATGAACGCCCACAGGTCTCGCAACGGTCGCTCGCGGGACTCTGACTCGTTCTGGCGCACAGAACCCGGCTACCGGGAAGCCAAGAAGGGCGCCGACGTGCACAGGCGTGTCCAGGGGGGCGAGCTTGTGGGCGACATGCGGTTGATGCACACGCCGGGGCACTCGCCCGACGAGCTGTGCGTGGTGCTGGACAACGTTGTGTTCACGGGCGACCACGTGCTGCCGGAGATCACGCCGCACCCGACCTGCAGGGTGCGCTTCACAGAAGAAGTAGAGCGGGCGCTCTCGCCGGAGTATACCGACGCCGACGCGCTGTATGGCCTGGAGACGTACATCCAGTCCCTTCGGCTCGTGGAGGAGCTTGGCAGGGAGGTCCAGGTGCTGCCGGCGCACAGGCTCTTCAACAAGGGCCGGTTCAACTTCACCGACGTCGGGCGGATTGGTGAGATCATCGAGCACCACGCCGAGCGGCTGGAGCTGGCTCTGGACGTGGTGGACGGTGGGGGCGGCACGTTGACCGACGTGACGCGGGCGCTCTTCCCGAGGCAGACGCCGGAGAGCCCCGTCTACCACCTGGCGCTGACGGAAGCGGTGGCCCACGTGGAGCTGCTGCACGAGTCCGGCGACCTGGAGATAGCCGGTGACGGCGGGCTTCGCGCGACCGGATCGCGAAATCACCTGCGCATAGTCGGCGAATCGGCCGCGGCCAAGCTCGCCAAGTGAACGCCGTAAGCGGCGCGCGCCTGTAGCTCAACGGACAGAGCATCGGTCTTCGGAACCGAGGGTTGGGGGTTCGAATCCCTTCAGGCGCGCCACCCAATCCAATCCGGGCATTCTCAATCGAGGCCGTAGACATGGGCGCACTGGACGACATAACGGTTCTCGACCTCTCCCGCGTTCTGGCCGGCCCGTTCTGCACGCAAATGCTGTCGGACCTGGGCGCTACCGTCTGGAAGATTGAATCCCCGTGGGGCGACGACACGCGCCGCTGGGGGCCGCCTTTCGTGGAGGGTGAGAGCGCGTACTACCTGTCCACCAACAGGGGTAAGAAGAGCGTCGCGGTCAATCTCAGGGACGCCAGAGGACAGGAACTGGTGCAGGGGCTCGCCCGCAAGGCCGACGTACTCATCGAGAACTTCAAGGTGGGAGACCTGGCTCGCTACGGCCTGGACTACGCCAGCCTGTCAAGCGCCAACCCAAATCTCGTGTATGCGTCCATCACAGGATTCGGACAGACCGGCCCGCGCGCCTCCGAGCCCGGTTACGACGCCGTGCTGCAGGGCATGACCGGCCTGATGAGCGTGACAGGCGCCGCCGACGGCCCGCCGATGCGCGTGGGCGTCGCCGTCGTCGATCTGATGACCGGCCTCACGACCACGATTGGCGTGCTGAGCGCGCTGCACGAGCGCCGCGCCACAGGTCGCGGCAAAAGCCTGGACCTATCCCTGTTCGACGTGGGCGTCATGGCCATGGTCAATCTGGCGCAGAGCTATCTCGCCGACGGCGTAACGCCGCCCAGGCTCGGCACCGCCCACGCCCAGATAGTCCCGTACCAGGCATTCGAAGCGTCGGACGGCTTTTTCATGCTCGCGGTCGGCAACGACGCCCAGTTCGTGAGGATGGCCGAGGCAGTCGGCCTGCCCGAGTTGGCGCAGGATGACCGGCTCAGGACGAACGCCGGCAGGGTGGCCCACCGCGACGAGGTGGTCGCCACGCTCAGCGCCGCGTTTGCCGCCTGGCCGCGCGAGGACCTTCTACGGACCCTGGAGCGCTCCACGGTCCCCGCCTCGCCAATCTACGACGTCCCGGAGGTGATGCGCGACCCGCAGGCCGACGCGAGGGGCGTGCTGTGGGAGGTGGACCACCCGACGCTGGGAAGCCTGTCGCTCGTCGCCAATCCGCTGCGCCATGCCAGCCAGAGTCCCGCCGCGCCCGCGAGCCACCCGCCGCTGCTCGGCGAACACACGGCCGAGGTGCTACAAACCGCTCTCGGGCTGAGCGAGTCGGAGATCACCTCGCTTGAGCGAGAAGGTGCAATTTCCCTGAGGCCAGAGTAGGGGAGGACACTCCATGCCCTTGACTTTGAAAGACCTGGACGCAATGTCCATCGAGCAGGCGCAGGCCCTGTCGTTCGAGGAGCGAGATGCCCTGCTGGATCTGGTGATTGCCGATGGGCGCAGCGAGGCGACGGAACAGGTGTCGTACCGCACCGGCCTTTACTGCGACTACTTCGAGGAGGACCTGACCAGGATGATCAAGCTCCGCGCGGTGCGGGTACTCTGCCGCGGCACTACGTCGTCCGGATTCGACGGCGTGGTGGTGGGCGACACCGACGAGGAGCAGTACCGCGCCGCATTCCGCCACATCCAGACCTCGCTCCACGCCGCCGGGACCGGCTTCCACCGCGTCGTCACGCTGGTCGTCTTTCTGACGGACATGGACAACTGGCCGCTGTTCAACCACGTCTACCGCGACTTCATCCCCAACCCGCCCTGCCGCGCCGTCATCGGCACCACCGGGCTCGCCCAGAAGTCCATCAGCATCGAGTTGGTCGAGTGCGTGGCGTTCAAGGTGGCGCCGTAGCTCAATTGGCACGGAATGGTAGAAGACCACCGGCCGGATGGCGTTACCATCAGAAGACATCTGGGTAGTCGGGAGAGCGAACGAGAGCCATGCAAGCAGTTAACAACCGTCTCGTAGATCTGATAAACGGCAGCAAACAGTTCATCATCCCGGCATTTCAGAGAGACTACAGTTGGACGACTGAACAGTGCGAACAAATGTGGAACGATATCTTGCGCGCCGGAGACCACAAAGGATCCGATCACTTCTTAGGATCAATCGTTTATGTCGCGGGCAACGCAGGAGCCGCGTTTAGTAGCTGGCTTGTAATAGATGGACAACAACGCCTGGCAACCTTGACGGTTCTCTTGGCCGCTCTTCGCGACCACATAATCGATACAGGTTGGACTGGTCAAGAGCCGACGCCGCAGCAGATCGACGCTTACTATCTTAAGAATGAGCTTGAGTCTGGAGGCCGAAGGTACAAGGTTGCTCTCAGGCGTCACGACGATGCTACGTTGCGATCCCTGATTGACGGAAGGGACCCTTCAGACGTGCAAAGTGCCTCGGAACTGGTGGTAGACGTATACCGTCATTTCCGAATGCTCCTGAATTCGGGAAGTGTCCAACCGGAAACCGTCTACAGAGGCATAGCTAATTTGAAAGTGGTCGATGTTACGCTGCATCAGGGTATAGACGACCCGCAGCGGGTTTTTGAGAGCCTAAATTCAACAGGCGTCGACCTCACTCAGAGCGACCTCATTAGAAACTACCTTCTAATGGGACTTCCAGAGCCGGAACAGACAAGGATGTACGAGGAATATTGGATCAGGGTAGAAACGCTGTTCCGACAATCCGGCAGCGACCCGGATAACTTCCTGCGGGATTTCATTGCCCTGAAGAAAAAATCTGCGACCCAAGTTAGGGCGGATAGAATCTACCCGGAGTTTAAGGGCTTCTGGCAACCTTCGGATGAGGAATCGCTAACGATAGTGTTGGAAGACTTAGTCCGATATGCGCGATACTACGTGCACTTCCTGAGACCGGACTTGATCAGTTCCAAAACACTCTCCGGCGAAATGATGCACGCAAGGAGCTTGGGTTCAGCACAAGCAATTCTAGTGATGCGCCTGTACGAGAGGTTTGAGTTCGGGGCACTTAGGGAGGACGATTTCATTCGATCCCTCAAACTCATCTCAAGCTACCTTGCGCGTCGGTCAGTTCTTGGCCTACAGACGCGTGGTTATTGGTCGGTGTTTGCGCGCATAGCTCACTCCATTTCCGCGGAGTCTCCTTTTGAAGACCTGCAAGTCGCGCTGGCGAGGAACTACCAGAGGTTTCCATCCGACAGCGAGTTCCAGGCGGCGTTAAGGGAAAGAAATCTCTACGGGCTTCGCAACTGCTGGCATATCCTGGCCCAACTTGAGAACGCTGGTCAGAAAGAGCCAAGTCCGGTAAGCACCTATTCGATAGAGCACGTCATGCCGCAGAGCGTAGAGGATGTTAGGGAGTGGAAGACTGTGCTCGGGAATGACTGGGAAAGTGTTCACGAGACTTGGGTGCACCGACTGGGAAATCTCACTCTAACTGCATACAATAGTTCCTACTCGAACAGGCCTTTTGAGGAAAAGAAGACATTGCCAGGCGGCTTTGAACAGAGTGCAGTACGCCTGAACGAATATGTCAGAAAGCAATCAAGGTGGACGGCTACCGAAATGGAAGAGAGGGGCCGCATACTGTCAGATAGAGCGGTTGAAGTATGGCCCCACCACGATGCTGACGAGCGACTCATCCTTGAAAGCGAGCTCAGGGAGCTTCGTGCGCGCGCGGCTCGGGGGGGTCTAGATAGCCTGCAAATGAGTGAGCCTGTACGCGACATCTTCTCTGCAATCCGCGCTTCGATTCGCTCAATGGGGGAATCAATCGAGATAGTCGAAGGAAGATCCCTGTGTTACTACGATGCCGTAACCGCTAACTTCTTTACTGAAACACTGCCCATGTCAGGATATGTCAGAGTGCTTCTCCCCATTGACTTTGAAGAAGTGCACGATCCGGAAGGTATGGCCAAAGATGTAACTGCCTGGAAATTCCTCACCTATGTGACACACCGTGATTGTGGCGTGTTTCTGGATGTCTGGGGACAGGAGGCTATCCCGGCAGCAGTTGCAATGGTTCGTCGAGCTTTCAACGTTTCAGCACAGTAGCTACTGGCAATTGCTTCACGCCCATTCTGCCAGGACTACCCGGCGCTAAGAATGTGGGGGGCCGATAGGTGCTGATTGGCCACCTACTTTGGCATGCTTACGGCAGGAACCAGCGGGCCATCTGCTTCTCCAAGTCTGCTGGATTCCCGTTCAGGTCAGCCACCATCCTCACAATCTCCTCGGCGGTCTGACGACCCGGCTGCAGTTGCTTGGCCCAGAAGCCTATGTCGTGCGCTGAGCGGCCGCCGGTGGGCAGAACTTCTTCGAGCCTCATCACGTCGACATTGCGGAGGCGGAGGGCGCGTGCGTACACTCGGCGGTAGACGCGCGGGTCGTAGCTATCGCTCTTGGGTGTGAAGCCCAGCTCTCGCGCGGCCCGCAGAACCTCAGCCCACAGCCCGCTCACGACTTGGGGCGCAGCGTCGGCGGTTTCGCGCTCGTGTGCGGGCGCCGCAGACGTGCGGCTGCGGGTGCGCTCGATCTCGCGGCGGACTTTCACCGACGGCACGACGAGAACGAACCGTATGTCCGGCAGGCTCAGGTCGTCCTTCGGCCGGCCTGGGGGTGACATAGTCAACTCCGCGAACCGGCCCCCGACCAGCGGCGCCTCGACCCCCAGCAGGCAGTCGTCCCCAATGTGTCGCCTTAGCCAGTCAATGACGGACCGCCTTGCCCAAAACCCGGCGGCGCTCCGAATGACCGCGTGCGTCACACCGTCCACCTCTGGGAATCGGGCCAGCACCGCAGGCGTTTCGAACGCCAGCCGCGCCACGTCCCATTGCAGCAGGTGAACGGGGCGGCCCGCGGCGTGCGCGAGCCTAGCTAGCTGGCCGAGCATCAGGCTCTTGCCGGTGCCGGGTATCCCGCAGAATACGGCGATCCTGGCGTGGAGGGCAATGTATTCCACTTCACGAAACAGGGGCGATCCGGGAGTGAGCACCAAGCCATCGCCATCGGCGGCGCAGGGGACTTCACTGGTGCTGGCTGTCAAGGCGATCCCCTCAGTCGTCGTGGTCGTCGCGGTCGGCGGTGTAGGCGTCGAGCGCCTGGGCGAGCCTGTGGATGCCCTCACGGAGACCGTCGGCATCGTAGAGGGCGAAGCTGATTCTGAGGCATCTGGACGGCGCGTCGTCCACCGAAAACAATCTGCCTGGTAGAAATGACACGCCCGCCCACTGCGCGTATGGCAGAAGCGCCTCGGTGTCAACGCCCTCGCCGAGGTCCAGCCAGAAGAAATAGCCGCCCGTCGGGGTCGCGTAGGCGCAGCGCCCGGGGAGAAACTCCCGTAGCGCGGCGTCGACGGCACGGATGCGGTCGCCGTAGGCGGCCCGCAGTCGCGCAATGTTCTCGCCCAGGAGGCCGAGGGCGATGGTGGCGTTGGCGATGTTCGAGGCGAAATGGCTTACCCCGCCGCCGCTTATTGCGAAGCCGGACCCGGTGAAGCGTGCCGATAGCGCCGGATGCGCCTGCACCCATCCCGCGCGCAAACCCGGAGACAGAATCTTGGAGAACGACCCGAACGACACGACGCGGCCTCCCGGCGTGTTGTCGAATGCCGCGAGCGGCGGTGGCGGCGGCGCGCCGGCGTGCAGCATTTGGTAAACCTCGTCGGCGAACACGATAAAGTCGTGCTCTTCGGCCAGTTCCACTAGTCTGCGTCGCCGGTTCTCGGGTAGGACCCGGCCGGTGGGGTTCTGATACGTCGGGATAATATACAAAGCCACCGGATTCGGGCTTTCCGTTTTGGTTAGCTTATCCTCCAGGGCGTCCGTCCTCATTCCGTGGGCATCAGTGGCGACGCCGACGACGTTCAGCCGGTGGTCGCGAAAGATGCCGTGCGCCAGGTGGTAGGTTGGCTCCTCGACGTACACGGTGTCGCCCGCCTGGGTGAACAACGTGGCGGCCATATCCAGCCCCTGGGAGGCGCCGCTCGTCAGGAAGAGCTGATCCGGTGGCACGCTCATGCCGTAGGCCGGCTGGTTCGACAGGAACCCTGCCAGCGATTCGAGCAGCGGTCCGAAGCCCTGTACCGCGCCGTACTGGAGCGCCGCGACGGACTCGCCGCCCAGCACGAACTCGGCGGCGCGGCGCACGTCCGCGAGGGGGTGCAACGCCTCCGACGGATGGCCCCAGCCCAGGTCGATCACGCCGTCCGCTATCGAGATTAGCAGCGAGGGCAGGCCACCCTTGTTCACTTTTTCGGCTGAGCTCACGGTGTCCTCACTCTATGCTCTCGTCGTAGTCCATGCCGACGTGGCCTTCCACTTCCAGCCGCGCGTACTCGCCGTCCGAGCAGCCCAGCAATCGCTTGTAGACGTACTCGTTGTCTTCGCCCAGGCGCACGGGCCCGCGCCGGAACGGCGGGTAATCGCCCGACCTTCTGTAAGGCGCGCCGGGGTAGAGATGCGTGCCTGTGTCCTCCTGGTACGCCTCCTGGAAAAAGCCGCGCTCTCGAAGCTGGCGGTCGGCGTAGGCGTCGGCCTGGTCCAGCACCGCGCCCGCGGCTACTCCGGCGGCCTGCAGCGTCTTCATCACCTCGACGTGGCCTCGCCCCGACGTCCACTCCGCGATGCGCGAGTCGAGGCCGTCCTGGTTACGCAGCCGAGACTCGTGGTCGGCAAACCCCGCGTCTCGTGTCCACGCGGGCTCGCCCAGCGCGGCGATGAAGCGCCGCCAGTCCTGTTCGTCGTACAGCGTGACGACGACCCAGCGGTCCTGCCCCTTGCAAGGGTAGCAGCCCTGGATGGCGCGTGGATGCCTGTTGCCCCGCGTCGTGCCCTTTCGGGCGTTCATCGAGTAGTCCATGAAGTGCGAGCCCAGCATGGGAATGAACGCTTCGGCCTGCGGCAGCTCGATGAGCTGGCCTTCGCCGGTCTGCTCGCGGTGGTTCAGGGCGGCCAGCACCGCGAAGGCGCCGTGGGCGCCGCCTGCCGCGTCGCACACCAGCACCGGGGTCACGGAGGAGGCGTCCATATCCGGGTAGCCCCTGAGAACGGTGTGGCCGACGACGCTGTCCATGTGCAGCCCAAAGCCTCGGTAGTCGCGGTAGGGGCCGGAGTTCCCGTAGGCGGGCATACGCATCATGATGATGCGGGGGTTGATCGCTCGGAATCGCTCGTAGGAGATCGAGAGGCGTTCCATCGTGCGCGTCGGGTTGTTCTCGACGAACACGTCGCTGATCTCGACCAGCCTGTCCAGCACCTGCTGGCCCTCGGGCCGCAGCAGGTCTACCGTCATGCTCCGCTTGTTGCGAGCGTGGGCATTGAAGAGGGGAGTGCGATTCCAGGGCCGGTCACCCGGCACGCGGCCGGGCAGCCCGCCGAGATAGAGCGCGGTGTTGTCGAGCTGCTGCTGGCTCGGTCGAGCTCGAGCGCCGCGAGTTGGCGCCGGCGGGAACGTCTGCGTCGACTCGATACGGATGACCTCGGCTCCCATGTCGGCCAGGAAGGACGTGCAGTAGGGTCCCGCCCACACGATGGTCAGGTCGAGCACGCGGATGCCCTCCAGCGGCAGGGCGCCGGCGCGCGGCTCCGCGCCGCCCGGCTCAGACAACGCCCTTGGCCTTCAGCGCGGCAGCATCCGCGGCGGTGTAGCCAAGCTCAGCCAGCATTTCCAGCGTGTGCTGGCCCAGCAGCGGGGCGGGTTCGCGAATTGTCCAGGGCGTTCGCTCCATGAGGAACGGCCGGCCGGGATAGCGAAGCCGTCCCGCGGAGGGGTGTTCGGCGTCGGCGAATACGCCGCGGTCCGCGAACACCGGGTCGGCGTGCAGGTCCTCCATGGTATTGATGGGCGCGCTCAGGACGCGGGCGGCCTGCGCGGCGGTCCACACCTCCCGCTTGGTACGGGAGAGCACCCAAGGATAGAAGAACTCCTCGAACTCTGCCTTCAGGTCGGGATCCTGTTGAGCGCCCGGCGCGTGCCAGCGCTCATCCGCGAGTAAATCCGGCTCGCCCAGCATCTTGACCGACCGGGGAAAGTAGATGCCGCCGCCGGTGATTTCCACGTAGCCGTCTTTACAGGGGAACACGCCCTGCGGGTAGCCGCCGGTGTTCTCCATGGGACGTCTGCCGCTGGTTTCGCCAGTGTACTGGTAGGAGATGAGCGTGCTCATGCGCCGGTCGATGGAACCGGCCTGGGTCTCGAAAATGGAGACGTCGACGTGCTGGGCCTCGCCGGAGCGTCGCGCGGCGAATAGCGCGCCCATGGACGCGACCGCGCCCACCGCGCCCGCCTGGTACAGCACCACGTCGTCGGCCATCTTCAGCGGCTCGCGGTCATCGAGGCCGGTGGAGTACATTTCGCCGCCCATGGCGTAGAAGATGGCGTCCGACCCTCGCCAGTCGCGATAGGGGCCGTCCTGACCGAAGTTAGAGATGGACGCCATCACCAGCCGGGGGTTGGACTCGGCCAGAGCCTCGTAACCCAGTCCGAGCCGTTCCATGACACCGGGGCGGAAGCTCTCGACTACGACGTCGACAGACTCGGCCAGCCTGCGGGCGATGGACGCGCCCTCGCGGGTCTTCAGATTGAGAGTGACGCTGCGCTTGTTGGTGTTGAGGTGCAGGAAGATGCCGCTCTTCTCGGGGTGAGGGTCGTCGCCGGGAAAGGGCCCGAGGCGTCGCGCGGTATCGCCCGCACCGGGGCGCTCGACCTTCAGCACGTCCGCGCCGTAGTCGGCCAGCAGCTTGGTGCAGTAGGGGCCGGCGACGTAGTGGGTGAAGTCGAGGACTCGCACGTTCGAGAGAGCTTCCAAGCCGAATCAGCCTCCGGTGTCTGGCGATGCCGCGTACGCTCCGGGTTGGGCGCGCGCCGCAACGAGTCTATTTTCGCCGGTGCTCGATGTCAAACGCAGCAAAAGAAAGCAAAGGTCCTTCTCCGCCGCAGGAACCCATTTCAGATTGCTCGGTGCCCAATACTGCCGTCCCCTTGGAAGCGGCAAGGCGAAATCTGTCAGATTCTGCGACATTCTGCGCGACTCGTAGCTGAGGGCGCCGCCGTTCCCGCGCGAATGTGTAATGCCGACGCGTCTTTTCTGGATCACAAGAGCGGCACCGCGTGACAGAGCAGGACAGAGAGGCTGGTGGTGGTTGATGGCCGGCCCTTTGCACGCCTACTGATGCCTGGCCATAAACCCGATTGGGGGCAGGGTATCCGTGCCGCGGGGTCGGTCCCTCGCTTGGGCGAGGATAGCACGGATGTGCGTATACTTCAAGAGCGTTGGTGAGTTTCGGGGATTATTGCGGGATTGGGGAGGATTGGTGGGAAGAATTGGCATAGGCGTGATGAAGTGGTGAGACGTGCGTGGGGTTGGATAGAGCATGGCCGGGAACGGGAGGCGCGGGAATGTGACGCTTTTTTCGGGCTATCGGGAACGGAACGGTATGGCGTGGGCAAGGGGGTGCGGCCGGGGTGTGGGTTGGGGCAGCCGGGCGACATTGGCATAGCAATATAGCGAACGCAAGGGGACGGCCATGGGTTCAGAGTTAGGTGCGGAGGGCAGGCTGTCCGCGAAGGAGGCGGTACTGGGCGCGCCTGGCAATCCGACACAGGCTTCCGTGGCAACCGATACTTCTAATGAAGTTTCGGGCCATGCTATACTCTCGCGACATGGAAATGTCATCTGCAACAACGTAGGAACGTAAGGACAATCGTATGGCAGAGTTCTACACCACGACGGGTATCTCGCATCATCTTGAGGAGATTATCAAGAACGCCGAGGAGCGTCTCTGGCTCATCAGCCCGTATCTTAAGGTCAATAACCGACTAAAGGAACTTCTGGAGGATAAGAAACCGTCAGTCGATGTCAGGGTGATTTACGGCAAGAGCGAACTTCAGCCGGAAGAAATGAAATGGCTTGAAGGGTTGACGCAGATCAAGACCAGTTTTCGCCGTAACCTTCACGCTAAGTGCTATCTGAACGAGGACCAAGCGCTTCTGACGTCGATGAACCTGTACGAGTTCTCCGAGAAAAACAACGACGAGATGGGTGTGCTCGTATCAAGAGATGAAGTCCTTTACCGAAAGATCTTCGAAGAATCGAAGAGGCTTGTGGACAATAGCGAACAGATTCGAGTGACGGTGGCAAGGATCGAAACACCTGCTGACGACCGTGAGAAACCTGCTCCTAAGCAGGCTCGAAGGCCAAAAGCGAAAACCGGCACGCCTACGTCTGCTTTCTGCATTCGCTGCAAGGACGAACTGCCAGTGGATCCGCTTCGGCCGTACTGTAGCCGCTGCTTCCGAAGTTGGAAGCGATGCGAGGACCGGGATTACGAGGAAAAGCACTGCCACACCTGCGGAAAAGAGCACAGTGCGACGATTGCGAAGCCTGTGTGTCTTAGCTGCCACAGGAAGTACAGGCGCGTCCTCACGTTTCCAGCTAGCTAACCGAAGATCGAGAGTCATCCATCGCCAATCCACGCGTCGACTAGCTTACAGGTAGGCCCGATCTTGGACTCTTGCCATAGCGGGCCGAGACGGCTGGTAATGTGAGTCCGACGCAAGGTAAGCGTACACTACACACAAACAAGACAAGGAGCGGATCATGGGTCAATTGGACGGCAAGGTTGCGGTGGTTACGGGCGCGAGCCGGGGCATCGGGCGCGACATCGCGCTGGTGTTCGCCAGGGAGGGCGCGCAGGTGGTGGTGTCAGCGCGAACGGAGAACGAGGGCGACTTCCGCATATCGGGCAGCGTCAATACCACCGTACAACGAATAAAAGACGAGGGCGGCAGCGCCATCGGAATTACCTGCGACGTGAGTGACGACGAGCAGGTCAAGGCGCTGCTCGACGGAACGGTCGAGCGGCTGGGCAGCGTCGACATCCTGGTGAACAACGCCGCCATCCTCATCCCCGGCAAGGTGGAGGATATGCAGGTGCGGCACTGGGACCTTCTCTACCGCGTGAACATCAAGGGGCCGTTCCTGGGCTGCAAGTACGCGATTCCGCACATGCGCCAGCAGGGCGGGGGACACATCATCAACATATCGTCGGTGGGCGCCATTTTTCCGGGTCCCGGCCCCTACGAGTCGGGGGGAGGCGGAGGCATCGCCTACGGCTCCGGCAAGGCGCACCTGGAGCGATTTACGCAGGGGCTGGCCCAGGAGCTGTGGGACGACGGCATCGCCGTGAACGCGCTGTCACCGAACAAGAGCATCGCGTCGGAGGGGCAGAGGTGGTTCCGGGGCGACACGCGCAACTACATCGGCGCGATGGAGGACGGAATCAGCATGGGCGACGCGGCGGTTCTGGTGTGCGTGCAGGAGCCCAGGGAGTGCACCGGGCGGATTCTGTACGACCTGGACATGCTGACCGAGGCGGGGGTGGACGTGTCCAAGTACCCGCTGGTGACGGCGTAGGCGCGCGGGGCCCATTTCACCCCCATCCTAACCTTCCCCCTGCGAGGGGGAAGGGACTTTGGCCGCGGCGAACGGGGTGAGAACCCGCCCGCAACAACCCGAGGTGGGAAGGACTTGGCCGCGGCGGACGGGGTGAGAACCCGCCCGCAACAACCCGAGGTGAGAAGGACTTGGCCGTGGCGGGCGGGTTGTAAACCCGCCCCTCTAACGTGAGGGGGAAGGCACTTGGCCGTGGCGGGCGGGTTGCAAACCCGCCCTTACTACGCGAGGGGAGGGGGGCTTCTTGTGGCGCGCTAGTTGCCGTTCTCGCCGCTGGCGCCCCTTGGGGCGGGCGTTGGGGCTTCTGGACCGGCGGGCTGCGCGGGCGTGGCCGGGTCGGGCTGCCGGCGGCGCGCGCCCATCCCCGGACCGGCGTACGCTACGGCGTCCTCGTCGCGCCAGTTGCGAATCCGGGGCATGAATAGCAGCGCGGCGAAGCTGAGGAGCATGGTCAGCGCGCCGCCGATCATCACGGCTCCGGGCGCGGTGTACAGGCGGCCCAGGACTCCCGCGAACCCGGCGCCCAGCGGCGCGAGGGCGCGGTCCAGCATGTATATGCTCATCACCCGGCCCCGGTACTCGTCCGGGATGCTCATCTGCAGAAGCGTCTGGGTCATCGACATGGTGAACATCTGGGGGAAGCCGGCGCCGACCAGGATGAGCAGCGTGAGCCAGAGCTGTGTCGACCAGCCGAACAGTATCAGCATTATGCCCATCGCCACGCCGCTGAGAAGCAGCAGCAGGCCCTTGCGCTTGCTTCGGCCCAGCGAGGCCACGGTGAAGGTGCCGGCCAGGGAGCCGATGCCGGCGAAGGTGTAGAGCATACCCATGCCCTCGGGGCCGATGCCGTAGACCTCGTCCGCGAACACCGGCATGAACGCCATCATGTACGGCATGGACACCAGCATGGGGATGAGCGCAAGCAGCAGCAGCGCGAGCACGGTGGGGTTGCCCCTCACGTACTCGAAGCCCCCCATCATGCTGCGGAGGATGCTTTCGCGGCGGGCGCGGCGCTGAATGGGCGGGACCCGCATGAAGATGATCATGCCGATGACGCCGACATAGGCGATGGCCTTGGCGGCGAACGCGCCCTCGGCGCCCACGCCGGCGATGATGAACCCGGCGGCGATCGGACCCACCAGTCGAGTGAGGTTGAAGGCGCTGGAGGTGAGCGCGACGGCGTTGGTGATTTCGTGGCGCGGCACCAGGTTGGGCACGATCGCCTGGCGCACCGGCTGGTTGAACGCCCAGGTGAGGCCCGAGGTCATCGTGAAGGCGAAGACCATCCAGAGCTCTATCACGTCCAGATAGAGCAGTAGCGCCATCGAGGCGGACAGCACCATCACCGCAACCTGGGTCAGCAGCATCAGCAGCTTGCGATCGATGCGGTCCGCGGCCACACCGCCCAGGGGGCTGAGCAGGAAGGGGATGGCCCGCGCGCCGTTTATGAGGCCCAGCATGAGCGGGTCGTTGGTCAGGTCCCAGACCAGCCAGCTCAGGGCGACCTGCTCCATCCATTGGCCGGAGCTGGAGAAGACCATGCTCCCCCACAGGAAGCGGAAGTCCCTGTACTGGAAGGAAGAGAACGTGGAGATTCTTAGCATGTACGCCTTTGGGGGCTTATCGGTCTGGACGGCAGGGGGGATCCGGCGCAAGTATAGACGCCGAACGAGTGGGCCGCAACTTGGCGACAGCGAAATCGCAGCGCGGCGGCGATTGTCATACGGCGTGGGTTGAACTGGAATCCTGGCTCTTATCGCCGCGACGGCCGCTTAGCCAGGCGAACGCGATGCCGCCGATGAGACCAAACAGGTGTGCTTCCCACGAGACGAACTCCCTCAGCGGAAGCAGGCCCAAGAAGATGGTCAGTCCGTACACGGATATCACTACCACTGAGATGACGATGGACAGGCAGCCTCTGTCGATAAACCCGTGCGCCGCCAGATAGCCAAAGAGGCCGAACACCAGCCCGCTTGCGCCTATGTGTATGGCGGACCCGCCGACCAGCCAGACTGAGGCCCCCGAGAACAGCACTATGAACGCCGAACCCGCAATCAGGAATCGCTCGCCCCGAATCGACGCCAGACCGCCCAGAATCAACAGAGGGATCGAATTCGACAGCAGATGTCCGTATCCGGAGTGGATGAATACGTGGAGCGGAATACCACGGAGGCCAACTCTGTCGCGCGGCACGACACCGAATTGCGCAAGGTCCAAGCCTGGAACAAGATCTACGATGGTGACAGCCCACAACAACGCAACGAAGCCAAACAGCCAGGCGAGCGAGCGCAGGACCATCACTATATTCACATCATGTTCCCCTCCCTTAAGGGGAGGAGATCGGGACTTGCGACAAGCCTGCCGAACGGAGAGTGGGAGACACCGAGTCAGCACCTTCCCGGGCTGAAACCATCCTACCGTTCTCGATGTCCAGTGAGAGCGTTTCGCAGGGATTGGGGCGGCCGGGCGTCTCGCCTAGCGGCCAGACGCGGGCGCTGAGGTGATCGGGGGCAAGCTCCAATAGGCCTACTCCGCCCAACCGCAACTCTTTGTGGCGCGGGAAGGTGATGCTGCCGGTGTTGATCAGCACCACGCCGTCGCGGTACTCGAGCGCCTCCATGTGGGTGTGGCCCGCGATCATGACGTCAACAGGCGCCGGAAAGTGGCGCTGGAGCTCGCTCATTGGGCGGAACTGCCGGTCGAGACTGTGCACCATGCCGATGCTCCAGCCGTGGATCTCGAGGGTCTGCACGTCCTGGATGCGCGGGTCGGGAATCGGGTCGTTGTTTCCGGTGGCGCAGAGCACGGGGGCAAACTGCTCGAGCCAGTCCAACACGATGGGGGAGGTAAGGTCGCCGGCGTGAAGAATCAGGTCGACGGTGGAGAAGAAGCGGGCGGGCTCCGGCCCAAGCTCGTCGAGGGTGCGGATTCGCCCGGGCAGGTGGGTGTCGGCCAGCAGTCCGATGCGCATATGGAGCATGGTAGGCGAAAGGTCGGGGGCCGTCAATGCGGGGAAGGGGCCGCGCTGGGGCGAGTAGGTCGCGAAGAGTGCCCCAAATTGCACCATTCCGCACCGTTCGTAGCTGGGAGGGCTGGGCGAAAGGTGTGTCAAATCGGGACTCTTGGGGACATTCCGTAGCTGGGAGGGTCGAGAATGGCACAGCGGGCGGGAGGCCCCAACGGGGTGCACGTGGTGGCGATTGGGTTGTGTAGGTGCGTTGTGAAGAGACGGTAGCACGGATGTGCGGGGTGGGTCAAGGGGGGTGTGGCGATTGGGCGGCGGGGTATAGGATGCAGCAGGGCGGGTCGAAAGGCAGGCCAGGTCATGATAGTCAAACACTGTGTCCTACCAGGACCGCATTCACCATGCAGACCCTCGGTAAGGCAAAGCGCCGTCATAACCGCAAAGCAATGTCTCCCCGTACCTGGAAAGGCGCGGGTGTTCACAATGGCGGGGGCGTCACTCTCATTTGAGACTGAACAGTTACCACGTTCGCTTGGCGCTTGACACCTCCATACCTCGGGGATACCATCACCGCCGGCACTCTTAGAATCTCAATCATCGGAAGCAAATGGACTGGTACCTACGAGAGACGACGCTGATTGCGGCGTCCTACGTCCTCGGATGTCTGTCAACGGGCTACTACCTGGTGCGCTTCCGCCTCGGGGTTGACGTGCGCCACTTAAGGAGCGGCAATGTCGGCGCTCGCAATGTGGGCAGGACGCTCGGCAAAAGCGCCTTCGTCATCACACTTGTTGGCGACACAGCCAAGGGTGCGATTCCAGTTGCGGCGGCATTGCTGCTTGACGTGGAGCAGTGGGTGGTCATGGCGGCTATGGTTGCGGCGATGGCCGGGCACATCTGGCCTTTGCAGCTCGGATTGCGAGGCGGCAAGGGACTAGCGACAGCGATGGGAGCGCTGTTCGCATTAGACTTCAGGCTTGTACTTTTGGCGCTTGCGGTGGCAGGCGTCGCGTGGATTATCTCTCGGAATACGACCGGCAGCGGCCTAAGCGCCGTCCTTCTCACGCCCATTGTTGCGCTCTTTTCCGGGCACGCTACGTTAACTGCCGCGTCCCTCGGTTTCATTGCCGTGGTCATAATTTTCACTCATCGATCGAACTTGCGAGTGATAATCAGGGGAGAGAACATCCCGTTCAGTGAGGAAACATGAGCCGATAGGCAGGTGGGGAGAAGGCAATGGAAAGTGAGTCAGGCTTCACTTTCAAGGTAGCCACCGAAGAGTGGGAGCTTGAGCAGATACACGAGCTCAACTATGCTACTTTCGTTGAGGAAGTTCCGCAGCACAGCCGCAACGCGTCGAGGCGATTGATTGACCAGTTCCACGACGAGAACACTTACTTTATCTGCCTGAAGGGAGAGGAGTTGGCCGGAATGGTGGCGCTGCGCAGCCGGCGCCCGTTCTCGCTGGATAAGAAACTGGGCAGTATAGACAAGTATCTGCCACCTGGGTTGCAGGTGTGCGAGATAAGGCTTCTGTCGGTCAAGAAAGAGCGGCGCAACGGGCGTGTAATCCAAGGCTTGTTGTCTCTATTGGCGAGGCGCTGCATTGAGGTCGGCTACGACATCGCAGTGATTTCGGGAAATGTATCGCAGCTGAAATTGTATCGTGGGTTGGGCTTTGTGTCGTTCGGCCCGATAGTAGGCACGCCGGATGCCTCGTTCCAGCCGATGTATCTGAGGTTCGACAATCTGGACCTGGACCTAATGGGGCGATTCCGCCCTTCGAACCTGCGCAGCCGTGCTCCGAATGTGAACCTGATGCCGGGCCCGGTTGCCATCCGTCCTGAAGTGAGGAAGGCGTTCGCAGGTGCTCCAGTTTCTCACAGGTCGCCTGTTTTCATGGAGGATGTGCGACGCACTAAACGACGCCTTCTCGGACTGGTGGGTGCGCGTAGAGTCGAGATACTGCTCGGCTCTGGCACTCTAGCCAATGATGTCATCGCCGGGCAGCTTTCGCTCGTGGAAGGACCAGGGCTTGTATTAGCAAACGGCGAGTTCGGCGAGAGGCTTCTGGATCACACGGCGAGGATGGGCCTCGAATTCGACGCTCTAAAGCAGGAGTGGGGCAGTAGATTCGACACTGCCGCCGTCCGTTCGGCGATAACGAACGGCTCCTACTCGTGGCTGTGGGCGGTCCACTGTGAGACTTCGACCGGCGTGCTTAACAACATCGACAGTCTCAAGGAGTGCTGCGCCCGGGGAGGCGTGAAGCTCGCCCTGGACTGCATTAGCTCTATCGGCATGCTGCCAGTCGATCTCTCCGGCGTCTTTCTCGCTTCGGGCGTGAGCGGCAAGTGCCTGGGCTCATACCCGGGCTTAGCGATGGTCTTCTACAACCATGAGTTAGAGCCACGGCCTGACAGGCTGCCCCGATACCTGGACCTCGGTTTCCATGCGGCGAAGGGGGGCATACCCTTCACAATGTCATCCAACCTTGTACACGCGCTGGACGCAGCGCTCGACCGCTTCGACTCAATGCAAGTATTCGATGAGATACGAGAGACTTCGTCACGTCTCAGGGAACGGCTGCGCGGCATGGGTCTGCAAATAGTCGCAGAGGATTGCGGCGCTGCGCCGGCCGTGACAACAGTGGCCCTTCCGCCGCAAGTAAACTCGATGGACTTCGGCGATAGTCTAGAAAACGCCGGATTCTCGCTGAGCTACAACAGCGCGTACCTGCGAGAGCAGAATTGGATACAGATATGCCTTATGGGGGTCTTTTCCTGGCGCGACATAGAGCTTTTGCTAGACGCAATGTCCCTCACCTCCAAAGGTCGGGAGGTTCCGAGCATTTCAGCGCGAACACCGTAACTGTTCAGAGTCAGTGAGAGACCCTCGGTCAAGCAGAGCGCCGTCATG
This sequence comes from uncultured Dehalococcoidia bacterium, assembly GCA_951812395.1. Classification (GTDB taxonomy): domain Bacteria; phylum Chloroflexota; class Dehalococcoidia; order Lucifugimonadales; family CATOSD01; genus CATOSD01. The sequence goes on from CATOSD010000002.1 coordinate 677,715, forward strand.
ACACGCGAGAGAACTTTCTTCCGCGCCCAAACAATGTCACGCCATGTACCAGGAGGATAAGGGACGCGTATCCACAGAGGCGAGGACGCTCCTCTCATCAAAACTGAAGAGCTACCTCCTAGGTTCCCGCGTTGACTAGGCTACTGGCGTGTGCTACGTTCTCGGCGCACTTTGGTGTACCGATCTGAGCTCGAAAGGAGCAGCCTATGGCCGGAAGCAGAGACGCAGCCATCGTCGGCATTCACGAGTATCCCCTCAGGGTTACGGGCGGGGGGGTTAGCGCACTTCAGATCAAGGCATCCTCGGCCGCGAAGGCGCTGGAGGACGCGGGCCTGTCGTGGCGGGACGTGGACGCCATCTACGACAACGGTAGCCACCAGGGCATCGGCGGCCTCGGAATATCCGAGTACCTGGGACTGAAGCCCAACGTCATCGACAACACTGCGGTCGGCGGCTCGTCCTACGAGTTCCAAGCCAACCACGCGCGGGAGATGATCGCCGCCGGCAAGTGCAAGGTGGCGCTGCTCACCTACGGCTCCACAGCCCACGCAGACCGCCGGGCCATCGGCACCGCGGGCGCGACGGGGCAGGGGCCGGCGAATCCGCTGAACAACATGGAAGACCCGTGGGGGCTGACGCTGATCAGCAACTACGCGATGGTCAAGCAGCGGCACATGCACCAGTACGGCACCACGGACGAGCAATTCGCGGCCATCTCGGTCACCACGCGCAAGCACGCAATGCGAAATCCCGAGGCGGTGAAGGCGATGACCGACCTGGAGTTCGTGGGCGTGCGCGAGATAACGGTGCAGGACGTGCTCGACTCGCGGATGATAGCCCACCCGCTGCATCTGCTGGAGTGCTGCATGGTGTCCGACGGCGGCGGCGCGGTGGTGATCGCGTCCCCGGACGTTGTGCGGGACACGCGCAAGAAGCCGGTGTGGATCATCGGCACGGGCGAGGCGACCAAGTACACCGAGAACGGCGGCGACATCACCGTCAGCGCGGGCGCGCAGGCGGCGCCGGTGGCGTTCGGCGAGGCGGGCGTTTCGCCGTCCGAGATCGACGTGTTGATGGCCTACGACTCGTTCTCGATCACGGTGATGTGCATGATCGAGGACCTAGGCTTTTGCACGAAGGGTGAGGGCGGCGCGTATGTGGAGGATCTGCACCTCGCCTTCGACGCGCCAGGCAAGCCCGCCATGAACACCGACGGCGGCGGGCTGTCGTCGAACCATCCCGGGGAGCGGGGCATCTTCCTGCTGCTGGAGGCGACGCGGCAGCTACGGGGCGAGTCCACCTCGCAGGTCGACGACCCCAAGCTGGCGGTAGCGGTCGGCAACGGTGGGCAGCTCGGTTCGCGGCACGCGACGGGCGTGACCATACTTGCGGCGGACTGAGGAGATGGCGCTTTCACCCCCATCCTAACCTTCCCGCTTCAAGGTGGAAGGGAACTTGCAGTAAAGGGCGGGCGCCAAGCCTGCCCGAGGAGCGACGCAAAATGACCAGCATGCCGTTGAGGCCGCAGCCCCGCTTTCCCGAGCCGGACACCGAGCCGTTCTGGGAGGCGACCAAGAGCCACGAACTGACCTACCAGACCTGCGACGACTGCGAAAACGTCATCTTCTTCCCGCGCAGGCACTGCACCGTGTGCGGTTCCGACAACAACACCTGGAAGGTGTCCAAGGGCGAGGGAACGGTCTACACGTTCAGCGTGGTGATGCAGAGCAGGCACCCGGCGTTCAAAGACCTGGGCGCCTACGCGGTGGCCTACGTCGACCTGGACGAGGGATTCCGCATCATGACCAACGTCGTCGGTGTAGACGACCCGGTGAATGACATCCAGTGCGGGATGCGGGTGAGGCTGCGCTGGGAGGACCAGGGAGAGGGCGGAATCTCCCTCCCCATGTTCGAGCCGGCCTGATCGAGGGCTGCTGCGGGCAGCTAACCAAAACGAAAAGTCAGGGCGCGGCAGCTACGGCCGCGCAGGATCGCGCGCCGGCCACAACCTGGCCCGGCGCGCGCTAGCTTTGAATAGGGAGCGGATCAGTATGGCAGCATTCACTTCGGCGGACATCGACCGCGTGCGAGCTACGGCGGCGGCGCTGGTGGACGAGTACAACGTTCCCGGCATGTCGATAGGCGTCGTCTACGGGGACGAGCTGGTCTACTCCCAGGGGTTCGGCTACGCGGATATCGAGTCCGGCAGGAGGCAGGCCCCGGAGCTGCGGCAGCGCATCGGCTCCATCACCAAGACCATGGTTGGCCTTTGCGCCCTTGCGCTCGTGGACGAGGGCAAGCTGAGCCTGGACGAGCGGGTGGTGGATCGTCTACCCGACATCCGCCTCAACGGCCCGGGCGACACGCTTCTGGTGCGCCACCTGATGACGCACACCAACGGCATAGGCGAAGCGCCCACGATGAACGACTACCGCGACGCCCTGGGCAAGCTGTGGTCCAACAGCCCCACGCCGACGCCCGTGAACCAGATGTATCCCGACGGCATCGACATCGAGGCGCCGCCCGACACGAAGTGGGCTTACGCGAACCACGCGTTCTGCCTGCTTGGCGAGATCGTCGCCAGGACGGAGGGACGGCGCATCGAGGAGGTCCTGGAGCGGCGGGTGTTCGGGCCGCTGGGCATGGTGAACAGCGACTGCTGGGACCAGCAGCGCCCGGACATGACTACGGGTTATCACCACGCGCCCGACCACGACGATTTGGACGACCTGGCGATTCTGGGAATCGCGCCGCCGGATGCGCCCACGGTCGATGGCCAAAACATACGTGGCGAGTACATATACGTGGCGACGCGGGCTGCGGGGGCCGTACAGTCCACGATTCCGGACATGGCCCGCTACGCATCGGCGCTGCTGGCCAAGGGCAAGGGGATCGTAAGCCCCGAAACGTTCGACCTGATGACCGCGCCCCAGTGGCGCCCTGACGAACGCCTTCTCAGCCTGGGCCTCACGTTCATGCGCGTGGAGCGGTTCGGCAGGCGCTCCATCGGCCACGGCGGCGGCATCTCAGGCGGGTGGAACACGCATATCGACGTGTTCCCGTCGGACAACCTTGCGGTGTTGACGCACCTGAACATCAGCTTCGACCGGTCGGACGCCATATTCTCGAAGGTCATCCAGTCGGTGCTGAACGAGCCGGACCCCGACACCACGGGCAGTCCCATATCGGCCGACGCGGCTGCGGCTGCGGTGGGGGTGTACGAGCCGCCCGCCGGTTTCCTGACCAGCTATCGGATCATCCGGGGCGTTGGTCGCATCCAGATAACGGAGAGGGACGGCGGGCTTGAGCTGCGGTCTAGGCGGGGCGCGTGGCGGGAGGGGGTGCGGCTCTACCAGCCGGACGCGAACGACCCGGGCTTCTTCCGGCTGGACACCGGAGCGCCGGAGCCGCCCGGCCTCGTGCTGCAGTTCGGAGAGGGTGACGGCAAGGCGACCGGTATTCTGCTGCCGCGCATGAACCTTCTGCGCAACGACAGCTTGGTCGCCTGGGCCTAGCCGCCCAGAAACGCCACGCCAAGCAGCCCCGGGCCGATGTGCGCTCCCATCACGGGAGCGAACTGAGCCACAAACATCTGTTCGCACTCGAACGCGGCCTCCACCTCCGCGCGCAACTTCTGCGCCGCGTCCTCGGCGTCGGCGTGCATCACGCACGCGCTGATCGGCCCTTCGCCTGCGCGCTCGCGCATTAGCTCGACCAGCCGCCGGGTCGCGCGGTTCAGCGTCCGGGGACGCGCCACCGTGCTCACCGTGCCGCGGTACAACTCGAATATGGGCTTCACGCCCACCAGCGCCGAACCCGCGTGCGCGACTACAGGCACGCGGCCGCTTTTCCAGAGGTAGTAGAGCGTGTCCGGGAAGGCCAGCAGCCGCACGCGGGCGATGGCCCGCAGCGCGACGCATGCCGCCTTCTCCAGACCCGCGCCGGCCCGCGCCGCCCGCAGCGCCTCCAGCGTGGCCAGTCCCTGGCCGCCCGCCGCGCTCTCGGAGTCCAGCACGCGCACGTCCACACCCGGCAGGGCGTCCGCCGCCAAGCGCGCCGCCACGGTCGCCGAGTCGTGTGACGCGCTTACGCTCGCTGACACCGTCAGGCACAGTATCGACGACGCGCCTCGGGCCGCGCGCCGGTAGGCGTGGAGAAAAGCGGCGGGCGAGGGCGCGGACGTCGTAGGCGGGGAGGGCGCGCGCCTCAGCATACGGTAGAACTCGGACGGCGAAACATCCTCGCCGTCCAGGTACGTGCGGCCGGCGAGGGTCAGGCTCATCGGCGCGACGTGGAGATTGGGGCTGGCGAGCGCCTGGTCGGGCAGGGTGGCCGCGCTGTCGACGACCAGCGACACCCCTCCGGGAGCGGGCGGCTCACTCGTCATCGGCAGATACGCCACTCAAGCGACGCCGGGACTGTGAACGCTTGAAGCGATAGGGCAGCAGCCGCCAGATCGCTTCGACCACTATGAGCCCGCTCATCTTGGAGCGGCCCTTGGTCCGGTCCACGAACAGAATCGGCTCCTCGACGACACGTAGGCCCAACCGCTGGCAAGAGTGGGCCACCTCCGCCTGGAAGCCGAAACCCGCGCAGAGAAACTCGCTCATGTCCAGACGTGAGAGCGCCGAGGCGCGAAACGCCTTGAACCCTGAAGTGGCGTCTCGCACTGCCAGTCCCCCAACAAACCTTATGCCCAGGTTCCCCAGCGAGCTGAGCAGCCGGCGGGAAAGGCCCCACGATTCGTCCACGCCGCCGCCCTTGGTGTAGCGGGAACCGACGACGACGTCGGCGTCGCGGAGAGCGTTCAGCATTGCCGGGATGTACTCCGGCGAGTGGGAGAGATCGGCGTCCATCTGGACGACGTGGGAGGCGCCGGAAGCCAGCGCGCGGCCAAACCCCTCGACGTAGGCGGTGCCCAGACCCTGCTTGCTGCCACGCTGCACCACCTCCACGCGGCCCGCGAACTCGCTGTCGAGGCTCGTCGCGAGCTCGGCGGTGCCGTCGGGCGAGCCGTCGTCCACGACGATGAGGCGCACCTCGGGGATGCCGAGCGAGGACAGCCGGGCGAACAGTTCGGGCAGATTCTCGGCCTCGTTGTACGTGGGCACCACCACGGCCACCGGCCCCGCCGCGGGAGCGCTGCCGTGTTGCGATGGATGCGCCAAGCTCTACCTCGCCTAAGGAAATGCGCCCTTGGGCGCAGCCGAAAAGTCGCCGTCAATCCTACTTATGACCCGCCCCCAAGTCAAACGTCCGCACCGTAGCGAGACGCGCGCGCTCCGCCACACTTTCATTGACACGACCCTTCGCGTTATACTTTCTGCGACCGAAAAGGCAGGGCATCGCCGGCCCGCGAGTCCGGCTGCGGTCTCGTCGGGCCGCCGGCCGCCGTGCCGCAGCCTTGCCGAAACAGGAGTGATCCTTGTCAAGACGACCTATAGGCCGGCTCCCCGGAATGCGTGACGTGACCGCGGCGCAGCGCGACCGCATGATCGGGCTCGCGTCGGCCACCGCGGCCTACTTCGAAGAGCAGGGCTACCAGGCGGTCCACACGCCGCTGCTTGAGCAAACAGAGCTGTTCGTCCGAAAGTCGGGCGGCGACCTTGTCAACAGCCTGTACAGCTTTCAGGACCCCGGTGGCAACACCGTAAGCCTGCGCCCGGAGTTCACGTCCTCGGTCATTCGCCACTATGTGGAGGTTGCGGACACGCTCAGCGGCCCCGTGCGCTGGCAGTACGGCGGCCCAGTCTTTCGCTACGAGACGGACGGCCCCGAAGTCTCCCTACGCGAGTTCACGCAGCTTGGCGCGGAGCTTGTGGGGGCGAGAGGCGCGGACGCGGACGCGGAGATCATCCACCTGGCCTGGAGCGGGCTCGCCCGCGCGGGCCTGACGCGCTGCACGCTGCGAATCGGCCACCTGGGCGCTGTCAACGCGCTGCTGGCGGAGCACGATCTGTCCGACGCCGCCAAGCTGTTCATAGTGGGAAACCTGCGCCCGCTCAAGGAGGGCACGACCGACGTGGATGAGCTGAAGCGCCGGGCCCAGGGCGCCGGCCTGCTGAGAGAGCAGGCCGAGGACGGCATCGGCGAGGCGGGCTCGATGGACCTGAGGGCGGCGCAGGAGTTGGTGCGGCGTGTGGTCCAGGAACCGGGCGCGGCCAGGATGGGCCAGCGGACGCCGGAGGAGATCGCCTCGCGGCTGCTGCGCAAGATGCGCCGCGCCCACGACCCGGCAGTGTTCGAGGATGCGCTGGAGATGGTGGACGAGCTCGCCCGTGTGGAAGGCTCGCCCGGTGTCGCGCTCACGGCGCTCAGGAACGCCGCGGGCGGCGCGGCGGTCCGGTGCGGCGCGTACGACGACCTGTCGCGGCTGTTGGACGCGCTGGGCGAACGCGGCGTGCCCGAAGACGCCTTGTCTCTGGACGTTGGCCTGGCAAGGGGCATCGCCTACTACACGGGCGCCATATTCGAGATGTATGCCGGCCCCGGGGGCGGTCCGTCGCTGGGCGGCGGTGGCCGCTACGACGGGTTGGTCAGGGCGCTGGGCGGAGAGGGCGACGTGCCGGCAATGGGTTTCGCGTACAACATGGAGGGCGTTTTGGAGGCGCTGGCCGGCGCGGCCGAAGCGGCGGTGGCGCAATGAACCACAAAGCGCCGGTGCTGAGGCTGGCGATTCCCAGCGACGGCGCGCTTCACGAGTCCACGCTCATGTTTCTGCGCTCCTGCGGACTGGGCGTTGTTCGCCCGAACTCCCGCAGGTACACCGCGGCCATTCCTGCCCTGGACGGCGTTGCGGTGCTCTTCCAGCGCGGCTCCGACATCACCTCCAAGGTGGAGGAGGGCAGCACCGACATGGGCATCGTCGGACACGACCGCTACCTGGACTCGCGGCGCGAGGGCGGCGACGCCATAATCGTTATCGACACGCTCGGCTACGGCAATTCCCAGCTGGTTCTCGCCGTGCCCGATTCCTGGGTGGACGTGTCCTCGCTCGCCGACCTCGCGGAGCTTTCCGTCGAGATGCGGGAGGAGGGCAGGGACATCCGTATCGCTACCAAGTACCCCCGGCTGGTCGAGCGTTTTCTGCTGGGGAACGGCGTGAACTACTTCACGCTGGTGCAGTCCAGCGGCACGCTCGAGGCCGCGCCCACTATGGGATTCGCGGACATCATCGCCGACATAACCGAGAGCGGCGTGACGATGCGCGAGAACCACCTCAAGAACGTCCACGGCGGCACCATCATGACAACCAGCGCCTGCCTCATAGGCAACAAGGCGCTGCTGTCGGCCGACCCCGAAAAGCTGCGGCTTGCGAAGGGCATGGCGGAACTGATGGAGGGACGGCTTCAGTCGCAGGAGTTCTACAGCGTCACGGCCAATATGCAGGGCGAAAACCCCGAGGAAATAGCGGGGTACGTGTTCAGGCACGCCGAGATTGCGGGTCTGCGCGGCCCCACCATCGCCAAGGTGTACACGCCGGACGGCGGGGACTGGTACGCGGTGACCGTCGTGGTGCAGAAGGACAAGCTACTCGACGCCGTGGCGCACCTGCGGAGGGTGGGCGGCAGTGTTACGGTGTCCCAGCCCAGCTACGTGTTTGGCTCGGCCTGCGAGGCGCACGCCCGCCTCGGCTGACGGGCGTTCAGGAGTAACGATTGCCCAATCTTCGCGCACATATCGACCTCGCGCACCGCGCCGCGGAGCGCCTGTCCCACCCGACGCTCGACGCCAACATGGGCTGCTTTCTATTCGGCTCCACGTCCCCCGACATCCGAGTTATCACGCGCCGAAAGCGCGAAGTCTACCACTTCGCCCTCCTGGACTTCGAGACCCTGGGTTCCGGCATCGAGGGCCTGTTCGCCGCACATCCCGGCCTCAAGCCGTCCGGCGACCAAAACGAGCAGACCAGGGCGTTCATGTGCGGTTATCTGACGCACCTCATCGTGGACGAGTCCTGGATCGTGGACATGTACCGTCCCTATTTCGGCAATCCGGAGGTGTTTCAGGACAGCGCGAAGGGAAACGTGTATGATCGCGCGCTGCAACTGGAACTGGACCGGCAGAGCACTCGGCCGCCGGACGCCGACGCGATACTCGGCCGGCTGCCGGTAGACGACATAGAAGTGGGCTTCATCCCGACGGAAACGCTCCACGAATGGCGCGAGTGGGTAGTGTCCAGCCTGGCGCGCGGCTTCACCTGGGATCGGCTCCACTTCATGGCGCGCCGGATCTCGCGAGGCGACGAGTCCCACCCCGCGCACGCGCTTGCCGAAGATTTCGTGCGCAGCGCGCCCAGCGGGCTCGCGAGCCTGTACGGCTACGTGCCTCTGGATAGCCTGGACGAGTACAGGGAGCGCTCGGTCGATGCGTTGGTGAAGACTATCGAAGAGTACCTGCCATGAGGGTGGTCCGGGGACTGCCGGACGCCCGGGCGCTCCTGTGCGAGGGCAGGGGACTGGACCTCGACGATACCAGGCCGCACCTCTCAGCGTCTATCGAGAGGATGTTTGGGGAGCCTCTGTCTGTCGCCCAGGTCGTGGACCACATCATCGCGCAGGTGCGCTCGCGCGGCGACGACGCCTTGCGAGAGCTCGCGGCGACGCTCGACGGCGCGCAGCTCGACGAGCTGCGGGTGCCGCCGAGCGAGCTGGCGAACGCCCAGGATGCGGCGCCGCCGCAGGTCGTCGAGGCGCTGGAGCTGGCGGCAGGACGCATCGCCGAGTTCCACGAGGCCAGTCTCAGGCGCAGCTGGTTCGACTTCCGCAAGGGATACGGCGAACTGGTCAACCCTGTCGAGCGCGTGGGCGTCTACGTGCCCGGCGGCACGGCCCTGTACCCGTCGACGCTGCTGATGGCCGCGGTGCCCGCCAAGGTCGCCGGCGTCCGGGAGGTGATCGTGTGCACCCCCACGCGTGGAGAGGACAACCCCCACCCCGCGCTGCTCGCTGCCGCCAGGCTGGCCGGCGTCGACGGCGTGTACCGCATCGGCGGCGCACAGGCGATCGCGGCGATGGCGTACGGCACTGAGTCGGTGCCGCGAGTCGACCTAATCTGCGGGCCGGGCAACCAGTTCGTCACGCTGGCGAAGAAGCGCGTTTACGGCGACGTGGGCATCGACGGGCTGTACGGCCCCACCGAGACCATGATAATCGCCGACGATTCCGCCAACCCCACGCTGTGCGCAGTCGACCTGCTGGCGCAGGCGGAGCATGACGCGCTTGCCAAGCCGGTGCTGGCCACGACGTCGGAGCGTCTCGCGACCGCCGTGCAGGCGGAGGTGCGGTCGCGGTTGGTGCGACTGGACCGCAGCGCCATTGCGGCGGCGTCCGTGAACGAGCAGGGGTGCGTGGCGATTCTGGACCGGCTGGACGACGCGCTGGAGCTTGCCAACGCGTTCGCGCCGGAGCACGTGTGCCTCATGGTCGAGGACGCGTGGACGCACGTGGGGCGCATCAGGCACGCGGGGGCGGTGTTCGTGGGCGAGATGTCGCACGAGGTGCTCGGCGACTACGTGGCCGGACCGAGCCACATCATGCCGACGGCGGGAACGGCGCGCTTCAATTCGGGCGTGGGCGTTCACACTTTCGTAAAGACAAGCCCTATACTGGCACTGGACGACGCGACTGCAAGCGGCATATCCAGCGCGGCCTCTACCATCGCTCGCGTGGAGGGCCTGACGGCCCACGCGGAGGCGGCGGAGGTGCGGGAGGAGTTGGCGTAGCGCCGGCTCAGCCAGCTCAACGGAAACGGACAGGGAAAAGAGAGAACTCGAAGCAGGGGAAGTGCAATGACGGTGGACCTGACAAAACTGATGCGACCGCACCTGGCCGGAGACGTACAGACCTACGACTCGATGGACCCGCCGGAGGTGCTGGCGCAGCAGTACGGCGTCGCTCCTGAGGACGTGATCAAGCTGAACGGCAACGAGAACCCATACGGCTACTCGCCAAAGGTGAGGGACGCAGTCGCGAACGCGCCACTGCAGCACTACCCGGACCCGATGCAGCGCCGGATGCGGGACGCGCTGTCGGACTACACCGGACTAGGTCCGGAGCACATCATCCTGGGCGCGGGCAGCGACGAGCTGATTCACCTGGTGTTCCAGATGTTCGTGGCCCCGGGAGACAAGATCCTGGACTTCGACCCCACGTTCGGCATGTACAACTTCTGCGCCAGGGTCGCCGGCGCGACTATCGAAATGGTGCCGAGGGACGAGCTGTTCGAGATCGACCTGGACGCCGCCCGCTCCGCAATCGACGACCGCACGAAGATTATATTCGTCGCCACGCCAAACAACCCGACGGGCAACCTCGCCTCCGACGACCAGATAGCCGGCCTGCTGGACACCGGAAGGGTGGTGGTGGTGGACGAGGCATACTTCGAGTTCTGCGGTGAGACGTCCGCGTCCATGATCGCCGAGCACGACAACCTCGTCATCCTGCGGACGATGAGCAAGTGGGCAGGGCTGGCCGGGCTGCGAATCGGCTACGGGATGATGAGCGAGGACCTCGTGAGGCGAATCTTCGACATCAAGCCACCCTACAACATCAACGTAGCCGCGGAGGCGGCGCTGCTGGCCTCGCTTGAGGACGCCCCCGCGCTGCAGGAAAACGTCCAGCTGATAGTCGACGAACGCGAAAGGCTGACCTCGCTGCTGAACGAGCTGCCCGGCGTCACATGCTGGCCGTCGTCCGGCAACTACGTTCTCTGCCAGTTCGCCCCGGGCAGGGCTCCCGAGCTGTACCAGGGGCTGGCGCGAAAAGGCATATTCGTGCGCTTCTTCAACACCGACAGGCTGCGGGACTGCTTCCGGGCCGCCATAGGCACGCCGGAGCAGACCGACGCGCTGGTGGACGCGCTGCGAGAGCTGGTCTAGCCGCCGATACGACACAAGGCACCTGGAGCCGATATTGTCCAAGCGCACAAGCACCCTGTCACGCAACACCAACGAGACCCAGATAGAGGTCGCGCTGGACCTGGACGGGCAGGGGACCTACGAGCTCGACACACCGAACGGGATGCTGAACCACCTGCTGGCGCAGTTGGCGCGGCACGGCCTGTTCGACCTGCGCGTCACGGCGACCGGCGACGTGGACGTTGGCTGGCACCACCTGGTGGAGGATCTGGGCATCCTGCTGGGGAGGGCGTTCCGCGAGGCGGTGGGCGAGGGCCGGGGCATCACGCGCATGGGGCACGCCTACGTGCCGCTGGACGAGGCGCTGGCGTTGGTGGTGGTGGACTTTGGCGGGCGGGGCTACGCGGTGATCGACGCGGAGATTGGCGACAGCGACCTGGGCGACCTGCCGGCGGACCTCGTTCGCCACTTCATCGAGTCTCTTGCCCGCGAGGGCGGTTTCAATCTACACGTCCGCATCCTCACTGGCGTCAACAACCACCACAAAGCCGAAGCCATCTTCAAGGCGTTGGCACGGGCCGCGAGGGCAGCGCTCACCCCCGACCCCAGGCAGGCGGGCGAGGTGCCGAGCACGAAGGGAACGATTTCGTGAAAGCGGCGTCACCCCCATCCTAACCTTCCCCCTGCGAGGGGGAAGGGACAGTGATAAATGCGGCATCACCCTCATCCAAACCTTCCCTCTGCGAGGGGAAGGGACAGTTCGGGACCCCACGTCGCCGTAACCTAGTCCAGGCGCTCCAGGTCGAAGGTGTAGTCTTCGATAACGGGGTTGGCGAGCAGGCGGTCGCACAAATCCTCGACCGTGCGCCGAGCCTGGGCCTCGTCGTCGGCTTGGACGCGCAGCTCGATGTACTTGCCCACGCGTACCGAGTCCACGCCCTCGAAGCCGAGCTGGCGCAGTCCGCCCTCCACGGTCTGGCCCTGGGGGTCGCTTACGTCGGACCTGAGCAGAACGCGAATCCTGGCTAGGTACATGGGCGCACCATGAGTCGTGGCGGATAGCCGACCGGCGCCGCAGCGCCCGCGTGGTGGGCGGCCTCCGGCGCGTCCCCGCTACGGAACGAAGAATTCGGGAGCATTGGGCGAACTCTCGTGGGCTTCGATAAAGGCGACAATTCTGTTCTCGTCGAACTCGTCGAAAGTGTCCAGGTAGTTCCAAGCGGTGAGCGCGATGCGGCTTTCCATTCCGGGGTAGGGGGACATGACGATCTTAGTCGCGTCCGCCACGGTGGCCGCGATCTTCCCGACCAGGTCGGCGCAACCGGCAGGGCAGTTGTAGTGAACGCCGATGCCGCCGTGCTCCAGGTTGTGAATCAGCACCTCGTCGGGGAGCGGCTCAGGGTAGAATCCCCAGGGCACGGGCGCCAGCGGCCCGCCGTAGTGCCATCCCGAGGTTGCGGGCGTGGAGCTGTACGGGGGATGGGCGGCGCCCAGCTCGATGTGGGCATTTCCATGGTCCGGGTAGAGCACGCCGGGCGTCTCCGGGGGTGGTTCGCTGCCACACGCGAAGACCAGCGCCATCAGCGCCGGGCCGAGCAGGGCGCCCAGCGGCCTGGCCGCCCCGTCGGACGCGCGGCGGGAAGCGATTGGCCCGCCCGCCGCGTGAGAGCCAGACCTCACCGGGCCTGGTTCTCGGGCGCGTTCGGCGAGCTCTCGTGGGTCTCGATGAACTCGATTATCCTGTCCTCGTCGTACTCCTCGAAAGCGTCAAGGAACGTCCACGCCGTGAGCGCTATGCGCGTCGGCATGTCCGGATTGGGCGAGAGCACAACTTTGAGGTTCCCCGCGAGCGACCTGTTGGCAATGCGCTCCAGGTCACCCAACAGCTCGTCGCAGCCGTCGGGGCAGTTGTAGTGAATCCCGATGCCGCCGTGCTCCAGGTTGTGGAGTAGGTACTCGTCCGCCACTGGTTCGTCGTAGATACCCCAGTCTACGGGCGCGATGGGCAGGTTGTAGTGCCAGCCCGACGTGGCGGGCGTCGTGCTGTACCCCGGGTGTTCCTCGCCGGGCGCCACGTGGTTGCGCCCCTGGCTCGTGATCTTCTCGCCGGGGCCGTCGGGCGTGTCGTCACCTAGTAAGTCCAAAGACAGGCCTGGCGTAATGATAAGCGACAGGATGAAAAAGCCGGCGATGAGCCCGACGGCGGTGAACGCGGCGATGCGCTTCAGGCGGCTCCGCGAGCGTTGCCTGGCGCGCCGTGCCGCCCTCGCCTGTGTGGGCGTGGGTCTGTTTCGAGAGCGTCGTTGACTGGACGCCATGTGTCTCCCTCATGTGGCCCGGATTGCTCCGACGGTGCGGAGGATCCGGGACGGATTCCGCTAGGCCGGGTCGAGCCCCGTGAGCTTACGGTGCGCCTCGAGATAGCGCTCGGTGGTGCGCCGCACGACGTCGTCTGGCAGGTCGGGCGCGGGCGGCTCGTGGTCCCAACCCTGGTCGTCCAGCCAGTCGCGGACGAACTGCTTGTCGAAGTTTGGCTGGGACTTTCCGGGCGCGTAACCGTCGGCGTCCCAGAACCGGCTGGAGTCCGGCGTGAGCAGCTCGTCTATGAGCGTCAGCTCGCCGTCGACCAAGCCGAACTCCAGCTTGGTGTCGGCGAGCACGATTCCGCGCTCCAGCACGTAGTCGCGCGCGTGGCTGTAGACCGCTATGGTGGTCTCCTCCAGCCGCGACGTAAGCTCCGAGCCCACCATGTCACGCATCTGGTCCATGGTGATGTTCTCGTCGTGGCCGACCTCAGCCTTCGTCGTGGGCGTAAACAGCGGCTCGGGGAAGCGGTCGCCCTCCTGCAGCCCGGACGGCATGTCCATGCCGGACACCGTCCCCACGCGGCGGTACTCCGCCCAGGCGGAGCCGGTGATGTAGCCGCGCACCACGCACTCGACGTCGATGCGCTCGGCGCGCTTCACCACCATCGCGCGCCTGGCCACCTCGTTTGGCAGCGAAAGATCGTCTCGGCCCGCGGCAAGGGCTATCAGGTGATTCGGCACGATATGGCCGGTCCTCTCGAACCAGAAGGCGGACATGCTGTTCAGCACCACGCCCTTCTCGGGTATGGCGGTTGGCAGCACCACGTCGAACGCCGAAATGCGGTCGGTGGCCACAATCAGCAGTCGTCCTTCGCCAAGGTCGTAGGTGTCCCTCACCTTGCCCCGGTACAGCATGTTGTCAAGATTCGTCTCTCTAATCGCGGTCATAGTCCCACCCTCTCGAAGATTTCGTCTACGTGACGAACGTAGTAGCCGTAATCGAAGATTTCGTCCAGCTCGGCGGCGGCGATCCGGCAATTGACCTCTGGATCGTCTCTCACTAGCTGGCGGAAGTCGCTGTCCTCGTCCCAGGTGCGCATCGAGTTGGCCTGAACGACCTTGTAGGCGTCCTCTCGGCTCATGCCGCGCTCGACCAGCGACAGCAGGACGCGCTGGGAGAAGAGCAGTCCGCGCGTCAGCTCCATATTGGACGCCATGCGGTCGGGGTAGACGCGCATTCCGCGCACCACGCCCGCGAGCAGGTCCAGCGAGTAGTCCAGGGCCATGCAGGAGTCGGGCAGGATGATGCGCTCGGCGGACGAGTGGCTGATGTCGCGCTCGCCCCACAGCGCCACGTTCTCCAGCGCCGTCACCGCGTGGCCACGCACCAGGCGGGCCAGCCCGCACACGCGCTCGGTCAATTCCGGGTTGCGCTTGTGCGGCATGGACGACGATCCGGTCTGCCCCTCGCGGAAGGGCTCTTCCACCTCGCGCACTTCGGTGCGCTGCAGGCCGCGAATCTCTGTCGCGATCTTCTCCAGGGAGGCGGCGACGAGCGCGAGCGTGGTGACGAACTGCGCGTGGCGGTCTCGCTGGATTATCTGGTTAGACACCGGCGCGGACGCTATGCCCAGCGCCTCGCAGACGCGCGCCTCGATGGACGGCGGCGCGGTGGCATGGGTGCCGACCGGCCCAGATATCTTGCCGACGGCGATGGCCTCGCGCGCCTGGGACAGCCGCGTCCGGTTGCGTCGCATCTCGTCCCACCACAGGGCCAGCTTCAGCCCGAAGGTCACCGGCTCGGCGTGGACGCCATGGGTGCGGCCCATCATCGGCGTGTGCTTGTGTTCCTGTGCTCGCTGTTTCAGGGCATCCAGCAGCGCATCGACCTCAGAGTCCAGCAGGTCGGCGGCGTCAATCAGTTGCAGGTTGGTGGCCGTGTCCCAGACGTCGCTTGAGGTTAGGCCCAGGTGTATCCAGCGTCCCTCCGGGCCCAACTGCTCGGTGATGGACGACAGAAACGCGGTGACGTCGTGGCGCGTACGAGCCAGAATCTCGTTGAGGCGGGTCATGTCGTGCCGGGCGCCACGCAGCTTGGCCATGTCGTCGGCGGGAATGACGCCCTCCGCCGTCCATGCCTCGCAGACTGCCAGCTCGACCTCGAGCCACCTGTCGTACTTGTTCTCTTCGGACCAGACCTGCTTCATTTTGGGCCTGGCGTATCGGTCAATCATCTGGTCTCCGCGGGTTGGAAAGCGCTAGCCGGCGCTTGGTTTATCCTCTGAGGCCTTCGCGGTAGTCGTCGTAGGCTTTGCGAATGTCCTCGTGCTTGATGCCAACGATCTGCGCCGCGAGAAACGCGGCGTTGCGCGCGCCCCAGCTTCCGACGGCCACGGCGGCCACCGGGACGCCTGGGGGCATCTGGGCGATGGCGTAGAGCGCGTCCACGCCCTTCAGCTCGCTCGACGCGATGGGTACGCCTATGATTGGGACCGTGGTCCAGGACGCCAGCACCCCGGGCAGCCCGGCGGAGCCGCCGGCGCCCGCGATAATGACCTCGACGCCGCGCTCCCGTGCCGAGATACCGTAGCTGCGCACCTTGTCCGGCGTGCGGTGCGCGGACATGACCTCGACCTCGTGGCTCACGCCCAACTGCTCGAGAACGGCGGCAGTTTCGCGCATTATCGGTTCGTCCGAGGCGCTGCCCATCAACACTCCCACCAGTGGCATTGGCTGTACCCCTTTCTGTCTATCACAGTTGCCCGTCGACTCGCCGCCGGGCCTGCCCTCGCCGCATACGGGAGGACTTTACGTTTTGGTTTGCTACCTCAGAAGAGGTCCCTCGGAGGCGATGTCGCCGCGAAACTGTGCTTCATCGAAGCTGACGCGATTCGCAGCCTCGTAGGCCCCCTCCCGTGCCTCGGCCAAGTCGTCGCCGAGAGCGCACACGGTGAGCACGCGGCCCCCGTCGGTCGCGACTGTGTCGTCATCGCCGAGCCGCGTGCCCGCGTGGAATACCAGGGCATCTTCGCCCGCGTGTTCCAGGCCGCGAATCTCGCACGCGGTCCGGTACGCTCCGGGATAGCCGCCCGATGCGAGCACCACGCCCACGCAGGGTCGATCGTCCCACTCCAGCGAAAGGCCCTCGAGCTTTCCGGTGACAACATCAATCATAATTGCGGCAAGGTCGGTTTTCAATCTCGGAAGCACGACCTGGGCCTCCGGATCGCCCATCCTGCAGTTGAACTCCACGACCTTGGGGCCGTCGGAGGTGAGCATCAGGCCGCCGTACAGTATGCCGCGGAAGGGCGAGCCGAGTTCCGCCAGCGCCCTGGCCGCGGGGACCATGATCCGCTCGCGCACCTCGGACTCCAGCTCCTCGTTCCACGCGACAGGCGGACTGTATGCGCCCATGCCGCCGGTGTTAGGCCCCTCGTCGCCGTCGAGCGCGCGCTTGTAGTCGCAGGCCGCCGCCAGTCCGGAGACCTGTTCGCCGTCCACGAACGCGAACACGCTAATCTCGCTGCCCTCCAGGTATTCCTCGATCAGCACGCGCCGCCCGGCGTCGCCGAACTCCAGCTCCACCATCTGTCTGCGGAGCGCGTCACGCGCCTCCTCTAGCGTGCGGGCCACGACCACGCCCTTGCCGGCCGCCAGGCCGTCGGCCTTCACCACGATTGGCAGGGAGGCGGCGGTGAGGTATTCGAGCGCCTCGCCGTAGTCGGTGAACGTCTCGGCGCGAGCGGTGGGGATGCCGTTGCGCACCATCAGCTCTTTGGCGAACATCTTGCTGCTCTCGATGCGGGCGGCTGCGGCGGTCGGCCCGAAAATGAGCGCTCCGGCCTGCCGAAAGCGGTCCACGATTCCGGTGGCGAGCGGCGCCTCCGGTCCGACGACGGTGAACTCGATGCCCTCGTCCTGAGCGAGCGCAAGCAACCCGTCCACGTCCTCGGCGCCGACCGGCGCGTTCCTGCCGAGCTTGGCCGTGCCCGCGTTGCCGGGGGCGACGATCAACTCGCTTACCAGCGGGCTTTGCGCCAGCTTCCAGGCGATGGCGTGCTCGCGCGCACCGTTCCCCACCAGCAGCGTCTTCATGCTCGGTCTGCGTCGCGGCACGGCCTGCGCAGCACCTTGCCGGACGACGCCTCCAAGTAGTGGGTGTCGGACGTCTTGGCGTCGTTCTTGGCCGCCACCTCGCGGCAGGCGGACAGGGCCGGCGCGCCCGCGGTGAGCACGCTTCCGGCGGCGACGAACGCGACGTCGGCAAGCTCCAGCAGCGCGTCGGCGAGGTCGTCGTTGTTGAGCGCCTTCGAGTGTTCGCCCAGCTCCTCCACCAGGTAGGGCAGGCGCGCCCTCAGCGCATCCAGCCCCTGCTCAGAGGAGAGACCCGCGCCCACCATCGGCAGGCCGAACCTGGAGTGGAAGTCGTACACGCTCTCGGCGATTCGCGACATCGCCGCGACGAACTCCTCCCGCGACGCTGCTCCGTGTTGGGAATCGAAAAGCGTCATGCGGCGCCCTCCGGCTGAGCCGACACGTGGTCGTAGGAGGCCTTGAGCCACGGCATCACGGCGTCCACGTCCTCCGGCAACAGAAGCAGGAACTGCGTCCAGCCGGTGAAGCGGGGGTCGTCACTGGCCGCGGGGAGAGGCGAAACGCCGGCGAGAGTGAGCGCCCTGGCGGTCAGCTCGCGGGGCAGGGACATGGCAACCACGCCCTCCAGCAGCGCCGCGAAGGACCGGCCCTCCACGGCGTAGCCCGCGCCGCCCAGCAGCCGGGCGGTCGACGCGCCGGGCCACTCCAGCAGCCGGGCGTCCAGCGCCGCGCGCACCTCGGCGTCGATCTCGAACTCGTCATCCAGGTAGTCCGTGTCCATTACGGGCACTCGTGGTGCTTTGGAGCGGTAGCGCAGATTACTCCCACTCTATCGTCCCCGGCGGCTTGCTGGTGATGTCGTAGACGACCCTGTTCACGCCCGGCACCTCGTTGGCGATGCGGCTGGAGATGCGTGCCAGCACATCGTATGGAAGGCGCGCCCAGTCGGCAGTCATGGCGTCGCTGCTGGTCACAGCGCGCACAGCAATTACATAGTCGTAGGTGCGATAGTCGCCCATCACGCCCACCGTGTGCGTGTCGGTTAGCACGGCGAAGCTCTGCCACAGCTCGCGGTAGAGGCCGGCGACCTCAATCTCACGCATGACGATCCAGTCGGCGGCCCGCAGCGTCTCCAGCTTCTCGTGGGTGACGTCGCCGATGATGCGAATCGCGAGGCCGGGGCCGGGGAACGGCTGGCGGTACACGATGTCCTCGGACAGGCCGAGCTCCAGTCCGACGTTCCGCGCCTCGTCCTTGAATAGGTAGCGCAGCGGCTCGACCAGCTTGAGCCTCATGCGTTCGGGCAGACCGCCCACGTTGTGGTGGGACTTGATCCTGGCGCCCTCCTTGCTTTCGGGCGTCTTGCTCTCAATGACGTCGGGGTAGAGCGTGCCCTGAGCCAGGTAGTCCACGCTGCCGATACCGGCGGCCTGCTCGTCGAACACGCGGATGAACTCCTCGCCGATGATCAGCCGCTTCCGCTCAGGGTCGGTGACGCCGCGGAGCGCGCCGAGAAAGCCCTCGGTGGCGTCGACGTGCACCAGGTTGAGGTCCAGGCGCTGGAACACGTCCACGATGGCCTCGGGCTCGCCGCGCCGCATCAGGCCGTTGTTCACGAACACGCAGGTGAGCTGGTCGCCGATGGCGCGGTGCACCAGCGCCGCCGTGACGGCGGAGTCGACGCCGCCGGAGAGCGCGCAGATGACCCTGCCGTCCCCAACGGTCTCGCGGATTTCGTTCACGGAGCGCTCCACGAAGTTGGCCGCGGACCATTCGCCCTCGCAGCCGCAGACCTTGAACAGGAAGTTCTCCAGTAGCGCTTTACCCAGCGGCGTGTGCTCGACCTCGGCGTGGAACTGGATTCCGAAAGCGCCGCTGCCGTTGCCGAGCGCCGCTATGGGGGAGTTGTCGGAGTGGGCCAGCGGCTCGAATCCGGGCGGAGTTGCGGTGATGTGGTCGCCGTGGCTCATCCACACGGGAAAAGAGCCGGGCAGCCCGTCGAATAAGGGACTTCCGGCGCCGTTCAGGTGGAGCGTGGCGGGCCCATACTCCCTGGCGTCGGTGCGGCCCACGCCGCCGCCCAGCTGGTGCACCATTGCCTGCATCCCGTAGCAGATGCCCAGCAACGGCAAGCCGCCGTCGTACACCCAACCGGGGGCAAGCGGCGCGCCCTGTTCGTAGACGCTGGCCGGTCCGCCGGAGAGGATGACGCCCTTGGGGTTGAGGCGCTCGACGTCCTCCCAGGCGGCGTCGTGCGGCACAATCTCGCAGAACACCCGGCACTCGCGCACCCTCCGCGCGATGAGGTGGCTGTACTGCGACCCGAAGTCGATTACCAGCACCGCCTCGCGCGGTGAGGTTTCGGTTGGCTCGACCAAACTACTCACCTCTGTAAGCAGGCCCATGGCCGCTCGGCTGAAGCCAAATGAACGTAACATTTATGCTACAATCTATCAACCTTGATGCCGAACCAACCCCCCACCCCCGACCCCTCCGCCAACCCCCTTCCTGCACACATAGAGGCGGCCGCAGAACACCTGCGGCGCGGCGGCGTGGCGGCGATACCGACCGACACCATATACGGCCTGGCGGCGAACGCGCTGAACGAGCGCGCAGTGGAGCGCGTGTTCCGGCTGAAGCGCCGGCCCGCGGGCATGGCGCTGCCGCTGCTCATCGCCGACGCCACCGACCTGGACCGCTGGGCGCTCGACGTCCCGGACGACGCGCGACGTCTGGCCGAGCGCTTCTGGCCGGGCGCGCTGACGCTGGTGGTGCGCAAGGCGCCGGACATCCCGCACGCCGCGACGGGCGGGCTGGACACGGTGGCGTTGCGGGCGCCCGCGCACGACGCGCCGCGCGCGCTGGCGCGGCTGCTGGGCCGCCCCGTGACGGGCACCAGCGCCAACCGCAGCGGACGCCCGGGACTGACTGACGCGGACGATGTGCGCCGCGAGTTTGAGGGCGAGTGCTGCATGGTGCTGGACGGCCGCTGCGACGGTGGCGTCGCGTCCACGCTGGTCGACCTGACGGGCGCCGAGCCGCGAATCCTCCGCGAGGGGGCGGTCTCGCGGGAGGAACTTTCCGAAGTGTGCGCCGCGTTCGCGGCCGGAGTCGGGTAGGGCGGCCAGCCCTTCTTGAGGATGCAATTGACTACCATCGAGGACTTGTCCCCCCAGATAGAGGATGCGCTCCGGCGCGTCGTCGCCGGCCGGGACATGCCCTTCTACCAGATGATGACGTACCACATGGGCTGGACCGGCGAGCCGGGCGAACCCGTGCCTGCACGGACTAGCCCTCGTGCGCTCGGGGCGCTGTGTCTGCTGGCGTGCCGCGCCGCCGGAGGGGACGCCACGTTCGCGCTACCGGCCGCCGCAGCGATCGAACTCGTAGCCGGCTTCTGCGAGATCCATGCGGACGTGCAGGCTGGCACACCGACGAGGGACGGCCGGGACACCGTGTGGTGGAAGTGGGGGCCCGCGCAGGCGATCAACGCCGGTGACGGGATGCACGCGCTCGCCAGGCTCGCGCTGTTCGGGCTGCAGGACGCCGGGCTATCGGCTGAGGCCACATTCCGCAGCGTGCAGGTGCTGGATGAGGCGAGTCTTCGCACTTGCGAGGGGCGATTTCTCGACCTGCAGGCGCAGGAGCGCATAGACCTTGGACTGGACGAGTACCTCGAGATGGTGCGACTGAAGTCGGGATCTCTCGCCGCGTGCGCCGCGCGGCTCGGAGCGCTCGCGGCTTCCGCGGACGCGAGGGTGTTGGACGCACTGGCGTCGAGCGGCGAGAGCATTGGAGTCGCTTGGCAGCTCCGCGAGGACGTCCGGCTCTTCTGGGACCTGTCGCCCAGTGGGTCGGAGCCCTACCCGGAAGTGGCCAACAAGATGAAGCTGCTACCGGTGGTGTACGCGTTCTCCAACGCCAACGCGAACCAGAAGCGCCGCATGGGAGAGTTCTACTTCAAGCGTGTGCTCGAGCCTTCCGACGTGGGCCGCCTGCGCGAGCTCGTGGATGAGATGGAGGTGCGCGACGCCTGCGAGGATCTGATAGCGGGATACCGCGAGAGATACGCCCAAGGGCTCGCCGCCGCTGACGTTTCGGAAGAGGGCAGGGCGGCGATACTGGCGCTTTCCGACGAGTTGACAGGTTAGGTGTTGAGAAATCAAGGCGGTTGTGTCCCATTCGTCACCCCCATCGCAACCCTACGGCAGGCTCAGGGCAAGCCCTTCCCCCATCAAGGGTGAAGGGACCTTTCGGTAGGGACACCCACAGGAGCATCGCTTGGCCGCTAAGCAGACTTTAGAGGACATCCGCGTTGACGGGCGCACCGTCCTGGTGCGCGTCGACTACAACGTGCCGTTCCGCCCGGGCAGCGTCGAAATTTCGGACGACAGCCGCATCGCGGCATCGCTGCCCACGCTCCGCTACCTGCTCGAGCGCGAGTGCAGGCTGATCGTCTGCTCGCACCTGGGCCGGCCAAGTGGGCGCGTCGTGGAAGAGCTGCGCATGGCGCCCGTGTCGGCGCGGCTGGCCGAACTGCTGGGCGTGCCCATCCGCCAACTGGACGACTGCGTGGGCCCCGAGGTTATGGACGCCGTGAACGCCATGCGGGCCGGTGACGTCGTGATGCTAGAGAACCTGCGATTTCACGCGGGCGAAGAGGCCAACGACATGGAGTTCGCCACGGCCCTCGCCATGCCGGCGGACCTGTACGTCAACGACGCGTTCGGCGCGGCCCACAGAGCGCACGCCTCTACCGAGGGCGTGGCGCGCCTGCTGCCTGCGGCGGCCGGCTTCCTCATGGCGAGGGAGCTAGCCATGCTGGGGCAGGCGCTCGACGAGCCTCGCCGCCCGTTCGCCGCCATCATGGGCGGCGCCAAGGTGTCGGACAAGATAGCCGTGCTCGAAAGCCTGGCGGGCAAAGTGGACAAGCTCATCATAGGCGGCGGCATGGCGGCGACGTTCTTCAAGGCGCAGGGCTTGCCCATTGGCGACTCACTCGTGGAGGACGAGTGGGTCCCATTCGCGCGCGACTTCCTGCTAAAGGCAGGCGAGACCGGCCTGGAGCTTCTGCTGCCAGACGACGTCGTGATCGCCAATGAGTTCTCCGTCCACGCCGACAGCCGCGTGGTCGGCGTGGACGGAATACCGGGTGGATGGCGCGTGATGGACGTGGGGCCGGGAACCGCCGACGCCTTGGCGCGCGCGGTCGGTGACTGCGGGACGGTGCTGTGGAACGGCCCGATGGGCGTATTCGAATGGAGCAACTTCTCGCACGGCACGGTGCGGCTTGCCGAGGCGCTGTCCGCGCTGGGCGACGCCACGACCGTCGTGGGCGGCGGCTCGACCGCGGAGGCCGTGCAGTCGCTGGGATACGCTGAGCGCATGACGCACGTCTCCACCGGCGGCGGCGCGTCCCTCGAGTTCCTGGAGGGCAGGGAGCTACCCGGCGTCGCCGCCCTGCCGGACAAGGAGTAACAGCCCTGCCGCACCGGGCACATCAGCCCTGCCGCACCTGGCACAACAGCCCTGCCAGGCTGGGTGTAGCCAACCTGTCATTCTGAGCATAGCCGAAGAATCCGGAGACCAACCGTGATCGACCTTCCCTTTCTGGACGAAATCGCTCGCCCCACGCCCACTCGCATCCTCATGCTCGTCGTCGACGGCCTGGGCGGCGCCCCTCACCCCGACACGGGCAAGTCGGAGCTTGAGACGGCGCGGCTGCCCAACCTGGACGCGTTGGCGGCCGAGAGCGCGTGCGGCCTTACGACTCCCGTGCTCCCGGGGATTACGCCTGGCAGCGGACCGGGCCACATGGCGCTCTTCGGCTACGATCCCGTGAAGTACCTGATGGGCCGTGGCGTGCTGGAGGCGCTGGGCTCCGGCATCGAGATGGCCGAGGGCGACGTGGCCGCGCGCGGCAACCTGTGCACCATCGACGACAGCGGCCTGATAACGGATCGCCGCGCCGGACGCATCCCGACGGTCGAGAGCGCCCCGGTGGTCGAGCTGCTGGACGGCATAGACGTGCCGGGCGTTGAGGTGTCCGTGTACCCCGTACAGGACTACCGCCTCGTCCTGCTGCTCCGCGGCGAGTCCCTGAGCGACGCCATCACCGGCACCGACCCGCAAGTCGAGGGCGCGGCGCCTCTGGAGTCGCAGCCGCTCGCGGAGGACGCCCTCAAGACGGCCAAGGCGGTGAACCGGTTCGCGGCGTCCGCGCGCGCCGTCCTCGCGGGCCGCGAGCGCGCCAACATGGTTGTGATGCGCGGGTTCTCCGGCGTGCCCAACCTGCCGGACTTCGGGGCGAGCTACAGGCTCGACCCGGCGGCCATCGCCGCCTATCCGATGTACCGCGGGCTCGCGCAGCTTGTGGGCATGAAGATCATCCGGACGGGCGGAGACTTCGACGCGGAGCTCGAGACGCTGGAGTCCGTCTCCGCCGACCACGACTTCATCTTCCTGCACTACAAGCCCGCCGACGCCGCGGGCGAAGACGGCGACTTCGACGCCAAGGTCCACTGGCTCGAGGAGCTGGACACCCGGATTCCGCGCGTGCTGGCGACCGAGCCGGACGTGCTGGTGGTGGCCGGCGACCACTCCACGCCCGCGATCATGGCGGGCCACAGTTGGCACCCCGTGCCGCTGCTCATCCGCTCGCGGTACACCCGCGGCGATGGGGTAGGGCAGTTCTCGGAGCGCGCCTTCCGCGGCGGGTCGCTCGGCTCGCTCTCTGCGCAAAACGTCATGCTCCTCGCCATGGCCCACGCCGGCAAGCTCAACAAGTACGGGCCGTAGCTGCGATTTCTGGAAGGGTTTAGCAGGAGAGGACCATGCCAGCCAGACAGAATAGAGTCGGCGTAGAAAGGGTCTATGCTGCCGCCCAGAAGTGGGTCAATGCCGCACTGCGAAACGACGACTCACTCTTCACCCCCGGTCGTCCAATTTGGACAACCCAACTACTTGGAGAGATTCACCGTAAATTCCTGGATAGGCCGGATGGGGGAGGTGGTAGTTTCTACGACCAGTTGGAGAAGCAGTTAGCGGGCAGTCTGCCGGATGTTTACCAACTCATGGGAGAAGTTCTCTACGCTCACTTGCTGATAGTCTCCACTTCTAACGGTACAAATCAGCAAAGGAGGATCGAAACTGTACTCAATTGGTCGCCATCACCTGTGCAGATTCCTCAGGAACTTGTCGCCGCGCTGACGCCAGGGCTAGTAACTCCAGGCCAGGCGTATCACACATATCGTCCCTTCCAAGTTGGACTTCTCATTGAGTTCGCTGAGCAGTGGAAAGATCTGGCCCTAGAAGAACGCGAACGACGGTTGAATGCCCCTTGGATGTTCAAAGAATTCGTGATGGGGTTGCAGCCTCGTAGCCGTCTGCTTCGCAGGAATCAGAATACACCGAGGATACAACGGCAGGCATTGCTTCATCTTGTCCACCCCGATACTTTTGAGGCAATAGTCAATATAGATCACAAGAACAAGATAGCGGAAGTCTTCGCAGGCTACGTATCAGATCCCGAGGCGGATGTTGACGTAAAGATGACGCAGATTCGCACCGCCCTCGAGGCCGAACACGGGCAGGACTTCGGCTTCTACAACGATGATATCCGGCCACAGTGGGATGTTAACGGCATCCCGGTTCCCGTGCCAAACCCTCAACCTGTGAGTGATGAGAGTGTGCGGCCGACAATAGACCTGAACGCTCTCGCCGCCCAACTCTTCCTACCCGCCGCCTTCCTGCGCGAAATCGACGCGCTCCTCGCCGACAAGAAGCAGGTCATCTTCCAGGGGCCGCCGGGCACAGGCAAAACCTACGTCGCGCAAAAGCTTGCCAGGCACCTCGCCGGGTCGCCGGACCGCGTCACGCTGGTGCAGTTTCACCCGTCCTACGCCTACGAGGACTTCGTACAGGGCTTTCGTCCCACGCTGCGGAACGGGCAGGCGGGTTTCGAGCTGACGGACGGACCGCTGCTGCGAGCCGCCGAACGGGCGCGGGGAGAGCCGGAAACGAGGCACTTCCTCATCATCGACGAGATTAACCGCGGCAACCTGGCCAAGGTGTTTGGGGAGTTGTACTACCTGCTGGAGTATCGTGACGAGAAGATCACGCTCCAGTACCAGGTGGAAGAGGATAAGAAATTCTCTCTGCCAGGCAACCTGTACATCATCGGGACGATGAACACCGCCGACCGCTCGATCGCGCTGGTGGACCTGGCACTGCGACGACGCTTCTACTTCGTGGAGTTCCACCCGGACTCCGAGCCGGTCAAGGGCGTGCTACGCCGCTGGCTGGAATCGAACCATCCCGGCATGGGCTGGGTCGCCGACGTGGTCGAGGAGGCGAACAGGCTTCTAGAGAGCGACCGGCACGCCGCCATCGGGCCGAGCTACTTCATGCGAGACAGACTAGACGACAGCATCGTGAACCGAATCTGGAAGCATAGCGTGCTGCCGTACATCGAGGAGCGGCGGTTTGGCGGCGAGCTGGTCACCGAAGAGTTCGCACTCGAGAGACTCAGGCGCCGCTCCGCTTCGCCTGCACAGCCCGAGGAAAACGGCGACGACCCGAAGAACGGCGAGGATGGCGACGCGACTGATGCGCCAGCTTGATCTTCGCGAGTACGAGCAGAGCGGCCCCCATACCCTCTCGGCCGCCGAGCGCGACGACCTCCGGGAAGCCGTTTCCTCACTAACAATCGAGCCGGCCGCGGGCGAGCACACCGCCTACCACATCACCCCGTCCGCCACCGTCGGCGCTGTAGAAATCGGCGACCTGTCCGTCCACATTCAGCCCAAGATCGGCATCCCCCAGCTCCTGTCGCTGGCCTGCTACGCCATGGGCGTGTACAAGCCACAGGAGCAGCGGCGCTTCGACTTCCGGGAGGAAGCCGCGCTCCCCGACACGCTGGCGCTCGCCCTCGCCGCCGCGGCTCGCGGGGCGTTCGCGCGGGGGCTGCTGCACGGATACCGCACCGAGGAGGAGGCGCTGTACGCCGTGCGGGGCCGAATCCGGTTTGACGAGCAGGTCCGGCGCAGGTTCGGCATCGCCATGCCGGTGGAGGTGCGCTACGATGAGTTCACGGACGACATCACGGAGAACCGGCTCGTGAAGGCGGCCGTCGCGCGGCTCGGCGAGATGCGCCTGCGGTCGTCGCGGGCACGCCGTGGCATGGGCTGGACCGCCGCGATGCTGGAGAACGTATCGCTGGCCGAGTACGGTCCGAGGGACGTGCCCGACGTCACGTTCGACAGGCTGAACGAGCATTATCGCGGCGTGGTCGGGCTGTCCCGCCTCATCCTGCGCCACAGCGCGTTCGAGGCGCAGCGGGGCAAGGTGCGGTCCACTGGGTTTCTGATGGATATGAACAGGCTATTCCAAGAGTTCGTCACCGCGGCCTTACGAGAATCGCTTCGCGTCTCCGAGCGTGTGTTCCTGGAGAGGAACATCGGCAGCCTCGATGAAGGGCGTGAGGTGTCGCTCAGGCCCGACCTGACCTGGTGGGAAGGCAACGACTGCACTTTCGTGGGCGACGCTAAGTACAAGCTGGTTAAACCGGCCGGGGCGCCCAACGCCGACCTGTACCAACTGCTGGCCTACGTGACCGCGCTGGACCTGCCGGGCGGCGTGCTGGTCTACGCGGCGGGCGAGACGGAAGCGGCCAGCTACCGGGTCCGTCACTCCGGCAAGCTACTCGAAGTGACCACGCTCGACCTGGGCGGGACGCTGGACGACGTGCTCAGGCGCGTCGAGCGTGTGGCTGACAGGGTCAGGGGACTGCGCGATGAGGCCCGGAGCCTCCGACCTGCCGCGTAACCACAGCCGGGCGAAATCGCCTATACTGGACGGCAACGCGGCAGCACACGCCTGACAGGAGACCCACCTTGCCAACCACCATCATCGCCGGCAACTGGAAGATGAACACCACACGCCAGGAGGCCCGCGCGCTCGTGGAGCAGATGCGCGACGCCCTGGACGCCGTGGAGGGCGTCACCACGCTGCTGTGCCCGCCGTTCGTGCACCTGGAAACCGTCGCGGACCTGTTGCGCGGCACGTCGGTCGCGCTGGGCGCGCAGAACATGCACCCCGAGAGCTCCGGAGCGTTCACCGGCGAGGTCTCGCCCGACATGCTCCGCGGCCTGTGCGAGTACGTGATCCTGGGCCACTCCGAGCGGCGCGAGCTGTTCGGCGAGACCGACGAGTTCGTCAATGCCAAGGTGCGCGCCGCGCTCGCCGCCGGCCTGCGGCCCATCCTGTGCGTGGGCGAGCGGCTGGAGCAGCGGGAGGGCGGGGAAGCGGATGCCGTCGTCGAGCGCCAGGTGGGAGTTGGCCTCGAGGGCGTGGAGGACGCCTCGGCCCTGGTCGTCGCCTACGAGCCGGTGTGGGCTATCGGGACGGGCAGGGCGGCCACCCCGGACGTGGCGCAGTCCATGATGGCGACCATACGCGGCGCGCTGGCGGCGCGGTTCGGCGCCGACGCGGCCGGCGAGGCGCCGCTGCTGTACGGGGGCAGCGTCAATCTCGGCAACGTCGAGGAGTACGCGCGCCAGCCGGACGTGAACGGCGCGCTCGTCGGCGGCGCCAGTCTCGACGCCGAGGCGTTCACCAAGATAGTGCAGCTCGCCGCCCGGCACTCCTGACGCCGCTCCCGGAGCCAGTGCGCCTCGCAAGGCCGAAAGCGCGTCACACCGCTATGCCCGTGCCACGCGAACAAATCCCTGTCATCGCCGTAGTCGGCCAGACCGCCGTCGGCAAGAGCAGCCTCGCCATGTGCCTCGCCAGCCGCCTTGGCGGCGAGATCGTGAGCGCTGACAGTCGCCAGGTGTACCGCCGCATGGACATCGGCACAGCCAAACCGCCGCCGGAGCACCTCGCCGCCATCCGCCACCATCTGATCGACGTCGCGGACCCTGGTGATGAGTACAGCTTAGCTACTTTCTTGCACGAATCGCGGAAAGCTATCCAAAACGTAAACGAGATTTCCAGGCTTCCGATAGTGGCTGGAGGCGCCGGACAGTACGTGTGGGGACTGCTTGAGGGATGGGATCCTCCTGCGGTCGCGCCGGACCCGCTGCTCCGCGCGCAGCTTGCGGAACGCCTGGAGTCCGAAGGCGTCGTGGCGCTGTACCGGGAGCTTGCCCAGCGCGCGCCGGACGCCGCCGCCCGCGTGGATGCCCGCAACCCCAGGCGTGTCGTACGGGCGCTGGAAGTTGCGCTCGCTTCTCCGGGGGCAGACCCGCCACCCCCTCGCCGGACTCCGCCCCCGTACGAAGTCGCCATCGTGGGGCTGGCGATGTACGACCAGACCCTGAGGCGGCGAATCGACGACCGCGTAGACGCCATGCTCGCCGCCGGTTGGGTCGACGAGGTTCGCGGCCTGCTCGATTCGGGGTACGGACCGGAGCTGCCCTCCATGTCCAGCCTGGGCTACCGCGAGATCGCGGACTACCTGCATGGCAGGCTTTCCCTAGAGGAGGCGGCCGACGCGGTGAGGCGCGGCACACGCAGGTTCGCCAGGCGCCAGCGGACGTGGTTCAAGCCGACCGACGCCCGCATACGCTGGTTCGACGCCGAGACAGAGCGGGACGAGGCGCTCAGGTACGCCGAAGAGTGGCTCAACGGCCTCCGCCCGGATTGAATTTCGCACGCCCGTGCGTATATGGGCGCTTTACGTCTTGGTTAGCTTCCGTTGGGGCCGATGAAGCCTCGTTTCTGTGTTAGAATAGTTGACTGAATCCCCCGTGAGAGGCCCGCATGAAATTCACCAAGATGCACGGCGCCGGCAACGACTACGTGTTCGTAGACGGCAGAGACGGCGAGCGCGACTGGCCTGCGCTGTCCATCGCCATGAGCGACCGGCACCTGGGCGTAGGCTCGGACGGCGTGATAGTGCTCCAGAGCGCCGACGATGCCGACATCCGCATGTCCATGTTCAACGCCGACGGCTCCCAAGGCGAGATGTGCGGCAACGGCATCCGGTGCTTCGTGCGATTCGCCATCGACAACGGCGCGGTGCCCGCCGACAGGTCGCCCATCACCGTCGAGACTCTCGCAGGCGTGCTCGAAGTCGCTCCCGGATGGGACGGCGACGAGTTGACTCACGCCAGCGTGAGCATGGGCGAGCCAATACTGGAACCTGCCAAGGTCCCGGTATCAGCGCCAGGCGCCGGCCCGGTGCTGGACTATCCGCTCACGGTTTGGGGATGCTCCTTCAACCTCACGTTCGTATCGATGGGCAACCCACACGCCGTCGCCTTCATCGACGAGCCTGTGGACGAGGTGCCGCTGCATGAGCTAGGGCCTCTGGTCGAAAACCACCCCATCTTCCCGAACCGCGTGAACTTCGAGATAGTCAACGTGGTCAGCGAAACGGCCCTGACCGCCCGCGTCTGGGAGCGCGGATCGGGTCTCACCCGGGCCTGCGGCACCGGCGCCTGCGCCATCGCGGTCGCGGCGCGCCTGCACGGCCTGACCGGCGACGATGCGCACCCCCATCCTGGCCTTCCCCCTGCGAGGGGGAAGGGACAGAAGGAATGGGTCACCGTGGCGCTCCCTGGCGGCGAGCTGACCGTTCGCTGGCCCGGACACGGCGAAGTCATTCTCAACGGCCCCGTCGCCAAGGTGTACGAAGGCACGTGGCCCGGCTAGGCCCACAATCGCGACCAAATGCACAACCAAAGCACACCCCATCCTAACCTTCCCCCTGCCCAAATGCACAACCAGTGGGAAGGGAGTAACCGGAGGCTGCCAGTGAAGCTCGCCAGACGTCTAGACAGGATACCGCCGTACCTCTTTGTCGAGATTAGCCGCAAGATCGCTGCGAAGAAGGCGCAGGGTATCGAGGTCATCAGCTTTGGCATAGGCGATCCGGACATACCGACGCCTCCCCACGTCGTCGAACGCCTCCGCGAGACCGCCCTGGACGCGCCGAATCACCGCTACCCTGAGACCGACGGTCTGCCCGAATTCCGGCAGGCCGCCGCCGACTGGTACCAGCGTCGATTCGGCATCTCGCTGAACGCCGACAATGAGGTGCTGTCCCTCATCGGCGCGAAGGAGGGCATTGGCCACGCCGCGCTCTGCTTCCTGGACCCGGGCGACGTCGCGCTGGTGCCCGACCCCGGCTATCCCGTATACTCCGTGGGCACCTGGTTCGCGGGCGGCGAGTGCCACTGGATGCCTCTGCAGGAGGAGAACGGCTGGCTGCCCGACCTGGAGGCCATACCGGAGGAAGTGGCGCGGGCGGCCAAGGTGATGTGGCTAAACTATCCGAACAACCCGACCGGTGCGATTGCCGAGGCCGACTACTTCCGGCAGGTGGTGGAGTTCGCGTCGCGCTACGACATTGCCGTGCTGCACGACGCCTCGTACACCGAGGTCGCGTTCGACGGCTACAAGCCCTCCAGCTTCCTGCAGACGCCGGGCGCGATGGAAGTGGGCATGGAGTTTCACTCGCTGTCTAAGAGCTACAACATGACCGGTTGGCGGCTGGGCGTCGCGGCCGGCAACGCCGACATGATCGACGCGCTGATGGTCGTAAAGTCGAACCTGGACTCGGGCGTGCCCCAAGCCATCCAGTACATGGGCATCGAGGCACTGAAGGATCCGCTCGACGCGATCGACGAGCGAAACGCCATCTACCAGCGGCGCAGGGACCGCGTAGTCGAAACGCTGCGCGACATCGGCCTGCACGTCGACCCGCCCAAAGCGGGCCTTTACGTGTGGGCGCGTATCCCGCACGGCTACACGTCTGCCCAGGTAGCCGAGTCGCTTCTCGAGCAGTGCGACATCGTCGTCACGCCCGGGAACGGCTACGGCGCCTACGGCGAGGGCTACATCCGGCTGACGCTTACGATTGACGACGAGGATATGGAGCGGGGCCTTCAGCGCCTGGCAGACTGGAAACTTCCCCCGCCCGAAGGGAGCTAGGCCATACCGAACAGGACCGTTGAAACAAGGCGTCGGCGCGAACGGGCGCTGCTGGTGGGCGTGCAGTTGAAGTCCCGCCAAAGGCCGCTCTGGTCGCTTGAAGAGTCGCTCAACGAGCTTGGCGACCTCGCGGTCAGCGCTGGCGCGCACGTCGTTGGCAGGATGACGCAGCGGCCGGCCAAGCCCGCCAACACGTACCTTGGCAAGGGCAAGCTGGAAGAGCTGCTACGCCTGGTGCAGCACCGCGAAATCGCAACCGTCATCTGTGACGACGAGCTGACGCCAACTCAGCAACGCAACCTTGAGAACGCGCTGGACGGCGAACGCAAGGTCATCGACCGCACGGCCCTCATCCTCGATGTCTTCTCGCAAAGGGCGCGCACCAGGGAGGGCCGCCTGCAGGTCGAGTTGGCGCAGCACGAGTACCTGATGCCTAGGCTCGCTGGACAATGGTCGCACCTTGAGCGGCTCGGCGGCGGTATCGGCACCCGCGGACCGGGCGAAACCCAGATAGAGACCGACCGTAGACTCGTGCGCGACCGCATCCTGCGGCTGAAGAAGAGCCTGGACGAGGTCAGGCGCCACCGCGGCGCCTATCGAGCCCGCCGCCGCGAGATGCAACTCCCGGTGGCCTCGCTGGTCGGATACACCAACGCCGGCAAGAGCACGCTGCTGAACAGCCTCACCGGCGCCGGCGTGCTCGCCGAGGACCGCCTGTTCTCCACCCTCGACCCGGTGACACGAAAGGTGCGGCTGCCCTCGGGTCGGACGGTCCTGGTCTCCGACACCGTCGGGTTCATCCAGAAGTTGCCCACGTCACTGGTGGCCGCGTTCCGGGCCACGCTCGAGGAAATCGAGGAATCGAGCCTGATAATCCACGTCCTGGATATCACCCGGCCCAGCGCCGCAGAGCAGGCCCACGTCGTCACCGAAATACTCGATGACATGGGACTGACGAACCGGCCGCAGATCCTGGTGCTGAACAAGATCGACCTACTCGATGCCTCCGACGGTCCGCAAGACGGCGAGAACGGCGCGGACCGTGGTCCTGTCGATCTCGCCCGGCTGCCGCGTCTAGACGCTGCGTCGCTTAAGTCCGAGCTCCTGGAAGGTCTCATCGATGAGGACGACAGGGTTGTCTTTGCATCGGCGCTGACCGGCGATGGCGCGCCGCGGCTGCTCTCGGAGATCGACGACGTGCTGCAACACTCCGAAACCACGGCCGCCGCACCGAGCGCCTGACGGGTCCCGGGGACGGAGTAGGGGGGACTGGAGGGCCCCGGAGGGGCCATGGTGCGATGTTCGCACTATAATTGTTATGTAAACTACAGCTACCACAGGAACCACAAAGTTGCTTTACATAACATACCAGTCCCGTTTTGACCCTCATTTCCAAAAAGTGGCGACAAGGCCCGGCGACGATTCCAGACGCCGGCCGTTCGAACCGGAGCCGGCTTTAGCCGCGCCCCGGTCCGCCGGCTAGTCCCGAACTCCCCTCAAGTGGCCATCCCACCTAGGCTCTCCTCCTTCCGCCTCGTCCGGGCACCCGCACTCGCCTACCGCGACATGCGGCTGTTGGCGGCGGCTGGCGCGTTCGACGGCGTCGGCTTCCTGGGCGAACACCTCGTGCTGGGCTGGCTCATGCTGGAGCTGACCGACTCGGCATTCATGGTCGGAGCTGCCCTCGGAATTCGCATGGCCCCGGCCTTCTTCCTCGGCGCGGTCGCCGGCGCCCTGGCCGACATCGTGGACCGCCGGCTGGCGATGATCCTCATCAATGGACCTCTCGCGGCCACTGCCGCCATCGCGGGCGCGCTGTACCACTTCGACGTCTTAGAGGCGTGGCACCTCTTCGTACTGGCCGCGGTGGGCGGCTCCATGCCGCCGCTCAAGATGACGCTCCAGCAGAGCTACGTCGCGGACGTGGTAGGCCTGCCGAATCTGCTGAACGGCATCGCCTTCCTCAACATCGGAACCAGGGGCGGCGGCTTCGTGGGTTCGTTCCTGCTGGGATTCGTGCTGGAGCGCCTTGGCGCGGACTACGCCTATTTCACAATGGCCTCCACCTACCTCATGACGGCGGGTATCCTTGTGTTCACGCGCGGCCCAGCGGACGCCGAAGGCGGCGGCGACAGGCCGCCCCGGGCGCCGCGCGCCGCCGGTCTGGCCGGCGCGCTTGGCGAGGTGGCGGGCAACGTGGCCCGCCTTGCCGCGGAGCTGAGGCGCAACCGGCTGCTCCTGACGCTCGCCATCACCACCATGATCATCGAATTTGCGGGGTTCTCCCACTTCTCGCTGTATCCCAGCCTCGCGCGGGACGTGCTCGGTGTCGGTCCCCAAGAGTTGGGCTACATGAACGCGGCGCGCTCGCTCGGAGGAGTTCTCGCCGTGGTGGTGGTAGCGGCCATAGGAGTGCAGAGCCGCCGGGGACTCAGCTACATGGCCACCATTCTCGTGTTCGGACTCGGCGTGGTGTTGCTGGCGTTCATCGGCAACTTCTGGCTCGCGCTGGTCGCCATAGCCGTGGTGTGTGGCATGGCGTCGCTGCAGGACGTCTACTCGCAGAGCATGATGCTGACCATCGTGCCCTCCGAGCTGAGAGGCCGCGCGGCGGGCGCGTGGGTGGTGGCCACGGGAACCGGACCCCTTGGAAGCCTGCAAATCGGAGCTCTTGCCTCTTCGACTACCATTGCCTTCGCACTGGGCGCGAACGGGGCCGTCCTCGTGGTGCTGGCGGTCCTAGGGCTTGCGTTTCTGCCCAACCTGCGACGCCTGTAGGCAGTCCGGGGCAGCTAGGTGACCACTCTTATGACCCCCGCGTCCCTCAGTGACATGAGCAGCCCCAGTCCTACGTCTTCGGGGCGATTACGGCTGTAGGCAATGGTCTCCAGACCCATGAACGGGCTGTAGCTTTCCGTATCGTTCTCGCACAGCACCACCACCTTCTTGCGGTAGAGCGCCGACGCGGCGCCTACGTGGAACAGCATTCTGTCCGGCCCGCGGTCGGGCGGCTCCTCCGTAAGCACCATAATGGCCGAGTTGCAGCTCAGCATCGCCTCCGAGACCTTAGTTGACACCGGCTGCGGGCTGTCCGGCTCATCCTCGGCCGAGCAATACGGAATGCCAAACTCCTGGAGAAGTTCTTTGATAAAGTCCACAACCTCGGTCTCGGCCTGGTAGCCCAAGTACACTTTGCCCGGCGGCGAGAGCCTGGCGTCTCGCTCCGGCTCGGTGGGGCGCCACCCTACCCTAACGGCGGATGGGGCCGCGTCGCTCGATGGCTGAGGCTCGGAAGCCGCCACCGCGCTGCTGAGGTTCACGCCGAGAACACCGGAAGCGTCCACACCAAGGATACCCACGAACTCGCCGTTGGCCCTGATAAGCTCGATGCATTCCGCGGAAATAGAGGGGTCGATGCCCCACTCCCGTTCCAAGACGTTGCGCGAGAAATCGTCCCTGGGCAGCGGCTGGCCGTCCAGCCCTTCGTAGAATCCCCCGAAAACTTCCGGATTGCAGGCCGCGTCCAGCAACGCGCGGCGGCGCTCCTCCTCGGACCTCGGAGAGACTGCGGCCTCCCCCAGGGTAGTCAAGCTGATCGCCTCGTCGTTCACCCCGCCCTCGGTCAGTCCGTACTTTACGGACGACGTGAGCTTCATCCGGAACGCGCTGCTGCCCCTTGTGGTGCCCATCGCCGCCGCGAGACGGTCGGGCGCGAATGGCTGGCCCCCGTTGGCCTCGCGTATCGTCTCGGCGGCCGCCAGGGTGTCCTGCAGGCTGTGAGTCGGGTACGGCCGCCTGATGAGCAGCCTCTTGGGCCGCCGACCGGCGCCCCCGCTCGCGGCAAGTCTCTGCGTCATTTCACGCACTCCCCAGAAAAGTATTTCAGCAGTATTTCAGACAATTCAGGGTTCAGAAATACTAGCACGATCGCGCCAGGCCGTAAAGCTGTTTCAGGTCGATTTCAGGATTCTATCCGGTCGTGCAGGTGCAGAAATACGAACGAGACTGTCCGGCCGGCTGTCAGGAAACCGAAGTCACGTGCTGAAGTCGCACACCCGCGTCCCGGCGGCCGCACTGCCGCTGGCATTGGCCGCGCGCGCAGCCTCCACATTTCCGGCACAATTCGATGCCCGCTTTCGGCCCCAAATGTCCGGCCTGACGCCGCCGTGCTATCATGTATTGAAGCACTCTACACGCAGGTGAACGAATTGACACACAGACCGCGAGGGTTCCGATGGACGACGGCCATCGCCGTCACCTGGATGTTTGCCATCCTCGTGGCGTGCGGCGGCGATACCGCGGCCACTCCCGCCCCGGAGCCCTCCCCTTCCGCGCTGCCGACGTCCGGCAGCGACCAGCCGGTCGCTCCGGAGGTCATACAACTGGATGAGCCTCTGGACGCGCCGTCCGAGGTGCCCGAGGAGCTGCTGGCGGTTTGGGAGGCGTGGGCGCTGCTCGCGCGCGAGCATATCGACCGCGAGAACCTGGACCCGGCCGAGGCCACTGAAGAGGCCATTCGTGGCGTCATCGAGACCCTGGGCGACCCCCACACTCATTACGTCGCGCCCGAAGAGTTCGACATACAGAGCCAGGACCTGCAGGGAGAGTTCGAGGGCATCGGCGCCAGCGTGTCGATGCGGCTGGACGGCAACCTTGTCGTGGTCGCCCCTATCGCGGGCAGCCCGGCGGAAGCCGCGGGAGTCCGTCCCGGCGACATCATCCTAGAGATCGACGGCGTCAGCGTCGAAGGGATGAGCCTGTTGGGCGCTGTGAACAAGATCAGGGGCCAGCGCGGCACGAAGGTCACCATCCTGGTGCGCCACCTGGGAGCCATTGACCCCGTTGCAATCGAGATTGTTAGGGGCATTATTCCCCTGGAAAGCGTGCTACTCCGTAGCGAGCCGGGGGACAGGATAGCGCACATCCGCGTTACGGAGTTCTTCGCGGACACGCCCGACGACCTGTCCACCATGCTGCTTCAGGTCATGTCGAGCGGCGCCAAGGGCGTCATCCTAGACTTGCGTGACAATCCAGGCGGACTGTTGAGCTCCGTGGTCAACGTCGTCAATCTGTTTCTCGACGCCAACAAGCTCAGCGACGGCGCCCTTGTAACCTACGAGATCGACTCCAGCGGCAAACGCACCAACTTCCAGGTGCAACCGGGTGGCGTAGCCGCTGAGATTCCGCTAGTGATCCTCGCGAACGAGTTCAGCGCCAGCGCGACCGAGATTCTCGCCGGCGCGCTCCAGGACCACGGCAGGGCCCAGGTCGTCGGAGCCACAACCTACGGCAAGGGCAGCGTCAACATTCTGCGCCGGCTCAGCAACGGCGGTGGCCTCATTATAACCTTCGCCCGCTGGTACACGCCGGACGGACGCGTGATCGAGGAGCAGGGCATCACGCCGGACTTCGAGGTCACGTCCAGGGACCGCCAGACCGCGGAGACTATGCAGCTCGAGAAGGCCAGAGAGGTCATGGAGTCGAAACTGGAGGACCAGGGCCTATAGCAGGGCGCACCATGAGCCAGTACAGAACGATAGCCACTAACAGACGGGCGAGGCATGACTACGACATCCTCGACACGTTCGAGGCCGGAATCGTGCTGACCGGCACGGAGATCAAGTCCCTGCGCGCGAACCGCGCCAACATCGGAGATTCCTACGCCAAGCCGGAAGCAGGCGAGCTCTGGCTGCACAACCTGCACATATCGCACTACGACGCGGGCAACGCGGCCAACCACGACCCTACCCGCCCGCGCAAGCTGCTGCTGCACAAGATGCAGATCAGGCGGCTGAGCAGGGACGTTTCCGAGAAGGGCTTCACACTGGTGCCCCTCCGCGTCTACCTGAAGCGGCACCTCGCCAAGGTCGAGCTCGCTCTGGCGAAGGGACGCCGCCGCCACGACAAGCGCCGCGCCATCATCGACCGCTACCGGGAACAGGAGGCGCGCGAAGCGATCGGCAACCGGCGCTAGCGCGCCGGCTGGAGGTCCGTCCACAGCTCTTCCTTCCAACCGCTTTCGCGGCCACCTGCGGGTCCCCCAAGCCCTCCACTCCGGCCCCCTGCGCTTCCGCCACTCCCGCACCCCATACCCATCCGGCACTCCTTCCCGCTCAAACTCGCCACTCACGCCCACCCATCATTCCGGACTCCGAGTCGAAATCCAGGGGCTGATCACCATTCAGCCAACAGCGGCCCCCAACGCACATCGGCGCCGCACACCTCGCATACTCGGTGTGTGGCGCCGATGATTGCCGCGGCGAACGCCGGCGGCATTGAGACTTAGGGGACTTGCAGCCCTACTTCACCCGGGTCACCTTGATCGTGTCTCCCGGCGCGAGAGCGATTCTCTGAACGCTGATGCCGAGCTTGAGCAGCCAGTAGCCGAGCGTGGCCTTGCTTACGCCCAGGTGGTCTGCCGTAGCCGTCAGGCCCATATCAGTGACCATCCCCGGGAGCATCTTTTCCAACGGCTGATCGAACATCGACTCGACTGCCAGCATCTTCTTCGTCTTTTTGGTTGCCACGTCAACCTCCTTAAGGCTGTACTGAGTCCCTGTGACATCGACCCTTTCGAGCCACCTGGTGTGCCACTACTGAAACTTCGTCCGTCCTTGACTGTGCAGCAATGCTAATCCCCACATTAGGCTAATGTCAATGCCTCGTCAAGACATTTCTGACGCAATTCTAAGATTGTCACCGTGAGTCAGGCAAAGACAAAGGTCACCCGGCGACGCCTGGCCACCGTCAAGAACAGGGCAACAGAGGGCCTGTCCATCGTCCGCGAGTTCATAGCTGGCCAAAGCAAACACCACGGTGTTTTCGCGTGTAAGTTAAGGTTATGTCCCGCCTACGCCGGCAGTACAGCTACGAGTCCACAGCCCGTGCGGTCGTCCCTGGCGGGCCAACATCCAGCCACGCAGAGAGTGTGGGAGCTGAGTCCCGCCTCCAGAGGCAGTCCGGCGCCGCGGCGCTCACCGGCGACACCAGGTAGAGCCCGCCTCCCCGACCCCAGACCGTTTGTCCGACGTCTCGGCCCCGTCAATCGCGCCTCACGCAGCAAACGCTCCCCGTCGGCGCAAGCGAGTCCCGCGCGGCAGAGAGCCGACAACCGCGCCTAGGCGAGTCGACTCCCCTGCCCCAATTCGCGCTCAGGCCGCCGAGATTAGCCGAGCCTGCTACCTTTCATATATCATGGCAGTGTTCCGGCGAGTCGATCGCCGGAATCTACGAACGGCAGGAGGAGGCAGTTTTGGCATCAAGTCTGTTGAACAGCGTCCGGCGCAATCACGCCCTGGAGCACGGCACCGTCACCACGCTGCTTGAGGCCGGAGCGCGGACGCCGCTGGGCGGCTACTCCACGTCCGGGGGGTTCTTCATACTCGGCCGCGCGTCGCTCGAAGAGGTGCGCGCCGCGGCGCAGGAGGCACTCACCTCCCTCCAGGGCGGGCGCAAGGAGCTCGCGATCTCTCCCCACTGCGGCACCAACCTCGCGACGGCCGCGCTGCTGGGCGGCCTCCTGGCAAGGGCGATTCTCGCCCGCGGCCGCTGGTTCGTCCGGCTGCCCCTGGCCTTGGCCGCCATAGTCGGGGCCGGCATTCTGAGCAGGCCGATCGGCAACGCGCTGCAGCGGCGCTTCACTACCCTCTCCGAGCTGGACGGCGTGGAAATCACCCGGGTCAGAAGACTGTGGGCCGGCGGACTCTCCCTGTACCGCGTCAGCACGTCGACGCGGTAGCACGCTACGCGAAGCAGCGGCGCAGGAGCCCCACGCGCTGCGAAGTGCCGGCATGGAAGCGGAAAGCCGTGCGACTCTGCTGTTGTATGCTAAACTTGGTATGGGCCTCAGTTCGTCCCTGTAGCTCAGATGGACAGAGCGGCTGCCTTCTAAGCAGCGGGTCGCGGGTTCGAATCCTGCCAGGGACGCCAACCGAATCGCGTTCTGATATTCAAATATGTGCCTGCTTGCAGCCACCCGCGTTTCGCGATATGTACTTTGCAAAACCGCACCGTGGCCGCCGGTCGCGGACTGCTGGACGAGTCGCAAGGCGCCAATTCGCCACAGTAGACGGCAGTGTTTGCGAAATGCGGATGTAGCGCTATTCGATCTAATGACCCATGGCTTAGTGAAGATATCGAAACAGCATATGCGGTTCGTGTCACTAACTGTAAGAATATCCCAATTGGCAAAGAGGAGTGGAAATGAGCGCCAGTTTTTCGGCCGAACTGCGGCAAGAAGCCGCTTCCATATGGGGCGACATCATGGAGCATCCCTTCCTGCTGGAGCTGCAGCGGGGCTCCCTGCCTGTAGAGAGCTTCCGATACTACGTGATCCAGGACTACCACTATATGGAAGGGTTCGGCCGGGTCGTTTCGATAGCCCTGTCCAAGGCCCCGGACACCGAGGCCATCCGGCAGCTCGCGAGGCGCGTCACCACGCCCGTCGAACGTCCCCTGCACTCCCGCATGTTCGACCTGCTCGGCGTCACGGAGGAGGAGGCCGAGGCCGCCAACGCATCGCCGACCAACCTCGCCTACGTCAATCACATGCTCACCGCCGCCTCCATGGGCGGCGTCGGCGAGGCCGCCGCGGCCATACTCCCCTGCCCCTGGAGCTACCACGAGATAGGCCGGCAACTCCAGCCATCGCCCCATCCCGTCTATGGCCGTTGGGTCGAGGCCTACTCCTCTGGTATCCTTGAGGAGAGCACGGCGGCCTGGCGCGAACTGGTGGACCGATTCGGCGTGGAGGGCGGCCCTGCCGTAAGGTCGGCGATGCGCGAGGCGTTCCTGGCCAGCTCGCGCTACGAGCACATGTTTTGGTCGATGGCCTACTCGCAAGAGCAGTGGCCGGTGGCCTTGTAGCCAATTCTGGGGAGAGGGCGCCTTGAGAGCGCCGAAAGGGTGATTTTGCCATGAGGACACAGAGCTACGCGGGCACCGTCAACGCCCCGGAATTCCCGAAAGGAATGGACTGGCTGAACACCGAGCAGCCCCTCTCGCTGGAGGACCTGCGGGGGAAGATCGTCATCCTGGACTTCTGGACCTACTGTTGAGTCAACTGCATGCACGTATTTCCGCAGTTGCGGAAACTGGAAGAGAAGTACAGCAACGAGCTGGTGGTCGTGGGTGTGCACTCCGCGAAGTTCACCGCCGAGAAAGACACCGAGAACGTGCGCAGGGCGATCCTGCGCTACGAGATCGAACACCCCGTCGCCAACGACTCCGACTTCGTAATCTGGCAGACCTACGCCGTCAGGGCGTGGCCCACGCTCATGTTCGTCGACCCCCGCGGCAAGGTCATCGGCAAGCACGAGGGTGAGATTGTCCTGGAGCCGTTCGACAACATCATCGCCGAGATGGTGCGCGAGTTCGACGGCGACGGCCTAATCGACCGCCGCCCCATGACCTTCAAGCTCGAAAGCGAGAAGGAATGGGAGCGGCCCCTGTCCTTCCCGGGCAAGGTGATGGCGGACGCCGCCTCCGGCCGGCTGTTCATAGCCGACTCCAACCACAACCGCGTGCTGGTGACGACGCTGGATGGCGATGTCACTCAGGTCATAGGCAGCGGCGAGCGTGGCCTTGCCGATGGCCAAGCGCACGACGCGCAGTTCGACGACCCTCAGGGCATGGCGCTCGACGGCGACACTCTGTACGTCGCGGACACCAAGAACCACTCGATTCGCCGCGTCGCGCTCGACTCCGGGCGCGTTGACACCATCGCGGGCGTGGGCGAGCAGGCGATGCGCTTCCACTCCGGAGGGGACGGGCCTTCCACGGCGCTGAACTCACCCTGGGACCTTGAGCTGCGCGACGGCACGCTCTACGTCGCCATGGCCGGCTTCCACCAGCTCTGGCGGATTCGCCTGGACACGGGCGAGGTCCTGCCCCACGCCGGATCGGGACGCGAGAACATCGTGGACGGACCCCTGAACTCCGCCCAGCTCGCCCAGCCCAGCGGGATCGCTGCCATCGACGACAAGCTGTACTTTACCGACAGCGAGACCAGCGCAATTCGCTCCTCCGACGTCGACCCGGGCGGCCGCGTCCAGACCGTAGTCGGCCAGGGACTGTTCACGTTCGGCGACGCCGACGGCGTGGGCGACGATGTGCGGCTCCAGCACCCCATCGGCATCGACGCCGCCGACGGCGTCCTCTACATCACCGACAGCTACAACAACAAGATCAAGCGCGTGTATCCCGCCACGCGAGGCTGCATGACGATGCTGGGCAGCGGCGCCGCCGGCCACAAGGACGGCCCGGCGCGCGAGGCTGAGTTCTACGAGCCTTCCGGCGTGAGCGCGGCGGCGGGCAAACTCTACGTCGCCGACACCAATAACCACTCCATACGCGTAGCCGACCTCGAAACCGGTCACGTAGAGACACTGGAGCTGCGAGGCCTCTAGCTGCGTTCCGGCCCCATCGCCCCTCCCTGTCCTCCCCGCGCGGCGGCCCGCCGCAGCTCCTCCGGCGCCTTGATCGACCGGAACTGCCAGTACATCGCCGCGTTGTACACCAGCTTGCAGCCCGCGCCGATGACGAACGGCGCGCCCAGCGTCGTCACGCTCGCGATCGCCCCCGCCAGCCCAGGGCTGACCGTCTGCGTGATGTTGCGGCCCAGGTTCGTCACCCCCGCCATCGCCATCCGCGACTCCGGAGGCACTATCGCCATCGTGTACGACTGGCGCGTCGGCACGTCCATTTCGTTCGCCAGCTCCTTGGCCAGGTAGAAGAAGACCGCAAACTGCACGTTCCCAGACACGGCGAGCGCGATGGTGAAGACGTTGGACAGCACCTGGG
Organism: uncultured Dehalococcoidia bacterium; assembly: GCA_951812395.1. Classification (GTDB taxonomy): domain Bacteria; phylum Chloroflexota; class Dehalococcoidia; order Lucifugimonadales; family CATOSD01; genus CATOSD01. The sequence continues at coordinate 719,712 of CATOSD010000002.1, forward strand.
TGAACACCATCGTGTTCACCAGCCCGATCCGCGAGGCCACGGGCGCCGCCGCGAGCACGGAGACGACGTTCGCAATCTGGCCCGAGAAGAAGATGAGCGCCACGGCGTTCAGGCCGATGCCGAACCGCGTCGCGAACCAGTAGGCGATGAAGCTCCTGACGAAGAACCCGCCCCCCAGCGAGTCGATGGAAAAGAGCGCTGCAATCCGGATGATGGCGCTGCGGGCGCTCAGCCCTCCCTCCGCGACCGGCGCCGGCGTCCTGGCGACCCGCCGCACCTCCGACCGCGGCGTGAGCAGCGCGTAGAACGCCAACGCCCCAGCGGCAACCACGGCGTAGCCCAGGAACATCGCGCGGTAGGACGCCAGCTCCTCCATGCCGTATCTGTCCTGCAGAAGCTCCGGTACGGCGATAAGGAGCGCGCCCACGGCCTTGGTGACGAAACCTACGAGGTTGTAGAAGCTGAAGACGAGCGTGCGCTGCCGGTCGGCAGTGGTCTGTGCCAGAATCGCGGTGTCCAGCGACACGAACGCCGTCCGGTCGCCGCCGGTGGTGGTCGTCATGGCGAACAGGCCGACTGCGGCGAGCTGCCACGCGTTCTCGGCCACGGCGAACAGCGCGCCCCCGGCGGCCATCAGAAGCGTCATGGCCAACAGCATCCGCTTGCGGCCAATCGCGTCGCCCTTCCAGCTCGCCACCACGTTGGACAGCGCGCCCCCAGCCATGATGGCGCTGAACACGATGCCCGCCTGCAGCGCGTCGAAGTCGAGCACGCTCAGGTACACGCCCAGGAAAACGCTCAGGAAGCTGTAGTCCAGCGCGCGCACGGCGCTGGCGCCGAACACCATCCGGCCATCGTGGTTGAGTGTGGGTACGACCCGCCGGATGAACGCGGCCACGGGATGCTCCGGATCGACGCCGCGACAGGCGGCGTCAGGCCGTGGCGAGCTTCTCCAGGATGTCGGCCACCCTGGCCTGGCGCTCTTCTATGGTGCGCCTACGCTCCCGCTCCCTCTCGACCACCTCTTCTGGCGCGCGCGACAGGAAGTTCTCGTTGGCCAGCAGCTGGGACAGCTTGTCCATCTGCCCCTCGAGCTGCCGCTGCTCCTCGGCCAGCCTCTCCCGCTCTTGTCCGACGTCGATCAGCCCGCCCAGCGGCACTCTGACCGTTGCGCGCTCAAGCACCAGCGACACGGTGTCCGGCTCGTCCCCGCCCGGCTCCCGCGCCACGCTGAGCGGCTCGATCCGGCCCAGCGCGGCGATAGCCCCGGACTCGCGGCCCAGCGCGTCGTCCAGCGGTCCGGCCTCCACGGTCGCGGCCACCTGCCGGCTCGGCTGAATCTTGAACTCGGCCCGCAGATTGCGCACGGCGCGCACGATGTCGATCAGCGCGCCCATCTCGGCCTCGGCGTCCGCGTCGAATCGGCCCACGTCCGGCGCCGGGTATGCCGCCGCGATGAGCGCGTCGGACCGTCCCGGCTCGTCCGGCAGCATACGCGTCAGCATCTGCCAAAGCTCCTCGGTGACGAAGGGCAGGAACGGATGCAGCAGCCGCAGGATGCGCTCCAGCACATATGCAAGCGTCGGAAGCGGCGAGGGCTCGTCCTGTTTCTCGGACCGCACCCGTATCTTGGCGAGCTCAATGTACCAGTCGGCGAACTCGTGCCACATGAAGTCGTGGATCGCCCGCTGGGCCTCGCCGAAGTTATACTCGCCCATGAACCGCTCCACCTGCTCCGAGGCGCGGTTGAGTCGGCTGATGATCCAGCGGTCGTGGCGGTGGGACGGGCTGGGGTCCCACCAGTCCTCCAGGTCGTCCGCGCCCTCCAGGTTCTGCATGGCGAAGCGAGCCGCGTTCCACAGCTTGTTGGCGAAGTTCCGGCTCGCCTCCAGCTTGCCCTGGTTCAACCGCATGTCGTTGCCCGGCGAGTTGCCGGTCGTGAGTGCGAAGCGGAGCGCGTCCGCGCCGTACATGTCTATGAGCTCCAGTGGGTCCACCACGTTGCCCCTGGACTTGCTCATCTTCAGACCCTCAGGATCAACCACCAGGCCGTGCAGGTACACCGTGCGGAACGGCACGTCGCCCATGTTCTCCAGCCCCATCACAATCATGCGGGCCACCCAGAAGAACAGGATGTCGTAGCCGGTCTCCAGCACACTGCCCGGGTAGAAGTAGTCGAGGTCCTCCGTCTCGTCGGGCCACCCCAGCGTCGAATGTGGCCACAGCCCGGAGCTGAACCACGTGTCCAGCACGTCCTGGTCGCGCTCCAGGTCGGCGGAGCCGCAGTCCGGGCAGGCCGTGGGATCCGTCTCCTCCACGATGACACCCTCACACCCCTGGCAGTACCACACCGGGATGCGGTGGCCCCACCAGAGCTGGCGGCTGATGCACCAGTCCCGGATGTTGTCCATCCAGTTGAAGTACACCCGCGTGAAGCGCTCCGGTACGATCTGTATCGAGCCGTCAGCCACGCGGTCTCTCGCCGGCCTGGCCAGCGGCTCCATGCGAACGTACCACTGCCGGCTGATGATCGGCTCCACCACCTCGTCGCAGCGGTCACAGTGACCGACCGAGTGGCGGTGCGGTTCGTTCTTCTCGAGCCGACCCTCCGCCTCCAGTTGCGCGACGATGTTCTCGCGCGCCTCCATGCGGTCCTGGCCCTCGTAGGGGCCGGCGTTCTCGTTAAGCGTGCCGTCCAGGTTCAGTATGCTGACCGTCGGCAGGTCGTGGCGTGCGCCTATCTCGAAGTCGTTCGGGTCGTGGCCGGGCGTAACCTTGAGCGCGCCGGTGCCGAATCCAAGCTCCACCGCCTCGTCGGCAACGACCGGCAGCCGCCGTCCCAACACGGGCAGCACTGCGGTGCGCCCCACGAGCTGGTTCGCGCGCTCGTCCTCAGGGTTGACGGCGACCGCGGTGTCGCCCAGCAGCGTCTCCGGCCGCGTGGTGGCGATGGTTACCGAGCCTCCGCCCTCCAGGTCGTATCGGATGTCGTACAGTCGCCCGTCCTCGTCCCGGTGTTTCACCTCCAGGTCCGACAGCGCGGTGCGGCAGCGCGGGCACCAGTTGGTGATGCGCTCGCCCCGGTAGATCAGCCCCTTCTTGTACAGGCTGACAAACGTCTTCCGCACCGCTCTCGCCGGGCCGGCGTCCAGCGTGAAGGCCGTCCGCGTCCAGTCGCACGACGCCCCGAGCCGTCTGAGCTGCTGGTATATCCGGTCGCCGTACTGGTCCACCCACTGCCACACGCGCTCGACGAACTTCTGCCTGCCCAGGTCGTGCCGGGTGATGCCGTCGGACGCCAGCGCGCGCTCCACCACCACCTGCGTGGCGATGCCCGCGTGGTCCGAGCCGGGCAGGTACAGCGCCGGGTCGCCCTTCATCCTGTGCCAGCGGATCATCAGGTCTTCCAGCGCGGTGGTGAGCGCGTGGCCCATGTGCAGCTCGCCGGTCACGTTGGGCGGCGGCATGATGATGACGAACGGCTCTTTGTCGCGGTCTATCTCGGGTGTGAAGTGGCCGCTGTCGAGCCACAGGTCGTAGATGCGCCGCTCCACGGCCTGCGGATCGTATGCCTTCGGGACGTTGCTTCTGCGGGCGGTCTGGGTCATGCGTTCTTCCTGGGTGTATCAGTAAAGTCCCTTCCCCCTTGATGGGGGAAGGTTAGGATGGGGGTGACGTTCCAAGCGCAACCGCTGAAGTCCCAAGGCCTACGCCTCTTAACCCCTGTAGAGGAACTGCCCGGACACCTGGTCGCGGTTCAGTTTGCGATTGAGGTGCAACCCCTCCAACAGGAACTCGATGGCGGACGCCATCGCAGACGGGTCGTCGGACGGCTCGATGCGCCTGATCAGGTCGCCGATGTTGCCGAGCGCCTCCGCCGCCTCGCCGTAGGCCGCGGACGGCAAATCGCTGCCCGTGCGCACCTCGTACCCCTCCTCGAACCGCTCCAGCACCTCGTCGAACTCCGCCGGGCTGTAGTAGCGCCTGAAGACGTTTGTGACGCCCTTCTTGATCAGATCCTCTACCACCTTGAACTCCCTGCCCTCTTCCACGCTCTCCAGCTCGATCTTGCCGGTGGTGGAGGCGACGATGGCGGGAAGGTCGCTCACCCTGGGCGAGGTCGGCTCCCCGCTCCTCAGGCTGCGCTTGAAGGCGTTGCCCACCATCGTCTCGTAGTTGGCGATGGACACGCGCAGGCTCACCCCGGAGCGCTGATTGACCTCGGGACTGCGCCGCGCGAGCGACGTGATCTCGGCCACGATCTCCTTCATGTACGGCGGCACCGACACGCGCTCGGCGGTGTCCGGGAATCGGACGTACTCTTGCTCGACGATCTCGATTTCCTGGTCGAGCGACCTGGGATAGTGGGTGCGGATCTGCGCCCCGAACCGGTCCTTCAGCGGCGTCACGATTCGGCCGCGGTTGGTGTAGTCCTCGGGATTCGCGCTCGACACCAGCATCACGTCCAGCGGAAGCATGATCCGGTAGCCCTTGATCTGGACGTCCCGCTCCTCCATCAGATTGAACAGGCTCACCTGGATGCGCTCGGACAGGTCGGGGAGCTCGTTTATGCAGAAGATGCCGCGGTTGGTCCGCGGAATCAGCCCGTAGTGGATGGTTAGCTCGTCGGACAGGTAGCGCCCCTCAGCAACCTTTATCGGGTCGATCTCGCCTATCAGGTCCGCGACCGATATGTCCGGCGTGGCCAGCTTCTCGGAGTAGCGCATGTCGCGCGCCATCCACTGGATAGCCGCGCCGTCGCCCTTCTCCCCGATGCTCTGCTTGCAGGCAGTGCAGATGGGAGCGAACGGGTCGTCGTTCAACTCGCAACCCGCCATCACCGGAATCTCATCGTCCAGCAGCGACACCAGGCGGCGAATGAGCCGCGACTTCGCCTGGCCCCGCTCGCCCAGCAGAATTATGTCCTGGCCCGCCAGAACCGCGTTCTCGAGCTGCGGGATTACGCTCTCGTCGAAGCCCACTATGCCCGGAAACAGCTCGTCCGACTTCTCGATCTTGCGTATGAGATTCCTGCGGACTTCTTGCTTCACGGACTGAGCGGTGTAACCGCTGCTCCGCAACTCGCCAATCGTACACGGCTTGACAGGGCCTTTGGGCATATCTTGTCTCCTGTTTACGCGAGCGCAGGGGTCGCGCTCCGTCTGCAACGGGGGCTATGATACTACGGATAGGCCAAGTTTGTCAGTTCCAGAGTCCCCTCTCACCAGATGGGCTGATACACGATTGCATCGCCAATAGCCGCGCCCAATCGTCCCTTCCCCTCGCAGTCGGAAGGTTAGGCGCTGGTTTGTCCCTTCCCCTCGCAGGGGGAAGGCTAGGATGGGGGTGACCCACAAAAACGGAGGAGAACCCATGCAAAACTACATCTGCGTCACCTGCGGCGTCGAATACACCGAGAGCGACCAGTCACCGCTCCGCTGCCCCATATGCGAGGACCCGAGGCAGTACGTGGGCTGGGACGGCCAGCGCTGGACGACGATGGCGGCAATGAAGGAGGCCGGCCATCGCAACGACGTCAGGGAAGAAGAACCGGGCCTGACCGGCATCGGCATCACCCCATCCTTCTCCATCGGGCAGAGAGCGCTGCTGGTGCAGACGCCCGGCGGCAACGTGCTATACGACTGCATCAGTTACCTGGACGACGACACCGTCGAGCGCCTGAACGCGCTCGGCGGCGTCCAGGCGATATGCTTCTCGCATCCCCACTTCTACGACAGCATGGTCTCCTGGAGCCGCGCCTTTGGCGGGGCTACAATCTACGTGCCGGAGGCGGACCGCGAACACGTCATGCGCCCGGACCCATCGATCCGCTACTGGGACGGCGCCCCGCTGGAATTGGCGCCGGGAGTCACGCTCATCAGGTGCGGCGGCCACTTCGCCGGGAGCGCGGTCCTGCACTGGGCTGGCGGCGCGGGCGGCAAGGGCGCGCTGTTCGTTGGGGACTCGATTACTGTCGTCCCCGACCGCCGCTTTGTCAGCTTCATGACCAGCTACCCGAACCTCATACCGCTCTCGGCTGCCGAGGTCAGCGCCATAGTCGAGGCCGTCGAGCCTTACGAGTTCGACCGCATCTACGGCGGCTGGTGGGGGCGCAACGTCATGAGCGGCGGCAAAGAAGCAGTCCGCGCCTCCGCCGAGCGCTACATTGCCCACATCAGCGGCGCATAGCACGACCGGTCCCCTCTCCCTCAGGGAGAGGGCGCCGCCTATGTCCCCGGTCTATACACCCCATCAAGGGGGAAGGAACTTTCGGGGTGGGGACCCTCGCCGAGGGAAGAGTAGTACGGATGTGTGGGAAGGCCCAAGAGGGTCGGCTTGACAAAACGAACGCACGTTCTATAATGGCTTCTGCGTGGATCGTACCGCACAGGAGACGCCATGACCATCGCGTGCATTCTCATAACCCATCTCAGAGCCAAGGCCGAACTGAAACGGCAACCCGACCTGGCCGACAAGCCCGCGGTCATCGTCGAGCGCCGCTACTCCGGAGCCGGCCCGCTGGTGGTGGACCGCTTCCCCAAGGCGCCGCCCGCCGCCGTGGGCCTGTCGCTGGAGCGGGCCGCGTCGCTGAACGCCAACATCGTAGTGCTGGAGGCGGACGAATCCCACTACCGGCAGGTGTTCAACGGGGTCGTATCTGCGCTGCAGGGAGTGAGCGACCGCGTGGAGAGGGGCGACCTGGGCGTGGCCTACGCGCGCATGGACGGCCTGGAGAGGCTGTACCGCGGCGAGGCGGGAGTGGTGTGCGCCTTTCTCAAGGCGGCGCCCGAGCACCTGGGCGCGCGGGTGGGCGTTGCCGAGGGCAAGTTCCTCGCGTTCGTCGCGGCCCGGTCGAGCGACCCGCTCGGCGCGGCGAGGGTTCCCGAGGACGCCGCGGGCTTCCTCGCGCCCTTCTCCGTGGACCTGCTCCCCGCGTCGCCGGACGCCCGTGCCAGGATGCGTCGCTTCGGACTTCACACCATGGGAGACGTGGCGGCCATGAGCCAGGCGGCTGTCGTCGACCAGTTCGGCGCGGACGGCCGCAGGATGTGGATGCTGTGCAACGGGGTCGACGACAGCCCGCTGGCGCCGCTGCCCTACGAAGAGTCCATCGTCGAGCGCATCTCCATGCCCTTCTCGTCCACGTCCATGGAGATGCTCCTTGCCGCTCTAGACGCGCTCCTCAAGCGCGCCTACTCCAGGCCCGACCTGGCAGGCAGACACGTGGGCGCGGCGTCCATCCGGTGCGGAGTGTCCGGCGCGCCGCCCTGGGAAAAGACCATCAACTTCAAACGGCCGCCCGCCTCGTGGGAGGGCGCGTCGTTCGCAGTGCGCAGCCTGCTGGAAACCGACCGCCCCAGCGTTCCCATCGAGGACGTCACCCTCACCCTGTCGAAGTTCGGCAGCGAAACGGGCGCGCAGCTCGCCATGCCGGAACATGCCCTGAGCCTGCCCAACGGATACGCGCGGCAGGACCGGCGCAGGCGGCTCGTCGAGGTGGACAGGCGGCTGCGCGGACGCTCCAACGGCGACAACTCCCTGTACACGGTAGTGGAGGTCGCGCCCTGGCATCCGGCGCCGGAGATGCGCGCCCTGCAGGTGCCGGTGGAGCCCTCTGCCGGCGACCTGATGAAGCCCCTGTATCCGCCGACGCCGGTGGACGTCCGCGAGGGTCGCCGGCATCAGCCCACCGCCGTTCTGCTCAAGCGCGGGTGGAGCCGGGTGGCGCGCATAGCCGACCTGTGGAGCTTCGACCTGTGGTGGCTCCCCCAGCCCGTCACGCGCGTCTACTACCGGGTGGATTCGGTCGACGGGGAGAGGCTCACCCTCTTCCGCGACAGGCGCGACGGCCTGTGGTACCGGCAGCGGGCCTGAGTGCGCGAGACGCGCCGTGAAACCCTCCTACGTCGAGCTTCGCGCCAAGAGCTTCTACTCGTTCGGGATGGGAGCTTCCCACGTGCACGAGCTCCTGGCCCGCGCCAAGGAGTGTGGCTACCCCGCCCTGGCGCTCGCGGACACCAACCTCTGCGGCGCGCTGGAGTTCGCCCGGCTCGCCAAGAGCCTGGGCGTGCGTCCCATCACCGGCGGCGAGCTGAGGCTGCTCGACGGCTCACGCCTGGCCCTGCTCGCCTGCACCCGCCGAGGCTACTCCAACATCTCCACGCTGTTCACCCTCGCCAACGCCGTAGACCGCCGGGAGCCCAGGCTGGGCCCCGCTCACCTGCCCGCCCACGCAGACGGCGTAATCGCGCTGACCGGCGGACGCGACGGGCCGCTCTCCGCGCCCGGCGTGCGGCCCGGCCGGGCGCGCGAGCTCCTGCGTAGCTTTATGGACTGGTACGGCAAAGATTCGGTCTACGTGGAGCTCCAGCAGGGCTTTCTGGACGGCGACACGGCGCGCAACCGCGAGCTCGCGGCGCTGGCCGACGACGCGGGCGCCCGGGTGGTGGCCACCAACGACGCCCTCTACCACGTCCCCGAGCGCTACAGGCTCCAGAACGCGCTGGTCGCCGCCTCTCTCAACATCACCATCGACGAGGCGCTGCCCCACCTGCACCCCAACCATCACCTGTACCTGAAAACGCCCGCCCAGATGGAGCGACTCTTCAGGCGCCGCCCCGACGCGCTCGCCAACACCCTGCGCATAGCGGAGCGGTGCCGCTTCGACCTGAGCACCGACCTCGGCTACCAGCTCCCCTCCCCCGACGTGCCGCAGGGCTACACGCCCGACTCCTTCCTGCGCCAGCTCTGCTACGAGGCGGCCGCCCGGCGCTACGGCTCCGTCTCCGGCGAGGTCGACGAGCGGCTGCGCACCGAGCTGGAGCTCATACGCAAGCACGGCCTGGCCGGATTTCTGCTGCTGTACAGGGAGATAGCCCTGGTCGCGCAGCAGATCATGCGCGAGCGCGGGCTGGCCGACCCGGAGACGCCCCTGGAGGAGAGGCCGCCCGGAAGAGGGCGCGGCTCGTCCGTCGCCCTGCTGGCCGGATACCTCATAGGCATCAGCCACGTGGACCCGCTGCGGTGGGACCTCACGCTGGAGCGATTCATATCCGACGACATGACGACGCTGCCGGACATAGACCTGGACTTCCCCAGGGGGCTGAGGGACGAGCTGATAGAGCGGGTGCACAAACGCTTCGGCCCCGAGTTCGCCGTGCTCGCGGGCGCGATCGGCACCTACCGGCTCAAGGGCATAGTGCGGGACCTCGGCAAGGCGCTGGGACTTCCCCTCGAGCAGATCTCCCTGCTGTCCAAACAGCTCCACTCCCACGACGCCGCCGACCTCCGCACCGAGATGCTGGAGCTCGCGGACTTCAAAGACCGCGTCGACGCCCCCGGCTGGCGAGACCTCCTCGACCTCGCCCCACAGCTCATGCGCGCCCCCAAGGCGCTGGGCCAGCACGTCGGCGGCATGGTGCTGAGCAAGTCCCCCATTTCGGAGATGACCCCCATCCGGGCGGGGGCCACGGAAGGCCGCTTCATCATGGACTGGAACAAGGACAGCGTGGCCGACGCCAACTTCGCCAAAATCGACATCCTGTCGCTGCCGGTGCTGGACCAGATCGAAGAGGCCCTTACGCTCGTGGAGCGCCGCGAGGGGCTGCGCCCCGACGTGAGCCAGATAGACCTCGAAGACCCCAACGTTTACGACATGATCAACGAGGGCAAGGCCAAGGGCGTGTTCCTGCTACAGTCGCCGGCGCAGCTCAAGATGGCGCAGCGGCTCAGGTCGCGCACCCTGCTCGACCTCGCCTACCAGGTGGCGCTCATCAGGCCGGGCGTCGGAGTGCAGGGCAGCTCGGTGTCCCAGTTCGTCGAGCGCTACAGGCACGGCGCCCAATGGGAGTACGACCACCCGCTGGAAAAACGCGCCCTCGAGCGCGGCTACGGCATCATAGTGTGGCAGGAGCAGGTCGTGCAGCTCATCATGGACGTGGCCGGCATGAGCGCCGCCGAGGCCGACGAGGTACGACGCGCCTTCGCCAGACCCAACAACGAGCGCCTCATCGAGATGCAGTGGGAGCGCTTCCGCGAGGGCGCGCGCTCGAACGGTGTGGACGACGAGACCGCCCACAAGATGTTTTCCAAAATCAACGGCCACTACATGTTCCCCGAGTCCCACTCCCACGCCTTCGCCGTCACCGCCTACCAGGCCGCGTGGCTCAAGCGCTACCACCCGCTGGAGTTCTTCGTCGCCCTCATCAACAACCAGCCCATGGGCTTCTATCCGCTGGAGACGCTCAAACAGGACGCGCGCCGCTTCGGCGTCCCGTTCGCCAACCCGTGCGTGAACGCGAGCGGCGTGGAGTGCGTCCCCCGCGGCGGCGCGGTGTTCCTGGGCCTGGGCATGGTGCGCGACGTGGGCGACGCGTCGGCGCGGCTCATCGTGCGCGAGAGGGAACTGCGCGGCCCGTACTCCGGCGCGGGCGACCTGGTGCGCCGCACCGGACTCGCACCCCAGGCCCTCACGTCGCTGGTCATGGCCGGCGCGTTCGACGGCGCGACGCCCAACCGCAGGGAGGCGCTCTGGGACGCCGGCCTGTACACGCGGCCCACGCGCGGCGGACAGGCCGCGCTGCCCGTGTCAATGGACGAGAGCCTGCCCAGGCTCGACGACTTCACCGACGAGGAGAAGATGGCCGGCGAGTACGCCACTATGGGCATCTATCCCAAGGGCCACCTGATGGAGTTCGTGCGGCCCCGGCTGGACTCCGGCGTGCTGCCCACTACCGCCGTCGAACGGCTGGACGACGGCGCGCGAGTGAGGGTTGCGGGCTGGCCGGTGGCGCGGCAGCACCCGCGCGGAAAGGACGGCACGGTGTTCGTGACGATAGAGGACGAGGCGGGCGACGTTCAGGTGATCATCTGGCCCAGGGTGTTCGCGCGCCGCCGCAGGGAGCTGAAAAGCCGCGTCATCCTAGTCGACGGCGAGGTGTCGCGCTGGGACGGCGCCACGAACGTCATAGCCTCCGACGTCCGGGCCATACACTCGGCGGTGCGAATGCCCCAGTCGCACGACTGGCGCTAGGGTTCCAACGCCGCCTCGAGGCATGGGCCGTCCGTGAATCAAGCCCGGCAGCCTCAGGCGTCCCAAAAGATGGCGACCTTCGCGTAGGAAGCTGTCTCAGATTACTAGGTGCGCGAGGAATCATCTTTCCCAAGCAAGCGGAAACCCGCCCTTAACCCTGCTTCCCGCGTAAGCAGGAACCTAGGGGCGGAGGTCTCCGTGCGTTGTCCGCCTAGTAATCTGAAACAGGCTCTTCGCGTAGACCGCACAAGACACCGCATCCGCGCACGTGCTAAAATACTTTGAGGCGTTCGGCGAGGCACAGTCGCAGGCGCGATAGATAGAGGCAAACGGATGACGCCAGGCGAAAAGGCCATTTATCTGGACCACTCGGCGACGACCCCGGTCCGCCGGGAGGTGCTTGAGGCCATGCTCCCCTACTTCGGGGTCAACTTCGGCAACCCGTCAAGTATCTATACGCTCGCGCAGCAGGCGCGGATGGCGATGGATGACGCCCGCGAAGTCGTCGCCCGGGGTTTGGGAGCCCGCACCGGCGAGATCGTGTTCACCAGCGGGGGTACCGAGTCCGACAACACCGCTATCAAAGGCGCGGCCTTTGCTCTGCGCCGCCTCGGCAATCACATCATCACCACCGGCATCGAACACCACGCCGTGCTGCACACCTGCCACCAGTTGGAGCAGTTCGGCTTCGACGTGACCTACCTGCCAACGGACTCTCATGGCCTCGTCGATCCGGACGACGTTGCCGAGGCGATCACCGACGATACGACCGTGGTGAGCGTGATGCTCGCCAACAACGAGATCGGCACTGTACAGCCAATAGCCGAGATAGCGCGCATAGTGAAGGCCGAGGCCGCGCGCAGAGGCCGCACAATCGTCGTTCACACCGACGCGGTGCAGGCCGCGGGATTTCTCGACCTGGATGTCAAGACGCTCGGCGTGGACATGCTCAGCCTGTCGGCCCACAAGTTCTACGGTCCCAAGGGCGTCGGCGCGCTCTACATCAAGCGCGGTACGCCCTTCGAGCCGCAGCAGCAGGGCGGCGGCCAGGAGAGGCAGCGCCGCTCCGGCACGGAAAACGTGCCCCTCATCGTGGGATTCGCCGAAGCGTTCAGGCTCGCCAACGGGGAGCGGCAGTCCGCGTCGGCGCACTGCGAGGCGCTTCGAGACAGGCTGGCCCGCGGCATACTCGACTCCGTGTCGGGCGCCCACCTCAACGGCCACCCGACTCTCAGGCTGCCCAACAACCTGAACGTCTCTTTCGAGGGCGTAGAAGGCGAGCCAATCCTGCTCAGCCTCGACTTTTCCGGCGTCTACGCCTCCAGCGGCAGCGCCTGCTCGTCCGCCAGCCTCGAGCCCTCCCACGTCCTCGTGGCCATCGGTCGCTCCGCGACGCTGGCGCAGGGCAGTCTGCGCTTCACGTTGGGGCGGGACAACACGGAGGAGGACGTCGATTACGTTCTCTCGGTGCTGCCGGGCATGGTCGAAAAGCTCAGAAACATGCCCTCTCTTTCCGCGGTGGAATGATCCTGCGAATGCGCGCACCACTTCTTTCGTTCGCCGTAGCGCCGTGCTCGTTGCTGAAGGTAGCCCTTTTGGCGCTTGCCGCCTCCGCGCTACTGTTGGCGGCAGCGGGATGCGGTGGCGGCGACTCGGGCCTGGTCGCCAAGCGAGGCCGCAGCCTGGAGATACACTCCACCATGCCGGAAATCGTGGAGAAGGTCGCATACACCGGCCAGGACGGCCGGCACCGCGTGATACGCCCCATTGCCTCAAATCGCCGCATCGCCGTGGCCCAGGTGACCGTGGTGAACCGGACCACGACCGTCGTTCCGCTGCTGGTGGACGAAGCCGCCGCTGAGATTGGCGACAGGCGTTCCCGCCGCGTGGAGGCGGTCGACCCGGTGGAAATGGCAGAGGTAGTTGACACCTCCAGCGCCGACTCAAACGTGTTCACCCCTTTCCTGTGGGGCAAGATCGAACTAGCCCGCGATACGCAGGTGAGCGGCTGGATGGTGTTCGACGTCCCCCAGGGAATGACGCTTGGCACTCTCTGGTGGAACGAAGTGGACGACATCCTGGTAGACTACATCGACTATCGCAGATAGGGGCCGGCGCTCTGTTTTCACGCCGTGGGCCGCATGATATATTAGCTTGAGAACGGACGGCAAAACCGGACCGGGCCGTATTGCCACCCGCCTGGCCCGAGACATTGGAGGAACTCTATGACGCATCCCGTGGACGTAACCGACGCCACGTTCGAGTCCAACGTGCTGAAGGCGGACATTCCAGTGCTGGTGGACTTCTGGGCCGACTGGTGCGCGCCCTGCAAGATGATCGCGCCCATTGTCGAAGACCTGGCCGAGGAGTATGACGGCCGGGTAAAGTTCGCCAAGCTCGACGTCGACAGCAATCCCCAGACTGCCATGAACTACGGTGTCCGGGGAATCCCTACACTGCTGATATTCAAAGGCGGCAGTCCCGTCAACCAGGTGGTCGGGGCGGTGCCCAAGTCCGTGCTCAAGGGCAAGCTGGAAGAGTCGCTGGCGTAGTCCCGCGACGGGCCGCCGGCCCGGAGGGCCAGCTCGCCGCGCGGCGAGCGAAGCGGCGGCAATCCCGGGGGAGCGAATGGGCCCTGGTGGGTCTCCCGGACTTCAAATCCGTTGGTCCCGGCCCTGCGGTCGGGACGGTGGGTTCGACTCCCTCTCGCTCCCGCCAGAACCCAACTAGCTTGTCCTTAGGACACCAGTCTCATTGAAGCGAGGCGTCAGGCCTTCATTTAGAGGGCCCGCTGCAACCACAGTCCATTGCCACTAAAGTAATCGGAACCCTACAGCTTGCTGGGTCTGGTGACTGATATGAACGTCATCTGGATAGTTTCCGACACCTTTCGCAGGGACCACGTCGGTGCTTACGGCAACCCGCACATCCGGACGCCCTCCCTGGACAGACTGGCAGCGGAGTCGGTACGGTTCGATGCCCATTACTCCGCCGGGTTCCCCACCATGCCCACGAGGGCAGACCATCAGACGGGAAGATGGACTATGTCCTTCATGGGCTGGCAGCCCCTTCCGGCAGGCGTCACCACGCTGGCGGAAATCCTCGCGGGGCACGGTCTTCACACCGCGGCCTCGGTCGATACCCCCTACTACCTCCGGGACGGTATGAATTACGACAGGGGTTTCCAGTCGTTCTTCATGAACACGGGTCAGGACACGCTGTGGTCGCTGATCCCGGAGCCGGGCTATCACCACGAGGCGCTGGACGTGAGGGACAGGTGGCGTGTCGAGGCCGACAGGAACGCGCCGAAGACTTTCATGACCGCCATGCAGTGGCTGGAGCGCCACTACAAGGAAGACTTCTTTCTTTACGTGGACACCTGGGACCCCCACGAGCCCTGGGACGCTCCGTCCTACTACACCGAGCTCTACATGCCGGACTACGATGGCGAACTGGTGCTGCCAGTCTACGGGAACTGGCACGACGTGCCCGGCTACCGGGAGTCGCAGCTTCGCAAAGCGCACGCCACTTACTGCGGCGAGATCACCATGGTGGATACCTGGGTGGGCTTTCTGCTGAAGTATGTGGAGAACATGGGGCTGGCGGACAAGACGGCCGTCATATTCACCACAGACCACGGCTTCTACTTCGGCGAGCACGGAGGGCTCTTCGGCAAGATGAGCTCGGACAAGTACCCGGATGGCACTCTTCGCCCGTACGACGAGCCGGGGTCGAAATGGAGCTACTCCCCGCTCTTCGAAGAGATAGTGCATCTGCCCCTACTGATCCGCGCTCCCGGGTTGCCGCCGGGCGTCTACGGTGGCTTGAGCTCCGCGATCGACGTGATGCCCACCGTCCTCGATCTGCTGCGCCTGGATATCCCGGACTTCGTGCAGGGACGTTCGCTTGCGCCAGCGATGCGGGATACGACGCGGCCGGGGCGCGAGTACGTGGTCAGCAGCCTCCCGTTCGCGAATCCGGGGGACCCTGTCCAGTCGGTGGACAACTTCCTGCGCGACCTCGAGGAAGCGCCAATCACAACCGTCACCGCCGGGGGATGGAGCCTGCTCTACAGCCCGGACCCCGGCGTGTCTCAACTTTACGACCTGTCGTCCGATCCAAGGCAGCTCGACAACGTGATTGGCAGGCACGCCGACGAGGCGCGGGAGTTGCATCGGCTGCTGGTGGAATTCATGCGGGAGAACGAGGTTCCGGACCGGCTGCTCCGGCCGCGGCTGGAGCTGCGAATGTGAGGGCGTGCGAGAGGCGATGCGCAAGGGATACGACCACATAGTGGTTGGGGCGGGCTCGGCGGGGGCGGTGCTGGCGGCCCGGCTGACGGAGGACCACCGGCGCTCGGTGCTGCTGCTCGAGGCGGGGCCGGACTATCCCACGCGGGAACTCATGCCCGACGCGGTGAAGTACGTCTTCGGGGCGGACACGCCTATCCGGGCCGACGGGCACATGTGGAGCTTTAGGGCCAGGGCGACGGATCGCGCCGACATTGACGTTCCCCGCGGAAGCGTTACCGGCGGCTCGAGCGCGATCAATGACGCGCAGTTCCTGCGCGGGATGCCGGATGACTTCGACCGCTGGGCAGAGTGGGGGAATTCAGAGTGGAGCTACGAAAAGGTCTTCCCCTACATGCTGAAACTGGAGTCCGATGAGGACTTCGACGATGAGTTTCACGGCTCGGACGGCCCCATCGAATGCCGCCGTTACCGTCCCAAAGAGTGGGGTCCTCAGCAGCACGCCTTCTATCGCGCGTGCCTGGATGCCAGGTTTCCCGACTGTCCAGACCACAACAAGCCGGGCTCCAACGGAGTCGGCCCTCTGCCCTTCAACATCGCGGGCCGCGTCCGGGTGAGCACGGCGATAGGATACCTCGACCCTGCGCGCGCTCGGCCGGGACTGACCATCAGGCCACTCAGCTTTGTTTCAGGAATTGTCTTCCGGGGCAGCCGCGCAATCGGCGTGCGAGTACTGAGGGGGCGCGAGGAGTCTGTCGTCTATGGCGACGAGGTGATTCTCTGCGCCGGAGCCGTAGGAACACCGCATGTGCTCGCCCTATCGGGCATTGGACCTGGAGAGCAACTGCAGCGGCTGTCCATCCCCGTGGTGCGGGACCTCCCCGGAGTCGGGCGCAATCTCCGGGACCACCCGGACGTTCCGATGGCGTGGCGGACGAGATCGGACTTTCCGTTAAACACCGAACAGGTTGGCACTGGAAACGTCACGCTACGGTTTACGGCCCCGGGCTCGCCCTTCGAAAACGACCTCGTGATCTACATGGGAAACTATGCGGCGGCGCGCCCGATGAGGGGTCTGGACCGTGATCATCCGGTGGGAATAGGCGTGAGCCAGTGCCTGTACATGGCCCTCAGCCAGGGCGAGCTGCGGATCCGGTCACGCGACCCGGAGCAGCCGCCCGAGCTGGACTTCAACTTACTGGCCGACCCGTTCGACCTGGCGCGGCTGCGGGAGAGCGTCAGGCTATGCGCCGACCTGTTCAGGCATAGGGCCTTTGAACAGATAACCGAGGAGCGCATCGCCCCTTCTGAGCAGGTCCTGAGTGACGACGACGCCCTAGACGCCTGGATGAAGCGGGAGGTTATTACGGCGCATCACGTGTCAAGCACGTGCAAGATGGGAACTTCAGCCGACCAAATGGCGGTCGTGGACCAGTACTGCCGCGTGCACGGCGTCGATGGACTGAGGATCGTCGACGCATCGATTATGCCCGACACCGTGCGTGCCAACCTGAACCTTACGGTCATAGCCATTGCGGAGCGGGCCGCCGATTTCATCTTAGGGCGGGGGTGACTGGCGCACCCAGCCAATGTGAAGGGCGCTTAGCTATACGCCTCGTGGGAAAGTGCTATAATGCCGGCGCGGTCAATCCGTCTGGTCCGATTCAAGGGCACGCCGAAAGGAACGCAGCCAGGCTAAGCACCGCACTAAACACGCAGATTCGTACCAGGAATTGAGCGAGTCCGAAATTGCTCGCATCGCCATGCCCGATGAAGACGCCCACGGCCCCAATGCCCCGTACCGCCTCTGCCGCCGTAGGAAAGGGTGGCAGTTCCTGGCCCGTCAACTTCAGGACGAGTGGGTAACACTCCGCCGGAGCGCGCAACTGCAAGGGCTAGTAGCCGACAGCCGCTTCTCCACTTCCGAGGCACGCCAGTCTTCTGTTCGGGCAGTCCGGCTACCAAGAACCCACAGGAGGTAAGAGGAACATGTCAACGATTCCGGGCCTGAACAGACCTGCACCCGTCGCAAATGAACTGACGAAACCCTTCTGGGACGCCTGCAACGAACGCCGGCTGGTGCTGCAGAACTGCACCTTCTGCGAGAGGCTGCACTACCCGCCCGCTCCCCAGTGCGCTAACTGCGGGTCGGCCGACACTTTCGAGTGGAGAGAGGTGGAGGGCAAGGGACACATCGAGGTGTACATGGTGATTCGCGACTCCCGCATCAGGGGGTTCCAGTCCGCGCAGCCCATCAACTTCGCGGTGATTACCCTGGACGAGGACCCGGGCATCAACTTCCTGTCGAACCTTCCGGGCACCCCCCCGGGCGAAGTCCCGGTCGGAGCGCAGGTGGAGCTGATCTTCGAAGAGACGAGCACCGGCCAGTTGGTCCACGAGTGGCGCGTCGTCACTTAGAGCCTATCCGATAGGTCCCTTCCCCCTCGCAGGGGGAAGGTTAGGATGGGGGTGATGAATGGGTTGTCGGATAGGCTCTTGGCCGACCCGAATCCTGAGAACACCGCCAAAAAACGCATTGCGCATGAGGGAGCCGATATGGTTGCTGAAACAGATTGGATGAGAGACCAGGAAGGCATGGGAGTCTGGGAGCACCGCGGCAAAGTCGCCGTCGTGGGCTGGGGCCAGTCCCACATGGACCGGCGCTGGGACGGCGTGACCATGGACAGGAGCTGCGGTGGCCTGACCAAGGAGGCGTGCCTCAAGGCAATCGCCGACGCGGGCCTGTCGCTGGACGACATCGACGGGCTTATCACCAGCCCCGAGACACGCGCCGAACAGACCTGGGCGCCCCGCCCCTATTTCGACCCTCCCTACGACACCGAAGACGGCCTGACCTACGCTTCGGGAGAGTGGATACAGAGGGAGTTGGGCCTGAAGAACGTGAAGTACATCAAGTCCGACTCGCCCTACATCGGCCCGATGATGGGCCTGGCCGCTCAGGCGGTCGGCGACGGTCGGTGCGAGACCGCCCTGGTGTGGTACCCGATGGTCAACCTCGCGGGCCGGTACGGGCACAACAACCCGCAGAATGTCAGCGAAGAGGCCCCCGGCAACAGCGCCTTCTCCCTTCCCTGGGGATACCAGAGCGGCGCGATGTTCAACAACCTGACGGTCTTCCTTCAGTACTGCCAGAAGTATGGCACGTCCCACGACGCGCTCGCTCCCCTCTGCATTAACCTGCGCAGAAACGGCCTGATGACGCCCTGGAGCTTCTACGCAATGCACGAGCCCCACCAGATAACCCGCGAGGAATATCTGAACGGGCGCGTGGTCGAGGAGCCGCTGCTGATCTACGACTGCGACAGGCCGGTCAACACCTGCGTCGCTTTCATCTTCACCACAGCCGAACGCGCCAAAGACCTGAGGCAGAAACCGGTCTACGTCCTCAATCACGCGCAGAACAACATCAGGGGCAGAAGCACCATGGCGACGCTGGACGAGCACCAGGACGCGGTCGCCAGCCTCGCGCGAAAGATGTGGGAGGGCTCCGGCCTGGGTCCCGCGGACGTCGACATCTTCAACCCCTACGACGGCTACCTCACCTTCACGCAGCAGTTCCTGGAGGGCTTCCAGTGGCACGGCGTCAAATGGGGCGAGGCGCACGACTTCTACGCCGACGACATCAGGGTCGAAGGGCCGCATCCCTTCATGTCCAGCGGAGGAAACAACGGCACGGGACGTAACCGCGCCGCCATCTACTCCGACTGCCTCGAGCAGCTCCGGGGCACGGCGGGCGCGCGGCAGGTAACGGTGCGAGCCGATACCGCACTCGCGGGCTGCAACACCCCAGATAGCTGCGGCTTCATCATGTTCAGCAAGCACCCGAGCTAGAAGTCAGCATGACAGGCGAGCGCTTGCCAACACCACGGGGATCGACTGACCCCGAAGCAAACGCCAACTAGAGGATACGCGGAGACGTTTCTCCGCAAGCTAACTTGGAGATCGACCTTCGAAAGGAGAGTACATGGCAGACACTTTGACTGGGAAGGTGGCGATCGTCACGGGCGCGGGCCGAGGAATCGGACGCGGCATAGCCATGACGCTGGCCGCTGAGGGCGCAAGCGTTGTCGTAAACGACATCGGCGGCGCGGTCGATGGCACCGGAAATTCCGCCGCCCCAGCCGACCAGGTCGTCAGTGAGATCGAGGCGGCGGGCGGCACTGCCGTCGCCAACTACGAGTCCGTCGCGACCATGGAAGGCGGCGAGAACATCGTGAAGGCTGCGCTCGATAACTACGGCAAGCTGGACATCGTTGTAACTCCCGCCGGCATCCTCCGCGACCGGATGGTCTTCAACATGACCGAAGAGGAGTGGGACGCCGTCATCGCGGTACACCTCAAGGGTACGTTCTCCGTGGTAAAGCACGCCTGCATCCTGTTCAGGCAGCAGCGCAGCGGACGCGTCATCACCTTCAGCTCCGAGTCCGGCCTGGTCGGCAACACCGGGCAGGTAAACTACGGCGCCGCCAAGTCCGGCATCGCCGGCTTCACCAAGGTGGTGGCTCGCGACATGGGACGCTACGGCGTTACGGCCAACTCCATCGCCCCGCGTGCCCAGACCCGCATGATAGCCACCATCCCCGACATCGCGCGGCAGGGCCAGGAAGACCAACTGCCCTCCGAGCAGGAAACCATGGACCCCGACGACATCGCGCCGTTCGTAGCGTACCTGGCGAGCGACATGGCCGCCGACGTCAACGGGCAGACGTTCCTCGTCTACGGCGGCAACATCACGCTGATGTCGCAGCCCCGCAGGATCCGCACCATCTTCAAGAACGGTCAATGGACTCTGGACGAGATTAGCAGGCTCGCCCCTACCAAGCTGACCCAGGGGCTGGTGAATCCCTCGCCGGCTCAACCCCCAAGACAGTAGGCGCGACGACTAGATCCAGCCTCACTCAACCGGCTTCAGGAGATAGCAACATATGGGAGACATGCTCAAGGACAAAGTAGCCATCGTAACCGGATCGGGCCGTGGCATAGGCCGAGGTATCGCGCTGCTGTTCGCCGAAGAGGGCGCGAAAGTAGTGGTGAACGACCTGGGCGCCGCGGTGGACGGCTCCGGCGGAGCCGCCGCCCCTGCCGATCAGGTGGTGAGCGAGATCGAGGCGGCCGGCGGCACGGCGGTTGCCAACTACGACTCGGTGGCGACGATGGAAGGCGGCGAGAACATAGTTCGCACGGCGGTCGACACCTACGGCAAGCTGGACATCGTGGTGACCCCGGCGGGCATACTCAGAGACCGCATGATATTCAATATGACCGAGGATGAGTGGGACGCCGTGATCGCCGTCCACCTGAAGGGCACTTTCTCGGTTGCCAAGTTCGCGTCGATCCTCTACCGGCAGCAGCGCAGCGGTTGCCTGATTACCTTCTCGTCCACGTCGGGCCTGTACGGCAATTCCGGGCAGGCCAACTACGGCGCGGCCAAGGACGGCATCGCCGGCCTCACCCGCTGCTTCGCGCGTGACATGGGCCGCTACGGCGCGCGCGCCAACTCCATATCGCCCGGGGCGGCAACCCGCATGACGGCGACGGTGCCCGACAGCGCGCGCGAGATCAGGGCAGCGAGCGGCATACAGAGCGCGTCCGGGGCCCAGCCGATACGGCTGCGCCGCGAGGCGGAAGACATAGCGCCGATGGTGACCTGGCTGGCCTCCGAGGCCGCCAAGGACGTCAACGGCCAGGTGTTCCACGTCACGGGCGGCGAGGTTTCGCTTATGAGCAACCCCGAGCCGGTCAGGACGCTGTCCACCCAGGGGC
Organism: uncultured Dehalococcoidia bacterium; assembly: GCA_951812395.1. Taxonomy (GTDB): domain Bacteria; phylum Chloroflexota; class Dehalococcoidia; order Lucifugimonadales; family CATOSD01; genus CATOSD01. The sequence goes on from CATOSD010000002.1 coordinate 740,778, forward strand.
GCTGGTCCGTGGAGGAGATCGCCGCGATGTTCCCCGGCACGCTTGGAATGGACCTCGTGAACCCGGCGCCTGTGCAGCCGCCGCGCCAGTAGGCTGTACCACGGCGGGCCCCGCGCTCGTCGCTAGATTACGCCGGAACCGAGAGGCCCCGCTACACCTGTATGCGGGGTCTCTCTTTGCAACCCATTTGTGGTAAATTTGGCGCATCCCCTGCCCAGGAGGAACGACCATGACCACCTACGAGCCCAACGTGGTTCTGTCAAACCAGGACTTTGACGTCGTGGGCACGAGACCCATCCGCCACGACGGCTACGAGAAGGTGACCGGTCGGGCACGTTACGCCGCCGACACGACTTCCACGGGCGTGCTGTACGCGCGGCTGCTGCGAAGCCCCCACGCCCATGCCCGTATCAGGTCCATCGACGCGAGCCGCGCGCTGGCCATGCCCGGCGTTCGCGCGGTGGTGACCGCCGCGGACTTGCCGGAAATCTCCGCGCAGGCGCAGCCAGGCGCCAATCTCAATTACGGCTTTTACAGTCGTAACGTGATGGCGCGTGAGAAAGCTCTGTACGCCGGACACGCGGTTGCCGCGGTGGCGGCGGTCTCAGCCCACGAGGCGGAGATGGCGTTGTCACTAATCGACGTCGACTACGAGGTGCTGCCCGCCGTGCTCACCGCCGATGAAGCACTGAAGGACGGCGCGCCGGCCCTGCACGAGAGACTGCTTACGATGACCAGCGCGGCGTCGCGCGCGGGCGGCTGGGGTGAGACCGATTCGGAGAGTCCCACAAATCTGGCGAACAGGTTCGAGTTCAGCATGGGCGACCACGAAAAGGGCTTCGCTGAGGCGGACGTAGTGGTGGAGCGCGAGTTTTACACCAAGGCGGTGCACCAGGGCTACATTGAGCCCCACTCGGCGACCGCCTATTGGGGCGATGACGACTACGTTACCGTGTGGACGAGCAGCCAAGGCCACTTCCCGCTGCGTGACCACACCTCCCGAATACTGGGTATCCCGGTATCGCGGGTCAAGCTCGTGCCCATGGAAATCGGCGGCGGATTTGGAGGCAAGGGCCAGGGTGGCTGCTACCTTGAGCCGGTGGCCGCCGCGCTGTCGCGCAAGTCTGGCCATCCCGTGAAGCTCACCATGACCCGCGCGGAGGTATTCCAGGGCACCGGGCCGACCTCGGCCTCGCGCATATGGGTGAAGCTGGGCGCGACTAGCGACGGTAAGCTGACGGCCGCCGAAGCGAGACTGACCTACGAGGCGGGCGCGTTCCCCGGATCGCCGGTGTCGTCCGGCTGCCGCACGATGCTGGCGCCCTACGACATTCCGAACGTCTCGCTCGAAGGCCTGGATGTGGTTGTTAACACGCAGAAGACGGCGGCGTACCGCGCCCCTGGCTCGCCCGCCGCCGCCTTTGCGGCCGAAACGGTTGTCGACGAGCTGTGCGAGAAACTTTCCATGGACCCCCTCGAATTCCGGTTGCTCAACGCCTCGAAGGAGGGCACGCGCCAGGCCGCCGGTCCGGTTTTCCTGCGTATTGGAAACGTCGAGATGCTGGAGGCATCCAGGGAGCACCCGCACTACAAGAGCGCCCTGGAGGGGCCGAACCGCGGGCGTGGCGTTGCCAGCGGCGCGTGGTTCAATGGGTCGGGACCGGCCAGCGCGGTGGCCAGCGTGAACCCGGATGGCACCGTCAGCCTCGTCGAGGGCTCGCCCGACATCGGCGGCAGCCGCGCGGTGATGGCCATGCACGTCGCGGAGGCGCTGGGCATTCCGGTGGACCTTGTGAAGCCCGCCATAGTCGACACCGACTCCATTGGCTATAGCTCCGGCGCGGGTGGCAGCGGCGTAACCTTCAAGATGGGACACGCCTGCTACCAGGCCGCGCAGGACATCCGGTCGCAGATGGTTGACCGCGCAGCCCGAATCTGGGAAGTGTCCGCGGATGAGGTCGAGTACGACGATGGGGAGCTGCGCCACAGGCAGGATACCGAGCTGCGCATGACGTTCGGCGAGCTGGCGGCGCAGCTAAACGGCACCGGTGGTCCGATTGTGGGACGAGCCACCGTGAACCCAGGCGGAGTGGGCAACGCCTTCGCCTGCCACATCGTCGACGTGGAGGTCGACCCCGACACCGGCAAGGTGGAAATTCTGCGCTTCACCGCCATACAGGACGCCGGCAAGGCCATTCACCCCAGCTACGTGGAGGGCCAGATGCAGGGTGGCGCCGTGCAGGGAATCGGCTGGGCCCTCAACGAGGAGTACTTCTTCGACGACCGGGGGCAGATGATGAACCCCACCTTCCTCGACTACAGAATGCCCACGTCGCTCGATCTTCCGATGATCGACACCGTAATCGTGGAGGTGGCCAATCCCGGTCACCCATACGGTGTGCGCGGAGTGGGAGAGGTGTCCATCGTCCCGCCCATGGCCGCGGTCGCGAACGCCATCTACGACGCCGTCGGAGTGCGGATGACCGAGCTGCCGATGTCGCCCGGGAAGGTTGTTGAGGCGCTGCGCGCGGCGCGCGGCATGTCGGGGTAGCAGCCGAACGGAGCAGTTCCCGGTGCTAGGAAGACAGATCGCCCTTACGAGAGGTTAACGATGCAGATCAGCGAGCACGTCTACGTCATGCACATCGACGACGGGGGAATCGCTCATCCCGGTGGAAGCAACAACTACTTCGTTGGCGACCCCGACGATGAGATGACCATCATCGACACCGGCGAGCATGACAGGGAGTGGATCGGGATGATCCTCGACTACTACGAGAAGCTGGGCCGGCCGAAGGTAAACAATATCCTAATCACGCACGGCCACCAGGACCACGTCGGCGGCGCGGACCGCGTCCACGACGCCACGGGCGCGCCGGTGCGGTGCCATCCCAAGCTCGCCGAGCGCATGGAGAAGATGGTCGGCAAGGGCACGGTGGCGCCTCTCAAGTCTAGAGAAGTCATCCGCACGGGCGGCGGCGCGTCGCTGCGCGCACTGTTCACGCCGGGCCACGAGATCGACCACGTCTGCTACTACCTGAAAGAGGACAGGACGATGTTCACGGGCGACAGCGTACTGGGTGCGTCCTCCTCGACTGTGAGGGACCTGGCGAGCTACATGAAGTCGCTGAAACTGCTGACCAGGTTCCCCCACGACACCGTAGGCCCGGCGCACGGCCCTGTCGTTCCGCCTCCGAGAGGCAGGCGGCTCGTGCAGTGGTACATCGACCACAGGGAGGAGCGTGAGCGACAGGTCCTCGACGCCCTGGAAAAGGGCCATTCGGAGGTCTCGGCCATCACGCGCGACATCTACCCGCGCAACCTGAAGCGTGGGCTGCGCCAGTCGGCGGAACGCAACGTTACGACGCACCTGGAGAAGCTCGCCAAGGAAGGGCGAGTGACCTCTACCGCCGTGCAATACAGTCTGAACGAGTGAGGCATTGCTATGGAGCTGATACAGGCGGCACCCAATCCTTTCGGGGGCGTGGTGGTGGATCCCGGAGCGTTGGTCGGTGACGCGAGCCGATTCCGTGAGCAACTGGCGCGCTCCCTGGAGGCGTGGCGGGCAGACGACTACAAGGTGGTCTGGCTGGAAGTTCCAATCTCCAGGGCGGCCCTGGTACCGATAGCCGTGGATGCCGGTTTCTCCTACCACCACGCAGACGCCTCCAACGTGCTGTTGACCCTGCAGCTTGAGGCAGGCGCGTTCATACCCCCGTACGCCACGCACTACGTGGGCGTAGGCGGAGTGGTGGTTAACGACGCCAACGAGCTCTTGGTGGTGTCGGAGCGGTACAAGGAGTGGAACCCGTATCGCAAGGGCTTCTCCTTCAAGCTCCCGGGCGGAGCCTTGCGACCGGGCGAGCACGTGGCGGAGGCCGCCGTCCGCGAGGTCTACGAAGAGACCGGCATCCAAACACGCTTCGAGTCCCTGGTGTGCTTCCGCCATTGGCACGGCTACCGCTACGGCAAGTCCGACATCTACTTCGTGTGCCGCCTTTCGCCGCAGAGCAGTGAGATCGTCATGCAGGAGGAGGAGATCGAGGCGTGCGTCTGGATGCCCGTCGAAGAGGTGCTGGGCGAGAGCTCCATTGGCAAGTTCACCAGGGACATCGTAAGGGCCGCCATAGACAGCAGCGGCATTTCGCCCTCCCCCATGGAGGGGTTTAGCGATGCCGAGAAGTACGAGTTTTTCATGCCCCCGCTCGACTACTCCGTGTGACGACTCACTACCGATAGGCCGACCGAACCATCAGGGGTCCTGGCCAAGGAGCAGACTTATGCCGGCAAGCGTAAACGTTGGCGACGCCCAGATAGTCTCGGTGCTGGACATGGTGCCGCCTCCAAGGGCGGTAACAGACTTCTTTCCGGACGTGCCCCAGGAAAGCTGGCAACCTTACGCTGACGCGCTATCGGGCGGGATGCTGCAACTGTACTACGGCTGCTTCTTCGTCGCGACGCGCGGCGCCATCGTCCTTGTCGACACCGGCATGGGCCCAGGGCCGCATCCCAGCCGCGGCAATCGCACCGGAGACCTGCTGCACCAGTTACGGGCCAAGGGCGTTAACCCCGGCGACGTGAGCGCGGTTGTGCACACTCACCTTCACGCCGACCACGTGGGCTGGAACGTTGACCTGTCAGACGACACGCCCGCACCAAATTTCCCGAACGCTCGCTACTTCGCCCCGGCCCTTGATTGGGCACACTTCACTCAGACCGACGTGCTCGACTCTGCCCCACAAGTGAAGGAGAACGTAATCCCATTGCACGAAATGGGGCTGCTTGAACTTGTCGAGGGCGAGCACGCCGTTACGGAAGAGATCACCACCCTTCCCGCCCCCGGCCACACCCCTGGCCACCAAGTCATCGCCGTTACCTCGCAGGGTGAGACGGCGCTGATAGTGGGCGACTTGCTGCACGCCAAGGAACAGGTGGAAAACTCGGAGTGGTGCGCCGGCGTCGACACGGACAAGTCTGCCAGCGCCGCCAGCAGAGAGGCCGTTCTGGCGCGCGCCGAGAGCCAGGGAGTGTTGATTGCCGCGGGGCACTTCCACCCCGGCGTGAGCTACGGTCGCGTGGTGAGGCGTCAGGGGCGGAGGTACTGGCAGGCGCTCTAGGTCGGGACCGACAAACGGAGGCGATTCGCGATGACGACTATGGTTACCGGCGGCAACGGCTTCATCGGCGCGCGCATCCTGAGAAAGCTGGTGCAGCGCGGCCAGCGCCCGGTTTGCTTCGACCTCGCCTCTCCGGGCGCGGCGCTGCAACCCATCGCGGGCAGCGTCGACCACTATCGCGGCGACGTGACCCGCCTGCCCCAGCTCCTGGAAGCCATCGACGCCTATGGTGTGAATCGCGTGATTCACATGGCGGCTCTGCTGCCCCCGGACACCGAAACGCGGCCCCAGTTGGGTATGCTAGTAAACATAATCGGCACGTCGAACGTCTTCGAAGCGGCGGTCTACGGCAAGCTGGAGCGGGTCGTCTACGCGAGCTCAATCGCCGTGTACGGGACGCAGGAGCCGTTCGGAGAACGCCCCATCTTGGAAGATGACCTGGCCGCCCCTGTTAACGTCTACGGCATGACAAAGCTGGCCAACGACGTCGCGGCGCGGGCGTACCGGGAGCGCTACGGGCTCGACTTGCGCGGTGTGCGCATAGCCACCGTGTTCGGGCACGGCAGGGTTACCGGAATGACCGGTCTCATCGGAGGGTTGCTGGTGTCGCTGCCGGCGGTGGGCAAGCCCGTGGATCTGCCATTCCACCCCGAGGAGAAGTCGGCGATGATTCACGCCGAGGACGCCGCCGAGATCTTCGTGCGCGTCGCACTGTCCGACTCGCTGCGGCACCACGTGTACCACAGCGGCGGCCACCTTGCCACCGTCGGCGAGATTGCCGCGCTCGTGCGCGAACGCCTGCCGGACGCCCGCATCAGCCTGGGCGACCACTTTGTCCCGCACGTCTATCTGGTGGACAGCTCCCGGATGCTGGCGGACGTGGGATACGAGCTCGCTCCCCTGAGCGTACGTGTGCTGGATCACATAAACGACGCCCGGCGGGAGGCTAACATCCCTGAAATCGAAGCCTGAAGAGCGTTTCTTCAGGTCGACAAAGCGGACGCCGCCCCAGGTTAGCAGGGCGGCGTCTGTATCTTCACCGCGATGGATAGAGCGATGTAAGCTACATGGTCAGGCGCTTGTACAGGTACAGCAGCCTCTCCGGCAGCGTGTAGATGTCGTCGAGCACCTCGTAGCCCATGTCGGTGCACATAGTCTTGAGGTAGTCGTGGCCGTTCTTGTCGACGGTCAGGCAGAAGGCGTTGATCTCCTGCCGCTTGGCCTCGTCCAGCGCCATCTTAGTGTCGTGGACGGCGTACTCCTTCTCCACGCCCTCGCGGCTGTATCCCCTGTCCTGGGGCCGGCCGTCGCTGATCAGGAAGAGCAGTTTCGTGCGGGCGTCCTGCTTGGCGAGCTTGGAGCTCGCGTGGCGAATCGCCGGACCCATGCGCGTGGCGTGGAGCGGCGCGATGCGATCGATGCGCTTCTTCACCCTGTCGGACAGGTTCTCGTCCAGGTCCTTGATGGTGTAGAACTCGACGTTCTCGCGTCCGTAGCCTGAGAAACCGTAAATGCCGTACACGTCGCCGATGGCCTCCAGCGCGTTGATGATGAGCACCACAGCCTCTTTTTCCACGTCGATAATGCGCTTGTAGGTGCGCCGCATCGCCTCGCCGCGGCGGGTCCGCAGCCACACCATGTACTCGACCGGATCGTCCGGCGCGTCCCAGTCGTCCGGGGTGCGCTTGGCATCGTCGATGGCCTCGGCGGTGGACGCGCTGGTGTCGATAAGGAAGGCAACCGCGACGTCGCGTTGTACCTTGTTGCGCCGCCAGTAGAACTTGTCGCTGGGGCTGGAGCCGGTCTTGATGTCCACGATGAACTCGATGAGGTCGTCGATGTCGATGTCCTCGCCATCTTCCAGCTTGCGTACCTTGCGGAACATCTCAGGCACCATCATCTCGAACTGCCGGCGGATTTTGGTCACGAGTGAGCCGTAGTTGGCGAGTGTCGTGCCAAAGTAGGCAGGATCGCCCTCCTGCATCACCTTCTGGCGCACTATGCACCACCGCGGCTTGTAGTCCTCGGCGCGGAAGTCCCACTCGTCGTACACGAACGTCTGCGGCTCGGTCGGGTCGAGCGACGCGCCCTCCTCGTCAACGTGCACCAGCGGCCCCTGGCCGAACTGGGGCGTCTGTTCGAGGTTGACGCCCGCCTCCTTGAGCAGGTTGTTGGCGAACAGCCCGCTGGCGTCCTGGATTTCGCCCTCCACGGCCTGCAGGTCCAGCTCAGCGCTGTTCTTCAACAATTCCTCGAGCATCTCCTGGGTGATCGGCTTGCCAGAGCCGTCGGCAGGCTGGTCTTGCGGCTGCATACGAAGCTGAGAGAGCAGTTGGGTCAACTCAGGCTTGAAGTCGCCCCGGTAGTCCACTTCCTGCACCGAGTCGTACTCCTGCTCGTCGTCGGGGCGCATGTCCGTTTCCATGCCCATTGCCATCTGCTGCACCAGCTCCATCATCTCTTCGGAGTCCTGGTACTGCTCGTTCTCGTCCTCCTCGTCAATGTCCACGTCCTCCCACTCCTCGGGCGGCACCTCCTCGTTGGGAATCTGCGACACGATTGCGTAGATCCGCAGCGTGGCTTCCGCTGCATCCTCGACTGCTGCCTCGGGGTGCAGCATCCGCCGTGCGATGCGCGCCAGGCGGCGGGCCTCGTCCACACAGTCCTCGGGCACGGGGATGTCCTTGTACTGCTGCAGGCTGAGCCTGACCAGGAACTCCAGCAAGGCCTCGCGCATCGGGAGCGACTGCATCTCGGGCCGCGTGGTGAGCGAGTCGCCCTGCACCTGTCTGTAGGCGCGTCGTATGCCCGGGTAGTCGAGCTTGATGTGCGCATCCAGACGGCTGTCCTCAACTACCGTGAAGATGTCCAGCGCCAGCTTGCGGTCTTCGAACAGGTTGAAGAACCGTTGCATGTCAGTGACCCACCCCTGCTCCAGGCTTTCGGGGTCGATGTCGGGCATCTGCATTTCCTGCCGGTCCAGGCGGTCCTCCTCGGCGCGCAGAGCCTTCGAAATCTCAAGCTCGTGGCGCAGGTCCTGGAAGAGCGCGGTCTCCAGGTCGGATTCAAACTCAAACTCGAAGCTGCCGAACTCGAGGTGACCAACCTGGTGCGTGGAGACGACCTTGAACCAGGAGAAGTTTTCATCCTTGCTCGGATAGCGGTCCACTGCGACCGGCACGTACACCGTCGAGCCCTCGGTGGAGGGCGACTCGCCCGACACCCAGCCGATGTTCTTCTCGACAAGCTCCTCGGAGGCGGAGAGCTTCACTTCCGCCCCCGCGAGGGCGCGGCAGTACATCTCCATGATGTCCTTGATGCGCGTGAACTCGACGCTGGACGACAGTGCTTCCAGCACCGCCTCGGAATGGGCCGACTCGATCTTGAAATAGGCTAGCCCGCCGTCCGGGTTCTGCTTCAGGATGCGGGAGCCCTCCTCGAACCACTTCTCCATCTGCGGCATGCTAATGTTTTCGAGCGCGAACGGGGCCGACTTGATGAATTCGGGAACCGAGGGCGGCGACAGCGTGAGCAGCGCCTCAGCCATGTTGAGAACGTGGGAATGGTCGTCCGTTTCGAGCTGGCTGAGCGCCTGTGACGTGTCCAGCATGACGGCGGGGATGTTTGACCCGCCGTTCTTGACCAATTGTTCGGCAAGCTGCAGGAAGCGCAGCCGCTGGTCCGGTTCGATCCTCGGTAGCGCCCTGGTGCCTGCGTCGAAGAAACTCTTTACCTCCCGCCAGCCGGTCTCCGTCAGCGTAGACGCCAGCGAGATGAAGGCGAGCTTGTCGTCGCCAATCAGCGGGAAAAGCTGCTGGCCCAGAGTGATGCACTCGGAGGCCAGGTCGTAGGACCGGTGGGAGAGCGCGTCGAGGAAAGCGACGAAGTTCTCCAGCTCCTGGAAGGTAAGGCTCTCCATCAGCGCTGGGCTGCTGTCGAAGAACTTGCAAGCCAGCGTGCTCGACTTCCACGTGCCCTTGTAGAGCGAACGTCCGAGCTTGGACCAACTCTCAATGTGGCGAGACCTCAGCTTGGCCATGGAACCCGGGCTGGCGAGGAAGTAGGCCGTGGCCAGCGTGGGGGATTCGCTGCACAGGGCGCCGCCGCACTCCGTCCACTTCACGAAGTAGTTGAAGGGCATGTAGGTGATAACCTGTGGGCTCACCTTGTAGTACTGGGCGGCGGACTCCCATGAACGGACGGTCTGCTGGGCGATCTCAAGCCCCGCGAACGCCCAGTCGCGGCTCTGCGCCGGCGTCATGGACTTTGGCATCGCGGCCTCGGCTCGCTCCATCTCTTCCAGCACCGATGCTGGGAAGCGGCCGATTTCCTCCTTGATCTCTTCGTGCGTCAGGGCTGGCTTGTGTTCCACAGGGCCTCCTTGAGCGGAGTGGGCGCTGCCTGGAGCAAGTCCAAAAACTGGCTGAGAACTCGCGCGGTTGCTCCGAAAACTACGTGACCGTTGTAAGCGTATGCCGGCGAAACGGACAACTCGCCGTCGACGATTCTGACTTCCTCTCTAAAGTTGGCTTCGTCCATCAGGGTCGAGAGCGGAACCTCCAGCACCTCGGCGACCTCCGCCTCGAACGGTCGGAAGTCGTAGGGGTAGGGAATCGTGCCGATGTATGGGCGCATGAGAAAGCGGCTGCGGGTGGCCATGTCGTCGATGCGCCCCAGCAGCTCAACGTCCTCGGGCCGTACGCCCATCTCCTCGTGGGTCTCCCGCAGCGCGGTGGCCTCGAGCGAGCCGTCTTCCGGGTCTCTGCCCCCACCGGGGAACGAAATCTCACCCTTGTGATGCTCCACCTTTTCCGAACGCTTATTGAGAAGCACGCAGAACTCGCCGTCTTTGGGATAGATGAGGATCATCACACCCGCGGGCGCGAGTGAGGGGTCGTCGATCTCCTTTGCGCCGTGTTCGGACAACAGCCGACGGACCTCCGGGATCGGAGAAGGTTCCATCTATGCCAGTCCGCTCAGGCGAGATGGTGACGAAGGGTGCATGGACCGGGGCTAGCTCCTACTCGAAAATCGAAAAGATGAGCTCTTCGATGCTCCGCTGCACCGTGGCGTCGTCGGTCACCGCCCAGTTCACGGCGACCTGGCACGCGCGGCGCGGGCTGATGCCTTGGGCGATCATCTTGCCCGCGTAGATGAGCAAGCGGGTGCTGGCGCCCTCTCCGAGGCCGTGCTCCTTGAGGTTGCGCACCTTCTCGCCGAGCCTCGCCAGCTGCATGGCCGTGCCCGCGTCGACGCCGGACTCGTGGCGGACGATCTCGGCCTCGATGTCTCGCGGCGGGTAGTCGAACTCAATCGCCAGGAAGCGCTGCCGTGTGCTGTGCTTCAGGTCCTTGAGCGCGCTCTGGTAACCGGGGTTGTACGAGAGCACCAGCAGGAACCCGTCGGCGGCCTCGAGCAATTCGCCCCTCTTTTCGACCGGCAGCATGCGCCTGTGGTCGGTGAGCGGGTGGATGAGCACAGTGGTATCCTTGCGCGCCTCGACGATCTCGTCGAGGTAGCAGATACCGCCGGCCTTGACTGCGCGCGTGAGCGGGCCGTCGATCCACACTGTACTGTCGCCCTCCAGGAGGTAGCGGCCCACGAGGTCGCTCGCCGTGAGGTCCTCGTGGCAGGCGATGGTCACCAGCGGCACGTTGGCGCCGTTGGTGTCCACGGCCGCCTGCTGGTCGGCGGGGAGCACCTTCGTCAGAGGCTGGCCCAGTCTCCACGACATGTACTCGACAAAGCGGGTCTTGCCGCAACCCGTCGGGCCCTTGAAGAGCAGAGGAATCTTTTGCAGATAGGCGGCCTCGAAGAGCTCAATCTCGTCGCTGGTCGCAACATAGTACGGCTCTTCGACGAGGTGGTACTCTTCGATGATGTAGCTGCGGTATAGCGTCCTGGTCGTCGAGGTCATTGTTAGTCGCTACTCTCCTTGTTTGCGGACACTCTGCTCTCCCACAGATTGTCTACCGTATCCTTTAGCTGGCTCATGGAGCCGTTGTTGTCGATCAACACGTCGGCGTGCCGCGCCCTCTCGTCGGAGGGCATCTGCGAGTTGATGCGCGCTCGGGCGGCCTCTTCGCCCATGTTGTTGCGCCCCTTGATGCGATCGATCACCTGGTCCTCGGGCGCGGTGGTTACCCATACCTCGTCAACCAAGGGGGTCCACTTGGCCTCGATGAGGATGGCGGCCTCAACGACGATCGTATCGGCGCCCCCGGTCTGATGGCCATGGATGCGCTCCTCGATCATCTTGTACATCCGGGGATGCATGATGGCGTTCAGCTTTTCCAACTGCTTGGGGTCGCTGAACACGATGCCGCCCAGCTTTCGGCGGTCGATCTGGCCGTCTTCGGCCAGCACGTCGCCAAAGGTGTCCACCACAACTTGCCACGTCTCCGTGTGAGGCGTGTAGGCCTCGTGGCCCACCAGATCGGCGTCGATGATGGTGGCCCCGTGCTCCTGGAGTATTTGGGAAACCAGGGACTTGCCGGTTCCGATACCACCCGTAAGGCCGATTACAAGCATATCATGCCCCATGTTCTGAGAAATTCGTCACATTCTAGCAACAAGGCATCATAGGGTCAAGGCAAACGACCTGCTACAACGCGGCACGCACGGCGTGGGGGCGCACGGCGCCGCCCCCACGCGACGCCCTCGACCATTACCAATCGAGGCCTATTGCGGTAGTGAGAAACTCCGCGAACGGCGAGGCCGTCCGGCAGGCGTCCGCGTACACTTCTATGAAGTCCGGAGAGCAGGCCTCTTCCTCCGTGAAGTTGGTCAGCGCCACGAACGACTTGAGCTTGATGTGCTCGATAAGCGGGTGATCGGGATCTATGCCCCTGGGAGTACGCTTGAGCGATTCCGACTCGAGCGAGTACACCGACGTGAACCCCGCGTCGCCCACAATTCGAGCCCACCTGCCGGGGTTGGCGACGATAGCGTCGCGAATCTTGCCGACGGCGCCGGAATTGGGACGCCAGATGCCCACCCCCGCGAACACGCTTCCCGGCTGTAGATGCAGGTACAGGCCCGGGCCGTGGACCTCGCGGCCCACCTCGTGGCGGAAGTGGATGCCGGCATTCGTCTTGTACGGGCTCTTGTCCTTCGAGAATCGGACGTCCCTGTAGATGCGAAACACCGAGCCGCCCGACGGGCGCGGGTCCGCAACCATGTGCGGGCTGATTTCCTGCAACCGTTCGCCAAAGTCGGCGACGAAGTCCACGAGCGCGTCGCGAACGTCGCGTTCGTAGCGCGCCTTGTTGGCCTGAAACCACTCGCGGTTGTTGTTCTTCGCCAGATCAGCCAGAAACTCGAACAGAGCGGGCGTGAAGTGCTGTGTCGATGTCATTTGAGGTCATCTCCTCAGAGACTTGCCAACCTCAGAGGCCGGCCAATGAAGCAGCGTAGCAGAGCAACGCTCGCGTATCAACACGAACACACTAGCCTGCTTTAGATCACTCGGCACCCCCATCAAGGGTGTTCCCGCCAAGGCGGGAAGTGAATTCTGTTAGATTCTGCGACATTCTGTGCGACTCGTAGCTGAGTGTGACGACGGTACTGCGCAATTCTGTAATGCTGGCGTGGGCGATTTGGGGCATAAGTGTCACGCCGCGTGGCAGAATAGGACAGGCTCAGGGCAGGCTCCGCAGGACAGGGGCGGGTCAGTGGCCAGTGGCCGGTTACCGACGCACCTACGGTTGCCCGGGGCCTTATCCCGTTCGGGTGTAAGTTTCCGGGCGACGGGGTCGGTCCCTCGCGTGGTCGAGGATAGCACGGATGTGCGTCAGGTTCAAGAGCGTCGGCGATTTTCGCAGACTGGGGCGGACTGATGGGAAGAAATCGCGCAGGCGTGGGGATAGGCGGGGCGTGCGTGGGGTTGGATGGGGCAGGACCGTGAACGGGTGGCGCTGGAAAGTGACGTTTTTTCGGGGTACCGGTCGCGAATGGGGTCGGGCGTGGGCGAAGAGGCGAGGCCGGGGTGTGCAATGGGGCGCCTCGTGGACATTGGCCTGGCAATATGGCGAACGCAGGGCGATGGCGGTGGGTCCAGGGTTGGGCGGGAGGGCAGGCTGTTCATGGGAGAGAGGCGGTTCAGGGCGCACCTGGTAATCCTGAACAGGCTCCTGACTAAGACTTACTTCGACACACCCGAACGTTTGAACCTAGAATGGAGTTCAATGACGGTAGGAAGCTCCTCTGTACTGATAGATTGTCAAGACGGACAGCAAATGGCCGACCGTGAATGCCTAAGGTCTAGCCTCTGATGGAGCTATCTGAACAAGGGAGGGAGTTGCGAACGGAAGTGAGTTGCATACGTCTTACCAACACAGTTGGCAATTCCCAGGCGCGTCTCGAGAGCCTGATTCCGCGCACGAGACAGATCGTTCGATGCCGCAGGAGGCGCAGGCTCTGAACGTCGATGACGTACCGCCTAAGCGACGCGTTCGCATTGGTGAACCCACAAATGACCTCGTCTTGAGTGCATATGTGGGAGGCAATGAGGACGTACTCCCCCAGATACTTGACCCATATGTCTATGTCGCCCCGCAAAGCGTTATTGCGGACGTCACGTATGGAGAAGGGGTGTTCTGGAGGAATGCTCCACAGGGCAGGGACCTAGTTCTCGCTACTGACATTCGAGAAGGTGTAGATTGCAGGGCTCTCCCGTACCAGGACGGAGCAATAGACTGCGTGGTGGTGGATCCACCTTACATGCACTCTCCGGGAGGCTCAGCCCACACGGCCCATCCCGCATTCGAACGCCACTATAGAAACAACGGCACTGGCGACAGAACCGACAGGAAGTACCACGAGGCGGTGTTGGCTCTCTATGAGGAGGCCGGAGTGGAATGCTATAGAGTTCTGCGACATCGCGGTGTGCTAGTTGTGAAGCGCCAAAACGGTCCACATCCCTACCCAAATCCACCGCCTAACCGCGGCGGGGGGGGGGTGTGGTGGGTTGGCGAGGGTGAATGTGCGTTTTGGGGCCGGTCAGTTGGCGTGGGGAAGGTCGATGCGACGGTCTGGGGGCGTGAGGCGGTTCCTGAGAGGGTAGTTGGAGGGTTTTGGGCGAGTTTCGGACACGGCGAAGCCGACGACTTCGGTTCAGTCGCCTCGAGTGTGGGTGGATTCCTGAGGAGAATCAGGCCCGGAGCGGCGTGTTTGCCAGAGCGTGTATCCTGCGTTGCGCACTCACGAGCAGGTCATGGGTTGGGTGTCCTCTCGCGAGACGGATGATGAGCCTCCTTGCGTGTCTGACCACTCGCCCCGCAACGCAGATTACGCCGAAGCGCACCGCCTTCAGACGCTTGCTCACCCACTCTTCCCCCAACACCAGCCGCTTCATCGCTGAGTTCAGATTGAACGCCAACACCACTATCGCCCACCACGCCGCGTTCGACCCGAACTTCCCCGACGGCAGCCTGCCCCCCGCAAGGTCCTCCTTCAGCACCGAATGCACCTCCTCACCCTTGCCACACCTCTGCCTGTACCACCGGACCAACTCATCCCCAGGCAACTCTCGGTTCGTCACCATCCCCGTCACTTTGTACAATTTGCCATCTCCCATCTCCATAATGGGAACCGACAACTTCTCCCCATCCATGTCGAACAGCGGCGGGTTCGGCATACGCTCCCTTATCGCGATGAACCTGTAGTCGGGACTGTTCTTGCTGTATCCCGTCCAACTGGTCACGTAGCACACCTCGGCGTACTGCTGTCTTGTGGCCTCTCGTTGCTCACCCTCTGTCCTGTACAGGTCGTGCCATCCTTCCTCCTCTACCTCACTCACCGCCGCCCTGAACTCAGCCATCACGTTCACTCCCACACAGAACTCGATCACTCCGAACCGCTCATCCCTTCCCTCGGCGCAGTACTTCAATAGCTCCTTCTGGTAGCCCGCCGAGTCAGACCTCATCATCACCTTGCTCACCCCTGAGGGCAAACACTTAAGCGACTCCTTCAACACCCTGAGCTGTTCGTAGCCCGCGTTCACGTTGCCGTCTCTGAACTCGGAGTGCACCACAAGGTCCGCCTCATGCCAGTAGGTGGTCAACGGCTGGTACGCCTTGTGCTTTTTGTAGCAGAAGCACGCCTGCCGCTTGTGCGTCCCTATCAGCGTGGCGTCCATGTCCAATGTCGCTTCGGTGTGTCCTGAATGGCCTCCCGCGAACCTCACCAGGTCCGCGTTGACCTTCCCAAGCCCTCTCAGCGCGTCGTTGGCCGCCGGTATGAACGCCTTGCGAGACCGTCTCCCGGCCTCCTCAGCCTCGTCGTGGAAACGGTCCAGATACCTGAACACCGCCGTGGGCGACGGCACAGTGCGGCTACGCTCCTTACGCCACCTTCTGAGCTGCGCCCTGCGCTCTGCCCGCCGCACTCCGTGAGTCTCCGCGGTGAGCAGCGCCCTGCCCAGCCCCTCGTCCTTCTCCAGCAGCCGCAGGTCATCCACCGACTCACCACCGGCCAGGTTGAGCATCACAAGCGCCGTCACATTCTGGGCGTCCGTCCACCCCTGTGTGCCCTCTCTCACTCCCACGTGACGGCGCACCGACTGCCCCAGTCGCGCAACAAACGCCAGGTCCAGGTATGCCGGCAACCCCGACAACGCCGTCATACCAGTAGACTCGGTCTCCTCTGCGTAGTGGAAAGGAAGCGTTGCTTGCTGCATAATAGTCGCACCTCGTTGGTGATGGGTTGTTGTTGTTACCTACCATCATAGCCGGCTTTACAGCCGGCTCCAACGAGGCCTTCCTTTGCAACTAGGCGGTGGATTTGGGCCTACCCAGATCCACCGCCTAACCGCGGCGGGGGGGGGGGTGTGGTGGGTTGGCGAGGGTGAATGTGCGTTTTGGGGCCGGTCAGTTGGCGTGGGGAAGGTCGATGCGACGGTCTGGGGGCGTGAGGCGGTTCCTGAGAGGGTAGTTGGAGGGTTTTGGGCGAGTTTCGGACACGGCGAAGCCGACGACTTCGGTTCAGTCATCTCGAGTGTGGGTGGATTCCTGAGGAGAATCAGGCCCGGAGCGGCGTGTTTGCCAGAGCGTGTATCCTGCGTTGCGCACTCACGAGCAGGTCATGGGTTGGGTGTCCTCTCGCGAGACGGATGATGAGCCTCCTTGCGTGTCTGACCACTCGCCCCGCAACGCAGATTACGCCGAAGCGCACCGCCTTCAGACGCTTGCTCACCCACTCTTCCCCCAACACCAGCCGCTTCATCGCTGAGTTCAGATTGAACGCCAACACCACTATAGCCCACCACGCCGCGTTCGACCCGAACTTCCCCGACGGCAGCCTGCCCCCCGCAAGATCCTCCTTCAGCACCGAATGGACCTCCTCCCCTTTGCCGCACCTCTGCCTGTACCACCGGACCAACTCATCCCCAGGCAGCTCTCGGTTCGTCACCATCCCCGTCACTTTGTACAATTTGCCATCCCCCATCTCCATAACGGGAACCGACAGCTTCTCCCCATCCATGTCGAACAGCGGCGGGTTCGGCATACGCTCCCTTATCGCGATGAACCTGTAGTCGGGACTGTTCTTGCTGTATCCCGTCCAACTGGTCACGTAGCACACCTCGGCGTACTGCTGTCTTGTGGCCTCTCGTTGCTCACCCTCTGTCCTGTACAGGTCGTGCCATCCTTCCTCCTCTACCTCACTCACCGCCGCCCTGAACTCGGCCATCACGTTCACTCCCACACAGAACTCGATCACTCCGAACCGCTCATCCCGCCCCTCGGCGCAGTACTTCAACAGCTCCTTCTGGTAGCCCGCCGAGTCAGACCTCATCATCACCTTGCTCACCCCTGGGGGCAGACACTCCAGCGACTCCTTCAACACCCTGAGCTGTTCGTAGCCCGCGTTCACGTTGCCGTCTCTGAACTCGGAGTGCACCACAAGGTCCGCCTCATACCAGTAGGTGGTCAACGGCTGGTACGCCTTGTGCTTTTTGTAGCAGAAGCACGCCTGCCGCTTGTGCGTCCCTATCAGCGTGGCGTCCATGTCCAATGTCGCTTCGGTGTGTCCTGAATGGCCTCCCGCGAACCTCACCAGGTCCGCGTTGACCTTCCCAAGCCCTCTCAGCGCGTCGTTGGCCGCCGGTATGAACGCCTTGCGAGACCGTCTCCCGGCCTCCTCAGCCTCGTCGTGGAAACGGTCCAGATACCTGAACACCGCCGTGGGCGACGGCACAGTGCGGCTACGCTCCTTACGCCACCTTCTGAGCTGCGCCCTGCGCTCTGCCCGCCGCACCCCGTGAGTCTCCGCGGTGAGCAGCGCCCTGCCCAGCCCCTCGTCCTTCTCCAGCAGCCGCAGGTCATCCACCGACTCACCACCGGCCAGGTTGAGCATCACAAGCGCCGTCACATTCTGGGCGTCCGTCCACCCCTGTGTGCCCTCTCTCACTCCCACGTGACGGCGCACCGACTGCCCCAGTCGCGCAACAAACGCCAGGTCCAGGTATGCCGGCAACCCCGACAACGCCGTCATACCAGTAGACTCGGTCTCCTCTGCGTAGTGGAAAGGAAGCGTTGCTTGCTGCATAATAGTCGCACCTCGTTGGTGATGGGTTGTTGTTGTTACCTACCATCATAGCCGGCTTTACAGCCGGCTCCAACGAGGCCTCCTTTTGCAACTAGGCGGTGGATCTGGGGCCTAGTACCTCTATTGACATCCATGCCAGCCCTGCTCTATACTCCGACTTGGCGAATCGCCCCGCACGGGGGCGTCGTCCAACGGAGTGCACAAAGGCGAAGACGGAGACGAGTAGGCGCAGAGCGGGCGCACAGCGAGTCCGAGCAGGCCTCATGCCAGTGGGGCCGCGGTGAGAGCGGACGCGGAGCGCGGCGCCGAATATCACTCCCGAGCCTCGGCCCGAAACCGATGCCGGCAAGCGTGTGGCAATCGAGTTGCCCTGCCACTGGCGCGACGGTAGGCGCCGACGGACTCGCCCACCGTTAGCCGGGCGGCCCGTATGCGCGGAGCGCCGCCGGGCAGATCGAGTGTCCCGCCGTCGCATTGTGACGGCGGGGAAGCCAGGGTGGTACCGCGGGAAGCGACACAGCTCTCGTCCCTCAGGGGCGGGGGCTTTTTTGTTGCCGCGGAGCAGGCTCCGCGCCGCCGCGAAGAGACTACGACAGTCGAGGTTTCAAGAGATGTTCAAGCAGGTAGACGCCAGGGTGGACTTCCCGGAACTCGAGCGAGACTTGCTGCGGTGGTGGGACGAAAACGACATCCCCCGCAAGTACCGCGAACGCAATTCCGGAGCGGACAAGCGGTACTCGTTTATCGACGGCCCGATCACCGCCAACAACCCCATGGGCGTACACCACGCCTGGGGCCGAACCTACAAGGACCTGTTCCTGCGGTTCCGCAACATGCAGGGCTACAGGCAGCGCTTCCAGAACGGCTTCGACGGCCAGGGTCTGTGGATAGAGGTCGAGGTCGAAAAGGAACTTGGTTTCAAGTCCAAGCGCGACATCGAAGCCTACGGCATCGACAAGTTCGTCGACCTGTGCAAGGAACGGGTCCGGCGCTTCTCGGACGTCATCTCCTCCCAGTCCCAGCGTCTCGCGTACTGGATGGACTGGGACGACTCGTACCACACGATGGCCGACGAGAACAACTACACCATCTGGCAGTTCCTGAAGAGGTGCCACGAGCGCGGCTGGCTGTACGAGGGCCGCGACGTGATGCCCTGGTGCCCCCGTTGCGGCACTGGACTGTCGGAACACGAGATCGTGACGGAGGGCTACAAGGAGATCGTCCATCCAGGGCTGTACGTCAAGTTCCCGCTCCTGGACGAGGACGCCTCTCTGCTTGTGTGGACGACCACCCCCTGGACGCTCACTTCCAACGTCGCCGCGGCGGTTCACCCGGAAAAGACCTACGTTAAGGCGCGCGCCGGGGAGGACACCGTGTACCTCGTCAAGGAGCTGCTGCCTCTGCTCCGTGGCGAGACCGAAACGCTAGCCGAGATGGCCGGCAGCGAGCTGGTGGGACGAAGCTACAGGGGGCCGTTCGACGAGCTGACCGCGCAGCGCGGGGTGGAACACCGCGTCATCGCCTGGGAAGATGTCAGCGAGACGGAGGGCACAGGCATTGTCCACATCGCGCCGGGGGCGGGCAAAGAGGACTTCGCGCTGGGCAAGGAGCACGAGCTGGACACCATCGCGCCGCTCGACGAGTTCGGCGACTTCGTCGACGGATTCGACTGGCTGACCGGCACGAACGTCTATGACGTGAACAAGCCCATATACGACAGCCTTCGCGAAAAGGGCGTGTTCTACCGGCTCGACCAGTACTCCCACCGCTACCCCGTCTGCTGGCGGTGCGACTCCGAGCTGGTGTTCCGGCTCGTGGACGAGTGGTTCATCTCCATGAACGACCTGCGCCACCAGATTGCCGACGTGACTCGAAACATCCGCTGGATCCCCTCGTTCGGACTGGAGCGCGAGCTGGACTGGCTGCGCAATATGGATGACTGGATGATCTCGAAGAAGCGCTACTGGGGCCTCGCGCTGCCCATCTTCAAGTGCGACTGCGGTAATTTCGACGTGATTGGAAGCGAGGAGGAGCTGGAGCGGCGCGCCGTGGAGGGATGGGACGAGTTCAGCGGCCACTCGCCGCACCGGCCCTGGATCGACGCCGTTAAGATCGAGTGTCCGCAGTGCGGCGCTCACGTGTCCCGAATCGCGGACGTTGGCAACCCCTGGCTGGACGCCGGCATCGTGTCGTTTTCGACGCTGGGCTACCGGCAGGACAGGGACTACTGGAAGGACTGGTTCCCCGCCGACTGGATATCGGAGAGCTTCCCGGGCCAGTTCAGAAACTGGTTCTATTCCCTGCTCACGATGAGCACCGCGCTCGAGAACTCCGAGCCCTGCAAGACCGTGTTCAGCTACGCGCTGATGCGGGACGAGAATGGCGAGGAGATGCACAAGAGCAAGGGCAACGCGATCTGGTTCGAGGACGCCGCGGAGCGGATGGGCGTAGACTCGATGCGCTGGCTGTACTCGCGCCACAATCCGGCCCTGAACGTCAATTTCGGGTTCCGGTCCGCGGACGAGGTGCGCCGCCGCTTCCTGATTCCTCTGTGGAACGTCTACTCCTTCTTCGTGACCTACGCCAACATCGACGAATTCGACCCGTCGACGCCCGCGCCGGAGGCGCCCAGGCGCCCGGAACTCGACCGGTGGATAATCTCCGAGTTGAACATCCTCGTGCGCGAGATGACCAACGCGCTGGAGAACTTCGAGCCTGAACGCGCGAGCCGTGCCGCGGAACGATTCGTCGAGTACCTGTCCAACTGGTACGTCCGCCGGAGCCGCCGCCGCTTCTGGAAGTCCGACGCGGACGAGGACAAGCTGGCTGCCCACTCGACGCTGTACGAATGCCTGGTCACGCTCACGAGGCTGCTGGCGCCCATCGTGCCGTTCGTCTCAGAGTCGATGTACCGCAATCTGGCCGCGAACGGCGCGGGCGGGCGCGAGAGTGTGCACCTGGATAGCTACCCGGTGTGCGATGAGGCCCTAGTCGACGAGGAGCTGGCGGAGGCGACGAGGCTTGCCATGCGTCTCTCCAGCCTGGGACGAGCGGCGCGCAGCAAGGCGGGCCTTAAGGTGCGCCAGCCGCTCGATAGCGCCCTCGTGGTGCTGCGTTCGCCGGAGGAGTCGGCCCGGCTGGACCAGGTGGTCGCCCAGGTGCGCGACGAGCTCAACGTAAAGAGCGTGTCCACTATCGACGAGTCCGAGGTGATGGAGTTCAGCGTGCAGGCCAACATGCCCCTGTTGGGTCCCAAGTACGGCATGGAGATGCGTTACATCATAGAGGGCCTGAAGACGGCCGACGCCAGCGCCATCCGGCAAAGCGTCCTGGCAGGCAATACGGTTGACGTCGAGGGATACGACCTGCTGCCTGAAGAAATCCTGGTGAACTCTGCCCAGCGGGAGGGCTTCTCGGTGGCCTCGGAGGGGGGCTACACTCTGGCCGTATCCACGGCTGTCAGCCGCGAGCTGGCGCTGGAGGGCATGGCCCGCGAGCTGGTGCACCAGGTGCAGAACCTTCGCCGCGAGGCGCAGTTCGACATCGCTGACCACATCATCGCCTACTATCGGTGCGGCGACACGCTGAGCGAGGTGCTGGCAGCGCACGGCGACTACGTGCGTCGCGAGACGCTCAGCGACGACCTGGTGGACGCGCCGGCGCCGGACGGGGCGCACACCGCCACGCTGAGCGTCGACGGCGAGGAGATCACGCTGGGGCTGGTCCGGAACTGATCGATCACCTCTCCTTTGAGGGAGACGGTTAGGGTGAGGGCGCCAACGGCCCCTTCCCCCTCGCAGAGGTAGGCATTGGGAATGAGCCTTCTAGAAGTCCCTTCCCACTTGATGGGGGAAGAGCCTGCCCTGAGCTTGCCGTAGGGTTAGGATGGGGGTGACGTCCTCCCCCTCGCACGGGGGAAGGCTAGGATCGGGGCGGACGCCCCTTCGCTCCGTCCGTGTCAAACCTCGACAACCCGAAAGGCCCCAGCGGCGCTGCGTCGCCGCTCACGAGATAGTCCGTCACAAGCTGCGCCGTTCCCGGCGCCAGCATGACGCCCGCCGAGTCGTGGCCCGAGGCCAGGATCAGCCCTTCCCATCCGGGCACAGGGCCGATGATGGGGAGGCCGTCGGGCGAGGCGGGACGCACGCGCGCTATCGCCCCCGCGAACTCCGCATCGCGCAGCAAGGGAAACGCCCGCCCGGCGTCAGCCAGCAGCTCGCCCACGGCGTCAGCCGAGACCCGGTTGTCGAACTCGCCCTCGTGGCGGGTGGCGGCCACGAGTATGCTTCCGTCCGGCTGCGGCATAACGTATCTGCCATAGTCGCGCACGGGCATGGAGGGCATGAATCCGGGCTTGCGCAGAAGCAGACGCTGGCCCTTCGCGGGTCGCACCGGCAGCGCCTGCGGGAGCCATCGACCCGCCAAGCCGCTCCACGGCCCGGCCGCCAGCACGACGTGATCCGCGTACAGACGGCCCTCGCTCGACTGCACTCCAACCACGCGGCCGCCTTCCGTGATAAGCCCGCCCACCTCCACACCCTCGGCGAGTCGTGCGCCGTACACAGTCGCCGCCGCACTGACCATAGCGCGCACGAAGGAGAGCCCGTGAACAAAGCCCTCCCGGGGAGAGTAAACGCCACCAAGTGCGCCAGGCGCGACGTGCTGCTCCAACTCCGAAACCTCTTCTCCGTCCACCCAGCACACGCCCAGCCCAAGCTCCCCCTGCCAGGTCAGCCCTTCCCTCAGCGTTTGCGCGTCCGCCTCAGTGCGGGCGATGTTGAGGATGCCGGACTGGCGGAACCCGGTGGACACACCCGTGTCGGCCAGCGCCTCGTTCAGCCGCGGAAACTCGCGCAGGCTGCTGAGTCCGAGCGCCATGGCGGCCTCGTGCGTATGCGGCACGTGCCACAGCGGCCCAACGACGCCCGCTGTCGCGCCGGACGCGCCCCAGCCAAACTCGCGCTGCTCGAACAGTTTGCAGGAAAAGCCCCGCATCGACAGGTACAGCGTGGTGGCGCTGCCTATCACGCCGCCGCCGACAATCGCTACGTCGACCGTCCGTGATGTGGACACGCCAGCCTCCTCTGCCGTCGTCTCGGAAAGCTAATCAAGACGTCAAATCCGCTTCATTCGCCTGACGCGAATTGTGCTTAGAGGGGAACTGTCGCCCTACCAGGACAAGACTTGCGACTGGACGACTACCGCGTGCGGAGCTGCGGGAACAGCACCACCTCGCGCAGGTTCTGGCGCCCTGACAGCAGCATGGTCAACCGGTCGATTCCCAGTCCAAGCCCGCCGGTGGGCGGCATCCCGTGCTCGATAGCGACCAGAAAGTCTTCGTCGAGCCTATCGGTCTCTTCTCCCTCAAACTCCTCCCGCACGTCTTCCTGCTCCTCGAAGCGCCGGCGCTGATCGATCGGGTCGTTCAGCTCGGTGAAGGCGTTGCAGAACTCCATGCCCGCCGCGTAACCCTCGAACCGCTCCACCAAACTGGAGCTACCCGCCTTTTTCTTGGATAGCGGCGACATCTCGATGGGAAAGTCGATGAGGAAGGTGGGCTGCACCAGGTGTTGCTCCACCTTGGACGATATGAGCTTGTCGAGCAGCCCGCCTCTGCTCACCTGCTGCGACACGTCCACGCCAACGTCACGCATCGCCTCCTTCAGGTCCTCGGTTTCCGGGTACTCCAGGAAGTCTATGCCGCTGTACTTGATGACCTGCTCGCGGAAGCCGAGCCTGGGCCAGGGTGGAGTGAAATCGATGGTACGCCCGCCGAATTCGACCACCGGACTGCCGGTTATCTCCGTTGCCACGCCGGAAACGAGCTCTTCCACCATCAACATGACGTCGTTGTAGTCCGCGAACGACTCGTAGCTCTCCATCATCGTGAACTCCGGGCTGTGGTCCTGGTCCACGCCCTCGTTGCGGAACACCTTGCCAATCTCGTAGACCCTCTCCAGCCCACCCACGATGAGGCGCTTGAGGTACAGCTCGGTGGCGATGCGCAGGAACAGGTCGCGGTTCAGAGCGTTGTGATGCGTGACGAATGGGTGAGCCATGGCTCCCGCCGCGACAGGAACCAGTACGGGCGTCTCGACCTCCAGGAACCGTCGCGCGTCCATGAATCGCCGGATCGCCGACACTATGCGCGGCCGCAGCGTGGCGGTGTGTCGCGCCTCTTCGTTGGCGATCAGGTCCAGGTAGCGCTGCCGGTAGCGCGCCTCGACGTCCACCAGGCCATGCCACTTCTCCGGCAGCGGGCGCAACGACTTGCAGAGTACCCTCAGGGAGCCCGCCTCGACCGTGACTTCGCCCGTGCGCGTTCTGAACACTTCCCCGCTCACTCCAATCCAGTCTCCAAGGTCGAGGTCTTCGAGTATGCCGTAGTCCTCTTCCAGCACGTTGCGGCGAAGCATCACCTGCATGCGACCAGAGCCGTCGAGCAGGTCGATGAACGTCGCCCGGCCCATGCCCCTGAGCGCGACTATACGGCCCGCGACGGATACAGGCCCGGTGCGCGCTTCGGTGTCACCGGCCTCGGTCTCGGCGGCTTCGAAGAGTGCCGCGGCGTCGGAACCCGTGTGCGTCCGCTTGAACCGGTGCGGATAAGGGTCGATACCTTTGTCCCTCAGCCTGTCCAGCTTCGCCAGCCGAACACTCATCAGTTCATTGTCTTCCTGCATAGCGAATCGCGAGCCCTCCGAACTGCGCGCGGGGCGGCAACCCGAAAACCGCGGCGTGTTTTGAGCAACCTCTGAGTCGAAATATTCTAACGCGGCCTATAGTCAATGTAAAACCGCCTTGAGTGCGCGGTCGTGTCCAGACTTCGCATAAGTCCTTAACTCGTCAAAAATGTGTCCAAAATGCGCTTTAATCATGATTTTGGCCATTGTTAACCTTTGTTAGCGTCGCGGAGTCCCTCCCGGCCACTCGCCTGTTGACCGTGGCTCGCGCATTTCAATCGCTATCGCGGCCGGCGCTGGGGCGAAGCGGCGTGGCAGGCCAAAGGTGGAGGGCCACGCGGCCCATGAGCGTCAGGATTTCGGGAGGAACGCACAGAGGAAGACTGATCCGCACGGACCGCGAACGAAGTCTGCGGCCAACGTCCGAAAGGGTGCGTGGCGCGTTGTTCTCGATTCTGGGCCGGTCAGCCATAGAGGGAGTGCGAGTGCTCGACCTGTACGCCGGGACCGGCGCCCTTGGCATCGAGGCGCTGAGCAGAGGCGCGGCCTGGGCCGACTTCGTAGAGTCCAACGGCAGAAGGTGCCGCCAACTGGCCCGCAACCTGGGCGACTTGGACATGGACAAGCGAAGCAGGGTCCTGTGCGGGACGGTGGAGCGGATGCTTGGAGGCATTGCCGGAGAGTACGGGCTGGTGTTGGCCGATCCGCCGTACCAGTCGGTTCCGTGGCAGGCAATGTTACCGCGGCTGGCCGAGCGGGGCTTGGTGGCAGACAGCGGCGTGGTGGTTGCCGAACACCACAGCAATGAGCCGCTCGAAAATGGTTACGGCAGCTTGAGACAATTTGATAGCCGACGGTACGGTGACACGTCGATTACCTTCTATGCGGTAGGTGAAACTGGTGGCTAGAGCGATATACCCAGGCAGCTTCGACCCGGCCCACAACGGTCACATCGACATTGCCACCCGAGCTTCGCGGTTGTTCGACCAGTTGATCATCTGCGTCTACGACTCGCCACCCACGAAGTCGCTGTTGTTTTCGACCGAAGAGCGAGTGGAGTTGTTCCAGCGTAGCGTGAACCATCTGCCCAACGTAAACGTAGTTCCTTTCACGGGACTCGCGCCTACGGTCGCCCACCGCCAGGACGCCCAGTTCATTCTCAGGGGTCTCAGAGCAGGCTTCGACTTCGAATTGGAGTTCGAAATGGCGTTGATGTGGCGCAACCTGGACCCCGAAATTGACGTGGTATGCATGATGAGCTCGCTGGACTACCAGTTCGTGTTTTCAAGTCGAATCAAAGAGGTCGTAACACTAGGGGCCAATGTCGAAAACCTCGTGCCGCCCCACGTTGCCGAGGCGCTCCAGGCCAGACTCTTACCATCACGAAATCGATAGGCGATAGGCGAATGATTAGCGCGAACACAAGGAGGGAGCATCATTAGCAGCATCAACGCAGTTTCCAACGAATTGAGGCAAATGGCGGCCATGGGCACCAGGATGCCCGGCTTCCGCCGCAAGGTGATGGTGGAAATCGACCAACTCGAGCGCCTCATCGAAATGGCCGAGCTGGCAGGCCGCTCGGTTCCCGCGAACATCCAGGAATCGGAGGAGATACTCAAGCAGAAGGACAGCATCATCAGCCAGGCCTATCTCGAGGCGCAGCGCATCAAGGGTGTCGCCGAACAAGAGGCCTCTTCCCTCACCAATGCGGCCGAGAGCGAGTTCAACTCCAGGGTCAGTGAGAACGAGGTTCTCAGGGAGGCGGAGGAACTGGCGGAACAGATGAAGGAGAAGGCTCGCCAGGAGGCCAACCAGATCATCGACGACGCCCAGCGCCGCGCTCAGCGCTTCATGGGCGAGTCCGACATCGCCGCCGCGATGCGAAGAGAGGGCGCCGACCAGTACGCCCGCGAAGTGCTCTTCAACCTGGAGTCCCACCTCGCCGACGTCCTCGGCCAGGTGCGCCGGGGTATCGACTCTCTGCGTGTCGACAATCGGGGCCAGACCGCCAGCCCCAACTACGCCCCGCAGGGGTCTCACGGACAGGAAAGCCACGTCTAACCGACGGCGGCCTGTCGCTTAACGCGCCGAGGCGCCAAGACCGGAACGAAAGTAGGAGAAGCGCCCGCCCCGGCGCTTCTCCTTTCTTGTGGCAGTTCGTGGCGAAGTGCGAACAGCCGACCCTTCCAGTCGGCGACCGCTCTAGCCCGGCTTGTGCGCCAGTACGTTCATACTGTGCGCGTAGGACGCCCAGCGGTCGCTGCCTTCCCACGGCGTGTCCGACGTAATCCTTACGTGGTCGAATCCGGCGGCCCGCATCCTCCCAAGGTAGACTTCGACCGGCTCGGCGCCTCCCAGGCACGACACCCAGTTGCTCATGTCAGCCTTGGCCTCTTCAGGCAGCTCATTAACCAGCAACATGTCGGATATGTAGACACGTCCTCCCGGCTTGAGAATCCTGAAGGCCTCCCGGAACACCGCGTCCTTGTCCGGGGACAGGTTGATCACGCAGTTGGAGATGATCACGTCCACGCTTGCGGCGCGTATCGGCGTGCTCTCCATCTCCGACAGGTGAAACTCGACGTTTGTGACACCCAGCTTGACCGCGTTGGCGCGCGCCAGCGACACCATGTCTGCCGTCATGTCCACGCCGATTACGCGGCCGTCCGGTCCCACGGCCCTGGCCGCCAGGAAGCAGTCGATTCCTCCCCCGCTTCCGAAGTCCACCACTGTCTCACCACTGTTCAGCGCCCCTATCGCGGTCGGGTTGCCGCAGCCGGCCGACGCCATCACCGCCTCCGTAGGCAGACCCTCCACCTCCTGCAGCGTGTACAGATTCGTCTCCGTCGCGCAGCACGAGTCCGCGCAACAGTCGTTGGCCGACCTGGCCACCTCGGCGTACCGCTCCTTCACCAGCTCCCTTATCTCGATGTGTAGTTCAGTCGCCAATTCGTTTTCCTTTCGCTCTTCTCTGTCGTCCTCGACTGCGCGTGTCATTCTCCACACGACTCCACAGGTCATTCCGAGCGTGGCCGAAGAATCTAGAGCGATTGCTTGGCGGCCCCAGGTGTAGAGTCGGATTCAATCCAGTGAAATTGAGCGCGAGTCCCCCCTACTCCACCCTGCGGTAGATCTCGGTATGGTGCGTCTCGGCCAAAAGTGGGTAAGCCTCGCTGAAACTGCCCGTTATGGCCGGCGTCTGCCGCACCCGGTCGCGGGACTCCTCGTAGGCGGCGAGCGATTCCCATTGCTGCTCTGTGACCACCATTCCGTGCGGACCGTGAGTCTGCGTGAAAATCGTCAGCGGCGGAAATCCCGCCTTCACAGTCTCCGCGTTGATCTGCCTCACGATCCTGAGCAGTTTGCCGCCCTCGCCCGGCTTGGGCATGTACACTCGCCGAACCATTATCATGTCTTCGACCGTACCTCCCCGAAGATTGTCTAGGCGTTCCGCCTAGCTTAAGTATACGCCAGTTCCGCCGCGGCTAGCCAGACCGGGCGGGCCGAGCGCCCGTCGTTGCTGTGGTATACTGGCCTGCGTTCGGCGTGCGACCACCGCCAATCTCATGCCCACGCGCGGAAGGGACGCGACAGAGCTTTGCTGAGTCTGTTCAGAATAGCCACCGAACGCATCCGAGGCGCCTACTACGGCTGGTGGCTCGTCCCGGCCACCGGCTTCACCCACATCATCACCAGCGTACCGCTCTTCCACTCCATGGGCATGTGGTTCGTTGCGATGGAGAGCACGTTCGGCTGGAATCGCACCCAGCTATCCCTCGCGTTCGCCTTCACCCGCATAGAGGGTGGCATCCTCGGCCCTGTTGAGGGCTGGCTCGTGGACCGCATGGGCACCCGCCGCATGGTGCTCATCGGACTCACCATCATGGGCGGGGGCTTCCTGTTCATGTCCCAGGTGAGTTCTCTGTGGATGTTCTACGTCGCGTTCCTCATCATGGCGCTCGGCCAGGGGATTGGCGGCTGGCTCCCGCTGAACGCCATGCTCAACAATTGGTTCAGCCGCAACCGCTCCAAGGCGATGGGCTGGTCGGCGTCCGTAGCGAAGTTCGGCGCACTATGGCTGATCCCGGTCATAGCCTGGGCCGTAGACCCCATGGACGACAACCTGGGCTGGAGCATGACCGCCGTGATTATCGGACTCACGGCCATAGGCCTCGCCTTCCCCATTTCGCGAGTCATGCGCAACCGCCCGGAAGACTATGGCATGCTGCCGGACGGGGAACGCCCCGAAGAGGTGGAGCAGCGCCGCGACAGTTCCGGCCGCGCGAGCCCGCTGTCCCCCACGACCGAGTTCACCGCGTCGCAGGCGCTTCGCACACGCACCTTCTGGCTGATCGCGGTCGGCCACGGCTTCACCTCAATGGCAATCATCGCCATCATGGCCCACCTGGCGCCCATGCTCACCGACCAGGGCCTCACCCTGCCCCAGGCCGCCTGGGTAGTATCCACCTACACAGTCTCCTCCATGATCTTCCAGATCATCGGCGGCTACATCGGTGACAGGATTCCCAAGAACGTGGGCCTGTTCATCTTCACCATCATCCAGGCGTCGTCGCTGCTGGTGCTCACATTCGCCACGCAGATCTGGATGGCCTTCGCGTTCGCGGTGCTGTTCGGCATCGGCTTCGGTGGCCGCAGTCCGCTCACCACCTCCATCCGCGGCGAATACTTCGGGCGGCGCTCCTTCGGCACCATCATGGGCATTTCGCAGGTGCCGATGAACGTGCTCCTGCTGGCGGCGCCGGTCTTCCCGGGCTACCTGCACGACATCTATGGCAACTACACGTTGGCCTTCATGATACTCGCGGGGCTCAACTGCATAGGGGGAGTGCTGTTCCTGCTCGCCCGCAAGCCCTCGCCGCCCGAGACTGTCCGCCGCCGCGAGCCCGCGCCGGTTGGAAGCAGGTCCGCCAATCCTTTAGGATACGTCATCGGCGGT
This sequence comes from uncultured Dehalococcoidia bacterium, assembly GCA_951812395.1. Taxonomy (GTDB): domain Bacteria; phylum Chloroflexota; class Dehalococcoidia; order Lucifugimonadales; family CATOSD01; genus CATOSD01. The sequence goes on from CATOSD010000002.1 coordinate 770,081, forward strand.
GGGCGCCGACGCTCGGGTGGAGAAGCAACGGCCCAGCGGACTTCGGGCTCCGGCGCCGGAAGCCCGCGTGCCGCTCGCAGGCCGGTAGTCGGCGACGGGCAGGAGTAGTGCGCGGCCCGCACTCATCAATGCTCTAGTGGAGGTCCCTCATGGTTAACGAAGTACAGGGAGTCATCGCCCATGCCAAGGGCGCCGGCGTCACGCTCGAGACGATACTGGTGCCCGATCCCGGGCCGGGCGAGGCGCTCGTCCGCGTGAAGGCGTGCGGCGTTTGCCACACCGACCTTCACTACCGTGAGGGCGCCATAAACGACGACTTCCCTTTCTTCCTGGGCCACGAAGCGTCGGGCGTGGTGGAGAGTATCGGCGACGGGGTCGCCCACCTGTCCGTCGGCGACTCCGTGATCCTCGCCTGGCGCTCGCCCTGCGGCGCGTGTCGCTCCTGTCTGCGCGGCAGGGCCTGGTACTGCTTCGACAGCCGGAACGCGCGCCAGCAGATGACCCTCGCAGACGGCTCGCCGGTCTCGCCCGCGCTGGGCATCGGCGCATTCGCCGAGCTGACCCTGGTGGACGCCGGCCAGGCCGTCAAAGTCGATCCCCGCGCCCGTCCTGAGGCGGCGGGCTTGCTCGGCTGCGGCATCATGGCCGGACTCGGCGCGGCCATCAACACCGGCGGCGTCTCACGCGGCGACTCGGTGGCCGTCATAGGTTGCGGCGGCGTGGGGGACGCCGCCATCGCCGGCTCGCGGCTCGCGGGCGCTCACACCATAATCGCCGTCGACATCGACGACCGCAAGCTGGAGTGGGCCAAGGGCTTCGGCGCCACCCACACCGTGAACTCCACGCAAACCGACGCAATAGAGGCGATCCGCGAGTTAACCGGCGGCAATGGCGTGAACGTGGCGATAGAGGCCGTCGGAAACCCCGCCACCTACGAGCAGGCGTTCTTCGCGCGCGACCTTGCGGGCACTGTCGTGCTGGTCGGCGTGCCCAGCCCCGACATGACCGTCACGCTGCCGATGATAGAGGTGTTCGGCAGGGGCGGCTCGCTCAAGTCGTCCTGGTACGGTGACTGCCTGCCCACGCGGGACTTCCCAATGTACATAGACTTGTATCTGCAGGGCCGCCTGGACCTGGACGGCTTCGTTTCGGAGACCATCGGCCTCGGCGACGTCGAGGAAGCCTTCCACAAAATGGAGCGCGGCGAGGTGCTGCGCTCCGTCGTGGTGCTGTAGGGCAGAAATCTCAAAGTCCCTTCTCCCTCGCAGGGGGAAGGTTAGGATGGGGGCAAGACCCAGGAGCACACCCATGACCACCGAAGATGCCAACGACTATCTTGCCCGGATGCACGAGAGCCGCGGCTACACGCTGGAGATGCACCGCATCATGGCCGAGGTCGACCTGGAATGGGCGCAGAGATACGGCGAGTTTATCGAGGCCACGTATACCGGGCAGCGCACGCTGGACCGCAAGACGAAAGAGCTGCTGCAGATAGTGGTGGAAGCCGCGCTGCGAGCCGACGTCGAGCAGATCCAGCTACACGTCCGCCTCGCCCTGGACGAGGGCGCCACGCCCCGCGAAATCCTTGAGGCGCTGCAGGCCGTCATCGCCCCCATGGGCGCCCTGGCCTTCCGCCGCGGCCTCCAAGCCTGGGCCGCCGAAGTCCCTTCCACCTCGCAGGGGGAAGGTTAGGATGGGGGTGCAGAGAGCCCCTTTCCCGCCTGAATACTGACCACTGACCAACTGACACACCAACCACTGGAGGAACTACCTTGACCACCTCTCGAGAAATCATGGCAGAAGTAGCCCCCAAGCTCGCCGAGCTCACCTCCGACGTCGTATTCGGCGACGTCTGGGAGCGGTCCGAGCTCTCCAAGCGCGACCGCAGCCTCATCACCGTCGCCGTTCTCACCGCGCTCTACCGCACTGAGCAGCTGCGTGGGCACATAGGCCGCGCCCTGGACAACGGCGTCACCAGGGAAGAGATAGCCGAGGTCATAGTTCACATGGCCTTCTACGCCGGCTGGCCCACCGCCGCCAACGCCGTCCGCGTAGCCCAGGAAGTCTACGCCGAGCGCTAGCCTACCGTAATGTCCCTTCCCCCTCGATGGGGGAAAGTTAGGATGGGGGTGAATAGTCCCTCCCCATCGATGGGAGAAGGCTGGAGCCTGCCTTTAGCCTGCCGGAGGGATGGGGGTGACGACGATGTCTCTCGACGCTGGACGGGTGGGTCTCGAACCCGCCCGCCGGTGTCTGCACAACCTCGCACACGCCCCCCAAGCCGTTGACAGTGCGCGACAGAATGAGCATATGGTAAATGATGACTATTTGCTCTGTTAGGAAACCCTAGTCGGTGTCGTTTCGACCCACGGTCAGCTATTTCGTCGTTTTTGGCATCCTGACCGCTCTCGGACTGGCTTGGATTCTAAGGTACGAGGTCTGGGAGAAGAACACTGACAGCTTTGCAGCCACCACCATAGCTGTACTGCAGCACATGGAATGGGCCGTTGTAGTAGCGGGAGCGGCCACCTACTTTGGAGTGGAGGTGTATGAAATGCTTGCAGAGAGATTCAAAAAGCAACAGAGAATGAAAGGCCGGGAGGAAGGCGAGCAGGAGCTAGCCAAGCGTCTGCTGAACATGTCCGACGCAGAAAGGAAGTCGGAGATCGAGCGCATCGCCAACGGCGACAAGTAGACTCGAGAGACATAGAAAACTAGCGGTCCACCTCTACCACCTCAAGCAACTGCGCTGGTCCCCTCATTTTTCACACTCCCCCCACGAGCAGCGCACCACCAGCCCGGCCACTCCGCGCGCCCCTACCCCTCCATTCTGAGCGTAGCCGAGGAATCTAAGGCCCCCTCACGCCGACAGCACCTGACCAGCAAGCCGCCGGTACTCCCTCCTCCGCCACTCCCCACGCCCCATCCCCAAGCAAGCAGCCCTCCGCCCAACCGTCGTCCCGACCCCACCCCTGGATTCCGGCTCGGGGGCCGGAATCCAGGGGTGGGGTCAGTTGCCCAACTGCCTTGATCATCCACGTCCGTATGCCCGCGATTACTCCATACACTGTGATAGGACTGTCAGCGCAATTGTCGACCCCAACATCATTTGAGGTACAATCAAAAGCAGATGGTTGATAGTCAACAGCGATCCTGCCAGCGGACACGATTACTTTCAAGGCGGCGATAGTGCCAATCTTGTCATAAGGGGAGAGTGCAATGGGCAGTTTAATTCTTGCGGTGCTGCTGATTGCTTACGGAGTGTTGGTCATGTTCGCAGGCGTTAGGATGGAACAAGTTGGCCTCGCGTTGTTTTCGGCGCTGGCCTTGTTCTTTGCGGCTACCTTTCAGTTGCGCCAAAACGAATGGTGAGCAAAGCGGTGTGTCTGATGAGGACGACCACTTGACCTCGAGAGTAAATCCCTGAGTAGATAAGGCGTCGTAGTAGCGGGAGCCGCCACCTACTTCGGAATGGAGGTGTATGAAGTGCTTGCAGAGAGATTCAAAAAGCAACAGAGAATGAAAGGCCGGGAGTAGGGCAGGCAGAAAGGCGAGCAGGAGCTAGCCAAGCGCCTGCCGAACATGTCCGACGCCGAAAGGAAGTCGGAGATCGAGCGTATCACCAACGGCGACAAGTAGACCCAAGGGCCTTGGAAAAGGGAAGAGGCCCCCCTTACACCACCAGCCCCGACCCCCTCGGCCGCCCCTTCCCCCCGTGCACGCTCGGCTCCGCGCACCACTTCGCCGCCAGCCGGCGCACCCCAACGTAGGTCTCCTCGTCGAACCCCAGCAGATCGCACACCACGCGCCTGTCCAGCAACGCCCGATTCGCGTCTGCGTCCGCTAGAAACGCCGGCTTCAGCTCCTTGTACCGGAACTCGTTGAAAATTGCCTCAGCCGTCGCGAGCTGCGCGTCCGTGAGCGCGCGGAAATCCAGCACGGGGAGGGACGGTAACGCCGTGATTGTGGTCGTGCCTCTACCAGCGACCTGACGATTGGAGTGCCACCAGTACGCCAGCAGCCCCAATGTTGAGTTGCTCCAGAGGACAAAGGCGTATTCAATACGATTGTCGTCAAAGATGGCGTTTGGCCATGCCCGTCCTCCTATTGATCTGTCTTCAGTAAGAGAGGCTGATAGAGGCTGTGAATTGAAGCGGAAGTCTAGGCTGACGTGAGCACGGCTGGCTGTAGCCCAAACAGTTGCGGCCTTCTCCTCCGTTCCCTGCCTGACGATCAACTGCGAATCCGGCGTACAGACCAATTGGGTTTCGTTCTCAGCCTTGTGGTTCCAAAGAGAGGGGTAAGTGGCACTCGGACTCGGAGGTGCCATATCGAATGGCCCTCTAGGAGCCGGTCCAGTAATGTCTCGATGTACTAGACCCAAGTTCCCTAACTCGCTCAGCCAAGTTGTCTTCATTTGAACCGAGGACGATGTGCCAGGAAGCCAGAGGCGAGAGTGTGAAAGTGCATAGGCGACCTGAGCCAGTGAACAATCAAGGAGCCGCACCGCGCCCCAATTCTCCCCGCTCGTGCTACGGGGCGTGGTTATCGTCTCGCCTGTGGGTTCGTCCCCTATTTTGACTGGCGTTCCACCATACGGCCCGTCCTCAATGCGTTTTACCTTCCTGCGATCTAACATCTCGCGCGCCAACGAATTCGCGTGCGCGAACCCATCAGGCCTAGTGCGGAGCGATGTGTAGCGCGCCAGTTCCAATGGTTTTTCTCCTTTCTTGAGCCGGCGCGCAATCACCAGACACTCCGCCATGCCTGTCTCTGAGGAAAAGGAGATGTTGTCGTTGTCAGAACCGACTATAGTGGGCACAGAAACGTCTGTGTAGTTATTCGCCAACATCTTGCGAAATCCCTGCCAAGATCGGCCGCTTGCTGCCGAAAGTGGCAACACGAGTGCCAAGACACCGCCGGGTCTCAGCTTCTTGTGTGCCAGTGCCGCGAATGCCGAGGCAATCCCAGCGTTTCCGTGATAGCAGGTGCCACGCCCCATACGGTTGATGCGCTCCCCCATAGCTGTCTGGTCTGCGCGAGCTGCGCCGAACGCGGCGAAGGCAGGGTTCGTGATGTCTGCGTGCGCTCCTTCATGGTTGGTGGCCCTTGTAAACGGTGGGTTCATGATTACGAGGTCGAAGCCGCCATCAGGAATGTCTACCACCACGAGCGAGGCGGTCTCCTCGCCTATGCTGCCGGTGCGTCTGTTCGGGTCGCTCGTGTTGAAGAGGGACATGGCAGACCCCGAGGCCAGCAATTCCAGCGAGCCGATTCTGACGCTGAGGTCTCGCTGTCGTCCGTAGGCAAGCGTGTAAAGTCGGGATTCCCTGTAGCCAACGTTGGGTTGTGCCCCAGCCAGGGTAGAGCCGGTGATGTGTATCGCCGACGGCATCACGTCGCAGCCGTACAGCACCTCTTCCATCATCACCCTGTGCAGGTCTGCCGGGTCGCCTCCCGTCCTTTCGTGGCGGGACGCAATCTGCTCGTACACCGCTGACAACAGCGCGCCCGTGCCGCAGGCGAAGTCCGCGACGCGCAGTCTACCGATGGCCTCGGCGTCGCTCCAGTCCACGCCTTCCATCTTCGCCACCGCCAGTCGCGCCAGCAGCGCCGCCGACGCCGGCAGCGTGTAGAAGGTGGCCAGGTATTTGCGGTCGGCTATGAGCCGCTGGAATATCCGTCCCGTCAGGTCGTGCGCGTTGTCGACGCCGGTTGCGGCTAACTCCCCAACGGTGTACATCAGCGTTCTCAAGACCCGTTGAGCATCTTTGGATGGAAGCTGGTTGAGTATGTCGGTCGCGATGGAGAAAATAGGCCAGTAGTTGATCTTCAGTATCTTGGACCAGGCATCCAGCGTTTCGGCCTGCGGGTTGGAGACATCCGGTCCGCACACAAGCCTCAACGGGCTGACTTCGGGATGCATCCCCGCAATGCGGTCGTGGAACACCATGGCGTTGGCGACGATGGCGCAGGCCATGCGGCGCATCTGCGGCACATTGGTCATTCCCAGCAGTCGCGCCATGCTATGGTTGATGGCAGGTCGGCTCTGGTCCATGTTGTCGAGTATCGCGGCCACCCTGTCGATACCCTGTTCCATCGCCACAGTCGCGGCGTCCACGGCGCGCTGCGGCGCCGACACCAGCCGCACCATGTCCGCCAGGTCCTCGACCGACCCCTCCAGCCAGCCGGAGGTTGGGAATCTGCTGGCGCCGTCCGCCTCCTCGGTGAAGACGCAATACGACAGCCGGGACGACCTGATCGCGTCGCGCAGGTCGTAGGCCTCGCGGGCGTCCGCCGGGTACCGCAGCGCGACTACCGCCTCTATCACACGCCCGTTGGACGCCACCTCCAGCCCCAGGCGGTCCCTAGCCTCGGCCTCCACGCTCGCGGCGGGTTCGAACTCCGCCTCCACCACGACCGGCGCAGCCCCCGGCGTGATGATCAGCACGTCCGGCTGCAAGCCCGCATGTCCGGCGATGGCCTGGGTGTTCTCGGAGTGCACCTGGCTCCGCGACAGCATCCCCTGGAGCAGCCCTCCCAACGCATTGTTCGCGCTCGGCTCTGTCTGTTGTGGCATACCATTCCCCTGCATCGACGATTTGCGCCATTGTACAATACAGCGAACGCCTGTGCGCGGGCGAGGCGCGCCGAGCCGTCGAAGCTGAGTACCACAGCCATGTCGCAAATTTCCGTCCTCATCCCGCACGATCCCGTCCCCAGTCCCCAACGCGTCCTTCGTGCCCTTCATGGATGATCACGTCGAGGGGCCTTGATTGCACCGCACATCCGTGCTATTCTCGATTCTATGACCGACCGCCACTCGCAGACCGCCGCCCACGCACGACGCTGCTCGCCCCTCTGGCGACCTGTGACATTTCGGTGCATTTTCGGGGCACTTACATCCAATTCAGTACCCAAGAGTGCGTCCTCCGCGCACGACGAAGCAGCTATTCCAGCTATGGGATGGCACAGAATGTCCCAGAATGGCTCACATCTCGTCGATTTCCTACCAGAACCCGGCTTCCAGTGGCCTCCCGAACAGACCCATCCGGCAGCGGTCCCATCAACGAGAAGCAACGAAATGCATCAGTTTGCAACGTTTTTCGGCCAATTCCCTGCCCACAACCCGCCAGTTGCACGTCGTCCATGCCCGACACGCTGACGAGCAGACGGGCGTAGGACGCGCGCCCTTTACTTGTGAAACCAGCCTGCCAACCTTATACTTGATACTGCACAATTCTGCACTGAGGTTTGTCACACCATGAAGGTCGGGATACTTAACGTTACGGGATACGCCGGAGTCGAGCTCGCGCGCATCCTGCACCGACATCCCGAAGTTCAGATAGCCGCCGTCACGGGAAGGAGCGCCGCCGGCAAGAAGCTGGAAGAGGTGTTCCCGCACCTGGCAGAGATCGACATCACTATCACCGAAGAGGTGACCGAGAGCGTTGATGTCGTGTTCTCCGCCCTCCCCCACGCCGCCAGCGCGGAGCGACTCGAGCAGGCGCTCAAAGACGGCGTCAAGGCGATCGACATCAGCGCGGATTTCCGTCTGAAGGACCTTGACGAGTACCAGTCCTGGTACAAGATCGAGCACCCCTGCCCCCAGTACCTGGAAGAGGCAGTTTACGGCCTGCCGGAGTTGCACCGCGACGAGGTGGCCGCGGCCGACCTGGTCGCGAACCCCGGATGCTACCCCACAGCGGCGATCCTGGGGCTCGCGCCGGCCGTGGAGGCCGGCATTATCGAGCCGGACGTGGTTGTGGACGCCAAGTCGGGCGTGTCCGGCGCGGGGCGCGGCTTCTCGCTCACTACCCACTACTCCGAGGTGAACGAGAACGCGCTGGCCTACTCGGTGGACGGCCACAGGCATCTGCCGGAGATAACCCAGGAGCTGGGCGCTATCGACGAGGACGCCCAGCTTCGGCTCACATTCCTGACGCACCTGATACCCATGACACGCGGCATCCTCGCGAGTTGCTACGCTCCCCTGACCGATGAGGCTGTCGCGGGCGGCATGGCCACCGCGGAGAGTGTGCGGAAGCTGTACGAGGACTACTACGCCGACGCTCCGTTCGCGAAGGTGGTCGGCGCGCCGCCCATGACCAAGCACACGCTGGGCAACAACGACTGCGTGATATTCCCCACGGTCGACAGGCGCGCCAACAGGCTGATCGTTGTGAGCTGCCTGGACAACCTCGTGAAGGGCGCCGCCGGACAGGCCATCCAGAACATGAACCTGATGTTCGACCTGCCCGAACGCCAGGGCCTGGAACAGCTCGCGCTCTACCCCTGATAGACGGCCAATCGCGGCCCCATCGTCTAGTGGACTAGGACAGCGGCCTTTCAAGCCGCAAACACGGATTCGAATTCCGTTGGGGCCGCCACCCTCCCCCAGTCCCATCCCATCAATCGTGTTGAGGCGGGCCTTGTGGCCGCCCGATTGGGGTGACCCGCCGCCATGTCCAACGACCAGAAACGTGCCGTACAACTCGGCTGGGACGCGATGTCGGACTCCTACCAGGAGCAGTCCCGCATCTCCGTCGACGACGTCCACTACGCGCCCTTCGCTCCAGGCGAGCGGTCGCTGCGGCTGCTGGGAGACGTCCGTGGCAAGCGTGCGCTGGAGCTGGCGTGTGGCGCCGCGCAGAACGCCATCGCGCTCAGCAGATGGGGCGCGCGGGTCACCGCGATGGACTTTTCCTCCCGGCAGCTTGGCCACGCCAGGCGGCTCATCGCGGAGTCCGGCACGGACGTGCAACTGGTTCGCGGCGACATGGAGAGCCCGTCGATGTTCAGGCCGGCGTCGTTCGACCTGGTTCTTTCGTCGTTCGGCTGGGAGTTTGTCCCGGACCTGGCCGCCTGCTTCGGCGAGTGCCACCGCCTACTCTCGTCCGGCGGGCTGCTGGTGGTCTGCACGGTGCACCCCCTGTCGGCGTTCGAGTGGGACGTCGAGGAGCGAGCGCTTATCGTCACGGACTACTTCAACCCGCCAATCGAGGTGTGGGAGGACTCGGATCGGAGGGCGGTCACCCACTTCCGCACCTTCCAGGAGTTGCACGATCTGCTGACGGACAGCGGCTTCGTGGTGGAGCGGGTAGTCGAGCCGTACCCGGCGCCTCCGGGACGCTCGACACCCTACACCGGCGCCTACTGGGCCGACCATGCCGAGAGGCTGTCGCGCGTGCCGTTCGCGATAGTGTTCAAGGCGCGCAAGGCATAGCGGCGTGGCTTGGGAGTGCCTTCTCCCGCCAATGGAGAAGGTTAGAGAGCCTGATTCCACCTGAAACGAGGATGAGGGTAGTGAGATTACGCGCCTGACACCGACCAGTACAGCGCGTTGAACAACGTCTTGTAGGTGCCCCTGGCCTGCGCCCGGAACTGGGGCCGGTAGCCCATCAGGACCACCCTGCCCTTGCCGAGCGGCACGCTGGCGAGCGCGGCGCGGCCGTGCAGCTTTTCGTGGCCGAGCAGCCAGCCGCTGAGCAGGGCGTTGTACCGGGGGAACCTGGCGACCGCGACGCCCTCCGCCAGCTCGAAGGCCGGGCCGTTTACGAACATCACCGCGGCGTCGCGGGGCATGCCATAGGCAAGCGGATGGCCGAAGTCCATCGTCACACGGAGCAGGCTTCCGGGCGCGAAAAACGTCGATGGGGCGTAGGCGCTGAGGGAGTTCTTCGCCGGCAGCCGGAGCCGGTTGATCGCGAAGCGCGCGGCCCCGTCCCAGGTGACGAGCGTCCCGCCGGAATCCGCGAATCGGCGCAGGCTCTCGGCACCCTGGTCGCCCAGCCCGCCGGCGTAGCACTCGGGGTAAGTGGCCGGGTTGTATCCCTTGTGGAGCTGCCGGAACCGCTGGTGCGGCAACACCACAGCGTCAAACCCATCCTCGAGGCCGCCGGCCCGCACGTCCTCGTCGGTGAGCGTGCGGAATGCGAAGCCGTACTGCTCGAAGATCAGGCGCGTCCAGCCCTCCTCGGAATTGGGCACGTAGCTGCTGTACAGGCCGACCCTGGGTGGTCGCAACGGCAAGAGCTCGGCCTTCGGAATGCAGTCCACGGGCTCGAAGGAGAGCAGGTCCCGCTCGGCCATCTCCGCCAGCATGGCGTGGGGGGCCTCGCCGTCCACGACGAACGCGCCCGGGGCGTAGGCCGAGCCGTTGGCGCTGAAGCCCTCGCTGGCGCGCCGCACGTCGACGCCTGTCGCCAGCAGCCGGTTAACCGCGCGAGCCGCCGCGTTGCTCTCCGGCGCCAGGACATAGGCGGGCGGGCGATTCGCGGGGTGGAGGGCTGGGGCGGACGGCATCGCAGGCGCCTCGAGCGGTTCCAGATCGGCCTCGAACGGCTGCCTGATCTCGGCAACGTCGACGTCCATCAGTAGCGGCAGGCTGTGCGCGGTCACGTCGTAGGGGTGCTTGGGCGGACCGCCGGGATAGTCGCGAACGTCGGGATAGCGCGCGGACTCCAGCACGGTCTTCGCGAACGCGCCGTAGGGCTGAGCCATGAGCACCACGCGGGAGCCGGGCGGGTATGACCTGCCATCCGCCGTGAACCGTGACGCCGCTGCGTGGATCTCGACCGCGGCAGTGTCCAGCACGTCGAGAAGCTCGCTGGCGGCTTTGGGGTCGCGCTGGCCGGGCGGCGCCACGTAGGCGAACGGCGGAGAAGTCCGGGAGACCGCCCGTTTGCCGACGCGGTAGAAGTTGCGGACCCAATTGCCGCGAGACCTGGCCGTAGTATCGAGGCACGCCATTACCGCCGCGAAGTCGTAGTCCACGATGTCGCCCAGGCTCCACTCGCCTCCCTGCCAGGGCATTGGGTGGTTCCAAGACGGCTTGAGCGGGTCCTCGCGCCGGATTGACCTGAGCTGGCCGGGCTTGAGGGTGATGGGGGTGGCGATGCGCACGCTCGCCACCTCCGATAGCACGCGGACGCCGCCGTGGTAGTGCAGGTACGACCGGCTGGGACTGAAGCCGTCGTAGACCACGTTGATGGCTACGCCCGCCTTGCCCTGGGCGGTCAGGTCGTTCGCCATGGAGGCCCCCAGCATGGAGAGTTCGCTCTGGAGAATGGGGTCGACGTTCGGGCCGATGGGGTCCTCGTAGGGCGGCAGGATCATGCGCATGCCCTGGGTCCGCGTCTGGTGCAGGTCGTACATGATCTGCGGATGCCAGGCGTTCAGGCAGTGCTCGACGGTTAGCCTGGTCTCGGCGAGCGCGAACGTGGCCCAGTCGCGGTTGTTGTCGTGACCGGCGTACTTGTGATAGAGCCGCGGGGGAATGACGCCCTCGTGCGGCGTGCCCACGGTGGAGTCGTACCACTCCTTCACCAGGTCCAGGCCGTCGGGGTTGAGGCAGGGCATAAGGAGCAGCACCACGTTGTCGAGCACACGCCGGACCCGGTCATCGTCGCTCGTCGCCAGGTGGTGGGCCAACAGCATCGACATCTGGGTCGCGCCAACCTCGGTGGCGTGGATGCTGCACGAAACGGCCACCACCGCCCTGCCCTCGGCGATCAGCGCTTCGGCTTCGACCTCGCTGTCGATCTTGCGAGGGTCGGCCAGCCTGGCCTGGATGTCTCGCAGGCGGGCGCTGTTTGCGAGATTGCCGGGTGAAGAGATCAGGCACAGCAGAAACGGTCTGCCCTCGGTGGTCTTGCCGACTTCGCGCACTTCGATTCGGTCGGAGCCCTCGTCGAGGATGCGGAAGTACTCTACAATCTTGGGCCAGTCGGCGAGGCGCCGCGCCTCCCCCACGTCGAAGCCGAGATGCTCCCGGGGGGTGATGATGGATGACATGCAAGAGATTGTGATGCCTCGGCGGGTAGCGGTCAAGCGTGAAGCCGACAGCGTGGGGACTGCCGCGTGCTATGATGGGTGCGGGCGCCCAGGACGCGCCCCAAGCTGACCGTGCAGGAGGTAGCCATGCCTGAAGGCGAACGACGCTACTGGCTCGTCAAATCCGAGCCGAACACTTACTCCTTCGCCGACCTGATGGCCGAGCCGGATCGAACCGCCGAGTGGGACGGAGTGCGCAACTACCAGGCGCGCAACACGCTGAGGGACGACATAAAGGAAGGCGACGGGGTGCTCTTCTATCACTCCAACGCTAAGCCGACCGCCGTGATTGGTACAGCGGTAGTCGTGCGCGGCGGATACCCAGACCACACCGCCTGGGACCCGGACTCGGACAACCCCGATCCCAGGAGCACTCCCGACAATCCGGTGTGGTTCATGGTGGACATACAGGGGGTGGCGGCCTTCGAGAGTCCGATCCCGCTGGCGGAGATTCGAAAGACTCCGGGACTCGAGAATATGGCCCTGGTCAAGAACTCGCGATTGTCGGTGCAGCCGGTGACCGCCGATGAGTGGCGCATTGTAACCGGGCTGGGTGGCGTGAGCGCTTAGGAACTGGTTGGCGACGTCACCCGAGCCCCTAGATTCCCGTTTTCACGGGAATGACGAAAGAGGGGACGGACCTATGACTGGCCTCGGCGGAGGACTTTGCCTGGACGGGCGGCGGTGTGCCTTCCTTCGTCGACAACTGGAACGCCCCTCACCAGGACGTAGGGAATGCCGTCGGGGTACTGGTGGGGGTGCTCCCAGGTGGCGTTGTCGATGACCGTCTCGGGGTCGAAGACCACCAGGTCCGCCGTCAGCCCTTCCTTCACGTGGCCGCGGTCTTTCATGCCCATGCGCCGGGCCGGGAAACCGGTCATCTTGTGGATGGCTTGCTCCAGCGTCAGGACGGAGGGCTGCTCGCGGACGTAGCGGCCCAGGATGCGCGGGTGGGTGCCGTAGAACCTGGGATGGGGCAGCGCGTCCTTGTACGGCCCGATTGGGGAGACGGCGTTGCCGTCGGATCCGATCATTGCGAGGTTGTGGCCCATGAAGTAGCGGACGTCGCTCTCTACGCGATTGTGGACGAGCGTAGGAACTGAGCCGTTCTCCTCCTCCATCAGCTCGATGACGACATCGGCGGGTGCGATTTCTCTTTCGTCCGCAATCTCCACGATGTTCTTGCCAACGAGGCGCCGGTTGCCCTCCGTGTGTATGTAGGCCACGTGCCAGGCATCCCACTGGGGCTCGACGCCTCCGTGACCGGCGGTGATTTCGCTGCTGACGCGCCGTCTGAGGTCGGGGTCCCGCAGGCGAGCCATGAAGTCCTCAGTGGTGCCCGCCTGTACCCAGAGGGGCATGAGTTGGTTGAAGCCCGCGCCCGCGGCGGTGTACGGGTACATGTCGTAGGTGATGTCCAGGCCGGCCTCGCGGGCCTTCACCAGGAGGTCGACCATGGCGGGGCCTTCTCCGTACGCGCGCCGGTCGATAATGGCCATGTGAGAGAACTGGACGGGGATGTCGGCCCGCTGGCCGATCTCGATGGCCTCTTCGATGGCCGAAATGTGCAGGCCGTTTCCGACGCGGGCGTGGGTGACGTAGAAGGCCCCCTCGTAGTGCCTGATGGACTCGCAGATGGCCACAATCTCGTCGGTGGAAGCGTAGGCGGAGGGCGTGACCGACAGGCCGGTGGACAGGGAGAACGCGCCCATCTCGACGGCCTCGGCGGCGAGGCGCTTCATCTCGCGCAACTCGTCGGACGTGGCTGGCCGGTCCTCGATGGCTCCGGAAGCAATTTGGAGCGCGGAGTTGCCGACCTGGGGGGCGACGTTGATGCTGATGCCGTTCGATTCGAGCGCCCCGGCCCAGTCGTCGAGGGTGTTCCACTCCCACGGGACATTGCCGATGAGACTCTTGCCCAGGTCGTCCTGCAGAGCCTTCGGGCCGCCCCTCCCGGCCGGGAATGGGGAGTAGCTGCAGTTTCCGGTGACCTCGGTCGTAACGCCTTGGTGGGCCTTGCTCTCGCCGCCCGGATCGTCCAGGAGGCTGACGTCGGAGTGGGTGTGCATGTCGATGAATCCCGGCGCCACTACGTGGCCCGCGGCGTCGATGCGCCGCGCCGCCTCCGCGTGTTCGAGCGAGCCTATGGCCTCGATCCTGCCGTTTGAAATACCGACGTCGGCGCAGTATCGGGGCGAGCCTGTGCCGTCCACGATGATGCCGTTTAAGATTAGGACGTCAAATGCCATGCTTTCTCCCCGAGAGTCCGGGCTGACTAGATTCGGCCCGCGATGACGCCTCCGAGTTCGGTGGTGGATACGATGTCGCCGCTATCTCCGGCGATGTCTGGGGTCCGGTAGCCCTCCGCCAGAACGCCGGAGACGGCGTCCTCGACGGCGCGGGCCTCGTCCTCCAGCCCGAACGAATACCGGAGCATCAGCGCCATGCTGAGTATGGCACCGATGGGGTTGGCGACGCCCTGCCCCGCTATGTCGGGCGCGGTGCCGTGGATAGGCTCGTAGAGGCTCACGGCCCTGCGCCGGCGACGGCCGCTCGAACCGGGCAGGCCGGCGAGGCTGGCCGAGGGCAGCATTCCCATCGAGCCTGAGAGCACGGAGGCCTCGTCCGTGAGTATGTCACCGAAGGTGTTTTCGGCGACGATCACGTCGAAGTGGGCGGGGTTTCGGATGAGCTGCATTGCGGCGTTATCGACCAGGACGTGCTCCAGTTCCACGTCGGGATAGTCCGCCGACACCTCGTCCGCTATCTCGCGCCAGAGCCGGGACGACTCGAGCACGTTGGCCTTGTCCACGGAGGTGAGCAGTTTGCGCCGGCCCATGGCCAACTCGAAACCGGCGCGCACGATGCGCGCTATCTCGGCCTCGGTGTAGCGGAGAGTGTCCACGCCGCGCCGGCCGCGCGAGGTCTGCCAGCGGCGCTTGGGCGTGGCGAAGTAGAGGCCGCCGGTCAGCTCCCGGACGACGACCATGTCCACGCCCTCGAGCAGGTGAGGCTTGATCGGGCTGGAGTTGATGAGTTCTGGGTAGACCCTGACCGGGCGGAGGTTGGCGAACAGGCCCAGCATCTTGCGGATGGCGAGTATGCCGTCTTCCGGTCGGACGGCGGCGCTGGGATCATCCCACTTGGGGCCGCCCACCGCGCCGAACAGGATGGCGCCGGTGTTCTCGCACAGCTCGGCAGTCTCGTCTGGAAGCGCGGTGCCGTGCGAGTCGATGGCGTTGCCGCCAACGCTGCCGTAGCTGAGGTCGAAGGAGTGACCGAATTGGCCTTCCACAGCCTTTAGCACCTTTGTGGCCTCGGCGATGACCTCCGGGCCAACGCCGTCGCCGGGAAGGACAGTAACTGAGTAGTTCATGGGTCTCCTTTGCAGAATGCCGGTTAGTCGGAGGGCGCGTTGCCGCCCACGATGCCTTCGCCAATCAGCCGCGCGACGCGGACGGGGTCGTAGCCGAGCAGCTCCGTCAACACGGACTCGGAGTCCTGGCCGATTTCGGAGGCGGGCTGCCAGTGGCGCTTGTCCAGGCTATTGCCAGGGATGGGTATGCCCGCATAGCGCTTCGGGCCGAACTGCGGCTCGTCGATCTCGACGAATAGGCCGTGCGAGTCCAGGTGAGGGTCTGACAGCACCTGGTGGTTCTTGGCGACCAGGCCCGCCGGCACGCCCTCGGCTTGCAGGCGCTCCATGGCCTCACGGGGGTCCCTGTCGCGCATCCAGGCCTCGATGGCGTCGTCTATGGCGTCCTCGTGCAGGTGCCGTCCGTCGACAGTCGCGTACTCCGGTCTGTCCAGAGCCTCGGTGTCGCCCATGGCACGGCGGAGGGCGCGCCACTCGTCATCGGAGGTGACGGACACTGCCACCCATTCGTCGTCGCCGGAGGCGGCGTAGGCGCGGCTTGGCGCGTGTCCGCAGAAGCGGTTGCCCGCCGGACGAGGTTGGTCCCCATCGACGGAGCGCGCCAGGAAGTACTCGCCGAGCACGCCCACGGGGCTGTCGGCCAGCGAGTGGTCGATGAACTGGCCGAGGCCGGTCTCGCGTTTGTGGGTGAGGGCGTTCATGACCGCTGCAACCATGTTCAGGCCGGAGAGCGGGTCAGCGTAGGCTAACCCGGTGGGCAGAGGAAGCTCGCCGGGGTAGCCCAGCATGGAGACGATTCCGCTCTGCGCCTCGGCGGCGGTTCCGAGGGAGGGATAGTTGGAGTACGGGCCGGTCGCGCCGAAGCCGGACATCGAGCAAAGCACTATCCCTGGATTGACTATGCTCAGCGCCTCAAAGCCCAGGTCGAGGTTGGGCATGACGCGGGGCCTGAAGTTCTCCACTACGACGTCGGTAACAGCCACCAGATCCAGGAATATGTCGCGGCCCTCGACGGTGTCGAGGCGCACCGCGAGGTTGGGCTTGTTTCGGTTCAGTTCCCGGTCAATCAGGCTGAGGCCCTGCTCGGCTGTTCTGGGGTCGCTCACCCTGATGACGTGAGCGCCGAAGTCGGCGAAGATCCTTCCGCCGAGTGGACCGGCCCAGACCCTGGTCATGTCGATCACGCGGATGTCGCTGAGTGCAGCGTCGAACATGATAGCGCTCACGCAAGGACAGCGTCGGTGTGTTCGCCAAGGAGTGGCGCGCGGGAAAGCTCTGGCGAGCCGAGGGAGGAGCGGAACGGGAATGAGGGGTAGTCGGCCGTTGGGGCGGAGGGATGGTCGATGCGCTGAAACATGCCCCGGTGACGGTACTGGGGATCGTCGAGCACTTCGCCGAGGTCGAGTACCGGCGCGGTCACGAGGCCCCAATCGCCGGCAGACTCGGCGAAGAGCGGAGCACGGTGGCGATCCTTCGACCATTCGAGGATGATCTCGTCGATCGCCTCAGCGTTGGCGCGGCGCTTATGGCGCGTGTCGAAACGGGGGTCTCCCTGCAGGTCCTCGCGGCCCATCATCGTGCAGAGGAGGTCCCACTGCCACTCCATGGCGAGGCCCCAGCAGAGCTGGCCGTCGGCGCATGGGAGCACCACGTTCGGATAGGTGGCGAAAGGGCCGTGACGCTCCCACCTGTGGCCGTTGCGGGTGCGCACGAGGCCCTCGTAGGTATGCATGACGTAGGTGTACTGGTGGAGTGTGGCGACTGTCTCCAGCATCGTCAGCTCGAGGAACCGGCCGTTGCCGGTGCGGCCGCGCTCCCACAGAGCGAACTGGACGCCTGCGTATCCGCTGAGCGCCGTGAGATAGTCGGCCTGCCGTCCGGGCAGCGATAGAGGTTCGCGGTCTTCCTCGCCGATGAGGTACATGTAGCCGCCGAGGGCTAGCTGGACCATCGGGCTGGAGTTCCAGCGGGCATAGGGCCCGGACAGGCCGAATGGGGTGACGCACAGCTCGACGAGGCCGGGGTTCGCCGACGTGAACGTGTCCTCAGCGATTTCGAGTTGCTCCCTGAGCGGCAGTGTCCAATCCTCGATGAGCACGTCGGCAGAGGCGGTCATAACCGACAGGCGGGTCATGCCTTCGGGTGTGCGCCAGTCGAGCAGCACGCTCCTTTTGCCGGTGTTGTTGTAGAGGAAGAGGGCGCTTGCCTCGGGGTCGGGATCGTCGGTAAGGAACGGGCCTTCGCGGCGGGACCAGTCGCCATCCGGGGGAAGCTCGACCTTGACGACGTCGGCGCCGAACGCGGCCAGCATCCGTCCGCAGTGCGGACCGGCGACGCCCTCGGCAACTTCCACGACGGTCAGCCCTTTCAAGGGCAGCGCGGTCAACTCGACAGGTGCTCCTTTCGCTGGCGCGGCGGCGAGGGATTGAGGTGGGCGCAGCGAGTGTCAGGGGGAATTTAACCGCAGGCCTGCGGGCGAGTCAACACGGCTGGCGGAAGTAGAACTGTCCACGAAGGACACGAAGGGCGCTAAGGGGACGGAGGGAACGCGTGAACGGGGGCCGCCGAGCGTGCGTGGGGGCGAAATTCAAAATATCTGTTCCATTCCGTTCCATTTTGTTCCGTTCTGGGTTGCTCCCTATCTGGGAGGCCGGATGGTTCGGAACGGATGCAGAATAGAGAGGGCGCAATACAGTACCTGGGAGCGGTGAATCGGGCCGGATATGGGACTGGATTTCGCGGCTCTCAACTACGCAATCGGCGGTCGGTGGTATGATCGGCAGTCGCTGGTATGTTGGGTCGGCCAAACATGGGTGGAGGGTAGCACGGATGTGCGGTGGTGTCAATGGGGCGTATGACTCGGAGTTAGTGTATCAGCGCACAATCTCGCGGACGCAAGAGAACCCTGATGCGGAAGCTCTCCGACCAGGGATTCGCTGTGAAGAAATCCGGGGGCACACAGGTGTTAATCAGGATATGTCCACTTCTAAGTCTCTCAGGATCTTGTGCAGGGTTCCCGTAGACAGGTCTCTCGACCCCCAGTCGGGAATAGTGGTTTTGCCTCCCGTCTCAGGGTTAATCCAAATCGTATGACTGCCCTTGCCATACCTGAGAAACTCACAACCGTTCTGCCTCAACTTGCGGGTTAGCTCGCGGTACTTCACACGTGAAGCCTGAGCGACGCCGACCCATTTGCCTGCATTTCGCTCTCAAATCGCTGCCAATCCACGTCCTGATCAGATGAACTCGGAAGGAAGTCTTTAGCCAAGTCGGCTATGATTTCCAAAACCTCTTCTACACTGTCTCCCCAGGCGCGACAACCGGGCAGCGCGGGGATTTCAGCCATGTATTTGTCCGGCTCTGTTGACATTGCTGGTGAGTATACGACAGCAATAGTGTAAGTCTGCTGCATTGCGTTCCTCCCCGGCTAAAGTTCCTGCGCTTTCATCGGTTTCAAGTCTTATGAAGTCAGTCTATGTTCTGACACGTAGCCTGTCAATTTCTCTGCTCCTTTCGGCGGTTGTTGTTCTAATCTCTTCAGTTGATCCTTACGACTTATGTGGAATTCGACAGGGCTGGTTAGGCTGGAGTGGGAGGGGGCTCACGGTGTGTAGGTGTCGGGTGGGGTGACGCCGTGGAAGATGGAGTATTGGGAGACGATCTCATCACTTCCGTCTATGAGTGCCCAGACGACGATTGTATAGACGCCCGCAGGTACGTTGCCGATGTCGGCTTTGACTGAGAAGGCGTTTCCGCTCACCTTCATTTCGGAAGCCGTAATCCAGGGTACGACGTGGGAAGTGCCTTCACGTGCTTGGCTAGCGTCGTACGCCGCCTGCCAGAAGTCGTGCGCCTCATCGTGCGAGCGGGGTGCTGGGGCGTTCGGGTCGACATCGTATGGATCGGGGCAGGGATTGTAGGTTCTTTGGAACGAGTTTTCGGGGTAGTAGGATCTTCCAGTCAGAGGCGGCCGCAGGGCCACCACGAGCTGTCCGCTGTCGTAGCAGTAGGTCCGCACAAGCTGGCCTCTTGTGAGAGCATGGGGTGGCGGATCGTAGTAGATTTGAACGCCCAGGTCATCCTCAAAGCTGAACTTGGCTCCGTTTCTCACGCTGCCCGACAATGTGAGGATTCTGCCTTTGATTGTTGGCAGGTCGCCGTACTCCACGTAGTCGCCCTCGAAGTGTTGGAAGGCGCCAAAGTTATAACGGTCCCACGCGAGGCCGATGTTCACTTTCTTGTGTGTTGACCTGAGAATGTTGCGGCGATGGCCGGGGCTGTCCATCCAGCCTTCCATCGCTTCACGAACGTCCCACTTGACGTTTCCAATAGGGCTGTATCCGTCCGACGCTTTAATGCAGTAGTCGAGACCATGGCCGTTTTCGCCGTTAGATTGATACCCACCGGCTAAGCTGTACCTCATGTAAGGTTTAAGCCCATCGACGCCCCAGTGAGACGAAAAGCAGTTCTCGATGGCGGATTCGGCGTGGAGTTGGGCGGCGATGTTGTCGCCGAGGACGACGGGGTTGAGGCCAGCGGCGGTGCGCTCCTCGTTGATGAGCTCAAGCATGTACTGCTTCAGCTCGAGGTGGCGGAGCGCGGGCGAGGTGTGGGGAGTTGGCGTAGCGGTTGGGACCGGTGTGTTGGTGGGGACGATAATGGGTCGGGGCGTTGGCCTCGGCGTGGCCGCGGGCGTGTTTGTGGGAACAATTTTGGCCCTGGGCGCCAGCTTTGGCGTACTGACGACGACTGGCGCAGCCGCGTCCGGCTGCACCGTCGGCGTGGGCTTGGGAGTTGTGCCCACGCCGCCCTCGGCGACGAGGATGAGCACGACAGATACGGGGATCTCGCCGATAGGCACTGGGTCGTCGGTCGTGAATCGAAATCGCTGCTGGCTGCTCTTGCTTGACGTGCATTCTGTTTCCGAATGTTCGGATGTTGGCCATCTGAGTTGGATTTGCTCGATGTGAAGCCCATAGAGGGCCGTAGGCGGCAGGCAGGAATCGAGCCTAACGCTGACTTCTGCATCTGACTCGCGGAACAGAATCTCCAGGACTTTGTACGTCCTGCCGTCGTAGGAGAATTCATCCTCGCTCAGGTCGCCAAACCAGCCGGCGTAGTAGCCGGTTGCCGGGGGCGCGCCGCTCTCGAGTGCGCGGACTTGCGGCGTGACGACGGTGGCCCATTCGAATGGGGGCAGTGGCGTGGGCGTAGGCGGCAAGGGCGTAGCGGTGGGTAGCGGCGCGGCGGCGGCTAGAGGAGGGGTTGGGGGTGGCGGTGTCACATCGGACCCTCCCAGACCTTCTAGAAACCCTGCAATTTGAGACTGAAGATCCTGGTTGACTCCGACAACGACCGCTCCGCCGATCACAACGAGGATCAGGAGGGCGATCCAGGCGCCACCACCGCGGCGGCCGCGGCCGCTAGACCGGTATCCGCGTGGAGGGCGAGGTGGCGGCCCTCCTGACCCCGGGCGCACGACGTCGACAGCCGGCCTGCGGGGAGGCGCCGAGCTTGAAGGGCGTGGTTGACGCGCTGCAGCGTGTGGATTCTGGGCAGCCGCCGCGTCTTTGAGCGCGTCCTCCCAGATCGGCCGTCGCGCTCGTCTGGGACGTGAAGGTGGTGGCCGGCGTTCACTTGGCGGCGAGTCTCCTCTGGGTCGAGGCATAGAACGTCTCTGGCGAATTTTGCCCTTGCCGAGACACCTGGGGCAGCGGGCAACTCGGCCTTGGTCCAGGTTTGACCAGCCGGCATAGATTTTGCCTGTGCCTTCGCAAGTCGGGCAGTCGAATATCTGCCAACCGCCATCGCCGGAACCGGGATGGCCTTGCGGCCGCGCGCCGGTGCAGGCGACGCAGGTACACGCCGGTGGATGTCCGTAGTATGGACGCACTTTGCCTCCACAAAGGGGATCAGGTCAGCGAAGACTCTCTCTCCTTTGTCAGGAATCGGAAGCGGTGAGCGGGCTAGCGGACGACTACGTTTACCAGGCGGCCGGGGACGTAGACGAGCCGGGCGATGTCTTTGCCCTCGACGTGGGCCTGGACGCGCCGGCTCGACAGGGCGAGCTGCTTTGCCCTGTCCTCGGTTACGTCCGCGGAGACCTCGATCTTGTCGCGCACGCGGCCGTTGACCTGCACCACGAGCGTGACGACCTCGTCGGCAGCCAGGTCGGGGTCCCATTCGGGCCACGCCTGGCGGTGAACACTGTATGCCCTGCCCGTCTGCTCCCACAGCTCCTCCGCGACGTGCGGGGCCATGGGCGCCAGCAACAGTAACAGCTTCTCGATGGCGTCGCGCCAGGTGCCCGGCGACACGGTTGCCTCCTCCCAGTGCCTGTTTAGGGCGTTGGTGAACTCCATTAGCGCCGCCAGGGCGGTGTTGAACTTGAAGCGCTCGAGGTCCTCGCCTACCCTGCGGACGGTCTTGTGGGTGAGCCTGGCGAGGTCGCGTTCGGCGTCCTCGTCCACGGGGTGGGCGTCGAGACTGCCGGGGTCGCGCCGGCAGTTCTCCCAGACCCGGTTGATCCAGCGAGACATTCCGTTGATGCCGGAGTCGCTCCACTCGCCTCCCCTGTCCCAGGGGCCGAGGAACATGAGGTAGCAGCGGACGGCGTCGGCGCCCACGCTCTCCACGTACTCGTCGGGGGCGATGACGTTGCCGCGTGATTTGCTCATCTTCTGGCTGTTGGCGATGATGTGGCCCTGGTTGAAGAGCCGCATGAAGGGTTCGTCGAAGTCCAGCAGGCCAATGTCCCGCAGCGCCTTGACGAAGAAGCGGGCGTAGAGCAGGTGCATCACGGCGTGCTCGGCGCCGCCTGTGTACTGGTCCACGGGGTTCCAGGCGCGCACGGCCTCGGGGTCGAAGGCGTCCGCGGCGTGGTTGGGGCTTGCGAAGCGCAGGAAGTACCACGACGAGTCCACGAACGTGTCCATCGTGTCGCTCTCGCGCCTGGCGGCCTTGCCGCACTCGGGGCAGTCGGCCTCGATGAATCCCTCGTGGTACCTGAGCGGGGACTCGCCCGTGGGCCGGAACTGGGCGTCTTCGGGCAGCAGCACGGGCAGGTCGTCCTCGGGTACGGGCACGGCGCCGCAGTCGTCGCAGTGGATGATGGGTATGGGGGTGCCCCAGTAGCGCTGGCGTGAGATGAGCCAGTCTCTCATGCGGTAGGCGACGGTGCGAGCGCCCCAGCCGCTGGCCTCGACGTGGTCGGCTATGCTCTGCCAGCCTTCGGCGCTGGGCAGGCCGTCGAAGGTGCCGGAATTGACCTGGATGCCGTCGTCCAGGTATGCCTCGTCCAAGTCGCCACCGGACCAGTCCTCGGGGGCGATGACGACTTTGATGGGCAGGTCGTACTTTCTGGCGAACTCGAAGTCGCGCTGGTCATGGGCGGGCACGCCCATCACGACGCCGGTGCCGTAGGTGAGCAGCACGTAGTCGGCCACCAGGATGGGTACGCGCTCGCCGTTGAGCCGGTTGATGCAGAAGGCGCCGGTGAAGACTCCGGTCTTTTCCTTTTCGGTGGACAGGCGCTCCACCTCGCTTTGCCGGCGAGCCTGCTCGACGTAGGCGTCTACCTCGGCCTTGTGCTCGGACGCGGTCAGGCTCGCGACGAGGGGATGCTCGGGGGCGAGCACGACGAAGGTGACGCCGAAGATGGTGTCGATGCGGGTTGTGAACGTCTTGAGCACGTTTTCTTCCAGGCCGTAGTCGGAGATGTCGAACTCGATCTCGACGCCCTCGCTGCGGCCGATCCAGTTGTTCTGCATGGTGGCGATCTTTTCGGGCCAGTCGATATTCGAGTGGTCGAGTAGCTCGTCGGCATACTTGGTGATGCGGAAGAACCACTGGTTGAGGTCGCGGCGCGACACCGCGGACCCGCAGCGCTCGCAGTTGCCCGAGTCGACAACCTGCTCGTTGGCGAGCACGGTGTTGCACGATGGGCACCAGTTGGCGGGGGCGTAGGCGCGATAGGCCAGGCCGGACTTGAGGAACTGCAGGAAGAACCACTGGTTCCAGCGGTAGTAGTCGGGGTCGCAGGTGACGACCTCGCGGCTCCAGTCATAGATCGGCCCCATCGTGCGGAGCTGACGGCGCATGTTCTCGATGTTGCCCATTGTCCAGGTGTAGGGGTGGACGCCGCGGCTGATGGCGGCGTTTTCGGCGGGTAGGCCAAAGGCGTCGAATCCCATGGGATGTAGCACGTTGTAGCCCTGCATGGCGCGGAAGCGGGCGTGGGCGTCAGAGGGCGACATGGCGTACCAGTGGCCGACGTGGAGGTCGCCGGAGGGGTACGGGTACATGGTGAGCTCGTACCACTTGGGGCGCGGGTCGTCGTCGCGGACGGCGTAGAGGTCGTCCGCGGCCCAGCGTGCCTGCCACTTGGCCTCGATTGCGGCGTGTGCGTAGCGTACTTCTGCCTGGCTTGCCGTTGTCATGCTTGGCGCTCCGTTTCTGATTTCGGGCCGTAAAGCGCGTTACAAAGAAAAAGCTCCCATCCACAAGGGACGGGAGCTTTGGTGTGATGTGAAATCCCGCGGTACCACCCTAGTTGTCCGCCGTGAGACGGACCACCTCGAGGGGCTGTAACGGCGCCCACCCGTCCCGCCCTGTGGCCAGGATGCCTTGAGGCGGGATGCTCCGGGGCGAGTTCGCGGACGCGGGCCTTGCCGGGCTTCCACCGTCACCGGCTCGCTATGGCGCGCGGCGCCGCTACTACTCCCCATCTCCGCGTGTAGAGTATGCGTGCTGTGACTAAAAACGCTATCACAGGGGCCGCGGTGCGTCAAGCGCGCGAGTCGCGCTGCCGGCCCGGCACGGAGGGGCCCCTGTGAGTGTCGGAGGGCCGGAGGGCAGGTCTGTCAGGCCGGGGCGCTGGTGAGGCCGATGGACGTTATGCCAGCGAGGGCGACTGCCTCGTCCTCCTCGGCGGCGCCGCCGCTGCAGCCGACGGCGCCGACGATCTGGCCGTCGCGGTAGACGGGCAGCGCGCCTTGGCCGGGAATCATGCGGCCGTCGAGCATGGCCATGAGGCCGCGCTGCACAGGGGTCTGGGCGATGTCGGTGAGCTCGCCGCTGGGACGCAGCCAGGCGACGGAGGCGACGGCTTTGCCCTGGCAGATCATGACGCTGCGCCAGGGGGCGCCGTCCTGGCGGATCATGGCGATGAGGTCGCCGCGGGGGTCGACGACGGCGACGCACATCGTTACGCCGAGCTCGTCGAGTTTCGCTTTGCAGCCGGCGATTATGTTTTCGGCGTCGGCTAGAGAGAGTCTTGCCATTCTCTTTCCTCCCAATGTGAAGTTCCTGAGTTGACTATCCGCGATTCAATATCGTTGGCAGCGGTCAGCGAACTACCGAGACCCGGATGAGCCGTCCGTTACGCGGATCTACCCCGAGCAGAAGCTCCTCGAGCGTCATGGCGCCCAGGAGAACCGGCGAAGCCTCCTCACCAAAGAGGACCCAAGTCCAAGTCTCCCTGCCGTCGACGCGAACCCTTGCCTCCCCCACGTCGAGCTGTCCCGTCTCGCCGTTGGCAAGCTCGTAATCGACACTTTCGGTTCGCCTGATGCCTATGCCTTCTAGAACTGAGGCGGGCAGCGACGTCATCGTGGCGCCGGTGTCCACCGTGGCGTCGAATTCGTAGTAGGTCTCGCCCGGACTGACGGCAATCTGGATGGGTATTGTGAATACTCCCATGTCTTCTTTTCCTTTTGGCCCTGGGGCTGGTTGGTCGCGCTAGCAGGCGGGGCCTTGGGTGTACTCGTCCGCTATCTTGCGGGATACCCAGCGGCCGTCTCCGGCGGCGCCGAGCAGGCGGCCGTCCTCGACCATGACCTTGCCCCGCAGCAGGGTGGTCACCGGCCAGCCCTCGACGTGCCAGCCTACCCAGATGCTGTAGTCCTCGAGGTGGAGGTCGCTCAGCTCCAGGCGCTTGTCTATGGACGGGTCGATGATGGTGATGTCGGCGTCGCTGCCGGCGGCGATTGCGCCCTTTCGAGGGTAGAGTCCGAATATCTTGGCGGCGTTGGCGGACGTTATGTCGACGAACCGTTCGAGGGACATGCCCTGGTTAACCACGCCGTCGGTGTAGGCGATGCCCATGCGGGTCTCGATGCCGTTGTGGCCTCCGGTGCAGTCGGCGACGGTCTTGTACTTGGTCTTTACCTCCCAGGTGGTGGACACGAGGTCGGTGGCGACAGTGGAGAGCGTCCCGTCGATCAGGCCGCCCCAGAGGGCGCGGCGGTCGCTTTCGGACTTGAGCGACGGGTAGGTATGGTACTTCATGCCGTGGTCTTCGCGGTAGTTGTCGGCGTTGAAGCTGGCGTAGTTATGCAAGGTCTCGCCGTATACTGGCAAGCCCTTGGAGCGTGCTTCCCGAACTGCATTGACGCCTTCGTGGGCACTGACGTGGACGAAGTAGACGGGCGAGCCTTTCAGCTCGGCGAGCCGGATGGCGCGGCGGAAGGAGACGTCCTCGGACAGGTTGGAGTGGATGAGGTGCATGTTCCACCAGTCCCACTGGTCCCTTTCTGGGGCGAGTGAGTAGTTGTAGTGGACCATGTCGTCGTCTTCGGAGTGAATCAGCAGCATGCCTCCGTGGGGCGCTATCTGGTCCATGATGGCGGCGAGCCTTCCGAAGTCGGTCTTGTTGTCTTGCATCCCGGGACCCGGCGGCCGGATGCTGGTTGTGAATATTTTGAAGCTGGCGTAGCCGGCCTCGATAAGCTCGGGAATCTGGCCGATGGCGTCGGCGCCGGCCCCGTTGGTGAAGATGGGGTGGTAGGAGTAGTCGGTGTAGGCGTTGCCCTGCCAGCGCTCGGCGGCCTCGCCAAGGGCGTGGTGCAGGTCGTGGCCCGGCACCTGGTTGGCGAAGTCGAGCACGGTTGTGGTGCCGCCGTGGATGGCTGCCTTGGAGACGGGTTCGGCGCCGGAGCGTTCGGGCTGACGCGGGCCGCCGATGTGGGCGTGTGGCTCGATGCCGCCAGGGACGACAATCTTGCCCGATGCGTCGATCACGCGGGCGCCCTCGGTGCCCAGCACGCCGGGCTCGGTGACCGCGGCGATGCGCTCGCCCTCGACGGCCACATCCCAGTCGCCGACTCCTACGGGGGTGACTACCGTACCTCCGGTAATGATTACGTCGACCATTGCGAACCTCCTGGATGGGTTACTCATTCCATGCTCGGTTCCCAGACCCTTAGGTACTGCTCCGTCCAGTGCGGGGCATCGCCGAAGGGCAGCGGCTCTATGTCGTATGCGGCTCTGACGGGGTGTCTCGGTTCCCCCAACTTTGTGAGCCCAAGACAATAGACGTAGCGGTCCGCGTCCCACAAGGGCCAGACAACTTCGGGAATCCTGTTTTGTGCGCCTTCCACCTTGACTAGAAGCAACCGGCCGGCATTGCCATAGGCGGCCACGATGAGGTCGGATATGGAGACCGTCTCCATTATCACACGCCTGTTCCGTTCCTGTACGCACGCGGGCTCGGGCAGGCATGCCGCCAGGTCCGCGGGCCGGGTGGCCATCAGCGGCGACAGGTTGACGGCGTGCATCCAGCCAAAGCCCCAGCGTTTGGCGAATCCGCAGCACTTCCTGATGGTGGGGTCGTCGCGGGTCTCGTCGGCCTTGGACGGGTTCAGCATCATGAACATGACGGCGAGCTCGCCGTCACCTATGCGCCTCGTCAGCCGGTATCGGTAGCGCCTGTCGGCCGAGAAGATCGCGCCCGTCTCTCCCTCGTCCATCGCGTCAACCTCGCTCCAGGCGTTCGATCACGGCGTCGCCTACGGCCTCCGTGGTGGAGGCGCCGCCGAGGTCGGGCGTCAGCGTTTCGCCGGCCTCGATGGTGCCGAGCACGGCGCGCTCGAGGGCCTGCTGCGCGTCGGCGTGTCCGAGGTGGCCGAGCATCATACCGCCGGACAGGATTGCCGCCATCGGGTTGGCGATGCCCTGCCCGACTATGTCGGGGGCGCTGCCGTGCACCGGTTCGAACATGGATGGGAAGCGGCGCTCCGGGTCGATGTTGCCGCTGGCGGCCAGGCCCATGCTGCCGGTGATGATTGCGCCGATGTCGGTGAGGATGTCGCCGAACAGGTTGCTCGCGACGACCACGTCGAAGCTTTCGGGGCGGCGCACGAAGTCCATGCAGGCGGCGTCGATCAGCAGCGACTGGGTCTGTACGTCGGGGTAGCGTGCCGCCACGGCGTCGAAAGCCCGGTCCCAGACGATCATGCCGTAGCCCTGGGCGTTGGACTTGGTGATGGAAGTGACGTGACGCTTGCGGTCGCGGCGGCGGGCGAGCTCGAATGCGTAGGTTATGACGCGCTCACAGCCGCGGCGGGTGAAGACGCCGGCCTGGATGCCGACCTCCTCGGCGAATCCGGCGTACTGGAATCCGCCCACGTCAGCGTACTCGCCCTCGGTGTTCTCGCGGATGACGACCATGTCGATGTCGCCGGGGGACTTGTCGCGCAGCGGTGACTCCACGCCTGGGTAGAGCACGCTGGGGCGCTCGCAGACGTACTGGTCGAAGGTGCGGCGGATGGGCAGCAGCAGGCCGTTGAGTGTGACGTGGTCCTGGATGTCGGGGTGTCCGACGGCTCCGAGATAGATGGCGTCCGATTCAGCCAGTCTGTCCAGCGCGTCCGCGGGCATCATCACGCCGTGCCGGAAGTAGTAGTCGGAACCCCAGGGATGCTCGACGAAGTTCCAATCAATCTCGAACAGCTTGCCCGCCGCCCGCAACGTCTTGAGACCTTCTTCGATGACCTCGACGCCGACCCCGTCGCCCCGGATGACAGCGATGTTGTGACTGGCCACGTTTGCCCTCCCGGTTGGATGGGGCAAGTTTAGCGGTATGGGACGCCGAATGCCACCTGGGACGGCAGGACTTCACCCCCATCCTAACCTTCCCCCTGCGAGGGGGAAGGGACTGTTGCTTGCCTCACGTGCTCGAGCCACCGGGCCGTTTCGCGGGGGGAACGCAGCCGAACGAGCCGCAGGTGGGCGTACTGGGGTTCTGCGAACGCCGGGGGCAGGGTGCGGCGGTGACGCCAGTGTGTCTTGAAAGCCCACAGGAACAGGGAATTCTTTGTGAAGAAGTGGTCGAACAGGTTTTCCTTGTTGCCGTTCCAGAGCGTCTCGCGCAGGATGCCGCGTCTCAGTGTGCGGAGGAGGAGCCGCCAGAATACGAGGCCGAATGTATAGTCCAGCCAAACTATCGCGGTGGCCCTGGTCCATACGACGTCCCGGGTGACGCTGTAGTTGCCGTCGGCCACCCAGCCTTCGCCGCGCAGCGCATTATCCAGAAGGCGGCGGAACTCGTCGTCGGGGGTTTCGGTCCAGCTGGATCCGTGACGGTAGGCGTCCATTTCGACGTGGGGAATTGCCTGGGTCCGGGCGAGGTCTCGGGCGAGCGTGGACTTGCCAGAGCCTGTCGTGCCGATTACGACGACGCGGCGGAGGTGGGGGGATGGCACGGCAGACGCGGGGGATGTCACAGCTAACCCGGCGAGCGGCTCAGGCAATGTTCATAACGGAAACCAGCCGGCTATTGACAGGATCGATTCCCAGTCCAAGAATCTCCAGGCTTACCGCGCCCAGCAGGGCCGGTTCGCCATCGTTGCAGAAGGCAACCGGGGTCACGATGAATTCACCACCAAGTCGCATTCTGGTATAGCCTATAGGTCGTTCAAGCTCGCTGGTGTCAGCTATTTTGACGGACGGATTGTATCCTGGACGACGCCCAGACGATTAAGCAGCGACGCCGGCAGCGTCGTGTGCGTAGCGCCGCAATCGACCAAGACGTTAACTGTCTCGTATCTCAAGCCCTGTGGGTCTCCGATCTCTGCGTCGACGTAGAATATTCCCATGTAAGGTCTCCCTCGAGCGCAACAAGGCGCAAGGGCGGCCGCTGTAGAAGCACGGCTTGAATCCTAAATCGTGTGGGTTGCAATCATGCTGTTTACCGGAACGAGACGACGGTTCAGCGTGTCGATGCCAAGTCCGAAGATCTCTAGCGTCACGGCGCCCAGCAGGGACGTCGTTCCTTCGTCCCAGAAGACGACGGGAGAGATGTTTTCTCTGCCGTCCAGACGGACCCAGGTTTGACCAAAGCCCCTGGTGATGATTCTGCCGTCGGCAACTTGAAAGTTCCGGGTGTCGTGGGGCTCGACGCCCAACCTGTTCAGTAGGGATGCAGGCAAGATTGTGTAGGCTGACCCGGCATCAACCAGCGCACGAACGGACTCGAACCGCTGGCCTTGCGGATCGCCAATTTGTACATCGACGTAGAAGATTCCCATATCAGGCCTACCTCGAGCGCATTATGGCGCAAAGGCCATCGGTGTCGACGGCAGCGATCAAATGCCTGATCACTCAGGGCTAATGATGCGAGACTGAGCAAGGGTCCTGCACCCCCATCCTAACCCCCCCTGCGAGGGGGAAGGGACCTGTCGGATAGGCTTTTGCCAGGTCAGCCCTCGATGGCGGTGAAGGCGTGCTCGGCGAGCAGGCGGACGTCGTCCGGGGGCGGGGCGCTGGGGGAGTCGGCGTGGTGGAGCGGGCCGCCTACCGCGAGTTGGGCGCGGGATACCCAGTGCCAGCCGGGATTGACCGGCTCCGGCGGCCCAACGAGACGGCAGAAGTAGATCATGTCTATGTGGTGGTGGAAGCCGTCTACGGGGTCGTGGATGTCCTCTATCATGATGGTGAATGGCGGCTGCACCTGCTGAGGATAGCCGAGCGGCAGAGCCGGGGTTGTTGCGACTACCTCGGCCTCGACGCCGGTTTCCTCGCGCACCTCGCGGATCACTGCCTGCACGGGGTCTTCGTTCGGCTCGACGTGGCCGCCGGGCGGCAGCCACGCGCCGACCTTGGGATGCCAGTGCAGCAGCACGTGACCCTCGTGAACCACGAAGCCGGTCGCAGTGAAGTGCCGAGTCGGCGCCGGCAAATCTAGTCCCCTGTGGGATCGGGTGTGCTTGCGGGAGGCTGCCGCTGCGCCTGGTAGCGCCTCGAGCGCCGCACCAGGTACCAGATCAGCGCCGCAATGACCAGCCAGAATGGGCTGAAAATCACCGCCCATATGAGCAGTGTGGTCAATCCCTGCAAGACCTCGGACAGCGCTCGCGTCGCATCCTTGCCGTCCTCACCGGGGGTCCACCCGCCCACGGTCCAGCCGAGCGCCTGCTCCACGTACACGCTGGTCTGGGACCTGGCCTCGATATCTCCGGCCTCGCTTGTTGCGGTTATGGTGAGCGTTACGTCATAGGGTCTCGGCCTGTGGTTGTCGTAGGCGTGCGTGGCGGACGCGGTGGTCCGGCCTTCGCTCAGCTCGCCCGTCACGGGAGACGAGCCGTCGCCGAAGTCCCATGTGTAGGCGACGTCGGCCACGCCCGCGGGCCGCGTGAACGACCCGCTAACCTCGAACTGTTCGCCTGCCGTGACGCTGAACGACTCGCCGGCGAACACCTCTATGTTGGGAACTCTCGTCACCGAGACTATGACCGTGTCGGAGCCCTCGGCCACGCCGGCGTCGCCGGTGCCGGTCAGCTCGACTGTCGCGATGTAGGGCGAATCGCGTTGGTCTTCGTAGAAGTGAGTCACCGTCGCCGTGACCTTGGCGCCGCTGACGGTGGGGGCGACTGTCGTGCCGCTTACCGTCCCCGAGCCGTCGCCGAAGTCCCATGTAAAAACGTAGTCGTCGATGTCCTCGGGTGGCGTGAAGGTGGCCCTGAACCTGGCCAGTTCGCCCACGCTCACGGTCTGGTCGCCGCCGCCATCGACGCGCAACTCGGCGGGCGCGAGCCTGAGGGACACGTTGATCAGCGAGTAGGCGGCTGTCTGCTCCAGGTACTTCACACGGCCCTGGATGACCTCGACCTGCTCTTGCACGAAGGTCAATTCTCTCTGCACCGCCAGGGCGTCCTCCACCTTTTCGGCCTTATTCAGCAGCGAGAGCAGCGCTTGTTCGGTAGCCTCCAGGTTGCGCAGCCGGGAGTTGAGATCGATGTATTCGTCGGTCACGTCCTGACTATTGGCGATTTCGTAGTCGACGTCCACGGCCGTGGATCGCAGGCTGTCGATGGCGTCGTCGAGGGAGTCGGCGGGCACCCGCAGCGTGACGGAACCCCTGTGCTTCTGGCTATGTTCGGAGCTTACGACCCAGCCGCCCGTCCGCTCGGCCAGGCTGGAGGCGTCCTCGATGGAGGCGGACACGTCAGCGACCACAAGGGCAAGGTCCACGGTGCGCACGATGATGCGCTGCTGGGCCACCAAGGACGCTACGGGCCGATCGCTTGAATCTTCCGAAGTGGCGGCTTGGACATTGGCCGGGGCGGCCGGCTGAGCGGGCGCAGTCATGGCCGCGGGGACCGCGGTGGGCACTGCCATGGCATCTGCGGAGGCGACTTGCGTCTTCATCGCCGGCGCGCTTTCTTCGGAAGAGCCACTTGCCGACAGGCCGAACTCCTGGCGAATGAGGACCGGCTCGCCTGGGTTGCCTGGATTGCCGGGCGCGCCGAAAGCCGCGTCGTCGAATGATTCGCTTTCCACGTCCCCGCCACAGGCGCCGAGGACGAGGCCAAACATGGCTATCGCCACAAGCAACAGGGCCAGGACGAATCGGGACATGGCGAACTCCTTATGACTGACCCAGGTGGCGGCGAGTGGGCTTGACGCTACGGCGGACGGCCTATCGCACCAATTATAGCACCGCCGCGCCTGACGCTCGGGACGATTCTCGAGGACGTGCGAAGGTCCTCACACTGGACAATACGCACTCGGAGGTCAATCGGTTCCCTATCAAGCGACCCACAAGGGGTATTGACACCATACGAACGTCCGTACTACTATCGACGCAGACCGGTTGCCAAGGCATACGCAGCGCATAGGCGAGCTTATCCGGCAGGCAACTTAGGCATGGCAGAACGCCCCCGAGCGAGTCCCAGGAGACACGGGACCGCCTGGGGGCTTTTTCTTGGGCAACGCGCATGGCTTTCGGCATGGGCGTTCGCCGTACCGTCAAAGCGTCAGTTAGGGAGAAAGGAGAAGAAATGGCCAGAGAGACGCGCACAGCGAGCGCCGCCATCATCGGCAGCGCCGCCGTCGACGCCAACCGCTACCGCGTGACCATCGCGGCGAACGAGGAGGCGCGCCAGCCTCCCACGCTCGACTTCGACGGACTCTCGGTCGACAACTACATGCTCAACCCGGTGGTGATGTGGGCGCACGACGTCTCCGGGCGGTCGCCCTCCGGAGGACTGCCCATTGGCAGGACGCTGGTGCTGGCCAAGACTGACGCCGGGCGGCTGGTGGCGGAGTTCGAGTTTCTGGGCGACGACCCGTTCGCGCGGCGGGTCCAGAACGCCTGGGACAGGGGCTTCCTTCGCGCGGCCTCCATAAGCTGGCTGCCCATCGAGACCTCGCCGACACGGGACGGCGGCTACCGCGACACTCGGTCCGACCTGCTGGAGTGGTCCATCGTCCCCGTCCCGTCGGACCCGGACGCGCTGCGCGAGAGCCACGCGAGGCTGCTGGAAGATTTTCTGAGGCCGGCAAATCCGAAGGTGGGAGAACGACCGACAGCCGGCGCAGGAATGCCGCTCGACGGCGAAGACCTGGTCGCAGTCCGGGAGCTGTTGGAGGACCTCAAGCTCAGCCTTCGCGGCGGCTCTGCACCATCTCAATAACCTGGCCAGCGAGTCAATAGAACGCAAGCAATTGGAAAGGAGAATCTAGATGCCAAACACGGACATGGAAGCAATCAAGAAGGACCTGGAGGAGATCAACGGATTCGTGCGGGAGCGGCTCGACCCGGTGTCCTCGCAGGTGGGGCTGCTGAGCGAGGAGGTAGAGCGGCTCGGCCGGGAGGTCGTCGACATCCAGCAGCGCGACCGGAGCCGGCGGCGCGACGTGCTCGCGCGGCTGGTCGAGCAGACGCCCGGCCACCACGTGGAAGCGGGTCCCTACGCGGGCATGGATATTCTGGACCTGGCGCTGGTGGGACGGTTCGCCCGCTCTCAGCGCCGCGAGAGTTTCGGGCCGGCCTGGGTCGAGCGCGCCGAGGAGGCCAGGCGGGCTCTGGTGCACGGCATCACGGCCGCCGACGTGCAGGCGTCGCACCACGACGCCGCACGCAGGCTCGAGTCGTGGTTCACGGTGGACTCCAAGCCCACGGGTCAGTACGAAGGATTCGGTCGCGCGCTGCTCCAGTCGATGACGCGCGCCGCGATGGACAGCACGACGGCCGGCTACGGCGACGAGCTTGTGGCCACGCTGGAGGCGCGGGAGCTGTGGATGGACGTCAATCTTCAGACGCTGGTAGCTCCGCTGGTGCCCACGTTTCCAATGCCCTCCAACCCCTTCGACGTGCCCACGCAGCTCGGCGACGTGAGCTTCTACCCGGGCACCGAGAACGTCGCCGCGGCAGACACCAGGCTGAGCACCGGCAAGACCACGCTCACGGCTCACGAGCTGGTGGGACAGGCGCCGTACAGCTTCACCCTGGAAGAGGACGGTGTCATCGCCATGCTGCCGGAGATCAGGGCCGGGCTGGTGCGCAACGTGGCGGAGACGCTCGACGACATCATTCTCAACGCCGACACTACCGCGCAGAACAACATCAACGCCGACGGAGCGACCATTGCGGCCTCCAACGCGGGCAAGGCGCAGTGGCTCATCGGCTACGACGGCATTCTGCACCTGCCGCTGGTCGACAACGCGGGCCAGGCGAACAACCACAACGACGCCGTTTCCGACGACATGTTCAACAAGCTGCGCGCCAAGCTGGGCAAGTACGGGGTCCGGCCGTCCCAGCTCGTCTGGGTGATGGACGTGAACACGTTCATACGCGCCCAGGGCATTTCGCAGTACAGGACGATGGACAAACTGGGTCCAAACGCCACGGTGCTCACAGGAATGCTGGGCGCTATCGAGGGGATTCCGGTCATCGTGTCCGAGCACCTGCGTCTCGCGGACGCGGACGGCAAGGTCACGGATGCCGGGAACGGCACAGACACTGGCCGCGTGCTGCTGTTCAACCGCACACAGTGGGCGCAGGGCTTCCGCCGTCGGCTCAACATCGACGTGGACAGGGACCTCCAGAAGCGCCAGACGGTGGTCACCGTGAGCTTCCGCCACGCGCTCACCGAGCGCAGCGGCTCCCGGTCCGAGGCCACTCATACGGCCTTGCAGTACAACATCACCGGCGTCGCGTAGCGGACTCCCACGGGGCGCGCCCCCTCCCAATGCGGGAGGGGGCGTTTTCACGCGGCGGGTTTCAAGGAGAGAGAACATGCCTAACGCTTACGTGTCGCTCGACGCTCTGAAGAGCGCGGGCGTGCTGAACATTAACGGCGATGAGCACGACGAACGGCTTATGGCCCTGGCGGAGGCGGCGAGCCGCCATGTGGACCGGTACTGCAATCGCGCGTTCTACGTGCTGAGCGTCGCCAGGAGATTCGACGGCTCAGGTGGACCGCGTCTACTGGTGACCGACCTGATTAGCGTGAACAGCGACGGCCTTAGAACGGACGAGAACGGCGACGGCTATCCCGAGACGATCTGGGCGACGAGCGAGTTCCGGTTGCTGCCCGGCAACTCAGATCCCGATAGCTTCGGCAATCCGGCGTCTCGCCCCTACACCGTCATCGAAGCAGCGGGGGAAAGGATGCGGTTTCCGGCCGGCCGGGGCACCGTGCGAGTGAGTGGCAAGT
The DNA here is from genome assembly GCA_951812395.1 of uncultured Dehalococcoidia bacterium. Classification (GTDB taxonomy): domain Bacteria; phylum Chloroflexota; class Dehalococcoidia; order Lucifugimonadales; family CATOSD01; genus CATOSD01. The sequence goes on from CATOSD010000002.1 coordinate 805,010, forward strand.
GGGGGTGGTGGCGGCACGTTCGCCCCGCGGGCAGCGTAGAGTCGACGGTCGCCGCGGGAGGCGAGACGGCGGTGGAGCTGGCCGAGGGGTCGGACGGGCGCGCAGGCCAGACTATCCTGGTCGGCTCCGAGCAGATGTACGTTGAGGCCCGGCAGTCCAACACGCTGAACGTGCGGCGCGGAGTGAACGGCACCGCAAGGGTGAGCCACGACGCCGGCACAGAGGTGTTCCTCTTCGAGTATCCGGCGCCCGTGGTCGAGGCGGCGCTGATCCTGGCGGTGACGCTGTGGCGGCGGGGAGCCGGCGCGTACGACTCGCTGGACACGGTGGGGAATTCCAACTCCAGCGGCGTGGACCCGCTCATGGCGCTGATGCTGGCGCCGTACCGCAAGCACGCGGTGGGGGTGGGAGTCTGATGGACGGCGAAGTTCTGGCCGCACGAGACGGGCTTGCCGCGTTGCTGAGGGCCGTCCCGGGGCTCACGGTGGTCGACAATCCGGTGGAGGGCGCGCCGCAGACCCCGGCGGCGCTGGTGGCCTACGAGGGCCGCGGCACGCTAGAGACGCTCGGGGCGAGCGTGTCGACGGGGCGATTCCGGGTGACGCTGCTGGTTGCTTCCGCCGATCGTGGCCAGGCGTACGACGACCTGTACGAGCTGGTGTCGGCTTCTGGCGATTCCGGCATCGAGGCCGCAACAGCCGCCGACCCGACCTGGGGCGGCAGCGTCGACTACGGCCATCTGGAGTCCGTCGGCAACGTCGGGCCCCGGCGAGCCGGCGGAGCGAGCTACGTGGGCGCGGACTTCCACTTCCGGTACATCAGGCGCGCGCGAGTCGATTGACGCACGCTTCGACGGATTGCTATAATCGGCGCATGGCCCGGGACACTTGGGCCATGCTCGCGCAGTGGGGATATAGCTCAACTAGGGAGAGCGCGGCGTTCGCAATGCCGAGGTTGGGGGTTCGATTCCCCCTATCTCCACCATGACGTACCGATTTGCGAACTCCGCCATTGAGGGCGATTTCAACGGAGTCCGCTCCCCCTAACGGGCTGTCCTCCGGCGTAGGCATCGAGTAGATGATGCCGGCCTTGCCGGGCTTGACCTGAATCTCCTTGACGAAGGAGTGGACGAAGGCTTTGGTCTCGGTCAATTCGCTGGTCGCGAGAAACTCGCTCATCTCCTCGGCGAAGGTGGCGATGGTGTCGGCGCTGTCCAGGTACTGCCGCCGCTCCGCCAGCACAGCCCTCGCCTCGTCTGCGGCGCTCTCCAGGTTCTCCTTGCGCTCCCGCAGCTCCACGATGTGCTCCGAGGCAGCGGCCACGTCGATGCTGTCGCTCTTCGATATGAAGTGCCAGACGCGGCCCAGTTGCTTCTTCACCTCCTCAAGCTCCGCCTCGATGCTCTCCAGCTTCTGACGGTGCTCCCGGGCCGCTCCGTCCATCTCCTCGTCCAAGAGCTTCACCAGGTTTCTGATGTTGGACTCGGTGAGGATGTTGGCGCGAAGCTCATCGACGATGGTGCTCTCGATCTTCTTGGCGTTGAGCCTGGGGGTCTTGCAGGTGCCGCTGCCCCTCTTCATCAGGGACTGGCAAACGTAGTAGGTGTACTTGCCGCTCTTGGCCTCGGAGGCGGACATGGCCCTGCCGCAGGTCTCGCACTTGAGGATGCCGCTGAGCAGGTAGGGACTGGACGCCCGCCTGGGGTTGGCCTGCTTCGGGGCGCGGGAGCCGAGCAGCTTCTTCACCCGCTGGTACTCCCGCTTGCTGATGATGGCGGGGTGGGCGTTCTCCACCCGCACGGGCGGTTGGCCGTCCTTCGCGGTGGCTCCCCAGACCACGGCTCCCGTATAGGATTCGTTGTCCAGCATGGCGTGGACGGTGGTCTTGAGCCACTTCTTGCCGTTGACGGTGGGGATGCCCTCTGAGTTGAGGGTCTTGGTGATGTCGAGGATGCTCCTGCCCTGGAGGGCCATGTCGAAGATGCGCCTGACCATTGCGTCGGCGGGTGGGTCAAGCTCCAGCCTGGGACGCTTCTTTGGCCCGTCCTGGACGTGGACCCGCTTGTAGCCGAGTGGGGCGTAGGCCGACATCCAGAAGCCCCTGGAAGCGGCCTCGCGCATTCCCCTGGAGACCTCCTGGGCCAAATTCTCCGAGTAGAATTCGTCGACGCTCTCGATGATGGCCTCAAGGAGCCTGCCGGTGGCGTTGTCCTCGGCCTGCTCGGTGATGGACACCACGCGGATGCCCTTGCGCCTGAGCTTCGACTTGAAGGCGACGGCGTGCTCGCGCTTCCTGGTGAACCGGCTGAACTTCCAGACCAATATCTCCTTGAATGGGGCCTCGGGCTTTTCGGCCTCGTCCAGCATCTTCTGGAACTGGGGTCGGTCGGCCACCCTTCCGCTCTCGGCCTCGTCCACGTACTCGCGGACGACCATGTAGCCGTTCTTCTCTGCGTAGTCCCTGAGCGCCCGTAGCTGGGCGGCTACGGACAGGTCCACGTCCTGGCGGTCGCTGGAGACCCTGGCGTAGAGGGCCACCGGTGTCATACCGAGTCGGTCGTTCATCGGTCTCTCCTCCTCTTGTCTTCTTGCTCGTTCTGGCGGGACCGCAACCATTCGAGCCGCTCCCATCTGCGCCACTCCCGCTCCTCCATGAACAGGCGGATGGCCTGCCTGAGCAGCTCGCTCACGGAGAGGTCGTCCTCCTTCATCACACTCCGCACCTGCGCCTCCATTTCCGGGGGGAGGGAGAAGGTGATGGTCTTGGAACGCCTGGGAGTGGTCATACTCTCTCTTTTTGTCTCCTAGGGTAGTGCTATGTCTTACTCTACACTACCGGAGACCGGCCTTCAAGTCCTACCAGGGGCCTACCGCCGCAGCCGCAGGCACGGGATTCCGCCTGCGCCCAATCCCGTCCGATACGGCGATCTGGGGTCCTAGGACGGCGGCGTCACTTTCCGGCACGGCGACGACGACCACCTTCGTCACCTTCCCCTGCCGGATGACGGGCCGGGCTATGACGGTGTAGCCGCCCTTTTGGGCGTATCGCGGCGTGCGGTAGCGTGCGGCCTGCTCCGCCAGGGAGCCTTCCGGTATGGGCCTGCCCCTCCGGGGGATTCCGCCCCTGGAGCCGCAGACGGGGAAGACGGGAGTGCCGAAGCCCCGCGTCCGGCGCGCGACGATGGCCCGCAACTCGGACGGCCCGGCCCCGTTTAGGGAGTCTCGCCCGTCGTTCGCCCCGTACACGACCACCATGAGGGGCGGGCGCCGCAGCACCTCGGTCAGCCGGATGGCTACGGCGGCGTAGGAGCAGCGGAACGCCTGCTGCAACCGCAGCACGTCCAGGCCCCACTCCAGGGCCAGCGGCTCGAAGGCCCTCGGCTGCATCAGCACCGCCGCCGCGAAGCGTTCGGCCTGCGTGCACACCTTCCGGTCTGGCGGAGAGCCGGACTCCATCTCGCACAGGGTCTCGTAGATGATCTCGTAGGTCTCGTGAATCACCGAGTAGTCCTGCGTCCCCTCCCACAGGTCCTCCCGGTAGTGGATGTCGTAGCCGCCGTTGGGCGAGCTGTAGTGGATGCCCTTCGCGTCCATGTGCCTGCTGCCCGACACCTCGCCGAACCCGGCCCGTTTCAGCAGCGCCTTCAGCTGCTCCATCGAGGGGCGTGCGGGCACGTCGAAGTAGCGCACGAAGCGTTCGGCGAGGGTCTCAGGGTCCAGGGCCTTTTGGGGGTGGTCGTCCAGCAGGGTGCGGCAGAAGTCCTCTCTCGTCCTGTTCATGCTCACTCCAGCAGCTTCTTGTTGGCGAATCGCTCGTACATCTCGACGATGAACCGCTTGGTCTTCAGGGTGATGGGGCCGTCGGGCCTGGTGCCCACCCGGAACACGGGGTCGGCCAGCACGTACTGGTAGGCCCGCTCCACCTCCATCGCCTCGTCGCTGAAGGGGTCGATGTGGGGGTCACGCCCGGCCCGTTTCATAAGCTCGGCGGCGTCCACGTTGTAGAGGTCGGCGAGCTTGCGGATGATGTTGACGCCGGGCCTGCGGCTTCCCCGCTCTATCTCGGAGAGGTAGGAGCTGGAGACGCCGACGCGCTTGGTCACGTCCCGCAGGCTGAGGTCTCCCCGCAGTCGTCTGAGCAAGGGGCCTATGGCGTCGTCGCCCTCGATCTCGCGGCGCTCGTCCAGGTCCCGGTCGTCTTCAGGCTCGTCCATGTCGTGTCTCCCTTGCATCCGTAGCTGCGAACGTCTCCGCGAACGGAGCATCTGCGACAACTTCAGCTAAAGTCTTGCTAAACAATTGTTACAACACAGCGAGCAATTGTCAATGAGTCGCCTGTATAGGCTCTGAAAGCGTCGTTCTCCCATTGCCTCGGCGTCTTCTGTATTGATACACTATTGAGGACAGAACGCATCTTCTAAACCTGGCCTCAGTATACATCACAGGCGCTCCCGAAGACCACACCTTCGTGGCAGCAGCCGGAACCTCGGAGAGACGGACCGCGTGAGTAGCAAGCCAAGGCTTACGGCCAAGCAGGAGCGGCAACGCATCGAGGGCCTGCGGATACTGGCCCGCATCATCGCGCGCCACTACCTCGCCAACCCACACCTGTACCGCAACGGCTCCGCCCCGTCCAACGGGCGGCCCGCCGACGGCGGGGAGTCAGTCCGTGGGGAGGGGTCGGCGTGAAGCGCAGGCAACCATCGCGGGTCAGGCTCGATCCCCATAAAGTGTGGGCGCTGCTGAACCGGCTCAACATGACGCAGAACGAGCTGGCGCGGCTGCTCGACACCTCGTCGAGCTACCTCTCCCAGCTTATGAGCGGCAAGCGCCGCCCCTCGGCGGCCTTCCGCAAGCGGATGATGAACGTCCTTAGCGTCACCGGCTTCGACGACCTCTTCTACTTGGAGGATGTCGAGTGAGAGCCGGTCTACTCCCCTCCCACCTCATCGTCGACGACGGCCTCATCGGGCCGGACTTCCCAAAGCGCCTGGAAGCATTCAAGGAGGCCACCGAGCTCTCCTGGGACATCCTGGCCGCCTGTTTGGGCGTGGACCCACGCCAGCTTCAGCGTTGGCGTGAGGGCACCAAACCCAGCGGCGACGGGGTGAACGCCCTGGTGAAGCTGGCCTCCCGCATCCCCGGAGGCATGTACATCCTCTTCGGTGTGCACGTCCTCCCTCCGGTCGGCGTCTACCAGCCGCCCCTGGTCGTCGATTTCGACCCGTTCGGGGACGGCGGAGAGGGGTAGAGCATGGGAGTGCAGCAGCGGGTCTACAGGCCCGTCGAGTATGACCTTCCCACGGATTTCTCTGAGCGGCTTGCGCTGTTCAAGGAGGCGAGCGGGCTGAGCTGGAAGGAGATTGCTCGCCTCCTGGGAGTCAGCCTCCACCGGCTCAGGCAGTGGCGGAACAAGGGCGTGGCTCCCAACTCCGCCCATCTCTTCCTGCTGATGACCATCGCCGACGTGATGGGGCTGCGGGGCGGGATTCTAATGCAGCCCGAACGGGACCTGCCCGAAGGGTTGGACCCAGAGGTTGTGCGGGCCATGAGACGAAACGTATAGGAGATCTTCAAGCAAGGAGGAGGGAACATGGTTACTGCGGAACGGAAGCGGACGTCGAACAACCGGCCCCCGCCCTTTCCCGATGACTTCGGGGAGCGGCTGGAGCGGCTGAAGGAGCTGACCGGGCTGTCGTGGGGCGAGTTCGCCGAGCGGCTCAGCGTGACGCAGCGCGGCCTGGCGAAGTGGCGCAACGGAGGGCCTCCTTCGGGGGCCTATCTCTGGGCCATCATCGAGCTGGCCCGCGAGGTTCCGGGCGGCTACGAGCTGATTATGTACGGCGACGACGGAGCGCCGGAGTAGAAAGGAGGTAGAAGTATGGCTTTCGACGACCGTAGGTGTGTCAGCAGGGGCTTTCCGGCCCCGCCCCTTCCCGACGACTTCGCAGCTCGGCTGGGGCGGTTGGAGGATCGGTCCGGGATTGCACTGGAGGAGTTCGCCTTCGGGTGGGGCATACGACTGGACCGGGCCAGGGCGTGGCGCGCCGGTGAGCCGCCCCCCGCCGAGGAGTTGCGGTTCATCGTGAAGTGGGCCTGCGAGGTGGAGGGCGGGATTGCAGTGCTGCTCAGGGACTGCTCCCAGCCCTGGCCGTATCGGGGGCCTGGCTGACGAAGAGCGGCGGCGATGCGGGGGCCTGAGTCAGGTTCCCTGCCAGCGAGAGAAGGGCCGGACGGTTATCCCGTCCGGCCTTTTCGTTTCTTCGAGCCTTCCTCCGCGTTGGATAGCGGCGACCGGTCGTGTATCGTTGAGCTTGGAGCGGTCGGCGGCAACGGCGACGCTTCCGCAAATCGGGTTCGCACCAGGAGGCAACAGGGACCAAAGACCGAGGAGGTGGCGCAATGGCTGTCGAAGGACGTGCAGGAGACATCGAGAACTGGTGACCCCCACCCTGGCCGGAGGACTTTCCGCAGCGGCTGGAGAGCCCGCTGGGGATGGCTGACCTGACGCGAGGGGACTTGGCCCGGCATTTGGGGGTGACGGAGCGCACCGTGCAGAGGTGGCTCGCGGGAAGGGGGAGGCCCAAGGGGGGCAGCTACTATGCCATCATGCAGCTGTCCCGTTCCGTGCCCGGCGGCTTTGAACTGATGCTCTACGGCGAGGCCGGTGCGGACAGCGAGGCGAAGGAGTAGGGCGCGGCCTCCTCACCGCCTGACGACGCCTTGGCGGTCTCACCTGGACGCCCTGCGGTTGAGGGCGTGGTCGAGGTTCCCGAAGGCGCGGTCGATGCCCAGGCGTTTCGCCCTGGGCGACGGCTCCTCCTCCTGCTTCTTGAGGAGGGCGTGGGCGATGAGGTCGGCCATCTGTAGCATGTGGTCGGAGTGGGAGCTTCGGAAGGCAGGGCCGCCGATGACCCTCTCTATCGGGATGTCCTTTGTGCGCTCCCCGTCATTCCACGCCTCGTACCTGCTGGGCACGGGGTTGCGGCTCCTGAGCCTTCGGTAGAGGCGGGCCACCATCTCTCGAAGATTAGGAAGGCGTGGCGGTTGGTGGAGGCGACGGAGGCGTTGATGGGGTTGAAGCTGGCCCGCCATTAGACCCCTGCGCCGGGCTTGCTCGGATAGATGCTGCTACTTTCGTGACCGCCGAGGGTTCGTGTAGCGTTCCTTGGTGATTCTCAAGTCCTCGGGCAACTCAGCCTGGTACATCGAAGGCCAACACGGTTAGCATGAGTTCTCTGTCGGGATCATCTCGATGGCTGAAGACGTACCGGAAGCCGGACTCGGGTTCATAGTCTAGTTCCGTCTTGTAGTTGGCGTGCTCCCGGACCGCCTGCGGAATTCTCTGGAGAACCGTGGACATAGTCGCTTCCCGGTTGAAGATCAGCAAGGCCGTCTTGGTGTCCCTCCAGCTTGCATAGCCCAGCAGCTGGTCGAGTGCCTCGCTGAGGCCGGCCGGACCCGTCCAGAATTTGCACTCGGCGATGAAGATATTCTTCCCCTCTGCTCTTATCAGAATGTCGGTCTTGCCCTCGTAATTGAAAGTCTCTCCGGTGGCTTGTCCTTCGTACTGTCCATTCAGTTGCACTAGGAAGTGCTGCCGAAGGTCTTCCTCGCCCATCGTCTTGAATGCGCTCGGGCTGCGCTCCATCACCATGACCATGTTCGAAATGACCGATAGGATATGCTCGTACTCGTCGATAGACAGAGTGGGTTCCGGCCGATAGGGCTTCGTTGAGACCGGAGGAAGTTGGGGCACGATGCGTCGTTTTACCTCGGGCGAAGCATAGGTCGTGGGCACCTGTGATCGGCGTTTCAGTGGAAACCCCAGGCCTTCGATAATCCCTCGATCTTGAAGCAGCTTCTCCCGCCTCGCTTCGATTTGCTGACTTACCTTGGTCCGGATAGTTGAGTTGAACTGCTCTACCTGATCGGCAATCCGGGAGAGATTCTGTTTTACGCTTTGCAGCTCTCGGTCGAATTCGCTTCTTATGTTGGGCACGTCATGGGTCGTCCGCTCGTATACGAACACCAGCTCGTTGCCACGGACTACTCCTCGCGGAGGGTTGAGGCTGAAGGTGGACGGCCTGCACTTGAATAGTTCCGCGTCACCTGAGAACGGCACAAAGAAGGTGATCTTGGTACCAGTTACGTAGGTGGGCGTACTGCGGTCGAACACGGCGTATTCGAACCTGTGGCTAACGTCGACCTGAGCGTCGCCGTAATCGACCTGGATTCCAGACTCGTCAATCACCAGTGGGTCGACACTGTATTTCTCCACGAAGTAATCGCAGAGTTTCTCCGGTGACGTTTCTAGGACACGGTCCTCGCTCAGCGAGCCTATCTCATTAGACATTACTCGCTCTTGCCCAGCCAAGACATCGCGTAAATCTGCGTTAATGAAAAGGGAGTCAGTCAAGATTCAATCCTAGGGCGCCACTGTAGATTTGGATACATGTACTCAAATGATGGTAGCCACAAGCGCCCGATCGTTCCCGGTTTCAATTCTGAGAGGAGTCGTCCTCGCTCTTCTCATCCTGCTGGTCCCCCGTTTTCTCTTTATCCAAGGAATACCAGTAGGTGTTGAACACCAGCTGGAGCCCGAGCCACCAGGCATATACAGCTTCGGCAGAGTTGGCCTGCTGGTCATCGAGCAGGCCATGGGCAATGGTGTTCCTGAGATTCGGTCCCATCTGATCACAGAAGAGAGCTTTGATTTCGTAGGTCACGTCCTCTCCGAATCTAGCCTTAGTCTGCGGAAGGTCTATCAAAGTGCTCAGACCGTTCTCCGTTTCTATCCCGTGCTGGTCGAGGTGGGATGTGCTCACGCCCGCGATCTTCAGTGGGACGCGCACCATATGCTCGATTTGAGGAGCCAGCAGATGTATAGCGGTGGCAAAGTCGCGGTTGAACCCGTAGGCCAGCGCCCTACCAAAGAGGACCTCCCTGCCTAGGGGCACAATTGGTGATAGTCTGGCGAGATTGATGAGGTCTATTGTTCGGACGCGATGCTCCATGGTCAGAACGTCCAATGAAGGTAGGATCATGGCCTGCACAATGATGCCGACACGCGTTGGATATTCGACACGGTTCATCTGACCGAGAATCTCCACTTCGTCATCTACCGAAGGCACGGCCCCACTGATTCCCGGAGTCCTCGCAATTACGCGTCCGTCGCGGCTGGAATAGACCTTGGGAATAGACGCTAGGAAGGGAGTATGTGATAGGTTCTTGATGGCCGCCTCACGAAGTTCTCTGACGCTGATTCTATGCAGGTCCACAAACGCCTTTAGTGCTTCGTGAACGGGTTTGCCTCTGACGGTGTCCCGGGCCTTCTGAATGGTGTCACCGACGTCGATTTCATCGCCCCTGACGGTTACCATCTCTTCCTGTGCCCGCTCGCCGTGTTCGCTGAGGCGCAATCTCAATTCCTGGATTCGCTGGTCAACGTGGTGACGGTCCCGTTGATCCCTAGGAACGGTGCGATACACCTGGATGGCGTCTTCCACGAAGCTGGCTGCGACTCCATGGCTAGGACTGTCCGACGACATTCTAGCGGTGGCATCACTGACGAATGCCTCTGCTTCGGCCACGGTTACGTCAATGGCTTTGTCGTCATCTCCAGAGCTTCTGAACCATCTGGCGGCCGCGTTGTAAAACCGGCCGCTAGCATGAAAGTCCCCTATCGAGTCAAATCCCTTTGCTAAGGTCCCCAGTTTCGCGGCGATGTCAGCCGAGTTGCTTCTGCCAAGCCCCTCGGACCATAGGGTGTCGGCAAGGCCGTGGCCGAAGAACTTGTCCTCCGGCGTTGCCGAGTCTAGGGCCTCAATCATCGACGTTTCTATTCGGTCGAGATGGTCGGCGCCAGTAGGTCCGATCATGCGGCATAGACCAATTGCGCGCTTCCAGCACTGTTCCCCATCACCGAACCAGTTATCGACATCCAGGGGGATCTGCGTGTAGCTGTCGATGGCATCTAGGGCGAATTTAACGTCACGGGGTTGGCGCAGAAGCCACACGAGATCTGCCAGTCGCCCTTTGAGAGTCGGTTTGTCGATTGAGTCAACGATGTGGGTGAAAAAGTCAATCTCAGAGTCAGTGAAGTCATCCGGCATTATTGAACGACCGCCGCCAATACGTACCAGGGGTTCGAAGGGCTCGTTCGACTTGTCAGGTGAGAGCATCATCGAACACGCTTCTCCCAACAATCTCAGTACCTTCGCGTGGGCCTCTCTGTCTTCGCTGGCGGCAATTGTTGCGCACTTGTGTAGGGCCTCCGACAAGGATGCATATCCCTTGCACGACACATCGCCGACGACTGCTTCCCACCCACAGTGTTCGAAAGCGTCCAATACTCTCTCAAAGTTATCCTCGACATACGAATCGCGGGCTTCATTCATCTAGTATTCAGCCTCAATTGTGTTCGGTGTCGGCAGATGCCGACCTGCCACGTCAATTGCTAGGAGTCCCGTAGACTATTGTAGTTAAGATGCACCTCCGCTGTCACCGGCTGGCAGCCTGCAATTCAGGTACAGATCGCCGCGCTCAGGCTAACGCCTGACTACTCCCTGGGGGTCTCGCCTGGCAGCCCTTCGGTTGAGGGCGCGGTCGAGGTTCCCGAAGGCGCGGTCGATGCCCAGGCGCTTCACCCTTGGCGACGGTTCCTCCTCCTGCTTGAGGAGGGCGTGGGCGATGAGGTCGGCCATCTGTAGCATGTGGTCGGAGTGGGAGCTTCGGAAGGCGGGGCCGCCTATGACCCTCTCTATGGGGATGTCCTTCGTGCGCTCCCCGTCATCCCACGCCTCGTACCTGCTGGGCACGGGGTTGCGGCTCCTGAGCCTGCGATAGAGGCGGGCCACCATATCCTAGCGGCCCTCGTCGAAGATGAGGAAGGCGTGGCGGTTGGCGGACGCGACGGAGGTGTTGATACGGTTGAGCAGGCGGTCGAGGCTGGCCCGCTCGTGGCCCCTCGCGTCGGGCTTATGGAGGCAGACGTTGACGACCTCCACGCCGCCGATGGTCCTGGCGGCGTCCTCGACGAGTTGCAGCCCGCCGACGAAGATTTCGGCCCCGTGCTCCGGTGAGAGCCTGCGGTCGGCGTTGCCCACGCGGGCCAGCTTGCCCCGGCCCGCCAGCAGGTCGCAGGCGTGAAGCTCCCGGTCCGGTGGGACGGCGTAGCGTTCCTCCAGTTTGAGCCGCCAGTCGCTGACGCGGGCGTGCAGCTCGTTCCACCGCTCGGCGTCCACGCCCAGGGCGGAGCGGACGTAGTAGCGGGGACCCTCGGACTCGTCGATGTAGTAGATTCTCATTGCTGACGTTCTCCGGCCGGGTTTTGGTTCAGGGGGCGCACCGGCTCGAAGCCGCCTCCGGGGGCGAGCCACGCACGGCCCAGCGGCCCCTCCCGCTCCATCAGGCCCCGGTGGGAGACCAGCAGGGGGAGGGGCGTCCTCGTCCGCACCATCTCCTCAAGGGCGACTCGCAGGAAGTGGGTGGCCGCCAGGTCTTCGTGGAAGACCACGAGGACGGCGGGCCGTGCGCCGTGGTCGTCGATGGGCCGGTGGGAGGAGTAGTAGCGCAGGTAGGGGGCCAGCCGCTCCGCCATCGTGACGGGGCGCACGGCCCTGCGCTCATACTCCAGGAAGAAGGGCCAGGGGTGGTCGCCCTTCCCCAGGACGCCAAAGGCGTCGGGGTGTATGGAGCGCCTGACGCCGAAGTGCCGGAAGTAGCGGGACGCCCTGATGGGCGGGTCGAGTTGGCCGATCTCCCAGCCCAGGTCGCGCGCCTGGGTCGCCAGGGCCGCTATGAAGTCGTGGACGGCGGTGGTGTGCTCGATGTCGCGCAGGAGCTGTCTGCTGCGCCTGCCGGCGACGCTGCGCCAGTCCCCGGCGTCCTCCGGGGTGGCGCTCCACCGCTTTCTGGCCCCGCCCACGGCCACGCGATCCCTGCGGGCCAGCATCGCCAGCCCAACGTCGGTGAGGGCCAGCCTGCGTCCCGATACGTGGGTGCGGACCACCAGCCCGAAGCTCTCCAGAGCGGCGACGACCTGGGACGTTCGCGGGCGGGAGACGCCCAGCAGTCCGGCCAGGTCCGGCAGTCCGAGCCAGGGCCAGTCGCAGAGCAGGTCGAGGGCGCGCTTCTCGGCGGGCCTCAGCAGTGCGGGCAGCAGGTAGTCGGGAACGTCGCCTCCCGGTTCGTGCTCGTCGATGTCCGGGGGAAGGTAGAGACCGCGCTCCAGGGGACGCTCGCTGGGGACAGCGCCCCTGCGGGTCAACCGGTCGATGGCGTCCCGCAGGCTGACGGCGGCGTTGATGGAGCGCAGCCTCCACACGGGATCGTCTGGAGAAACCGCAACCGCCTCGCGCTCCAGGGCGAAGAGCGTCTTGGCGGGCGTCTGGGCGAGCCTCCTGCGGGAGTGGCGCAGCCGCACCTCGTCGGGCGCGACGATCAGGATGCAGCCGGGCTGCGGCCCCCGGGTGAGCCGCCAGAGGCGCTTGGAGAAGCCCGTCCTGTCGGTGGTAGGTCCCTGCCGGACGATGCCGACGGTTCCTCCTCCGGGCAGGGTGACGGCGGCGTCCATCGGCATGGCACGGTACCATCGGAAGCGAATGGGATAGGCCGCATTTGAAATGGCGGAGGCGAGGCGATAGACGACGGCCACGGCGTCGAGACGTTCCAGGAGGACGCGCCGCCAACGGGCCGAGACGGGCAGGTCTCTGAGCAGGCCCTCCAGTGGTGCGTTCTCCGCAAGGGTGAGGCGGCGCAGCCCTGCGGCGGTGAGGTGAAACCGGCGGGTCGGGGGTATGAGCTCGGTGCCGTGGGGGACGGAGGCGATCAACCCCGCGTCCTCCAGCCTGGGGACCGCCCTGTACACCCCTCCCCTGGACCAGCCGGAGACGGCGACCATCTCCAGCCGGTCGAGGAGGGGCATGTGCGCCAGCAGTTTGAGCAGCTCGGCGTCCACGGGTCTCATTCCTCACGCTCTCCGTCGTCCGTCCCGTCCGCCGTCTCCGGGGCGTCGTTCCTGGGGTTCCGGTCGCGCTTGGTGCGCTGCTGCTTGCGCTTGGGCTGTTCCTGGGCCTGTTGCTCGCCGCCGCCCCGGGTCTCCTGGGCCTGCTGCTCCTTCCTGAGCCTGTCCAGCTGATCGCGGTACTTGTCGACCAGCTCCTGCAAGCCCGCGTCCTTCTCGGCCAAGTCCCTGGCAGGCGTGATGTAGCTCTCGGCCTCGCCCCATATGCGCTCCGCCGTTTCGGGGTCTCCCGGCTCCGGCTTTGCGACCCTCATGGAGAAGGCGTCCATCCGGTCGGTTCCCACGGTGGCGCGGACGTAGCACTGGTGAACGGGCAGCGAGGTGATGTCGTCCTCGGTCACCCGCTCCTTGCCCAGCTCCCATACGAGCTGGCGGGCGTCGTTGCCCGCCACCTGGAAGACGGCGAGGCAGCCCACGTTGGCGAGCAGGGTGTCGCGCATGGTGCGGGAGAGGTCGTCCAGCTTGGCGAGGCTCTGGGTGGCCAGCACGAAGCTGGCCCCGAACTTCCCAAGCTCGCTCAGCATCGACTCGTAGTCCACGCCGGGCATCGACTGCATCTCGTCCACGACGACCAGCGCGCCCCGGCGCTGCTTGAAGGGCAGGCTGCCCTGCTCCCGGATCACGGCGTCCACGAGGTTGAGGAGGGACGCGCCGACCAGGGCGGCCACGTCCCTTCCCGCCTCGCCCTGGGCGGTGGAGACGAAGAGGATGCCGCCCTCGCGGATGACCCGCCGCATGTCGATGGTGGAGCGGGGCTGGCCCAGTATGGCCCGCGCCCGCTTGGAGGACGAGTAGTAGGACAGCCGGGTCTGCACCGGGGCCAGGGCGTCGGCCCGGGTCTCGTGCCGCCAGCCGAAGAAGTCCCTGCCCCACCACTCCACCAGGTAGGGGTCGGTCACCTCGGCCAGCACGTCGGCGCGAAAGTCGGTGTCGGAGAGGACGCGCAGCCCGTCGAGGATGGTGTACTGTTCGCCCGCGTCCCTGCGTTCATTGGCCTCGTGGAGAGTCTTGACGGTCTGCTCCAGGATGGACTGCATCCTCGGCCCCCACTGGTCCCACAGCCCCTTGGCGATGCGCACGACGGAATCGGCGGTGCGGTCCCGGTCGGTGAAGACGCGGGAGTCGAGGAGGTTGATGCCGGGCGCTCCCCGCTCGTCGGCCAGGTCGATGAGCCGCACCCGGTCTATGAGGGACTCGGGCACGTGCCGCAGCAGGTCTCCCACCAGGTCGGCGTGGGGATCGACGACGACGATGGCGTCGCCGTCCCTGCCCACCGCCTTCTCCTGCATCTTGTGTCTGACGATGTGCTGCATGAGGGTGGACTTGCCCATGCGGGTGCGGGCCACGTAGAGGTGGTGCCGCCTGAGCAGGTCGGCGGGGAAGTGAATCTTCCTGGGGGTCCCGGTGGTGGTGTCGCCGACGTGGGCGCCGCCGCTCACGCTGCGGGCGGTGGGCAGCAGCACCTTGGCCCCGGCGCGGGCCACCAGGGGGGTCTCGTCCCGCGCTCCGGGCGGGTGCCACAGGCAGGCCGCCTCGCGGACGCCCAGGACGCTACGCCTTCCGAAGAGACCGGGGCCTGTGGGGTGCAGCATCGAGGGGTCGGGCACGGCGGGCCGGACGCGGCCGGCCTTCATCTTCGCCCCCGCCGGGTTGTCGTAGTGGCGGTATGCCGCCGCCACCGGCTCCAGCAGCTCCTTCGCCCGCTCCCGCCCGGTGTTCTCGGGCAGGATGGCCGTCACCTGTATCTCGCCGTCGAAGGCGATGCGGGAGACCTTCTCCTTTATCTGGTTCGGGTCGTACACCCGGCTATGGGCCTTCTTCCACCTGTGCCAGAGCCAGCCGCCCGCCGCGAGCGCGGCGGTTACGCCGACGCCCATGAGCACGGCCTTCCAGGTCTGCCCCGCCTGCACCCACAGGTAGGCGCGAAGGGCGGCGAGCGCGCCGACGCCCAGGACGGCCATCGTCACGCCGTCCATCTGGAGGGGACGGGTCTGGTAGGTGTAGGAGGGATCGCGTCGATCCTCCACGGGCCTCTTGTGGGCCTTCTCCTGGTGGCCCTGCGACCAGTCGGGTCCCAGAGAGTTGAGCATCAAGCGCGCCACCACCCGCTCCCCCTCGTTCAGGTTGGAGAGCGCTCCCAGCACGGCCATGAGGGGGTCGGAGCCGGGGTCGAGCAGGTCGTCGTCCCTGAAGGTGCGCAGGGGAGCGTAATCGGGGCCGTCGGCCCTGAGCGTCATGCTCCACGCCTGCTCGCCCTCGTCCAGATTCAGGGGGTCGTCCTCGTCGGGTAACCGCTGTATCTGCGCCTGGGGGTAGCGGGCGGCGATCTGGCCCCGCACCACCCGGTCTTGCAGGCAGCGGGCCAGGAGGGTCACGCCGTCGGCGTCTCCCGCCAGCTCCAGGGAGAAGGGTTCGGGGACGGCTATGGATCCCAGGAGGTTCTCCACGCCCAGCAGGGTCCGCTCCCCCGACCTGGGCGGCGTCACCGCTAGCAGCACGGGGGTCTTGTCGTCGTCATCGCCGAAGAGTCTTCGTATAGGGTTCAGCTTCATGGTTCTCTTCCTTTCTCTATTGGGGTCGTCTGGGGTCGTCGGTCGGTTTCGTCCTCCTCGCAGTGTTGTCCGCGCCTAGCGCTTCCCCGGCCTCCACTCGATCACCTCCGTCTCCTCCGGCGTGGCCTCGATGCGGACGGGGAAGCGGTGTCCCTTCGCCAGCAGGAGGCCGTCTCCCCTGGGACACGACAGCAGCCATCGCTGGAGGTCTTCGGGAAGGTCGAAGGCGTCGCCCACGGTGCCTATGGCCGCCGCGTCCTGCTGCAAGAGCAGCTTGAAGGCGGCGTTCTGAAGCAGGGCGCGACCGGAGTGGCCGGTGATGGTCCTCGACGTGTCCTCGCTGAGGAGGTCCTGGACGTCCTGGGTGATGAACTGAAGTCCCAGGCGGTGCTTCCTGGCCCGCTTCGCCATGCTGACCATGAAGGCCGCACCCTCCGGGTGCTGCATGATGCTCCAAACCTCGTCCACCACCAGCAGGCGGGGCTTGGGATCCTGGGCCGCCGCCGCCCACACCGTCTCGGTGCAGACCATCGCGGCTGCGGGGCGCAGCTCCGGTTCGAGGAGGCGCAGGTCGAAGACCGTCACCAACGCCTCGTTGCCCAGCAGGTCGTCGCCCTCGTCGGAGAGGAGGTTGCGCAGGCTGCCGGTGGCGAAGGGCCGCAGCAACTGCGCCAGGTCTTGGCCTTCGCCCTCGATGTACTTGTAGAAATCGCGGAAGCCGGAGCGCTGTCCGGCCTGGGCGTAGTAGCCCGCGAGGGCGTGGTCCAGGGCGGCCCGCCGCTCGGCGCTCAGCCGCTCGCCCACCATCACTTCGATCAGCCGTCTCAGGCTGCCTATTCGCTGCAAGAGCTCCTCGGAGTCGCCCGTGTCGATGACGAAGGGGTTCATACCCTGGCCCGGCACGCCGGGGGAGAGCACGCGCCCGCCCGCCGCCCTCGCCATGTCCGCGTACTCGCCCTCCGGGTCGATGACGTAGGCGGTCACGCCCCGGCACAGGCCCCTGAGAACTCCCAGCTTGGTTGCGAAGCTCTTGCCTGAGCCGGAGCGTGCGAGGACGGCGGTGTTGGCGTTGAGATGCGTTCCGTCCCAGGGGTCGTAGACCACAGGGGAGCAGGCCCGCATGTCGATGCCGTAGAGGGTTCCCCTGCGGGTGTCCAGGTCGGGCGGCGAGAAGGGGAACAGCCGTGCCAGCGACGACGTGTCCAGCGTCCGCCACGTTGCGACGGCGTTCAGACCCAGGGGCAGGGTGGACAGGATACCCTCGCGCTGACGGAAGGCCAGGGGGTCGAGCTTGCCCAGGGTGGCGGCGAAGTGGCCCCTGGCCCGCTGGGTCATCTCCTTGAGAGAGTTCTCGTCCCTGGCGTGCAGGGTGACGGACAGGGAGGAGTGAAACAGCCGCTCTCGCCCGCGTTGCACCTCGTCCCTGAGCCGGGTGATGTCCTCCAGGGCGATCTCCGCCTCCGGGGACATGGTTCGCCCTCGCTTGAACGACAGGGACTGGGCCGACTCGAAGCGGACCTTCTGCCACTCCAGCGTCCTGGCCGCCTGCTCCGCAGGGATCGGCCCCAGGTGGATGGACAGGTCCATCGGCGCTCCCGCCGCCATGAGGCCCTGGAGGAAGCCGGGGGCCAGGGAGCGGGGCCACTTGACCAGGTGGAGTGAGCGGACCAGCCGGTCGCCGATGCGCACCTCGCGCCTGCGCATCTCCACCTCCACCGGCGTCTCCTCGTCGAAGTCACCGGGCGTGCCGCCGAGGGCGGCCGCTACGAAGAACATCCGCAGACGCCTGCCGCTTAGGGGGTGGACCGACAGCCCGGCCCGCGCCAGCAGGCCCCGCAGCTCGTCGAAGCGGGTGTGCTCAGTGATGGCGTAGAAGCGCCGGTCGAGGATGCCGTCGCGGGTCTCCAGCTCGGTGAGCAGCCTGCGAAGCGACTCCGACGCGGCCTCGGTCTGCGGGGGAAGGTTCCCCGGCTGCCCCTCCGTCAACTTCTCCCGCAACCCGCCAAGGCGCGGCGGGTGCTGGCGGATGAGGAGCTGCACGGGGAAGTCGCAGGCGTTGAGCGCGCCCGCGAAGGCCCCCAGCTTCGGCTCGTCCAGCTCAAGCCCCATCACCTCGCAGACGCCCAGCTTCACCCCGTCCAGACGGACGGGGCCGTCCTCCTCCAGGTGAGAGACCATGAAGAACTGGGGCAGCTCTGGCGGCGGCTTGGGCGCGGGCGTCTGGGGGTCCGTGGGTTCTGGGTCCTGCGGAGCGGCGGCCTCGCCGGGCCGCCCCTCCGCTCCGTCTCTCTTGAATCGTTCCAACAGCTTCTTCAACTCGGTTCTCTCCTTTGCGCTAGGGGGTGGGGAACGGGACGAGGCCGCTTTTCAGCAGGGCGGCGACCGCCTTGGCCAGCAGCACCAGCACCAGGCCGACGACGGCCATCACGACGGCGGTTCTGGCTCTGCCGCCGCCCCGGTCGTCCGCGCCCTCGGCCATCAGGACGAACCCCGCCCAGACGATGGCGAAGAGGCAGAGGCCGGAGGCGGCGTAGGCCATCGCGGTCAGCACCCGGTCGAAGGCTTCGAGCATCGCCCGCTCCTCGGCCGGGGCCGCGCCGGTGGTCGCCAGCGCAACCCCGGCCAGGAGGGTTGCCGAGAGGAAGTGCCTCACCACGGCCACTCCCATCCCAGCCGCCGGAACCAGTCGCTGAGGCCGCCTGCGGGCGTCTGCTCGGCGGGCGGGTCCTCCGGCTCGGTGTCCGGCACGACCAGGATGGCGAAGGGGTCGTCGGCCCCGACGCCGGACGCCAGGGTCAGAGTTTCGTCCCTGGTCAGGCTGATGGGCGACCGCTCCACCTTCTCGGCCTCGACGTGCTCCTTGTGTAGGACGTCCACCGTCACCTCCCTGGCGATGGTGGCGCTGGGGACGTGGGCGTAGGCCGTCGCGGTGGCGGACGCCGTGGAGCCGTCATCGCAGTTGGCCGTCGCCGTCGCACTGTCGGAGTCGCTGTCCCCCGGGCGATGGAGGTGCACGGTCTTGGTGACCTGCTCAACCCGCTCCGGGTGATGGGTGAGCACGGTCAGCGGGGGAATGGGGATGCGGAGGCTGGCCTCCATGTCAATGTCGACGGTCACGTTGTGAACGGCCGCGCCCGCACCGACCGGAAGCCGGAAGCGGGTTTCGCCGTTGGCTATGAAGGGGACGCCGACTGTCGATGCGCCGGTGGCTGCGGAGACCGTCCCGGTGATGGCCGTGACCCCGGCCTCCGTGAGCGTCGTCTCGGTGACGCTCTCGTGTCCGGCCACAGTCTGAAGCTCGACCGGGTGCTCGATGCTCGTCACGCAATCGGACTCGACCACGCCGCTGACGGCCCCCGGCGTCCAACCGATGGAGATCACGCGCAGGTCGCAGAGCTCTCCATCTACTTCGGGAAGCGGGAACGGTATCCGGTCGTGCTCGACGGTAACGGCCCCCGCCTGTCCCAGCGTGTCCTCCCACGAGACGGTGAAGGACGGCGCGGGACCGTGCAGGGGCAGCGAGTAGCTGACCCGCTCCCCCTCGTCCAGGGACGCCGAACCCCAGAAGCGCAGGGACGTGCCCTGGCTTCCGCCGAAGGCCCGCACCCGGATGTCCAGGGCGGTGGCGGCCCGCAGGGTCACGGCGGCCCGGTCGCCAGAGACGGTGAGCCCCTCGACGAATATCCGCCGTCCCTCCACCGGCTCCGTCACCTCGAACTCGATCTCGTCTCGCCACGGCTCGTGGTCGTCGGCCAGGGCGGCCTGGGGGACGGTGGCGACCGCCGCCGCGAGAGCGACGACAGCCGCGACTGCCAGAAGGCCCTTGGGCTTCTTCCGGCGCTTGTCTTTACTCTTGCCGTTGATGTTGTCCTTGT
Organism: uncultured Dehalococcoidia bacterium; assembly: GCA_951812395.1. Taxonomy (GTDB): domain Bacteria; phylum Chloroflexota; class Dehalococcoidia; order Lucifugimonadales; family CATOSD01; genus CATOSD01. The sequence continues at coordinate 824,463 of CATOSD010000002.1, forward strand.
CGGCCTCCGCCCTCCTGGGCTTGCCGAACCAGCGATGGGGTCGGAAGGGCATCCGCCCGCCCGCCTTCTCCCGGCTCCTGCGCCTGGGCCGAAGGCCGCGAAGGGTGCGTCCGGCCTTCTTCGCAATCAACTTGATGGGGCCGGGACCGCTCCTGGTGGGCTGCGCCGGCGCGGGCGGCTCGCTCCGCACCAACTCGGACGGAGGCCCCAAGTAGAGCCTGGAGCCCAGCCGGTACTTGAGCAGGTCGGCGACCACCAGGGGCAGCCGCCGACCGCCTATCTTCCCGACGACGGCGGCCAGCCCCGCCAGGCCGAAGATGACGGCTATCGCCACCCTCACCTCGGACGGCCCGACGGGGGCGTAACGGTATGCTCCGTAGGACAGGGCGCACACCGCGACCATCGCCACGACCTGCGGGAAGGTGAATCCCAGCAGCACCCTGTCCTCGGCCTGCACGTGGGTCGGAACCTCGTGTTCTCTCATGTCCCACCTCCTACTTGATCTTCTTGGGGTCGGGCACGTTGGGGTCCACCGGGTTGCCCACCACGGCGTTCATCACCAGCTCGACGACGCCGTAGGCCACCATCGCCAGGACGATGCCTGCCAGGGCGGTCATCATGGCGCTCTTGCCGCGCTCCATCTGGTGAGGCGCGCCGCTGGCCGTCAGGTACAGGTAGGCCCCGTAGATGAAGAACCCCACCCCCACTACCCCAACGACGCCCAGCAGGATGCCCACCAGGTTCGATATGGTCTGAGTTAGGTCTGCCATTCGTTTCTCTCCTCTCGGACTCCGCTTCGGAGTCGCTTACTCATCTCTATCGGTTCAGTTCCGTCCGCTCGCCTACTTGCACATCGCTGCCACCTCCTTCGTCTCGTTGTCGTTGGACGCGGCCCGCTCCCGCGCCGCATGAGTCGTCGTTATTCGTCTGCGCTCCTGGGGGACTGGCCGCCAGCGCTTCCCCCACCCGATGGGGTCGCCATCGAAGCCGCCGAGCTGAGGCCGCCAGCCGCCGCCGACAGGCCAGCGCCGGCGACCATCGCACCGACGGCCATGCCTCCCGGCCCTCCTGCGGCCCCGCCCGCTATCAGCCCTATGGTCTTGGCGGAGCGCACCATCGAGGAGGGCAGGTTCATGCCGAAATAGAGCATCGAAAGCCAGGAGTCGAAGGTCCCGGCGTTGCCGAGCATCGACGGCACCCGGGTCGCCATGTAGACGAAGGCCAGCGACATGAGGAGCTTCCAGATCAGGTCCTGCACCGGCTCGAAGGCCGCAATCGCGGCGAACTCGCGCAGGAACCCGAACCCCAACGCCAGGGCGATGAGCTGGATGGCCTGCTGGAACACCGTCGTCATGAACAGCCGCAGCCATTGGCGTCCCCAGCCCGCCGTGTGGGGCAGAATCCACAGCCCCAACGCGATGGGGGCGAGGGCCAGCAGGATGTCTATGAGGGCCAGCCTCAAGACCATCTGCACGATCACGTAGAGGACGAAGAAGCCGTAGACCAAGTAGAGAAGGGCCAGCAGTAGGGCCATGCCCACGCTCCCCGCTTGCACAGCCGTCAGCAGCGTGCTCAGGGTCGAGCGCAGCATGTCTCCGGGAGTGACGTTCAGGGAGAAGGCGATGAAGCCCGACACGGCGTCGGCCACGTCGAGGACCAGGGCGCACCACCAGAGGGATGATGCGGCGGCCACCAGGCCCAGCACGAGGCGGGGGACCATCTCCCGCCATCCGGCCTGGGCGCGGCCCACGTGGTCGGAGATGATGAGCGAGAGACCCATCCAGCCCAGGATGACCACCAGGGCGGCGGAGGTGACGGCCCAGACGACCATCCACGCCTGCTGCACCAGGGGGTGGGCGTAGGTGAGATGGGAAGGTGTGCCGGTGATGATGTCGGACATCGGCTACCCTCCCCGGCAGTTGTCGGCGTCCTCGCCGGACGCCCTCTCGACAACTCCGCAGAGGGTCCCGTGGGTGCCCTCGATGACCCACCCGGCGAATGCCCTCGCCCAGCGAGCGGGGTTGAGGGCGGACAGAATCTTGTCCCAGATGCGTCCCGGCTCGTGGAAGGGAATGACGGCGTAGAAGTCGCCCCTCCTGCCGTCCTCGGCCTCCGCCAGCATCACCAGCAGGTAGGCGCGGTCCTTGTCGAGGCGGGGCTGCTCGTTCAGCTTGGGGTACTCCCACGAGTACTCCCAGCCGTCGCTGCGCTTCTTCTCGCCGCCCTTGACCCGGTACATGGCGCTTATCCAGTCGCCGGTGTCGGCGTCCCGGACGGCGTAGAAGAGGTTGACTATCTTCCGGTCGAAGACGGGGCGGGCGACGAACTCGCCGCCCTTCTTGCGCTCCACGAACTCTCTGTCCCAGTTGACCAGGACGATGCCGTCGCCGGGCGGGGCCTGGGCCAGGGCGGTGTTGCTTGCGGGGATGGAAACGAGCGCCGCCAGGAGCAGCGCGGCGGCCAGGGGTATGAGCCTCCTGGCTCCTCTCAGGGTCCGTCGGACGGTCGTTTTCGCTCCCACGTATTCGCCTCCTCGCAGATGGGGTCGTCTTGCCTGCCATCGAGTCTGAGGCGTGGTGGGGGGAAATATCATGGTGTATGAGGGGGGCACGCGGACGTGCCCCCCTCACGGGGCCTCCACTTTGAGAGGCCAAATGTGATGTCATACCCGTGTACAAGGATTGGGGTCAGTTCCCAAAAGGGAAGTCGGGGGCGGATTCGTAGCTGGAACAGGCGGAAAAGAGGGAAGTGGCAGGTGTTGTTGCGAGCACTTCGGGGTAAGGGTGGGTTCACCCGAATTGGGTGAAAGTTCCCAAAAGGGAAGTGGGCAATTCGGGGCGAGGGAGTGGATTCCTGCTAAATCGGAGCGAGCGATGTGGGGAGCGGGGCCTAATCGAGGGGTGGGACGCCCCCTACGGGACAGCCCCCCTACAGGAGATAGCCGAGAAGGAGGTTCGACCATGAATGAGACGCAGATGAACGGGACGCGGGTGGGCGGGACGCAGGTGGAGCAGACGCCGGACGACGGGGCGATGGCTGACGAGACACCCTCGGACGGCGGCGCGGGCGATGGTTGGGACGTGGAGAAGGCGCGGAGGCACAGGCTGAGGGGGTTCCTGCGGGACCTGATTCGGCAGGAGGGCAAGATGGAGGCTGCCGAGCTGCTGGGGGTCAACAACAAGACCCTGACCCGGGCCGAGGAGTCGGGTGAGATCACGGGGCGCATGGCCGATGCCCTGGAGCTGCTGCTCAGGAGGGCGGACGACGCCGAGGTCGCACGGCTGCGGGAGGCGGTCGGTGCGCTGGAGGAGCGGTTGGCGGCGTTGGAGGGCGGTGTGGATGAACCGGATGCGGAAGGCGAGGGTGGGGAGGATGAGGCGAACACCCAGGCGCAGGAGAAACAGGAGGACCACACGGAGACCCAGGCGGAGGATGGGAAGGACGGCGAAGGGGCGGGCCGGTCGGAGACCGGGGCCGCCCAGGAGGAGGTGCGGTTGCGCCCAACGAATCCCGACACGTTGCAGCCGTTCGACCCGGAGATCGTCACCGTGCAGCCTGCCGACGACGACGTGGAAATCTACGGCGACGCCTGGCCCCTGGTGGAGGAGTGGCGGAAGCTGCGGGACGGGCATCCCAATCAGGGAAAGAGCCTGTCGTGGCTGACGACGCATGAGCGTCTGCTCGTGCTGGAACTGGCGATGCTGGAGGAGCACGGGCTGACCCTGCCGCCGGAGAAGCAGCCGCTCAGGGGCTTCGGTCGCGACGGGCAGACGAGCTGGCGTCGGACGGCCCTGGGCGACACGCGGAGGGCTCTGGCCAGGCGTCAGTTGCTGCGCTGGGTGCGCCGCATCCTCACCTGCGGTCTGTGGCGGAAGTAGGCCCCGGAGACCGGTCTCCGGGGCCGGTTTCGGGCGGTGGCTAAAGCACAGCGAAAAGGACGCTAAACCGCAGCGAGCAATCCGGGCGCAGGTGGCCGATTGCCCTGTCCGAAGCCTTCCATTCGCTCGGTTGTTCGGGCGATAATTGACGCAGTTTCTGGCTTTTCCAGCGTTTCGTGCCGAGAAACCTGGAGGGTTCCCGTCCCCCGAATCCGGGACCGGCTGCATAGGATCGAGCCTCGCTCTCCGAACAGCCGCCCAGGGGTCGGACCGGAAGGATTGAGCCTTGCTCTCCCGATGGTCAGCCCTGGAGGGACAAGCGCCTTCCCGCTGCGTGAGCCGGTCGAGGGGTTGAGCCGTTGCTCCTCCGAGACCGTCTCGGATGCCGGGACACATTCGCAGAGGCTGAAACGAACATCGCGCTTCGGCCCCTCGGACAGCCTGGTTGGAGTGCGCCCAGCACCCCGGCCATTCCTCATGCCTGCGGCACAACCGTCACGCGGTTGGGTCGCAGCTTCCACGCACGCCGTCCTGCGATAACGTCCGTAGCTCTGCGTCGCTCTCACATGACCGCCCTGTGGATGACCTGCAGGCCGATCGGTTTCCCCATCTCACCGCAGTTCCCCTCGGTCGCTTCCCCGTGATGTGACCCTAGGCCGAGCTGCGTCTCTTACACCCCGGCGTCTCCCCGCGTTCGGCTCGTGGTCGGACTGCGGGCGTCGTCGGCAATCGGCAACGGATTCAGGCAATACAGCAAAGGAGGTCGAAGACGGCATGGACGAATCACGGACACAGGCAACGGAAGGAGGAACGGACATGGCGGAACGGTACACAGGACCCAGCGCGGGACGGATCGCAGACCTGCTCCCGCACCGGGTGAGCTTCCACAACGGCTGGTTCTGGACGACGACGGCCATCTGCCACGGCGGCAAGTCGGACGGGCTGGCGTTTCGGCAGCGACCAGACGGCGAGGGCATCGAGGTGCGCTGCCACACGGGGAACTGCGGCAAGGGCGTGGTGATCACGCACCTGGAGGCTCTCGTCGGGCTGCCCATCTGGACGGCCTTCAAGCCGGTGATCGAGATTGCTGACAGGGCCACTGCGAAGCGGCCCTGGTGGAAGCGCAAGAAGGTCGTTGTGGCCGGGGCGGTGGCGCTGGTGATTGCGGCGCCGCTCATCACCGGAGACGGCGAGCTGGTCTTCCTGAACATGGTCGGCCTGGGCATCGGCTGGCTGCTGCTCAGGCGGTTCATCTGGCCCACGGTGCGAAGGCCCAGACGCTGACAAGAGGGGGTCTCCGGCCCTCTCATACCCCATCCCAATACGCAAGGGTCGTCTCCATCTGGGGACGGCCCTTCTTCTTTGCCCGCAAGCGGGCGCAGATCGAAGGCAACTAAGCAAAGGCACTAAGGAGGTGCACGATGACAACGGCAACGATGGTAACTCACGGACGGACCATGGACACGGAGATGGTGAGGCCCCGGCGCAGCCTCGAAGAGTTGGTCGACCGGCTCATGGCGGCGATGTTCCCGGCGCAGCAGGAGACGGCACCGGCGACGGAGACACCGAGCGTGACCAAGAGCGTCCACGAGGCTCGGCGGCTCAGGCAGGCAGGGGACTTGGACGGCGGGCTGGCGATCCTCGCCGGCGTGGACGCGGCGAAAGCGACGCAGAGGGAGGCTCGCTGGGCCTTCTCGGAATGGAAGCAGTTGGTGAAGCGACGGTTCGGGGGCCGGGGTGCGCTGGTCTACAGCCAGGGAACCGGACGGGCCGCCGCCCTGGTGCCCCACGGCGACGGCGGGACGCTGGAGGTGGCTGCGGTCCTGGGGATGCGCTGGCGGCCCGGCAAGGTGGTTTCGGGGCGCAGCCTGCGGGACCTGCGGCCTCTGAGCGGGGGTGTGTGATGGTCACGGCCAACGTGGACATCCCCACGCTGAAGGCGCGTCACCCCTTGGGCGACACGGTGGAGGCGTCGGGCGTGAGACTCAGGGGACGGGGCCGCGTCCGCCAGGGCGTCTGCTCCTTCCACGAAGAGGCTGAGGGCAGCTTCACGGTGTACGCCGACTCGGAGCGGTGGTACTGCTTCGGCTGCGGGCTTGGAGGCGACGTGCTGGACTTCATCCGGCAGTCGGAGAACCTGAGCCTGCCGGAGGCGATCCGGCGGCTTGACGGGGGCGCTTACCCCGCCGTCTCTTGCCCGGCTCCGGCCAGGCTTCCGAAGGCGGCCCCGTTGCCTCCCAGGGACCCGTCGCTCTTGACGGCGGCGGCGCGGTTCTACGCCGGGCAGCTCCGGCGCAGCCCCGCCGGGCTTGCGTACCTTGCCTCGCGGGGCGTCGGACTTGAGGCGGCCGTGCGGCTCGGCCTCGGCTTCGCGCCGGGGCACGGCTTGCGGAAGGCCCTTGCGTCTGACGGCTTCGATGCCGGTTGTCTCGGGGACTGCGGGCTGTTCACCGAGCGGGGTTCGGAGCGGTTCGCCGGAATGGTGGTCGTTCCCGACCTCACCGGCGGTCTTGTACGCTGGCTCGTGGGCCGGGCGTTGGAGCCCGACGTGAAGCCCAGGTTCCAGGCGTTGCCCGGCCCCAAGCCAGTGCTTGGACTTGGGCGTCTCGGCCCCGCTCCGCCGTGGGTCGTGATGGCCGAGGGGGTCTTCGACTGGCTTGCCCTTGCCTCCTGGGGTGTTCCCGCCGTCGCTGCCCTGGGCACCCAGGGAGTCGAGCGGGTGGCCTCGGCCGTTCGGGGCTGCCCCAGGGTCTTCCTCGCATTCGACAACGACGAGGCGGGCCTTGAGGCCACCGAGCGGCTTGCGGGCTTGCTTGGAAGGCGGGCCGCCGCCGTCACCCTTCCCCAAGGCGTCGGCGACGTGGCCGAGCTTGCTTGCCTTCCCCAGGGCCGAGCGGCCTTTCTCCGGCTGCTCTCGCAGGCTGCCCGCTCCGCTCGCTAGCTCCCCGCTACCCTCTCACCTTCCCTCTATCGGGCCTTCCCTGGCCCGATTCATCCCCATCCCCACTCTAACCGCCCAGAGCCTGCCCCCGACTGCGATCGGGGGAGGAACTATGCCCAATTTGCGACAGGCCTCGCCCGCGCACGGATTCCCATAGGGGAACCGCTTCGCTCACTCGCTACAGGACACATGATATCACACAAGGAGAACAGCAATGTCTAACGGCAACAACAACGGACACAACCGCAACGGCGTCCACCAGGACACCGCCATCGTCGTCAGGAACGGCAACGGGGCGCACAACGACCCCGCAATCATCGAGGGCAGCGAGCTGCTCTGGGACGGGCTGTCGCCCGCCGTCACCCAGGCCCTCTCCCAGCCTATCGACTCCGCGCTGGTCTCCCAGCGCAGGGGCCGGGCCGGGCGCACCTTCTCCTACATTGAGGGCCACACCGCCATCTCGGAGGCCAACAAGGTCTTCGGCTTCGGCGGCTGGGGTTTTGAGTTGGTCGAGAACGTCAGCCTGCGCCGCATTGAGACGGTGGACACGCAGACCGGCGAGGTCAAGGTGACGAACGCCTACACCGCCCCGGTGCGGGTCACCGTCCCCGGCGCTCCCCCGCGCACCGACATCGGTTTCCACGCCGTAACGGATGAGACCGCCGACGGCCACGAGACCGCGATAAAGGGCGCGGTCACCGACGGCATGAAGCGGGCGCTCCGCAGCTTCGGGGACCGCTTCGGCAACGGCCTCTACGGAGACCAGCAGCCGGTCGTCAACCCGCCCAGGCCGGAGCGCGAACACGCCAGGGCGCAGTCCAGGGGCGGCGGCAACGGGTCCCAGGTGAAGACCCTGCGCAAGCGGCTCATGGAACTGGCCGGGCAGCAGGGCTTTGACGAGGCGAAGGTGCGGGCCGCCGTCCAGCGGCAGACGGGCAAGGACCTGGACGACCTGACGGCGGACGAGCTCGGGCCGCTGGTGGAGTCCGCCGCCGACAAGCTCCGGGAGAAGCAGCAGGCGCAGGCAGCCTAGTCCCCCGGCAATCGGCACACGGAATCGAGCGGGGTTCGTCTCCTTCGGGGGCGGCCCCGCTCTCCATTTACAGGAAGGAGAAAGACGACATGGTGACGACGACCTTGACATACACGCCCTGGGGTTGGACGAAGCACGTTGAGGAGCTTGCCGAGGGAGTCCTGCGGGTCTCCACGCCCGGCCACGGAGGGCTGAAGCTCAGCCGGGAGCGGTGGAACGAGCTTCCCGCCGAGGTGCGGGACGCCATGTACACGCAGACCTTCGCCGAGGAGGACTGCGAGGAGCCCATCGTGAGGACGCTCCTGGGCCTGGGCGACGACCGCGAGAGGGAGCTTGCCCTCAAGGTGGCGGGCTACTTCGACCGCTACGCCCCCGCGCTGCCCCACCTGCGGGCCGCCGCCCCCGGGCCGCACTACCACGTCATCGCCTACTGGGGCGGTTACGGCACCGACCCCTTCGGCCACTTCGACACCAGGGAGGAGGCGGAAGCCTTCGCCGGCGACGGAGCGAACAGGAGGGATCACGGGAAGCTGGAGGCCGTCGAGTGCGAGCGGCGCCACATCGGGAAGGGAGGCAAGCCATGACCACCAAGACGCGGGACAGGCCCCGCAGCCTGCCCAGCACAACCACGAAGCTGCAAACCGAGTTCGGAAGCCTGTTCGTCACCGTCTCGGTGGACGAGGACGGTGAGCCGTTCGAGGTCTTTGGCTTCCTCGGAAAAGGGGGGAGCTTCCAGCACGGGGTGACGGAGCTTGCCTGCCGCCTCATCTCCCTGCACCTGCGCAGGGGAACGCCGCTGGAAGAGGTGATCGAGCAGTGCCAAGGCATCCAGGAGATGGCTCCGTTCTGGAACCAGTTGGACGACAAGAGCTTTCCCGTGCTCGGCCTGGGTGACGGCATCGCCCACATCCTCAAGGCCCATCTACGGGCCGGGGAGGAGAGGGAGGCTGCGGACGTGAAAGAGGCGGAGGCAAAGACGGCCGCGTGAACGGCCTGCACAACGGGGCTGCCTCAACGGGGCGGCCCCGCTTGCCATCTACAGGAAAGACAGGAGGCAAAGACGATGGTAACGACGACAACTGACAATGACAGGGCGGAGGTCTTCTCCCGCCCTGCTGCGCAGATCAACGAGGAAGGTGAGCTTGTGGTGCGGGCCTCGTCGGCCCTGAGCTGCCGCCGTTCCCTCTGGTACTCGGCTACCGGGTATCGGCCCACGAATCCCCCCAGCGACGACTCGCTGACGGCGATGGAGGCGGGCAACGCCCTTGAGCCGGTGGTGGTGCGAGCGATGGAGCGGGCTGGCTGGAAGGTCGATCCCGCCGACTCCCAGGACCCGCAGCAGGTGGCGGTGATGATTGGCCCCGGCCTGCTGGTGACCGGACACTCCGACGGCACGGCGCGAATGCCGCTCGACGAGGACGAGGCGGCGTCCGAGGTCCAGATGCTGCTGTTCGGGGACGTGTCAGACGCTCCCGCCTACGGGACGGAGATGGTGGTCGAGATCAAGACCAGGGGGCCGGAGGCGTTCAGGCGGTGGCAGACCCTGGGGGCCGAGCGCAGCCACCCGGCTTCGGTGTCCCAGGCCGCCTTCTACACCCTGGGAACCTACGACGACCTTCGGGACGCCGTGATAGCCACGATGGACACCGGCAGCCGCACCTGGGACTACGAGGTCATCCCCGCCGAGCGGCTGGAGAAGGCCCTCCAGGACGCCTGCGCATGGCTCGGCGAGCTGGGCGCTCACCACGTCCGGAACGGGCCTGACCCGGACGTTCTGCCCGACCGGGATTTCTCCGTCACAAGCTGGCAGTGCCGGTCCTGCCCCTTCCTGGACATCTGCCTGCCGGGTGCGGCCGAGGTCGATGCGGAGGAAGAGACCGAAGAAGAGGAGGTGAGCGACCAGGAGGCGCGGGACGCGGTGGCGGCCTACGCACAGGCCCAGGAGTCCATCCGGGAGCCTGAGAAGGCCAAGCGCAACGCGCTGGACACCCTGAAGGCGTGGATGCGCCGGAAGGGAGACGCGAAGGCGACCGTGGACGGAAGGACGGTCAGCCTCGTGCAGTCCACCAGGTACTCCGTCAACTACCGCAAGCTCAACGCCGTCCTCGACCCTGAGACCAGGGCCGGGATAGTCACCGAGAGCGAGTCGGAGTACGTGCGGGTGACCTAGACGCTCCCTGTCGGGAGCGCATCACGGGGCCTGCTTCCCCTCTACAGGGGCGGCCCCGCCGAGTCCCATCAAACCGAGCATGAAAGGAGACACCATGACCAACGCAACCGGAACCGCCACGGCCACGACCACGTGGCAGGACAAGCACAGCGGACTGCGCAGGCACAAGCTGATGACGAAGGAGCTGGGAGACACCATCCCCGCCCTCTACGCCAACGAGAACGTCGCCGACTACGACAGCATTCTCGCCCCGGCCAAGCTCTTCTCGCCCTACGGCAACTGGACCTGGTACGTCACCGAGTGGGACCCGGAGACGGGAACCTGCTTCGGCCTCGTCCAGGGGTTCGAGACGGAGCTTGGGTACTTCTCCCTCGACGAGCTGGCGGAGGCGACCGTGTTCGGCGGCGTCCCCGCCGTCGAGCGCGACCTGTACTGGGAGCCGAAGACCCTCGGAGAGATAAGGGGACAGGCTCGCTGAGCCGAGTTCAGCTAGACGCTCCCCTTGGCGGGGGCGCAGGACGGGGCCGATTCCCTCTACAGGGAGCCCGGCCCCGCTCTCATTTCAACGGGGTGCGGGAACACCGTGCCACATCATCCACAAGGAGGAAATCGAAATGGCACGCACGATAAACAAGGTCGAGCTCTTGGGACGGGTCGGGACGGACCCGGAGATGAAGTACACGCCCAACGGCACCGCCGTCACCAACCTGCGGCTGGCGACGGACCGCTACCGCAGGGACGGCGAGGACGCCACCGACTGGCACACGGTGATCGTGTGGGGGAAGACCGCCGAGGCGGTGAACCAGTACGTGACCAAGGGCCAGAGAGTCTACGTCGCGGGCCGCCTCGTCCAGAACACCTGGGAGAACGAGGACGGCCAGCGCCGTCACCGCACCGAGGTCCACACGCAGGAGGTCGTCTTCCTCGACTCCAACGGCAACGGGAACGGGGCGGGCGACGACGGCGGAGAGGACTCGCCCTTCTAGCCCGCTAGTCCACAACCGCATAGAAACGCCCGACTTCTGAGAAGGGCGCAACGACACGGGGCCGCTTCCCATCCACGGGGGGCGGCCCCGCTTCTGTTCTATCCCATAGGCAAGGAGGCCGACATGCCCAGGAAGAAGAAGGCCAACCTTAACGAGACCCTCACTCTCTTCCCAGACGACGCTTTCGCGCCCAGCCCGGAGGGGCAGGCGCTCATAGATGCGCTGCGTATCAACATGACCCTGCTGGGAGAGCTGGCGATGCGCTACGAGGTCTCCACCAGGCCGGAAGGCCCGGAGGACCTGCCCTCCATCGGCTCTCCCCGCGACGTTTACGACTTGCTGGGGCCGGAGATGTCCAAGCTCGCCCAGGAGCAGCTTCGGGTGCTCCTGTTGGACACCAAGAACAACGTGCTGGGCCAGAGGGTGGTCTACCAGGGCAACGTCAACTCGTCGATTGTCCGCGCGGCGGAGGTGCTCAGGCACGCCGTCCTCGAAGCCGTCCCCGCCGTCATCATCAGCCACAACCACCCCAGCCGAAACCCCGACCCCAGCCCCGAAGACGTGCTCATCACGCGGAAGCTGAAGAAGGCGGCGGAGCTGCTCGACATCGAGCTTCTCGACCACATCGTCATCGGCGGCAAGCGGTTTGTCAGCCTCAAGGAGCGGGGCCTCATGGCCGCCTGACCGCTCAACGACCGGCTCAGCCCGGCCTTTCACGCGGGGGACTCCCCCGCGCATCGACTCAACCCCTCACGACGAAAGGAGACTCGACATGCTCGCTACGCACGTCATAGACCCCGAGAACCTCTACACGATCTCGGCAGGGGGCTTCTCGGCAACCGCCGACGCCTTCGCCCGCGACGACAAGACCGAAAGCCTCTGGTTTGTCTCGATGGTCGGCTCCCAGACCGCGCTCAAGGCGATCTGGGCCTCCCTCCTCAAGCAGCCCCCGGACGTAGCCCACGTCATCAAAGGCGCGGACGGGATGGCGCTGAGCGGAGGATACCAGCGGTGCCAGATTCCCTACGAGACCATCGGGACGTGGACGACCAAGATCGCCCGGCTTCGCGGCACGGGCGGCTGGCACGCCCTCGTGTACACGAAGACCGCCGAGTTCGCCTACGAGAAGGATTCCTTCCTGCTGCTGGCCCAGTCGGAGGAGGAGGCCCCGGCGCTGCACCACCGCTTCCTCGACAAGCGCAGCCCGCTGCCCCTGCACCGCTCCTGGGCCGACTGGCTCTGGCACAGGGGCCTCGACGAGGAGGAGATCGTACCCCTCCAGAGCGTCGGCGTCTCCGCCTACAGGTGCGCTCCCAAGGCCAAGAAGCTGCGGGAAGACCTCTCCCAGGCGGTGGCGTCGGGCTGGCTGACCCTGCCGGAGGAGGGGAGCGATGGATAGGACCCTCAAGCGGGCCAAGCGCAACAACAAGCGGCGGGGCCAGCGCAACGGCGGGGCTTGGCGGCGCTTCTCCCCTGACGGGAAGACCTGCCGCTACTGCCCCCACGACGGCTCGCAGCACCTCGTCAGCTCGGGCCAGCCGCACTTCTTTCGTCCCGCGACGGAGGCGGAGCGGCGCGACCCCTGGGTCATGCTCTACCGGCACAGGCTGCCGGAGGGCGGCTCGGTGATGGTGCGGCGGATGACCGTCACCAACCGCGCCGAGCTGATAACCGCCTACTGCGTCCCCTGCGCCGAGAGCATGGGGACTCCCCAGGTGCTCTGCTACCAGCGCAACCTGGCGATAGGCGAAGTGGTGGGCCTGCCGAGGAACGGACACGGAGACATCGGAATCGCCGCCTGAAGGCGGCGCAAGACACAAAAGAAAGGAGAGGAGACCATGCCAACCGAACAGACGCTGTTCTTCACCTGCCCGCACTGCGACGAGCGGTTCGCGCAGGTGGAGGAGTTCGACAAGGACATCCACACCGGGGAGATATACCACTGCGGCTCCTGCGGCATCCAGGTGATATTCCAGGCGGTCGCCGTCGAGGACTACGTGTCGCCGCCCAGGGCTAGAAGGGACTGCCACTTCTGCCAGCCCGAACCCTGCCGGTTCGGGCCGAACACGGACACGGACGACAGAGAGAAAGGAGAGATGCCATGAGACTGGCCGCACAGAGCAAAGGGGGGTACTACCCCACGCCGGACAGGGTGGTGGACATGATCGCGGGGCTGATCGACACGCCCTACGGCCACCACAACTACAACCGGGAGACGCTGCGCATCCTCGACCCCTGCTGCGGCGGCGGGGACGCCGTGGCGCAGCTTGCGGAGGAGCTTCGCCACCGGGGGAACATCCCCGTCGAGACCTACGGCGTGGAGCTTCACCGGGACAGGGCGCAGCAGGCCGAGGAGCGGCTCGACCGCGCCCTCGCCGCCGACCTGTTCCAGACCTCCATCGCAAACGGGGCCTTCGGCCTCGCCTACGTCAACCCCCCTTACGACTGGGACCAGGAGGACAAGCGCGTCGAGCACGCCTTCCTCACCCACTGCACCCGCTACCTGGCCGAGGGCGGCCTGCTGGTCTTCATCGTGCCCCGCCAGAGGCTCGCGGTGTCGGCCCGCTACCTGTCCACCCACTACCGGAACCTGCGCTGCTGGGCCTTCCCCGACCCGGAGCGGGAGGTCTTCGACCAGGTGGCGCTCCTGGGATACCACAAGGCCGACCCCATCCCCGACGCCTCCGCCGAGGAGACGGTGAACAGGTGGTCGGAGGGAGACCCCGAACAGCTGGGAGGGGTGCGCTACCCCTTCTTCAAGGCCAAGGCGACCCCAGCGGGCGACGTCCTGTTCACCACCCGCACCGTCGATCCCCTCGCTGCGGCGACGGAGGCCAGGCGGACGGGGCTGTGGGCCAGCGCGGAGATAACCGACTCGCTGTGGCCCGCGAAGGACGGCCGCACCCGCCCGCTGATGCCCCTTCGTAGGGGACACATGGCAATGCTGGTGGCGGCGGGATTCCTCGACAACCTCGTCCTCGAATCGGAGGGGAAGCGCATCCTGGTCAAGGGCAGGACCTCGAAGGAGATGGTGCAGGTCGAGGACACCGCGGAGAAGGAGGTCTTCCGCGAGCGGCTCAAGACCACCGTCGTCTCCCTCGACCTGGGCGACGGCGAGATCGTCGAGATAGCGGCGTAGACGGCTCGCCCCATTCCCAACAACGAGGCCCCGCTTCGTCCTCGGAAGGGACGGCGGGGCCTCGCCTCGTTTCGGAAGCGACACACCCCACATAAGGAAGGTGAAGATATGCAGACGATGATGACCCTCGAAGCCTGCTCGCGCTGCGGGCAGCCCATCCTCCCCGGCGAACCCGCCATGCAGACCGCCTCGGTGGACCTGGACGAGTACGGCAGGGCTGTGTCCTCGCCGGTGAAGTCCTACCACCTGAGCGGGCGCTGCTACGAAGACCACAGGGCCGCCGAAGCTGCCCGCAGGAAGGCGCTACTCGCCGCTTAGACGGCTCGCCATCGAGCCGCACATCCAACGAGGCCCCAGTGCCTCGCTCCGTTCGTACGCGACACATCCCATGAAGGAAGGAGACAGACATGAACCTCGGAGAGTTCATCGACATCTACAAGGAGGCCATCGCCCAGCGGGTGGTGGAGTCCTACCCGCCGCTCTACCGGCCCTCGGAGAACGGCGGCACGCTCCCCCGCTTGCTCCGCACCCCCCTGGGGGCGCAGGAGGACGCCATAAGGGGAGCGACCCTCTCCCTAGAAGCCCATCGGGGAACGACGGTGGTGGGAGAGATGGGCACGGGCAAGACGTTCATCGGCGCGGCGGCGGCGCACATGGCGGGCTTCCAGCGCATCCTGGTGCTCTGCCCGCCCCACCTGGTGCCCAAGTGGAAGCGGGAGGTGGAGCAGACGGTGCCCCTCGCCCGCGCCGCCATCGTCGAGTCCATCACCGACCTGGAGAGGCTGCGCCTGTCCATCGGCTCCGGCCCCCTCTTCGCAGTCATGTCGAGGGAGCGGGCCAAGCTGTCCTACCGCTGGCAGGCCGCCGTTATCCAGCGATGGGCCACGTCGAAGGGCAGGCTCATCAGGGACGAGGAGACGGGTGAGCCGTTCCGGGTGCCCTGCTGCCCCGACTGCACGGCGCAGATAACGGATAAGGACGGCGTTCCCCTGACCGACGCCGACCTGAACCGCAGGCGGCACGTCTGCCCCAACTGCGGCTCTCCTCTCTGGCAGGCCGACAAGTCCGGCCCGAAGAGGTACCCGCTCGCCGACTACGTGAAGCACCACATGGGGGGCTTCTTCGACCTGCTCATCACAGACGAAGTGCACGAATACAAGGGGCGCGGCTCGGCCCAGGGCATCGCCGCCGGAGTCCTCGCAGACGCCTGCGGCAAGTCGCTCAGCCTGTCCGGGACCCTGATGGGAGGGTACAGCTCGACATTGTTCCATCTCCTCTACAGGTTCTCCCCTGAAATCAGGACGGAGTTCGGGCGTTCCGAGGAGGGCCGCTGGATCGAGCGGTACGGCTTCGTCGAGCATTCCATCGGCAAGCCCGACGACGAGTCCATGGAGGACGGGCGCAACAGCAGGCGCAAGAAGTTCCGCAAGGTGGTCAGGGAGCGGCCGGGGCTTGCCCCATCAGCCCTCTTCCACCTCATAGGCAACACCATCTTCCTGCGCCTCTCCGACGTGGCATCGGGGCTGCCGGACTACACCGAACAGATACTCCTGTCCTCGATGGACTCGGAGAAGGACCACACGGGCTACTCCCAGCGCAGCGCCTACGACACCGTGTTCGAGGAGCTGCGCAAGGAGCTGGCGGAGGCCCTCAAGTCCGGCTCCAAGAGGCTGCTCGCCACCTACCTGCAAACCCTGCTGGCCTACCCGGACGGCTGCACCAGGGGAGAGACGGTCTTCGACCCCAGGAGCGGCGACGTCATCATCCAGGTGCCGCCCCTGTCCGAGGACAAGCTCTACCCCAAGGAGCAGGCCCTCATCGACCTGGTGGCCGCCGAGCGGATGGAGGGACGCAGGGTGCTGGTCTACGTCACCCACACGGGGACACGGGACATCACGGAGAGGATGGACGACATCCTGACCCGGCACGGCTTCCGCGTGGCGGTGATGAAGGCCGACGCCGTGGCTCCCAACAAGCGGGAGAAGTGGGTCGCCGACAAGGTGAAGCAGGGCATCGACGTGTTGATATGCCACCCCCGGCTGGTGCAGACGGGCCTCGACCTCATCGACTTCCCGACGATAGTTTGGGATGAGATAGATTACAGCGTGTACGTGATGCGACAGGCATCGCGCCGGTCGTGGCGCATCGGGCAGACCCGCCCGGTGAAAGTGGTGTTCATGTCCTACCGCAACACCCTACAGGCCGACGCCCTCAAGCTGGTGGCGAAGAAGCTGCAAAGCTCCCTCGCCGTCGAGGGCGAGCTGCCGGAGGACGGGCTGGCCGCATTCGGGGACGACGGCGACGACATGATGATGGCCCTAGCCCGCAAGATCGTCAGTGGCGAGGAGGACGACGAAGCCGAGACGGTGGAGGAGGTCTTCGCCCAGGCGCGGAACGCCGAGTCCACCGCCGAGGAGTTGCTGGTGGACGACGGCTGGAAGATTGTCGAGGTGGAGCCGGAGAGCATCGCGTTCAATGGCAACGGCACCAACGGGCACCACGCCAACGGGAACGGTCACCACGCCAACGGGAACGGTCACCACGCCAACGGGAACGGTCACCACGACGCCATCGGCATCGGGCCGACGGTGGAGCTGATTCCGGTCAACGGACACGCGCCCGCCAACGGGGCCAACGGGAACGATCACCACGAGGAGGCCGAGGAGCCGCAGCAGACGCTGTTCTCCTGGGCTGAGTTCATGGCCGAGCCGGTGAAGCCAAAGGGCCGCAAGAGCGAGGCCCAGCCCGCTTCCATGTCCATGTTCGAGTGGGCGATGGAGCGGGAGGCCGAGCCGGTCGGCGCGCGCCGCTAAGGCCGACACAAAAGGGGGGAGGATGTCGCTCCATTGGCGATGTCCTCCCCCTGGCTGTCCATGTATATGGCCCTTTTTGCGTTTTCGGCGTTACGGACTTTCGTGTGTGCGGCCCTTTTTTGTTGCCCGAAACCTACGCTCCTCTCTCAGAGTTTCCGAAGCGCTGTAGATTGACGGCAGACGCCCGCAAATCTATACTTTCATTGTAAATTGTAGGCTTTTGTAGTAAGGAGCTAGCAGGATATGGCGTCTGAAGAAGGTTGGGTCGGTATTGCGGACGTGGCTGCCCACCTGAGCGTGGGAAAGGACTCCATATACCGTTGGGTTGACTCAAAGGACTTCCCAGCGCGCAGAGTGGGACGGCTCTTACGCTTTCGACTCTCCGAAGTGGACGAGTGGGTGAAGGCAGGGGGTGGCAATATGCCAAAAACCCGCCAGGGTCGCAGGACAACACTGGTCGAAGGGCCGAATAGCGGGTAATCGTCCATGCCGCGAATCTTCGATAACCTTGCCCCTGGGTCCAGTCTCTTGCCCGCGTTGCGGGAGACCCTGGACCTGTCGTCGCGTGCGGACTTCTGCGTCGGCTATTTCAACCTGAGGGGTTGGGGTGGTCTTGCTCCGCTCGTGGATCGTTGGCAGCCGGGTGACGGACCATGCCGCGTGCTAATCGGGATGCAGCGCCTTCCTCACGATGACCTCAGGGATGCCTTGAGTCTCGTCGATAGGCCCTCTAGCATCGATAACCAGACGGCGCACCGCCTGAGAGTCCAGTTGGCCGAACAGCTTCGCCAGCAGCTCACCATCGGCGCTCCTACCAATGCCGACGAGAGGACCTTGCGGCAGTTGGCCGCGCAGCTTCGCGCCAAGAAGGTCGTCGTCAAGCTCTTCCTCCGCCATCCGCTGCACGCAAAGCTCTACCTTCTGTTCCGCAACGATCCCATCAACCCCATCGTCGGCTACCTGGGAAGCAGCAACCTGACTTTCGCCGGTCTGTCGGGACAGGGCGAGTTGAACGTGGACGTGCTCGACCAAGACGCCACCGTGAAGCTCAAACAGTGGTTCGAGGACAGGTGGAACGACAAATTCTGCGTGGACATCACGGACGAACTGCTCCAGATCATCGAAGAGAGCTGGGCGCGGGAGGCGCTGATACCTCCCTACCACGTCTACCTGAAGATGGCCTACCACCTTTCCCACGAAGCCCGCGCCGGGCTTGCCGAGTTCAGGATTCCCAAGGTGTTTGGCGACCGGCTGTTCGACTTCCAGGCCGCTGCGGTCAAGATAGCGGCCCATCACCTGAACAAGCGCAACGGCGTGCTCATCGGGGACGTAGTGGGACTTGGCAAGACGCTCATGGCCACCGCAGTCGCCCGCATTTTCGAGGACGACTACGGGCTGGAGACGCTTATCATCTGCCCGAAGAACCTCGTCCCGATGTGGGAAGACTACGTTTACGAATACCAGCTTCGGGCTAGAGTGCTGTCCCTGAGCAGGGTTCTCGGCGAGTTGCCCACGCTGCGCCGTTACCGACTCGTCGTCATCGACGAGAGCCATAACCTCCGCAACCGCGAGGGCCGCCGTTACCGGGCCATCCAGGAGTACGTCCGAGCCAACGAGAGCAAGTGCATCCTCCTGTCGGCCACACCCTACAACAAGACCTATTTGGACCTGTCCAGCCAGCTTCGCATCTTCGTGGAGGAAGACCAGGACCTGGGCATCCGGCCGGAGCGCTTGCTTCGGGACCTGGGCGAGGTGGAGTTCGTCCGACGCCATCAAGCCGGTCTCAGGACACTGGGAGCCTTCGACTTCAGCGAGCACGCCGACGACTGGCGAGACCTGATGCGCCTCTACCTGGTGCGCCGCACCCGCAGCTTCATCCAGGACAACTACGCGGAGACGGACCAGGAGACTGGCCGGAAGTTCCTCACCTACGAGGACGGAACCAGGTCGTTCTTCCCTGCCCGCGTGCCCAAGACGGTCAAGTTCGCCATCGACGACTCCAACCCCAACGACCAGTACGCCAAGCTGTACTCTCCGAAGGTAGTCGACATAGTGAAGGGCCTCTACCTGCCCAGGTACGGCCTCGGCAACTATCTGTTGGATAACCCGGAGACGCCACCAACCAAGGGAGAGGAGGGGCAGATCGACGACCTGTCCCGGGCTGGCAAGCGGCTCATTGGGTTCTGCCGCACGAACCTGTTCAAGCGGCTGGAAAGCAGCGGCGCGGCCTTCCTGCAATCCGTCGAGCGGCACGTGCTTCGCAATTACGTCTTCCTCCACGCCATCAGGAACGGCCTGCCTCTGCCCCTCGGCACGCAGGACGCCGAGATGCTGGACTCCCGTTTCACCGACGAGGACGCGGACCAGGCGAAGGGCGCTCTCTTCGACCCTGACGACGATGACCAAGAGGAAGCAGTCGAGAAGACCGGCGGCGTGTGGACTGCCTCCGACTTCGAGGCGCGCGCAGCCCATATATACGGCGAGTACGAGGGCCGCTACAGCCGTCGCTTCAAGTGGCTCCGCGCGGACCTATTCAAGAGTTCCCTTGAGCGCGAGCTTCTCTCGGACTCCAAGGCCCTCCTGAACATACTTCAGACCAACGGGGACTGGGACCCCGCAAAAGACGCCAAGCTAGACGCGCTTAAATCACTGCTGACGGAGACCTTCCCGGACCAGAAGGTGCTGGTGTTCTCTCAATTCGCCGACACGGTTGACTACCTGGAAGCGCAGCTCAAGAAGAGAGGGGTGGCGGACATGGCCGGAGTCACCGGCAATTCCGCCGACCCCACGGAATCGGCATGGCGATTCAGCCCGGACAGCAACCAGCGGCCGGGCCAGGACAAACCGGAGCGGGAGCTTCGCGTCCTGGTCGCCACGGACGTGCTAAGCGAGGGCCAGAACCTCCAAGACTCCCACGTGGTCGTGAACTACGACCTGCCCTGGGCCATCATCCGTCTCATCCAGCGTGCGGGCCGCGTCGACCGCATCGGGCAGCAGGCAGAGGAGATTCTCTGCCACTCCTTCCTGCCGGCCGAGGGCGTTGAGCGCATCATCGACCTGCGCGGGAGGGTCCGGGAGCGGCTCAGGGAAAATGCCGAAGTGGTCGGCGCGGACGAGGCGTTCTTCGAGGACGAGGACGACGATCAGGCCATCGTCAACCTGTACCACGAGCGCGCCGGCATCTTGGACGGCGACCCGGAGGGCGACGTAGACCTGGCGTCCCATGCCTACCAGATATGGAAGAACGCCATCGGCTCGGATCCGTCGCTGGAGAAGGCTGTGGCCGACCTACCGGACGTCGTCTTCTCCTCGCGAGAGCACACGCCCATCGCTCAGCGGCCTGAGGGTGTGCTCGTCTTCATGCGCACCGCCGACGGCAACGACGCCCTCGCCTACGTGGACCGAGAGGGCAGCAGCATCACCGAGTCGCAGCTTGAAATCCTCGCCGCCGCCGAGTGCAGGCCTGATACGCCGGCCCAGCCCCACCACGAGAGCCACCACCAGCTCGTTGCCGAGGGCGTCAGGCACGTCGTCAGAGAGGAGAAGCGGGTCGGCGGCCAGCTCGGACGGCCCTCCGGCGCCCGCTTCCGCACCTACACGCGCCTCAAGGCCTACGCCGACGCCATCAAGGGCCAGCTCTTTGACGTGGTCTCCCTCCACAAGGTCATAGACGACATCTATCGCTATCCGCTGCGCTCATCTGCGGTGGACACCCTGAACCGGCAGCTCCGTAGCGGTGTCTCGGACGACCAGTTGGCCGAAATCGTCATGTCGCTGCGTGAGGAGGACAGGCTCTGCCTGACGGGGGACGCAGCCGCCGAGGCGCAGGAACCGCAAATCATCTGCTCGCTGGGGTTGTTCGACACGGACGAGGATTCTGTGCGACGCGCAACGTGCGACTCGAATGGGCGAACGCTCGCCATAACTACAGTCGCCACGGGAAACGAAACCTCTTGGAGCAGAAGCGAGATTTATGATGACGACGGTCGGTGACACCTTGTTCGTGGACACCAATGTGCTTCTGACAGCCACCGACGAGTCACGCCCTTTCCACCGAGAGGCGACGCGCCTCCTCACCGGAGATGTCGTCCAAAGCCTCGGCCTTGCGGTAAGCGGCCAGGTGCTGCGTGAGTACTTGGTAGTGGCCACACGCCCAGTAAACCAAAACGGGCTGGGCCTGGGTATTCAAGGCGCGACGTCGAATGTGAACGAGTTTCTTCGAAGTCTCGACATGTACAGCGAAACCGAGGAAGTCCCCGGCAGACTACGCCAGCTGGCTTTGGCACACGACATACACGGCAAACGCCTGCACGACGCCAACATAGTCGCAACGATGGAGGCTCACGGCATCCGCGCTCTAGTTACGCAGAACGCCGACGACTTTGCGCCGTTCGTGGGCATCGCCATTCTGTCAATCACCGACGCTGTCGTCACACTGTGACCGGGGGCCAGATATGACAAACAGTACCAGAGTCCTACGGCCCTACCTACGGGCCTTCGACTTTTCTCGTCTCTTCGTGGAGGGCCTGGGTTGGGACCACTATCAAACCAGCCCATTAGTCATCGAAGTAGATGGGATCACCTGCACCCTCCAGGCCGTCGCGGAGAAGGCCGGTTTCGCCGCATACGTGTGTGATCCGGGAGAAGACGGGAACATACCCCCGTATCCCGTTCAGCGCAAGCTGGAGGTCAGGGTCGCCAGGACGGCCTTCGAGCATGTAATCATTTTCGTCGACGCCCAAAGGACCAGGCAGATCTGGCAGTGGGCCAAGCGCGAGCCGGGCAGGTCTCCTAAACCCAGCCGTTGGGAAGTCCGGGAGGGCCAGGGAGGCGACCCGCTTCTCCAGCGCCTGCAATCTGTAGCCTTCACCCTGGACGACGAGGCTCGAGGCATTGGCATCTCGGATGTAACCGCCCGCGTTAAGAAGGCGTTCGACGTCGAGAAAATCACCAAGCGGTTCTACGACCGCTTCAGGAAGGAGTTGACCGCCTTCGGGGACTTCATCGAGGGCATTACGGCTCAGGGCGACCGGGATTGGTACGCCTCCCTCATGCTCAACCGCATGATGTTCGTCTACTTCGTACAGAAGCAGGGCTTCCTCAACGGGGACGTCGACTACCTGCGCAACCGCCTGAAGATGGTGCGGGAGCAGAACGGCGGCGGGCGATTCCAGCAGTTCTACCACCTCTTCCTACTGCGGCTGTTCCACGAGGGCCTCGGCCAGCCCGAAGCGCAGCGAGCGCCCGAACTGGCTGCCCTTCTTGGCAGGGTGCCCTTCCTCAACGGTGGTCTCTTCGACGTACACGACCTGGAGCGTGACAACCCTGGCATTTCCATCCCGGACGCCGCCTTCGAGCGGGTCTTCGACTTCTTCGACGGCTACCGCTGGCACCTCGACGAGCGGCCCCACCGTGAGGACAACGAGATCAACCCCGACGTGCTCGGCTACATCTTCGAGAAGTACGTCAATCAGAAACAGATGGGGGCCTACTACACCAAGGAGGACATTACCGGCTACATCTCCCGCAACACGGTGATCCCCTTCCTGTTCGACGCCGCCAGGAAGGAGTGCCCGGTGGCCTTCGGGCCGGACGGCGGCGTCTGGCGTCTGCTCACTGACGACCCCGACCGCTACATCTATGCTGCCGTCGGCCACGGCATCGCATGGAACGCCCGGCAGCCGGAAGACCCCAAACGCCTTGAGGCGCCCTTCGACCTGCCCGAGGACATCGCCGCGGGCCTCGACGACGTGTCCAAGCGAGGCGGCTGGAACGCCCCGGCGCCGGAGGAATACGCACTGCCTACCGAGACTTGGCGCGAGGTGGTGGCGCGGCGCCAGCGCCATGCGGAGGTGCGCGCCAAGCTCGAATCGGGAGAGGTGCGGGAGATCAACGACCTCATCACGCTAAATCTGGATATCGAGCGGTTCGCCAGGGATGTCATCGCCCAAAGCGAGGGACCCGAACTGCTGCGCGCCTTCTGGCACGCCATGCGCGACGTGTCGGTGCTGGACCCCACCTGCGGCTCCGGCGCGTTCCTCTTCGCCGCGCTGAACGTCCTGGAACCCCTCTACACCGCCTGCCTTGAGGGCATGCGGGGCTTCCTTGACGACGAAGAACGGCTCAATCGCCGTGGCCCTGACTATCTGAGAGACTTCAAAGACATCCTGGAGCAGGTGGACAAGCACCCCAGCGAGCGCTACTTCATCCTCAAGTCCATCGTGCTCAACAACCTCTACGGCGTGGACATCATGGAAGAGGCGGTAGAGATATGCAAGCTGCGCCTCTTCCTGAAGTTGGTCGCCCAGCTCGAAAGATACGACCAGATAGAGCCGCTGCCGGACATAGACTTCAACGTCCGCGCCGGGAACACCCTGGTGGGCTTCACGTCTCTGGAAGCCGTGCGGGAGGCGATGCGTTCGGAGAGGAGGAAGGGGGCTAAGCAGGCGCGAATGCTCTCACCGGAACAGGAGGCGCAACTCAAGGACATCGAAGAACGGGCGGAGGAGGCCAAACGCATCTTCGACCAATTTCGCATTCAACAGACCATGCTCGGTGGGGAAGTGACCTCCGCCGACAAGCAGGCCCTCGGCGACCGCCTCCGCAGCCTCGCTGACGAGCTCGACCGTCTCCTAACCGCCGAGTACGGCGTAGACTCCAAGAAGGCCGCAGCATACGACGCATGGCGCGACAGCCATCAGCCCTTCCACTGGTTCGTTGAGTTCTACGGGATCATGAGCAAGGGCGGGTTCGACGTGGTCATCGGGAATCCACCGTATGTGGAGTACAGCAAAATTCGCAAAGAGTATCAAGTTAATGGGTTCGCGACTGTAAGTTGCGGAAACCTCTATGCAATGGTCATCGAGCGGTCTTACTCATGCCTCCGGCGCGGCGGGCGATTCGGGATGATTGTGCAGCTCTCCTACACCTGCACGGACCGAATGGAGCCTGTTCAGAGACTCAGCCTCTCACAGAGTGGCGGGCTCTGGCTCTCCCATTTTGACGACCGCCCAGCCAAGCTCTTTGATGGCTTGGAGCATATCCGTGCGACTATTACGCTGTCCCAGAGGTCAGTCGATGGCTCCAGTGCCGTCTATTCGACGGCCTACAACAGGTGGTACACCGAATCTCGACCACAGCTGTTCGACACCGTGACCTTCGACTCCCTTCCCGATGTTTCGGCTGTTCCTAGTGGCACCGTGCCCAAGATTGGGCCGCGTCCGGCCTCGACGATCCTCAAGCGGATAGCGAAGCAACGTCCGGTTCGCAACAGCCTTATGCCATCGGGAAATGGGAAGGTCTATTTCCACAACGCACCTCAGTACTGGGTTCGTGCTATGGACTTCGCTCCGTATTTCTGGAATGAACGCGATGGTGAGCAGATTTCCACACAGGTCAAGACGCTAACCCTCGCTACTGAGATAGATGTGGGAGCTACAGTTGCCGTACTGAATAGCTCCCTGTTCTATTGGTGGTTTCTACTCTTGTCCGACTGTAGACATTTGAATCTCCGAGACATAGAGAGCTTCCCCGTCGGTGTGGGGCAGATGCGGAAAGAAACCAAAGGGCAGTTGGCCAGGTTGACAGCTGAACTCATGGAGAGCTTCAAGCGTCACAGCCAGCGCAAGGAGACCCGCTACAAGGCCACCGGCAAGGTGGTCTACGACGAGTTCGACCAGAAGCCGTCCAAGCCCATCGTGGACAAAATCGACCGCGTGCTGGCGGAGCACTACGGCTTCACGGAGGAGGAGCTAGACTTCATCATCAACTACGACATCAAGTACCGGATGGGCTTGAAGAACACGTAACATCTTAGGAGGCAAGCATAGATGCCGTCGCCACATGCCGAACAAGCAGGTCAAAAGGGGAGATCAAAGGGTATTAGCCAAACTCACGCCAGTCCTTCCGAGTGCATTGCCAGTTTCGACTTCCAGCATGACATTGCGGACTCTGTACAGTACTGGGAAGACATAATGAAAAAGGATCGATGGGAGGCCCGGGGCGGTGATTGCTCAGTCATAGCAGCTTCTTTGGCTTTGAGACAAGGCTGCATCGTAACGGCAAGTGAACTGGAAACTGTGTTGAGAAGTCTTAAGCCCAGTTGGAGCCGCATCTGGTGGCAACACCTGAAAGCCATCGGGCCGAAGCGGCTAATGCTCAGGCCGAGACTGTTGCTACAGGAGATCAAGCACTATCACAAGCGGTGGGATCCCATATACGGGACGTTGGACGAAGTTCTTGACGTTTATCTGTGTTGTATCAAGCCACTCTTTCAGATGGTCTATGGCGAGGAGGGCAGGAATCTACAAACGTGCATATGCGATAACGACGTGACATATGTTGTGACGGGACGCTTACCCAAACGGGATTTCATGGTCCACGCATCAGCGATAGTAGACGGCGTGATTCGCTGCGAATATGACCTCAGACTAGAATGCTTTCAGGTTCTGCACGTGTGGAAGATGCACAGTTCAATTGGGCGGTACTGGTGAAGCATCTGGCTCGCCACGAAGAACGTAGATGAAACAGGACGACAACCGAAGACATGCGACCTTCACAACTTGTGGTTGGCCCAACGGCATAGTCGGTGCCGATGCCAGGTACCGTTTGACGTGGCTCAATTGAATGAAACGAGATATTCATTGTGGCGTTTCATGTTCGAGTTTCAACTAACCTTCAACTAACCTTCAGAGCTGTAGCTCGCATTGGCGCGCCAGCAGCATTATCCGAATAGGAGCTAAGCGATGTACAATCAGTCTGTTCTTGCAAGTATTGCGGCAATCTGCATTGACATCATACTGGCAAAAGTTCTGACTTTTGCCTTGTGGAGAGACCTTAGCAAGGCCCTGCACGAGAGTATGACCACCACAGATTTCGAACTGACAGGCAGCGTACTGGCTGCGTTGGGTGATATTACTCTCTTCGGACTCGTTGTGGTGATACCTGGGTTTTTCATTGTAAATGCGGCCGCACAATACATACGTTCCTGGATGAGGTGACGCTCCGCAATAGGTCGGGCTATGGCGGATGCAGTCTCCGTATCTGACACCAAGCTGCACGCCATAACGAGCTACGAAATCAAGTATTGCATGGGATGTAGGGCGTGAAATGAGAGATCGCGAAGTGCCACTGCATGTTCCCGATCGCTTGAAGAGTGACGTCAAAAGAAGGATTGATCCCGTCAAGAGAGAGGAACGGGGTAACGGTGTCTGCCTTTACGTAACCGCCGAGACTGGGCAGCGTTGCGAGAACCCCGTAGAAAACAATTGTCATGTTGTTCCCGAATCTAAGGTCTTGGACCAGCTTAAGGACCCAAAGCTCAAGAAGGTGCTTGAACTGCGGTGGGGCGCGGCTCGATGGGAACATTACTACGTAACGAGGAGCCCGACTAGTCCAATCACAAGCAGTGATCTGAATACGCTCGAACCACAACTCGTGGTGCCTAAGCATGCTTGTGTAGGTCGATTCGCGTGTAAGCGCACACAACCGGATCACGATGACGAGTTTAGCCCCATAGATGTCAAAGATCCGGACTTCCGCGACCCAAGAGTACCCCTTTTGTCAATGTACCGGGCAACTCTCTACGAGGCTGACTTATGCCGTCTGGGTAAGCGATTGATGGAGCAAAACAAACAGAAGGCTTTGCGGGACCCCCGACGTGGAGCCCGCGTTTGGTGGAATAGGCTTCAGGCATCTTTGGCGAGTAGAATGCAGTGGTCGGAAGCTACGTCAGAGCGGCTTGGCAAGATTTGGTATCGCTGGAAGACGTACGGGAAGCTAGACGCCGATGCTGTTTCGGTGCAAGTACTAGACTTTCGTTCAAGCCTGAAGTTTGCTGCCTGCGTGTTCAGTTATAGGAAGTACGTCATTGTAACTGTGTCCCCACTTGGGGGAGACCAACACAGGATGGGGGTGCTGCATCTGTCCGATGATACTGACGCCGTTGCTGAAGCCACTGGGCGGCTGAGTCGACTCGCAACTGCCTCGCACAGCTCCGCGAACTACGGAGTGGATGTGCTGAAAGACCTGATGACATACGGGACAGGCAGCGTGGTCGCTTCGCCTGAGTCCTACCACGGACTGGCCGTCGAGAACCGGCGAGCAATTGATCGGATCGTCGCCGATGCTTCTGGTGCTAGGATTGTCACACAACTGTTTGGCTCACAACGGCCGATCCCCAGAGGTGCAATACGAACCTATCAGCGTGGAAAGCGCAGGCGTTGACCGCCACTTCGAGTAGTAGGAATGCTGTTGACTCAGCAACGTAGTCAGAAGAAGATCATTTATCTTGACCAGAACTGGTTGAGCGACTTGACGAAGGCTGTGCGTCTGGACGGGTCTTCGCCTGTTGACAAGGCGTGTTTCACGCAGTTGTATGAAGTCATGCAAAGGGCGATCGCCGAGGACAAGATTGCCTGTCCAACTTCCCCTCACCACATGTCCGAGAGCAACTTCGATTCCAAACGAAGCGCGGACTTCAGGAGCGTTGACAACGCACTCAGTAGGGGGCTTTCCTTCAACCATAGCGAGCAGATAAGCCACTACCAATTGCTCGGGGCGGCATCTCGGTTCGCTGGAGTAGATTTTCCGGTTGAGCCCTGGTGGTGCTTACCATTCAATCGGGATCCTGACACTCTGGACAGCACTCTACCCCGTTCCAGAACTGGCATAGAGGTTATCGTGACGTTCTTGCAGTGGGTAAGCGAGGAACGGAGATTACGCGACCAAATCCAGGGGCCAATGTACCGAGAGTACAAGGATTTCAGAAGGGCTTTCAAACTGTCATACCAAGACGAGGTGATTTTCACCATACATCAACTGTTCAGAGAAGGTTACTTTCGCCTTTCTGACGCTCTTGCTCAACTTGGGGATACGCCAGCAGATTTCGGCGAAATCTACCATACGGCAGTTCTTCGGCAGTTCTCTTGGCTAATGGAGATTAAGGGGATATGCGAACTCGGCGCCGGACTTCCAGCCTTTGTACGTTCAAGTGAGTTCGCAAATGTGCCATATCTGTCGATTCGTGCCAAATTGATGGCGGCGGACATCGTTCGCAACGGAAGACGCAACCCGGAAAACTCGCTATCTGCGGACTTTGACATTGCGGCGACAGTCGTGCCGTATGTGGACGTGTTTGCCACTGAGAACTATTTGGCAGAATTGCTGCGCGGAACTCGCGTGGCCAATGACTGTGAGTGCAGCGTCTTTACAATGCGTCAGAAGGACGAGTTCTTGGATTACGTGTCGCGGCTGTGACGGCGCTGCACGCTAGATCGACGGTTCCGCCGGGAGGCAAGGTGGAGATAGCTGAACCAGACCTTCCCGTGGGAGAGACGTTGACGTAGTGGTGAGTTGCCGCTCCCCCTATGGTGCGGCGATCTGCCGTAGACATCTTGAACGAAGCGCCGGGTGCCTGGTTTTCGAGACGGGCGCAGAGGTGAACGCATACCGGGTGGAAGAGAAGGAATCATGGGGGCGTTGCGCGACGACTAACAGGTGATCAAGGAGGACGAGCAGATGCAGAAAGCGTTGCACATACGGACGACGGTGCTGCCGGGAGGCAAGGTGGAGGTTGCCAGCCCAGAGCTGGAGGCGGGCCAGACGGTGGACGTAGTGGTTCTGCACGAGTCCGGTGTGAAGGGACGCTCCATCATGGAGATCCTCAACAGCGGTCCTGAGCGCCGCCTGTTCCAGACAGCCGAAGAGGTGAGAGCATACCTGGCGGAGGAGAAGGCGTCATGGGATCGCTAGACCTTCCTCTCACTGGCCTGGTTTATATCGATGCCAACTGCCTCATCTATAGTGTGGAACGGGTAGAGCCACACCGCACACTGCTGGAACCGATGTGGCAACAGGCCCAGGATGGCAACCTCACCATTGTGAGCAGCCCGGTTCTCGTGGTGGAGGCGCTGGTGAAGCCCCTCCGAGATGGCAACACAGAGATCGAGATGCAGTACCGTGAACTGTTCGCGGCAAATGCGGTGAGACTGCTTGAAGCCTCGTATGGGGTGTTCGAAGACGCTGCCCGCATCCGCGCCGATACGAGGTTGAAGACACCCGACGCGCTTCACGCGGCAACAGCTCTCCGCGCTGGCTCCGCTCTCTTCGTCACCAACGACGACGACTTTCGCCGTGTCGAGGGCTTGCCCATCGTCGTCCTGGGCGATCTCTTAGCGGAGGGGAGCCAAGTGTGATGCCGGCCGACAACTTCAACAAGTGGTGCGAGGAGTTGCTCGCAACGTACACCCGCAGCAATCAACAGGCTGTCACTCAACGCCTTGAAGACATACGTAATTCCCTCCGATGGCGAGGCAATCATGTGGTGCAGACCATGTTCGGCGGCTCCGTCAGAAGAGGCACGGACGTAGCCGGCCTTAGCGACATGGACGCTCTTCTGATTGTGGACGAGTCTTCGCTCCGGAATCAGTCTCCATCTGATGTCATAGGGTACGTGCGAGACCTTATCCAACGGCATCTATTCTTCCACACCGTGCGTGCGGGCAAACTGGCGGTGACTGTGAATTACTCGGACGGGACTGAGATACAGCTCTTGCCCGCGATACGCACATCCAGCGGCGGCGTTCGAATTGCCGATCCAGGGAGCACCGGGTGGAGCAACGTGTTAAGGCCGGAGATATTCGCCGAAGAGCTAAGCGCGGTCAACCAAGCAAATCACGGCAGGGTCACTCCCACGATCAAGCTGGCTAAAGCCATCGCGGACTGCCACATCACCCGTCAGGACAGGAAGATCAGCGGATACCACATGGAGGCCCTCGCAATCGACGCTTTCACGGACTACGGAGGCCCGCTCCAGCACAGGGCCATGCTAGATCACCTGCTCACTCATTCGATGAGAGCGGTGATGAGGCCGATAGCCGACTCTACGGGCCAGTCGACGCACGTGGACAGCAACCTTGGTCAAGCAGGTTCCAAACTACGCAAGGGGGTTTCGACTCAGTTCGGCCAGATGCGGGGCAATGTAAGAAGGTGCGTCACTCGCGCGGATTTCAACGCCCTGTTTTGCATCTAGTGTCGAACAATGCCTCCATCGATGAACAACAGGTTCGTACTTATCTCCGGCAGCGCAGGGCTTTCGTGTCCCCCGGAGAAGCTGGACACCGCATCCACGTTTGTCAGGAGTTTCACCATGGAAGTGTTGAGTCGCGGCGGGGGAGTGGTGGTGCTGGCTGGAGACGAGGCGAGCGTCAAGGACGAACGCGGTGCGCCCCGCATATTCGATTGGGTGGCGTTGCGGGAAGTCGAGCGATACGTCCGCGGCACGACCGAGAGCCCCCGCACGTACGCCCGCATCGTAATGTCCGATAAGGCGGCAGAGTCGAAGATAGACAACGCCAATCTGCGGTTGCTGAGAGACCTGGAGCAACGTAACGTAGTGGAGCTTTACCACATTCGGCGGGAGGTGTTCACCGGCGGAGAGTATCGCAGTATGATGATCGAACATTCCGACGCCATGCTTGCGATAGGCGGCGGCAAGGGTACCTATACAGCGGGGACGAATATGACTGAACTCGGCAAGCCCGTGCTGCCGCTCGATTTACAGCTTGGCTCCGCCGCTGACGATGGAGAAGGAGCCGTTGCCTTGCAAAGGGAAATGGCAACGGAGCCTGATAGGTTCTTTCCCAGTACCTATCGCGACGCGAAGAACAAAGTTGGGCTGCTCGCCCTGGACCGGGGAATCAACGACGCGGGAACCGTGGCGCACGTGTCAGCCGAGATGCTCACCAGAGAGCTGGAAGCCACTCCGACGCCGGGACAGGCCGCGAATATCAAGGGCCGGCTGACCACCGCGTGGCGGGCCGCGAAAGAGCTTTCCGTGGTCGTGTACCTGATCAAGATATTCGAACGGGTGAAGGGAGCGGTTCCGTTCGTCTAGTGATTGAGCTTGTTGGATGAGGGCCGATGAGTCTGGAAATCTTGGCACAGATGAAGTCCAAGGGCAATGTTCGGCTGCTCGAAGAGTCGCTGACAGCCCTCTTCTGCTCTCAGCGCTGTCCTGGCGACGTTATTCTCAAGACTTACGACTTCGCCAGGGCGATGCGCAACGCGGAGATTCCCGTTATCGGCGGCTTTCAGACACCGATGGAGAAGGAGTGCTTGCGCCTGCTGCTACGGGGCAGCCAGCCGGTAGTCGTCTGCCCCGCGCGCGGCATCGACAACATGCGAGTCCCCCGCGACTGGCGTCCTGCCCTCGACGACGGCCGCCTGCTGATCCTATCGCCCTTCCCGGCCACAGCCCGACGCCCGACGGCTAAGCGCGCGGCCCAGCGCAACGACTTGGTGGCATCGCTGGCGAGCCGGGTTTTCGTCGCCCACGCTGCGCCCGGCAGCAAGACTGAGGCGTTTGCCCTCCAGCTCGCAGCCTCTGGCAAGCCTTTGCTGACTCTCGATAGCCCTGCCAATACAAACATAGTAGCGATGGGAGCGAAAACTGTAGAGACAGAGCAGGCGGATGGGCCTAACATTAGACTGGTAGACTTCGATGAGGCCTAGACGTGCGAGCTGATTCTCAAGCTGGTTCAAAGTAATGATGGTCGAGATGAATCTCTCCCGACCAACTCGACTTGATCATCATGGTGGGGTTGAGTTCAAGAGTGCGTAAGGTGGAGCACGACCTCGTTTCCCGAGCGCCGACTTGACGGTAAACGACGAGTATCGTTGCTTCTAAGGCCTCATCGCCTTGGCTCTAGGCTTCGGCCCAAGGCCTCAGCACTTCAGAAGCGATGAGGTGGTCAAACCGCTCAGCAATCGCGGCCGCCTGGGGACCGCGAACCCTCAGCCCTAGCTCCAGATTTGATTCCAAACCATGGAGTGTGAAGTTCGCCGAGGTGACAAGTGCGTCGAGACGATCCACGACCAGGCACTTGGCATGCAGCTTGGTGAACGGATGATCTGCCGGAGGTCTCCAAGTGTAGATTTTCGGTTTCTTTACGAAGACATCCCAAAGTTTGAGTAGATTGTCCAGATTCGTTGTCTCGTCTTCGTCGCTGTGGAGAACGATGGAGAGGGCCGCATGTCGCCTTACCGATTCAACCAGCAGTTCGACCACGCGCTCCATTGTCGTTCCAGGTTCTACGGTCAATGCATACCCTACAAGGAGCACCTCTCCGGCTTCACGCACGCTTTCGAGCATCTCCTCCAGGACGACGGATGTTGAACGAACTAGGGATACTCTGAACAAGTCTGGTGTGTTGTGGCATAGTAAAATGCCATACACAAAGCAGAGATGTTTGGGGTGAAGACACGATGGACCAGCCGACATTTGCCGACTTTGAGTACGAGAGCAAGAAGCGCAAGACCAGGCGGGAGATATTCCTTGAGCGCATGGACGGTCTGATCCCGTGGGAGCAGCTCGTAGAACGCATCCGCCCGTTCTATCCCAAGGCAGGCCGGGGCCGGCGACCTTATGCGTTGTCTGTGATGCTGCGGATTCACTGTGTGCAGGCGTTCTACAACCTTAGTGATCCCGGCATGGAGGACATGCTCTACGAGGTCGAGTCGGTGAGACGGTTCGTAGGGTTGAGGCTGTCGGGCCCGCTCCCGGACGAGACGACGATCCTGAACTTCCGCCATCTGCTGGAAGAGCACGAGTTGGGACAGGTTCTGTTCGAGGAGATCAATCGTCACCTGGAGTCCCAGGGGCTGCGGCTTCGGGAGGGAACGATCGTGGACGCGAGCATCATTGAGGCGCCATCGTCGACGAAGAATCGTGCAGGTGAGCGAGACCCTGAGATGCGTCAAACGAAGAAGGGGAATGAGTGGCACTTCGGGATGAAGGTACACATCGGTGCGGACGCTGAGACGGGAGTAGTACATAGCGTAACAACGACACCTGCGAACGTTCATGACGTGAAGGAGGCTCACCGGCTACTGCATGGTGGAGAGAATCGGGTGTGGGGCGATGCGGGGTATCAGGGAGTCGACAAGCGATTGGAGAACCGCGAGTTGGATGTGGACTGGCAGGTAGCGTTGAGACCCGGGAGACGTCGGCAACTGGAGCCGGGAAGCTATGAGGCGCTAATGGAGAAGCGCAAGGCGTCGACCAGGGCGAAGGTGGAGCATCCGTTCCTGTACGTGAAGCGCCACTTTGGATACGCCAAGGTGCGTTACCGAGGGTTGGCAAAGAACACGCAACGACTGACATTGCTACTGGGGATGACGAACTTGATAAGGGCGGAGCGGTACTTGGCAGCCTGACAAGGGCGAAGTGCGCCCAAGCTGGACAAACGAACGCAGATACGCCTTAGCAGAGCCGTTTCAGCACCACAAGACCTCTATCGACACACCGTACGAGGAAGAAACACCTCGGACAGCCCACTTACTGTCCATCACATACGAGATGCTCTCAGTTGTTCAGAGTATCCCTAGGGGGCCAGACGCCGCTGGGCCGGTCCAGGCGATTTCAATCTCGGGGCGTGCGAGTCTCTCTACGAACCGGAGCCGATTCGCGACACGTAGCGCGGTGGCCACAGCTCTCTCGTCAATTCCTATCTGCTGGAGGGCCGCAGCGATCCTACCCGCATGGTCATCACTTACTCCCCGGAGACGAGCGAATCCGAAGGAGCTCGTCGATAGACTTACACGACCAGCTTCGAGTCCTTCCGCCAGCGCATCAACCGCACTGGGAGGTAGCACTGCGACAAGCTCTGCAAGATCATCTGTCAGCGACAAATGCGGTATCCGTGGAACGCAGCGTCCCGGCCAAGACGGCTCTATCGAGAAAGTTGTTGCCTACCTCACAGGAAGTTTCGGATTCGAGAAGACAAGCGTGACACGCCGCTCCGTTTAGCTGAGTTCCCGTCGAACTCACGACCCGGTCGGCACAGAGCGGATCATTCGCGCACAGCTTCGAAGCCTTTAGGGCTCTATCCAACATCGGCCCCAGACGCTCGGAGCGTGACATTTCGACGAGTCCGCCGAGAGAACCTTCCGAGTCTGGACTTGCCGTGTAAATCAAAATGCCTGCCATAGCATCGGCCCCCGTACCGCAATATATCCGCTCTCGTAGCGAGGAGGACGCGTATCCGCATTCGAGTCCCAGTTGACGAACCAGGAGATGCGCCAGTGCGTGCAGAAGTAGATAGCGTGCCGGCCTCGTCTCCGGTTCCTTCATATCCCGTGCCGCATACCATTCACGCTGCGCCGCAGAGTGTCGCTTGTACAAGTCATCAACTGCCGGGCGTTCCTCCCATTGCCTAACGACGTCCTCGTCGAGCCGAAGGAAGACGCCCTCGCCCCTCTGGTCAATGCCCGGAAGCCAACTCTGGCGCTTGGTGGCAAGCGGTGCCAGGCCCGCATCGATCGCGGCTACTTCGCCAAGATCGCCAATGTCGGGGATCGGGTCGATTCGCGTGAACCCTCGCAGTGCACGTACCTCACGAAGTCGAACCACTTGCGTCACGTTGGCAACGAAAGGCTTGACCTCATCCGGAACCACCGTGGGTCTAGTCTGGAACTCGGCATCGGGATCGATGTGGTTCCTGTCGCGAGTGAATGAAGCCCACTCTTCACGCCGCAAGTCGGCGACACCGATGTCACCCGCCCGCCTTCGTTGTATGCCGGCCCACACCCGGTCCAGAGGGAATTCCTCTAGGGCTGGGGCATTGGCGAACTTCAGAAACATCTGCAGATCCTCAAGTGAGTTCACTTTCGCGAGCTCATCAACGTACTCGCCGATGGCGAGTTGTACAGGATCGGACCAAGGCGGTACCGAGATCGCGGATTCGACTACGGGAAAGTACGCATTGGAGGCACCTCGGAGTATCACGTGCATCTCTCCGTCACATGACTCGAAAGACTTGATATCCAACCAAGGCCGGAACCCGCTGCATTTCGGAAGACGCTTGCGAGCCATCGCGCCGGTTGCTTGGCCCAGATTTCTGGCACGATCATGGACCGGACATCGCACCCAAAGGTCCGTAATCGCGCCCGTGCGCCCGGAATCCCAAAGGCGTAGTTCCGCGTCACAGTCCAATTCGTCACCGTGCACGTAGTAGTGCCAAGGAAAGTCGTCCAGATGACCGCGACCACAGGCGACCATGAACCTAGCCGGGTACACCGGGTGGTCGCGCCCTCCGCCGTGCGCCGCCGTGCACACATATTCCGGATTGCGCCGCTCCTGAAACTTGAACGCCGTATGAGGGGCAAGACGATTACATCGGGGACACACCATGAATCGAGGAAAGACACGAGCTGGCAGTCCCCCATTCCTTCGTTGGTGATGGTAGTAGGGGGGACGATAGAAGAAGCCGACTCCCAGCTTCCTAGCCAAGCGGGGTTCGTCTACCCTGCGGGCATTCGACGTGTCCCAGTCTTCGATCCCCGTCACTACCATCGACAGCGTCGGCAAATCGATCAGAGCACCCGGTCCGAACTGGGACACGATCTGGCTCGGACGCATCTTTCCGGCGCGTACGGCCATGTCACTCCTCCCGATCTTGGAGCAGGATTACGTCGACTTCCTCCTCCACCTCACGTAGGGAGGTGGCAACCGGCCAAGATCCTCTACCTTCAGTCTGCTCCATAGGCTTGATGAGGATTGCGGGGTCCTCTGTACTTTCGCTTCCCTTCCGACGTCCCCTCGTTCCGAAGGACGAGTAGATTAGCCCTTCGTCCGACTGAGCCCACCCGTGCCACTCGCTCGTCAGGTTGTCTAGCAGGAGCTTCGTCTCGGCATCTACTCCCTGACTACCGGTTACCTTGTACGCGCGGTCACGGATGAATTCAACGATCTCGCTGACGCGGCCTAACGTCCGGTCGAAGCGAGACGCTGCCGCAGCGGGAAGCGCCATCCCGGGAACATCCTGACGAACAAACGACGTCAGAACACCACGTAGTGCACGATCGCGCGCGCGCTCCGAAAACGGAGTCACGCTTGTGGCCTCGACATGGCGATAGAACGTGTCGTGATAGTGTGCAAAGCGTTCGTAGTGCGAGATATCCCGAGGACGAACCCAGTTGTAGACCTCGACTATGAGACCTGGATGCCTTCTTCCTACTCGGCTGGTCGCTTGGATGTATTCGGCGCTCGTCTTCGGCTGAGCGCTGACGACCATTAATCCCAAACGATCAATGTCGACTCCGACCGAGATCATGTTCGATGCCAAGAGAACGTCGATTGGATAGGATCCCGCCGTCCGCATCTTGAAAGTCCTATCCAACGCATCGAGTGTGTCGGAAATCTCGGAACTTCCACGACGACTGGTCAGCTCCCTGTCTTTCTCATACAGCAGGCGGTTTGGTCCGAACCCACGGTTCTGGAGCACGCGAAGGCGAGCCGGCACGTCATCGTCAAGGAGTCTAAGGGCACCACCGAGTTCGCGAAGAGAGTTGAAGTAACCGACCAGTGTCATATAGGCGTCCGCGGCGGCCACCTCTTCACTATCGGGATCGGCGGCAACGGCCGTATCGAACTCGAACTGCGCTCTACTAAGCAGCGCACCGTATGTTCTCACCAGTGTCGTCTTGATCGATTTGCCCGGCCCGAACAAGCCCACATACAGACGCCCCGGCTTGTCCGTCTCTTCTACGGCAAAGAATGAATCGGATGCGTCGATTCCGAGAGGAGGGAAGATATCCGCGTCGCGATCGAAGAGTGACCGAATTTGGGTCGTAGCACGTCTGACTGTAGCGGTCGAAGCTACGATCTTCGGCCGGACGGGTCCATCGTTGGAAGCTCTGGTAGATAGCCCGTCGATCACCGACTCGTAGATGCCAACGAGACTTCCCATTGGCCCGGCAATCAGATGGAGTTCGTCTTGAATGATGAGGTCCGGAGGCGCGAGAGGCGCTCTTAGGTCGCGAACTACGGCGGCCGGCGACCCGACACTTTCGCGGTGCCTAGCCTGATGAGACTCTCCCTCTCCTAGGTAACCGTGGCGCGGGCAATGGCGGTCCACTCGGCCGAACAGCGCTCGTATGCGACCGTTCCAGGCCATCTGCGCGAATTTGTCGACTGTTGCCAAGACCAGCGACGGGGGATGACGATATATCTCCTGATCGACGACGAGCGCCGGAACTCCAAGCTCGGAAGTGGCAGCCCCGAAGGGGCAGTCAACGGCCAAACATTTGATTAATGTGCGTTCGAGTTCGTCGTCCGTCACATAGTTCGAGGGAGCGATGTCGCTTCCGCACCATGGACAATAGAGAACCTGGTAGGGTGATCTACCGTAGACGCGCCGTTCCTTTTTCAGTTGGTCGAGAGCGTCCTTTGAGTCCTCATAGGAATTGGGCGTAACGGACTGCCCGACCCAGAGCCCGATGGTAAAACGCTTCTCCCCCCACTTCCCAACGTCCTCCTGCCGGAGCAACTCGCTGGCGCATACTAGGGTTAGAGCACGTTGGAACTGCTGGATCGTGAGCAGCCTAAGGGTGTACCGCATAAGCACCGCCGTGCCCGCACTCCAATCGTACCTCTCGTCGACTTGTAGCCGCCTCAAGGCAAATGTGAATGCCGTGAGACCCAAATACGCCTCGGTCTTGCCGCCCGCGGTCGGATACCAGAGTAGGTCGGCAACGTCCCTGTCTGGATGAGAGGGATGAACAAGTGCCGTCAGAGATTGAAGAATGAAGCCGATTTGGAACGGACGCCACAATGTCGGTATCTGATCGTCCGTCGGGACGGTGTCACCCCGGCGTCGATGCAGAACGCGCACGGTGGTCCGCCTCTGCATTGCCATCGCGCGATTCGCGAAGCGGAAGGCTTCAAATGCGTGCGGATCCGTCAAGCACTCCAATCCCAGGCGCATTCGCTCAAGGCTCTCAACTTGAGCCGCGATGTGATCGCGAGCCACAGCATCGTCGGGAGGAGATATACCGTCGACTTCGGCCTTTCGTTTACCTATCCATTCCTCGTACGCTTCAAGTAACGGAAGAAGTAGAGCTCGCACCTGTTCGGGGGACTTCGCCCGGCCCAGTCGGTCCATCGACAGCGGTGGCACATTCGTTGGGCCGCGCACGGAATGTACTTCGCGACTCGGCACCATTGTTGTGTAGACCCTCGTGGCCCGAGTTGCACCCTCACACTCCGTGTCCCAGCCAACGGCTACTCCGTGTCCGACGGCGAATTCTTGTCGACGGCGGTAGATCAGGTCGGCAGACGCCATATCCGGATCGGTATCCGGAGTCCTACGAGGCAATCTCCTCGACAAGAAGATCGGACCGTTTCCGAATATGGACAATTCGGGCTGGTACATCCAGTCTTCGTCGGCCGACCGCCTCTCCTGAGACGCGGTACGGGTGTTCGTGAGAAACACCGACGCCACCAGACGACCTGCAAGGCTTTCAACGACCCATTCAATCGAGGCGCCGGGCGATATCTGCTCATGTCCGGTTCGGTTGGAGAGTGGCAGCAGTATCGTCTCGTCGATCGGATTGCGAACCCAACGATACTCCTTGTGCCTGGTAGTTGCAGTTGTCTCCGGGTCGGCATCCGGGTCGATATCGGCAGCTTCCTCCGGGTTCAATTCTGGGC
Source organism: uncultured Dehalococcoidia bacterium (assembly GCA_951812395.1). GTDB lineage: Bacteria > Chloroflexota > Dehalococcoidia > Lucifugimonadales > CATOSD01 > CATOSD01. The sequence goes on from CATOSD010000002.1 coordinate 862,913, forward strand.
CACCGACCACCTCTACCCGTTGATACTCTCCCCAAGCGGCATGAACGCTGACGGCGTCGCAGTCGGCACCGACGATGAACGATAGCCCGATGGACGATGGCGTCAGTTGCTGTACCACTCGGGGACCGGCCTCATGGTCTTCGTCGTCTTCGACCGTCGAAGTCGCACTTTCGTCCTCCGAAGGCGAGAGCCTCGTACCTTGCGGAGCCAGCATTCCTATTAGGTAGCGAGTTGACGGGGATTGCATCAGCTCCTCGTCAGGCTCCTCGGGACCGAGAAGGTCCGTTTTCAGAGCGTTGAGTAATCGCTCCCTTACGGTCTCACCCTGCGCTTCAAAGTACGAGGGGGCCAGCCCAGCCGGTTGCGAATTCACAATACGTCCTCGTTCCCCGACCCAAGGTCAACTTCGACGCGGGCGGCGGCCAGCAAACGATATTCGGCCTGGGCCATCTGGGCGGCCGCGAGGTCGCGTAAGGATCGAGCCTTGTCTTGCCCAAGCGATTGGAGCTCCCCACGGGCACGTTCCAGGTTGGCCTCCCAAAGGGGGATGGCCTGACGCTGCAACGGTTGGTCCGAAGCCTTGAGTCGCTCCAAGGTGCCCGCACATGACTGAATCCGATCCCTGGCCGCTCTGGCACGATTGTCGTACAGACGTTGGATACGGTCCCGCTCTACTTCAATACGGCTCTGTGTCTCCTTGCGGAGATTGGCAATTTGCTCGTCGACTATCGCACGGACTTCCTCGTGGGCGCGTTCGTAGGAAACGTCCAAGGTAGCGAAGTCGACGCTTCCTTCGGATTCCTCTTGCTGGAATTTGCGGGAGTGCTCAAGCAGACCCGCGCCTAAGACGGGATCGGTCCGTCCATGGTCGTCTACGAATGAGCAGTACATGAACTCCCGAGGTTTCAGGCCTCCCACCTTCACCAGCCAGTTAAACTGCCAGCCCGGCCGTAGGCCGTCTACGGTGCCGTCCCGGAGTTGTCTTATCGCGGTGGCACCCTCGTGGCGCTCCTCGGTAACACGTCTAACTATCGCATCGATGATGGGATGCCCAAAGCCGAAGTATTCGACAAGTTCGCTATCGACGAACGTCCGAGGATCGAAGGATACGCGCCGCTTCTCCTCTCCTTCGACAAGTTCTTTGTGCTCCTCCGTGAACGGCGGATGGAAGTGTATGCGCCGTTCGGTTGTGTCCCGACGGGCGTCGACCCAAGTGTTCACCGATCGCAGAAGTGCCGTCATCAGCCGCTCAAAGTCCACCTGACTGACGGATTGCCTTTCCTGGAGTGCCGTCTGAGCGATCTCGGCTCCGAAGCTTTTTGTGTCGAGGATGAAGTCCTTTAGCTGGGTCTCAGCAACCCGAGCCTGACGCACTCGCTCTTCGAGTCTTTGAGCTACGCGCTCCAGCTCCCTATCCCGCTCGGCCGCAGTCGCCCTCAAGGCCGTCCTGATATCGGCCTCTGCTTCGCCGAGAATCGGATCAAGGCCTCCTATCGACTCCTCGAAGAGCCGGATACGCTGCTCGAGGACATCGAGGATTCGCCCCTCGATGGTTCCCTGAACGTGAAAGTTGAAGATAGTCACGGGATGTTCCTGGCCGATTCGATCTACGCGCCCGATTCGCTGTTCCACGCGCATCGGGTTCCAAGGCAGATCGTAGTTGACGAGGATGTGCGCGAATTGGAAGTTGCGACCCTCCCCGCCCGCTTCGGTTGATACCAGAATCTGTGGCCCGGTCCCGACTCGAAATGCTTCGATGGCGTTGTCCTTCTGAAGGGGGTCTAACTGCCCGTGGAACCGGTGCGCGGACCATCCCTGTGCTGCGCTGAGTTCTACGAGCATCTCCTGCGTCTCGCGGAACTCGGTAAACACGATCACTTTGCCGTCCGCGTCCTCTTCGAATAGCTCCCGTAGCTTTTCGGCAAATGTCCGTGCCTTTGAGTCGATATCGATTCGTCTCAACAGTTCGATGACACGTTCGATCCTGGAAATCTCATGGGCCGACGCCCCCGGGAGCTCCCTGGCAATCTCGGATACCTCCAGATCATCGGACAGGTCGTCCTCGGCCGCTTCCGCAGAGAGGCTCCCGGTTATTTCCCCCTGCAACAGTCGCTCACGACGACTATCCAGGGATTTCAGCAACGCACGTGAGGAACTGGCCGCCAGTTTCTGCCAAATGACCATAAGGAAGCCCACCGCGTTCCTCTGGGTTCGCTCCGCCTCCCTGTATCCGTCGGAGATAATCGAATCCATCTCTGACTGTACCGCCCGTTCATCCTCCGTAATGTCTACGTCCCAACGGAACGCCCTTCGAGGCTGGAAGCCACCGATAACTGCTCGACGATTCCGTATCAACACCTCGCTCAGCCGATGCCGTTCTCTTAGCCTGCCAATCAACTCGCCGATTTCCAGATCTCCCAGCTCGCTGGACTGTTCGTCGAGGAGGGCTCCAGCTCGCTCGGTCAGTTCGTCTAAGGCACCATGGCGTGTGAGCTCTTCCACGAGTCTGTTCAGTCCGCCCAGACCCTGCACGTGAGAGACGAAATCGTCCTCCGAGGCAAAGAGAACCGGGGTAAGCATCTCGACCAGGGAGAATAGTTCGTGGCGATGCAGTTGCAGAGGAGTTGCCGTCAAGAACAGCACTCCCCGTCTGGCAAACTCGGGACGGGAGGTCAGAGCAGACACTAGCCGATAGAGGTTCGTCATAGTGACGCTACTGCCCGACCTTTGTCGACGAGCGTGGTGCGCCTCGTCTACGATGATCAAGTCCCAGTCGACGGCAGCGATCTCCTCACGACGCTCAGGACTCCAAGAGGCCCACGACTGAGAAGTGATGACCGAGTCGTGGTCGGTCCATGGATTCCTGGTCCCCTTTGATTTGAGGTATTGAAGTGTGTTCCTGTCGAAAATTGCGAAAGTCTCGTTGAATTTCGTTTTCAACTCGAACTGCCACTGACGAACCAGGCCGGAAGGCACGAGGATCAAGACTCGCCTGGCGAGACCTCTCGCTCGAAGCTCCTTTACGATCATGGCGGCTTCGATCGTCTTGCCAAGGCCAACCTCGTCACTCAGAAGGAATCGATACGGATAAGACGAGGTGACCCTATGTACGACCGACACCTGGTGCGGCTTGAGGTCGACTCGAGCATGCGATAGGGAGACGAGCGAATCATGCAGGTGTCGCGTCCATAGGTCGGCCGCGACCGAACGCAGATTGAATTGCGCGGCGGTCCCCAGCTGATTGGCTCGAATTCGCTCGATAGGATCATCCAGGGTCGCCGGGCGAAGGGCCATCTCTGCTACGTTGCTCGTAGTCCCGTCGGCAAAAGCAACTCTAACGGTTGGATAGGTTTGTGTGGATACGCTCCCGATAACTACACCGACCCCGCCGCCGCCGCGCATGACGTGGTCCCCAAGCCCGAAGGGGGCCGGCTCAAGGACGCCCGCATCAAGACTGAACATTTGCTCCGCGCCATTGTCGAATACGACAAAGGCCGTCTGGCCCTCGATTCGATCGACATAGCCGTCCAATCCGCCGGCGGCCCAGCGGACCCTTCCTCCGGCTTTAATCATCATTGCGCTCATATGACCTCTCGTCTCATTCCCCGTCCGGCCTCCTGCACCCAAGGCGCATCCCCGAACTGGACTCGACCCTGGATGACTCACCCACTCCTACTCCCTAAGCTGCCGTTGAACCTCTTCAATCGAAAAGGGAGGACGCCGCCGGTGAATCATCGCATGACAGTTCGGACATATCGGGCGCAAGTCCTCAATCGGGTCGACGCTGTAGTTCTCCCCAATCTCAGACAAGGGCACCAAATGATGTACGTGTATGTAGCCAGCGCCGATAGCCCCATAGCGCTCCTCAAACGCGAAACCACAGATCGTGCAGACCGGACCGTGGTGGCTAATGCAAGCCAACCGGGCGGCCCGGTCGCGTTCGTATGAGTCACCTGCACTTGGCGAACTGCGCCCTCGGCGTATTCCCTCTCTGGGATTTCGTCTGGTCCGCGGAAGAATTCCGAATCGGACGCGCCATTGGAGAACGACCAGAGGACTCCTACGGGCGTACTGTCGATAACTTCAATCGGTTTGGCGAATCCCGCATATTCGAACGCTTCCGAATTGGAGCTACGCCAAAACACATGCACTACCCTCGAATCTCCCAATAGCCCTTTCACGCTTGGCCAGTCGACGCGAGACCCTCGCTTGTGGTGCCAGCGAAGGGATTCTCCTTCCCATCGGTTGTCGTAGTCGTGGCCCGTCCGACCCTCGGTGCCTACATTTGCGAATACAAGGAACTCGCCGTCGTGCTCCACGATGCCCGTATCCCAAGGGCCACCCTTGGCCTTGCGACCCACACCTGCCAGTTCCTTGATGTCGGCTCGCGTGTACTTGTTACCCGTCACGAATCGCATGACGCCGGCTAGTCCCTTCCGTCCGACCGAGTGGGCACGGTCGACGCCCTCATAAAGACCGCAAAGACCGGCGACGGGCAATTCTGCGTCCGGGATTTCCGAGAGCCTAGGTGTGACACTCTTGGCTAGGCCCCCTTCTTATAATCGGTAATGATCTCGTCGCGCCAGGATACGAAATCTCGTTCCGGTAAACCCGGGCGTCCGGCCACTTGCATGTACGCCCAGGAGACCATCTCCCGAAACGGGCTATCTAAGGAGGCTATGCGCAGGAACGGCCTGCCCCCGGGTCCGACATTAAACAGCGGTATGAGTTCCAAGTCTCGAAGGTTTGCCACCATCGTGGGGATACGATCCTTCAGAGCGGGCAGTGGTAGGATCGTTTCGAAATAGCCTCGGGTGAGGACAGTGCCGATCAAACGCTCCTCAAGCTTCTTGGCGTTTACTCCCTTCAAGCTTGTTAGGCCGAACCCGGTCCTGGTAGAAACACACTTCGCAACGAGAACGTTCCCAACCTTAGCTTCACGTCCTCCCCCGGAGTCGAGATCGCATGAAGGCGTAAGGACAACGCGAAAGGAAGCGGGTTCCGTCCGGTCACCTTCGGACTCCATGAGAACATCGCCCAATAGGATGTTGTCGGAGACGGGTGGGCACAGGTACTGCTCCCAACCGGCAAGGACCTCTCCGTCCGCCGAGGTCTCGTCCATCAAGGCTGCAAGGCGACGCCTGCCGGCCCGTCGAATCGCCCTTTTACGATCATTGTCCTCTGCAAATATGTCGAACTCCGAAGGCGCAACATCTCGCATGGCAATCGAGAAGGAGTCTCTGACATCGTGCTCTGCCTCCTTCAACGCTTGGACGTGCGGTCGTAGCTCGCGTATGGCGTCAAGGACCTTTTGTGGACTGTGCTGACCCTTCGTTACCTCTCTAACGAATTCATTCTTGTGTTCCGGTGGTACGTCCGGATTGGCCGAGTGGATGATGACCGGACAGAATTGCTGCTCCCATACGTAATCCAAGTGCTCCGATCCTCTGTTCCTGTTCTCAGAAGGGTCCCCTTCCCATAGATCGAGCACCACTATGTCGGGCCGTATTGAGCGAATAGCTTGCTGCCCTTCGTCAAAACCGAAGGTCCGAACTTCTATATCCGGCTCCTCTTCCTTAATCAGGCGAAGGACAGGGGCGATGGAGGACTCTTCGTCCTCGACGAAGACAATGCTCAGCATGTAGCGTTGCTCCTATGCCTTCAACGTAGGCACGTCGAAGGCGAATGACGCCCCTGTGAGGTTGCCGGGATGGCTTGTCAACATCTTCCCACCGTATGCTTCAACCAACTCCGAGGCCACCGTGAGCCCCATTCCTATCCCACCGGGTTTACGGGTCACGCCTGGCCAGAACACTCTTTCTATATCCTCGTCGTCGATCCCGGGGCCCGTGTCGTTGACCCAGAGTCTGACCCGCTCGCCGCTGCTCATAAGCTCGATTACAAAGTCCAGTTCCCTACTCCCGCGAGGAACTTCTCCTAGCCAATACGTGGCGTTGGTTATCAAATTCAGAATAATGGCGTCGAGCTCCCCTGGGTCTACCCCGACTGCTGTCTGCGAGTCGGGAATAGTGGCGGTTATGCCCTTATTTCTGATTTCCCGTCGGTGCATGGCCAGGCAGCCCTTGATCCTATGTTCCAAGACCGCACTGCGTTGACCTCGTCGAAAACTCCTACTCGCGAGAGGGGCGAAAGTCTCCGCCAATCCTTCCAACGCATCGACCGCCTCTTGGGCCTCTTGAACTTGCTCTTCGTCTTCCTTGTCGAGAAACAGTGCAGGCGTCCGTCGAAACAATCTCAATGCACTTCCGAGGGTGATTGTTCTATTGCGGATTTCGTGGACCAGCATTTGGGCAATGGTTCCGATAGTAGCCAGTCGACTGTAGTAGACAAACCTTGCTTCAATCGTCTTTCGCGTTAAAGCAAGAGAGCCACTAAACGCGCGTACCAGTGGAACAACCGACGACGCCTTCGCCCCTTCTTCGGCAAGGGAGGTGACTTCGGCCATCAAAGGATCGGCGGACAGCTCCGAGAAAAGATCCCTCATCGGGGTCTCCCGGTCCGTTTGGACGCGATCCTGGCTACGATCGATTTCAAGGAGTTCCACGACGGCCTTAATGATCGCTTCGAACTCGGACACCTCCACGCACGATGCCAGCCGTTCGCGATCGCTGGTGTCATCGATCATGGGGTTTTCGTCGGCGGAAATTGAAACGTACCCTACGAGTTGAGTAGTGCTTAGGCGCACGCCGGTCTTGCTCACTCGCCTCAGGTCAAGGCCAAGCCAATCCCGCGTGTTCTCGGACTTCGGGAGCACCAGTACACCGTCCCGATATACGGAGATTCCCTTGTGCGCTCTAATGGCTTGTCGAATGGAGCTCCTCTGATGACCGAAGGTTTCGGAGATTTCCCTAGTGTCAGCGGCCGCGATGTCCCAAGCTCTTATCTCAAAAGAAAATGGCCCACAAAGCGCCCCTTCGGGAGAATGCTGAAAGCGCATGCCGCTCCTGAAATCCTCAAGTATGGACTCCCAAGACTTACTCACCTCCCGGGTCCGTGGAATACCTTCCCGGGCTATAGGCGCGAAACGGTAGACTGCCGTGACATTGCCTTGAGCATCGGCCGCGCCCTTAATGCTGTACTTTGGACGTGACAGAAACTCGGGGGAGGTAATATGGATTTCGTCGCCGTCACCGTCGCCGAAATCGTGCATGACAATGTTGAAGTCTCCCAGTTCGAAGAACGGAGAAATCAATCGTGCGAGATTTTCCTTCAGGTCTTCTATCCGTTCTGCATCCCACTGCTCCGAGAGACCGGAAATGGTGAGGCGGGTCCCCGACTCCGCAAACGGAGAATCTCCGGCAAATTTCCGGAATCGCACGACACTCTGCGATAGATCCTCCCCCTGAGAGATAGCCGACCAATCGACCGATACCTCCCAACAAGGAGATAATTTCGCCTGAGTCAACATATGCAGATGGCTGCCCAACCTCGCAGCCGAAAGTCGCCCGAGTCCCTTTTCGCCTACTACTCGCCGTACCTTGCCGTCCTTCGTGACGGTCCGGTTTCCGTCCTTATAGGGTGTCGCCACCAGGCACCAAACTTCCTCTATGGTCCGACGAGTCATCCCCGATCCGTCATCGGTAATTTCAAGCAGTCTCCCCTTGACCGGATCGTCAGTGAATCTCAGCCACACGTTCTGCGCGAAAGCGTCGTAGGAGTTTTTGATGAGCTCGATGACGGCTACAACGTCGTCGGTAACGAGGTTCGCCCCCAGGGCGGCAAACACTCTCGGATGTATGCGGAGGGGAACCGTCTCGTAGGTTTCCTGTTCGCCGCCATCCTGCTCTTGAACGATTATCTCTTCCTTACTCATGCAAACTCGCCATCCGGAGTCTTCCAAGGTGTGCCAACAGTTCTTCCGTCCCCCGGGGCAGGTCGCACTCCCAAATCAGGAACACCTCCCAACCCAACTCCCTTAGTCTTGAGTGGTTGGCGGTGTCTCTGGCTACATTGCCGTCGAGCTTGCGATTCCAGAATTCTAGGTTGGAGGTTGGGCGGCGTCCCTTGCGACAGTCATGACCGTGCCAGAAACATCCCTGTACCAAGGCGACGGTTCGGTAGCGACGAAACACCAGATCTGGAGCGCCCGGCAGCTTCCTAACGTTCAGCCGGTATCGAAAGCCCGCACTCCAGACCGCCCTACGTACTCGGCGCTCCGGCAACGTGTCACGACCTTTAACGCGTGACATGAGGGCCGATCGGGCGCTCTTGTCCAGGAAGTCAACCATAGCCGCACTTACCGGCCCGCCACCACTTCGCTTCGGTCTCGCCACAGGCCCACAAGCCACTTTGCCATATAGGCCGACAGTTTGGGGGGCACCGCATTGCCTATCATCCTGGCGATGGCGTCCATACTCTCGCCATGAAACACATACTCGTCACCGAACGACTGAAGAACGGCACCTTCACGCAACGACAGGCCGCGAACCTGCTCTTCGTTATAGTGCCCGAATCTTCCGTTCGAAATGCTATGGAATCTCGTTGTCAAAGTTGGTGCAGGACGGTCTGGATGCATTCGGGTGTACACGTCCCCGAATCCCTTTTCGCCTTTGGCGGCAAGTCGACGATGGCAAGGTAGGGACAGGTCTCCGTACGGAGTCTCAGCGAATCCCCAGTTGGGCTCTCCGGGTTTGACCGACATGAGACGACGGCGATTGACTTCAGTGAGATTTCGACACACGTGATTGGAAACGTCGTCGGACTCCCCCCCTGCCTCCAGGACGGGGAGATGGTCGATAGCACCTCGAGCAGAAAGTGTCGGGGCGTCGGGATTGGCAGTAGGCACCTGCAAATCCGAAGCCAGGGCCCCCGGGCTCTCGCCGCGAAGCGCCAGCAGGACCGACCGACGGCGATATTGGGGTACGCCGAAGCGCGATGCGCAAACTCGATCCTCCCCCACGGCATAGTCGAGGTTGCGCAACTCCTTCTCGAAGTCGCTCCAAACGTGGCTGTACTTGCCTGTCCTGATGCTCGCCACATTTTCCGAAATGATCATTTCGGGCCTAAACTCTCCTATGAAACCTATCGTCTGGGACAATAGATTCAGGTCGCGTTCGCGACTCGCGGTCCGGTGGGCCGTCATTCGACGTTGGATGAATCGTGTGAACGATTGACACGGCGCACAGATGACGAACAGCAACGGTGTGCTCGGGGCCTCGGCGCGAAAGTGCGGTATCAGAACCCTTAACTCACTCCAAACATCCTGCTGGCGGCCCGAATGATAGTCCGGGCTACGAGGAAACATGTCGAGCGCCAGATACTTCGGCTTACCTCCGTCAAGCGTGGTGTTCCGATTGTTGTCCCGGTAGGAGGTACGGTTCGTCTCGTCCTTGTCTATGCCGCAGATCACATACCCGCCTGCATCGAGCAGCCCCCGGGTAGTACCTCCGGCGCCGCAATAGAAATCCACGGCCAAGAAGTCGGGCATCTTGGTGCTTTGGCTCATGGTTGTGCTAGGGGCCTTCCCTTTCCCAGACTTGGTCTCCTACAGCATCAATCGTATCTTGCCAGTCTTGGGATCGTAGCAATTTGCAAAGACGACCAGTATATCGCGCGGTATGAACCACTGGGTTCCCCTGCGTAGCGCTGTCAGGCGTTTTGACCTGATGTTTCGTCTGACTGTCTCCTCGCTTACGTTGAGGTAGGACGCTGCTTGGGGTACGGTAAATTCCTCGGGCATATTCAAGGCTCGATCCCGGTAGACTAGAGACGCTGCTGACTAAAGACGCTGCTGTAGTATACTACAGCAGTTCCATGGACGTCTCTATCTGTTCCGACTTCGCCCCATTGGCATTCGATAGTGCTCAGGAAGACGGGTCTCCCACAAGGTAGGTTGCCCCGGATGGTCGGCATTCGTTCCGAGATCAGGCGATGAGGGCCAGGTGGAAGTGCCGTCACGAGCGGTCGCAAGACTATTCCGTATTCCGGTGGAGGATGGTCACCGCCATGATGGTGCGGACAACCGGCGGACTGATGCTGGCGTACTCGACGCTGTACACCGCCCACTTCCTCTTCGACACCCTCTACGGGACGCCCAGCCCATCTGGATCGTCCTCAACGTCATCGCTGCCGTGGGCGCAATCATTGCCCTAGCGGTCAAATTCGCCCACATGCATACGTAGGCAGGGGCCTGGGCTGATCACGGTGCCGCGGCTCGGCGCATACGCCCTCTTCCTATGCCAACGCCGCCCTGGCCATCTGGTTCTTCCGCAACTGGGTCCACCCACTTGCCCTAGAAGAGGGCAAAGCCGTCAGCGTCCACTCGGACGTCATCTGGCTCGTCATCGCCGCCCTAATCCCTCTCGTACTGGCCACTACTGGATTGCGGCTCTGGCACCGGTAAGACCCCCATACCGAGTCTTGACTACGCGTTGACGCAGTGCCGATAACGTGGACAGGCTATCCTGCCTGCTGGCCGCGCGATCGGTCCATCCCGGAGAATGAGAGAGCCTCCAACCTGATAGGGAGGCTCGCAAGAGCTATCCGGGAATGACAGGCCCTTCCTTAGATCAGGACTTCCCAGCGAAAAGTTCGCAAATCGGTACGTCTTAGCCCACCATGACGCAATGAACTCAAGACTTGCCCGTTGAGGGCGACCTCTGAAACGCTCTATCCCTTGCGACTGTCCTCCGAGACTTGCTCTCCACTAGCCCCCGCGGCGGAAGCATGGGTAGACGCCGGCGATGAGCCTGAGCCGGACAGGCGGACCGCCTCCGACGACACGGCCGCGCTGAGGGCCAGGTCCGGCTCCGTCGTGTCGCCGAGCTACGAAACGCCGGAGGGCTTACAGGCGGGGTAGGGTTTGGGGGGTGGGTACATCCTAGAGCCTCTTCCAATCTAGTGGAGTTCCGCAGTACCCGCTTTCTCCTAGACTTCGAACCCAATCGACAAACTCCTGAACGACCTCGTAGGGGAAGTTGGCCTTCTCTCCGACTCCTCCCTTGCTGATTCTATAGCCCTCTATCTCCAAAAGCTCCGGCCCATCACCACCCCAGTAGACGAAGTCTTCACTTATGAGAACTCGGTTGACGCTTGTGTCACGGTGAATGTTTGCCCCATTCTGTCTGCCATCTTCGTGGCTGTGATGAGAATCCATTTGGTGCCATTGTTCGGTATCTGAGTTCCAGTAGTACATATTGTCGCCAAAGGCCTTCTTGAGGCTTGCGCGTAGATTGGGCCGTTTTACGCGAAAGCGTGGATCGCTCCAATACTCCTGAAGGGTCATCGCCTCACTTACGCGCATGGCGTAGACGATTTGGCCGGGCCTCCATTTGGTTACGGAGCCAGTGCCAACAACCCAATCACCAATTGCGGCGCTCTTCCGTACGCGAGGCTTACATGTCGCAAGAGTGCAAAAGCCATAGAATGGATTGGGGGCAAACCCGAAGTCTCTGCGTACCACATAAGTATGCAGTTTTGGCAACATGCGCATCATCGACAGGAATACCTCGGGATCTTACGATTTGCTGGCTCCAGACCGTCCTGGGTGTACGAACTGTCCGACGTCCCGTTGATGGCATCAACTATGCTCTCGCCGTTCCACCCAACAACAGCATCGCCGTAGCGTGTGAGCGCTTCTGGCAGTTCACAGTCCTTTTCGCCCCACTCCCATACTCCAACGATCCGCTTTCCTTCCTTATAAGCGTATTCAATCTCCCAATTCACCCAGTCGCTGTTCTTTGTTTCAGGAGAAATGTACACCACGAGGACACTGGACCATCTAATGCGCGGAGCCAGTATTTCGTACTTGATATAGCCTTCATTGGTTGCCGCGTTGAATTTGCCGGTGGTGATTGAACCATCTCGGCAGTTCATACCGTGCCGGGCCACGAGGTCTTTCAGTCGGGGAAGCCCTTCGTCGTCCGGGTGTATGTGGCTGATAAAGACGTTTCGAATCTCGTCAGGCACAATTACCTCCTCGGGATTGAGTCACCAAAAGCTCTGTTTACTGGAACACCAAGCGCCACGCTAGCAGCACTGTAGCCAAGACTACCAGATAGAACGGCGGCACAGAGAAAGACCTGAACATTGCCCAGAGAGTTCCCCGCCAGACGGAGCCCTTTGGCGACACGGCGAACAGTTCAGAGGCGGTCGCCCGCCCCTCACGTAGCCGCATCACAAAGCTGTTGTAAGAATTTATGAACCCACGCTCCAGCGAGAGGTAGTAGGCATCCAGTAGGTAGAACAACACCGTGGGCGCCAATGCTATCAGCGCATGTTCCGCCTTTCCTGTGCGGGCTACAAGCACCAGAATGGCCGCGACGAGCGTGACGCACCACACCTTGCAGGAGCGGCTGTTCTCCGCCATGCGAGTGATGACTCCCTGCACTATTTCCAAGTGCTTCTGAACGGCGGGCGTGGCGTGGTCAAGCCTTGGTTCGTCGGCCACGTCACACCTCCTTTCGCTACCGGCGTATGCCCTTAGCTTCTCCGAGCCGATAGTTCATCAATCTCGGCGTTGATCCTCGACCATTTCCACGGAATCGGTTCTCTAAGTCGCGTTACACCCTGGTACGACCTTCCTTGCGGCCTGACTTGGATTATCGGCTTGTCAAGACTGCGGGCCATGTCCGTTTCTACGATGATGCCAGGAGAGTTGTGGGTGTCCTGACCAATCAGAACGATTACCACATCGCACCTCCCAATAGCCTTCCTCGCCTTGTTCTTCCAGTTCTCGTCCGGATACGTTTCGTGGAGCGAACAGTCGCGGACACGGTGCTGCGTGAGCGTCCTGGCCTGTTCATAGAAGCTGTTCTGGAGGTCTTTGTCCTTGTTGAACTCGAAGCTCACGAAGATATTGAGGGTAGGCATGTCATCTCCTTTACCCTGTGCGGCGGGGGTGCTGTGAAGCCGCGCCAAGGGCCTCGTCGAAGGTCATTATCTCCCGGACGCCGCGCCTGTGACAGCTTGCCAGGTGGCAGAGGTCTCTCGCGCTCAATTCCGGATGCCGCTCGCTAAGCCGCACGGCGGCCAGCACGTCCTCCCGCTCCAGTGGCCATACCACTACTCCGTATCGGTCTATGAGTAGTAGCGCGGCGTCCAGCGTCTCCATCCTGCGTCGGGAGGTATAGATGTGAACTATCTCCTGCAGCACCTCCGCGGAAGTGTAGAGAGGGGTGTCCTCCTGCTGAGCGCGGCGAAAGAAGTTCTGAGCAACTCTTTGGAGGGGATGAGGGCTGCCAACGAAGTACATGAAGACGTTGGTATCGACGAAGATCATACGTCGGGAAGACCGCGCGTCTTCGATTCGTTCAGCACGGTCAGGTGCTCTTCCCAATCCGGCTCCCGTTCGGGACCAGGGAGGGAATCGCAGTAGGCGATGAAATCCTCGAGGGCTTCCATGTTCTCGAAGCCGAAAGAACGTCGATTGGCCCGTAGCCGCTCGTGGGCCGCGGCTCGCAGCCACGCGCTGAAGGTCATCCCCTCCCGACGCGCCTGCAGGACGAACTGTTCTCGATCCGCGTCGGGAATGATCAACTGAACCCTGGCCATGAATGACCCTCCCAATCCAGTGTGTATACAACATACACACGCAAGAGCCGAGGGTCAAGCATTCGCGACAACAGGCCCTCCGTCTCGCGCTCGAGGGCGAGAATGTCCACGCGTGTTTCCTCTAGCGTACAGCATGGGCTTGGCCTTGTAGAAGCGGCGGGTGAAGCTGATCTCGTAGCCGATCTTGACCTCCGCCGGGTCGTACCAGGCGTCCGGGGCGTGAGGCAGCGCCTCGCTGCCCAGGAACGCATTGCCGCCGCCGTAGTAGAAATGCAGAACCCGCTCGGTGTCGCGCGGGTCGGTGTTTTCGGGCCTGTCGCGGACGTACACGTCGCGTAGCGCGTCGTCCGCGATGCCCCATATGAAATCGCTGATGTTGAGAGCGCTCACTGGATTCTCCATTCTGGTGCAGGCTATGAGTCTCGTTCTTCAAGTCAGGCGCCTCGCCTCATATGGTGAGGCCTGCGGCGTTTTCCGTCATGTCGTGCTGAGTCTGTCGAAACATCACAGACCCTTCGGCTCCGCTCAGGGCGAAAGGATGGCTACGCGAATGGCTACAGGACGGGACAATCGAGAGTTCCCGGCACGACCGGCGGGAACAGTTGACGTGTATCAGAATTCTGGTACACTGCCCCGGAATCAGTTCACAGTGTTCAGAGTAAGGGGGCGACGTTATGGGGGTGCCTATATCGCAGGCGCTTGCTGTGGCGTTTCATGTGGTCAAGCAACGGCTGGCGCGCCGCGAGCGCTACCCGCTCGTGCTGATGCTGGAGCCCTTGCTGCGTTGTAATCTCGCCTGTGCGGGCTGCGGAAAGATCCAGTACCCGTCTCACGTGCTCAAGCGCGCGCTCACGGTGGAGCAGTGCATCGCCGCGGTGGAGGAGTGCGGAGCGCCCATCGTCAGCATCCCCGGTGGAGAGCCGCTGCTCTACCCACACATCGGCGAGCTGGTGGAAGAGCTCACTCGCCGTAAGAAGCACGTTTACCTCTGCACCAACGCGCTGCTCCTCAAGCAGAAGCTGGAAGAGGGTGTCTTCTCCCCCTCCAAGCGGCTCAGTTTCAGCGTTCACATGGATGGTCTGCGCCGGGAGCACGACTCTTCCGTTTGCAGGGACGGAGTCTACGACATCGCCGTCGAGGCGATACGGGAAGCAGTCCGGTGCGGATTCAGGGTCACTACCAATACCACGCTGTTCAACGCGGCTGAGCCTATGCGGGTTCGCGACTTCTTCGATGCCATGATGGACCTGGACGTGGAGGGCATGATGGTGTCCCCGGGGTTCAACTATGAGAAGGCCCCGGACCAAGACTCTTTTCTTGAGCGAGAGCGAACGCGGGAGCTCTTCTCCCAGGTGCTTACCGACAAGAAAAAGCGCTGGCGGCTCAACCAGTCGCCACTGTATCTCCAGTTCCTCATGGGCAAGCGGGACTTCGAATGTACGCCGTGGGGCAACCCGCTGTACACGATATTTGGGTGGCAGCGCCCTTGCTACCTTCTGCAGGACGGCTACGCTTCCACCTTCCGGGAGCTGATGGACGAAACGGCTTGGGAGGAGTACGGCCGGGCGAGCGGCAACCGCCAGTGCCAGGACTGCATGGTACACTCCGGCTACGAGCCATCCGCCATACATGCAACGTTCACGACGTGGCGTGGACTCCGGGATTCCACTGTCGCTACGCTTACTGGCAAGCTTTGAAGAATGAACGAGCATCCGCCGCCACTTCAAGTCGCAAGCCGGGAGGCCGGCAACGGTGTCGAAGAGCTCGTCGAACGGGCATTCCACTTCCGCGGTGACGTTACAATTCGGACTGATGACGGCGGCTCCCTCACCGGCTACCTCTTCAACCGAAACGCCCGCGAGAGCGATCCGATTGCCCAGTTGTTTGAGACTGGGACCGGACGCGAGGTCTCCATTCGTTACCGAAATATCACCCACGTGTTGTTCACCGGGCGGGACGCCGCCGCGGCGTCGGTCAAACACTTCGAGGCTTTCCAGGACCGCCAGGAGAGGCCAGCACAGGCTGGAAAGAAAGCGCCTCGCGCGCAAGCGGAATGACATGGGTGCCGCAGCCGTCGCAGCTCCTCTCCTGACGATTGCCCCGACCCTGCGTGAATTGGGAGGACTGGGCTACGGCAACGAGCTTACTCGCGCCGGGGTCGTCGGCATAGGGCGCAATGCCGGCGAGCAGCTCGCAGGCCTTCTCGACACCGCGCCATGCCGGCTGCTCATCTCTCTGGGATATGCCGGGGCGCTCGACCCCCATCTTCATCCCGGGGAACTCGTGGTGGGGAATTCCTACCTGCACGGCGTGAGCGCACCGATCCTCGGCGCTCCTCATACGACCCGCGTAGCAATGCTGCTGCGTGAGTCAGGCCTCTCGGTACTGGAAGGAGCGGTCCTGACCGTTGACGAACCGCTCCTTACGCCGCGAGCCAAGCACCGTGCGCACAACGGCAGCGGCGCACTCGTGGTAGACATGGAAGGGCGCTGGATAGCCGATGTGGCGGCATCGAGAGACATCCCGCTCATCGGGATCCGCGCGGTGCTGGACGAAGCCTACTATCCCCTCCCCTCGTTCATCGGAACCATCATCGCCGATGGAGGTCGGCGGGAGTGGGCACATGCTCTTCGGGCGATCTCACGTCCTTCGGCAGTCAGAAGCTTCCTGCCGCTCGCGCTGAAATCGCGCAGAGCCTCACGCGCCTTACAGATGGCCGTGCAGGGAATGCTGCCGGCAATCGCATGTCAACTTTGACCGGGTTCTCGGCAACCGGCGAGTCTGTGCTGGCGAAGTAGCGGAAGGGACCCTGCTTGTGTTCTGGAAGATGGACATCCCACGCTCTACCTCGAGGGCGGCAGCGGCATAGGAGTTGGTGGCGATTGGTCGAACCGGCCATAGAGAAACGTCTGCGGAACGCGCTGCATAGGACTCAGCAGTACTTCTTCCGCACGCAGCATGAAGACGGATACTGGTGGGGTGAGCTGGAGTCCAACCCTACGATGGAGGCAGAGTACATCATGCTCACGCACTTCATCGGGTCAGACGAGGGAGACCGCATCCCGCGCATAGCAGAGGACATCCGCCGAAGACAGTCACCCGATGGCTCATGGCGGATGTACTACGGCGCTCCGGGAGACCTGAGCACGTCGATCGAGTGCTACTTCGCACTCAAGCTCGCGGGAGACAGTCCTGAAGAGACTCACATGGCAAAGGCCCGCGACTTCATTCTGCGATGCGGAGGTGTGCCCAAGGCGCGCGTATTCACCAAGATCTGGCTTGCCCTGTTCGGTCAATGGGACTGGAAGGGAACGCCTGCCATGCCTACCGACATGATGCTGCTGCCGAAGTGGGCGCCCTTCAACATCTACCGTTTCGCCAGTTGGGCGCGAGCGACCATAGTGCCGATGACCTTGATCCTTACACTCCATCCTACGCGGCCCCCACCTGAAAGAGCATGGATCATGGAACTGTATCCGGAAGGACCGGTCACGTTCACCCTGTCCCGCTGGAAAGCAAAGCCCTTTTCCCTCGATGGGTGGTTCCTGGTGTTGGATAGAGTAATACGCATCTACCGCAGTTTGCCTTTCATTCCCGGCCGGGAGAAGGCAATCAAGGCTGCCGTAGATTGGATCGTCAGCCACCAGGAGGCAGACGGCTCGTGGGCGGGAATACAGCCCCCCTGGGTGTACTCACTCATTGCATTGAGCGACCTTGGCTACCCACTCGACGATCCCGTCATCTCAAACGGGCTGGAAGGATTCAGGCGAAACTGGAGCCTCTCCTCGCAAGACGGCAATGCGCTCAGGGTGCAGGCATGCCTCTCACCCGTGTGGGATACTTGCCTGGCGATACGTGGACTCCTAGACTCCGGCGTGCCATCTAGCCACCCTGCCATTCAGCGTGCCGCGACCTGGCTCATTCAGGAAGAGATCCGGGTCAAAGGCGATTGGGCCGTGTACAGACCCCACCTGGAACCAAGCGGATGGGCCTTCGAGTTCGATAATGTCCATTACCCGGATATCGACGACTCTGCCATAGTGGTAACGGACCTCGCAGCCACGAGGATGCACGACGAAGCTGGAGAGCAGGCACGGACGGCGGCTGTCGAGCGTGCTGTCAACTGGCTGACAGGGATGCAGTGCTCGAACGGTGGTTGGGCCGCATTCGATTGGAACAACGACTCCAACGAGTTGGCGAAAATCCCGTTCGCCGACTTTGGCGAACTTCTCGACCCACCCAGCGCTGACGTGACCGCGCACGTGTTGGAGATGTACGCGAGGGTGGGATATTCGATGGAACACCCAACCGTTCGCCGGGGGCTGTCATACATCTGGGAACAGCAGGAGCACGACGGCCCGTGGTTTGGACGCTGGGGAGTGAACTACATCTACGGTACAGGCTCCGTGCTCCCCGCGCTCGAAGCCCTGAAAGTGGACATGACGCAACCTCGTGTACGCCGGGCTGTCGAATGGCTTCTGGCACATCAGAACACGGACGGGGGTTGGGGCGAGACCTGTGTCAGTTATGCCGACCCTTCGCTTCGTGGACAGGGGGAGAGCACCCCGTCGCAGACCTCATGGGCCCTCATAGCGCTACTGGCGGCAGGTGAAGCGCGGCACGAGTCAGTAACGCGTGGCGTCGAATTTCTCCTCGACCGCCAGCGGGAAGACGGAACTTGGAATGAGCCTCAATTCACTGGATGCGGCTTCCCCGGCTACGGATCAGGCGAAAGGCCAGACAAGCACGAACCGCTCGACGGCGCCAATTCGCAGGGCCCCGAGTTGAGCGCTGCCTTCATGATCAATTACCACTTGTACCGCAATTACTTCCCGCTCTCTGCGCTGGGGCGGTATGCGCGGTCGTTGCACGGTGAAATACCGCCGGAAGGGTGTATGCTAGTCAGAGCGCGGTAGTCTGAGCCAACGGTCGCTCGGGGCGCATCATAAGGACCGATACACCTAGACTTGGCCGGGTTGGTGGGGCCATGGACTGGGGGTCGGGATGGCTTTCGCCGATCAGGGACAGGTCAGGCCTCACCCTCTATGGTGTCTCTTACTCCCAGTCGCAATGTATCGAAGACCTCGCGCACGCTCTGGCGGGCGTCTATCGTCTCGAAGTCGTACTGGTGAGCCAGGTCGTGGAACTCCTTCAACAGCGCGTCCTGGTACTCGACGAAGCTGGCGTATCGGTCCGTCTTCCGCAGGAAGTCCTCGCCCGACTCCCAGTGATCAAGCTCCCGGTACGCCAGCACGCGGGGCAGCAGGTGGTCCACGTCTATGTCGAGGTAGAATACTTGGTGAGGTATGATGGCGAACTCCAGCATGTCGTCCAGCCAGCGAGCCGGGACTCCCCGAACGCGCGCGCGGGCCATTATGGAGTAGATGTAGCGGTCGGCCAGCACCACCAGACCCGCCTTCATGGCGGGCACGATGCCCTTCTCCATGCGGTCCCAGAAGTCCGTGGCGTAGAAGAGATTAAGCGTAAAGAGGTCCAGTGTGTGGCCCCGCATGGCCCGGTCGATGCCGCTGCCCGTGAGATCGGATCGGCGGAAGCCGGTGTCCATCACGGCGTACCCCTGTGTCTCCAGCCACTCCTTGAGGAGAGCTATCTGGGTCGAGCGGCCTACGCCGTCGGTCCCCTCAATGACGATGAGGTGTCCGGGCATTTCCGAATTCGCCAGGTCCAGTGGGGAGTGTCCGTAAGATCTGGGCGTGTTCATAGCATAGCCTCGTGATTGCGTGCCGGGGGATTAGCCGTCGGTAATGGAGGCGAGCTCTGGAACCCGGCGGGAGCCAGATTGGTGAATGTACCGACCGGTGAGGCCGGAGCTGACAAGAGCTTCGGTAACGCCGTGGCCGGGCATGCGCATCACGCCGGGGAGCAGGGGCTCCACCAATTGCCGGACCATCTGCTGTTGCTCATGTATGGGCTGCGTGGCGTCGATTGTCACCAATTCAAACTCGCTAGAGAGCCTGTCGTACTCCTCCAGTATCGCTCCCTGGAATTTCCGGAAGGCCTTCTCCCGTTTGGTGTACCGCATCACGTCCTGGCCGGACTCGTAGTAGCCCAGCTCATCCCGCCCGGTGACGATGCGGCGGATGGACTCATCGAGGGGCACCTTGAAGTACAGGGCCAGAGAGGGCCGAATGGCGAATGCATAGACGCGACGCAGCCAGTCCCTGTTGACCCCGCGAGCGCTGTCCCGGGCGAAAGCGGTGTACACGTAGCGGTCGGCCAGCACAATGGTGCCGGCCTTGAGCGCAGGCAGTATCTGAGTGAAAACGCGGTTGGCGAAGTCGGCGGCGTGAATGAGGCTGAACGACATGGGTGTTAGCGAGCGGTCGTCCTTGCCCCGCTTGGTGGTGCGTTTGACTATGGGCGAGGAGTTCCACTCGGTGAACACCGTGACGTAGCCGCGGCTCTGGAGCCACTTTGCAAGCAGGTCCAACTGGGTGCTCTTCCCGGAGCCGTCGATTCCTTCCACGATAATCATACGGCCGGGATACTCGTCATCGTAAGGGTGGCTGCCGTATCTGGGCCCCATAGGGAAGCTAGACTGTCCGTTACCCATCATGGTTCACCTCGGCAAATCTGAATTGGTTGCTTGAACTCCTTCTCCCAGCGTTGATGCAGACCCGGTGCGGACACCCTGGACCAGGCAGGAGTGGTTACAGTGATGCCACCGGTGCTCGCAGCTATATTAACAGAATCTATTGCGGCGGTGGGAGGCAGCCTTCGCTCCAGTTCGTCGGCCAGCAACAGCACCTGGGCCGCCTGGCCCAAATGGCGTCGATCGCCGTCTGTGAGGATCCGCGTCTTGCGGTACCTTTTCGGCAGTACTCCCCTCTCGGCATATATCAGCATGGCCGCCATCTGGGCCGCCTCGCGGTGGGTGAAACCCGGCAGGTCGGTCCATGACAGGATGGAGGCCGCCCGGTTGAGACGGTTGTAGAAGTCCACGACGCTTCCCAGGTCTAGGAGCAATGCGGCACACTCCAGCGAGGATGTGAGACGTCGGCGCCGACCTGCCCACACTGCACGCGCTATACGGCCCGCGAGGGCCGCGCGCCGCGCGCCGCGGCGAGTGAACGAGGGCGCGAACCGGCCAATCACGTCCCTCAGCGTGTTGCGGCGCACCGCGTTGACGGGCATGAGCGAGATTCGTCCCTGGACGGGCAGCGGCCCAGGCTGGCGTGCCAGGCCTTCCCGAAGACCATGACCTGAGATCATGATGCTCTCGGCTCCCGTGTGGTGGAGAAGCGACTGGGCAGCCACCGCTCCTCCCACGATTGAGTGGGTGCGCTCCGGGTTCATGCCTCGGATTAGAGAGCGCTCCTCCAGGCTGCGGGAAGCCAGCCGGTCTACCAACTTGGACAGACCATTGGCGCCAATGCAGTAGCCGTGCATGGTCTTGACCGGATAGGGTCTTTGGCGCCGCCGGTCCAGCTTGGAAAGTAAGCGCATCGAGCCGCCGGACCCTACCAGCGTGTCTCCCTTTTCCAGGCGCGGCACTCTGGCCGCTTCGAGGCATTGTCTGGCATGCCGATAGGCGGCGTCCAGGTCCTCGGCGGCGGGTCGGTCCGTCAACCGGAATCGGTCGGCTATGCGGAGGCTGCCCAGGGGCAGGGTGTGCCGCGATTCCATGCTCCGGTCGTAGAATCCCACGAGCTCCATGCTACCCCCGCCAAGGTCGGTAAGCATGCCTCTGGTGACGGGCAGGCCCTGGACGGCGCCGATGAAACAGAAACCCGCCTCTTCGTGGCCGCTGATCACACGCAGGTCGACGCCGTACTTGCGGCGGGCCGCCAGAGTGATCTCGGCCGTGTTGTGGGACCTACGCAGCGCCTCGGTTCCCACGGCGCTGATTGTGGTCACTCCGTAACCGAGACACACTTGGACAAAGTCCTCGATGGCGTCCAGTGTGCTGGTCACGCCTTCGGCGTCCAGCCTTCCCTGCCGGTCCACGTGGCTCATGAGGTTGAGGGCCAGGCGCTGCTGCGCCAGGACCTGCACCCCGCCCGTACTGAGCTTCATCACCACGGCCCGGGCCGATCCGGAGCCTACGTCAATAACCGCCGTCAGCGCCGGCTCAGGCGCGTAGCCGTCGGACGAATGGGAATTGGGAAGGAAATCTGGAGTCTCCCAGGGTTGGGGAGGTTCGGCCATTTCGAGTACTGCCTCTTGGTTGCTCAAGCTTGGACCCGTTTCTGGCGCGGTTTTGTTCACAGGTGTTACCAGGAAGGATAAGGACAGGCGGCACGGGCCGCAAGTGGCTCCACTGTCTGTCGGAGGCGCCCCGTGCGCGTCGCAATGCGGGTGAAGTCAGGTGGTACAATCACAGCGATCAGACCGTGCGGCCCAGCACCCGATTGCGACTCGAAAGGAGCATCGCCATGAATCGCCAGGAACTTGTACGGATGCTGGAGCGGGAGTTTTCAGGAGACAGAGCTCTCGAGTCTGCCGCCCACATGACCCGGTTCTACCGCTCACCCGGCGCATCCGGGTATCACCGAGCGACGGACTTCGTGGCAGACCTCTTCAGGGCGAACGGCCTGGATAAAGTCTGGGTGGAGAGGTATCCGCTGGACGGCCAGACCCAGTACATGAACGTCACCATGCCCCTGGCCTGGGAACCGCTCGGCGCCGAGTTGAGAGTTGGCTCCCCCACAGGCACGCTGCTGGTGTCCTACGAGGACTCGCCCTCGTGCCTTCCCTGGTGGTCGCCGTCCACCAGGGAAGGCGGAGCGACCCTGGAGTTGGTGGACGTAGGCACGGGAGAGCGCCCGGAGGACTACGAGAGGCGCGACGTGCGTGGCAAGGCGGTGCTGATTCGCGGCACGACCCGCCCCAGCGGCTTCGGCCATGCCGCCAGGCTGGCCATGGAGCACGGCGCCGCCGGCATCATAACCGACTACCTGCTGTACCCGACGGAGCCCTTCCGCACGCGCGAGTCCCTGCCCGAGCCGGTGCAGCTTCTGCGTATGCCCTCCAACCGGCCGAGCGCCTGGGCGCTGGCCGTCAACTACCACGCGGCTGAGCATCTGGCCTCGCTGGCGAGCCAGGGAGGGGCCATCGTCTGGGCCGACGTCCAGGCCCGGACGTTCGAAGGCGAGGCGCAGAATCTGTTCGCGGACATCACCGGCGCCGACGAGGGCGGGCAGATCGTCCAGTTCGTGGCCCACTCCACGGCGGGGACGAAACCCGGCGCCAACTGCGCCTCCGGTCCGGCTCTGATGGCCGAGATGGCGCGCGTCATGTCGCACCTCATATCCAGCGGACGCATACCCCGTCCCAGGCGCACGATCCGATTTCTCGTCAACGTGGAGGGACACGGCACAAAGCACTACGTACACAACCGCAGGGACGACATCGAACGGACCATCGTCTCGATAGCCCTGGACAGCGTCGGGCACGACCAGAACAAGTGCAAGTCCGCCCTTCTCTTCTACCATTCTCCGGACTCCCTGCCGTCCTTTATCAACGACTACTACGTGGGCCTCATCGAGTCCACGCCGAAGGAGACGCGCTGGGTGTTCAGCGAAGGCAACCGCATTCCGCTCGTCAACTTCACCGACCTGCCCTACACTCCCTGGAGCGACAACCACTACTACCCCGCATTCGGCGTACCGTCGCCGCTACTCATGTCCTGGCCGGACCTCTACTTTCACACCGATCACCTTACGGCGGACAACCTGGACCCGAAGGTCTTCCGCAGGTGCGGCATCACCACGGCCTTGGCGGGGCTCGAGATCGCCTCCGCCGGGCCGATTGAGGCCCAGTCCATCATGCGGGTAGTCGGCAATCGCAGCCAGTACCGGCTGGGCCGCATTGCGCTGGAGGCGAAGGGCGGCCGGGGTGAGGCTCGCACGCGCAGGCGGCTCTCCATCCTGGCCCTGCGAGACCAGCAGGCCGTGGAGTCCGCGATGGTGCTGGCAACCGACGAAGAGCGGACGCAGCACCCGGAGCTGGAGTCCACGAGCGAACAGGTCCAGAAAGAGATCGCGGTCCGCCTGGAGCAGACCGTGGGCTGGCTGCAAGACGGCGAGTCCGACGCCGAGGACTTCCCCGCCGGCGACGCCTTGCCTCGCCGGTTGGTCGAACGCGACGCGCCCGGACTGGCCGGCACCGGCTACTGGGACCTGGTGCGGATGGCCGAGGAGATGCACGCCAGGGACCCCAACATGCGGTACGACTCCCTGCGCATCATCGGCGACGAGATATGGAACTTCGCCGACGGCCGCCGTACCGTAAACGACATCGCGGGCGCCGTCGGCGCCGAGTTCGACTTCGACTTGGACCCCCGCCACGTTCTTACGCTGTTCCAAGGACTTGCCGAACAGGGCTTCGTTAGTCTGTCCTACCCCGGCGGCTAGCGCTTCAGCGCCGCCCTACTCACCAGCCCTGCTTGATAAAACCCACGACGCGCTCTGCCAGCATCAACACCGTAACGTTGATGTTGGCCCTCACGCACTCCGGCATTATGGAGGCGTCCGCCACGCGCAGGCGCTCCGCTCCGTATACCCTGCCGTACTGGTCCACCACGGCCATGGGGTCGGACCGTGGCCCCATCCTGGCGGTGCACGAGACGTGGTGGCCGGTGCCGACCTTACTCAGTATCCACCTGTCCAGCGCCTCGTCGGACGCCAGGTCCGTGTCCTCCGGGTACATCCTCCTCTCGATCAGGGCCGCCATCGACGGGTGGTCTTCCATGCTCACCACCAGCCGCACGCCGGCCCGGAACCTCCGCAGGTCCTCGTCGTTGGCCAGCAGGTTGTAGTCGAGATAGGGGTGGTCCCGGTAGTCGCCGGAGTTGAGCCGCACCTCGCCCTTGGAGTAAGCCAGGTTCAGACCCAGGTTCGCGCCCAATCCGACCAGCTCGCCGTCCCAGCCGCCCATGTTGGGGCGATGGGCCATGCCGCTGGACAAGTAGACGATCATGTCGTTATCCAGCGGCGAGCCCTCGGCGGTGTACCTAGCCAGAATCTGGGCGTTTGGCACGTGCCGCTGCAAATCCACATCCGGCTTCGTGGCCCACAGTATGCTGATGAGCGGATGATCGGCCAGGTTCTGGCCGACTCCCGGCGCGTCCACCAGAGTCTCGATGCCGTGCTCTGCCAGGTGGTCGCCGGGGCCGACGCCGGAGAGCATGAGCACCTGCGGCGACCCGATGGCCCCCGCGCTCAGGATGATCTCCTCTGCTTCCACCACGAAGCTGTCGTCCCCGGACGCCGCCTCGACGCCGGTTGCCCGCGGCCGCTCGCCGGACGTGTCGAACAGAATCCGCTTTACCGTTACGTCGCCCCTGATGGTGAGGTTCAACCGGTGGCGCGACATGCCCAGGTAGCCAATGGCCGTCGACCAGCGTATGCCGTTGGGGTTGTTCAGCGTCGTGGGCCCCACTCCGGTCGTGCCGGGCGCGTTGTGGTCCTCGCAGTACGGCAGACCGTAGTCGCGCCAGGCGTCGAACCAGGCCACGTTCCCCTGCCGCCACTCCTCGCGGGGGAAGCGGTGGCAGATGATGGGCCCGCTCGCGCCGTGAAAGTCGCCGGGGTCGTCCCGGTAGGTGGTGTCCGTCTCCACCATGTTGAAGTATGGCGCCAGCTTCCGAAAGCTCCACTCGTCGTTTCCCCACTTCGCCCAGTTGTCGTAGTCCTCCGGGATGCCGCGGATGAATATCTGCCCGTTGATGGCGCTGGACCCGCCCGTCACCCTGCCCCTGGGAACGTCGATGTTCATTGCATCGTCGGTGGCCCTGGCCTTGAACTGCCAGTTGTGGTCGCTGTCCCAGATGCTCTTAGTGGACAGGTAGCCGTACTTCACCTCTTCCGGCAGGCTGTCGACGTCCGGGTAGTCCGGCCCCGCTTCCAGGAGCAGCACCGAAGTGTTGGGGTCTTCGGTGAGCCTCGTCGCAAGGATCGCGCCCGCCGACCCCGCGCCGATGACGATGTAGTCGTACTTCATCCGCTGCCTCCTGGAAACCACGTGTCGCAAGTCTACGGCCGCGTACCGGCTGCCGCGCCGGTAGCTCGGCCATTCTGTGTTAACCTTACACCGCTCATTAAGCGAGCGAAAGCAAACAGACCGTCCGGTGTCTGCCACTACCAACATAAGGCGTCGACCGAGGAGGCTTCCCATGCCAGAACCCAGGGTCATCTATATACCCAAGCCCGGCAGCCCCACAGACGTGGACCGCGACTTCTACGGACGCCTGGGCAGCGAGACGGACGGTCGCAGCCTGGTCGACAGCTTCGTGGCGCCCATACGCTCCGGCAGGGCCTGGCCGGTGCTGGCGGGCCAGATATGCCGCATCGTCGTGGTGGAGGGCGCGCAGGTCGCCGACTTCAACGCCTGGAACCTGAACAACCCCAGGGAGCGATTCTGGGCGGCGCGCACCAAGCAGCTCCACAGCGCCCACGTTTCCAGGTTCGACCGGCTCTGGTCCTGCCTGCCCTACCTGCGGCCCATGCTCACCGTCACCGGCGACTCCATCGACTACGGCCTGGACGAGGATGGCGCCGGCTGCCACGACCTGCTGGGCACCCGCTGCGATCCCTACGTCCACAAGATGCTCAACGGCGAGGACTTCGACTACTGCTGCCACTCCAACCTGGTGCGGGCGGTGGCTCCGTACCACATGGACGAGAGCGACGTTCACGACGTGCTCAACATCTTTCAGGTAACCGGCCTCACCAGCGACGACCGCTACTTCGTGAAGCCCTCGCCCGGTCGGCGAGGCGACTACTTCGAGTTCTTCGCCGAGATAGACCTGCTCTGCGCCATATCCACCTGCCCCCACGGCGACCTGTCGGTCCAGGTGTGGGGCGAGGAGGACGCCATCGACCCAATCGACACCTGCCATCCGCTGGGCGTCGAAATCTACCAGCCCCGCGCCGAACTGCTGGAGGGCTGGCAGCCGCCCCCGACGAGCGACTACCGTGGCATCCACGGGCTGGACCGGGCGTAGAGGTTGGCTGGCCCGCGGCGGCCATAGACTCGCCGATGGGTGAGGTTTCACGAAAAATCTGCTCAATTCTGCTACTTTCTGGTCAACTCGTAGCTGGACGGCCCGATTTCTTGTCATTCGCGCAGTACGCCGGCGCCAAAGTCTGTCACGAGTATTGCGGCGAATGTCGCAGAACGTGACGTTGGTACTGGGCCTGATGCTGCCCTTTTGACGCCGCCAACCGGCGGGCACAGCGTCTACGGGATAGAAAATAGCACGTGCGTTCTGTAAAATCAAGAGGGGTCAGATCCACGGGAGGGCGTGAAGGCCCCAGATTCCTCGGCTACGTTCGGAATGTAAGGGTCAGAGATTTGCCGCTACGCTGAGGTGAATCGGCCGATCTGATGGCGCAAGGCAAGGCCAATTGACATAAGGTCGTGAGAGTGGGCCTGAGGGCGGGATTTTGTGTGGCAAATCAGTGGCAATTAGGTGGCGGGAGTGGGGCTGCGGCAGAGCAAGTGAGTGGCGTTTGGGTTACGCGGCTGGGGCGCTTTGGAGCGGGGGTTTTGGATGGTTCCGGGTAGTGGGCGAGAGGCAGGACGCTTCTTACCCATTCCGAGTGTAGCCGGGGAATCAAGAGTGGATGCCCGCAAGACACGCCTGCTCCCGGAGCGCGGCGAAAGTGAATCGTGAGGACGGAAAGCACCCCCTTGAACACGACCCTCTCGGACATCGTGAGCCGGCAACCCGCCACCGAGCCGTGGGTCGAGGGCGAGAAGATTCCCTGGCGCGAGCCGGAGTTCAGCCGGCGGATGCTTGCGGAGCATCTGACACAGCGCCATGACGCCGCCAGCCGCCGGTTCGACACGATAGACAGCCAGGTCGATTGGATTCACCGGGAGCTTCTGAGTGGCAAGCCTTCGAAAATCCTCGATCTCGGCTGCGGCCCCGGCCTGTACATCAGCCGTCTTGCACGGCTAGGCCACGAATGCGTCGGGATCGACATCTCCCCCGCCTCCATAGCGTATGCCAACGCTCAGGCCGACGAGCGCGACCTGCAATGCTCCTACCTGCTCCAGGACATGAGGACCGCCGACTACGGCAGCGGGTATGGTCTGGCCATGCTCATCTTCGGCGAGTTCAACGTCTTCAGGCCCAGCGACGCCAGGGCCATACTCGTCAAGGCCCACGCCGCCCTATCTCCCGGAGGCGTGCTGCTCCTCGAACCGCACACCTTCGACGCCGTGCGCGAGATGGGAGAGGCAGGCGCCCACTGGTACTCGTCGGACGGCGGCCTCTTCTCCGATGAGCCGTACCTGTGCCTGCGCGAGAGCTTCTGGCATCCCGACCATGCGGCCACGACCGAACGCTACTATGTAGTCGACGCGAAAACTGGCGCCGTCTCCAGATACGCATCGAGTATGCAGGCCTACACGGACGCGGAGTACCGCGCGCTGCTGTCCGAGTGCGGCTTCGGCGACATCCGGTTCCACTCGTCCATGGGTGGCGACGTGAACGCGCACGAGACCGGCCTGATGGTGGTAACATCCCGGAAACGAAAGTATCCGGCTTTGACGTGAAGCGATCCGTCCATAGGCGACTCTGGAGGCAACCATGCGCCTTGCGCTGACAAACGCCACGCTCATCGACTGCGTAGACCCCGAGCCCGCCGCCAGGGCCAGCGTGGTCGTGGAGGACGGCCGCATCGCCGACATCGCACGCGGCGGGCGCGCTCCGAGCGCCGACGGGGCGCGGGTGATAGACTTGCAGGGCGCGTACCTGCTACCCGGCCTATGGGACGTCCACATCCACCCAGAGTACGTCAGCGACCCGAACGTCACCGTGGCCCGGCAGACGGCCCGGTTCGGGGAGAACCTGTCGCGCGGGCTGATCGACGCCGGAGTGGTCGGCGTCCGCTGCGGCGGCTCGGCCAACTTCATGGACGTGGCCTGGCGCGACGCCTTCGCCTCGGGCGGCCTGAACGGCCCGCGCGTGTTCGCCAGCGGCATCTTCCTCACCACAACCGGCGGCCACTTCCTCACCTCCGGCCACGCCCGCGAGTGCGACGGGCCTTACGGGTTCGTCAACGCCGTGCGCGAGCAGATCAAGAACGGCGTGGACCACATCAAGCTGAACCTCTCCGGCGGCGTTATGGGCCCGTTCTGGGACCAGCACGTCCACTCCTTCCTGCTGGAGGAGGAGTTGGCCGCCGCATTCGCGCTCTGCCGCCAGCGCGGCTACGACGTGATGGCCCACGCCACCAATCCGGACGCCGTGAAGGCGGCCCTCACGCACGGCGCCCACACGGTCGAGCACGGCTACATCATGGACGACGAGTGCATCCGGCTCTTCCAGGAGACCGGCGCCTGGTACGTCCCGACTCTGGGCATCACCCACCTTACGCCCTCGCAGGCCACCTCAGAGCGCGAGAGGCGCTGGGTCGAGCAGAAGAACCTCGCGCCCGACCTGGTGGTGCGGGCCGAGGCCGCGGTGGACGAGCATCGACGCTGGTTCCGGCAGGCGCTGGACTCCGGCGTGAATATGGCTTTGGGGTCGGACCTGTACCCGCTGACTGACTCGGCACTGTTGGAGATGGGCCTGTGGGTCAAGTCGGGCGCGACGACCTGGCAGACACTGCTGGCCGCCACGAGGAATGCCGCGGAGCTGTGCGGCGTCGGCGACGACCTTGGCGCCATCGAGACCGGCAAGATCGCCGATCTGATAGTCGTGGGCGGCAATCCGCTGGACGACGTCGAGAACCTGTCCGACCTGCGGCTCGTGCTGAAGGAAGGCCGGATAGTGGCGGACCACCGCGATGTTCGAGAGGAGACGTAGACGTATGCGATACGACCTTCTTATCAAGTCCGGGACGGTGGTCGACCCCTCCCAGGGGCTGAACGCACCCAAAGACATCGCGCTGACCGCCGGGAAGGTCTCGGCGGTCGAGGACTCGATACCCGCCGACCAGGCGATGGAAGTCCTGGACGCCACCGGCCTGATTGTCACGCCCGGGCTGATCGACCTGCACGTCCACGCCTACTGGGGGGCATGCACCTACGGACTAGAGCCGGACGTCAGCAACCTGGCCCTGGGCGTCACGACCGCCCTGGACGCCGGGTCGGCGGGCGCGCTCACGTTCCGAGGGTTTCGCAGATACACCATCGAGCGCGCCCAAACGCGGCTGTTCGCGCTCTTGAACATCTCGGCGATGGGCATAGTTTCCCCGGACATCGGGGAGCTCGAGTACCTGAAGTGGGCGGACGTGGAACTCGCAATCGAGGCGGGCCTGGCGAACAGGGACTACGTGAAGGGAGTAAAGGCGCGGCTGGGTCGCCAGATCCTGGGCGAGAACAGCGACGTGGAGGTGCTGACGCGCGCCATCGAGGCGGCCGAGGGTTTTGGCGGATTCGTGATGGTCCACGTGGGCAACAATCCCACGGCCCTACCCGAATTGATGGCCATGCTCCGCCCCGGCGATGTCGTGACTCACGCGTACCACGGCTTCGAGGACGGCGTTCTTGAAGAGTCCGGGGCTGTCCTGGAGGGTATGAAGGCGGCGCAGGAGCGCGGCGTGGTGCTAGACGTGGGCCACGGCGCTGGCAGTTTCTCGTTCAGGGCTGCCCAGAAGGCGCTGTCGAACGGCGTATGGCCCGATACGATCAGCACCGACATCAGCACGCTCAGTATCGAGGGGCCGGTCTACGACTTCGCGACCACGCTGACCAAGTTCATGCGCCTGGGTATGTCGCTGGAAGAGGTCGTTCGTCGTTCCACCCATAACCCGGCGCGTGCGCTGGGCATGGACGGCGTACTTGGCACGCTAAGGGTGGGCGCCGAGGGAGACGTCACGGTTCTGCGCGAGGAAGAGGGACGATTCTCGCTTGCAGACCGGCTCAGCACCATGACCCGAATGGGGCCCACGAGGTGGGAACCGGGAACGACCCTGGAGTCCTCGCAGCGGCTGGTGCACGTGAACACCGTCAAGGGCGGTGTGCTCTACCGGCCCTGGGAGGGTTAGCCCCGGAACCGCCGCACATTCCAGGGCTCGCACGCGACCTTAGAACGACTACGCTCCTCGGCGACGCGCACGGCCCAATCCCGAAATGCTGTTAGAATAGGCAACGATATCCGGAACGAGGACCTGGACTGGAGCAGCGAGGGCGCCATGAGACTAACACCACGAGAACTGGACAGGCTGACCATCTTCAGCGCGGCCGAGCTTGCGCGACGCCGCCGGGCCCGGGGACTGAAGCTGAACCACCCCGAGGCGACCGCGCTCATCTGCGACGAGGTGATGGAGTACGCCAGGGACGGCAACAGCTACCAGGACACCCTGGAGATGGCCGCGAAAGTGCTCAGCCGCGACGACGTGATGGAGGGGGTCCCTGACCTTGTGGACCCAATCCGTGTTGAGGCGAGCTTCTCCGACGGGACCAAGCTCGTCTTCGTGCGCAACCCCATCCGATGAATCGGGAGGAAGTTTCGTGATACCAGGAGAAGTTGTCTACGCCGGCGATGTCATCGCCTGCAACCGAGGCCGCGACACAGTGGTCCTGTCCGTGGAGAATACGTCGCCTTATCCGGTGTACGTGACCTCGCACTACCACTTCTTCGAGGTGAACAAGCGCCTGCGATTCGACAGGCGCGCCGCCTACGGCAAGCGCCTCGACGTCCCGTCGGGCGGCGGCGTCCGCTGGGAGCCTGGCCAGACTGTGGAGGTCCCGTTGATCGACGTCGGCGGCGCGCGCAGGGTGCACGGCTACCAGGGATTCGTGAACGGAGGCCTGACGGAATCGCACGTCGGAGAGGCGCTGGCCCGCGCCCGTGCTCGCGGATTTTTCGGCGCAGGTGAATGACCATGCCGTTCGAAATCGACAGAGAGCGATATGGCGCCTTGTACGGCCCAACCGCCGGCGACCGCGTTCGCCTCGGCGACACAGACCTGTTCGCCCTCATCGAGCGCGACTACACAGACTACGGCAACGAGATTATGGGCGGTTGGGCCAAGAATCTCAGGACGGGGATGATGTACTCCCACCGGCCCGCCCGGGACAGCGAGCTCGACAGCGTAGTCCTGAACGCCATCGTCATGGATCCGGTTCTCGGCATATTCAAGGGTAGCGTCGGCATCAAGGACGGCACTATCGCAGGCGTGGGTCGTGCCGGCAACCCCGACATCATGGACGGCGTGGACCTGGTCATCGGTCCGAACACCGTCGCATACCGCGGCGACGGCCTGTTCGCAACTCCGGGCGGCGTCGACAGCCACGTGCATATTGGAGACAACCCCAAGCTGATGGACGTTGCCCTCGCCGCCGGACTTACGACGCTCATAGGCGCCGGGCTGAACACCACCGGCCGCGCCACGATCCGGAGCTGGCTGCGGTCGTTCGAGAACATCCCGGTCAACCTCGCGCTCCAGGCGCGGGGCAGCGCGAGCCATCCATCTCCCATGGTGGAGAGCATCGAGGCGGGCGCCGCCGGCTTCAAGATCCACGAGGATGAAGGAGCATACCCCGACGTCATCGACACCTGCTTGCGCGTCGCGGACGAGTACGACGTTTCGGTCGCGCTCCACACCGACGGCCTCCACGAGTCCATGCAGGTGTCCGACACCATCGAGGCGATTGGCGGACGCGCGGTCCACGCCTACCACGTCGAGGGCGCGGGCGGCGGCCACGCGCCCGACCTCATCCGGCTGGCGGGCGTGAACAACATCATCACATCCTCCACCACGCCGACGATCCCCTACACGGTGAGCACTTACGAAGAGCACTTCAACATGACGGCGCAGGTGCACAACATCAACGTGGCCGCGCCCCCGGAGGCCGCCGCCCTCGACGAGCGGTTGCGGCGCGAGACCATGGCCGCCGAGGACGTGCTCCACGACCTGGGCGCGGTGCCCATCATCAACTCCGACTCGCAGGGCATGGGGCGCATTGGCGAGGTGATCACCCGGACGTGGCAGCTTGCCCACAAGATGAAGGGCGAACGCGGCGCGACGCACCCGGAGCACGACAACGAGCGCATCCTCCAATACCTCGCCAAGTACACCATCAACCCCGCCAAAACCCACGGCATCTCGTCCTACGTCGGTTCGCTTGAGCCTGGCAAGATGGCCGACGTGGTGCTGTGGCGTCCCGCCTACTTCGGCGTCAAGCCGGAAATCGTGATAAAGGGCGGCACGTTCGTCTGGTCCCCGTCCGGCGATGGCAACGCGTCCATCAGGCAGAGCGAGCCGGTGGTCTACGGCCCCGCGTTCGGCGCCCTCGGCAACTCCGCCGCCGCGCTCAGCGCCTTCTTCGTGTCCCGCGCCTCCCTGGAGTCTCGGCTTCACAAGCGGCTGGGCACGCGCCGCCGGCTGCTTCCCGTGAAGGACGTGCGCACTACAACCAAGCGCAACATGGTGAGAAACGGCCTCAACCCCGACATACAGGTCGACCTCGAGAGCAGGCGCATCAGAGTGGACGGCGTCATCGTCACCTCCAGCCCCGTTTCCGTGGTGCCGCTCAACCGCCTCTACAACCTCGCGTGACGAACGAGCCGGAGGGTCGAGAAGGAATGACCAAGACCATCTACCTGGCCAACCCATACGGGTTCTCGGCGCAGCAGAACGCACTGCTCCTCCCGCCTATAGCCGCGGCCCTGGAAACGCTCGGCCTCGAGGTGTGGGAGCCGTTCGCCCGCAACAACCAGCTCGACTTCTCCCAACCCGGCTGGGCGTACGAGATCGGCCAGAGGGACTTTCGCGACGTGGTCAACTCAGACGCTACGTTCGCGGTGGTAAATGGCGTCCCCCCCGACGAAGGCGTGATGGTGGAGCTCGGCATGGCGATAGCTTTGGGCAAGCCCACGTTCCTGTTTCGCGACGACTTCCGCCGAGCCACCGACAGCGAGGCGTATCCCCTCAACCTGATGCTCTTCACCGGGCTCCCAGAGGACGGCTGGCGCGACTACTACTACACCTCGCTGGAGGAGATAGCCTCCCCTGAAAAGGCGCTCGCGCGCTGGGCGAAAACCGATGGATGACTACGCCCTCGCGGTCGACGTGGGGGGCACCTTCACCGACGTCGTTCTGCTGAACCTCGCCACCGGCGAGTTCCGGCTGCACAAGACGCCCTCAACCCCCGACGACCCGTCGCGCGGCTTCATCGCCGGCGTCACCCGCATACTCGAGGCAAATGGCGTCGCCTTCTCACAGGTCCGCCGCATCTTCCACGGCACCACCATCGCCACCAACGCCATCCTGGAGGGCAAGGGCACCCCCGTCGGCGTCCTGGTGTCGGAAGGCTTCAAGTACGTCCTTGAGATCGGACGCCACAGCATGGACCGCATGGCCAACCCCCACGTCTGGGTCAAGCCGGAACGCCCCGTGCCTCCGGAGCGCGTGCTCGAAGTCTCCGGCCGCACCGCCTTCGACGGCGCAATCCTTTCGGCACTCGACGAGGACGCCGTCCGCTTGGCAACGGAGCGCTTCCGGTCCGAAGGCATCGAGTCCATCGCCGTCTCCCTGAACCACTCCTACGCAAACCCCGCCCACGAGCGCCGCATACGCGAGCTCGTTTCGGAAACCATGCCGAACGCCCACCTTTCCCTGTCGTCCGATGTGCTGCCGGTCTTCCGAGAGTACGAGCGGACGATCACCACCGTTCTCAACGCCTACGTCATGCCCCGCGTGAGCGGCTACATCGAGAACCTGAACACGGACCTGCGCGCGCTCGGAATGGAGGCCCCGCTGCTCATCATGAAGTCCAACGGCGGCGTAATAGGCGCGGAAACCGCCATCCGCCAGCCGGTCTACACCGCCCTGTCCGGCCCCGCCGCCGGCGTCATGTCCGCCATCGACGTGGCCCGCAGCACCGGCGTCGACGACTGCATTTCGTTCGACATGGGCGGCACCAGCACCGACGTGTCGCTGGTCAGCCGGCGCACTCCCACCGTCACGCTGAACGGCAAACTGGGCGACTGGCCTGTGCAGCTTCCGATGCTGGACATCGCCACCATCGGCGCGGGCGGCGGCAGCATCGCCTGGCTCACGGCGGCGGGCAACCTGAACGTGGGGCCGCGCAGCGCCGGCGCCGCGCCCGGCCCGGTGTGCTACGGCTTGGGCGGCGCCGAGCCGACGGTCACGGACGCCAACCTGGTGCTGGGCCGCATCGACGACACCATCGCCGGCGGCGCGCTGACCCTGGACGTCAACGCCGCCAGATCGGCCATACAAGACAAGATCGCCTCTCCCCTGGGCCTGGATCTGCACCGCGCGGCCCACGGCATACTTCAAATCGTCAATAACAACATGATGGGCGCCATCCGCAACGTCAGCGTAGAGCGCGGCCACGACCCCCGCGACTTCGCGCTGGTCGCGTTCGGCGGCGCGGGGCCGATGCACGCCATCGGCGTGGCACGCCTGCTGGACATGACGACCGTCATCGCCCCGCCAAGCCCGGGCGTCGCCTCCGCCTACGGGCTGCTGGTGGCCGACTTCAAGAATGACTACGCCAGGACCTCGGTCCAGAAGGCGCCCAACTACGACGCCGCGGCCATGGAGCGCGTGTATCGCGGCCTGGAAGACGAGGCCGCCCGCTGGCTCGACACCGAGTCCGTTCCCGCCGACCGCCGCAGCCTCGTCCGGTCCGCGGACCTGCGCTACGCCCACCAGGGCTTCGAAGTCACCGTGGACTTCGCCGGCAGCGCCGTGGACCCGGCCGGTCTGGACGACACCATCGAGGGCTTCCACGCGGAGCACGGTCGCCTGTTCGGATTCTCCCTGGACCAGCCGGTGGAGATCGTCACCCTTCGCGTCACCGCCTTTGGACACCTGGATTCGGTGAGCGTGGCGTCGCTTTCACGCGATCTGGGTGCGCCGTCCGACGCCCTTGTGGGCCGGCGGCAGGTCTACTTCGATGACGCCGGGGGATTCGTCCCGTGCGAAATACTCGACCGGGCGAATCTGGGGCCGGGATCGACTGTGGACGGCCCGGCCATCCTCGAAAACGTCGACTCCACGGTGGTCATCGATCCTGGCTGGCAGGCCCGAATCGACGACTACGGCAACTGCATCATGTGTCCGGCCTAGCCGGGGAGGGACAACGGTATGCCAGCAGACGCCGACAGAGGCGAACACATCGCTCAGGGTGATTCCGTAGACCCGATCACGCTCCAGCTAATTCGAGGCTCCCTCCGCTCCGCCCGGCTCGAGTGCGAGCTCATAATCGAGCGCACCGCCATGTCGGCATTCATACGCGAGAAGAAGGACTACACGGTCAGCTTCCTGGACAGCCAGGGTCGCGAAATATACGGCGAAACCATGGGCAGCGACATTCTCGGCTGCGTGTGGGAATTCTACCCCGCGGGGTCCATGCGTCCCGGCGACGTGTACTGGTACAACGACCCATACATCTCGCGCGGCAGCATCAGCCACACGCCGGACATGGTGTTCATCTCGCCCGTTTTCTTCGAGGGCGAGCTTGTGGCCTACTGCCACTCCTTCGCCCACTTCTGGGACCTGGGCGGCTCCCGCCCCGGCAGCATCGGCCCGGCAAACACCGAGATCTTCCACGACGGCACGCTCGTGCCGCCCATCCGCATCATCGAGCGCGGCAAGCTGAACGACGAGGCCTACCGTATCATCCTGCGCAACTCCCGCTACCCCGACCTGCTGGAGGGCGACACCCGCGCCCTGATGTCCGCTGCGCAGCGCGCCGAGGAGCGGGTGTTGGAGATTTTCCGCCGGTTCGGCAAGGCGACCACGCTGGCCGCCATACGCCAGGACCAGCGCGAGACGTCCGAGTTCGTTCGCCGCAAGACGCTCGAGACGATTCCGGAGGGGATCTACTCCACCCGCGACTACATGGACACCGACGGTGTGGGCGAAGAGTGGCACTCCTTCCACCTCGAGCTGAGACGGGATGGCGACCGCATCACCCTGGACGCCACCGGCAGCGACGATCAGGCCCCCGGCTCGATCAACTTCATGGCAAGCGACGGCGCCGTCGGCGCCTACTTCGGCCAGCACTTCCACCAGTACGACCCGTCCCTCACAATGAACGAGGGCCTTCTCGCCGCCGTGGATGAGGTTAAGCTGCGCCCCGGCAGCATCCTGCAACCGCAGTGGCCCGCCGCGCTGGGTTGCCGCGCCCACACCTTCACCAAGCTCAAGAACGCCGTCCGCGCCGTCGTCGCCAAGGCCGGCGGCAGCGACGCCATGGCGGCGATGGCCGTTTACGTGATCGCCTACTGGCGCATGATCGACCCCGACTCTGGCGAGTGGATGCTGTGCAGCGACGGCATCGCCGTCGGACACGGCGCACGCCCCGGCGCGGACGGTATCGACGCTGTGTACAGTCGTCACAACGAAAACTACCCGGCCGAGTTCATGGACGTGGAGTATCCGCTGCGAATGGAGCGGTACGCCATCAACCCCGACTCCGGCGGACCGGGCAAGCACCGCGGCGGCTGCGGCATCATCCGCGACGTGCGGCTGCTCGCGCCCGAGGGCACGTTCGGCCTGCGTGTGGAGAACAACCGCTTCCCCGCCTGGGGCGTCGCCGGTGGCAAGGCCGGCGGCACGTCCCGTGTAGTCCTGAATCCCGGACGCGCGGACGAGAGAGACGTCCCGCCCTTCTCGGACGATAACCCCTGGAGCGCCGGCGATATGGTGCGCATCCACACTGCCGGCGGAGGCGGCTGGGGCGACCCTCTCGAACGCGAGGTCAGCCTCGTCGAAAAGGATGTGCGCGGCGGATTCGTCTCCGTGGAATCGGCTCGCTCCGAGTACGGCGTCGCAATCGATCCCGACACGCTGAGGGCGGACGTCCCAGGAAGCTCCGCACTCCGCAAGGACCTGCGGAAGGTGCGCGAGCAGCCGAAGCTGTTCCACCGTTTCTTCTACTTCGACGACGATGAAGAGGAGCGGCGCTGGATCGAGCGCAACATGCCGCGATAGGAAGGTAAGGACATGAGCAAGAGCGCGGACGTGGTCGTAATCGGCGCCGGCGCGGTCGGCTGCTCGGTGGCCTACTACCTGGCGCGGGAGGGCCTCAGCGTGACCGTACTCGAGCGGGAGGCCATCGGCAGCGGCGCCTCCGCGCACGCCACCGGCTCGCTGGGCCTGCTCGGCGCCGAGTTCTCGCCCGGCCCTTCCTTCGAGATGGCCCGCGCCTCATTCGCCGAGTTCAAAGAGCTGGTCCCCGAGCTGGAGGACGCCACGGGCATGGACCTGCTCTACCAGCGTCGCCCTTCACTACGGCTGGCGCTGGACGACGAAGAGGCCGACCTCATCAAGAGCTTCATGGTATGGCAGCAGCTTCACGTCGACATGCGCTGGATCGACGCCCAGGAGGTCCACGAAATCGAACCCCGCCTCAGCCCGTCCATCGTCGGGGCGGTCTACGAGGACGAGTCCGCCCAGCTCGACAGCTACCGGCTGAACCTGGCGCTGGCGCGCGGAGCCGAACTACTCGGCGCCACGATACTCAACCGGGAAGTGACCGGCCTGACCATGCGCGGCTCCGCGATTACCGGTGTCACCACGCCATCCGAAGAGATACATTGCGGGACCGTGGTGGTTGCCGCGGGCACCTGGAGCCGCGCCTTCACTCCCTGGCTGGGTTTTCCGGCGCCCGTCCGCCCGCTCAAGGGCGAGCGCCTGTTGCTCAACTACCCCGGCGATCCCCTGCCTGTGCTGATAAGCTCTCCCAAACGCGGTCACATGATCAGCCGGTTGGACGGCTTCACCAGTGTCGGCAGCACCGGCGGCCGGGACTACGACCGCAGGGACCTCTTCTGGGGCGAGGAGTTCGACCGCGTACCCACCGAGACCGCCCGGCTGGAGTTGCTTCAGCGGGCCATAGACGTCCTTCCGGACCTGGAACGCGCCGAACTGGTGCAACAGCTTGCCGGGTCCCGGCCGCTCAGCCCGGACGGCAGACCCATCATCGGGCCCGTGCCCGGTCTAGAAAACGTGCTGTTGGCCACAGGCCACACCACGAAGGGCATCCACCTGGGGCCGATCACCGGACGCATCATCGCCGACTACGTCTGCCGCGGATCGACCCAGGCCGTCTCCGACATACGGGAGTTCCTCCCCGACCGCTTCGCCGGCTTCACCGACGCCGACTTTCTCCCCGCCGCCCGCGCCACGGACGAGTAGGCGCAGCGACGAAGGTCACTTGTCAGTGCCCGGCCCCCAGGTCGTGCCGAACTCCGCTCGCAACGCCAACCGTCCGGTGAACGTGCCGGCGTCCTGGAGCGCCAGGTACACGGCGCACGGGCCGACAGCGCTGGGATCGACCCTCTCGTGCCAGTCCCGCTGCGTCCACGGGATGGCCGCGGAGCCCTCGCTGCGCAGCGAGCCGGGACTCAGTATGTTGACAGCGATGTTGTAGTCCCGCACCTCGTCTGCAAGGCACAGGCTGAACATGTGCACCGCCGCCTTGCTGGCGCTGTAGAGCACGCCGCCGCCCAGGCCGGGATCGGTCGCCATCCTGGAGCCGATGTTGATGATGCTGCCTCGCCCTTGCTCCATCATCGCGGGAAGAACCGCGCGGGAGCACAGGTAAGGGCCATTGGCGTTGACGCGCATCACCTGGTCCCACCGCGCAGGGTCTATTTCAAGAATCGACTCTCCCAGCACCATGGCGCCGGCGTTGTTGAAGAGCACGTCGATCTTGCCGTAGCGGTCCAGCGCCCGGCGGACCATGGCGTCGACCTGGGTCTCATCGGTCACGTCGCAGTCGACCGCCAGGACGTCCCCGCCCGCGTTCCGAATGTCAGCCGCCGTCTCCTCGAGCGTCCCATCCAGGCCCGTTGGAGACTGGCTGCGAGCGCATATGACGACGCTCGCGCCCTCCCCGGCGTACTCCTTGGCGATGGCGCGGCCCAGCCCCCGGCTGGCGCCGGTGACGACGGCCACCATTCCGTTCATCTGTCCCACGGTCGCCCCGCGTCTAGAGGTTCTGCACCAGGTTGTCGGGCGCCCGGCAGAGGATAGCCACCATCTCCTCGTCGTAGGGGTTTTCCTCGATGTGCGGAGTGTGGGCCGGCACGAACAGGAAATCGCCGGGCCCCGCCTCGACCGAATCCTCGAAGTTCTCGCCGAACAGCACTCGCACGTGGCCCTGCATGACGTACACCGCGGTCTCCGCTTCCAGGTGCGTGTGTGGCGGGCCCTTCTCCCGCGGCGCCGCCGTCACCTTGCCCATCCAGATTTTCGTCGTGTCGCCCTTACCCGGCAGAACCGCCGGCTGTCGCACCATGCCGGGCGTCTGCAGCGCTTCCGAGGCGTCGCCCACGTCCTGCATCACGTAAGGCTTCTGGCCTACCTTCTGTTCCGTTGCCATGGCTGTTCCTCCTTACCTCTTCTGACCAATCCGATACCGCTGGGGTAATCGGTCTGGCGTCCACTACGGGCGCTGCCCCCAAGAAGAGCCTATCCGACAAGTCCCTTCTCCCTCGCAGGGGGAAGGTTAGGATGGGTGTGATGAACGGGTGTCGGATAGGCCTTTAGGCCCTCGCGGGCCATGATACATCATCAAGCCACAGACATGTGCGCCATTGTCCGTCCGAGCAGAAAGCATTCAGTCGCTCCCCATCAGAACGGCCACGTATAGGACTCGATGTAGCCGAACTTATGGAGCATCGCGACGGCTTCCCAGTAGATTAGCCAGAGGGGACCGAGCAAGAGGCGCCCGGCGAGGTTCGTCGTGAGCCCCAGCGAAGTCGCCAGCCCGGCCTCCTCGACGCCGAACCTGAAGACGAGGTAGCCCATCCACGCCGCGTCGTGGGCGACCCCCTCGATTGCTAGGTACAGGTGCAGCAACACTTGGAGTCCCCCAGCCCAGCCTATTGACCACTACCCAACCCGTCCGGGACAGTGACGAAGGCCCTGGGCGGGGAACGGAAGTCCACTACACCACCGCCGCGCTCAGGGCCTCGCCGCGAATCGTAGCACACGGTCCGCTCAGTCAACAATGTGAGCCCCGTACAGACACACTAATGTCCGTCTGTTCAGTTACACTGGCTACAATCGAGTGAGGAGGACAACTTGAGCAAACAGCCGGAGCTGATTCCGAGAAGGACACTGTACGGTAACCCTGAGCGTACCGACGTACAACTGAGCGATGACGGCGCGCACATCTCCTACCTGGCCCCCATGGACGGCGTGATGAACGTGTGGGTGGCGCCCGCCGGCTCCGTAGAGGATGCTCGTCCCGTTACGCACGATACGGACAGGGGCATACGCCTGTACCTCTGGACTTACGACCCCGCGCACCTCCTGTACGTCCAGGACCGCGCCGGTGACGAGGACTGGCACGTCTACGCCGTCAACATCGACAGTGGAGAGGCAAGGGACCTTACACCATACGAGGGTGTCAGCGCTTTCCCGAGTGGACTTTCCCGGCGGTTCCCTGATGAGGTCCTGATCGGCATCAACCACAGGGACCCCCAGTGTCACGACCTCTACCGGGTCAACATTCACACCGGCGAATCGCAACTCGTCACGGAGAACGACATTGGCGCCGCCGCAATCCTGGCCGACCGGGAATTCAGGGCGAGGCTGGCTCGGGTGCCCACGCCCGACGGAGGGTCCAACATCCTCGCGCTGGCCGACTCCGGCGAGTGGACTTCCACGATGACCGTAGGGCCCGAGGATGATCTGACAACATTCGCGCTTTACTTCGAAGAAGACGGCCGCACGCTCTACATGTTCGACAGCCGCGGGCGAGACACTTCGGCGCTGGTGGCCGTCGATACAGAGACCGGGGAGACCACGGAACTGGCCAGCGATTCCAGGGCCGATGCCTCGGGGCTCATTGTTCAACCAGTAACAGGCAGACCCCAAGCGGTATCGTTTGAGCACGACCGTGTCGCCTGGAACGTCCTCGATGATTCGATTGCCAGCGACCTGGAACGAATCACTGCCAAGAATGCGGGAGACTTCCAAGTGCTTTCGCGCTCGGTCGACGACAGCAGATGGATAGTCTGCTACAGGAAAGACGCCGGCCCGGAAACGTACTATCTTTACGAGCGGGACTCCGCCAACATGGTCTATCTGTTTTCGGACCGGCCTTCCCTGGAAGGCGCGCCACTCGCTCAAATGCACACCACGGCCGTTAGCTCGAGGGACGGTCTCGACCTGATCGTTTACTACACGCTGCCAGTCGGCTCTGCGAGCGAAGACGCGGACAGGCCCGCTGAGCCGCTGCCTGCGGTGTTGCTCGTTCATGGTGGGCCATGGGCCAGGGACAGTTGGGGATTCAATCCCCTTCATCAGCTCCTGGCAAACCGCGGCTACGCCGTGATAAGCGTAAACTTCCGCGGTTCCACGGGCCTCGGGAAGCAGTTCGTCAACGCCGGCAACCGGGAGTGGGCGGGCGCAATGCACGACGACCTTATCGACGTCGTCGAATGGGCGGTGGACCAGGGGATCGCCGACCGAGACCGCGTGGCGATTGTGGGCGGCAGCTACGGAGGGTACGCCACTCTCGTCGGCCTCACCTTCACGCCGGAGGTGTTCGTCTGTGGCGTAGACATCGTTGGCCCATCCAATCTGAACACGCTGCTGGACACGGTGCCGCCCTACTGGACGCCCATGCTCAACATGTTCCGCGCGCGAGTCGGCGACAATTCGACTGAGGAGGGCAAACGCTTCCTCGCGGAGCGGTCGCCGCTCTCCCGCGTGGACGAAATCGTCCGTCCGCTGCTGATAGCCCAGGGGGCGAACGATCCGCGTGTCAAGCAATCCGAGTCCGACCAGATCGTCGACGCGATGCGGGAGCGAGGTATTCCCGTCGCCTACCTGCTGTACCCCGACGAGGGCCACGGCTTCGCCCGGCCGGAAAACAACCTGTCCTTCATGGCCGTCGCGGAAGCGTTTCTCGCCCGGTGCCTCGGCGGCAGGTACGAGCCGATTGGAGACGACTTCGAAGGTTCTTCAGTACGGGTGTTAGCTGGTAAGGAGGAAGTACCGGGGCTTACGGACGGGCTTGCTCAATAGACGGCGGGAAGTATCCGGTACTTCGCCCGTGACCGGTACTCCGCCCACTTCCAGGTGTGTGTTGTCTAGTTCATACACCTTTCATACGTCAAAGCCCTCAGGTCAAGAGGCGCACCGGAAGTCTAGCCGAGTGTGGGCTTGGTGACCATCAGGTAGAGCGAGCAGACCGGCAGGGCAATGGCAATCGCTCCCCAGAAGTACCACCGGCGCAGCGCCGATAAGAATTTCGCGGGCGGCTCCCCCTCGTATCCCGACGGGTCGGAGCACACGGCAGTGCGGTGCTGGACGGTGATGAGTATTCCCACCCAGATAGCCCCTGACAGGGTGAATAGCGCCAGGGCAAGGCTAATCCAGGACATCTCGTGGAATGCGCCCCATCCGCCCCAGCGGGCCAGCACCATGGCAGTGCCGTTCAAGAGTATGAGCAGCACGCCGGGAAGCGTGAACAGCAGGTCGGCGCGGATGACGGCCTTCGCTGAGAAGTGTATAACGTTGAGACTCCGCGACCTCTCCGCCATCAGCATCCACGCCGCGGTGACGACGTCGCCTGGCGCAGGCTGTACAGCAGCAGCGAGGTCCATACGATGACCGATGCCGCCGCCTCGCGTGCGAAGGATTAGCTGCGCCAGGAAGATCACCTGCGGACTGAAGAATCCAGCAATTGCTTCCGTCTGGGAAAGCTCGAACAGATGGCTGATGCCGAGCCATCCGATCATGGCCGAAGCCTCACTACTCCACTCACACGGCCATTTGGGATACCGGTACAGTGGAAGTCAATGACACGCCGAGAAGCCAGGTACCGCCCACAC
Organism: uncultured Dehalococcoidia bacterium; assembly: GCA_951812395.1. Classification (GTDB taxonomy): domain Bacteria; phylum Chloroflexota; class Dehalococcoidia; order Lucifugimonadales; family CATOSD01; genus CATOSD01. Next base: position 906,177 of record CATOSD010000002.1, read on the forward strand.
CCGACCCTTTCGTTCCCCACCACCCCGAAAAAAGCGTCACCTTCCTGCGCCGCCCGTGCTCTCTCCCTGCGCCATGCGTGCCCCACACCCGCTCCGCCACGTCCCCACTTCTGCGCCGTTTCTCCCCACCAATTCGCCCTGATCCGGCGTTTTCGCCCAAATCCACCGCCTAACCGCGGCGGGGGGGGGGGTGTGGTGGGTTGGCGAGGGTGAATGTGCGTTTTGGGGCCGGTCAGTTGGCGTGGGGAAGGTCGATGCGACGGTCTGGGGGCGTGAGGCGGTTCCTGAGAGGGTAGTTGGAGGGTTTTGGGCGAGTTTCGGACACGGCGAAGCCGACGACTTCGGGTCAGTCGCCTCGAGTGTGGGTGGATTCCTGAGGAGAATCAGGCCCGGAGCGGCGTGTTTGCCAGGGCCTGTATCCTGCGTTGCGCACTCACGAGCAGGTCATGGGTGGGGTGCCCTCTCGCGAGACGGATGGTGAGCCTCCTTGCGTGTCTGACCACTCGCCCCGCAACGCAGATTACGCCGAAGCGCACCGCTTTCAGACGCTTGCTCACCCACTCTTCCCCCAACACCAGCCGCTTCATCGCTGAGTTCAGATTGAACGCCAACACCACTATCGCCCACCACGCCGCGTTCGACCCGAACTTCCCCGACGGCAGCCTGCCCCCCGCAAGGTCCTCCTTCAGCACCGAATGGACCTCCTCCCCTTTGCCGCACCTCTGCCTGTACCACCGGACCAACTCATCCCCAGGCAGCTCTCGGTTCGTCACCATCCCTGTCACTTTGTACAATTTGCCATCCCCCATCTCCATAATGGGAACCGACAGCTTCTCCCCATCCATGTCGAACAGCGGCGGGTTCGGCATACGCTCCCTTATCGCGATGAACCTGTAGTCGGGACTGTTCTTGCTGTATCCCGTCCAACTGGTCACGTAGCACACCTCGGCGTACTGCTGTCTTGTGGCCTCTCGTTGCTCACCCTCTGTCCTGTACAGGTCGTGCCATCCTTCCTCCTCTACCTCACTCACCGCCGCCCTGAACTCGGCCATCACGTTCACTCCCACACAGAACTCGATCACTCCGAACCGCTCATCCCGCCCCTCGGCGCAGTACTTCAACAGCTCCTTCTGGTAGCCCGCCGAGTCAGACCTCATCATCACCTTGCTCACCCCTGGGGGCAGACACTCCAGCGACTCCTTCAACACCCTGAGCTGTTCGTAGCCCGCGTTCACGTTGCCGTCTCTGAACTCGGAGTGCACCACAAGGTCCGCCTCATACCAGTAGGTGGTCAACGGCTGGTACGCCTTGTGCTTTTTGTAGCAGAAGCACGCCTGCCGCTTGTGCGTCCCTATCAGTGTGGCGTCCATGTCCAATGTCGCTTCGGTGTGTCCTGAATGGCCTCCCGCGAACCTCACCAGGTCCGCGTTGACCTTCCCAAGCCCTCTCAGCGCGTCGTTGGCCGCCGGTATGAACGCCTTGCGAGACCGTCTCCCGGCCTCCTCAGCCTCGTCGTGGAAACGGTCCAGATACCTGAACACCGCCGTGGGCGACGGCACAGTGCGGCTACGCTCCTTACGCCACCTTCTGAGCTGCGCCCTGCGCTCTGCCCGCCGCACTCCGTGAGTCTCCGCGGTGAGCAGCGCCCTGCCCAGCCCCTCGTCCTTCTCCAGCAGCCGCAGGTCATCCACCGACTCACCACCGGCCAGGTTGAGCATCACAAGCGCCGTCACATTCTGGGCGTCCGTCCACCCCTGTGTGCCCTCTCTCACTCCCACGTGACGGCGCACCGACTGCCCCAGTCGGGCAACAAACGCCAGGTCCAGGTATGCCGGCAACCCCGACAACGCCGTCATACCAGTAGACTCGGTCTCCTCTGCGTAGTGGAAAGGAAGCGTTGCTTGCTGCATAATAGTCGCACCTCGTTGGTGATGGGTTGTTGTTGATAACTACCATCATAGCCGGCTTTACAGCCGGCTCCAACGAGGCCTTCTTTTGCAACTAGGCGGTGGATTTGGGTTTCGCCAGGGCCCTTGAAACATACGCACGTCCGTGCTACCCTCGCCTCAGCGAGGGACCAACCCCGCGGCCCTGAGACACTACCTCCAACTGGATTTAGCCCCAGGCCTCTGTAGGAGCGTCCCTTGTGGGCGCCCTGTGGAGGCGAAGACTCGACTGGTCGACCCTGCTACGAGCCCCTGCCCTGCTCTGCCACGCGCCGCGACACTTGTGCTCCGAAATCATCCTCCGGGCATTACAGATTGGCGTGGGACCGCCGACACTCTCAGCTACGAGGTGCACAGAATGTCGCAGAATCGAGCAGATTTCGTATTCATGCTTTCGCGGGAGCAACGGTATTGGCTGCGCGTGGTAATCTGAAACAGTCTCTGTGTGATGCCCATTGATGAACGGGAGCGCTCTTGGGGTGTACACTGGAGGTGCACACCTAAAATGAGGTCCAGATCATGCGAGTTATGGTGCTGGTGAAGGCAACCGAGGACAGCGAGGCGGGCGTCATGCCCTCGATCGACCTGTTCGAGGCGATGGTCCGATTCAACGAGGAGTTGGCAGAGGCCGGCGTGATGAAGGCAGGAGAGGGTCTCAAGCCCACGTTTCAGGGCAAGCGCGTCGCATTCGACGGGCCGAGCCGCACTGTCATCGACGGGCCGTTCGGCGCGACACGCGAGCTGGTCGCCGGTTTCTGGCTGTGGGAAGTGAAGGACATGGATGAGGCGGTCGAGTGGGTCAAGCGCTGCCCAAACCCTATGCCCGGTCCCAGCGAGATTGAGATTCGACCGCTCTACGAAGCGTCCGACTTTGGCGAGGTGTTTACTCCCGAACTCCAGGAACGGGAAGAGAGTCTCCGGGAAGAGATGGCCGGTGGCTGATGAGTTAAAACAGCGCCACATCGCGTTCGAGCGCTGCTTCAACTTCCGCGACTTGGGCGGATACACCACGCGCGGCGGGCACGTCACTGCATGGCGCAAGCTCTACCGCAGCAGCGAGATACACACGATGACGGAGGTCGACGCCGCCCGTGCTCGGGATGAGCTTGGCGTCAAGACCGTGATCGACCTGCGCCAACCGGCAGTGGCCGCCGGTGACGCCGACGGCTCGCTCGCTAGGCCGCCCACGCGCTACCACAACATCCCGCTGATCGACGACGGAGACATGCCGGAGGACAGCGCCGGCCCGTCCCCGGTGGCGGCGGTGTCCATTGATTACCTGCGCCGGCTGGAGCAGCCCCAATACGGCAAGGGCATCGTGCGTGCGCTCAGAAGATTCGGCGAGCCGGGAGCGCTTCCAGCGGTGGTGCACTGCTCCGCCGGCAAGGACCGCACCGGCCTCGTGGCAGCCGTGCTGCTCGGAGTCCTCGGCGTTGAGGACGAGGACATCGTGCGCGACTACGCCCTCACCGCACGCTACATGCCCAGGCTGCTGGACCACTGGTGGGAGAACGAAAACAAGACACAATCGACGCGGTACGAGCACCTTCCGCCCTACATCTACGACGCCCGCCCGGAGACTATGGAGCACGTGCTGGATACGGTCAAACAGCGATACGGCAGTATGCGGGGCTACCTGGAGCGGCACGGTGGCGACGCCGCGTTGGTACGCAGCCTTGAGAACGCCCTCTTCGTCTGATCGACTGCCGACACTGCCGGAACTAGGAGGCCTGCATTGGCCGATTCGAATATAGCGCCCTTCGGCTCGTGGAAGTCACCCATCACGTCCGACCTCGTCGCGTCCGGCGCCACCGGAATCGGCCAGACCGCCATAGACGGCGGGGACGTGTACTGGATCGAACGGCGCGCGTCCGAGGGCGGCCGCAACGTCATCATGCGCCGTACCCCGGACGGCGACGCCACCGAGTTAACCCCTCCCGACTTCAACGTGCGCACCACAGTTCACGAATACGGCGGTGGCGACTTCACCGTCTCGCACGGCGTGGTCTACTTCTCGAACTACCCCGACCAGCGCCTCTACCGCCAGCGGCCCGGCGAGTCGCCGTCGCCCGTTACGCCCCCGATCGACATGCGCTACGCCGACGGCGCAATCGACCCGGCCCGCAACCGCATGGTGTGCGTGCGCGAGGACCACACCTCGCCCTGGCGCGAGCCTGTGAGCACCCTGGTTAGCATCGACCTTCGCAGCGGCGCCGCACGTGTGCTGGTGTCGGGCAACAGCTTCTACTCCTCCCCGCGCGTCAACGGCGACGGAACCCGCCTCGCGTGGCTCACCTGGAATCACCCGAACATGCCCTGGGACGGCGCCGAGCTGTGGACGGCGGACCTGGACGAACCGGGCGCGCCCGGCGAGCCGGTGCTGGTGGCCGGCGGCGCCGACGAGTCGATCTTCCAGCCGGAGTGGTCCCCCGACGGCGCCCTCTACTTCGTGTCCGACAGGTCGGGCTGGTGGAACCTGCACCGCTGGCGCGACGGACAGGTGGAGGCGGTGTGTCCCATAGAGGCCGAGTTCGGCGTGCCCCAATGGGGACTTGGAATGTCCACCTACGGATTCGCCTCCGCTGGACGCATCATCTGCGCCTACAACCAGGGCGGCACGTGGCACGTCGGCGACCTGGACACCGCGACGCTCACCCTCCAGAGAGTGCCCACGCCGTTCACCGATATAGGCAGGTCCGGACTGCGCGTATCCTCCGGCCTCGCGGTATTCGCCGCCGGCTCACCCTCCATGCCCGAGTCGCTCATGCTGCACGAGCTCGCCACGGGCCGCACCAAGACGTTGCGCAACTCCAGCGACGTGTCCGTCGACTCGGGCTACTTCTCGAGCCCCGAGGCCATCGAGTTCCCCACCGGGGACGGCCTGACCGCCCACGCATTCTTCTACCCTCCGCGCAACCGGGACTACCACCCGCAGCCGGGTGAGAAGCCGCCCCTGCTCGTCATCAGCCACGGAGGGCCGACAGGCGCGACCTCGACCACGCTGAGGCTGGACGTCCAGTTCTGGACCAGCCGCGGCTTCGCCCTGCTCGACGTAAACTACGGCGGAAGCACCGGCTACGGCACGGCCTACCGGCGGCGCCTCAACGGCCGGTGGGGCATCGTGGACGTGGACGACTGCGCCAACGGCGCCCGATTCCTGGCGCAGCGCGGCGACGTGGACGCGGCCAGAATGGCCATCAAAGGCGGCAGCGCGGGCGGATACACCACGCTCTCGGCACTCACCTTCCGCGACGTGTTCAGCGCGGGGGCGAGCTACTATGGCATCAGCGATCTGGAGGCGCTGGCGCAGGACACCCACAAGTTCGAGTCCCGCTACCTCGACACGATGATAGGCCCCTACCCCGACAGGAGGGACCTGTACGTCGAGCGCTCTCCCATCCACCACACCGGGCGGCTGTCGTGTCCCATCATCCTGTTCCAGGGCCTCGAAGACAAGGTAGTGCCGCCCAACCAGGCCGAGATGATGCTGGACGCGCTGCGGCAGAAAGGGCTGCCTGTGGCCTACGTCGCCTTCGAGGGCGAGCAGCACGGCTTCCGCATCGCCGCCAACATCAAACGCGCGCTGGACGCCGAGATCTACTTCTATTCGAGAGTATTCGGCTTCGATCTCGCCGATCCGGTAGAGCCCGTGCCAATCGAGAATCTGTCCTAGCGTGCCGCTCAGTCCGTTGGACGCGCGCCCTCGAAGTAACTCCGCGGGTTGTCGACCATCATTCGGTCGATTACCACCGCTGGCACCCCCGATTCCATCAGTCTCGGAATGACCGCGCGACTGATCCACAGATAACCGTCCGGGTTCTGTTCTCTGCTGGACATCCCGGACGAACTGATGCGCGACAGCACGACGTTCCAGTCGTGCGACAGCATCATGCTGGGCGCCAGCCCCTCGTCCAGCCGATCCTTCAGGTAGTCGGTCCGCTCCCGCCACTCGGGAAGGTCCGCGCTGCCGTGGGGACTGTTGATGTCCCACCCCAGCCAGACGCCGAGCCTGGCAAGCTCGCGGTGATAGTCCGGGTCGAGAGTGTTGCTGAGGTGCCCCACGTAAATCTGGTGCGGCTCGACACCCTCCTCTTTCAGGATTCGCACCTGCTCCTCGCCTATCCGCGAGCTTGTCGGCGTGTGGGTCGAGATCGGTACGCCGGTCCGCAGGTGCGTTCGAGCGGAGGCTCTCAGCATCAGCTCCTCCTGCTCGGAAATCGGGTCGCTGGTGGCCACCTTGATGACGCCTGCCTTAATGTCCGTGCCGTCGATCCCCTGCTCTATCTCACGCACCCACAGGTCCGCGATAAAGTCCTTGTCCCTGCCCCAGAAGCTCCTCGGAATGTCCAGCCAGCAGCCTGTGCAGCAGATGAACTGCACCGCCGTCCGCTCCGAGACCTCTCGCATCAGGACGACGTCGCGGCCTAGATCCAGCGGAGAGACCTCGACAACCGTGTCGACGCCGCCCGCCTTGGCCTCGTTGAACGACTCAAGGGCCATGTCCAGCACCTTGTCGCGCAGCTCCAGCTCCGGGTACGTTACCCGGATGCCCGCCGACGAGTCGACCAGGTGCTCGTGTGGAAGCGTGAACCCAAGCTCCGCCGTATCCAGCGGCCCCATAACCGAGTTTATGGTTGCCAAATCACACCTCCGGTCACTCCATCGCCGCCCCAATCGCTGCGTAGCGATTCAGCAGATTCTACTAGCTCCGATCCTGTGTGAAGACTGTCGGTGGACAGAGACCTGACCATTCGGCTCACGTGGACAGATCGTCGGTTTCCAGCGTCTGGGCAATTCGCTCGATCTCGCCAATGGAGAGCGCCGCGATACCCGCCGTCTCACATTTCATGCCCGAATATGAGGTGGCGAAGCGTGCGACCCGCTCCAGAGGCCAGCCCTTCCGCAGTCCGTAGATCGCCCCAGCAGAAAACGCCGCGCCCGCACCGAAACAGTCGACGACCGAAACCTCTGCCGGTCGCACGCGATAGGCCTTGCTTCCCCGCGCGACCAGACTGCCTTGCTCACCCATCGTCACCAGCACGGTCCCCACGCCCCGCTCCATCAAAGAGCGCGCGACCTCTAATGGGCTGCCGCTGGCGTCGGGTTCGTCCATGGATACCTGGCAGATTTCTGAGTGGGCGATAAGCTCCGACGAGCACCCCTCGGCCCCGTACTGGGCCTCCAGGTTCACGAACACGGGCACGCCAAGCGAGTAGGCTGTCGCCGACGCCGCCGCAACGCTCGGCCCGTCGTACCAGTCGACGTAGAGCAGCCCGGCCCCCGAAAGCTCAGCGGCAGACGGGGGCAGCAGATTGGCCATGGCGGACGGCGCGCGCCGCTGGAAGTATGTGCGGCCTCCATCGGCATCCAAAATCGCCACCTCCAGCGGTGTCTCGTATCCCTCCACAATCCGACGCCCGGAGTTGACTCCCCAGGACTCTAGGTGCTGCTCGACCCTCTCCCCATATTGGTCGTCTCCGGTTGGAGAGGTCACGAGCTTTGCCGGCACTCCCCAGTGTGTGAGAATGCTGGCGATGATAACGGCGTCGTCGCCCACGGTCTCGACGAACTCGTTCACCAGCGCGCCGCCATTGGGCGGCGGAAGGCTGTCGATTGCGAGGAGCAGGCAATGTGTCAGGAATCCAAAGCAGACGACCTTACCGCTGAGCCTCTCACCCGATCGCCGGCCTTCGCCTGGCTCTCGCGAGTGCACGGCCACTTCAGCGGGACCCCGGGCTACTCATACCAGCCCGATGCGAAGAGCAAGCCGGCGTGCCGCACGATCCAGGTGTGCCTCCGCCGAATCTCCCCCGATTGCGGGTTGAGCGCCTCGTAATCGATCCAGCGGCCCGACTCGGTGGCGCCCTGCGGATCGTCGCCAATGAATCGTCCCGTGGCGTCCACGCGAAGGCTTGGGTCCCGGTTCCTGAATTCCGGGTTGTGATGGGCAATTGTGTAGTCATCCTCGTCGATGAGCACGTACCACTGGCCGTCAACGCTTTCAGTGGTGTTGTAGTAAGCGATTGTGGCGTCCAAACCCCACGAATCATATTTTTCGATTGCGTCTCTCACGAGGTACTTGGTGTACTCGGCAGCATTTGATTATCCGGCAGGCGGGGCCGAAACCTGTCCGGCCTGCGAGTCCTCCAGCATCTTTTCGATACGTGAGGAAATCCTGCTCTCGTCCACTCCGTTGGGCTCCGCCGCGGTGCCTGGAGGCCCCTGCCGACCGGCAGGCCCCTGGCAGGCAACAACAGCCAGGGAGAGGGCCAGGACTAGAGTTGAGGCGAGAATTGACCGGATGGATGAATCTCTCAATTGGGACAAATGATAGTCGCGGACCACAGATTGGCAGGCAATCCTCACAGGGCCTCAAGACTAACGTGCCACAAGGGCCAGCGGGCGTCAAGCCGTTGCGCGCCATCATGCGCTGCCGGCCCAGCCCACCACCGCCGTTGGAATTGCTTTCCACGAAGGGGGTCAAACCTATTCCCTTTCCTACTTGCGTGTGGTAGCATCCCACAACTTCAAACGGGCCGGTACACTTAACAAGGCCAAGGGGCATCGAAATCATGCCTGACGTTGCAATTCCGAGCCATGCTCGCGCGGTCATTATCGGCGCGGGAATCGTGGGTTGCAGCGTCGCGTTTCACCTCACGAAACTGGGCTGGCGCGACGTCGTCGTAGTCGACCAGGGGCCCCTATTCGAGACCGGCGGCTCCACCTCTCACGCGCCCGGCCTAGTCTTCCAGGTCAACCCCTCCAGAATGATGTCGGCCTTCGCCCGCTACACCGTCGACCTGTGGTCGGGCCTGGAGTTGGGCGGCGAGCTCTGCGCGAAGCCCGTTGGCAGCCTGGAAGTCGCATGGAAGCCGGAGCGGCTCGAGGACCTCAAGCGCAAGGTGGGATTGGCCATGAGCTGGGGCATCGAGGCGCACCTGCTCGGCCCGGCGGAAGCCCGGGATTTGTTCCCCCTTCTCTCCAAGCGCGTTCTTGGCGCCATACACGTGCCCTCCGACGTGCACACCAGGGCCACGCGCCCCGCCGAGGCGATGGCGCGTGAGGCCCAGAAGCGCGGCGCGGCCCTCTTCGGACGCGTGCAAGCCACCGGCTTCGACACCGACCGCGGGCGCGTCACCGCCGTGCTCACAGACGCCGGCGCCATCCGGACGGACCTCGTCGTGTCCTGCGCCGGCATCTGGGGCCCGCGTGTCGGGTCTCTCGCCGGCGTGCCCATACCGCTCTCACCGATGCAGCACATCTACGCCGTAACGGAGCCGCTGGCAGTGCTCGCCGGGGCGCGCGAGGAAATCAGCCTGCCTCTGCTGCGCCACCAGGACGAGGCGATGTACTTCCGACAGGAGCGCGAGAGCGTGGGAATCGGCTCGTACCGGCACGAGCCGCTCGCGGTCGAACCCGGAGCTGTTCCCGACTTCACCGATCCCGCCTTGCCGCCGGCCGAAATGCCCTACACGCCGTGCCACTTCGCCCATGCCCGCGCCGTCGCGGGAGAAGTGCTTCCCGAGCTGGAGGGCGCGAGACTCACGCGCCGGTTCAACGGCCTATTCTCCTTCACCCAGGACGGCTTCCCCGTGCTCGGCGAATCGCCCGACCTGCGCGGCTTCTGGTCCGCCCAGGCGGTATGGATCACGCACGCGGGCGGCGTCGGCAGGGCGGTGGCCGAATGGATCGCGAACGGCGAACCGGGCGAGGACCTGCGGGAGGCCGACGTGCTGCGCTTTCACCGCCACGCGCTGGCCCGACCCTACGTGCGCGAGAGGGCGTCCCAGCAGTACCGCGAGGTCTACGACATCATCCACCCGCGCCAGCAGCCCGCCAGCCCGCGCAACGTTCGCGTGACGCCGTTTTTCGCGCGGCAAAAGGAACTGGGCGCAGTCTTCTTCGAGGCTGCCGGTTGGGAACGGCCCCAGTGGCACGCCGCGAACGAGGCGCTTCTGGACTCTCTTAGCCCGCACGGCACTGTGCGCGACGGCTGGGCCGCCCGCGAGTGGTCCCCCGCCGTCGCCGCCGAGCACGCGGCGACTCGCAGCCTCGCCGCCCTCTACGACCTCACCCCGTTCGCCAAGTTCGAGCTAGCCGGCCTTGGCGCGCTCGGAGCGCTCCAACGGCTCGCCGCCAACCAGATGGACCGCCCCATCGGCGCAGTCACCTACACGTCCATGCTCACGAGGAGCGGCGGCATCAAGTGCGACCTGACCGTCACGCGATTGGCCGAGGACCGCTTCCTCGTCGTCACCGGCGGCCCAATGGGCCTGCACGACCTCGACTGGATCCGCTCGCACCTGCCCACGGACGGCTCCGTGACGCTCACGGACCTGTCGTCCTCCCTCTGCACTCTGGGGCTGTGGGGGCCGCGAGCGCGAGACGTGCTGGCCCGCGTGTGCGCCGAGGACGTCGGCAACGAAACGTTTCCATACCTCAGGGCCAGGCATATCACCGTCGGTGAGGCGCCCGTGCTCGCCCTCCGCATATCCTACGTCGGCGAACTCGGCTGGGAGCTGTACGCGCCCACCGAGATGGGCCTGCGGCTGTGGGACACGCTGTGGGAGGCCGGCCAACCGTTCGGCCTCATTGCCGGGGGCGGCGGCGCGTTCGACTCGCTGCGCCTGGAGAAAGGCTACAGGCTCTGGGGCAACGACATCCACACCGACTATAACCCATACGAGGCGGGGATCGGGTTCGCCTTGCGGATGCGCAAGGGCGACTTCATCGGCCGGGCGGCGCTGCGCGAAATCCGGGCGCGGGGCGTGGAGCGCCTGCTGTGCTGCATCACCCTGGATGACCCCGCCGCCGTCGTTGTTGGCAAGGAGCCAATCGTGGACGGCGACAACGTGCTGGGCTACGTGACCAGCGCGAACTACGGACACACCATAGGCCGCGGCATAGTGTACGCCTATCTGCCCACATCTCACGCCACACCGGGTACCGGCGTGGACGTGGTCTACTTCGGCGAGCGGCTACCGGCCACAGTGGCCAAAGAGCCGCTGTACGATCCGACCGGCGAGAAGATGCGGGTCTGAGGAGGATTCAAATGGCGAAGCCGCTGAGCCATAAGGTCATTAGGTCGGGCAGAAGAGCCGGCGACCCCTACGTCGAGATTCCCGTGGCCGAAGACTTGGCCGGCGTACCGGGTGTTACGCAAGAGCCGGCCGACGTGGCCTTCTACAGCCGCGAGTACCCCCTCGAGACCCAGGCCATCGACCACTCCGCGGACCGCCAGTGGGCGCTGGTGACGCAGCCCCAGGACATGACCGACTTCCGTGAGGTCCAGGACGCCCGTATGGAGCCGATGTACGAGGCAGCGCATCACTCGGCGGAAGTCGAGCCTACCGGGACGCCAGTCCCAGGCGAGAACCTCACGGACGACATCCGGCTCTTCGCCCGCGACCTGGGATTCGGCGAAGTGGGTTTCACCGCCCACGACCGCCACTACACCTACGCCGCCAAGAAGCGCTGGGCCAGGTTCGAGCACGCCATCTGCCTCGCGTTCGAACAGGACTACGTGCAGACCCAGAGCGGACCCGGCATGGACGCCGACCGCGCCCGCTTCGAGACCTACGAGGCTCAGCAGACGCGGTGTATGGACCTTGCCGGATACATCAGGTCCAGAGGCTACCGCGCCCAGATCCACGACGGCAGCGACTGCAGCGGACCGTACATCCCCCTGTTCGTCGCCGCCGGGCTGGGCCAGCTCGGCGCCAACGGCCAGCTTCTCTCGCCCCACTTCGGCTCGCGCTCCCGCCTGATGCTCGTAACCACCGACGCCCCGGTGACTTATGACCCCCCGGTGGACTATGGAATAGAAAAATTTTGCCAGAAGTGCCAGGTCTGCGTCAGCCGCTGCCCCGGACGCGCCCTCACGCGAGACAAGGTCTGGTGGCGCGGTGTTCGGAAAAACAAGGTCATCTACGAGCGCTGCCGCCCTGTGATGGTCACCTACCACGGCTGCGCCGTCTGCATGATCGTGTGCCCGGTGCAGCGCTACGGCATGAAGCCGGTGATGGAGCACTACGTCGAAACCGGCGAGGTGCTCGGCAAGGGCACCGAGAACCTGGAAGGCTACTCCATCGCGGGCAAGGGACACTTTGGCCCCGGGCGACTGCCGCAATTCAGCCGCGAGTTCTTCGACATCCCCCAAGGCCGCGAGGAGGACTGGCTGTACAGCAAGTTCAAGGAGAGGCTGAGCTCAACGGACGTGCCGACCGCGTCCGAACTCGGCGAGTTCGCCAACGAAGTCAAGAGCGTGCTCGACAAGGGCGAGACCACTTTCGACGTGGCCTGAGACCGGAATGAATCGTTCGATGAGGTGAGCCGTTGCAGGCGTTTTCGAAAACCCTGGAGTCCGGAGAGTTCGTCGTAACGGCGGAGTTGAACCCTCCCAAGGGAACCGATCTGGGTCCGCTATTCGAGCGGGCAGAGATGTTGCGGGGCTGGGTCGACGCCTTCAACCTCACCGACTCCGCCGGGGCCAACATGACCATGACGCCCGTAGCAGTCGCCCACAAGCTGCTTGATCGCGGCATCGAGCCTATCGTGCAGTTCACCGGCCGCGACCGCAACCGAATCGCCCTGGAGGGCGATATGCTGGCGGCATACGCGCTGGGCGTGACCAACCTGCTCTGCATGAGCGGCGACCCGCCCGGCGCGGGTGACCACCCGGACGCGGTGGGTGTGTTCGACCTTCGGGCCGAAACGCTCCTCGAAGCCGCGACCAAGCTGAACGCCGGCGCCGACCTGCACGGCAACCGGCTGTCGGGCGCAACTGTGCTGTTCGCCGGCGCCGTGGTCAATCCCGGCGCGGATGACGTGGAGCGCGAGCTGGCTCGCATGGAGGACAAGGCGCGTCTCGGGGCGGCGTTCTTCCAGACCCAGGGCGTGTACGATCCGTCTGCTTTCGAGTCGTTCATGGCGAGGGCCGGCGAGTTCGGCGTACCCGTGCTTGCTGGCGTGATCGTGTTGAAGTCGGCGCGAATGGCCCGCTTCCTCAACTCTCGGCTGCCAGGCGTAAACGTGCCGCAGCCGCTCATCGACGAGATGGAGGCAGCCGCAGATCCTTCTGCTGCCGGTGTCGAAATCGCGGCCAGGCACATTCGCGAGCTGCGAGGAATGTGCGATGGCGTGCACGTCATGACTATCGGAGGGGAGGCCCGCATCCCGGCGATCCTGGCGGCGGCGGGCCTGGAGAAACGCGCGGAAACGCCGCAATCGGTGTGATCGGTGTGAAGGAGGCGGCCTATACACAATCTGCGCGAGCTGAGCTTGCTTCTCGATGATTGGCGTCTTGTCGAACTACTTATCATGCCATCTGGTAGGAGGCGCTGGAATGACCCAACCCCTCGTAATCGACAGACTTAAGCGGCGCCGCGTGCCGGTCAACCTCCGGCAGAGCGGAAACAGCGACGCCAGGATACTGATATCAACCCGAGTAAGGAAGTCCCCCTGGTGGCACCTGTCCAAGCAGGCTGGCGCCTGGGCCTACACAACCTACAACCACGTGTACCACCCCAGAGCTTACATACTGCCGGAGGACGGCGGGCTTATAGAGGAGTACAGGTATCTCACCAATCACGTTACGATGTGGGACGTCGCCTGCGAGCGCCAGATTCAGGTCAAGGGACCGGACGCCGCGGAGTTCGTGAACCTGCTCATCACCCGCGACGTGGAAAAGGTGCTCCCTCCAATGACAGCCCGATACGTGATCCTTTGCAACCAGTTCGGCGGAATCATCAATGACCCCGTGCTTCTGCGCGTGGCGGAGGACGAGTTCTGGTTCAGCATATCTGACTCCGACGTGCTGCTGTGGGCGCAGGGCGTTAACTCCAGCGCCGGCTACGACGTCGAGATCAACGAGATCGACGTTGCCCCTGTTCAGATACAAGGCCCCAAGTCCGCGGCGCTCATGGAGAAGATGTTCGGACCGCAGATTCGCGAAATACCCTACTACGGCCTGACGCGCGGAACGCTCAGGGGCCACGACGTGACCATCTCGCGCACGGGCTTCTCGGCCGAGATGGGCTTCGAGATTTATCTGCACGATGCTACTATCCACGCCGACGACGTATGGCCGTACATCTTGGAGCAGGGCGAGGAGTTCAACCTCCGCGTGATCGCGCCCAGCCACGTGCGCAGGCTGGAGGCCGGCATACTGTCCTACGGCCAGGACATGGACATCGAGAACAACCCCTACGAGGTCCGGCTCGGCTGGCAGGTGGACCTCACCAAGACCCGCTTTATCGGAAAAGACGCGCTGGCCGCCATCAAGGAGCGCGGCGTCCAGCAACGGCTCGTCGGTCTGAGACTCGGCGGCGACCCCATCGTCTGGTACAACGAGAGCTTCTATCCCGTTCTCAGCGCCGAGGACGGCGAGCACCTGGGGTACATCACCAGCGCCTTCTGGTCGCCGAACCTCCAATCCAACATTGCCTTGGCCGTGATGCCCAAGTCACACTGGCGACGCGGCACTCGCCTGAAGGTCATGCTGCCCGCCAGCGGGCTCGTGGACGCCGAGGTGGTGCGTGTGCCCTTCGTCGACCCAACAAAGGAGCGCCCCAAGTCCAGGCTCTAGTTCGACCCGATACCGGCGGCCCGGTCACTCCGGCATGGGCCGCCGGTCAGCGCCCCACAGGGGACTGCCCTTCCATGGGTCCGGCCAACCGAATAGTCCCTTCCCCCTCGCAAGAGGAGGGCTATCCGAAAGTCCCTTCCCCCTCGCAAAGGGAGGGCTATCCGAAAGTCCCTTCCCCCTCGCAAAGGGAAGGTTAGGATGGGGTTGCGCGATTGCCAAGACCACCCCCTTGACACGCCAGCACATCCGTGCTAAAATCCCCTCATCACAGCCGACCCGCAACTTAACAACCGAAGGCTCGCCACCGACCACCCGACTAACCCCCCCCGTGTGACACTCGTGTCAATCAACCGTCGAATCCGGTCCCACATTCAACCGGAATCCGTCGCATCTGTAACGAGGAACGCAGACCGGCCAGCTACAAAATATGAGGAGATAGAACAAAAGAAACATAATGGGACACTACTAAAACAGGCGAATTTGTCACACACGGCGGGTAGCCCTCTCCCAACGCCCGACGCGACTCCGCTCGGTAGCCCGTCACCAGTCCATCCCGCACCGACCTATAGTCCCTTCCCCCTCGAAGGGGGAAGAGCCTGCCCTGAGCTTGCCGAAGGGTTAGGATGGGGGTGACCGAGGCGCAAAGCCGGCCCCGACCCGTACCGCGCACGCCACCTGGCCGGCGCGGAGTTCCGGTCCCGGTCCCGCATCACCTTGCCGACCGCTCTCCCGGCCCAACGTGCGGCAGCCGGCCCCGAGGTGCTGCGCGGCCTGTCTTCCAGGCCGCCGCGCAGCCAGTCCCGGCCCGCTCCGCCAACCCGAATGGGCTACCTGCCTCCAACTACGACGAAACCGTGGCGGCGGCGACTCGCGAAACTATTCGCCGGCCAAGCTGATGCAGGTTCCACGGCCCTCCGCGCTTGAGCGCGCGCCGCCGTTCGCCTAGAATGGCCCCACGCACGAACGCCCTACCCTGTCCGCCGGAGGCCGCACAGCATGGACTCGCAAATCAGGCTTGTAATCGACCGCCGAGAGCCGTTCGCCGGAGCCGAGGCTTTCGCCGGCGTCGGCCCCTACGAGCTGCTGTCCGGCCGCGTCGACTTCGCCATCGATCCCGCCGCGGCAGCGTTCAGCACCGTGGTCGATCTCGAGCACGCCCCGCGCAACACCGGCGGCCTCGTCGAGTATTCCGCCGATTTCTATATGCTCAAGCCCACGGACATGGAGCGCGGCAACCGGCGCATCCTCTACGATGTCAACAACCGCGGCAACCTGCGCTGCCTGCAGTTTTTCAACGACGCCGTCCACGACAACGCTCCGTCCGCCCCGGAGCACGCCGGCAACGGCTTCCTCATGCGGCGCGGCTACACCGTCGTGTGGTCCGGCTGGCAGGGCGACATCAGCCCCGGCGCGGACCGCCTCACCATGCGCCTGCCCGTCGCGAGCCTGGACGGCGAGCCAATCACCGGAGCGGTGCGCACCGAGTTCATGGTCGACGACCCCGGAGTCACCGCGCTGCCTCTCAGCGCCAACCACTACACCGACAGCTACGAAGCCGCCTCTACCGACACCGCCGCCTGCACCTTCACCGTCCGCGAGTACGAGCACGACCCGCGCGTCCCCATCCCTGCCGACCAGTGGCGGTTCGCGTCGATAGACTCGGATGGCGAACCGACGCCCTCCCCCTTATGGTGCCACCTGCCCGCGGGATTCCGTCCAGGCTGGCTGTACGAACTCATCTACGAGGCGAAGGACCCCCGCGTGCTCGGTCTTGGCTTCACCGGCGTCCGCGACCTCCTCGCGTTCCTGCGCAACGACGCCGCCGACTCCGACGGCGCCCCCAACCCGCTCAGTGAGAACGGCGCCGGAATCGATCGCGTGTACGGCTGGGGCCGCTCCCAGAGCGGACGATTCCTCCGGGAGTTCGTCTATCGCGGGTTCAACGCGGACGCGAGTGGCAGGCGCGTGTTCGACGCGATCTCGCCCCATGTCTCTGGCGGCGGACGAGTCGCCCTCAACTACCGCTTCGGCCAGCCCGGACGCTTCCCGCGCCAGCACAACGACCGCCTCTACCCGTCCGACCAGTTCCCGTTCGCCTACCCCGTCACAACCGACGCCCACACCGGCAAGATCGACGGCATCCTGAAGCGACCTGAGACCGACCCTCTGGTGATCCACACCCAGACCGCGTCCGAATACTGGGACCGCCGCGGCTCGCTGGTCCACACCGACTCGCTCGGCAACGACCTGCCGGACTACGACCGGGCCCGCGTGTTCCTGTTCGCCGGCTCCCAACACAACGCCGACCCGTTCGGCGGCCCGACAGAGGGCAACAGCCGCCACCTGTCCAACCCCCTCAACACCACGCCCCTGCTGCGAGCGCTCCTGGACCGGCTGGACGACTGGGCCACGTCCGGGGCGGCGCCCCCGCCGAGCCGCGTGCCCACCCGCCGCGACGAGACCGGCGTTCCGGCCGACGTGGCCCAGTCGCGCTTCCCGGCCATCCCAGGCGCGGAGCACCCCGACCAGGCCAACCGCCTCTACCTGATGGATCACGGCCCGATGTTCGACAAGGGCATCATCGCCGGCGGCCCGCCCGCCGAAGACAAGAGCCGCGAGTACGCCGTCCTGGTCTCGCAGCTAGACGCCGACGGCAACGAGATCGCCGGCATTCGCACTCCCCACGTAGTGGCCCCCATCGCAACCTACACTGGCTGGAACTACCGGCCCGACGGCGCCGCCGGCAAGGCCCAGTCAGGCACTCTCGGCAGCTACCTCCCGTTCGCGGCGGACCAAGCCGAGCGGTCACGCGCCGGCGACCCGCGGCCCTCGATTCGCGAGCGCTACCCTACCCGCGCGAGCTACGTGCGCGCCATCGCCGCCGCCTGCGAAACCCTGGTCCGGCAGTGGCTCCTGCTGGAGGAGGACGCCGACCGTTACGTCGAGCTCGCCATGCGCGACCGTGTCTTGGACTGACGCCGCCAAAAATGGAGAAGTGCCCCTCGTGGGCGCCTAAGGACCCCGCGCCGCATGCAGAGCGCCAGGAGACTCAGACCCATGAAACGAACCTTCACCGCTACCGTCTGGCAAGAGGGTGATTGGTACATCGCGCAGGCCCTTGAACTTGATGTGGCAAGTCAGGGTCTATCGGAAGAGGAAGCGCTGGCAAACCTGCGAGAGGCCATCGAGCTCAGCCTGGAGTCTCCCATGCCAGTTCCCGAGCCGAAGATTCGCCGCATAGAGATCGAAATCGGTGCCGCTTAGGCCACTACCGTACCGCGAGGTCGTTCGCAAGCTCAGGCGAGCAGAGTTTGCGGAAGTTGGCCAGCGAGGAAGCCATGTCAAACTAGCTAGGCCAAGCCCGGACGGTGTTCGCACCACCATCGTTCCACGCAATAGAGAAGTGCAGATCGGAACTCTCAGAAGCATCCTTCGCCAATCTGGCCTGAACGCGGATGAGTTCGAGGTACTTTGAAGGAGGCCCACAAATGACCGCCACACACGACGTCGCGATTGCCGGCTTGGGCGCGATGGGCAGCGCCGCGGCCTATCACCTGGCCAAGAGAGGCGCGAGCGTGCTGGGGCTGGACCGCTACGCGCCGCCCCACACCCTCGGCTCTTCCCACGGCGAGACTCGTATCATCCGAGAGGCCTACTTCGAGCACCCCTCCTACGTGCCCATCATCCAGCGCGCCTACGAGCTGTGGGAGCAGTTGGAAGACGAGAGCGGACGCGACCTCTTCCTCCAGTCGGGCGGCGTCATGGTCGGCCCGCCGGACAGCACCTTGGTCACCGGCGCGGAGCTGAGCGCCCGGATGCACGACCTTCCCTACGAGCGGCTGTCCCCTGCCGAGGTCACCAACCGCTTTCCCGCGCTCACCCCCGCGGAGGACACCATCGCTATCTGGGACAGCCGCGCCGGTATCCTGTTCCCCGAGGACTGCGTCCGATCGCACCTCGACATCGCGCGCTCGAACGGCGCCGACCTCCGGTTCGACGAGCCGGTAGAGTCCTGGGAACCTGACGGCGACGGCGTCAGCGTCCGTACCGCGAGTGGCGAATACAGCGCCGGCAAGCTGCTGCTCTCCGCCGGGGCCTGGATCCCCAGCCTCATGAACGGCCTCCGCCTGCCGCTGGTCGTCGAAAGGCAGGTGCTTGTTTGGTTCGAGCCAAAGGCCAACCCCGGCCACTTTGCCGCCGACCGTTGCCCCATTTTCCTCTGGGACCACGGCCAAGATCGCCACTTCTACGGCTTCCCAAACATGGGCACTGGTGTGAAGGTGGCGCTGATGCACCAGGGCGAGGATACCGAGGTCGACTCGCTCGACCGCGAGGTCTCCCAGCGTGACGAGGACGCGGTGCGCGCCATGCTGGAGCTCTACCTGCCTTCGGCTAACGGTCCCGCGCTTTCGGCGCAGGTGTGCATGTTCACCAATACGCCCGACACCCACTTCCTGGTAGACTTCCATCCGGAAGCGCCGCAGGCGCTGATCGCCAGCCCCTGCTCCGGGCATGGCTTCAAGTTCGCAAGCGCCATAGGCGAGATCCTCGCGGAGTTGCTGGCGGACGGCCGCTCCAAGCTGAACATAGACCTGTTCCGCCTCGACCGTTTCGGCGCGGCCCGGGCCTGATCAATAATCTGTCAATAGGAGGCCCCACATGAGATTGGAAGGAAAGGTCGCATTCATAAGCGGCGGCGCCCGCGGCATGGGCGAGACCGAGGCGCGGCTGTTCGCCGAGAACGGCGCGAAGGTCGCCATCGGCGACGTGCTGGAAGCCGAGGGCCTGCAGGTCGCGTCGGACATCTGCGCGGCCGGCGGCGACGCCATGTTCGTGCCGCTCGACGTGACCATCGATGCCGACTGGGAGCGCGCTATCGTCGCAACTGTCGAACGCTACGGCCGGCTCGACGTGTTGGTGAACAACGCCGGCATCAGCGGCCGCAGCATGGTGGAGGATACGCGCGTGGAGGACTGGGAGCGTGTGATGGACATCAACGCTAAGGGCGTGTTCCTCGGAACACGGTACGCCATACCGGAGATGCAGAAAGTTGGCGGCGGCTCGATAGTCAACATCTCGTCCCAGCTCGGTCTGGTTGGCACCGACAACAGCAGCCCGCAGTACCAGGCGTCCAAGGGCGCGGTGCGGATATTCACCAAGACGACCGCGATCCAGTACGCCGCCGACGGCATACGCGCAAACTCGGTCCACCCGGGGCCTATCGTCACGCCGATGACCGAGGAGCGCCGCGCCGATCCGGCCACGCGGGAGCTGATGCTGTCCCGCATCCCGCTCGCAAGGTACGGCCAGCCCATGGACGTCGCCTACGGCGTGCTGTATCTCGCGTCGGACGAATCGTCGTTCGTCACCGGCAGCGAACTGGTCATCGACGGTGGTTGGACGGCCCGCTAGCGCCGGCGACGCCCGACTGTTTGACGGCCCAGCGTCTCAATACTATAATCTCAGTTTAACGAACAAAACCGAGGTGCATCTGACTTTGGCGAACGAAACTGGAAAACGGTATGCTTGTCCCAAGTGCGGCTCGGAATTCGTCGTAACTAAGGGTGGGGAGGGTACGATGCTGTGTTGCGGCGAACCGGTGCCGTTGAAGTAGCCAGCCCCGCCGGATCAGCCCATAGAGCCGTAGTCTTTCGGGTTTAAGGGTCGGCAAACATACGGTGGTCTTGGTTAAGGGGAGCGTGGCGCCCCCTCCGGTCATTCACATCAGGAGTACGTGCGAAGATGTCCAACCAGCTGGGTCGAAGGTATCAGTGCGAGGTCTGCGGCACGATGGTGCTCTGCACCAAGGCCGGCCAGGGCGCAGTCCAATGCCACGACGCCGAGATGGCGGTGCAGCAACCCCGCAAGCTGCCCTCTTCCGACTAAGCCGGTCCGCTGCTCCAGCCGTGGAGCGCGCAAACGATAAGTTCACGGCCGGTCTGGGGTAGTTTCACCGATGCGAAAAGGGGCGGTCTGCGAACCGCCCCTTCGTTTGTCTGACTGGCAGGCACTTCCCCTTTACACTCCCACGGCGCTCGCCGACTTGTGCTGCTCGTCCGCGTGGTACGAGCTTCGCACCAGCGGGCCCGAGGCGACGTGCCTGAATCCCATCGACTCCCCCACCTCTCGTAGCTCCTCGAACTCGTCCGGAGTGTACCAGCGCGACAGCGGAGCGTGCTTGTCCGAGGGCCGCAGGTATTGACCGATGGTCAGCAGGTCGCAGTCCACGGCGCGAAGGTCAGCCATCGTCTCGGCAATCTCGTTCCGGGTCTCGCCCAGCCCGACCATCATTCCCGACTTGGTCACGCCGTACGGAGCCAGTTGCTTTGCGCGCCGTAGCAGTTCCAGGGACCGGTCGTAGTCGCCCTTCGCCCTGACGCGGCTGAACACGCGGCGCACCGTCTCGATGTTGTGGTTCAGCGTTTCAGGGCCGGCCTCCATCACGCGCTCCAGGGCGTCCCAGTTGCCATCGAAGTCGGGGATGAGGGTCTCCACCTTGCAGTTGGGCAGGCGCTTGTGGATCTGCCGGATGCACTCGGCGAAAATGAACGCGCCGCCGTCGGTCAGCTCGTCCCTGTTCACCGAAGTTATCACCGCGTACTCCAGGCCCATGCGCTCTACCGTCTCCGCCAGACGCACCGGCTCGCCGAGGTCGAGAGTCTGAGGCGTGCCTGTGGTAACCGCGCAGTAGGAGCACGCCCGCGTGCAGATGTCGCCGAGGATCATAAAGGTCGCTGTCTTGCGCTCCCAGCACTCGCCGATGTTGGGGCAGCGCGCCTCCTCGCAGACGGTGTGCAACTGGGCGCCGCGCAGCCGCTCGCGCAACTCCAGGTAGTTTGGGCCGCCCGGCATCCTCACCTTCAGCCAGCTCGGCAGCCTTCTTTGCCCGGCCATGCGTCCTCCATCAGTGTGGGTTGTGGGAATCATACCAGATTCCCAGTCACGCTTTCGTCTCGAATTGCAGTCCCGATTCGGCGGCTTGTGGCGCCGCTACGGGTGGATCACCACCGTCTTCATCTCCGTCATCTCCAGCACAGCGTAGCGGGGTCCCTCCTTGCCCATGCCGCTGTACTTCAGGCCTCCGTACGGCATGAGGTCGGCGCGCCAGCCGGGTCCTGAGTTGACGTGGAGGTTGCCGGAGTCCACCTCGCGGGCGAAGCGCATCGCCCAGTCGATGTTCTGGGTGAAGATGCCGGCGCTGAGGCCGTAGTCGCTGTCGTTCGCCATGGCGATGGCCTCGTCGATGCCCGAGAAAGGCGTTACGGCGACCGCGGGGCCGAACAGCTCGTCGCACGAGACGCGCATTTCCGCGCTCACGTCGGCGAGCACCGTCGGTGCGTGCATCGCGCCGGAGTAGCCGCCGCCGGTGACGACCCTCGCCCCCGCACCAACGGCCTCGCGCAGCCAGGCGTCGACCCGCGCCGCCTCCTGTTCCTTGACCATCGGGCCCATGGCGACGGACTCACTGAGCGGGTCGCCGGTGCTTATGGATTCGACTCCATCGCGAAGGGCGTCGAGGTAATCGGCGTAGACGCTGCGGCTTGCGATGACGCGCTGGGCGGAAATGCACACCTGGCCTGCGTTGGCGAACCCACTGGAGATGGTGGCGCCCACGACCTTGCCCAGGTCGGCGTCGGGCATGACGATAAGCGGCGAATTCGAGCCGAGCTCCATGGTGACCTTCTTCAGGCCGGCCACGCGGCAGATATGCTCGCCGACCTCGCGGCTTCCGGTGAAGGTGACCTTCCGCACGCGGGGGTCGGACACCAGGGCGTCGCCCACCGTGCCTCCGGGACCTGTCACACACTGTACGGCCTCTGGCGGCGCGCCCGCCTCCAGCAGCACCTCTGTCAGCTTGAGCGCCGACAATGGGGTGTCCGACGCGGGCTTGATAATCACGGCGTTGCCGGCGGCGAGCGCGGGGCCGACCTTGTGGCAGACGAGGTTGAGGGGGAAGTTGAACGGGCTGATGGCTGCGACCACGCCGCAGGGCACGCGAAGGGTGAATCCCATCTGACCGGTATAGCTCGGAGCGGCGTCGAAGGGCACGGTCTCGCCGTAGAGCCGCTTCGCCTCCTCGCCGGACAGGCTGATTGTCTGCACCGCCCGGTCCACCTCAGTGCGGCCTTCGGCGATGACCTTACCCTCTTCCAACGTGATCAGGCGGCCCAACTCCTCCCGGCGCTCGTTCAAGATGTCGGCGGCCCTCCGGAGAATGGCGAAGCGGTCGTAGGCGGTCAGCCGGGCCATCTCACTCGCGCCGCGCCCGGCGCTCGAGATGGCCAAGTCAACGTCCTCGACGCCCGCAGACGGCACAGTGTCGATCACCGAGCCGTCGTAGGGATTGAACACGTTCACCTTTCCCTCCCTGTCTACCCACTCTCCCCCGATGTACATTCTCATGGCCTGCTCCTCGGTCTGTTGTCGTCTCGGTCGGGCGCTGCGCGCCACGAGCGCATTATCCGCCACGGCCCACCAAGAGGCAACACGGCATCTCCCGATGCGGTTGCAGCCGAGCAAACAAAAGAGCTTCCGTCGCCGGAAGCCCCCCGTTTGGCTGTAACGATTGCGCCTTGCGGCGCCTGACTCTATGCGGCCCTGTTCTTGCTGCCAACGGCCTCGCGCTTGTCCGCGACGACCTTTACATCCTGCATGCGCCCGCACTGCAGGCACTGCCTGTATGGGCCGTAGATGTCCTGGTTGGTCTTGACGTCTCCCTTACACCGAGAGCACGCCTTGAATTCTATCATTTCGCTATACACCTCCGCTGAACTGTTGAATGATGAATTTGTAGATTTTCGGTCGGCCTTGCGCTGGCGCCGAGCGGTGCGATCGACCCTAACTTGCCGCTTTCCCACACCCAGCGTGTGGGAAATCAACACATGTCGCGCAGCCGGAACGCAAAGCTAGCAGAGAAAGTGAAGCTTGTCAACAGGGTTTTCAGGGGATCTTTTGAGGACTTTTCCGGAGGTGGCCTTGTAAGAAGCGTGATATAGGGGAGTTCTTGGATTTCTTCTGCGTGTTGGGGCGGTCAGCGGCCGTTGAATGCCACGTCGCGACAATGCCGCTCTACACCGCGTCGGGCAGGCTAAACTCCGGTGTAGTAGACTATCCTGCCGTCTCTCCAGGTCGGGAATGAGCCCGTTGTCTCGATGGCGCGGTGATGAGCCTTGATCGCGGCCCGGCGCATGGTGATCAGGGCGAGCTCGGCATGGTCGGGTTCATGGTCTTGATCCGGTATACTGGGTTTGTCATCGGTCATGGGTTCCACTTCCCATCGAGGAAGTCGGGGAGTTCGTTTGAAGGGACTAGCCCAGGCTTTCGTCCAGCAGCTCCAGCAGGTCCTTGGCGCGGCGGGTGTCCTGGGCGTCCTTGGAGCCTATGCCTTCCTCGAACATCTGCAGGCAGAATGGGCAGGAGACTCCGACGGTGTCCGCCTCGGTTTCGAGGAAGTGGCCTGTGCGGACGTGGTTTACTCGCGTGCCGCGGCTCTCCTCTATCCACATGTGGCCTCCCCCCGCCCCACAGCAGAACCCGCGCTCGCGCCGGCGTTCCATCTCGACGAGGTTGACGCCAGGTATGGCGTCGGCAATCTGCCGGGGCGCGTCATAGATGCCGTTGTGCCGGCCCAGGTAGCAGGAGTCGTGGTAGGCGACCTTGGCGTCTATGGTGACCAGGGGCTTTATCTTGCCCTGCTCTATCAGATCGGCCACGAACTCGCTGTAATGCTGCACCTCGAACTCGCCGCCGAGATGGGGATACTCGTTCTTGATGGTGTTGAAACAGTGCGGGCAGATTGTCACCACGCGCTTGACGTTGTAGCGGTTCATCGTCTCGATATTCTGCTGCGCCATAATCTGGTATAGGTACTCGTTGCCCATGCGACGGGCGGGGTCGCCCGTGCAGGTCTCCTCCGGGCCGAGGATGGCGAAGTCCACGCCGGCGCGCTTCAGCACGGAGGCCATGGATCGCGCGACGCTCTGGCTGCGCTGCTCGAGAGCGGCGGTGCAGCCGACCCAGAATAGAACCTCGGCCTCCGGGTGCTCGGCCAGCGTCTTCACGTCCAGGCCGTCGGCCCAGTCCGTACGGGTGTAGGTGGTGCCGCGCCACGGATGGCCGCGCTGCTCCATGCTCAGCAGGGCGTTCATCGCGGTCTCCGGCATCTCCGCCTTCTCCATCACCAGGTAGCGACGCATGTCGACGATGGAATCGATGTGCTCGACCCCCACCGGGCACTCTCGCACGCAGGCGCCGCAGGTCAGGCAGTCCCAGAGCGCCTCCTCCGGTATCCAGCGGCCAATCAGCGGCTTCTCGTCCTGCTCGTCCTCGCCCCTCACCACGCTGGGTCCGGTCTCGAGCACATGCTCTTTCATGTTTTCTACGATGTGCATGGGCGACAGGATCTTGCCGCTAATGTTGGCCGGGCAGTTGTCGGTGCAGCGGCCGCAGACCGCGCAGGAGTAGCCGTCCAGCAGCTCGCGCCAGTTGAAGTCCTGGATTTTGGACGCGCCGAACCGCTCAGCGGTCTCTAGGTCCATCGGTGTGTTAAGCGTGCCCCTGGGCTCGAGCGACCTTGTGAAGAAGCTGATTGGCGCCGCGACCAGGTGCATGTGCTTGGACAGCGGGATGTACACGGAGAAGCCCAGGATGACGCCGAGGTGCGCCCACCAGCTCAGTCCCTGGAGAAGGTTGGCGGCGTCGACGCCCAGCCCAGCGTCCTTGAACAGGTCGCCCAGCGCGCCGCCTATCGGGGCCGATGCGTGTGGACCCTCGCCGCCCGCCGTCACGTAGAACGCCTCGGTCAGCAGCGTCAGCGCCATCAGCAGTGCGATGAGGAGCAGAATGACGAGCGACTCCTTCTTCTGAGTGAGGTCGAAAGACAGCCTGCTGGGACGCACTACCCACCGGCGGACGCCCGCCCAGATGAGAACGATGAAGAAGCCCGCGGCTAGAATATTCAGATAGAAGGTGAATATCTTTACGCCGGTCTCGGTAATGATCGTCTCGGAGAACGCCGGCCAGATCGCGTCAGCGAAGATGAAGAGCAGGTAGCTGGTGGTGAAGGAGAGAAAGCCCCAGAAGATGAAGAAGTGGGCCAGGCCCGCCCTATCCCTGGGCAGCGACACGCTCTGGAGAACCTTTTTCTGGCCCAGCGTGAAAGGCAGCGCGCCGAACAGCCTGCGAACCGGCTGGTCGAAGCGGTTCGGCCGCTTGCCCAGCGTCACCAGGCTGAACACCCGGCGGTGCAGGATGTACCCGGCCGCGCCGAAGGCCAGCAGGGTTGCCAGGTAGACGCCTATCCAGGTGGGGATGGCGCCGAACAGACTCTCCGGAGGTACCATGGTCGATCTCCTGGTGCGGCAGACAGCCGTTGGTGTTGGTTTGCCGGGCGAATGGAGTTTAGCACAGCCGGCGCGGGGCGGGCCAGATGGGGCAGTTTGGCTAAGCCTTTACCAGTTGAGTCGGCGGCACAGGGCGGGTCCGCCTGAGCTAGAAAGCAGGAGCCGAAAGTTGCCTGAGAGTGAGGTTTTCCGCGAAATCTGTTCCGTTCTGTTCCATACTGTTCCGCCTCATAGCTGGGAGTGTTGCCGACCCGGCTGCCTGGTAGGTCCGCCAAGACTGGATTTAGGTCTGGGAGCACCACTGATGTGGCGGGAATGAGACAGGTAGTCGGGAGGTCCCAACTGCCGTGTCCGTGGGTGGCGGGTTGGCGGGGTCGGTCCCTCGTAGAATGGAGAATAGCACGGATGTGCGTGCGTTTCAAGAGGGGTTGGCAGAATCGGAGTTCTGCGTTGGCGCCAAGTAGTAGTGGCAGTTTGGAGTCTATGCTAGTGTTGGCCAGTCGAAACAGCCTGTTGGAGAGAAAATGCGAGATGTTCAAGCAACTGAAGCCAGGGCTCGCTTTGCCGAACTCCTGAAAGCCGTCGAGCGGGGAGAAACCGTAGCCATCACCCGGCACGGAAAGACGGTTGTTCACATTGTTCCCGCTCGCGCTCAGGACCGCGCCAGGGGAGAGAAGGCAGTGGATGAGTTTCGTCGACGCCGCGCGTCTTGGAAGCGGATTAACTTCACAACTGATGAGATACTAGTGGCGCGCTATGAAGGCCACCGCCAGTGAGCTTGATGGTCGTCGATGCCCCTGTCACAGTGGCGTGGCTGCTGGATGATGAAGATGAGGCACGAGCTAACGAGACTCTTGAACGGCTCAAAGAGGACGGCACGACTGTGCCGCAACTGTGGCATCTAGAGGTTTGCAACTCCCTGCTTACGGCAGAAAGGCGTGGGCGTCATTCCGTGGTAGTGGCTAATGAGCGCCTCTACTCAGATTGTGCAATAGTGCGGCAAGAAGCTATGGTTTCCAGTGGAGCGCCTCAAGGTAGGTTAGCATTCCGTTCGGGGTCAGCTGGAGTTCACTTAACAGTTGCTCGCAACGTGCTAACAGTGTGTCTTCGGCGACATTTGTTGAAACGAGTTCTTGGAACAGTGTTCGGCCATTCTGAATCAGCAAGTCCAGATTGTTTAACGTGAGAGCGAATGTGGAACCTGGTGTGACATTTTGAGTCACAAAGGGTACAGCATTCACGACTGCCGCATGGCCAGTGTGCGCCGGATAATTTTCTGAGAACCAATTCACAGACTCAAGAAGTTGTCCATGTTCAGACTTGTTAATGGGCTTTCCGTCGGTCTTGCGGCTCTTGGCTTCAATCACAAGCGCATCTTCTTGACTAAGGATCCATAGGACATCCGGCCCTACCCCGTCCTCCTTTTCGGGACGGCTTGCTTCGTAACCCAAGAGGAGGCCTAGCCTTTTGAGAGACTCCTCAAACTGGTTGCTTGTGGCCCCTGGCGTGAGCAGATCAGCTAACTCCTCAAGTTCAATGAGAAGTCCACGGCGTGGGTGATAGGCCTTCAATTTACCAATTATTTGCTCGGACTGGATGGTTGGGGACAACAATGGGGTGTAGTGAGGAGCCACTCTAGGCCTAAGCAACATTCTGTTGTCAGCGTAAGCCTGACGCTGCAGATCGTCACTTTTGTCTTGGTGCCCCCAGAGAAATGCTGCCCTTGCGGACTGCTGGTGTAGCCATCCCCTTACATTTGTATCTAACTCAGGGTGGCCTTCAACAAATCCACTCTGTTGGGTAATCGCCTTGTCATAGTAACCATCAAGCATGAGCCGAAAGAAACGTCTCTCTTGGCCTGCCACGAGCAGACTGGTTTCGTTGACCGAGGCAGCTGAAGTTTCCTCCGCCAGCACTTGCGCTTGGTACTCTACCCAACCCTGATCTCTGTTGAAGGACTGACGCACTGTGTCCCCTAACTGGCTCAGAGAGTGAATCTTCTCGCTAATGGCGATTCCTAGGTTCAGTTGAGCGCGGGTCGGTGATGTGAGGAGTGCCCGGTTCGCATAGTTGCTGACCCACTTCGTCAGAGATGTGCTTGCAAGAATGACGACACAGTGATCGCCTGCTCCACGAGTCCCCCTACCCATCCCCTGTTCTAATCGTTGAGCGATTGTGGTATTGATTGTTGAGCTACCCTCGAACACCGTGGCCCTGTACATGTCATACGCGTTACTACTGCTAGGTAGTCCACTCAGAACTAAAAGCCTACAACTGTCATTTGGCAGATCAATTCCATCATAGCGGTTAGCCATAACCACTGGTCCGTTCTTTGACCTATTGACCAAATCGTCGACCACGGAGGCTACGGAATCACCATCAACTATTTCGGCGGTGTCTTCCCAGAGCTGAGCCAGCCTTGTAGACGGCACGAGTATGACAACTCCACGCTTGTCAGATGCCCACTCAACAATCTGCTTTAGAGCGGGAGTGATCTCGTTGCGGTTAATCTTCATAAGGTCAGGGACGAGAATCATCCTCTCGCCAACACCAGCTAGCGATGTAGGGGAAATCGGTTCTGATACGGCTAGTTTATCCGCACCGAAAGTGCGCACTATCGAACTGTCATCGGCGACGGTAGCCGACATGTAAATGCGTCGTGGACAATTGTGAAATGTCGGGAACATTTCAACATGCGGATAGATGAGGCTCACAACGAATTCGCGACGACTGACGAATGCGTGACACTTGTCAAAGTGATCTCGGAGAAGCGGCCACTGCCAGGGAAAGTGTAGATTCTGAACGATTCCAAGTTTCTGCCGAATCTCCTGACAGCGTGCCACCCAATTCCAATAGGGAACTTCCAAGACCGCGTCGTACCTGTCTTCAGCTACGTCATCAAAGGTGCCCTGCTTTCCAATCTCCGCAAAGGCGTGTCGGAAACTCTGCGTAAGCTCTTGGTACAGTTCAGGCTGGCGATCTCTCCCTATTGAAATCGTGAACTGGTCGCGGACTGTCGAAAATGCGGTGTGGGCATCGTCCAACACGATTGCGGTTGGGCGAACTATCTCCCGCCATCCACCCACTGTACCGAATCTGCTCAACCCGTTAAACAACGCTTGGTATGAGGCGACCATGATTGCTTTTTCATTGAGGAATGCGCTGTCGAACTCCTGTCCAGGCACATAAGGTATCGCTGGGATGCCGAACAGCGCGGCATGTGAAATTGTCTGCCGAGCAAGTTGCACTGTCGCGCAAAGATAGAGTACGGGTCCGCCCTTTTCGGCAAGTGTGGACTGGGCCATGAGCAAACCCACCAATGTTTTCCCACCACCTGTATTTAGCTTTATCACCAAGTCTTGCTGCTCTCTTCTCTCGAACCACACATCAAGTGCCTCAGCCTGACTCTGCCACAGATCGTCTACCCCCTGTGGCTTAGGCAATCTGAGGAAGATGTCCTTGGGGTGTATCGGCTTACTCGTAGAGCGAGCTCTCTTTAGTTGATCAAAGTTGACCATTGCGGTTCTTCCCTCTAAATCATGCAGACAACTGAAGCTAGGTCCATACCCACACCATGATGTCATTATAGTGCAACTCGGTCAAGGTCAGCCCCTCTACCTTCACTTTAGAGCCTGTGTCAGATTACTAGGCGGACTCTACACGGAGGCCCCGGCCCCCTGGGTTCCCACCCCAGTTTCACGGGGGTGACGTTCATTCGCGGCAAAGACGAATGACGGCTCGAGAAGGGCACCTAGTAATCTGAGACAGCTTCATCCCTTCTCTCGCGATTGACACCAATTTTCGGGCGGTGCTACACTGTCGGCTAGCAGCAATAGCTTTGAGGTGGTGATTTGCCGGAGGGTTTCGAGACCAACTGGGTGGCCGTGCTCATCGTCGCCGGCATCGGATTCGCGGCCATTGTCGGGATGTTCGCTGCTTCCTTCATCCTCGCGCCGAAGCGCAAATCCGCTATCAAAGAGATTCCCTACGAGTGCGGAATCGAGCCGGCGCCCTTCAACTGGTCGCAGATACAGATCCGCTATTACGTGTTTGCCATCCTGTTCCTCATCTTCGACGTCGAAGCTGTTTTCCTGTTCCCGTGGGCGCTGGTGTTCCTCACGTCCATTCCCGCGGTGTTCTACGAGATGTTGGTGTTCATCGCCATTCTGTTTTTCGGCGTCATTTACGGTTGGCGCAAGGGGGTTTTGCAGTGGAGGTGAGGCTGGGCCAAGGATATGAGCCCGACAAGGGGAACCGGCCGGCGGAGAGCGTGTTCGAGCGCGTTCTTCCCAACGCGCTCACGGCCAAGTCGGACGAGCTTTTCGCGCTGGCGCGAAAGTCGTCGCTTTGGACGCTGTCCTTCGGACTGGCTTGCTGCGCCATCGAGATGATTAGCACGCATATGTCGCACCACGACCTGGACCGTTTTGGCGTGGTGACTTGGCCCTCGCCCAGGCAGGCGGACGTGATGATAGTGGCGGGTACTGTGGTCAAGAAGATGGCGGAACCGATCAAGCTGCTCTATGAGCAGATGCCCGACCCCAAGTGGGTCATCGCCATGGGCAGTTGCGCGACCAACGGCGGCCCCTACTACCGCTCCTATTCCGTGGTGATGGGCGTCGACCATCTCATTCCGGTTGACGTATACGTGCCGGGCTGCCCTCCTCGCCCTGAGGCGCTGATGAACGGCATCATGCAGCTTCAGGAGAAGATTTCCCAGGACGCCAGGCAAAGTGGCGCAAGCTCAGCGTCCTAACCGCCCGCAAAGGCGCGAGCCCCCCGTCCCGGTCGCCGCGGTCTCACTGGACGAGCAGGCCGAGGCGCTGTCGAAGTTGCTCCCAGAGGCGCTCCGGGGCATCGAGACGCAGGTGGACGCCGCCGTGGACGAGGTCACGCTGACCGTGGAACCGCAGGACGTCCCGGCAGCCTGCCGTATTCTCAGAAGAGACCCCAGACTTTCGCTGCACTACCTGCGCTGCCTGTCCGTCGTGGACTACGAGGACAGGCTGGAGGTCAATTACCACCTGTTTTCGCGCGAGACGCGGCACAAGCTGGTGGTGAAGACATCGGTGCCCCACGACAACCCCCTGGTGCCATCGGTGATCTCTATCTGGCGCGGCGCCGACTGGTTCGAGCGCGAGGGCCACGATCTTTTCGGGGTCGTATTCCAAGGCCACCCTAATCTCGCTCCGCTGTTGCTGTACGACGGCTTCGAGGGACATCCAGGGCTCAAGAGCTTCCCATTCCACGACTATGAGGAGTGGTAGGGTAACAAGCCCAATCATGCAGATACAAGAGCAACCCACACAGCAAGCCGACGCAATAGACCTCATGATAAACATGGGGCCGCAGCACCCGAGCACGCACGGCGTGTTCCGGCTCGTCATCTGGGTGGACGGCGAGCGTATCGTGCGGGCCGAGCCACACATTGGCTACCTTCACCGGGGCTCGGAGAAGCTGTCCGAGGGGGAACTTTACAGCCAGGTCATAACCCTGTTCGACCGGCTGGACTACGTGGCGAACCTGAACGGCGAGCTTGCCTTCTGCCTCGCTGCCGAAAAGTTGATGGCATTGGAAGTGCCCGAGAGGGCCAACCTCATCCGGGTCATTCTGTGCGAGCTGAACCGCGTGGCGAGCCATATGCTGTTCTACGGAGTTTACGGGCTGGACGTTGGCGCGATGACGCCAGTGCTGTACGGATTTCGCGAGCGCGAGCGCATTCAGGCGCTGTTCGAGAGCGTGACCGGCGCGCGCATGATGCACAATTACATACGCATCGGTGGCGTAAAAGAAGACCTGCCGGAGGATTTTGGCAAACGAGTATCGACACTGCTTGACCAGCTCAAGCGCGGCGTCGAGGAGTGCGACGAGCTGCTGTCCCAGAACGAGATGTTCCTGGCGCGCACCAAGGGTATCGGCGCCATCTCGGCCGAGGACGCTTTGGAGCTTGGCGTGACCGGCCCCAGCCTGAGGGCGAGCGGCGTCGCCGAGGACGTTCGTACTTCTGATCCGTACCTCATATACGACCGCTTTGACTTCGGGGTCCCGGTGGGCACCTATGGTGATTGCTGGGACCGGTATTACGTGCGAGTAGAGGAGATGCGCCAGTCCATAGGCATCATAGAGCAGGCGATGTCCCAACTGGAGGACGGGCCGATCATGGCGAACGTACGGCGGATCCTGCGTCCTCCCAAGGGCGAGGCCTATGTGCGCACAGAGTCGCCGCGAGGAGACTTCGGCGTCTTCCTGGTGAGCGACGGCAGCGATAAGCCCTACCGCGTGAAGGTGAGAGCGCCGTCGTTCGCCACGCTTCAGGCGCTTCAGCACATGCTCCGCAACGCCTACGTCGCGGACTCGGTGGTGATACTGGGGTCCATCGACATCATCTTGGGCGAGGTGGACAGGTGAGCGCCGAGCAGATCGCATTGTACGGCGCGGCGGCTACGGGGCTGCTGGTGTTCCTGTCGGTCATGGTGTTGGCTTTGACCTGGCTCGAGCGCAAGGCGCTGGCCAGAATCCAGATGCGAATGGGGCCAATGCGCGTCGGCTTCCACGGGGCGCTGCAGCCAATCGCGGACGCGCTGAAGCTGGTGACTAAGGAGGACATCCTGCCCTCCTGGGCGGACAGGCGTGTCTACTGGCTGGCGCCAATCGCCGTGTTCGTGCCGGCGCTGTTGCTGTGGGTCACTATTCCGGTGACGCGCGACTTGGTGCTGCGTAACCTGGAGCTCGGCCTCTTCTACATCGTGGCGGTGTCGGTACTGTCGGTAATGGGCCTTGTGATGGCGGGCTGGGGGTCGGCGAATAAGTACGCCATTTTGGGCGGCCTACGCGCGGCAGGTCAGTTAGTCAGCTACGAGATACCCTTCATAATGGCGATTCTTGCCGTGGCGATGCTGGCACAATCGCTAGACCTGCGGGACGTCGTGGACGCGCAGGCCGACTTCGCCTACATACTCATCCAGCCGCTGGGTCTGTTCATATTCCTGCTCGCGGGACTGGCCGAGTTGGGGCGCACACCGTTCGACATCCACCACGCGGAGTCCGAGGTCGTCGGAGGACCGTTCGTGGAGTATAGCGGCGCGCACTGGGCCGTCTTCTTCCTCGCCGAGTACGTCAATACCTTCACCATCGCCGCCCTGACGGTGCTGCTCTTCCTGGGCGGGTGGCGATGGCCGGCCATGCCGTTCGAGGGCCTGGCGAATTCGGCCCTGTCGGTGGCATGGTTCCTCGCAAAGACCTACGCCGTGATCCTGGTCATCTTCTGGATAAGGGGGACCTATCCCCGGCTGAGGATCGACCAGTTGATGGCATTTGGCTGGAAGCTGTTGGTGCCGCTGTCGTTCCTCAACATAGTGTTGACCGGTGTGGTGATGTTCTACGAGTTTCCGCTGTGGGTGCTGGGCGTCGCGTCTGTGGTAGTATTGGGAGGCGCTTTCTACGTGATCTCGAAGAAGCCGGGGACCGATATCGAGAGGGATACGGTCACGGTGCACGCGGCCAGCAGTTTGCGGAGATAGGGCGGCGACGGTCGTCGCGGTGCGAAAGCTACCCTATGGCTGGATCGCAGACAGTACTATCTGGAAAAGTTAAATGATAGGTTTTCTCGAAGGGCTGAAAGTAACTCTCAAGACGGCGGGACGGAAGCCGGTAACGGCCGAGTACCCGGAGCCGCAGAAGCGGCTGGCGGTGCAGGACCGCTACATGGGCTTTCCTGCCCTGCTTTGGGATGGTGACGTCCCCGAGCCTTACTGCACCGGCTGCATGGTGTGCATACGCAACTGTCCCACGCAGTGCATGAGCGCGCAGATGACGGACAATCCGAAGCACGCAGAGGGCACCAGCCGTCGGCGTAAGATCATCAGCGAGTTCGAGATCAATCTGGGGCGCTGCATCCTGTGCGGCATATGCGTCGACGTGTGCAATTTCGACGCAATCGAGATGAGTCACGAGCACGAGTTGAGCAAGTACGAACGGAACGGC
Source organism: uncultured Dehalococcoidia bacterium (assembly GCA_951812395.1). Lineage (GTDB taxonomy): Bacteria > Chloroflexota > Dehalococcoidia > Lucifugimonadales > CATOSD01 > CATOSD01. Next base: position 940,034 of record CATOSD010000002.1, read on the forward strand.
AACCGCGCTGACCTGCCCAAGCTGCTGGAGATGGGGCAGGAGTATCAGGACAAGACGGGTTGGAAGCCGACGCAGCCGGAGAAGAACAGCGGCGTGCCAGTCCAGAAGCCGACGCCGTCTGCCGCGCCGCCCGCACCAGCGGCGGCGATGAGCAAGGAAGAGCGTCTCGCGGCGGCCCGGGCCCGCGCGGCGGCCAAGCGCGAGGGCCAGGAGGCCGGGTCCGCGGAGCCTGCGGTGGCGATGAGCAAAGAAGAGCGTCTGGCGGCGGCCCGGGCCCGCGCGGCGGCCAAGCGCGAGGGCCAGGAGTCCGGGACGGCGGCGCCGCCGGCGGCGATGAGCAAGGAAGAGCGACTGGCGGCGGCCCGGGCCCGCGTGGCGGCCAAGCGCGAGGGCCAGGAGTCCGGGACGGCGGCGCTACCGGCGGCGATGAGCAAGGAAGAGCGACTGGCGGCGGCTCGTGCCCGCGCGGCGGCCAAGCGCGAGGGCCAGGAGGCCGGGTCTGCGGAGCCTGCGGTGGCGATGAGCAAAGAAGAGCGGTTGGCAGCAGCACGTGCCCGCGCGGCGGCCAAGCGCGAGGGCCAGGAAGCGCAAGAGTCCGAGTCCGAATCGCCGTGAGGCGCACTGAACCTGCCAACCCAGTGTCGACGGACTTGCGCATAAGCGCAGATTTGAGGCGCGGCACAAAAGACGGAGCACCCGCCCGAGGATGGTAACGCCTTCTCTGATCCTGTTCTACGCCGCCGCGGCGCTGACGCTGGGCGGCGCGTTGGGTGTGGTTCTCACCCGCAACATCGTTTACGCGGCATTTGCCCTGCTTGCCTCACTCATAGGTGTTGCCGGTCTCTTTCTGCTGGCGTTCGCCGAGTTTCTGGCACTGGTGCAGCTGCTCATTTACGGCGGCGCCATCGTAATTGTCATACTGTTCGCGCTGATGCTTACTCGCATCCAGGACTTTGAGCGCATTACCGATAATCGCCAGTGGCCCATCGCGGCGATTGTGGCGCTCGGCGTGCTGGGACTGCTGGTGGCCTCGGTGTTGGCGACCAGCACCAGGACTCGAACGGGCCCGGACGGGGAACCTGTCCGCCAGGGCGTGGGGTTCGAGGTGTTCGGGGACACGCTGTTCGCGCAATGGGCGGTGCCGTTCGAGGTGGCCTCGCTTATACTGCTGGTTGCGCTGATTGGGGCCGTCATACTAGTGCGAAACACCGGAGGGCGCGATTGATAGAGCTCGCGCACTTCCAAGTGCTCAGCGCCGCGCTCTTCGCCATCGGGCTGTACGGCGTGCTGGCAAAGCGCAGCGCGGTGCTCATTCTCATGTCCATCGAGCTGATGCTGAACGCCGTCAACATCAACTTGATTGGCTTCTCAGCATTCATGGACTTCGCCGAGCCGCAGCGCGCGCTGGGCCAGGTGATAGTGGTGTTCGTCATCACCATCGCCGCGGCCGAGCTTGCGCTCGCCATAGCAATCATCCTGCGGCTGTACCGTAACCGCTCATCCGTGAACGTGGACGAGCTGGACCTGCTGAAGTGGTAGCGCGATGGCCATCCAAAGGGAGCCATGCGCGTACCGAGATGCGGGCGGTCTGCGAGCCTGTATCAGGCTGTAGAGACAGATGCCTTTAGCCGACACCATAGGCACGAACTGGGCGTGGGTCATTCCGGCCCTCAGCGCTTCCGCATTCTTCATCGTCGCCATTGTCGGCAGATTCCTTCCCGGCAAGGGGGCGTTCGTCTCCATCGCCGCCATCGCGCTGGGGTTCGTGCTGTTCTGGTTCGTGTTCGCCGATCTACTTAGCAACGGCGACGCCTTCTTCAGCATAAATTGGCTTTCCATCGGAGAGACCAACATCACCTGGGGAGTTACGGTCGATCGGCTGTCGGTGACCATGCTGGGGCTTGTGACGTTCGTGGCGCTGCTAGTCCAACTTTACTCGGTGTCATACATGAAGGGCGACCCGCGCTTCGGTTGGTACTTCGCGGCGCACGCGCTGTTTGCGGCCGCGATGCTGGCGCTGGTGCTGGCCGACAACCTTGTGTTCCTCTACGTCGCATGGGAGCTGGTCGGGCTGGGTTCGTTCCTGCTGATCGGATTCTGGTACGAGCGGCGCTCGGCGGCGGAGGCGGCGAAGAAGGCGTTCATCACAACCCGGATCGGCGACGTCGGGCTGCTCATCGGAATCATACTGCTGTACCGGGCGACGGGGTCGTTCGAGATTTCCACGATATTCCACGTGGCGCAGCAAGGTGGCATCGCGGAGGGAACGCTGACGGCGGCCATGGCGCTCATCTTCCTCGGCGCGATGGGCAAGTCCGCACAGTTTCCGTTCCATGTGTGGCTGCCCGACGCGATGGAAGGCCCCACGCCGGTGAGCGCGCTGATACACGCTGCGACGATGGTTGCCGCGGGCGTCTATCTCGTCGCCCGGCTGATGCCCCTGTTCGAGCTTGCGCCGCTGGTGCTGCTGGGGGTCGGTGTGATCGGACTGGTGACGTTCCTGTTCGCCGGCACGCTCGCGCTGGTGATGACGGATCTCAAGCGCGTGCTGGCCTATTCCACCATCAGCCACCTGGGTCTGATGATGCTGTCTCTGGGCGCGCTCAGCGTCGCTGCCGCGATGCTACACCTGGTAGCTCACGGCGTATCCAAGGCGTTGCTCTTCCTCGGCGCGGGCAGTGTCACGCACGGCACCGAGAAGACCGACATTCGCGAGATGGGAGGGCTGATGCGCGTCATGCCTATCACGGCGATTACGTTCGTCATAGGCGCGGCATCTCTCGCCGGACTTGTGCCGCTCAGCGGCTTCTTCAGCAAGGACGAGATCATGCTGGCCGTGCTCGATCACAGGCACCCCGTCCTGCTGATCGCCGCTCTGGGCGGCTCGGTGCTCAGCGCCGTGTACATGGCGCGGCTGGCGCTCGTGGTGTGTTTCGGGAACAACCGCGGAGAGGGGGCGCATGAGTCGCCGTGGCTGATGACTCTCCCCCTGGCGGTGCTGGCGCCGTTCGCATTGATTCTCGGATTGATCGCCTACGGGTGGAGTGACTCCTACACCGGATTCGGCGGCTTCCTGACTGGTGGGGGCGTTCACCACGCGCCCATCTGGCTCCCAGTAGTATCGGCATTGCTGGTGCTGGCAGGACTGGCCTTTGGTTGGCGCTCCTGGGGACGGGGAAACGTGACGCCGTTCGAGGGGCGGGACAGCAGGCTGCTGCGTTTGCTAGAGAACAAGTACTACCTGGATGACGTATTCCAGTGGGTGATCGACCGGCTCGCGCTGGCGTTCAGCCGCTTTGTCGCGCTGTTCGACCGCGTGGTGGTCAACGACACAGGTGTGGACGGGCCGGCTTGGTCGGTGATGCTTTCGGCCCTGAGGATGCGTCTCGCGCAGACTGGACGGCTGTACAACTATGGGCTGGTAATGGTCCTGGGCGTGCTTGCCCTGTCGGCGCTGTGGTGGTTGGTGCTGGCCTGAGGCGGCACGGGCACCCCCATCCCATCGAGGGGGAGAGGGACCTTGAATCGAAAGGATCGCTTTGGAGCGCTACATAGACTCAACTGAGCAACTGGTCACCGAGATATTCGTGCGAGACATCAGAGTTTCGGTCGAATTCTACCAGCGGCTGGGATTCGAGATTCTCCGGGACGACGGCGACTTCGTCGAGCTCACGTGGGAGGGCCACCACCTGTACTTGGACGAGCCGGGCGGGCTAGGCCCCGTACCGGACTCGCCGCAAGCCAACGTTCGGGTGATGGCGCCGGACGTGGACCGGTACTGGGAGCTTGCTCACGAGATGGGCGCGCGCGTTGTTCGACCCATCGCCGACCAGTACTACGGCCTGCGTGACTTCACCATCGCCGACCCCGACGGCTTTGGCGTGCGCTTCGGCACTAACTTACCGGTAAGGGAGCGGGACCAGGCGTAGCCCATGCTGGATACACTCGACAGTTATCTGTTAATCGCGCTGATCGCGCTGCCGATGGTGGGGGCGGCGCTACTCATCGCGATTCCCGGCTACCGCGCGCAGACCGTGCGCTGGACAGCCGCGGCGTTCGCTTTCGCGTGCATGATTCTCAGCTTCTACGCCTTCGGATTCTACGACCACGCCGAAGGCGGCCTGCAGTTCACCCGCACCTGGCAATGGCTCAGCATACCCGGCCCGTGGCCACTCGGCGACGATGGGATAACGCTGACGCTGGGCATTGACGGCATATCCGCGCCGATGATCCTTCTGACCGGAATCGTCATGTTCACCGGCGTGCTGGTGTCGTGCAAGCTAGAGGAGCGCAACAAGGACTTCTTCATCCTCTACTTCCTGCTGCTCGCGGGAGTGTTCGGTGTGTTCGCCACGCTGGACCTGTTCTTCTTCTTCTTCTTCTACGAGCTGTCGGTGCTGCCCATGTACCTGCTCATAGGGGTGTGGGGCAGCAGCAGCACTTTCCCGTCGTTCTCGCGCACCAAGGAATACAGCGCGATGAAGCTGACGATCTATCTCGTGGCGGGAAGCGTGCTCATCTGGATCGCCATCATTGCGATCTTCGCGGAGGCCGGGCTCGGCACGTTCGACATAGTCGAGCTTCAGAACGTCGAGTTTTCGCCCACATTCCAGAAGGTGTTCTTCCCATTCCTGGCCATCGGATTCGGCGTGCTCGCGGGCCTGTGGCCGTTCCACACCTGGTCGCCCGACGGCCACGTGGCCGCGCCGACTGCCGTGAGCATGGTGCACGCAGGCGTGCTGATGAAGCTGGGCGCGTTCGGCATACTCCGCATCGGAATGTTCCTGCTGCCGGAGGGCGCGGAGTTCTGGATGCCGGCGCTTGTGGCGCTGGGCACGGTAAACGTGATCTACGGCGCGATTTCCGCAATGGGACAGACAGACCTGAAGTACGTCATCGGCTACTCCAGCGTCAGCCACATGGGGTACGTGCTGATGGGGCTGGCGACGCTTCACCCGCTGGGCGTGAACGGAGCCGTGCTCCAGATGTTCTCACACGGCGTGATGACGGCGCTGTTCTTCGCCCTCGTGGGCGTGATCTACGACAAGACGCACACCCGCGACATTGCCGCCTTGGAGGGTTTGGCAAAGCGGATGGGTTTCACGGCGGCCTTCTTCGTCATCGCCGGCCTCACGTCGCTGGGACTGCCCGGGCTCAGCGGATTCGTGGCCGAGCTGCTCGTGTTCCTGGGCTTGTTCCAGACGTATCCAATCCTGGGTGTGCTGGGCGTGATTGGCGCGGCGATAACCGCCGTGTACATTCTTCGTCTGCTCGCACGCGTGCTGTTCGGCCCGCTAGGCGAGCGCTGGCGCGACCAGACCGACGCAAGCGGACTGGAGAAGGTGTCGACGGTGGTGTTGGCCGGTTTCATCCTGCTGGTTGGGCTGTTCCCCTTCCCATTCATTAGAGTGATAGACAGCGGCGTCGCGGACGTGCTGAGCAGGTTTGGTTAGGCTTCGTGCTGGGAGTGTATGAGTAACAACTTCTTGCTGTTAGTGCCTGAATTCCTGGTGACGGGACTGGCGTTTGCCGTCCTTAGCCTGGACTTCGTGCTGCGCCGTGAGCGCAAGCACCTGCTCGGGTACGTGTCGGCGATTGGCCTCGTCGTGATACTCGCGGTGGCGCTTGCACAGCTCTGGTCGACGAAGGATGAACTGTACGACGGCCTGCTGGTCGTGGACGGTTACGCGCTCTTCTTCAAGGGATTCTTCCTGGCGCTGGGCGCGGTGGTGATCCTGGCCTCTGTCGAGTACGTCCGCCGTCACCTCGACCACCCGGGAGAATACTACGGCATTGTGCTGTTCAGCGTTGTCGCCATGATGCTGCTGGCGATGTCGGGAGAGCTGCTCACGGCCTACATTGCGCTTGAGTTGCTCAGCTTCTCGCTGTATGTGCTGGTCTCCTACGATCGCTACAATCCCAAGTCCAACGAAGGGGGCACCAAGTACATACTGCTGGGAGCGCTGTCGTCGGCCCTGCTGCTGTACGGCATAAGCCAGGTGTACGGCCTGCTGGGAACGACCAGTTTCGAGGGGATCAGCGAGGCGCTTGCGGCGTCGCCGGATCTCAGCCCGGGTGTGCTGGTGGGCCTCACGTTAATAGTCGCGGGCCTCGGTTTCAAGGTTGCCGCAGTGCCATTCCACATGTGGGCTCCGGACGCCTACGAGGGCGCGCCCATACCCATAACGGCCTACCTCGCGGTGGGATCGAAGGCCGCCGCGTTCGCCTTGGCTTTGAGGCTGTTCGTCGAGGCTCTGATGCCGGCAGCCGCGGACTGGCAGACGATTATCGTTGTGATGGCGGCGCTGACGATGGTGCTGGGCAACCTCGTCGCGTTGGCTCAGAGCAACATCAAGCGGCTGCTGGCCTACTCCAGCATAGGCCACGTGGGCTACCTGCTCATGGGCATCGCGGCGCTCGCGGCGGTGGACGGCGACGGCCGAGTGTCGACGACGCTGTCGCACCTGGCGTCCAACGGGATCATGCTGCACCTTGTGGCCTACGCCATCACGAACATGGCCGCCTTCCTGGCGATTAGCGCCGTGTACAACGTGACTCGAAGCGAGGAGATAGCCGGACTTGCCGGGCTGTCCAGGCGCTCGCCCGCCGTGGCAATGGTGCTGGCAGTAGCGCTGTTCTCGCTCGCCGGGCTGCCGATATTCGCCGGATTCGCCAGCAAGTTCTACCTCTTCAACGCGGCGGCCGCACAGGGGCTGCTCTGGCTCGCGGGACTCGCCATATTCGCCAGCGTCATTTCGCTCTACTACTACCTGTCCATAGTGCGCCAGATGTACATCGAGCGCGCTGAAGACCCGTCGCCCATCCGTGTGCCGCTCCTGACGCTGTGGGTGCTGGGAGCGTTGTTCGTGGGCATGATAGCCGTGGGAGTCTATCCCGCGCCGGTGATGGAGGCGATACAGCACGCCAGCGACGCGCTGCTCGCCCAGGATGTATTCGCGCAGGTGGCGAAGGCGACCGGAATGGAGTAAGCGGCGGGAAGCAGAAACAGACCGGATAGGAGTTAGCACAATACCGATTGGGCAATTCACGGCGTGCCGCCTGGGTCTCGCCAGCGGCCCGCACGTGGATGGATTCGCCAGTCTTGACCCAGGGAGGATAGATGAACCGGAACAATGATAACGATTTCACCCGCGGCATGGTGGTGGTCGCGCACGCCGACGATGCGGAGTTCGGCTGCTCGGGCACCGTTGCCAAGTTGTGCGCCGAGGGATGGGATATGGTCTACGTGCTCTGCACCGACGGCAGCAAGGGCACGAGCGACCGCGAGTTCGATCCCGACGAGCTTGCCCGCGTGAGGCAGCTGGAGCAGATAAACGCCGGCAAGGTGCTGGGCCTGAAGGACGTAGTCTTCTTGGGGTACGAGGACAGCATGCTGCAGCCCACACTGGAGCTGCGGCGTGATATAGCCCGAGAGATACGTCGCCATAAGCCGGACGTGGTTATATGCCAGTATCCTATGAGAACGCTGGATGGCTACTGGGGCGTCGGGCATCCCGACCACATGGCCGCAGGGGAGGCGACGCTAGCGGCGATCTTCCCCACGGCGCGGGACCATCTCACGTTCCCTGAGCTGCTGGAGGGCGGTTTCGAGCCTCACAAGGTGGGCGAGGTGTGGATCAACGGCCACCCCGAGCCGGACCTGTGGATCGACGTGACCGACTACATGGATACGTCGATAGAGGCCATCGTCGCGCACGAGTCCCAGATAGGCGAGATTCGCGACGGTACCGTGGAGCGCATGGGGGAGCGTCTGCGCCAGTGGCGGCGAGAGCACGCCAAGGGCAAGGGGATGCAGTACGCGGAGACGTTCAAGCGCATCTCCTTCCGGCGGTAGCCTCCATCCGGCGTGCCGGGGGGAAATGGAGCCTCCTAGGGTGTGGAGATAGAACGGTGGCGGCCGGAACGGTCCCCCTACCCGCCCCGGCGGGCCGCCTCGCGGCGTACGCGGCGTACGCCGCCCATGTCCGAGCCTTCGAGCGGGGTGTCGCCTATCACCAACTCGCGCTCCAGCTCCGAGTAGGCAGCGTCCGTTACGCCCAGCAGCTCGCGCAGCACGTGGGAGTTGTGCTCGCCGAGGCCGGGCGCCGGTTCGTGTCTCGGCTCCCCCTGGCCTGACAGCTTCCACATCGGGCCGCTGAGCAAGTACGTGCCGGCCTCTGGATGCGTGACCTGTTGGAAGTAGTCTCGGGCTTGCAGATGCGGGTCGTCGTATGCGTCCGCGCCGCAATCGAGCACTGGTCCGGCGGGAACCCCGGCAACCTGAAGCCGACGTGTCACCTCGTAGCGGTCGAGTCCGCTTGTCCAGCGCGCAACAGCGCCGTCCAACTCGTCGCAGTTGCTCAGCCGGGCGTCCAGCCGGGCGAAACGCGGGTCGTCGGCCAGATCCGGCGAGTCCATCGCGGCGCACGCCGCCCGCCACTCGCTGTCAGATCGGACGGCGATGGCAACCCACCTGTCCTCTCCCTGGCACGGGTACACGCCGTGGGGAGCCATATCCGGGTGACGGTTGCCGCGGCGCGCCCTCTGGCGGCCGGTCATGCCGTACTCCAGCACAGCCTCTCCCATGTGGGGGATGAACGCCTCAGCCTGGGCCATGTCGATGAACTGTCCCTGACCGGTCCGGTTGCGCCGGTGAAGAGCCGCGCAGACGGCGAATGCCGCGGTAGCGCCGCCGACCGCGTCCGGGTGGTGCACGGGTGACAGCGTGGAAAGGTCCTCGTCGGGGTAGCCGCGAAGCGCTGAATGCCCGGATAGCGCGTCGATAGTCATGCCCATGCTGCGATAGCGGCGATAGGGGCCGGTGTTGCCAAAGCCCGGCATGAGCAGCATCACGATGTCCGGCTTCACTCGCCTCAGAGTCTCGTAATCGAGGCCAAACTTCTCGGTCAAGACGCCATAGGCGTAGTTCGACACGACCACGTCGCTCACGCTCACCAGCTCCTTGAACGCCTCCGCGCCCAGGGGCGTTCCCAAGTCCAGCGTCAGTCCGGCCTTGTTGCGGTTGAGCCCGTTGAAGTTGGCGCTGCGATTCCAGGGCCGCTCTCCGGGGTCGGAGTCGGGATAGCCGGCAGAGCCCGCGGGCGGCCTGACAGGCCCGCGAGCAATGCGCTGCAGGGACTCGACCTTGATGACCTCCGCGCCCAGGTCGCCCATCAACACTCCGCAGAAGGGCCCGGCCCAGATCTCAGCCAGTTCGAGCGAGCGCACACCCTCGAGGGGCAGACTGGTTTTGGTGTTTCCCATCATGGCGTCAGATGACCTCGCGCCGCCGAAGCCCGGCGATTGTGGGGGCGTCCAGGCCCAGTACTTGTCCGAGCACTTCCTCGTTATGCTGTCCAAGGGTGGGCGCCGGACACGGTTGGTCTACTGGCAAGCCGTCAAGCTTAAATGGCGAGCCGCTGTATGTAAGCTCGCCGGCCAGGGGATGCTCTATCCGCTGGAAGTACTGCCGCGCATTCAGGTGCTCGTTAGTCAACACTTCGCCGGTGACCAGAACCGGACCGCCGGGAATGCCCTCGCGCTGTGTTGCCTCGAACACCTCCTCCCTGGTGTGGGCGTCCAGCCAGTCCTGGAACCTGCCAAGTAGCTCGTAGTGGTACGGTTCGCGCTCGCGGGGAGTCGCGAAGCGAGGGTCATCGATCAGTTCGGGCGCGTCGATCATGCGCGTGAAGTAGGGCCACATCCTGGGGCCCAGCGGTAGGAAACTGAAGTAGCCGTCTTTACATCGAAAGGTGCCGACGGCGAACGTCTCGCGCGTGCCCGCCACCGGTTCGTGCGGGGTTGTGCGGCGGTCGACCTCGCCATCGTAGACGAAGGGAGCGCGTCGCCCGATCTGGTGCGGATGGCCGGCGAAGCACTCCATGATCGATATGTCGATCCACCTGCCCTGCCCCGTCAGGCCTGCGCCTACGCAAGCAGCCGTAGTGGCGGCCGCGGCGGAAGTGCCCGCGAAGTACTGGGCAATTTCGCCTCCGTACATCAACGGCTCGCGGTCTGGGAGTCCCTCACGGAACATCCCGCCTCCCAGCGCGAATACGGTCAGCTCGGTATACTCGTGCTGGCTGTAGGGCCCGGTCTGGCCGAACGGGGTAACCGACGTCAGAACCAGGCTGGGCCTGGCTCGGCTGAGGGTCTCGTAGCCCGCGCCTCGAGACTCCAGGTGGCCGGGCGAACCGCTTTCGACCACCACGTCGCTCTCGGAGGCGAGGCGCAGGAACAGGTTGCGGCCCTCGTCGCTATCCAAGTCGAGCGTGATGCCCTTCTTGTTGGTGTTGAGGTGAAGGAACAGCGCGCTGCCCTCGATGCGGGGGGCGTCAGGGGCGAACGGGCCGTGGCGCCTACTCTCGTCGCCGGTGCGGGGCGGCTCGACCTTGATGACCTCCGCGCCGTACTCGGCGAGCAGTTTGCCGCAGTATGGCCCGGCGACGCCCTGAGAGGCGTCCAGCACTCGCAATCCGTCCAGGGCCAGTATGGGCATGGCGACCAATCCACGCGCGCCGCGCGCAGTCGCTCGCGCCCGGTGCGCGGCGTGGCGTCGGCGGGTTGCGGGCCATGTTACCACAGAGGCGCCGGGAAGCGCGCCTAGTCGTCGAACATCTCGGTCTGGCTGTCGGGCGCGGTGAGCGAGATGTGGGCGAAGTCGGAGTCGGCGGTCGCGCCGTGCCAGTGCTTCTCCCCGGCCGGGATGAGCGCAGTGTCCCCTTCGGTGACCTCCACCTCGTCGGACTCGTTGGCCACGATGCCCGTGCCGCTGGTGACGTACAGGATCTGGTCGCTGGTGTGGGTGTGGAACTTGTTACGGGCGCCGGCCGCAAAGCTGACGAGGTTGAAGCTGAACCACTCGCTGTCGCCGCTCACTATGGACTGGCCGGTGACCTTGCCTCCCAGGAACAGCGGCGCGTCGGTGCGGTCCTGTTCGGGCCCTGAACCGTTTCTGATGATCTTCATGCCTGTGTCCTCCTTCTGTATTCCGATTGAGTAGACGATAAATCAGCGAGCGGGCGGTTCGCGAACCGCCCCTACGTGTCGGTGGCGGCCACTCCGTAGTGCTTACGCACGCGGCGCTTGTGGTCGGGGTCGTGCGCCAGGATGCGGCCTTGGCGGGCCTGCTCCTCGACCGGGACCGGCGGAGTTGGCGATGGTCGCGTTGGTTCGTTGCCGATTGCGCCTTCCGATTCCATCGCCGACAGGTCCGCGCCGCACATACCCAGTACTTCCTTGAGCACGTAGCTGTTGTGTTCGCCCAGCAGCGGCGCCGCATGGCGCGGCACGGCGGGCGCGCCAGCGAACTTCCACGGCCGGCTCGAGTAAGGCAGCGGGGGCATGTCCGCCTCCGGGTGGTGCTCGAGGACCTCGTAAAAGGCCCTCGACGTGAGATGCGGGTCGAAGAGCAACTCGGCGTTGTTCAGCACGGCTCCGGCGGGCACACCCACCTCCTGCAGTCGGTCGGCCAGTTCACGGTGTCCCCATCCGCGCGTTAGCGCAGCCAGCGCCTCGTCCAGCCCGACCCGGCGCCGCCAGCGCGAGGCGGCGTCTGTGTAACGTTCGTCGCCGCGCAATGCGTCGGCGTCGAGCACGCCGCAGAGGGCTGCCCACTCCTCGTCTGTGGAGACGGCGATTGCAACCCAGGCGTCGAGACCATCGCACGGGTAGATGCCATGCGGCGCCATGTACCTGTGCCGGTTGCCGATTCGGCGGGTTATTCTGCCGTTCACCGTGTAGTCCATCAGGGTCTCGGGCGCCGTAGCGCTGGCGGCCTGGGCCTGTGACACGTCCACGAACTGACCCCTGCCGGTGCGCGCCCGGTGCGCCAGCGCGGCGACTATCGCGAACACGGTGTGTTCGGCGGCGGTGTAGTCGGTATAGGGCATCTCGGCCAGCTCCGGCGGTCCGTCCTCGTACCCCGTTGAGTGGCAAAGGCCCGACGCCGCTTCCGTGGTTGGGCCGATGGCTCCGAAAGCGGACCACGGTCCGGTGAAGCCGTAGCCGGTCGACGATACGAAGACTATGTCGGGCCTCAGAGCGCGCAGGTCGTCGTACTCCAGGCTGAAGTTGCGCATCACGCGGGGGGTGAAGTTCTCGATGAACACGTCGCTCGCCGCGATCAGATCGCGCAGCGTGTCCAGCGCGCCGGGCTTCGACAGGTCGAGGGTGACCCCCAGCTTGTTACGGTTCTGCTCGTAGAAGTTAGCGCCCCGGTTCCAGTACGCCTCGCCAGGGTCGTTGTCGTAGAAGGCGGAGGCGCGGTAGCCCTCCAGGCGTGCGTGCGACTCCACCCTGATAACCTGCGCGCCCATGTCGGCCAGCATTTTGGCGGCGTGCGGCACGGCGATGAGCTGGCCCATCTCCAGTACGCGCACGCTCTGAAGCGGAAGAGGCATTGGCTAGATGTCCCCGGTTGCTTTCAGGGTGACAAGGTCGTCTTGGGAGAAGCACAACCCGCCGAACACCTCGGCGTTGTGCTGGCCGAGGGTCGGCGCCGGCAACCGTGCCCGCCACGGCGTGTCGCTCATCTCGAAGGGCGCTCCAGGGTATGACGCGCTGCCCGCGACGGGGTGCTCGACGTCCGCGAAGTAGGCCCTGTGATTGTACTGCGGGTTGTCGAACACCTGGGACGGGTCCTGCACCAGGCCGAAAATGTAGCCTCGGCGCTTGTGGGCAGCGTAGAACAGTTCGTCGGCATCGTGGCGGGCAATTCCCTGCTCAACCTCTTCGCGCAGGTCGCGGGCGTTGTCCCGGCGGCCCTCCGCGGTGGTGAAGCGCTCGTCCGCCAAGGCGGGGGAGCCCAGGAACTCCGAAAGGTCAGCCCAGTCAACGCCGCCGAACACAACCGGTACGACGTAGCCGTCGCCCGCCGAAAGCGGGCCCCTCGGCATCTCGCCGGTGTAGGCCGCCGCCCTGGTCTTTATGCCGCCCTGGTAGGTGTAGACCGACGCCGTGTCCCTTAGAGCCGTGACCATAGACTCCTGGATGGAGACGTCCACGTAGTCGCCACGGCCTGTCATCAATCGCTGGAAGACCGCGATGGCCGCTGCGGACGCCGCGTTGGCGCCCGCCTTGAACTGGGCCTGGTTGTAGGCGTGAACGAGGGGCTCGCGGGCCTGGCTGCCGAAGATGTAGGCCATGCCGCCCAAGGCGTACTCGACAATCTCGGTCGCTTTGTAATCGCGGTAGGGCCCGGTCTGTCCGAAGTTGGAGACGGACACCATAATGACGTCCGGATTGACAGCACTGATAGCGTCGTAGTCGAGGCCGAGGGACGGCATGACGCGGGGGCTGAAGTTCTCGACCACGACGTCGGCCTCCGCCGCGAGTTGCAGAGCGATTTCCCGGCCCATCCGGGACTTGAGGTTAAGGGTCACGCCGCACTTGCTGGTGTTGAGGTAGAGGAAGGGCAGGCTCATATCAGGGTTGGGCGTGTCGTGGGCGAACGGCCCCATGCGGCGTGCCGGATCACCGCAGCCTGGTCGCTCGATCTTCACGACGTCGGCGCCGAAGTCGGCGAGCAGCTTGGTGCAGTACGGCCCGGCCACGTGGTGCGTAAAGTCGAGCACGCGAACGCCTTCGAGGGCGGCCTGTTGCATGGTGCGGAGCACTCCCTTGGATTGGTGTATAATCCGGCCCACGGCTTCGTTGTGGGAAACGGTCCCCGCGGGCCGGTTAGAGTATATCGCCCAGTTCGGCGACACCACAAGCCGTTCAACTCTGAGTTGGGCGGCATCCCAATCAGACAGACAATGCCAAGACGTCGACAGGAGGATACGATGAGCGCGAAGGTAGTGCTGCTTTCTCCCGGCAGCGGGGAGCAGATTGAGGCGTTTCGCGGGCTGGCGCCGGAGGGCGTCGAGATCGGTTGGGTGGACTCGTCGCTGCCAATCGACGAGCAGGCGGAACAGATGCGCGACACCGTCGCGGTGATCGCCATACCCTCGGTGTTTCCGGTGGAGTTGGCCCGGGCCTGCCCAAGTCTGCGGCTGGTGCAGACGGTCAGCGCGGGCACCAACATGATGGACCTGCAGGCGCTTGGCGAGCTGGGAGTGAAGGTGGCCAACAACGGCGGGGGCAACGCCGTGGCGGTAGCCGAGCACACAATCACGCTCATGGTCAGCGTTTACCGGAAGCTGCAGCTACAACTCCAGTACGTGAGGGAGCGCAGGTGGGCCGGCGACATTCGCGAGAGCTGGTTCGACGACGCCTATGAGTTGACGGACAAGACCGTCGGCATCATCGGGTTCGGGCGTATCGGGCAGCGGGTGGCGCGGCGGCTGCAGGGCTGGGAGTGCGAGCTGATTTACAGTGACGTGGTCAACTTTCCGGCGGAGCTCGAGCAGGAGTTGAACGTGCGCCGCGTCGAGAGGGACGAGCTGCTGCGGGAGTCGGACATCGTGACGCTGCACGTGCCGTTGAACCGGCACACGCGGGCGATGCTGAGCGACCGCGAGTTCGACATGATGCGCGAGAATGCGGTGCTGATAAACGCCTGCCGCGGGCCGGTGGTGGACGAGGCGGCGCTCATCAGGGCGATGCAGCAGGGGAAGATCGCGGGCGCGGGGCTGGACGTGCTGGAGGAGGAGCCGACGAGCCCGGACAATCCGCTGCTGGACATGGACAGGGTGCTGGTGACGCCGCACCTGGCGGGGTTCGGGCAGGAGGCGTCGGCAAAGAGCCGGGCGTTCGCGGTGCGGAACACCACGAGTGTAGCCGCGGGGGCAGAGCCGGACTCGGTGGTGCTGCCGGAGTAGGGAGCGCGAGACGGTGGGCGCCGGCAGGGGTTGCGGGACCTCCTAGAACGGCGGAGGCAGCTTTTCCTTAACCTCCGCCGGCAGGTTGGCGTACCACTCGCGCAGACGCCTGCGTTCTTCCTCCAGCCGCTTGCGTTCTTCCTCGCGGCCCTCTTCGCGCGCCTCCGCCAGGCGTCTTTCGTTCATTCTTCGAGCCAACATCGACAGTACCTCCCAGGTTCCAATCAGCAGCAGCGTGAATCCCGTTGCGCCGGCAGCGCCAATCATCACCGCCACCACGGTTGCCGGCACACTGTCCGCTCGGTTGATGAAGATTTCGTAGTAGCCCACTAAGGTGGCGATTATCCAGGCTGACACCACCGATGCCACGACGTACTTGACCTCGTCGTCTCTGAACATTCTATCCGACTAGTTTGGCTGGCTCAACGGTAGTGAGTCTCTCACGCGCTCACGCGTCGTGTTCGATGCCGAGGGAGGCGAGGAGGGCGCGGGGGTTGTCGTCGAGGAGGGTGAGCGCCTCGCGTTCATCCAGGCCGGCGCCGCGGGCCACTCGTAGGGCGTGCTCGCGCGACAGGAGGTCTCCGGGCTCGTGGGTGTCCGAGTCCAGCACCATGCCGGCGTTGGCCGCGCGGGCGATACGCGCGACGTGGCCGTTGGTGAGGCTGTGGCCCCTGCGTGAGGAGATTTCCAGGTAGACGCCGTTGGCCGCGGCGATGGCGGCCTCGTCCGGGGTGATGAGCCCGGGGTGGGCGAGGATGTTGACGTGGCTTGAGCTGACGGCGGCGTGGTTGGTGCCCGGCTCCACCGGCTCGACGATTGTTTCGCCGTGGACGTTTACCACTTTCGCGCCGAGCGCTCTGGCCTCCCTCGCGAGGAGGTCGATGTCCTGCTTGGGGGTGTGGGTTATCTCCACGCCCGGCAGAGCGAGGATATCCCAGCGCTCGGAGGCCATCCGGCAGTCGATAGTCAGGGTCTTGAGGACGTACTCGAGGTTTCCGGCGCCCACGTGGTCGGTGATGGCCATTACACGATAGCCGAGGACGTGCGCGCGGCGGATAAGCTCGACCGGAGAGAGCACACCGTCGCTGAGGAAGGTGTGCGTGTGGAAGTCGAACACGGAGGGCTACTCTTCGCGGAGCTTGGCCGCCATCCGGCGCATCGCTCCGGCGGTGTCGCCGATGTAGACTTCGGGAAGCTCTTCGCCGTGGGTGACCTTGAGGCAGACGAATACGGGACCCTTGGCGCTCATGATGTTGGGAAGCTCGTTGACGAGGTCTTCGAGGTTGTCCAGCTCGAAGCTCTCCCGGAAGCCGGCGTCCTTGGCGATTCCGGCCAGGTTCACCCTGCCCGCGCCCGGCACCGGCTGCCCGCCGGTGGTGAAGTACATGCCGTCTTCGAACACGAAGTGGACCAGGTTATCCGGCTCCTGGTCGGCGATGGTGACAAGCGAGCCGAGGTTCATCAGCAGGCCGCCGTCGCCGTCCAGCACCACGATTCGCTTGTCCGGGCGCGCGAGCGCAAGGCCGAGGGCCACGGACGACGCCTTGCCCATGGCGCCGAAGATCGGCAGGTCCAGGTCGTGGTTGGACGAGACGGACTCCCAGTAGCGGTTGGGGGTCATGGTGCTGACTACCAGCGAGTCCTGGCGACCGTCGTTGATGGCCTTGATGGCGTCTAGCGAGTGAATCACAGCGGATGGTCTCCTGTGCAGGGATTGGCCGGTTTGCTGGGGATATTGTATGGCGAAGGCTGGGCCAGTTCAACCGCGGGCGCGACGACTATGCCGGGGCCGGTGTGGGAGGGCGTCGATTGGGGTGGTACAAAAGCGGCCTTTTCTGAAACTGTAACATTCCGTGTCTTTCGTAGCTGGCGGCTGTTTCATCGAGGGCGACAAAGGTAGTCCGGCTGTCCCGAATTGGTGGGAAATCGGCGAGAAGTCGAGGGGCCTGGTAACGAAACGGGATGGGGTGTTTCGCCGGGCTCGCCGGGGCGCTGGCGTCGGGTCGGTTGTAGGTGATGGAGGGCATGTGGGGAGAGTAGCACGGATGTGCTGGCGTGTCAAGGGGGGGTTGGGGGATCTGGATTCGAGCATTCACTACAGGCAAAAGGGACGCGGCGGTTATCTAGAGTGGAGGCGCGTGAAATGCCGCACGGCGAGCCCTTTTGGGCATCGGGACCCGAGGCTACATCTTAGATAACGGCGAGTGGAGGTGGGCGGACGAATCTGATCAGTAAACGTCCACTGACAGAACCCGGTTCATCTGTTCGTCCTTGTTGACAGATTCACAGCTTGTTTCTTACGATTTGGGATGCGAAAGTGTGTTCTATGCCGCACCTGCAATCACAATTGGCCATTGTCAGCCGACTTGCACGAGGAATTGCTATGGCAAAGAAGAAGCCACGGCGACAGAGGACGAGGAATCAACTCCGCAGTAGTCAAGCCAATTCACCCCTCCAGTCAGAGAATCGAGCAGCACAGAAAGTCAGGGAAGCTGCCGATTCAGAGGAGGGGGAAGGGCAAGACTACTTCAGTTCACACGCCCTCACCCATGCGTTCCGCCTTATAGGCATCGCGCCGATAGCAGTCCTAGTAGCTTCCTTGTCGCTACACGACCTCTTCCCAAGGTACATCCCCCACTGGTTCCAACCAATAGTCGATAAACAGGTCGCAGTGCTGACTCTGAGCGCAGGACACGCAACAATTGTTGGCCTGTGGATAGGTAACAGAGGAAGATTCAATTGGAGTGGTTTCGCTCTGTTGATCGCTGCTAGTGCGACGGCCCTCGCTGGAATTCGAACGATAGGTGATAGCATACCAGGCCAAGTCGTTGCTGTGATGCTACTTCTGTTAGCCGGACCAGCGGTGTGGGCCGAGTGGCTAAGCACCAAGACGCTACGGTTATTGAGATTTGCACGGACTCGTCGGGGCATCATAACCATCTTGGTTGTTGTGTTTGTAGTACTAGTGACATACAACCAGGCTATGGACGAAAACTACATTAGGAACTGGCTACTCATCCCTCTCGCCATTCTTACTGCAATGGTCATCGGCGCTTGCATTCTCTGGTTCTTGCTAAGGTTGATCTACAGGTACGTTCCGACTGCTGTAGGTTGGCTCTGTGCGGCTGTAGTCGCCGTTTACAAGCGCCTGTTGGAAACTACGGGTTCGGTGGCGAGGAGGGTGCGGAGGTTGCTCAGGTCGGGCAGGCCGAGGATGCGGGAGAGGCCGTCGTCGAGGGCGCGGCGGGCCTGACAATCTCTCATTGCGGGGAGACGGTCGAGCTCCTCTTCCTGCATTTCCCAAATGGTTCTTAACATCTCTTGTTGCGTTTGTGGGTTAGGACTTTAAGATTGAGTTACCAAACATCCACTGAGGGAATAGAGCCACCAGCGCTTGTGGTTGGTCCGGCGTTGCCTTTTCTAGGCCAACGGCCTTGTGCCAATGTCTACGTCCATTCGTCTCATACCAGACTCCTTTGTGGCGTCGTGTTTGGTTTTATTGCAATGGGTTCTGTCTCAAATGCGGCCGCGCGCGCGCCTGGGCGCACGGCAAGCGGTTTAGGGCCAGCAGGGTTGCCCTGCAAAAATTCCAGTCCGCTGAACACACGGTGTCGGAATGGGCCTAAGGGGCCTAGGCGTCGGCGTCGCAGATAGGTGTCTGAGGTGCGACGGCAAGGGCCTGGGTGTCAACCATGTGAAGTCCGTCAAGTCAATTGTGGGCAAGGGTCTGGGCGTCGGTGTCGGCGTCCATGTCGGCCAGGGCGTTGACGTGGGTACGGACAAGTTGTGGAGGTAGTCCGAAAGATCGATTGTGGGCAAGGGTCTAGGCGTCGGTGTCGGCGGCCATGTCGGCCAGGGCGCTAACGTGGGCACGGACAAGATGTGGAGGCTGTCCGACAGGTCGATTGTCGGTGCGGGCCTAGGCGTGCGGGTGGGGGGGTTCGGATTGTCAATAGTCAGCAGCTTGGCATCGATGCCGCCGATCTCTTTGAACTGTCTGGCAACCTGTGTCTGAATGGGCCAGGGCCAGAAACCCTTGATAATCTTCTTCTTGCCCGAATCCCCGTACACAATGCCGTACCAGGCCTCTGCGTAGCTGGCGGCCGGGTAGCCCGCGTCGTCAAGGCGGCGGAGCGTGTTCTCAAGCTCCGCCTTCAACTCGTCTTTCTCCGCTGTCAGCGATTCCCATGTTTCCGGTGTAGAGTTGCCGCCAAGCGTCACTCTCAGAACCTCGGCGTCAGAGTCGCTACCGCACCCAAAGGCCAGAACGGCAATCGCGAGCATCACGGCTATGGCCGCCCACCGTATCGACATCCTTTCTCCTTTCGCCCGTGAGGCCGTCAGAAGATAGAGCGAAGCACCCAGTTAGTCACTGCGAGCAAGATAGCGAAACCTGTCACCGCTCGCATAATCGGGATCCCGAGGGTAGCGTAGTTTCTGAATGACTGGGAAAAGCCGCCCACGACGCAAACTGCCATCGGCGCTAGAACTAGAACCGACACCCAGAATACGAACCAGGGCGTGAGACCTGTTCGCAGCGCAGCGCTCCAGAGCCAGGCCAGAATGACTGAAGCAAGCGTGTTCGCGAGAAGCAACAGAGGGAGCGCTCCCAGGATTGCACTCCAATATTCTCTGCTGTCTGACATTCATTGACCTTTTGGCCATCTCGATCAACCATGCCATCGGCTTGAAGTCGCCATGCAGCCAGCGCACAAAGGGCGTGTTGTGGTATGCGTAGGTGTGCTTGGTCCTGTGTGTCAGTTCTCTCCACTTGGCTGTAACCCAGAGCTCATTCCTCAGGATTCGTCCAATGCCGCTCCACAGCCCTCGGCCTACCCTAGTGTGGGCAGCGTACATTGCGCCGGAGTCTGTTTCAAGGTGTACCCTACCGTTCCGGCGGCGGCCACACGGCCCACTCCTTCCATCGCCAAAGGGAGGGGTCCGCAGGTTGTCGGCGATGTCGGTTACCGAGCCGGTGCGCCGATTCCCCTGTCGCGGAGGTGTTGGGCGAGGCGGACGCTCAGGGCTTACTCGCGGATGTTTTCGGTGCTCGCCGACAAGCTCTCATTCGCCTCTTGGCCAGGCGGTTCGCGAACCGCCCCTACGGTCTGGTAGCCGACCGCGCTAGATACCTCGGCCAGTCACCCCAATCCTCACCTTCCCCCTGCGAGGGGGAAGGAACATTGCCGGTTCCTGTCACGTCCGCGGGCCCTCGTAGCGCATGTTGGCCGGGAGGGCGTCGGTGAGGCCGAGGGCGGTGAGGACGCGCTGGGCGACGAACTGGACCATGTCGTCGATGGTGCGCTGGCGCAGGTAGAAGGCGGGCTCGGGCGGCAGTATGGTTGCGCCTAGCTGTGCGAGCTCGGTGAGGTTGCGCAGGTGGATGGCGCTTAAGGGCGACTCGCGGGGTACGACGACGAGGGGGCGGCGCTCCTTGATGCAGACGTCGGCGGCGCGTCGCACTAGGTTGTCGGCGAGGCCGTGGGCGACGGCGGCTGCGGTGGCCATGCTGCATGGCACGATGACCATGCCCAGCGTGGGATAGGTGCCGCTGGCGATGGGCGCGCGCAGGTCCCCGACCTGGTGGAATGTGAAAGCGCCTGTCGCGTCCCAGCGCTCGAGGGCCGAGCCGAAAGACTCGTCCATCTCCTCGCGCCAGACCATCCGAGCGGCGGAGGAGGCGGTGGTGACGACGGGGACGTCGGAGGCGAGGAGCCGGCCGATCACGGCGTCAGCGAGGGCGGAGCCACTGGCGCCGGTGATGCCCACGACGACGGGTTTTTCGCTGGGTGCGTTTGGCATGGTGCTGGGCTGCAAAGTCACCCCCATCCTAACCTTCCCCCTGCGAGGTGGAAGGGACCAAGTGGAGTCGGGCCTGCTGTCACGCCCATCCTGCCCTTCCCCCGTCAAGGAGGAAGAAACTGGGCCGTGTCTATTGTAGCAGAAGGGCTATGAGCGTCCCGGCGAAGACTGATGTGGAGACGTAGGCGTTGATGCGGAAGAAGGCCATGCCGAAGCGGGAGAGGTCGTGGGGGGAGACGAGGGTGTGCTTGTAGACGAGCAGCGCGGCGGCGATGATGCATCCGGCGAAGTAGGGCCAGCCGAGTCCGAACCAGAAACCGAGGGAAAGGACGCACGCGACGGCGACCACATCGAGAGCGCGGGCGAGCCGGAACGCGCTGACTACGCCGAATCTTCGGGCCACGGAGTGGAGGTTGGCCTGCTGGTAGAAGTCGCGGTCCTGGGTATGGTACAGGATGTCGAAGCTGCCGGCCCAGGTGGCGACGGCGAGCGAGAGCACGAAGGGCTGCCAGCCGTAACTGCCGGTGACGCCTATCCAGGCGGCGGACGGCGCGATGGCGAGCGCCCAGCCGAGGAGCAGGTTGGCGGCCCAGGTGAATCGCTTGGTGTACGGGTAGAAGACGAGGTAGGCGAGGGCGACGGGCGCCAGGGCCAGGGCGAGGGTGTTGAGCTGCCAGGCGGCGATAAAGAAAACTACCAGCGAGACCGCGATGAGCGCGCCGAGGTCCGCGACGCGCAGGCGGCCGCTTGGCAGGTGGCGTCCGGCGTTGCGGGGGTTGCTGGCGTCGATGTGGCGGTCGATGACGCGGTTGGCGGCCATGCCGACCGTTCGAGCGCTGACCATCGCGACGGTGATCCATACGAACTGGCGCCAGGTGGGCGGGCCGCCGGCGGCGAGGAGCATGCCGGTGTAGGCGAACGGGAGGGCGTAGAGGCTCTCCTGGAAGTTGATGGCTCCGAGCATGAGGCGGATTTTGCGGAGTGGTGTCGTGAGTGTGGTCATAGTTTAACGCTGTGTATCAGTTCCGCGGGGCGAGTAAGTGAGGATCTGGATAGCACAGGCTCTAGATTCCTCGGCTTCGCTGCGCTGCGCTCGGAATGACAACTCGGCTCCGCTGCGCTGCGCTCGGAATGGCGGTGGTTGGAGCGCGGACATGACGCTTGGTAGGTCGTCAAATGCCGTATTCCGACCAGCGGTTGGTGACTAGGCGTTTGACTTCCTCGCTCATCACGATGTCGGGGGGCCATTCGCGAGTGAAGCCGTCCATGGGCCCCTTGGCCGTGGCGTCGATGCCGATCTTGCCGCCGTAGCGGGGTACGGCGGAGGCGTGGTCCAGGTCGTCCGTGGGGCCCTCGGACAGGGTGATGTCGCGGCCGGGGTCGATGTTCGCGCCGACGCGCCAGGCGACCTCGGACAGATTCTGCACGTCCACGTGGTCGTCCACGATGATGATGGCCTTCACCAGCATTAGCAGGCCGATGCCCCAGAGGGCGTGCATCACCTTCTGGGGGTGGCCGGGGTAGCGCTTTCGCATGGAAACTATGACGAAGTTCTTGTAGATGCCCTCGGCGGGCATGTTCATGTCCACTATCTCGGGCACGGCCATCTGGAGGGCGGGCAGCATGAGCCGCTCGCTTGCCTTGCCCATGAAGAAGTCCTCGGTGGGGGGCCGGCCCACCATGGTGGTTGGGTAGATGGGGTCGCGGCGGTGGGTGATGGCGGTCACGTGCATGAAGGGGTAGTCCTCTGCGGGGGAGTAGTAGCCGGTGTGGTCGCCGAACGGCCCCTCCGGGCGCAGCTCGCCGGGGGTCACGTAGCCCTCGATCACGTATTCGGCGTTGGCGGGCACCTCAAGGTCCACGGTCTTGCACTTCACCACCTGCACCGCCTCGCCGCGAATGACGCCGGCGATGGCGAGCTCGTCGAGGTCTGGGGGCAGCGGCATGGAGCCGGACCAGATGGTCGCCGGGTCGCCGCCGAGTGCCACTGCCACCTCCAGGCGCTCGTGGCCGCCGCGCACGCCCGCGTCGTGGTGGGCGGCGCCGACCTTGTGCGTCTGCCAGTGCAAGCCGGCGGTGCGCTCGTCGTATATCTGCATCCGGTAGGTGCCCACGTTGCGGCGTCCGGATTCGGGGTCGCGGGTTATGACGAGAGGGAGGGTGATGAAGCGCCCGGCGTCCTGGGGCCAGCACTGCAGGGCCGGCATCACGTTCAGATTGACGTCGTCGCCGGTTAGCACCACCTCATGGCAGGGGGCGCGGCGGACGAGCTTGGGCCGCGCCCTGGCCACTCCAAGCACGTCGCCCACGGCGCCGAGGCGCGCGCCCAAGCCGGTGGGGGGACCCTGGGCCAGCGAGAGCAGGCGGCGGACGCGGTCTACGAGCTGGTCGACGTGCTCGACGCCGAGCGCCCAGGCGGTGCGCTGGTGCGTGCCGAACATGTTGATGAGGAGAGGAGTGTCGTAGCCCTCGACGTTTTCGAACAGCAGCGCCGGGCCGCCGGACTTGATGACGCGGTCGGTGATCTCGGTGATCTCGAGGTCCCGGCTCACGGGGGTGCTGACGCGGCGCAGGTCGCCGCGAGACTCGAGGAAGGTGGCGAACTCGCGGATGTCCTTGAAGCGCACCGGGCTACCGTCTCGCCTCGAGCGCGTCCCGGAGTTCGGTGGACGACACGTCCTGGCGGAATGCCGATTCGGGGATGGACTCGAACAGGTCAGCGAGGCCGCGAGGAATGGGGACGTCGTTCAGGGTGCGGAACGCGCCGTCGTGGGCGCGGCCCGCGACCAGGAAGCGGCAGCCGTGGCCACGAATGCGTTCGAGAGCGGACACCAGTTGCACGTCGCTGCCGTCGTAGTAGCGGGGATCGACGAGACGGGTCGCGGTGTCCCAGCCGATGACGAAGGTGCAGCCGGGGAACAGGTCGGCCTTGCGGTAGAAGACGTGCGCCCTTGTGACGGCGACACTCTCGGTGACGTCGAACTGCGCCACCCTGCGCCGGATTTCGGGTTCGGCGAGCGGAGGCTTGTCGACGTTGGTGATGGACAGCTCGAACGTCACTGGCGCGTCCAGCATGCGGGATGCAGCTTCGGCGAGTCGCCGGTGGCCGTCGTGCAGCGGGTTGAACGAGCCGGGCAGCACGGCGCCGCGGACGGGGGCGTCGGCCTGCGCGGCGCCCGATGAGACTAGGGCGTGGTCGACGTGGCCTGCGGCGAGGGCCCTCACGGGGTCGTCGTAGGCGACGCGCTCGACGTCCACGCGCTCCTGGGCGTCCAGGCCGAGGTCGAGGTCAGTGTGGACCCCCGCGGCTTCGGCAAAGGCGTTGAGGATGAGCCTGCTCGCGACGGCGTCCTCGCCACTGCGGTCGCGCAGGCCCTTGACGAACTGCAGGCTGAACACGGCGGAGCCAGCGCCTGTCCAGTAGGCGACGTGGCAGCGGTGTTCGCCGCGCTTGGGGCGGTCGGTGGCGATGGTGGCGGTGCAGGCGACGCCGGCGACGGGTGTGCCGGCATTGCGGAGGCGAAGGGCGCGGCGGTAGGCGGCGCGGGCCATGTCGAGCGCGGTCTGGCGGGATACGGCCTGGTCGGGGTCGTAGCCGACGAGCTCGGCCAGCGCGGGGGCGGAGTACGGGACGCTCAATTCCAGCACTGTGCGCGAGGCGCCTGCTACGCCCAGAAGCCAGGCGATGGCCTGGGTGCCGGCTCCGGCGATGGCGAACACGCCGGCGCAGGGCGCGGCGTGGAGGCTTGCCACGAGGGCGAGTTCGTCGCTTGTGTTGGCGGCGCTTCCCGGCATCAGTTCGTCTCGCATTACAATCCGCAACGGAGTCTTGGGCGGAATCAACTATACGTCGGCGGCGGCTGGGTTGGCAATGCTGGCCCGTCCGTCCCTTCACGGAGTGTATGCACCTATGGCAAAATCGTTCCAAAATGGGTATGATTTTGTGCGCCGCATTGGTTACACGGCGTGAGTGCGCCCCGCGCGGTGGGCGTGTCCGGCTGGTGCACCCGGCGCGCGGCAGAGGAGAACGGATATTGGACCAGTGTAAAATCGCCGTCGTCGGGGCGACGGGCGCCGTTGGCAGCGTCTTTCTCGACATCCTGGAACACCGGGACTTTCCGGCTAGCGAGTTGCGTCTGTGCGCGTCCAGCCGGTCGGTTGGCAAGCGGCTAAGGGTCAAGGGTCAGGAGATCGAGGTGGAGGCCGTTACACCGGAACTTCTGAGCGAGGTCGACATCGTGTTCATCTCGGCCAGCGGGGACGTGAGCCGCGAGGTCGCGCCGTTGGCGGTGCGGCAGGGTGCGGTCGTCATAGACGACAGCTCGGCCTTTCGCATGGACCCGGACGTGCCGCTGGTCGTGCCGGAGGTCAACGCCGACGATTTACGCGGCCACAAGGGTATTATCGCGATACCCAACTGTTCGACAACGCCGCTGGTGATGGCGCTCAAGCCGCTGAACGACGTCAACCCGGTGCGGCGGGTCATCGCCGACACGTACCAGTCGGTGTCCGGCACCGGCACGGCCGCGGTCGAGGAGCTGCGGACGCAGACGGCGAGCGCGCTGAAGGGCGAGGGATCGGAGCCGAGCGTGTATCCGCACCGGATCGCTTTCAACGCCCTGCCCCACATCGAGCCGTTCAAGGAGAACGGCTACACAAACGAAGAGATGAAGATGCTGAACGAGACGCGCAAGATTCTGCACGAGCCGGACCTGGCGGTATCGGCGACGTGCGTGAGGGTGCCGGTCATGGTCGGACACAGCGAGGCGGTGCACGTCGAGTTCGCTGAGCCGATGGGCGCGGGCGAGGTGCGCGAAATCCTGTCCGGGTTCCCGGGCATAAGGGTCGTAGACGATCCGTTGCGGAACGTGTACCCGATGCCGATAGATGCCGAAGGCGTGGACGAGGTGCTGGTCGGACGCATCCGGCAGGACGTTTCCCATCCGAACGGGGTGGCCATGTGGCTGGCGTCCGACAATCTGAGGAAGGGCGCGGCCCTGAACGCGCTGCAGATAGCTGAGGAAGTAATGGCGAAGGGGCTGCTGCTCGAGCCAGGAAGGAAGGTCTAGCCATGGTCGAGATAGGAAGACTGGTTACCGCCATGATCACGCCCTTCGACGAGAAGGGCGAGGTCAACTACGAGGAGGCGCGCAAGTTGGCGCTGGCGCTGGTCGATTCCGGCAGCGACGGGCTGGTGGTCACGGGCACGACAGGCGAGTCGCCGACGCTGTCGGCGGACGAGAAGTTGCGGCTGTACTCCGAGATCAAGCAGGCCGTGGGCGACCGGGCGGCGGTGATCGCCGGCACCACCGACAACGACACAGCCAAGAGCATAGAGCTGAGCAAGGAGGCGGAGCGCGAGGGCGCGGACGCCATTCTGCTCACGGTGCCCGCCTACAACAAGCCGACGCAGGAGGGGCTGTACCAGCACTTCAAGTCCATCGCGGAGAGCGTCCACCTGCCGGGGATCCTGTACAACGTGACCAGCCGCACGAGCCTGAACATGTCCAACGACACGACGGTGCGGCTCAGCCAGATCGACAACATCGTGGGGATCAAGGAGGCCGGGAGCGACCTGGACCAGATCACGCGGATCATCCGGGACACGGACGACGACTTCCGGGTGTGGAGCGGCAACGACAACGAGACGTTCTACATCATGGGATTGGGCGGCTACGGCATCGTGAGCGTGGCGTCGCACTTGGTGGGCCGGCAGATCAAGGCGATGATGGGGATGATCCTGGAGGGCGAGATCGAGAACGCGGCGGCGGAGCACCGCCGGCTACTTGAGTTGTTCAAGATTCTGTTCCTGGTGTCGAATCCCATCCCGGTCAAGTACTGCGTGAGGAAGGCCGGATACGACGTTGGCGAGCCGCGGCTGCCGCTGTGCGGCCCCGACGAGGCGACGGCGGGGGCGATCGACGCGGTGGTGTCGGGTTACACGATAGACTTGCCGGCGCCGAGGTAGGGCTCGGGGGGACTAACTCAAGGCGAATACAAACAGGGTCGGGTCTAACACCCGCCCCTGTTTCGTTCCGCCAGCGTTTCCCGCCCCTACACCTTCAGAAGGCGCTTCACCAGCACGGTTTCGTCGCGGTGGGGGCCGGTGGAGATGACGTCGACCGGACAGCCTATCAGCTCTTCGAGGCGCTGGACGTAGGTGCGGGCCTGCTTGGGAAGCTCTTCAAGTGTGGTCGCGCTCGCAGTGGGGCTGTCCCAGCCCTCGTGATCTTCGAAAATCGGCTTGCAGCGCTCAAGCGCCGCGACGCCTCCGGGAAACTCCTGGGTGATCTCTCCGTCCAGCTCGTAGGCGGTGCAAACCTTGACGGAGTCGAAGCCGTCGAGCACGTCCAGCCGCGTGACAATGGCGGAGGTGTAGCCGTTGACCTGCGAGCTGTAGCGCGCGGCGACGGCGTCGAACCAGCCGACGCGCCGGGGGCGGCCGGTGGTGACTCCGAACTCCTGGGCGAGCTCGCGGATGTGGGCGCCGGTGTCGTCGTTGAGCTCGGTGGGGAACGGCCCGGTGCCCACCCGCGTGGAGTAGGCCTTGAACACGCCCATCACGTCGGAGATGTGTCCCGGGTGTACGCCCAGGCCCACGGAAACGCCGCCGATGGTGGGGTTCGAGGACGTGACGAACGGGTAGGTGCCGTGGTCGAGGTCTAGCAGCGCGCCCTGTGCGCCCTCGAGCAGCACGTTTGCGCCGGCGGAGAGGGCGTCGTTCACGATGCGCTCTACGGGGCCGATTAGCGGCGACAGCCGTTCGGACCACTGGCGGCACTTGGCGTAGACGTCGTCCACGTCCACGGCGTCGCCGCCGTAGACCTTGGTGATGACGGCGTTGGTGTATTCGAGGATGCTCTCCAGGCGTGGGTAGAGCGCCTCGATGTCGAGCAGGTCAGCGGCTCGCAGGCCCGTGCGTGCGGCCTTGTCGGCGTAGGTGGGGCCGATGCCCTTGCCGGTTGTGCCGATGGCGGACTTGCCGCGCGCCTGCTCGGTGAGCGCGTCGAGGGCCACGTGGTAGGGCATGATGAGGTGCGCGCGCTCGCTGACCATCAGGCGGTCGGCGACGTCCATCCCCTGCTCTTTCAGCCCGTCGATCTCATCCAGAAGAACGTCGGGGTCGACGACCACACCGTTGCCGATGACGTTCATCGTCTGCGGCCAGAAAATGCCGCAGGGGACAATGTGAAAGCTGAATTTGCCTTGCCCGTTGACGACGGTATGGCCGGCGTTGTTGCCGCCGGAGAACCTCGCCACGATGTCGGCGTCGCGGGAGAGCACGTCGATAATCTTGCCCTTGCCCTCGTCGCCCCATTGCGCACCCAAAACTGCGTAGGCTGGCATTGCCACTCCTTAAAGGGGAAGTCGGCCGCTATTGCAGCGATCCGCCGCGTGAGATGCGCGCGGCGGACTCCCCACAAACCGATAAGGGGGATTGCTAAGAGATTAGCCTATGAATTATATCAGAACGGCGGGAGTGTTGGTAACATCAGCCTTTGCCGGGCAAGCCAACTGCCCCTTGCATGGCGAAATAGGGTAGAATCGTGCGCGGGCGCACCGCCAGTGACGCGGTGCGCGGAAGGACTAAGAGCGATGACTGACCGGGAAGATACGGAGTCTCTGTACACGGAATTGACGGACCCGGAGTGGCCCATCACGAGAGCCCAGCCGCGCAGCTTCTTTCGCGCGCCCCTGTGTGACGACCTCGACTCGCTGGACGCCGAGGTGGCTTTCCTGGGCGTACCATTCGATCAGGGCACTTTCGGGCGGCCCGGCGCGCGCTTCGGCCCGGACGCGGTGCGGGACTGGCCGCGGGTGTACTCGTATGAGGACCCGAAGGGCCAACAGCGGCAGGCGGAGGGTTACTTCGACATCGACTCGCGTGACGAGCTGCTGCGCGGCATCACGATGGCGGACTGCGGCAACGTAACCATCGTTCCGTCGGAGGTGATACGCAACTTCCGCAAGCTCACGCAGGCGACCGAGAAGATCGTCGAACGCGGCGCGTTTCCGGTCGTCGTGGGCGGCGACCACGCCATCACCTTCCCGGTCGTTCGCGGGCTGAGCAAGTTCGGGCCGCTGAACGTGGTGCATTTCGACGCTCACATGGACTACACGCACGAGACGCAAGGGGTGCTCTACACGCACGGCAGCCCCATACGCCGGTGCAGAGAGCTCGACTTCGTGGACCACATCACCTCGCTGGGCATCCGCTCCGCGCGGCGCAAGCCTTACGAGGAGTCCCAGCGGGACGGCAGCCTCATCATCTCCACCAGGCGGTTCAAGGAGCTTGGCCCGCAGGGCGTGGTGGACCTGATCCCCAGTGGCGAAAACCTGTACATCACCTTCGACATCGACGTGATGGACCCCAGCCAGGCGCCCGGAACGGGCACGCCGGAGGTGGGCGGGCTTTACTACGAAGACGCGCGGGACTGCCTGACGGCGCTGGTCGAGCGGGACAACCTGGTCGCATTTGATATGGTGGAGGTCGCGCCGCCCTACGACTCTTCTGAAATCACAACCCAGCTAGCTGCCAAGCTCATAATCGACGTACTGTCGACGAAATTCCCTTCTCGTCCGGCGGAGCAGCAGCAGGAGGCATGACCGCAATGAAAACAGTGTTTACCAACGCGACGCTGCTGGACTCAACCGGGGCCGCGCCACGGCCCGGCATGGCATTGCTTGCCGCCGAGGGACGCATCGCCTGGATCGGGCCGGCGCCTGAGGCGCAGCCGCCGGAGGGTTCGCGAGTGATCGACCTGGGCGGAAAGACGCTGATGCCCGGGCTGATCGACGTACACATGCACATCACACAGGGGGCCGAGCCGAATCCGATAGCCGAATTCACCGAGACGGTGCCGTTCATGGCGTTGCGGGGAGCGGCTCAGGCATCCATTCTGCTCGACTCCGGTTACACGACGATGCGCAACCTGGGTGCGTTCGGGTACTCCGACGTGGCGATTCGCGAGGCGGTCAACAAGGGGCTGGCGCGGGGGCCGCGTATGCTGGTGTCCGGCGAGATGGTGATAACCGAGGGCTCGGGCGAGCGAGGGTTCCTGCGCCCGGAGGTGCAGATACCGGAGTCTGGCATGTTCGTGGGCGCCGAGGAGGCGCGGCGGGCGGTGCGACGGCAGGTGTACAACGGTGCGGACGTCATCAAGCTGATCGCGAGCGGTCGCGTCGGCTCCAACGCATACTCCATGCCGTGGGATACGGAGATGACTCAGGAGGAGATGTCGGCGGTGTGCGACGAGGCGCACCGCTGGGGCAAGCGGGTGGCCGCGCACGCATACTCCGCCCAGAGCGTGGCCATGTGCGCCATCGCGGGCGTGGACAGCATCGAGCACGGGGCGCTCGTCGACGAGCCGACCATCGCGCTGATGGCCGAGCGAGGCGTGTCGCTTGTGCCCACGATGACGGCCTTTCACTCGTACCTCGGCGCGGATGCGGAGGAACGCTATCCCGCTTACCGCCTGGCCAGAGGCCGGCCCATGGCACAGCACCAGCGGGACCACTTCCAGGCGTACATGGACTACGGTCTGAACATCGCGACCGGCTCGGACGGACCGAGGCCGGGCTGGCCGCCGGGCACGTCGGCGCTGGAGATGTGGCTGCTAGTGGACGCCGGGATGCCGCCGATGCAGGCCATCCAGGCGGGCACGCGCAATGGCGCCAGGGTGCTGGGCCTCGAGGACGACGTCGGCACCGTGGAGCTGGGGAAGAAGGCCGACCTGATAGTGGTGGACGGCGACCCGGTCGAGGACATCTCGATTCTCCAGGACAGGAAGTGCATCTCGCTGGTGATGAAGGAGGGCGAGATTGCCCGGGAGTGAGGGACGTCGAATGCGCTTCGGGCAGTTCCTGTTTCCGGTCAGCCACGTCCCAGACAATGACGGCGCCGTTATCGACAACGCCCTTGCCGAGGTCGAGCTGGCCGAGCGGATGGGATTCGACGCGGTGTGGCTCACCGAGCACCACTTCGACGGCGCGTCCGCCTACGCGGACCCGCTGGTGTTCGGCGCGGCAGTCGCCGCCAGGACGGAGCGCATCCGCATTGGGTTCGCGGTGGTGGAGATGGCTTTTCACCACCCGGTCAGGCTGGCGGCGCAAACGGCGCTGCTCGACAACCTGAGCCACGGCAGGCTGATAGTGGGAACGGGCCGGGGGTCGGCGTTCAATCACTACGAATACCTGGGATTCGGGCTGACTATGGAGGAGGGCGTGGAGCGGCTGCCGGAGGCGGAGGAGCTGCTGGTGCGGTCGTGGACGGACGAGGACCTGCACTTCGAGGGGCAGTACTGGAACGTGAAGTTTCCGCAGCTACGCCCGCGTCCCGTGCAGAAGCCGCACCCGCCGCTGGTGCGAGCGTGCATCAGCGAGGCGTCCACGATGGCGATGGCGCGCATCGGAAGGCCCATCCTGATGGGCGTGCAGTCCATGGACACGACGAGACTGCGGCTTGAGCAGTACCGGGACACGATGCTGGCGGAAGGCCACGGTGAGGAGGCGACCGAGCGGGCGCTGGACCAGTGCTGGGTGGCGCGCAACCTGATGCTTGGCGAGAGCTACGACGAGGCGGTGGAGGTCGCGGAGTACGGCTTCGAACGCGAGCGCAAGCACTTTCGGGAGGCGCGCGAGATCTACAACCCGGGCGGATTTCCCAAGCCGCCGCCGGGGACGCCGCTCGCGCCGGGCGAGGACCTGCACCAGGCGTTCATCATCGGCACGCCCGACCAGGCGGCGGAGCGGATCGCGGAGTTGCGGGACATAGGCGTGCGCAACCTGTTGCTCAAGCTTAACACCGGCGAAATGCCGCCGGACAAGGTGAGGGCGTCGATGAAGCTGTTCGGCGAGAAGGTGCTGCCGCTGTTCGGGTAGGGCTACGTTGAATTTTCCTGTCTGACCTGTCTATACTGCTACCATGACAAAGCGACTACAAGTCCTGCTGGACGAAGATGAATACAGGGAGATCCAGGCCATCGCCCGAGGCCAACGCTTGTCAGTTTCTGAGTGGGTCAGACAGGCCCTGCGAAAGGCCCGCTTTGACCGGCCACGCGCCACCAAAGAGGCCAAGCTCCGCGCCATAGCTGAAGCCGGTCGTCACCAGTACCCTACCGCAGACATTGACACCATGCTCGCCGAGATTGAGGCTGGCCGGCGTCTCTAGTGATCTTCATAGACTCCAACGTGCCCATGTATCTGGAGGGCGCGCCACACGCCAACAGGGATCGGGCCGTTGCGATCCTTACGAGGTTGGCGAGGGATGGAGAGCGCACAATAACAAGCGTCGAAGTCTATCAAGAGATTTTACACAGGTACGCTGCCATCCGACGCCTCGACGCTATCGAGGCCACATTTCGGAGCCTCGACGCAATTGTGGACGATGTACTGACATTCGGCATGTCAGAGATACGCGCAGCCAAGACGCTACTCGAAACGGTCAATGGCCTTTCCGCCCGAGACGCTCTCCATGTGGCCGTCATGCAGGGCGCAGGGGTCAGCCGTATCCTGAGCTTTGACATGAGCTTCGACGATTGCCCCGGCATCGAACGGCTAAGTTGAGCTGAGGCAGTCATCAAGACACCTAGGGCGGTTCGCGAACCGCCCCTATCGATGTCCCCCTTATCCTACCCCAGCACCGCCTTGGCGATGCGCTCCACGTCGGTCAGGGACTCGGCTTCCTCGGCGGTTTCGAGGCGGATAGTCACGCGGTCGGCGCCGGCCTCTTCGAAGCGCTTGAGCAGGTCGGCGTCCGGCTGCTGGCCGAACACGGTTATCTGGATCGACGCCGGGTCGCGGCCGGCGGCGGACGCCAGTTCGTCCAGCGTCGCGCGGCCCTTCGCCACGTCCTCTGGGCTGACGCGGTTGGGCATCCAGCCGTCGCCGTAGTCCACGACGCGGCGGAAGACGTTGCGGGCCATGCCGCCGAGCAGCACCGGCGGGTGCGGACGCTGCACCGGGCGCGGGAACGAGTAGACCGGCGGGAAGTCGTAGTACTTGCCGTGGAACTCGCTCTCGACCTTGGTCCACAACTCCTTCATCGCGAGCACCGATTCGCGGGCCTGCGTCCAGCGGTGATCGAAATCGCCGCCCAGTATCTCGCTCTCCTCGCGGTTCCAGCCTGCGCCGATACCGAAGATGAAGCGCCCGCCGGAGTACATGTCCAGGGTCGCGACCTCTTTCGCGAGCAGTACAGGGTGGCGTTCCGGCAACAGCACGATGCCCGTGGCGAGCTTCAGCGTGGTGGTGACGCCGGACGCTCGCGCCAGGGCAACGAACGGGTCAACTATGTCGGCGTACACCTTGGGAATGACGCCGTCGGGCGAGCCGGGCCAGGGCGACGCGGTTTTCACTGGTATGATGGGGTGCTCGGGGACCCAGAGCGAGTCGAACCCAAGCTCCTCGACTCTACGCGCGATGGTGGCGACGTCTACCGAGTAGTCCGTAAGGAATGTGGATATGCCTATGTCCATGATCTGCTCCCTCTTATTGGCTTGGCGACGGACGACTCCCCCGCCCTATCGGATTGACAATCTCCCGCACAAAGATACACTCTAACGCGATTGCCCGCCAGGAGTTTTCGAATTTGGAAGTCGTTCCAGGCGTTCACGCGGTGCCGGGTGTCCGGTGGTCGCGCGCCTACCTGATAGTGGAGAGCGAGCAGCTAGCGCTGATAGACAGCGGCCCGCCGATGAGCGCCCGCCGCGTGTTCCGGTACGTCGAGTCGATAGGGCGCCGGCCGGAGGAGTTGCGACACGTGATGATGACGCACGGCCACCCGGACCACGTCGGCAGCGCTCGCGCCATCGTGAAGCGCACGGGCGCGGTGGTGCACGCCCACACGAGTGACACCCACCGCAAGCGGCGCGGCAGCAGGCGCTACCTGGGCGGCGCGACAGGCATAGTCGCGAGGGTGCCGTTGGTGCGGACCACCGAGGCCCACTTCCAGGTGGAACACGGGCAGGTCGCCGATCTGCTGGGCGGCCTGCGGGTGGTGCACACGCCGGGCCATACGCCGGGCAGCGTGTGCTACCTGCTGGAGCGCGAGGGGCTGTTGTTTTCGGGCGACACGCTGTTCAGCGATGGCGAGCGTGTGAGCCGCTCGGCGCCGTTTCCGGGATACAACCGGGACGACTACGTGGCGTCGCTGCGGGCGCTGGCGGAGATGGAGTTCGGCGTCCTGTGTGGCGGTCACGGCGAGCCGTTGCTTCGGGGGGCGTCGCGGAGGCTGCGGGAGCTGCTGGACGCGAGGCCGGAGCCGCCGACGTGGGGTGGATTCTTCGGCAGCATACCGCGGCGTATGCGCGTGCGGAGGCCATTCACGGGGGAGTGGTGAGAGCGTGCCTCGGAGGTGGGAGCAGGCGCGGAGGCAACAAGTTAAACTGCAGGCCGTCCGCAGAGGGCTAACGAGTGCGGATAGCCCAACTGGGGTCAATGAAACGTCGAGAATGATCAGAACGCAGATTGTTGAAGTAGATACCGCTTTAGAAAAATGGTTCGCAGTGGTACAATGTTCAATAACCCCATTGCTGGCTTGATGCGGATCATGCGGACGGCCTTTGGCTGAGAACGGATGCCAACCATGCCACTGGTTCGAGGTTGTATGGCTAGTTCCCCAACTCTCCCTGATGAAACTGTACGGAACAGCACTCATGGAGTGGTGCCGCCGCTTGCTTCTAGGATCGGTATCAGGCCGATGTAGCTAGACCAAAACCGAGGGGATAACTTCAGATTTGGAGGGCGGGACTAATGCCATGGGATGACGACCTCTTGAAGGAACAGAGAGACGCGGCCTCTCATACAGGCACCCATGCTAGGCTCTTGGCAGGCCCGGGTACAGGCAAGACTCTAACTCTCACTCGCCGCATCAGTTACCTGATTGACGTGATGGGCCATGCGCCCGACACAGTACTGGCTATCACCTTTACACGAGCGGCGGCAGGTGAACTCAGGCAAAGAGTTGCCGATGTACTTGGAAGTGACCGAAGCCCTCGAATTTCGACATTGCACTCATTTGCACTCAGGCAGCTTTTGAAAAACGGAAACTCAATCACAGAGTTGCCACAGCCTCTTCGAATTGCAGACGACTGGGAAGAGCGAAATGTAGTCCTGCCCGACCTAAAGGCCCTCTGCAAATTTTCAAGTGTACGTGACGCGCAAGAACTATTGAACCAGCTGTCTGCCGATTGGCAGAGCCTCACTGCCGATGAGGATGACTGGGACAAGTCATTCCCCGATCCCGCTTTCCTCGGCGCTTGGGAAGAGCACCGAAGAATCTTTGGTTACACACTTAGGTCGGAACTCGTCTATCAACTCAAGAAGGCACTTGAGCAACGCGGAGATTTCGAACTAGAGAGCCCAATTGAACATCTCTTGGTCGATGAATACCAAGACCTTAACCGGTGCGATCTTGCGGTTGTGAACCATATCGCATCGCGTGGACTGGAGATATTCGCTGCAGGGGACGATGACCAGAGCATATATGGTTTCCGTAAGGCAGACCCCGAGGGAATACGAAGATTTCCCGATGATTACCCAGGAGCAGCAGATCTCGGGCTGGAAGTATGCAAACGATGTGACAAGGCTATCCTTGACCTGGGTTTGTTCGTTGCTCGCCAAGACCCCCGACGCATCGACAAAGCAATAGAGGTCGAATCAGAAAGCTCTGAAGGTGAAGTCGCCTTACTGCGGTACAGTGATCAATTTTCTGAGGCAAACGGCATCGCTAGTCTCTGTGTAAGCTTGATGCAAGTGCATGAGTTAAGAGCCGAAGAAATACTGATCCTCCTACGTTCGGACCATAACGGTGCTTTCTCCAATGCAATTAGAGAAAAACTGGAGGAGGTCAACATAGCAGTAGCGACGCCAGATGTTCAGGGCCCCTTGGATGGGAAACAAGGCAGGGCATTTGTGGCGCTGTTGCGTCTTGCTGCAGATAAGCTCGACTCCCTAGCATGGCGTACACTCCTCCAGGTCTGGTGTCAGGGTGTAGGTGAGAAAGCCGTGAGAGCTGTTTATGAACTCGCCCGCAGTCGTGGCGAGAGTTTCGCCCAGACTATGTTGGCAGCAAATGCCGACAGGAGTATCCTGCCCACTACACACCGCAAACGTCTGTCGAGGGCTATTGTTCAGGTGCTGGACCAACTCAAAGAGATCAATCCTTCTGACGAACCATACGAATCACCAGGCGAACTGATTCACTTGGTTGAATCTGCGGCTGTTCGAGTCATTCTGGACGACGACGATCGTGACTTGGTTGTGTCGAGCCTCAGGCTGAACGCCAATTCGCTTGAGGAGTTCTCTCTGCAGGAGTTGTTGCGCACATTAGGAACCGTGGGCGAAAGCACTGAGCAGGAAATTGAAGACGGCAAGGTCAACATTTTGACCATGCACCGCGCCAAGGGACTCAGTGCCGATGCGGTGATTGTGGCTGCATCAGAAGACCAGTACATTCCTGGGAGAGCCGTGGGGGGAGATATTGATGACGAACGACGCCTGCTGTTCGTCTCGCTCACGCGCGCAAGGCACCATCTCTTCGTAACTTACTGCGACAAGCGAACGGGTCGGCAGATGCACACCGGGCGTGACGGTGGAAGGGCTTACAGGTCTCTTTCGCGTTTCCTCGCCAATGGTCCACACTCGCCTAAAGATGGACTTGCCTTCGCCAGGGAGTATGCAGAGAGAGCTAGCAAGTGAATGTCCGGCCTCTGGTCGCTTAGCCGACATGGGGCGGGTTCTTCGGCAGAATCCTGCGGCTCGTGGGGGTGCGGCGACCGTTCACGGGCGAGTTTTTAGGGCCGCGCCGTGAGGTGTATCCGCTTGCGAGTGGGGGAGCGATTCGATAGAATTAGTGGAGTTTCGGGCAACGTAGCTCAGCGGCAGAGCGGGCGCTTCATAAGCGCTAGGTCAGAGGTTCGAGCCCTCTCGTTGCCACCAGCCCATATTCCGCGCAAGTTGCGCCGGACGCGCCGGCGCACCGGGGCGGTTAGCTCAGTGGTTAGAGCGCTTGCTTCACACGCAAGAGGCCGGAGGTTCGACCCCTCCACCGCCCACCACTAGCCCGGTAAGCGCGTCGATTTCACATTGCGAGACTGGGGGTGTTTGCGAGACGCACCGTACGGTGCAGCGCTGGCAGGAGCGGCAGGACTCGAACCCGCGACCCTCGGTTTTGGAGACCGATGCTCTACCAATCTGAGCTACGCTCCTGTACCTGCATAGACTGCTAAATGGACTTCAAGAGACTTCCAAATTCCCTTGAATTTAGCATCCATCTAACGTTTGTCCGGCAGAAAGGGCTTTGAGCCTCTCTTCCAGACGGTCTGTCGCCAACTCCTGGACACCTGGCAAGATTTGCGAGTAGGTGTCCATCGAAACGGAGATTCCTGGGTGGCCTAACCTATCCCACACTATCTCCGGGTGCACTCCGAGCTCGAGCAGAATCGAGTCATTAGAGTGGCGCAGACCTTGCAGCGTCAGTCCATCAAGACCAGCCCGCCGAGCAAACTTCATTATAGTATGGCTGACGGTGCTAGGCAACATTGGAGCACCGTCGTGCCTGCAGAAGACCAGCGTTTACTGGTCCTCGCTCAGCAGAATCGACGCCTGTCACTCTCTGTGAGCCACCAAAGCCTGTACCGGCGTCCGGGACAAGACCACCGGCTTGTTGGACCGCCGACTCTTGGGCTCCTCGAAAATGCTGTGGCGTCGGTCCGACAACCAGATAAGCGTTTGGTTGACTGACAGAACCCCGGTCTCTAGATTCACATCCCGCCACCTGAGTCCCAGTGTTTCCGAACGCCGCAGCCCTGTGTACACAGCCTACAGTATGTTGGTCTGATACCGAGTACCCTCTGCTTCCTTCATCAGTTTGATGACGTCTTCAGCGCGGAAGGCCGGTAGATTTCTCCTTGGAACCCTTGGGGCCTCTACTCGACCCATGGGAGAGCGGGAAAGCATGTTCCACTTGACGGCTAGATTCAGGGCCCTGGACAAGAGGGTGTGATGGTGCTTCACCGTCTGCGGGCTCAACCCTCTCTTACCTTCCGGGCGCCAACCGGCGCGCCGGATACCGTTTGTTGCCGGAGTCGTTCAGCTTCTCCTCGCCGATGCGTCGGATGTTCTCCCTATAGCCATGTCTGGCGGCAGCATCACGGCCCGAAGGATTGTCATACCCTTTGGCGCCGGCCTTGCCACTGTCCGTCGGGTTGGGTCCAATCAGGTCCCCCCCAACGCGCCTTACCCATGGCTCCGTCCGCCGGCTGCCATTCCCAGTCCACGCCGCCCAACTCTTCACATCCCGCCACCAGGACTCCCCACATACTGCGCAAGACACCCGACTCCACCCACCTCTGAAAGGTGCGACGGATGGTGCTGTCGTCTCCAGGCACTCTTGGTAATCGGTTCCATTGGCATCCGCTGCACAGCCGAAAGATGATGCCGTTGAGCATCTGTCGGGCACAAGCGCGCTTGCGGCCCCTGGCTTTGAGCGAGTCTTCCTCCAGGATGATCGGCTCAATCAGTTCCCAAAGCTCGTCCGGTACTTCCCAGATGGTTCCTAACGTCTCTTGTCGCGTCATGCGGTTCCTCCGCTTGCTGATGGAGAAACCATACGAATCGTCCTCGAAACCACTTTATGCATCTGCGGGTCAGGATTTTGAGGTAGTTACTAAAGGCGCCTTGAAGCATGCTAAAGGAGGACGGCTGCGGCTCAATGACGGCTTCTGTGTGAAGCTGCGGCCGGAGTGGAAGGACCATGCGTGGGCCTACGACTTCGTACAGGTCAAGCCGATGACGGCACAATGGTGAGGTTGCTGACAGTCACGGACGAGTACACCCGGGAGTGCCCGACCTGTTCTTGTCGGACTAACATAACGGGTTGTGTAACTATCGGGGGCAGGTCACAGGCACTCGTCACGAAATGGTTGTGCCTGGGACATAACCGGGGTTCTCCCCAGGTCAGCCGAGCGCCAGAGAAGAGTGCCACCGGGCTATGGCCTGACCAATCGCGGCGGGCGAATCTTCCTGGAGGAAATGCAGTCCGGGAACGGTCACTTCCTTCTGGTTTGGCCAGGCACGACAAAACTCCCGTTGGGCGCCTGTCAAAATCGATCCCGGCTCTCCGCTGATGAACAGCTTTGGCACGTTGCTCCCCGCCAGCCACTGGGAGTACTGATCGACGACTTCCACTACGTCTGCGGGCTCTCCATCGAAGGGAATCTCCCTGGGCCAGGTTAGAGTTGGACGGCGGGACTCGCCGAGCTCGGCGTAGGGACGCCGGTAAACGGACATCTCCTCGTCGCCCAGTTTTCGAAGCACGCTGGCGGGCAGGATTGCCTCCACGAACAGGTTCTTCTGTAGCACCATTTCCTCGCCGGAGGGCGACCGCAGGCCCTGGAAGATTGGTATAGCATTTTCCGGCCATTCGTCCCAGGTCAGAGGCCGCACCAAAGCTTCCATGTAAGCCAGCCCTTTGACCCGTTCCTGGTTTCGGCGGGCCCAGTGGAACCCCAGGGCGGAACCCCAATCGTGCATTACCAACGTCACATCGTCCCCCAGGCCCACGGCGTCGAACCATAGGTCCAAGTAGCGGCGGTGATCGAAGAAGCGGTACGAGCCATCGGGTGCTTTGCCCGAGTCCCCCATCCCCACCAGGTCCGGGGCCAGGCAACGGGCCGAGTCGGACAGATGGGGGATGATGTTGCGCCACAGGTAAGAGGAAGTAGGATTCCCATGCAGGAACACCACGGGGGGACCATGTCCGGTGTCCACGTAGGAGATTTCAGTTCCGGCGACCGAAACTCGCTTGCGCGGGTGGGGGTCAGCAGCAGAGATCGATTTGTCGCTCAATGTTTGGCCTCCAAAGTTGTCCGACGTTTCCTTACACGAAAGTGATTCAGTCAACAGCGGTTCGTCACTTGCTGAGTCCAGCGGTCTCGATAGATTTCTCCCCCAGAAACCGGCGGGCGACCTCCTCCATTTCCCGAACAGCCTGGGGCCCTTCGGTCTTTTCCATCCAGATGGTCATCCGGTTGGCGCCGGCCAATTCCAGGTCCTTGGCGTCTTGCCGGTCCTTGAACTGGCCGGGACCACCGAACGCTAAGATCTGGATTGATGCGGGGTCCCGGCCGGCTTTTCGCGCCGGATCGTTCAGGGTTTCCCGGCCTTGTTCGATGTCATGCCTGTAAACGAAGTCCGGATTCTCAGTCGAAAGAACTGCGGCAGCTCGGGCAGGCATCCGGCCGTCCCCATGTTCAACGACTCGCTTAGGGACATCTGGCGCCATGCCTCCCAGAAATATCGGCGGTTGAGGCTTCTGGACCGGCTTGGGGAAAGACCACACCGGCGGGAAGTCACAATAGGTTCCGTGGTGTTCCGCCTCTTCCTTGGTCCACAACTCTTTCATAGCCAGCACAGCGTCCCGGGCTTGTATCCAGCGGCGGGGAAAGTCTACGCCCACTATCTCCTACTGATCTCTGAGCCCGCCGGCGCCGATTCCGAACATGAACCGGCCGCACGAGAATTGATCCAGGGTAGCCACTTGCTTGGCCAACAGCAGTGGGTTGCGTTCCGGCGCCAGGCAGACTCCGGCGCCCAGCTTGATAGTGCTGGTTACTGCCGAAGCCCGGGACAAGGCCACAAACGGATCAACGACTGCGCTGGGGTCCGCCAGTCTGTTTGGCGGGATATCGCTGGGAGCGTGGTCCACATTGCCTTAAGAGGGGCGGTTGTCCCAGTCAGGATACGGAAACTGCACGCTGCGACTCGGGGCCTCGACCGGAATGATCGGCAGTTCCGGCGCCCAGAAAGACTCGAAACCCAGATCCTCGGCCCTCTTCGCCAGCAAGGCCGGGTCCACGGAATAGCCCGTCTGGAACACAAGAACACCTATGTCGATCATCACCACTCATTCAGCTGATGACTGTCTCAATCTCGGCTGCTTCCTACACGAGCAACTGCCGCGCGATCTCTTTGATTCTGCGACCCGACTACCCCGCCATTTTCGAAGAGCCATCGTAACGACAGCTTCAAATGCCGTCAACCTGCAACTGCGCCAGTTCATCCAGCGGAATGTGGCAATAGATCGCGTGGTCCCCACCGGGCGCAGTGCGCACCGGGGGCGGAGTATCATCGCAGACAGGCCCCATCTTCCTTGGACAGCGGCCAGCAAAGAAACAGCCTTCGAACTCGGCCCTCATTGTGGGCACGGCTCCCGACAGCCGTATCACCGTAGGCTCGGCATCGGGGTCTGGGATTGGAGCCGCTGACATCAAGGATTCGGTGTAAGGGTGAAACGGCGCGTTCAACACCTTGTTGGCTGGCCCGGCCTCAGCCACGTGTCCGGCGTATAGCACCAGGATGTCGTCGGAGAGGTAGCGCACCACGCCCAGATCGTGGGTGATGAACACGTAGGAAGCGTTAGTTTCCTGTTGATGAGAACGCAGCAGGTTCAGCACCTGGGC
Source organism: uncultured Dehalococcoidia bacterium (assembly GCA_951812395.1). Lineage (GTDB taxonomy): Bacteria > Chloroflexota > Dehalococcoidia > Lucifugimonadales > CATOSD01 > CATOSD01. Next base: position 981,060 of record CATOSD010000002.1, read on the forward strand.
TTGAACGGAAACGTCCAGAGCGGACACGGCTTCGTCAGCAACGACGATGTCCGGCGCTGCGGCGAAGGCGCCGGCGATGGCAATCCGCTGCTGCTCGCCACCGCTGAGTTCACCCGGACGCCGGTCCAAATACGCCGGGTCTAATCCCACGGCCTGTAGCAATTCAGCGGCGCGCTGCTGGCTCTCCCGCTTGCTCAGGCGGGAGAACTTGCGCAACGCCCGAACGATGGCGTGTCGTATGGCCAGCTTGGGATTGAGCGAGGCTTGGGGGTTCTGAAACACCATACGCATAGCTGCCCGCTGTTCCCGAGTCCTGCTTTCGACTGCGGGGGCCAGTCCCTGGTCTCGCAGTCGAAGACCGCCCCGGTCCCGGGGCGCCAGCCCTACAATGGCCCGTGCGACCGCGGTCTTGCCCGATCCGCTCTCGCCTACTATGCCCAGGGTCCGACCCAGCCCCACCTGGAAATCCACGCCCGTGACAGCGCGTACCGGCGGCCTGACTCGCGGGCCGAAGAAGATGTACTTGCGTCCCAAATTCCCGTAGAAACGACGCATACCGGTTGACGTCAACACCGGCTCGCCCCGCACGCGCTCCGTTTCCACACTTGTTTCCACATCACCCCAGATTCGGGGAGTTACGTCGCCCGGATGCAAGCAACGCGACAGATGGCCGGGCCCAAAGTCCTGTAGCGGAGGGGCCTGGGTCCCGCAGGACTCCTGCGCTATGGGACACCTGGAAACGAAGAGGCAGGAGTCAGGGGTAGTGTCGTTGGCCGAATAGACCGTACCGGGAATGCGACTGAGTTGGACGACCTCGCCGGATTCTCCCGGCGGTCTGGGAACGCAGTTGAGCAAGCCCGTGGTGTAGGGATGTTTAGAATCCTTGAACAGTTCCCGCACCGGCGCCTCTTCAACTGTTTCGCCGCCGTACATCACGACGACGCGGTCGGCCACAGTAGCGATGACCCCCAAGTTGTGGCTCACATACAGAATGCCGGCTTTAGTCCGCTGCTTGAGGTCTACCACCAGCTCGAGGATGATCGCCTCGGTTGTCACGTCCAGCCCCGTGGTTGGCTCGTCCATGATCAGCAGGTCCGGCTCACAGGCCAACGCCATGGCGATGACTACCCGTTGCCGCATCCCGCCGCTCAGCTCGTGGGGATAACGCCGGCCTACCGTCTCAGGGTCCGACAGCTTCACACTCTCGAACAACTCCACCGTTCGCCGTCGTGTCTGCTGGGGGTTCAAGTCCAGGTGCTCGCGCAACACCTCCTCTAGCTGGGGGCCCACCCTCATTGTGGGATTCAACGCCGTCGCCGGGTCCTGGTAGACCATTGCGATGAGATTGCCCCGCAAGTGGGGCAGTTCGTCGGCCTCCAAATCGGCAATGTCCTGACCTTCGAACAGGACTCGCCCGTCCACCTGAGTGACACCCGGAAAGTAGCCCATGACGGCGAAGGCTGCGGTCGATTTGCTGCATCCCGATTCGCCGACGACACCCAGCACTTCGCCGCGACGGACGTCGAACGAAGCGTCCCGCACCGCCCGAACGGTGCCCCTGGGAGTGAAGAAGGTGACGGCCAGGTGCTCCACTTGAAGCAGCGGTGTCCCCGCAAGTGTTTGGCTGCTCACCTGGGTATCTACCTGGGCAGGCCGGAGGCAGGCCAGAGAACGGAGGCATACGATGCACCGGTCAGCCTGGAGGTGGTCCATTCTGTGTTCACTGACAAACGCATCATTTTGGCATCATGCTGAGATATACGAGGAGGAGAAAGTTGAGCGTCGAAAGAGCAACGTAGATGGTGCAGACCGCTATTGTTTAGGCTGGCCGCTTCTATAGAACCCTTCGCCGAACGATCGGTGGCTCACCTTGTAATCGGCTCCGATCAAACGCTGCTGACATGAGAGGCTGTTGATTTCATGTTGCGTTTTGTGGCGGTGCGCCTTAGCTTGATCCTGGTCACGCTCCTGGTAGTCTCCGTTACCATCTTCGCCGTAACCGAGATGCTGCCAGGTGATGCGGCGACCAGAATCCTCGGACAGTACGCAACGGAAGCGAACCTCAAGTACCTACGCGAAGAGTTGGAGTTGGACTGCCCAGCTCCCGTGCGGTACCTGGACTGGATCGCCGGCGTGGCGCAGGGCGACTTTGGCAACTCCTTGATCCAGAAACGCCCTATTGCCGAAATTGTGGGTCACCGTTTGGTCCCCTCGATCTACCTCGCGGTGTTCGCTTTTCTGATATCAGTTCCAACAGCGGTATTGATCGGGATATGGGCCGGCGTGCGCCCGGACAGTCTGGGCGACCGCATCGCCAGCACCATTGGCACGGTGGGGATATCTCTGCCCGAATTCGTCACCGGGCTTTTTCTCATGATCCTCTTATCTGCAACGTGGCCCCTTTTGCCCGCTACGGGCACCATACCCAGAGGCGAGAGCCCACTTACGAGCCTGGAGATCTTGGTACTGCCCACGCTCACCCTCACCGCAGTTGTATTCGCTTACGTTATGCGCATGATGCGGGCTAACGTGCTAGAAGTGATGGAGAGCCCTTATGTGCGGACTGCAATTCTGAAGGGGCTCCCCATGAGAAGGGTGATTTTCGACACGTAGCTCCCAACGCGATGCCGCTCACAATCAGCGTGGTGGCCCAGATGTCCGGCTGGTTGCTGGGCGGGATCATCATCGTTGAAAACGCTTTTGCATATCCGGGAATGGGGCAGTTGCTACTGCAATCGATCCAGTCGCGTGACACCCCCTTGTTGCAGGCCACTACGCTGATAATCGCCGGGGCCTACACCATAGGCAACCTGCTGTCGGACCTGGCCTACGCGTTCTTGGACCCACGCATAAGGTACGTCTGATGGCGACACCAGTTAACGCGGGCGAGCTTCATGCAGGCTGGTCGCGGGCCGCGCAGGCGGCGCTGTCGGCCGCAGGACGGGGAATCCGCACTTTTTCCGTCTCGCCCTGGGCACAACAGCGGGACGAATAGGGCTTCCTATCGTCGCGGTCCACGTGTTTGTGGCAGTCTTCGGCCCATCCCTGGCGCCCTTTCCCCCACTGAGTTCCATCTGCAAAATGCCGGAGAGGACCAGCTAGCGGGTCCGTCGTCGGAGTATTGGCTGGGGACCGACCAGTTTGGCCGAGACATTTTCAGCCGGGTCTTGTCCGGCGCGCGGTCACCGATCCTGAAATCTTTGTGCGGGGCTCTGTTGGGTATTTTCCTGGGCACAGTGGTGGGCATGGGCAGTGGCTACAAGGGAGGCAAGGTGGATGAGGTGGTGATGCGCATAGTAGACGGGATGATGGCCTTCCCCGCGTTGCTGCTAGCCCTTCTGATACTGTCGACATTGGGCGCTTTAGACGCGCCGTGGAGGTGGCTAGATCAGCAATGGGAGGCCGTGCTGATCGTGGCCACCGTTGGCGCCGTGTTTTTGCCTGGCGTATCCAGGGTGATGCGGAGCGTCACTTTGACCGCGAAGAACCAGGAGTTCGTAATGAGTGCGCGCCTGCGGGGAGAGTCGGCGGCCTACATCATCTTCAGGGAGATCCTGCCCAACGCGTTGACGGTGTTGGCGGTGGAGTTCTCGGTGCGGCTGAGCTACTCGATACTCATCGTATCCTCTCTGGGATTCTTGGGACTGGGGGTGCAACCGCCGTCGCCGGACTGGGGTCTGATGATAGGTGAGGGACGCCAGTTCATCGCCGCTGCGCCGTGGATGACGCTGGCCCCAGCAGGCGCGGTCGCCTCGCTAGTCGTGGGCGTCAATCTGCTGAGCGACGGCATCAGGCAGGCCAGCGGCCTACCCCGGGAGATATCCCGGTAAGCAAGGATGCTCGCCAGCTAGACCTCCTGGGTCAAAGCATCGTCGATTCTTGAAGAGCGGGTGGACATCTCCCGTCTGAAGAAAGAGCGTCTGAAACGGGTCCAGAGAGAGATGGCAATGGCCGACCTGGGCGGTTTGACACTTCGCTGGTTCAGGGTGGAAATTCTGCCCACCGCTGGTGATACAGTTCGCCAAACCGGTCCAATAAGCTTACCCAATTGAAGAGATCGCCCGGCAATTGCTCGTGTAGAAACTGGCCGAGATTAAGGCAGTCATCAGTTAAGGAGGCAATTATGGACATAGGTATTCTTGTGTTCCAGACGGGCTATTCCATGGACCCGGCCGTGCTGGCGAAGCGGGCCGAGGAGCTAGGCTTCGAGTCGTTTTTGTACCGAATCTTCCGATCGTGCCCGTCCAAACCCCGAGTCGCGATGGTGACAACGCCGATGGCGCCACTTACAGCAGGGTGCTGGACCCTGCAAGCCATGTCCCGCAAGACAAGATCGTGGATTCCAGCGCTGTCTTGGACCCGTTTGTAGCCTTGGCCCGTGCTTCGGGAGTAACCAGCACTATCAAGCTGGGTAGCAGACTACTCCTGCCGACGTGGACGTCGAACGACTGACCATAGAGGAGTTCGGCGCCGGGCCCTTCATGCTCTTGGAGCACGAGCCGGGCGTACGCTCGGTGCTGGCGGGGAACCCCGACTACTGGGAGGAGGGCAAGCCCTACCTGTATGAGATCGTCTTCTTGCTGGTCCCCGAGGCGGCAACCCGGTCCACGATGCTCACCAGCGGCGTGGCCGACGTCGCACACCGTCTGGCAGTCCAGAGCGCCCCCGCTATCGCGGCCCATCCCGACACCAGTGTACTGGGCGCGCCGGGCGCCTGGCTCGGGATCACCATGCGCGGCGACACGCCACCGTTCGACAACAAGCTGGTCCGTCAGGCCATGCAGGCCGCCGCGGACCGGGAAAGCATCGTGCAAGCGGCGACATTGGGGATGGGCGTGGTCGGCTACGACCACCCACTTGCGCCAACCGACCCCTACTTCGCGACACAGTATGCACCACCGGCCTACGACCCCGAGCTGGCGATGTCACTGCTGGAGCAGGCCGGGTACCCGGACGGGATCGACATTACACTGCACACAGCCGACGTCTCGCCAGGGCATGTCGAAATGGCGGTGGCCTTCGCAGAGAGTGCGGCGGCGTCGGGCATTCGGGTCGACGTGCAGCGGGGGCCTGCGGACACCTACTGGGGCGGGGTGTGGTTTGTTGAACCCCTTAGCACCGTCTCTTGGACGCCCCGAGGTTTGGACGGGGTCATGTCGGAAGTGTACGACAGCGCGTCTGCTATGAATGTGCAGCAATACTTCAACCCGGTGCTTGACGATCAGATCGTCAAGGCCAGGGGGCAGAACCTTCAGGGACAGAAGGACACCTACGTGGAGATTCAGCGTATACTGGTCGATGACGTGCCGATTGTTATCACGGCGTTCCGGCCGGCCATGATAGGCGTGCAGAATCACGTTCGAGGTGTAGCCGCGCATCCGCTGGACATTTTGATCCTTCGGGACGCTTGGCTGGACAAGTAGGGGCTGGCCACCGCCTATTCTGGCCGAGAAAAGCGTGCCTAGATGACGCTTCTCTCGGCCAGATTTGCCAGCTCCGTCCTGGTCAGGCCCATCTCTTCACACAGGACCTCCTCGTTGTGCTCCCCAATGAGAGGCGAACGCCTTGAGATTCTCCAGGGCGAGCCGTTGAAGATACCGGCGGGACCTGGGTGCCGGAACGTCTCGCCCAGCTCCGGATACTCCACTTCTGTCCAGAACCCCCGATCCTCGAGGTGCTGGTCCTTCATCACCTCGTCGGGAGACCAGACGGCCCCTATGTTGAAGCCCCGTTTCTGCCCGCCGCGATACACCTCGTCCCTGGTGATATTGCCGATGAGATAGAGGAACAGCTCGTTATCGGTGATAGCATCAGGGTGCCGCATCCTCTCATCCAGCAGGTCGCGCGCCAGTCCTGTTTCGTCCATCCACTCCCCCAGCACATCCAGGCGATCCGAGGTCAGCCGGTTCCGGATCTCAGCGGCGACATTGACGTACTTTCCGTCCGTACACCTATGTTGCGTGGTCTGGGTGGGCCTTGGGGAGGCATGGCGGCCGGTCTGCCGGCGGACTACCTTTCTGGTGTAGATGTACAGGTTCACCGCTGCTTCGGTTGTCAGCGCGCACGCGTCGTGGATGGAGGCATCGATGTATTGCCCCAGGCGAGTCTCCGTCCGATGCACCAGGGCAGCCCCTATGGCCATGCAGGCAAAGTGGCTCCCTATGTGCCAGGATTGCCCTCCGCCGGGAGCGATGGGGGGCGCATCGGGCGCCTCATCCTCGGTATAGCCGCAGGAGGCCATCTGCCCGCCGGCGGCCAGGTGCACCAGATCGCTAGTCCGGTAGTCCTTCCATGGCCCCCGCTGACCGAAGGGAGTCAGAGAACACATGATCAGGCCAGGGTTGTCCTTTTTCAGGTCCTGGTACCCCAAGCCCACTGTGGCCATGTAGCCGGGGCGGTACGTTTCCAGAATCACATCCGCCTTCTCCGCCAGCCGCCGGAACAGTCGCCGACCATCCTCGGTTTCCAGGTTCAAAGTTATACCTCGCTTCGAAGTATTGTAGTGCCAGAAGGAAAGGCTCCGGTCCGGGTTGGGCACATCCCTATAAAATGGTCCAACCGTCCGGGCGGTCTCTCCACCGGGCGGCTCGACCTTGATAACGTCCGCCCCCATGTCAGCCATCAGCTTGCCACACCACTGGCCCGTCTCATCGACAAGCTCGAGCACGCGCAACCCCGCATATGCACCCGCCGGGTCTGGGGACGGGGCGGCTGTCGGCGCCGGAACGGGAGTCGGCGCTGGACCGGGATTCGGTGTCGCCTCGATTCCAGTCCGCTCTACTGGCGAGGCCGGGTCCATCATCTCCCTTAGATACGGATAAGGGTCCGTGCTCAAGTCCTTCGGCCAGAAGGTGCCGTCCTCCAGGCCATTCACCAGTTCCTGGTGGCTGATGCCCAACAGCCCTTCGAACACCTCCCTGTTGTGCTGGCCGATCAGTGGACCTGGCCGGCTATTGACCGCCGGTGTCTCCGACATCTTGAACGGGGCATTCTGGAGGGGCCAGGTACCCAGAACCGGATGTTCCACATCTATGTACATGTCTCGATATCGCAGCTGTGGATCGTTTTCCACCCTGTCCTGGCTACTCTGGACAGGCATGGCCCGCACTCCCGCCGCCTGGCACCGCTCCATGATCACGTACTTGCCCAGGGTCTTCGTCCACGCCTCGATACCGCGGTCCATTTCCTCCTGGCGCTCCAGGCGACCCTCGAGGGTGTCAAACTTCCGGTGGGTAGCCCAGGAAGGGGAGCCCATTACGTCTACCAGCCTCCGCCACTCCTCATTGGAGAAGCAGGCGATGGTGCACCAGTCGTTGTATTCTCCGGGGCTGGTCCTGTACGCGTTGTGAGGCGCCGCAGTCTTGCCCCTGTAATCGTTCACGATGGGCGTGCCGGGCCAGTGACTCCGGTTACCCGGCGGGTAACCCTCTCGACTTGTTGAACGCCCGTTGGCCTGGATGTCCAGGAATACGGGGCCGTTGAGTGCCACTCCGGTCATCCATTGGGACTTGTCGACGTGCTGTCCCCGGCCGGTGACGTTGCGGTGATACAGGGCGCTCAGGGCATACATGGCGCCATACATCCCGCCCGTATCGTCCAGGTACGACCACCCAAAACCGGCGGGTGGCTTGCCTGGCAGTCCGGACAGGTGCGTCATACCAGACAGGGCCTGAGCAACGGGCCCCATAGTCTTGTATTCCCGGTCCCGCCCCGTATGTCCGAACCCGGACATCGAGAGGTAGATGATGTCGGGCCGGAGCTTTCTCATATTCTCGTAGCCGAGCCCCCACCGCTCCAGGACCCCATAAGCAAAGTTCTCGATGACGATGTCTGAGACGGTCACCAGACGCCGTATGAGATCGATCCCTCGTTCGGTCTTGGTGTTTATGGTAATGCTTCGCTTATTGGCATTGGTGTCGTTGAAGTGGCCGTTGGTGTTAAGGTTTAGCGGCAAGCCGTCGGGTGTCGTGTAGACGGTAGTGATGTTCGCGGCGCCCCCTCGGGTGTTCGGACTTTGCGGCCATTCGACCTTGATCACGTCGGCGCCCAGCGCTCCCAGCCAGCGCGTACACCAGGGCCCCGCTCGAACCCATGTGAAGTCCAGGACTCGGACTCCCGCCAAAGCTCCTTTTGTGGCTGCCACTCTCCCATCGGTCGGCATTATGGCTTTACCTCGCGTCTAAACTCTGCAATCAAGGAGATTCCTCTCTCGGAGGCCCAGACGAGATATCTGGGGCGTCATTGTATCGTCTGGCGCGTCATCAGCGGGTATTCGACCTGTGCCGGGCATTGGCGATCGAGCTATAAGGCCCGCAAGAAGATGAGGCCCTACCTTTCTTCCGCTTTTGAATAGACGCTGATTAACCAGGCGAAGAGTCGACCAAGTTGGCGGCCGCTCCGATGGATTGGTCTACCACTGCGGGATCAAGTGTCGAAAAATGCTTGGCTGTTATCACCGGATTTCTGTAGGGCAGGATAACAGAAATCGTGGCCAGGCGCGCCCGTTCGGGCACGCGGCATCGTAAGTAAGCACACCCAATGCATCGAGACAGGTCGCCCTTGAGCTAATGGTGGGCGCCCCGTTGTGAGTATAGGGGTAACTAGACGCTATCTAGTGGCGTGTCGACATTCAGCGAGTAAGTCCCACCTAACTGTTCAGGGAAAATGTCCGCACTATGGAGAGTGTTCCATTGACCAAGAGAGAGATTGTAAGACTTCAGGTTCTCAACAGCCTTCTGGCGGTTTACAGAGAGGAAGGAGCGACCACACTCGCTCACGGCAATCGGGCTCGAAGACGTGCCAATGCCACGCCGGACAGCGTGATCGCCGAGGTCGCGCACTTGGCCCGCACCCGGTATCGGGAGGCCAACCACACCCACCTGAGAGAGCTGCTCGGCGAGAGGGAAGGTATTGAGATCGTCAGGATCACACTCAGACGGATCCTCGTTGGCGTCAGGCTCGTCAGTCCAAGTCGCCGCCGTCCACCCACCCACAAGATACGTCGTCAGAGGATGCCGCAGGAGGGAATGCTTGTCCAGACAGACGACACCCAGCAGGTGGCTCGAGGACAGGGGGACCTCAGTTAACCCAGCTGCTGGCCGTCGACGATGCTACGGGCTGCGTGGCCGGTGCACCGTTCTGCCGGGAGGAGACTACCCACGACTACTTCTTGCTACTGGAGGAGCTGATCAGGTGCTGGGGCAAACCGCTGTCCCTCTACACCGACAGTCGCGCCTTGTTCACACCCAGGATCGATACCAGGCCGAAGTCGTCCGGTGATACCCAGCTCACACGGGCCAAGGATGAACTTTGCATCGAGTTGATCCTCCCACGTTCACCGCAGGCCAAGGGCCATATGGAACGCATGGCCGGTAGATTCCAGGACAGGCTGGCCACGGAGCTGCGCCTGGGGGAGCTTCCACCATAACTGAGGCCAACAGGGTGCTGAGCGACTTCCTGTCAGGCTTCAACGAGCAGTTCATGGCACCGGCCAGGGAATCCACCGAGGCATACCGTCCTCTCGGCCCCGACATCCACCTTGACAGGATCTTCTGCTGCAAGCACTCCCGGAAGGTTGCCAGGGACAACACTCTGAAGCACCGGTGGCATACCCTGCAACATGCGCCCGATGAACGACGCGCGAGCTACGCTGGGGCCAAGGTGGGGGTGTTCGAGGCTCTCGACGGAAGCCTGAGTGTGCTCCACGACGGACACGTCATCCCACTTCAGGAGGCTCCCCCGAAACCCGGAACCTTCAGAGAAAGTGTCCCTCGGACGAGCGTCGCTGATCGTGCTCTCAACGGAGTGGTACTGCACGGGAGAAATGGCAAGCCGACATCAATCGATGAGAAGAACGTGCTTGGCAATGGGGTCCATCAGCCGGTGATCAGGGCACGTCACAAGGCCCCTTTTTCCGTTGTCTTTACAGACTGGCTATCTATGATCGCTGCGCTGGGGGTCGGGCTTCTGCCCTCTGATTGGCGGACGTTGGGACGCTGCGCCTCGTGGACTCCTTCCCAAGTTCCGTCCAGCGTCCATCTGCGGGAGCATTTGTACACTGTCTGCCAGGGTGGGAGATCGTGTGGAAGCATACGCCACGGGCAACCGGTACGCAGCACATACACGATGCCATTGACTATCTCACGTACATCGACTGTGCGTGGCCGTCCTCCAGGCTTGGCTGGCGCGAGTAAGGGAGCAAGAATGTCCCACTCTTCGTCGGTAAGGCCGCTGGGGTATGGTTTGAGTTACATCCGCAAAGTCTTACATAGGCCTAAGACTTTGGAAATACCCTCTTAGGGCTGGTCCGTCCTGCAGAATGCGGACGTGTGTGCTAGAGCGTGTTTACCAGTGGACTAGCGGCCCACTCCCTTTGTGACGCGAGGTTGTGGCTGAACAACGGCTACGAGACGCCTTGATTCGTAGCCCGACTGGGAAGTGTGACAAAGGCGTCGCGAACCGTTCCCGATACGTCACAACTGTGAAGCCAGGGTGTGAAGTGTTAGCCACGCCGTTGGCGCCACACCTTCACCGGCAGTCACGCATCTACACACATTAGCGGGAGAGTTCCCCGCCTCCACAGCGGCGTGACAGATAGCCGACGCCAGTGGCGCAATCTCTGCCCTGCACTCGGGGCGAAGAGTGGAAGGGGGTCCCCGGGTGACAGAGGCGCCCCGGTGAGGGTCGAACCGGCGGGACGGTCAGTGGTGCAGAACGCCGCTATGAGGGAGGCTTCCCGCATTAACCCTTGAACAGGTCTTTGACTTTGGTTAGGAACGAGCGGGATTTGCCGCGCGACATGAATGTCGACCACTGTTCCTCGGCGGAAGAGGAGCGTTTCAGGTCTTGGACGCGCTGCTTCAATAGCTCCAGGACCTTCTTCTCCTCGCCCTCGTCCAGCCAATAGCCGTGCTGGCTCCTGCAGTGGTCAATGGGCAAGTTGTGAGCCCGGTAGTTGAAGGTCTCCATAACCTCGTGGCATTTGGGACAAGCTATGTCGCTCTCTCGGCGAGAGTATTCCATCATCCCTTTGCGCTCGTCGTCATCCATGGCATGGTCCTCAAGTTGGTCCATTTCATGGAAGTCCAGCCAGAGGCCTCTGCAATCGGGGCAATGGTCAACCTCAATCCCCATAGAGGATTTCTCGTCCAGAGCGACATCGCAACGGGGGCAGTTCAATGTATCACCTCACTGGCGCGGTGCAACCCAGCCTAGCCCATGCACTCCTTTTTATCTAACAGTTCATCTGTAATCTTCGTGGAATCAGGTGGGAATCCCCGGACGAACCGAAAGACAATTTGTGCCTGTACAGGCGTGCATGGACTGTGATGGGGTGTGGTAGAGTGCCCAGCACGGTTTTGGAGACCGACGCTCTATCAAACTGATCTTCGCTCCTAGGCGTGGCATATTGTAGCACACGCGCATGGGCCTAGCCATCGCGCGCGGTTCTGTTACACCCCCTCACCCTGGCCCTCTCCCACGCGGGGGGAGGGGGCTCTGTAGAGTGCCCGGCTTTCCTGCGCGGCACTAGCCACGTGCGCGCTGTCCTTGCTACAATACGCGCGGTCTACTCGAATCTCACTCCTCAGGGGGCCGCGTTGGGCAAACAGTATGGCAGCAAGCTGATGAGCGCGTCGGAGGCCGTGAGCCGGTTCGTGTTCGACGGCGCGACTATCGGCATGGGCGGCCAGAGCATCGGCCGGTGCAGCATGGCGCTCGCCCACGAAATCGTGCGACAGGGCAAGCGCGACCTGACGCTGGTGGGCTGCAACCTGTCGCTGTCCATGGACATCATGGTGGGCGCGGGACTAGTGAAGCGCACCGAGAACGGCACCGGCAGCCTTGAGCGGTTCGGGACGGCCTTCCGATGGCGCTACGCCATCGAGCGAGGTCTCATCGAGGTGGACGACTACAGCCACCTGGGCATGGCGTCCCGCTTCCTTGCGGGGTCGCTGGGGCTTCCCTTCATGCCGTCCAAGAGCCTGCTGGGCACAGACATCCTGAACAAGAAGAGCTTCGACAACGGCAAGCCGTTCGAGATGATCGACAATCCCTGGAATCCCGGCGAGCCCGTGGTGCTGCTGCCCGCGCTTATGCCCGACGTGTCCATCATTCACGCGCAGAAGGCCGACGAGTTCGGCAACGTGGTCGTTGAGGGGTTCACCACCCAGGAGCCGGAGATGACCAGGGCGTCGAAGGCCGTGATAGTGTCGTGCGAGGAGCTGATCAGCACGGACGAGATACGGCGTAATCCCGACCGGACCACTGTCCCCTACATCTTCGTCGACGCCGTCGTGGAGCAGCCCTGGGGCGCTTACCCCACCTCAACCTACCGCTACTACGAGCACGACGAGGACCACCTGCGGATGTACCAGGCGGCGGCACGCGCGGGAGGTGAGGCGTACCAGGAGTACCTGCAGAAGTACATCTACGGCTGCGAGACGTTCGACGATCACCTGGAGCTGGTGGGCGTGAAGAAGCTGAACGAGCTGCGGAGCATCATGGCCGGGCTTGTGTGAGGGGTGGCCGGAACGATTGGATTCTGGCTCGGAGGCCGGAATGACGGTGGAGGAAGCGCCGCGAGAGGTCTTGCTGACAAGCGCTTTAGATTCCTCGGCTGCGCTCCGCTCCGCTCGGAGTGACGTATGGAGGATTCGGCGAAGATGACACTAGACTACGCCCTCGACGAGCTGATGGTGGTCGAGGCGGCGCGCTACATCGACGACGGAGACATCGTACTGGTGGGCACGGGCCTGCCGTTCGCCGCGAGCCTGTTCGCGCAGAAGAGCGGCGCGCCTCACATGTGCTACGTCGTTGAGACTGGACCCATCTCGCCGGAGGTCATTCCCACCCCGATATCGGTGTCGGATGCCCGGGTGATGTACCGTGCGGCCCGGCTCGGCTCGCTCGTGGAGTCCCTGGGCGGTGTCCTGCAGCGGGGCATGGCGGACGTCGCATTCCTGGGCGGCGCCCAGATCGACCAGTACGCGAACGTCAACTCGACCGTTATCGGCGACTATGACAGCCCAAAAGTGCGCTTCCCCGGCAGCGGCGGGGCGAACGACTTAGCGTCCCACGCCCGGAAGATACTTATCATTACGCGGCACGAGAAGCGGCGTTTCCCGGCGCATTGCGACTACATCACCAGCCCGGGATACATCGACGGCCCGGACGGCCGGGCCAGGGCGGGTCTGCCCTCAGCCTACCCGGACATATTCGTCTTCACCGACCTCGCCGTGCTCGCAATCGACAAGACAACGGGGCGGCTGCGAGTCGAGAAGTTGATGCCCGGCGTGACCCTGGAACAGGTGCAGGAGAACACCGGGTTCGAGCTGATGCCCGCTCCCGAGGTTATTGGGGTGGACCCGCCGACCACGGAAGACCTTCGACTGCTGCGCGAAGAGGTGGACCCCAAAGGCGTGTATCTTAACGGCCCGGAGTAGGAACGACCCGGAATAGGCGGGCCTCGAATATACTTCCGAGCAGAGTCGAGGAATCGAATGCGCCTTCCCAATGTCCCCTCTCCCCTGGTGGGAGCAGGTTAGGACGAGGGAGTGGCGCGCGAACGAATTCACCCTCACCTCGATCCTCTCCCATCAAGGGAGAGGAAGCCCATACGAAAGAGTGGACGCAACAGAGGAGTAAAATGCCATGCCATCGCCCATGACGCCCAAGGACCTGGTATATGAGATGGTGTCCGTCTCGCAGCCATCCATCTCGCCCGACGGCTCCGAGCTGGTCTTCGTGCGTTCGGACATGCATGGGCCGGGCAAATCGAGCCGGTCGCGCATCATGCGGACGTCGCTGCCGGACGGCGTGCCGTCGCAGTTCACAAGCGGTCCGCGGGACAGCGCCCCAGCGTTTTCTCCCGACGGCAGGCGTGTGGCCTTCCTGAGACCGGACGACAATGGCACGGCGCAGCTGTGGACTATCGCCACCTCGGGCGGCGAGGCTCGGAAGCTCACCGATTCAGCGAAGGCGGTCGAGGGGTTCTCCTGGTCTCCCGGCTCGGACAACCTGGTGTTCGTCTCGGACGTGGACCCGGACGCACCGCCCCCGGACGCGGACCCCGACGAGCCGCGTGTGAGCGTCGCCAGGCGCATACGCTACCGCTTCGACGGCGTGGGCTGGCGCGGTGACGCCTTCCGGCAGCTTTTCGTCGTCGACGCATACGGCGGCCCCACGTGTCAGCTCACCTCGGGCGATGGCGAGGACGGCGCGCCCGCCTGGTCGCCGGACGGCGACCGCATAGCCTTCGTCTCCGATCGGCGCGCAGATCGCGACATCTCGGGATTCACCGAGGCCTACGTGGTACACAAGGGCGGCGGCACGCCCGATCTGCTGTCCGAGGGGCTGCCCTACTCCCACAACGCAACCTGGTCGCCGGACGGCGGACGGCTCGCGGTGGTTGGTTCGCCGGACGAGGAGATATCTGACGGGCGCGAGAGCGCGATATTCGTGCTCGAGCCGGGAAGTGCGCCCAGGCGTCTCACCGAGGACGCGCTGACAGTGACGACGGGCACGCAGATGCGCTGGACAGACGACGGCCGGCTGCTATTCATCGCCTCCTCAAGGGGCGAGTCGTACCTGTACGAACTGGAGCTGGACGGCGGCGGGCTGCGCAGGATCGGCGACGGCGGCGCGCAGCACAGCGCTGTCGCGTTCGATGCCGCCGGACGGCGGGCGGTGGTGCATTCCGTGCCACTGGACAGCGCGGGCGATCTGTACCTGGTGGACATAGCCGACGGCTCCAGTCGGCAGCTCACAAACTGCAACAAGGGCTTCTTCAGTGAGCACCCGGTGGGGACGCTGGAGAAGTTCTCGATCGAGCGCGGCGGCATGGAGATCGAGTCCAGGGTGTGGTATCCGTCGGACTTCGACCCCGCCGGCAGCTACCCTGTGGTGGTCGATATACATGGCGGGCCACACGGGGCGTTCTACGATGCGTTCGAACCTCGTCAGCAGGCGCTGGCGTCCGCCGGATACATCGTTCTGTGCGTCAACCCCAGGGGGTCGTCGTCCTATGGTCCCGATTTCCTGAAGGCGGTGCTGCGCGACTGGGGCGGCGAAGACTACCTGGACATCATGGCTGCGGTAGAGGAGCTTGCCGCGCGGCCCTACGTCGACGAAACGCGGATGGGCGTTCACGGCTACAGCTACGGTGGCTTCATGAGCAGCTGGATAGTCGGACACACCACACGCTTCGGCGCGGCTGTGGTTGGAGCGCCGTGCATCAACCTGTCCAGCATGTACGGCACCTCTGACATCGGCATACGATTCGGCGAGATGCAGTGGGGCGGTCTCCGCAAGGACGCGCTCGACCTGTTCCTCGAACACTCCCCGCTCACCTACGCCCCCAACGTGGAGACGCCGGTGCTGCTGCTCCACGGCGAGGACGACCTGCGCTGCCCGATCGAGCAGAGCGAGCAGTACTTCGTCTCGCTCAAGCGGCTGGGCAAGGAAGTCGAGCTGGTTCGCTTCCCCGGCTGCTCGCATGGCTTCATGCGCGTGGGCCATCCCAGGATGCGTGAGGAGTACCTGGGCCGGATGCTGGCGTGGTTCGACGACAGAATCGGTCCGGGGGCGGCGAACGGGGCGTAATCCCCAGCCCTTGACCCTTAGCCTATGCGACTGATCACCGGCTCAAGTCTGAAGGCGCTCTACGGGAACGTTGAGGTGTTCTCAGGCGTCGACGTAGAGGTGGACAGCGGAGCGCGCATAGGCATAGTAGGCCCGAACGGCGGCGGCAAGACGACACTGCTGCGCCTGCTGGTCGGCGAGCTGGAGCCGAACGCGGGCAACGTCGCTCGCGCGTCCAACTTGCGCCTTGGCTACGTACCCCAACTTCCCGCCGTGCCGGGTGGGGGAACACTCGAGGATGAGGTGTTGGAGGCGTTCCGCGAGGTGCGCCGCATCGAGGCCGAGCTCGAGGACAGCGCGCTCGACATACAGAGGGCGAACTCGAACCAAAGGCGGGGAGCCGAACGGCGATACTCGGCCTTGCTACACGATTTCGAGGCGCTTGGCGGCTACGACTACCAGAACCGCATGGAGCGCGTGGTCGCGGGCGTTGGTCTGGCGGAAGAGGCGTTGCGGACGCCGTCGAGCGCCGCCAGCGGGGGCCAGCGGACACGCGCTGCGCTCGCCCGGGCGCTGCTTACCGAGCCAGACCTGCTCATTCTGGACGAACCCACGAACTACCTCGACTTTCGCGGGCTAGCCTGGCTCGAGGGGTTTCTCACCAGCTCCGGGCACGCATTCGTCGTGGTCTCGCACGACCGGTACTTCCTCGACAGAACGGTCAGCCGCATCTGGGAGATGGAGCACGGCCGCGTGGAGTCCTACCCCGCCAACTTCGCTGGCTACCGCGCTCTGAAGGCCGAGCGTTTGGAGCGGCAGCGCAAGGAGTACGAGCGGCAACAGGAGTTCATCGCCAAGGAGGAGCACTTCATCCAGCGCTACAAGGCGGGCCAGCGCTCGCGGGAGGCCAAGGGCCGCGAACGCCGTCTGGAAAGGTTGGAGCGCGTGCGTCCTCCCGAAAGTTCACGCACCGTCAGCGTGTCTACGGACCCCGCCAGCCGCACAGGCCAGATCGTGCTCTCGACGGAGTCGCTGGAAGTGGGGTTTGCGGGTGAAGGTCGAGAGTTAACGCTGTTGAGCGTGCCCGACCTGAAGCTGGAACGCGGCTCACGTACGGCCATTATCGGCAGCAACGGCGCGGGCAAGACGACGCTTCTGCGCACGCTGCTGGGACTGCATCCGCCGCTCGTGGGATCCGCTCGGCTGGGACACAACGTCAAGGCGGGCTACTATCGCCAGGGCACCGACCACCTGCCGGCGGACTCCAGCGTGATCGACGCCCTACTGGACGCGAAGAACATCCCGGTGGCGGATGCGCGCGACTACCTGGCGCGTTTCCTGTTTCGGGGCGACGACGTGTTCCAGCAGGTGTCCACTCTCAGCGGCGGCGAGCGCAGCAGGCTATCGCTGGCGCGACTGTTCCTCACGGCGCCCAACGTGCTGGCGCTGGACGAGCCGACCACGCACCTGGACATCCCCAGCCGCGAGGCGCTGGAGTCTGCGCTGCTGGCTTACGAGGGCGCGGCGCTGTTCATTTCGCACGACAGGCAGCTCATCACCACGCTCGCGGAGCGACTCTGGATTGTTGAGGACAGGACGGTCGCGCAGTTCGAGGGCGCTTTCGACGAGTGGGCGATCGACAACCTGCAATCGCCGCGCCGGAATCAAGACAAGCCAAGGCCCACGAGGGGCCAGCGAAGACGGCGGCGGCAGGCCAGAGTGTCCGTTCCGCAAAAGCCCCAGCCGCCGAGCGTAGATCACGAGAAGGTGATAGGCGACCTCGAGGCCAGCCTCGCGAAACTGGAGTCGGAGCTGGCGCTGGCGTCATCGCAGCGGCGGGTAGAGGATGTTGCCCGGTTGGGCGAGCGGTACGCGGACACGCAGGCCCGGCTGGAGCGGGCGTGGGACGAGTGGCGGGCGTAGAGTAGCCCCCTATCCTAGTCTGTCAGCCCCGGCCTGTGCCCCAGCGGGCGTAGGCGGACTCGTAGACTTCGGGTGTGTTCAGGTCCAGCCTGATCATGGGGTCGTCCAGGGGTAATTCCTGCACGTTGCCTCGGTGTGCCTGGAACACCTCCCGGATGCCCTGCCTCTCCTCGGTGATGCGCTCCAGTTCCGGGCGCAGCCCGGCGGCAAACACGAGAGGATGGCCGCCGTGACCCTGGTAGCGCGGCGATGTTATGAGGGCGCCGCCGGTAACGTGCGCACGCACGACCTGGCGCACGATGGCGGACGTACGCGGCTGGTCCACGGCAAGCAGCACGATCGCGGCGGCGGACGGGTCGGCGTGGGCTAGGCCGGTTTTGATGGAGGTGGTCTTGCCCTGCCGGTAGTCCGGATTGACGATGGCGCGCATTCCCTCGCCCCGGACTAGTGGTGCAACCTCGTCCGCGGCGTGACCGAGCACCACGACCACCTCGTCGCAGCCGCCCTCGAGCAGGCAGGCCACCTGGTGCTCGACCAGCGACACGCCTCGCCACGCCAGAAGCGGCTTGGGCCGGCCCATGCGCGTAGACTCCCCCGCGCTGGTGAGTATGGCTGAGATGCTGGCCATCGGTCAGCGTACCGTGTAGGACCGCGCCGCGGGCGTACTCGAGGCCAGGCGCGGTGGCGTCTGGCTGGAGTTCTGGAAACTAAGGGAAAGGGCAGGCACAAGACCTGCCCCTACGACTTTTCCTAACACGCCGGGCTGCCCACGTTAGTCGGCTGGTACAGCCGACTTCTCCGCCTCGACCTTCTGGGCGATGCGGTCCAGTCGCCAGTCTTCCAGCTTCATCGGCAGGCCGGTGCCGCCCAGCCTGAACATCAGCACCTCGGCCATGATGCTCACGGCTATCTCCTCCGGCGTCCTGGCGCGAACGTCCAGACCCACGGGCGAACGAATCTCGCTCACTCGGTCGAGCGGAACGCCGCTGCGGAGCAGGTCTTCGTAGATGAGGATCGTCTTGCGCCTGCTGCCCATCAGCCCGACGTACTTCGCCGGCGTACTCGCCGCGGCCTCCAGGGCCACGTTGTCATAGCGGTGGCCGCGCGTGGCGACGACGATGAATGTGTTGGCGTTGATCGGCAGCTTGGGGAGCGCCTCTTCGGGCTTGAGCGGCATCAGGATGTCTGCTTCCGGGAAGCGGTCGGCGTTGGCGAACTCCTCGCGGTCGTCGGTGATGAAGACTCGGAACCCTACGGTCTTTGCCAGCGGCGCGATGGCCTTGGAGACGTGGCCGCCGCCGCACACCACAAGCTGCGGTGGCGTGGTGTAAGCCTCTATGAAGTACTCCGCGTCGCTCTCGTGCTGCACGTACTCGTTGCGCCCGTGCGGCATCAGGCCCAGCGCACGGTCGGAGGCGTCCGCGTCCAGCGCAGCGTTTCCGAGCGTGCCCTCGGTCTCGCCGGACTCGCGAATCAGCAGCTTGGCCCCGGCGGGCGCGCTGCCACCTCCCGCTCGTATCACGCTCGCGAGCGCAACCGACGCGCCGCCGCGATACGCCTCGTCAATCTCCTTCGCGTAAGAAAGGTACTGCTCCGGCGAGTAGACGGGGTCGATTTGGAAGAACATGGTGCCGCCGCATACCAGGCCATCCTCGGCCGCAAGGTCCTCGTTCAGCTCGTACTCGCGGTACTCGGTGTCGCCGCCGCGCTTGAGAAGCTCCTTGGCCGCGAACCAGATGTCGCCCTCTACGCATCCGCCGCCGAGCGTGCCCACGCCGCTGCCGTCCTTGCGCACGAGCAGCTTGGAGCCGGGCTTCTGCGGCGTCGAGCCCTTGGTGCGAACCACCGTCGCGACGACGACAGGGTCCCCCTTGCCGAGCAGATTGACAGCCTCTTCGAATACGACGCGCATGATTGTTCACCGCCTTACACTGGCGCAAATGCGCTCTGGCTATACACCCTTAGCTTATCAGTTTTGGGCTATGGGGGACAGCCCCGGAACAGCCGCGGCTGAGGGGCGTTATGTTACACTCTTCCACGGCCAAAAAGCTGGGAAGACCGGAGAATCACTGATGCGTTTGACAGATGAAGAAGTGCGGCACGTCGCGGCGCTGGCCCGTGTCGCTATGACCGACGACGAGGTCGAGCTGATGCGCTCGCAACTGTCCAACATCCTGGAGCACGTGAGCGTGCTAAACGAGGTAAACACCGAGGGCGTGGAGCCTACGGGCCACTCGGTGGACGTGACGTCGGTGATGCGAGACGACGAGGTGGCCGAGTCGGCCCGGCTGGAGGACGTGCTCGCCAACGCGCCGTCCAGGCACGACGAATTCATTCGAGTGAAGGCGGTGCTGGAGTAGGCATGGCACTCTCTGACCGGCTTGCCGGGCTGACGATACGGGACGCGAGGGAGATGCTAGACAGCCGTGAGGTGTCGTCGGTCGATCTGGCCGAGGCCCACCTGGAGCGCATAGGCGGCGTGGACGAGCTAGTCAAGGCCTTCGTCACCGTCACGGAGGACCTTGCGCTGGCGCAGGCGGCGCGTGCCGACGAGCGCATTGCCGCGGGAGAGGCCGGCCCTCTCACCGGCATACCCATGCAGCTCAAGGACAACATGTCCACCCGCGGCGTAGCCACCACCTGCTCCTCCCGTATGCTCGAGGGCTTCGTGCCGCCATACGACGCCACCGTGACGCAACAGCTGCACGACGCGGGCGCGGTGCTGCTTGGAAAAGGAAACCTCGATGAGTTCGCGATGGGTTCGTCCACCGAGAACTCCGCGCTGTTCCCCACACGCAATCCCTGGGACACCGACCGCGTTCCTGGCGGCAGCAGCGGCGGTCCGAGCGCGGCGGTTGCGGCAGCGGAGTGCGTATTCTCGCTGGGCTCCGACACCGGCGGCAGCATCCGGCAGCCCGCCGCGCTGTGTGGCGTGGTCGGCATGAAGCCAACCTACGGCGCGGTGAGCCGCTTCGGCCTCATCGCCTTCGCTAGCTCCCTCGACCAGATCGGCCCCATCACAAAGGATGTCGCCGACTGCGCCATCGTGCTCAACGCCATCGCCGGCCACGACCCGAGGGACTCCACGTCCATCGACTTCCGGCCGCCCGACTACACACAGGCTCTGCGAGACGGTCTGGACGGCGTGCAGCTGGGCGTGCCAAAGGAGTACTTCGCGGCCGGACTGGAGCCGGGCGTGGCGGAATCGGTGCGGGAGGCGATTGGTGTGCTGGAGGGACTGGGGGCGAGCGTCGAGGAGGTCTCGCTGCCGCACACCGGGTACGCCCTGGCCGTCTACTACATCCTCGCGCCGTCCGAGGCCTCGGCGAACCTTGCGCGCTACGACGGCGTGAAGTACGGCTATTCGGCCCAGGACGCCGAGACGATGTGGGACGCGCTGGAGCTCACGCGGCAGCAGGGCTTCGGCCCGGAGGTAAAGCGCCGGATCATGCTGGGCACCTACGCGCTGTCCGCCGGCTACTACGACGCCTATTATCTGAAGGCGCAGAGAGTGCGGACGATCATCAGGCGCGAGTTCATGGACGTGTTCGAACGGTTCGACGCGCTTGTGATGCCGACGTCGCCGTCGGTGGCGTTCAAGCTCGGCGAGAAGACGCAAGACCCGGTACAGATGTATCTGAACGACATACTCACGATGCCGGCGAACATTGCGGGCATTCCGGCGATCTCGGTGCCGTGCGGCCTGTCGGACGGGCTCCCGGTGGGCCTGCAGGTGATGGGCAAGCCCATGGGCGAGGAGATGATCCTGCGAGTGGCGCACAACTACGAGCAGGCCACCGGCTGGCGGCACAAACACGCGCCGGCGTTGTAGAGGGCTGACGTGACACCTGACGACATGCGCGACGAGCTGACCCTCAGCATCAACGGCGTCGAGCAATGGCAGCCCCCGGAGGGACAGGCCGGCGACGGTCTGATGCTACACACCACGCGCGGGCCAATCGAGGCTATCCTGCACCACGACCCGGAGAAGCCGACGCGGGCGGGCGTGGTGTGGGTGTGGGGCGCGCGCGGCGGATTCGACGGCCCGGCGGATGGGGTGTACGGTGCGCTCGCCGAGGAGCTGAAGAGCGGCATCACGTCGCTGCGTGTGAACTACCGCTACCCGGGCGTGTTGCCCGAGTCGGTAATGGACACGCTCGCGGGAGTGTCTTTTCTGAGCGGCACGGGGCACAGGGAGATAGTGCTGGTGGGCCACTCGTTCGGAGGCGCGGTAGTAATCGCGGCGGCGCCCTTCAGCGAGGCGGTCACGGCGGTGGCGGCGCTCTCCAGCCAGACGGCGGGCGCGTCCAGGGCCGCGGACGTGTCGCCTCGGCCGCTCCTGCTCGTCCACGGAGAGGATGACACGCGGCTTCCGCCCTACTGCACCGAGATGATATTCGAATGGGCGCGGCACCCCAAGCGCAAGATTATCTATCCCGGCGCCGGCCACGGACTGCGGGAGTGCGCCGACGAGGTGCGCGGCCTGCTGCGCGACTTCCTGACGACGAACCTGCTGCCTGAAGAACCCTAGACCGCGACGATTCGGGACTCAGACCCGAATGCTGTGGCTGCGCTCGGATGCTCCCGGCGAGTTTTCCGCAGACTGCGGTTTCGGTCCTGTCGGCTGCGCAACGCTCCTATCGCCCAAGTTGCCTTTGGGTGGTTCTCAATCTATACTCTCACTGGCCGACAAGGGTTGGCCTTTGAGCTTTCGGGGCCTGCGGCCCCAACGGAAAGGACCTCCATCAGATGGGTGAGCTTGACGGCAAAGTTGCGATAGTTACGGGCGCGGGCCGACTGCGTGGAATAGGCAGGGCGGCCGCAGTGGAACTGGCGCGGCTTGGAGCCGACGTGGTCATTACCGGCACGGGCCGAAGTCCCGACTCGTTCCCGCCGGACGAGAAGGCGATAGGCTGGCGCGACATCGAGAGCGTTGCCGACCAGATTCGCGAGCAGGGCCGTCGCCCGCTGCCGCTTGTGGCGGACGTGAGCAGTGAGGAGAGCGTCCGCAACATGGTGGACCGCACCGTCGAGGAGTTCGGGCGCGTTGACATCCTGATAAACAACGCCGCTTACGCGCGCGGGCCGGACCGCGTGCCCATTCTGGAACTGGACCCGTACATCTTCCAGCGGGTGGTAGACATCAAGCTCCTGGGCGCGTTCCTGTGCACCAAGGCGGTGATCGAGCACATGATCCCCCAGGGCGACGGCGGAAAGATCGTCAACATATCGTCCGGCGCCGGGAAACGGGGCAGCGCAAACACGCTCGCCTACAACGCCGGCAACTTCGGCCTGGTGGGAATGACCCAATCTATGGCGCGCGAGCTGGGCAAGTACAACATCAACGTGAACTGCGTGTGCCCGGGCGCGGTGGACACGCACCGCATGGACGACTTGGGCCGCGGCGACCGCTGGGGCGATATGGCCTCCAACACGCCCATCGGCAGGAACGGCACCGACGACGAGGTCGGCGCGTTCACGGCCTACCTCTGCACGGAGGCTGCGTCCTGGATTCATGGCCAGTCAATCAATATCAACGGCGGCACGTTAATGGAGCACTAGAGGTCGTTTCCTCAAGTCCCTTCCCCCTCTCAGGGGGAAGGTTAGGATGGGGGTGATAAAAAGCGCAATCACCTTCTCAAGGGAGCAGAACGTGGGAGAACTAGACGGAAAAGTAGCAATTGTAACGGGCGCGGGCCGGCTGCGCGGCATCGGCAGGGCGGCGGCGGTGGAGTTGGCGCGCTTGGGCGCGGACGTGGTGGTCACCGGCACGGGCCGCAGCCCCGATTCGTTCCCGGATGACGAGAAGGCGATAGGCTGGCGCGACATCGAGAGCGTGGCCGACCAGATACGTGAGCAAGGCCGACGACCGCTGCCGCTGATCTCGGACGTGAGCAGCGAGGAGAGCGTCCGAAACATGGTGGACCGCACCGTCGAGGAGTTCGGGCGCGTCGACATCCTGATAAACAACGCCGCCTACGCGCGCGGCCCGGACCGCGTGCCGATACTGGAGCTGGACCCCGGCATCTTCCAGCGGGTCGTAGACATCAAGCTGGCGGGCTCGTTCCTGTGCACCAAGGCGGTGATCGAGCACATGATTCCCCAGGGAGACGGCGGCAAGATAGTCAACATATCGTCCAGCGCCGGTAAGCGCGGCAGCGCGAACACGCTCGCCTACAACGCCGGAAACTTCGGCCTGGTGGGAATGACGCAATCGATGGCGCGGGAGCTGGGCAAGTACGGCATCAACGTAAACTGCGTGTGCCCGGGCGCGGTCGACACGCACCGTATGGACGACCTGGGCCGCGGCGACCGCTGGGGCGAGATGGCGACCAATACGCCCATCGGCAGAAACGGCACCGACGACGAGGTCGGCGTGTTCACGGCCTACCTGTGCACCGAGGCCGCGTCGTGGATTCACGGCCAGTCAATCAACATCAACGGCGGCACAATAATGGAGCACTAGAGGACGTTTTCTGAGGTCCCTTCCCCCTCGCAGGTGGAAGGTTAGGATGGGGGTGGTGAAAAGCGCGATCACCCTCTCAAGGGAGCAGAACGTGGGTGAACTGGACGGCAAAGTCGCAATCGTAACCGGCGCGGGCCGCCTGCGGGGCATCGGCAGGGCCGCAGCGGTGGAGCTTGCCAAGCTGGGCGCGGACGTCGTGGTGACGGGCACGGGCCGCAATCCGGACACCTTCCCGGATGACGAGAAGGCGGTCGGCTGGCGAGACATCGAGAGCACCGCCGAGCAGGTGCGGGCCGAGGGCACGCGCGCGCTGCCGCTGGTTGTGGACGTGAGCGACGGAGACAGCGTGCGCAACATGGTGGAACGCACCATCGAGGAGTTTGGGCGGGTCGACATCCTCATCAACAACGCCGCCTCAGCGCGCGGGCCGGACAGGGTGCCCATAACCGAGCTTACGCTGGCCAACTTCCAGACGGTCAGTCACGTCAAGATTACCGGCACCTTCCTTTGCACGAAGGCCGTTATCGAGCACATGATCCGCCAGAGCGAGGGCGGCAAGATAGTGAACGTCGCGTCCGGCGCTGGCAAGACCGGCGCGGCCAACACGCTGGCCTACAACGCCGCGAACTTCGCTCACGTGGGCATGACCCAGTCCATGGCCCGCGAGCTGGGGCAGTACCGCATCAACGTCAACTGCGTATGCCCGGGTGGCGTGGACACCTCCCGTGTGGACGACATCGGACGCGGCGAGGCGTGGGAGCAAGGCGCGGCGCGCACGGCCATCGGGCGCTACGGCACCGACCAGGAGGTCGGCGCGTTCATCACCTACCTGTGCACCGAGGCCGCCTCCTGGATTCACGGCCAGTCCATCAACATGGACGGCGGCGACGTGATGGAGCATTAAGAGACTGTCCGACGAGTGCCTTCCCCCTCGCGGGGGGAGGTTAGGATGGGGGTGATGAACGGGTTGTCGGTTAGTCTCTATGGCCATTACCACTGAGGATACGGATTGGCATTTCGCGTCTCCAGGCCCTTAACTTACTCCAACCGTTTCGGCAAGCAGCAGTCTGCTTCGGGCGGCCTGTTCCAGCTTCACCAGATCACATTTGCCGACAAGGCCATCCAGGGCGACCCCATACGCGCCCTGGTCGAGCTCATCACCAACTGCGACGACGCTTACAACAAGCGTCCGCCGGAGTTGGACCACGAGGCTTGCCCCATCGAGATCAGCGTCTGCGCGGGCGAGACCTCGCCATTCCTGTCCATCAGCGACCGGGCCGTGGGCATGGACGCCCCTCGCATGGACCAGGCGCTGGGCAGCTACACCTCCGCAACCAGCACGGGGGCCGACCGTGGATACTTCGGGCGGGGCCTGAAGGACGGCATACTCGCGCTGGGCGACGGCGAGGTCGAGTCGGTGTCCAACGGCTCCGTTCACCGTGCCTGGCTCGGCATACGGGACGGCCAGCCCTACTACGAAGCCCATCACCCCACCGGGACTCCAGGCAGTGACGGCGCCGCCCACGCACCGAGCGGCACCACGGTGCGCATCCACGTCAACCGCCCGGACGTAGCGCCGCCCACGTTCCGCAACCTCGAGCGGCAGATACCTTTTCACTTCATGCTGCGCGGTATCCTCAGCAATCCGGCGAGACGAATCTACTTGAACGAGACCTCACCGGACGGCGAGGTCCTGCGGCGCAAGCGGCTGCAATACCGCTTTCCAAGTGGGCGGCTCGTGCTGGACAACTCCCTTCTGCTGGGCCGTTTCGAGATACCCTACCGCGTTATCGTGTACCAGGCTGATCGGGAGCTTTCGACCCCGCGCCAATCCGGTCCGTACGCCGAGGCGGGCCTCCTCATCACGGACGGGAACGCGATCCTGGATAACACCCTCGGCATGTTCGACGCCGACCCCGACGCGGGCGCGCTGTTCGGCAGGCTGGAGTGTCCCCACCTGAACAAGCTGATGCGCGACAACGAGCCTATAGTGCAGGCGACGCGCCACGGGCTTATGTGGGACCACGAGGTCGCGCGCGAGTTGCGGCTCACGCTGGACGAACGGCTCGAGCCGCTGGTGAAGAACATCGCCCGGGAAGCGGTCTCATTGCGGAGCGCTCGCGACGCGGCGGCAGCCGCCGAGCGGATGGCGCGAGGCGTGGAGACGATAAATGAGATAGCAAGGGTCGGGGCCGGCTCGGGAGGCCCGGTCTTCGAGCGCATCGCGTTTGCAGACGCCGGTGTGGATGCCCCGCGGGTCCGGTACGACGCGCGTACCTCGGCAATTGAAGTAAACGTGGGCCATCACGCCGTCGCGCCCTATCTCGCGAGCGCCGCTCGCCGGGGCGTGCCGTCGGCGCAGGGCCAGGCGCTGCTGGCCGAGCTTGTGCTGGATGCTGTGTGCGCGACGATAGCCGAGCGTGCAGGCGGCTCGGTCGACGCCGCCCGGCTACGGGACACGCACGCCGAGAGGGTGCACGCGGCGTTGGTGGAGGCACGCCACCGCGTGGACGACCTGGGGTAGGCGGCGCCTGAATCCGTCGGTCGCCACGTTCCCGGGCAGGTTTCAAGCGTGCCGCTACAGACTCCCGATTACGTGGACGGTGTGGCCAGTTTGACACGCCCTTCCCGCCGGTGCTAACTTGCGAACATCCCAGAATCGAGGCGAAACCATGCTTCTGACCGGAGACATCAACCTCACCAACGTAACCGACCCCTCTCAGCCGTTCGCGCTAGTTTCCGACGCTCTTCACGCCCAGGACATTGTGTTCGGCAATCTGGAGGGCTGCCTCTCCGACGTGATCGACCCGTACCACTACATGAGCAAGGCCGGCTGGCGCAACGCCGGTTCGGCTGGCGCGCCGGCGCTCAGGTTGGGCGGGTTCGATGCCGTCGGTTGCGCCAACAACGTCACATTCGGGCGCGAGGCCATCCTGGAATCGCTGGCGGTGCTTGACGAGCTGGGAGTCCCCCACACCGGCGCCGGCCACGACCTGACGTCGGCGCGCCGGCCAGTTGTGCTGGTGAGCGGCGGCACACGCTACGGCTTCCTGCAATACACCTCGGTCTTCTGGCCCATAGGGCACCAGGCGTCCGACGCGCGACGCGGCGACGGCTCCGACCCGCTCGAGAAGCAGTACGAGGCCGGTACGGGCCTGCCCGACGCGCCGCTGCCCCATGAAGCCGCCGTGGGTGTCGCGACCATCAAGGCGCACACGGCGTATCTGCCAAACCCGCGCACGGGCGAAATGCCCGGCGGGCCGGCCACGACGCTAACCTGGCCGGACGCCGAGTACCTGGCAGCCTTCCAGGAGGACGTGAGCGCGCTGCGGGAGCGCGTAGACGTGCTGGTGACGTCGCACCACTGGGGCATATCCGGCAGCGACGACACGCAACAGTACCAGGTCGACATCGCCCACTCCTCGATAGACGCGGGCGCGGACCTGGTGATGGGCCACGGGCCGCACGTTATCCAGCCTATCGAGGTGTACAATGGCAAGGCGGTGTTCTACAGCCTTGGCAACTTCCACTTCGGCTGGGAGCACATGGGCGCCGGCTGGGTTGGCCTGACCGTCCAGGCTGACGTCCGCGATGGCGAGATCGCGTCTGTAACGTGCGCGCCGGTCTCCGAGGACGACCACGACAAACGCCGCAGCGTGTTCCGCACCGTCGATCAGGAACGGGAGGCCGTGGACCACCTGGCGCGGCTGTCCGAGCGGTTCGGCACGCAGTTGATAGAGGACGGCGACGCGCTGCGAGTAATCTAGCCGTCCCGCATGAACAACGCCGCGGCCTGCGACGACCAGCTTAGCCGGACGCCGCCGCGCGGCTGGGCCGTAATCCTGTTGTCACGGTTCCGGCGCAGCAGCATCGTCGTAAACTCGTTCGCGTTCGGGATATTCCTTCCCTTCATCACCGACGACCTTGGACTGTCGCCGCTGCAGGCCGGGCTGCTCCAGGCGGTCTGGTGGGTAGCTACCGCCGTCTTTACGCTGCCGTTCGGCGCGTTCTTTTCCCGCTTTCGCCCGGTCCCTCTCACGCTAGTGTCTATGACGCTGGTGGTGCCGTTCGTCTTCCTGCAGGGGCTGGCCGTCAACTTCATCACGCTGTTCGCGGCGCGGCTCCTGCTGGTGGTGTCCAACCTCATATCCATTCCGGCGCGGACCATGCTGCTGCAACAGTGGGCCGCGCGCCGCGACTACGCCACCGTCAACGCGGTGGGCCTCTCGCAACACAGCCTGTTGCTGGCCATCTCTATCAGCCTGAGCGCGGTGCTGATCGGGGTGGTGGGTAGCTGGCGGACGGCGTACTTCATTCAGGGCGGGCTGATGGTGGCTCAGCTTGTCGCGTGGCTGGTGGTTGCCAGGGAGAGCCACGCCCCGGTGAGTGGATTCCAACTCCGGCTTCGTGCGCCGCAGCGCAGCCCCATGGGGTCTATTCGCGCCTACCCCCAGGCCTGGCTCATAGGCGTCACGATGTTCTTCCTCGCGGCCACCTGGACGGCGATGGTGACCTTTCTTCCCACGCTGCTGCTGGAAGACAAGGGAATCGCGCTCACGCTTGGAGGGCCGCTGCTCGCGTTCCTGTACTACAGCCTGGTGCCGTTCGCGCTGTCGGCGGGCTGGATTTCGCGCCGTGTGCCCAACCGCAAGCTGCTGCTCACTGCCGCCGCCGTGTGCAACGTGGCGCTTGGCGCGGCCATCACGGTAACGCCCTACCCTCTTGTGCTGATGGCGCTCATCACGGGGCTGGGACTGGTCTGGGTGGCCTCGCCGGTCATCGAGCTGCTGCCATTCGAGTTCCCGGGCATCAGGCCGCGCGAGGTGGTCGTGGTCTCCGCGCTCATCAACACCGTCACAGGGCTGGGATTCGCCGCGGGACCTGTGGTGGTCGGCGCGGTCGCCGAGCTCACCGGCTCGCTGCAGACCGGGCTCCTGGTGCTGACGCTGCTGACGGGCGTGGGTGTCATATCGGCGGCGCTGTACCCCAGCCGGTTCCGGGAACCGGAGGCCGCGCCGGCTGCGCTATAACGGCGCAAGGTTTCGAGCAGTCCGTCCCTGTTTCGCGTGCTTTATAATGGCGAAAATGGAGTTAACAAGGATTTGCCGTCCGTGATCGGGCGTCGCCGGAAGGAGTCCATGACCAGCGAGAAACATGGCGCGGTGCTGATAACCGGGGCGTCGTCGGGAATAGGTCTCGCGTCCGCGATGTACCTTGCCGAACGGGGATACCAGGTCGTCGGCACGAGCCGGTCGATGGACCGGCTACAGGGCCTGCTCGACGAGGCGCGACGCCGCAGCCTGCCCGTTTCGGGCGCGGAGCTCGATATCAACAGCGACGCTGAGGTGGAACGCGTGGTGCCGGAGCTGGCTGGCCGGCACGGCGGAATCGGCGTACTGCTGAACAACGCCGGCTACGGCCTTTGGGGGCCGATGGGCAGTCTGTCGACCCGCGAGCTTGCCGCGCAGTTCGAGACGAACGTGTTTGCGGCGCACCGGATGACGAGGGCCGTGCTGCCGGCTATGCTGGAGAGACGGCGCGGCACCATCATCAACGTCAGTTCCGTGCTGGGCAGGCTCGCGACGCCCTTCAATGGGGCGTATGCCGCCAGCAAGTTCGCTCTCGAGGGGCTCAGCGAGTCGCTTAGAACGGAGCTGTGGCCGTTCGGTGTGAGAGTCGCGGTGATAGAGCCGGGGCTGTTCAGGACCGAGTTCATCAGCAACCAGGTCACAGCCGCAGCCGCCGAAGACGAAGATTCTGTCTATGCCCCTTACGTCCGGCGTTACAGGCAGCGCAGCCTTGCAATGCACAGGAAGGGCGCAGACCCCGTAAGGGTGGCCCGTGTCATATACAAAATCATACGCTCAAGGCGTCCCGCATTCCGGTACCCGGTTAGCTTGGAGGCGCGCTTGGGTGGGTTGGGTGCGAGGCTGCTGCCCGAAAGGCTGTTCCTATATCTGATGGGCCGGTTTACGATGAGATAGGTTTGGGGGCTGGCAGATGAGCACGATTTCGCAGGTCACGGCGAGGGAGGTACTGGACTCCCGCGCAAACCCCACGTTGGAAGTAGATGTCACACTCAGTGACGGCGCGTGGGGGCGGGCGCTCGTGCCGTCCGGGGCGAGCACGGGAGCGAACGAAGCCCACGAACTTCGCGACGGCGACCCGATCAGGTACGGTGGACGCGGCGTGCTGCGCGCCATCGCGAACGTGCGCGGACCTTTAGCGGATCGCGTCGCCGGCATGTCGGCGCTCGACCAGGAGGCGCTGGACAGCGCACTGGTCGAGCTGGACGGCACGCCCAACAAGAGAGCGATGGGCGCGAACGCTATCCTGGGCGTTTCGCTCGCGGCCGCCCGCGCTGCGGCCGGCAGCCAGGGCGTGCCGCTGTATGCTCACCTTGGAGGCGGCAAGGCGCTCACCCTGCCCGTGCCCATGTTCAACATCATCAACGGCGGCAGGCACGCCGCTAACTCCACCGACTTCCAGGAGTTCCTGGTCGTTCCCTCCGGCTTCGACAGCTTCTCCCTCGCGCTGCGCGCCGGCGTCGAGGTGTACCACGCGCTACGCTCGCTGCTGGTACAGCGGGGCATGGGAGGAAGCGTGGGCGACGAGGGCGGATTCGCTCCTTCGCTGTCCTCCAACCGCGAGGCGCTAGAGCTGATCCTGTCGGCGATAGAGATGGCAGGGTACACACCCGGAGCGCAGTGCTTCATCGCGCTGGACGTGGCGGCGTCCGAAATCTACGAGGGGCAACGGTACGCGCTCGCTCGCGAGGGCACCGCGCTCGGCTCCGGCGAGCTGATCGCCAGGTACGCCGAATGGGCACGCGAGTATCCACTGATAAGCATAGAAGACGGTTTGGCCGAGAACGATTGGGACGGCTGGCAGGCAATGACCTCGGCCATAGGCTCAAGTGTGCAGTTGGTGGGAGACGACCTGTTTACGACCAACACCGCCCTCATCCAGCGCGGACTCGACAGCTCGGCGGCCAACGCGGTGCTCATCAAGCTGAACCAGATCGGCACGCTGTCCGAGACGCTGCAGGCGATAGCGATGGCCGTGCGAGCCGGATGGGGCGTCGTGATAAGCCACCGCTCAGGCGAGACCGAGGACACCACAATCGCGGACCTGGCGGTCGCCACCGCGGCGGGGCAGATCAAGGCAGGCGCCCCGGCCCGCTCCGAGCGCACAGCCAAGTACAATCGGCTGCTGCGCATCGAGGAGGAGCTGGCGGAAAGGGCTAGTTTCGCCGGGCTCGAAGTCTACGAGCACCTGGCGCGGTGAGGGGCTCCACGCGCCGCTGACGTGAGCGAACTCGAAACGCGGCCCACGCCAAGGGTGATCGACTTCCACACCCACGCCTTCCCGCCATGGCTGCGGGACCGGCGCGACCGCTACCTGCAGAGCGACGCGACGTTCGGCGAGCTGTTCTCCAATCCCAGGTCCAAGATGTCCACAGCCGACGAGCTCGTCGAGGCGATGGACGCCGACGGCGTGGACGCATCCGTTGTGATGGGCATGGGCTGGACCGACCACGGTCTGGCGAGCCAGGTCAACGATTACCTGACCGAGTCGGTTCGTCGTTATCCTGGCAGGCTATACGGATTCGGCGGCGTCAATCCGGCCTGGGGCGACCTGGCGGCGCGGGAGGCCGAGCGGTGCGCGGCCGCCGGGCTCGTCGGCGTAGGTGAGCTGCACCCCGACACCCAGGGCTACGACATTGGCGACGAGCGGACGATGGCCCCGCTGATGGAAGCGGCGAATCACCTTGGCCTCATCGTGACCACCCACTCGTCCGAACCGGTGGGCCACACCTACCCGGGCAAGGGAGCCACGTGGCCCGAATCGCTATGGCGGTTCATCCTGGCGTTCCCGGGCGTGGACATCGTGTGCGCCCACTGGGGCGGCGGCCTTCCCTTCTACGCCCTGATGCCTGAGGTCGAAGAGAGCCTGTCGAGAGTCTACTTCGACTCGGCGGCGTCGCCGTTCCTGTACTCGGCCTCGGTGTTCCCTACTGTCGCGGCGCTGTCCGGCGTGGAGCGAGTGCTGTTGGGCAGCGACTACCCGCTGCTCCGGGCGCGACGGCTTATCGACGAGGCGCGGCGAACCGTGACATCGGAGGACGACTTGGCGGCGATCCTGGGAGGCAACGCCGAGCGGCTGCTGGCGCAGGCTGGGGGAAAATCTAAGGCTTAGGTCGGAACACGCCGAACGAGCTGGTGTAGCCGTGCAGGTAGGTTGAGCCTCCGACTTGGCCGATCTCGCCGTTGCAGAAGAACCCGGTCAGCGGCATAGGGCCCAGTTTATCGCGGAACATGTCGGTGTCGTGGTCGGCCCGCCCGTACAGGTAAGACCCCCTGCCGAGGCAGGAGAACAGCAGCGCCCCGGCCTCTCCGTGAGTTGCGTGCGTATCCAGGTAGCGTTCGAGCACCGCGTCCAGGTCCTGCGCCGAGGTGTCGGCGTCCCGCAGGTGGAACTGCACTATCTGGCCCTCTTTGAGCATCTCGCCGATTGCGAGCACTCCACGCTTGCCGTCCACACCGACGATGTTGCGGATGAGGAAGTCTCCCTGCTGCGGCGACTCGTTCATACCGTCCATCACTATCCCGAGAAAAAGCGAGGTCTGTGCAAGCTCTCTATCGCGGTCGCTCAGCCCAACGAACACCTCCTTGAGCGCCTCGAACGGCGTGCGTCCGTCAACCCCTATCAGCACGTTTTGCTGGCACTCCGATATCTGCATGGGCACACCGATGGGCCGGCAGCCCTGCGCGACGACGGTGTCGATCATCACGTCGCCGCTGAACGCCAGCCCCACCATGCCGGCGTGGTGAACCTCGTCGCCCAGGAACAGCGCGTTGGCGCCCGGCTGGCTTCCACCACTTGCGAGGCCGCCAATCTTGACACTGCCGGGGAAGGCGTAGTCGAGCCCCATCAGCAGGAACTCCCCTCTTACGCTGAATGGGTCGGCGAGAAGCAGAAACTGTGGATCGTTCCCCGCCGACGTGTGGAGGAGCGCCTCCCAGTCTTGGGGCGGCGCGTCCCCGTCCGGCAGGGCGGAGTCTTCCACGTGGAACGGTATGATGGATACGCCCGGCATCTGTGCGGCGGCCATCGCGAAACCGGGACGGTTTTCCACCTCAGCGCCGGCGCCTATCACGCCGCCGCTGGAGCAGCCGACCAGCACGCCACCCGGCAGCGCAGCGCCGACGAGCGAGGGCACGTCGGCAAAGCTGTCGGCGTGGTGGGCCGACGCGAACGCGACAACGAGGTCGGGGCGCGCGCCCTCCAGTTCGGTGTTGAGCCTGGCGGCGCAGTCCCGCACCGCCTCGGCGAGAGTGTCCGCCTCGGATACCGCTGAACTCCATCTCATCTGCTCTCCCCCTTGTGGACTCTCGCCGGCGGCCCTGGCCGCCCCGGTCTCAGTGTTACTGACTAGAATTCGTCGTCCTCTTCCACCTCGAGGAAGCCCTTGCTCCTCAAGTCCGCGTCCAGTGCGGGCAGCCAGTCGCGAGTGGATACGTTGGCGGGTACGGTTATCTCGACTGCGCCGGACGGCTGGAGGCTCAGCGAGCCGTCGCCGCTCTTTTCCAGCGGAACGCTGATCTGCTCCCTGTCGATACCGTAGCGGTCCGTGACCTCATAGAGAGCCATCATGTCGTCCATGGAAATGATGTCGTCGGCCATTGCGGCGCCGCTCCCAACTCGCTTGTAACAATTTTGTCAGCAGGTACAATGAGGTTACACTACGACACAAAGCCGAATCAATTCAAGCGGGGCCTGCCCGCGCGCCGTATGGGAGGATGCCGATGGCAAGACTCGATGGACAGGTGGCCATTGTAACGGGCGGCGCACTCGGCATCGGTGGCGCAGCCGCGAGACGGCTGGCCGAGGAGGGCGCGAAGGCGCTCATCTCGGATATCGACCTCGACGCGGGGGAGGCCAACGCGCGCAGGATTAGGGAGGCCGGCGGCGAGGCCCAGGTGGTGCGGGCCGACGTGGGCAGCCACGACGACATACGCGGCATGATCGAGCGGGCGGTTGAACTGTGGGGCAGGCTCGACATCCTGGTCAACAACGCCTACAGCCCGGCGCACGGCCCGGACACCGGCAGCGCTCTGGACGTGACCGAAGAGCGGTGGGACTTCGAGATGGGAGTCCTCGCCAAGTCCATCTTTCTCGGCGTCAAGTACGCGGTGCCGGAGATGCGTAAGACGGGCGCGGGCAGCATTGTCAACATCGCCTCCGTCCACGGCCTGCTGATGGCGCCCGGCAAGCTGGTGTACGAGGCGGGCAAGTCCGCCGTAATTGGTATGACGCGCCAGATGGCAACCGACTTCGGTCCGATGAACATACGGGTCAACGCCATCTGCCCGGGCCACATCGTGACGGAGCGCATAGAGGCGAGCTACGGCGAAGACCGCTCCGGAGCGCACTTCCTGGCTGACCAGTACCCGCTGCGAAGGGTCGGTCGCCCGGTGGACGTCGCGAACGCGATTGTCTTCCTCTGCTCGGACGAGGCCTCGTTCATCACCGGCCACGCCCTGGCCGTGGACGGCGGGCTGACGGTGCAGCTGCAGGAGGACTTCGGCGTTCGCCAGGCCCACTATGCGCAGCAGACGCCGGGACTGAAACTGCCGTACTAGACGCATGGGGGCCAGAAAACAGGGCCTATAGCAAAAGGAGCGATTCAATGGACCTTCAGCTAACCGGCAAAGTCGCCATCGTGACCGGCGGCAGCGTGGGCATCGGCAAGGCGATAGCGCGAGAACTGGCGCGAGAGGGCGTCAACGTGGTGATCTGCGCCAGGCGCGAGGGGCTGCTCGAGGAGGCGGCGCAGGAGCTTTCGGCCGAGACCGGCGGGCGAATCATCGCCGTTCCCGCCGACACCACCAGCAACCAGTCCGTGCAGGGGCTGGTGGACGCCACGATGGCCGAGTTCGGCAGGGTCGACATACTGGTGAACAACGCCGCTTACCCGGGCGGCCTGGTGGGCGGCGGCCTGGACGACGCCAGCGACGAGGACCTGCTGGCCGACCTGAACACCAAGGTGGTGGGCTACCTGCGTTGCGCCAAGGCGGTCGCCCCCATTCTGAGGGAACAGGGCTGGGGTCGCATAATCAACATCGGCGGCATGGCGTCGCGCAACGCCGGCACCTACAGCGGCGTTCGCAACCTGGCGCTCGTACACATGACCAAGACGCTGTCGAACGAGCTCGGCCCGCACGGCGTAAACGTCAACGTCGTGCACCCGGGCACGACCCGCACGGAGCGCACCGGCCCCATGCATGAGGAGCAGGCCGAGCGCGAGGGCGTGTCGGTGGAGGAAGTGGAGTCTCGCATTGCGGAGGGCATCGCAATCCGGAAAATCGTCGACGCAACCGAGATCGCATACGTCGTCGCGTTCCTCGCGTCCCCGCTGGCGGGCGCGGTCACCGGCGAGGCGATAGCGGCCAGCGGCGGCGTCGGCCTGGCCGTGCAGCAGTAGCCCGATCCGAGGAGCGCCGCGCGTTGAGTAAACCGGTTCGCGCGTTCCTGGCGATAGAACTGCCCGGCTCCGTAAAGGCCGCGCTGGCCCGCGTGGTGGCGGAACTCAGGGCTGCCCGGTTGGGCGGGCTGCGGCTCGTTCGTCCGGAGGGCATCCACCTGACGCTCAAGTTCCTGGGCGACGTGCCGGTTAACCGGATAGACGCAATCGGCGCCGCCGCCGAGCGCGCCGCCGACCGACACGCGCCGTTCACCCTCTCGCTGAGCGGCGTCGGCGCGTTTCCGGGCGGTCGCGCTCCCCGCGTGCTGTGGGCCGGCATCGCCGGAGACCTGGACAGCCTGCGGGCGCTCCAGTCCAGCGTGGACGGCAGCCTGGCTCAGTTGGGCTTTGCCAGAGAGCGCCGCGCGTTCAACCCGCACCTCACGCTCGCCCGGATGCGCGACTCCGCATCGAGAGAGGACCGGTCTCGCGCACTCTGTGTGCTGCGTGCCGCGCAGCCTGAGGAGGCGCTGGGCTTCGACGTGGACGCGACCGCGCTGTTTCAGAGCACGCTCGGGCCCGGCGGCGCGGTCTACCGGCGGTTGTTGCGCGTGCCGCTGGCTGGAGCGCGACCGGATTCGGCGTGACGCGCTGACTTGCGGCGGCGCCTTTGAGAGTGGGGCTTGTTTCAAATGACCAGGTGCATCCGAAAACGTCTCCCTCTCCAACAAACCACCCCCGCGCCTGACCCTGGACCCACGGCAACCGCCTTGCGTTCTCCATATTGCATAGCCAGTGTCTCCGGGACCCCCCCCCCAACACACACCGTCGCCCAAACCCGGTCCATTCGCGCGTAAGTACCCGAGATAACGTCACTTTCCTGCGCCAACCATGTCCCGGCCATGACCCGCACACGCCCCACACACGACCCGCGTGTGCACCGAGTCTGCGCGATTTCTCCCCATTAAGTTCGCTCCAGTCCCGCAGTTTCGCCAACCCTGTCTTCCTCTGTCATGCGGCGCCACACTTTTCTCCAAGAACTCCCCGCAGGCGCTACAGATTCGGCCACGACCGGCGGCGCCCTCAACTACGAGACGCACACAATGTCGCAGAATCGAACAGATTTCGGCTTCTCGAGTATCCTGTCCACGTGGAAGTAGGGAGCGAGACCAACCGTATGCCCCGCAGTCTCGCAGCGGGGCATACGAGGGTGGCTGGCTTTTCGCAAGTCTACGCCTACTATGTTATACTTGCGCAGTTTTCGGCAACACGACTCTAGCACCACACGGGAGAAGCGAGCCTTGGCCGCAAAGATCGACCTCATTCCAGACGGAAGCGTAACTTCCGCGGCGGGTTTCTTCGCCGGCGGAACGTATGCGGGCCTCAAGACGCAGGGAGATGGCGTGCTCGACCTCGGAATCCTGCTGTCCGAACGCTCTGCCACTCTAGCGGCGACCTTCTCCACTAACCGAATTCTCTCCCCGTCCGTTACCGTGAGCCGGGAGCGTGCGGAGCGCGGGTCTGCCCGCGCTGTGGTCGCCAACAGCGGCTGCGCCAACTGTTGCGTCGGCGACCAGGGTCGCGAGGACGCCGTAGAGATGGCGGCGCTGGCCGCGAGGCACGTCGGCGTCGACCCCGAAGACGTGCTGGTCGCCAGCACCGGCATGATAGGCGTGGAACTGCCGATGGCCTTGATTCGCCAACACGTGGGCAACGTGGAACTGACCGCGGAAGGCGGCCACGATTTCGCCCGCTCGATTATGACCACCGACTCGCACAAGAAAGACTTGGCCGTCAGCGTGGAGCTGGACGGCCGGCGGGTTACGGTCGGCGGCGCTGCCAAGGGCGTGGGCATGATCCACCCCAACATGGCGACGATGCTGTGCTTCATAGCCACGGACGCTACGGCGGAGCAGGACTTCCTGAGTACCGCGCTGAGCGAGGCTGTCGATCTGAGCTTCAATATGATCGACGTCGACGGCGACCAGAGCACGAATGACACCGTGCTCGTTTTGGCGAACGGCGCGGCGGGTGGGCCGGCGATCCAGCCGGGAACGGCGGCCGCGGCCGACTTCCAGGAGGCGCTGACCTACGTCTGCACCGAGCTGGCAAAGGAACTGGTGCGCGACGGTGAGGGGGCGCAACGCCTCATCGAGGTCCAGGTGAGCGGGGCAGCCAGCGAGTCCGACGCTCGCGTCGCGGCCCGCGAGATCGCCTCCTCGTCCCTCGTCAAGGCGGCAGTACACGGTCGGGACCCCAACTGGGGCCGCATCATGATGGCTCTCGGAAAGAGCGGCGCCCAGATGGACGAGTCCAGGATTAAGCTGTTTATCAACGGCATCCAAATCGTTCACGATGGTAAGGCCATCCCCTACTCTATTGACGCGGTGGTGGGCGCGATGGGCGGCAGCGAGGTGACGTTCGGCGTCGAGCTGGACATAGGCGACGCCAGCGCCCGAGCGTGGGGATGCGACCTCACCGAAGAGTACGTGACCTTCAACTCGGCCTACAGCACCTAGGCCGCAAGCCATGAACACCGGACGGCTCACCCAGGATGTGGAGACGCTCGCTTGCGCGGCAAACGGCCGCGCCCCGGTCGAGGCATCGACAGCCAGTACACGAGAGGAGCCTCTATCCAATGGGACGACTGTAGTCAAGATTGGCGGCAGCACGCTGGGCAGCCACGACACCACCCTGGAAGACCTGGTGGCGCTTCAGCGGGAGGGCCGCACGGCCGTGGTGGTGCACGGCGGCGGCAAAGTAATTTCCGAGTGGATGGAGAAGCAGGGCGTCAAGCCCAAATTCGTGCGAGGCTTGCGGGTAACCGACGAGCAGAGCCTGGACATCGCCGTCGCGGTACTGACCGGTCTCATCAACAAGACGCTGGTGGCGTCGCTTGCGGCGGCGGGCGGAAAGGCGATGGGGCTGAGCGGCGCAGACGGCGGGATGATCAGGGGCGTCGTCAAGGACCCGGAGTTGGGGCTGGTGGGCACCGTAACCGGTGTTGACCCTGAGCCGATTCACGCGGTGATGAGGGCGGGGTACATTCCCGTAATCGCACCGGTCGCGGTGTACGGCTTGACGGATTCCTCTCAAACCACGCTGCTGAACATCAACGCCGACACCGCCGCTGGGGAAGTGGCGGCGGCGATCGGCGCCGAACGGCTGGTGTTTCTCACGGACGTCGAGGGCGTCTACGACAATTCTCGCCGCGTCATCCCGCGGCTCACCGAACGCCAGGCGCGGGGCCTCATCGGCTCCAGCGTTATCGGCGGCGGCATGATTCCCAAGCTGGAGGCGTGCTTAACGTCACTGAGCGGGGGCAGCGTGGCTCACATAGTCGACGGACGCCTGACAAGAGCCCTCACGGAGACGCTGAACGGCAAGGCGACTGGAACCAGGATAGGTTAGCGACGTTATGAATCCCGATTACGAGAACGGTAACGGCTACCCCCAGGAGTTCGAGCCCGAACAGATCCCTATCCAGCTTGGCGGCATACTGAAGTGGGGCGCCGTCATCGTCGGGGTAGTCGCGGTGTTCGTGCTTGTTTCCCTCGCGCGGTCGGTGTACACCGATTGGCTGTGGTACGAGTCGTTGGGTTACCGCGGCGTCTACACAAAAATACTGCTCACGCGTGTCGGCCTCTTCTTCGCTGGTATGCTTGTTGCCGGAATCGTGCTGGCAGCGAACATCTTTATAGCCTTCCGAAAGTCCGACGGTCCGGTGAACGTGTCGTTGCCCGAAGAAGCGGTCGACTTCCTGCGAAAGCTGGTCCTGTGGGGAAGCGTCGGCGCGGGCGTGCTGCTGAGCCTGATGTTCGGCGCCGCGCTGGCGACGCAGTGGGAGTACTTCCTGCGCTTCCTTGAGTCCGTCCCCTTCGACCAGACCGATCCAATCTACGGCCTGGACCTCGGGTTCTACGTGTTCGCCCTGCCAGTCTATGGATTCGTGCAGGGTTGGATTCTGGGCGTTCTGGTGGTGTCGGTACTGGCCGCGCTCGCTTTGCACTTCATCAGGTCCGGACTTCGCGGGGACCGCTTCTCGATAACGCCAGCGCTCAAGATTCACGTCTCCGTGATGGGTGCGCTGATCCTGTTCACCATCGCCGCCGGGCAGTGGATCGACCGCTGGGAGCTGTTGCTGTCCGACGATGGCGCCGTGTTCGGAGCGGCCTATACCGACCTGAACGCGCGCAGGCCCGCGCTGATGATTTCAGCCATCATAGCGATGGCCAGCGGCATACTGCTGCTGGTCAACATCTGGCTCTCCGGCATGAGGCTGTTCACGGGTGCGGTCGCGCTGTGGGTCGTCGCCTCGATCGCGCTGGGCGCGGTCTGGCCGTCTGTGGTTCAGCGCATCACCGTGGCGCCCAACGAGTTCGTCAGGGAGTCGGAGTTCATCTCCCACAACCTCGAGTACACGCGCCAGGGCTACTCGCTCGACAACATAGACGAGCAGTTCTACCAGGCCGGCACCGAGGTAACGTCCGAGCTGATAGCCGACAACTCCCTGACTATCAACAATATTCGACTGTGGGACTATCGCCCGCTCACGGACGTGTACCGGCAGATCCAGCTTATACGCCCGTACTACGACTTCATGGGCGTGGACGTGGGCCGCTACACCCTCGGCGGCGCGTACCGCCAGGTGCTGCTTGCCGCTCGCGAGGTCGCGACGGACAAGCTCGCGCCTGAGTCCCAGACGTGGCTCAACCGGCACCTCTTCTACACGCACGGGATTGGCATCGCCATGAGCCCGGTGACGGAGTTCACGCCGGAGGGCAGGCCGCTGTTCTTCGCAAAGGACATCCCTGCCGACGGCGTGATTCCCATCGGAGTGGAAGGCGCCCCCGAGCCGGAACTGGTGGTGGACAACCCGCGTATCTACTACGGCGAAAGGACCGAGGACTACGTCATAGTAAAGACCAAGACCAACGAGTTGGACTTTCAAACGGAAGAGGGCGACCTCATACGCACCAGCTACACCGGCGAAGGCGGTGTCGGGCTTTCGTCGTTCTTACGGCGCATGGCCTACGCCTGGCAGTTCGCCGACGTGAACATCCTCATAAGCGGCGAGATAACGAGCGACAGCCTGATCCAGTACCGCCGCCAGGTCCAGGACCGGATCAAGACTATCGCGCCGTTCCTGTGGCTGGACGAAGACCCCTACATCGTGGTCGCCGACGGGCAGCTTTTCTGGATACAGGATGCCTATACCGTCACTGACCACTTCCCGTACTCAGACCCGACTGACGTGACCGGCGAGGAACGGGTCAACTACATTCGCAACAGCGTAAAGATTACGGTGGACGCGTTCGACGGCGACGTGCTGATGTATGAGTGGGACTCCAACGATCCTATCATCGCCACCTACCGCGGCATGTTCCCGGGACTGTTCAGGTCGCAGGACGAGATGCCGCCCGCGCTGGCGGCGCACGTGCGCTACCCTCAGGACATGTTCGACTTGCAGGCCCACAAGTACGCGAAGTACCACATGAAGGACCCTCAGACCTTCTACAACAACGAAGACCTGTGGGCGATACCCAACGAGAAGTTCGGACAGGAAGAGCAGTTGCAGCCGGTGGAATCGTACTACGTGATTATGAAGCTGCCAGGCGAGGATCGTGAGGAGTTCGTTCTGCTTCTCCCCTACACCCCCAACCAGCGCCAGAACTTGATAGGCTGGCTCGCGGCCAGGAGTGACCGCGAACACTACGGCAAGCTGGTGGCCTTCAACTTCCCGAAAGACAGGCAGATCGACGGCCCGGAGCAGGTGGAGGCGCGAATCGACAACGACCAGGACATCTCGGCTTGGTTCACGCTCCGGTGCTCCGAGGGGTCGGTGTGTATCAGGGGCAACCTGCTGGTGATACCCATCGGTGAGAGCCTGCTGTACGCCGAGCCGGTATACATCCGCGCGGAGAGCGTCAGGTTTCCCGAGCTCAAGCGCGTCATCCTGGCCACCGGCGACAGGGTGGTGATGGAGGACTCGCTGAACGACGCGCTCGCGTCGCTAACCGGCTTCAAGGCGGAGTCTCCTGCCGCGCCGACGAACGGACAGACGCCCGCGCCGTCCGTGGGAATTGGTCTGCAAGATGAGATAGAGAGCCTACTTTCGGCCCTGGACGAGCTGAAGGACAACGTCTCGGACATCGAAGAGACCTTGGAGCGGCTGAAGGAAATAGCAGGAGGCAACTAAGATGACAACCGATTGGAAAGACCTCGAGAGCCAGTACTACATGTTCGTCGTCCGCCGGCAGCCCGTCGTGATCGCTCGCGGCGAGGGCACCCGAGTCTGGGACGTGGACGACAAGGAGTACCTGGACTTCACCTCCGGCTGGGCGGTCAACAACGTGGGCCATGCCAACCCGCAGGTGGCCGAGGCGATCGAGAGGCAAGCGCGCACGCTGCTTCAGACGTCCAATCAGTTCTACACCGTCCCCCAGATCCAGCTCGCCCAGATACTGGTCGAGAACAGTTGCCTGGACAAGATATTCATATGCAACAGCGGCGCCGAGGCGAACGAGGGCGCCATCAAGCTGGCGCGCAAGTGGGGCAAGGCCAACCGGGACGGCGCCGTGGAGATCATCACGGCATTCAACTCGTTCCACGGCAGGACCATGATGAACGTCGCTGCTACGGGCCAGCCGCACTACCAGGAGATCTTCGAGCCGATTCCCACGGGCTTCACCCACGTGGACTTCAACGATATCGAAGCTCTGAAGTCGGCGACCACCGACGAAACCTGCGCGATTATGCTGGAGCCGGTGCAGGGCGAGGGTGGCGTGAACATTCCCAGCGTGGGCTACCTGGAGCAGGTGCGCGAGTGGTGCGACGAGAACGGCCTGTTGCTCATCTTCGACGAGGTGCAGACAGGCCTCGGCCGGCTGGGCACGCTTTTCGGATACCAGTCGTTCGGCGTCGAGCCAGACATCATGACGCTGGCCAAGGGACTGGGCGGAGGTGTGCCAATAGGAGCCTTCATGGCCAAGGACCACGCGATGGCGTTCGTGCCGGGCGACCACGGCTCCACGTTCGGAGGCAACGCGCTGACGTGCGCCGCCGCGCACGCATCCACCAAGTACATCATCGACAACGATGTATCCGGCAACGCCGCCGTGATGGGCGAGTACCTGGGCGCGGCCCTGAACAGGCTGAAGGCCAAGCACGACGCCATCAGCGAGGTGCGCGGCATGGGCCTATTGTGGGCGGTGCTCTTCGACTCGGACATTTCGCCCGCCGTCGTGGGGGCCTGCAACGAGGCCGGAATTCTGCTGAACCCGCTGCGCCCCAACGCCGTGAGGCTGATGCCGCCGCTGACAGTGACGAGAGAAGAGATCGACGAGGCGATGGAACGCCTCGAGGCGGGACTCGTCGCTGCAACGCGGGGGTAGGGTCAGGGGCTTGTGGGTTCTCGGTCGGTCGGTGGCGGCGTGCTATCGGGGGCCTCTGCGCCTCCTCGCGCTGGCCGCCATCGTCGCCTTGGCTGCCGCCGCCTGCTCCGGGGACGCCACCCCGGCCGGCCCGACGGCAGCCCCAGACCCCGCGCCGGCCTCCACTCTAACGCGCGCTCCCACGCCCGCCGCGGCGCCCATACCGACCGCCACGACCGCGCCCACACTCACGGCTGTCACGGCCCCCACGCCGGCGCCAACCGCCACTAGTGAGCCCACCGCCACGCCGTCGCCGCCGTCGGCCCAGGAAGTGCTGGATGCTGTTGCCTTGGCGATGAGCGGCGTGACCACGGTACACGTCGAAAAAGACTTAACGGCGAAGGCGGCGCTGGAAGGCACGGGCGCAGATTTCAAAATGGGAGTGGTGGGAGACCTCGTAGTCCCCGACCGCTCTCACTCGACTATGAGTTTGGCTGCTGCCGGCTATACGGTGGAGTTCGAGACAATCACAATCGGCAACGACACATACATTAAGAGTCCTTTGACGGGTGAATGGGAGACCAACACGGAGCCGATGCTCCCAATCGGCGCTGAGTCTTTTGACATGGGTGCGTTCGACACGGACTTCCCGCCGGGAATGGCCGCAAAGTTCACGCTGACGGGCGTAGTGGAACTCGACGGCGAGCGCGTGTATCATCTCAGCGGCACGTTGACGGGCGCGGACTTGGCGGAGCTGATGGACGACCAGGACGCCAGCCCGGCCGAAGCCGATGTCGAAGCCGATGTCCAGTACTGGGTGGGCGTCGATGACTATCTCGTCAGGAAGATCGAAATCTCCTTTGAGGACTCGGGTGCCGAACCTCTCACTAACGCCGCCGACCTGAATCAGCTCACATACGTGGCTATCCTTTCAGACTACAACAGCCCGGTGACCATCGAGAAGCCGGACGTAGCGGCAGGGGGCGGCCCCTTCGTCTTCGACGATCACGGCGACAGCATAGGAACCGCCACGCTCATTGCCTTGGGCGAGTCCGTCGAGGGCGAGATGGACAACGACATCGACATAGACGTCTTCCGCTTTCCGGCCGAAGAGGGCCAGGCCTACCGGATACACGTGGCGTTGGGCACTCTGGAGGATCCCCTGGTAAGCTTGCACAACTCCACGGGCGACGAGGAGTCCTGGGAGGAGTTCTGGGACCATAACGGCGTAACCATCCTGCGGGAGCCGCTCTGGTCCGACGACTACTACGTCGTGGTGGAAGCCTTCGGCGGGACCGGCACGTACACCGTAAGGGTCGCCATCGAGTAGGAGCGGATTGGGATCGCCCCAATCAGGCTTCCGAGTCGTCCGTGCTTCTCCACGGCCTCTCCACGATTAACGCACGCACTCCCACGGCGACGACCAGCGCGAATCCTGCCGCAACCGCCTGCCAGTCGGCGTCCAGCAGGAAGGCGGCCATGATCAGCACCGCGTATCCGGCGACGGCGGATTCCACCGTGCGGCGCAGCACCACTACCGACACCAGTCCGGCCGCCCCCGCGATGACGGCCAGCAGAGGAGTCAGGGCGACGCCGGAGCCGATGGCGGTGGCCAGGCCCGCGCCGCCCCTGAAGCGCATGAAGACCGGGAGCCATTGCCCCAGCACGGCGGCCGCGGCGCCGGCGGCCAGCACCGGGACAGGCGCGTCCAACAGCCGGCCGGCCACGACGGGCAGCGCGCCCTTCAGGGCGTCCGCCACGAACACCGCGACGCCGGCCGCGCGCCCGACCTCGCGGAACGTGTTTGCGGTACCCGGGTTGCGAGTCCCGACCTCGTACACGTTCGCCCCCGCGGCACGGCCGATCAGGTAGGCCGCGGGTATCGATCCGAGCAGATAGCCGCCTACGATCAGCGCGGCGACTGTGGCTATGCCAGGTTCCATTGCTTCACACCCT
The DNA here is from genome assembly GCA_951812395.1 of uncultured Dehalococcoidia bacterium. GTDB lineage: Bacteria > Chloroflexota > Dehalococcoidia > Lucifugimonadales > CATOSD01 > CATOSD01. The sequence continues at coordinate 1,025,824 of CATOSD010000002.1, forward strand.
CCTAACGACGTCTCGCAGGTTAAGACCTCGACCCATGCTAGCCCAAGAGTGCGCGTGATGGGTAGCCGGGCCGGTGGGGCCGCGTTTTGCTGCTGTTTAGCCGATGTGCCCCGGGCGCACCAACGCACACTTCGGCCGCGCGCTCCTCGCCCACACCCGGCCAATTCGCGCCCCCGACCCCAAAAAACCGTCACCCTGCTGCGCCGCCCGTGCCCAGGCCCTGACCCGCACACGCCCCACACCCGCTGCCGCACGTCCCCACGTCTGCGCCATTTCTACCCACAAAATTTCGCCCTGATCCCACAATTTCGCCAGGGCTATTGAAACACACGTACATCCGTGCTATCCTCGCCTGTGCGAGGGACCGACCCCGCGGCCCGGAAGCCCTACCCCCAAGCGGGGCGATGCCCCAGGCATAGGTAGGTGTGTCCCTTGTTGGCGCCCGTCGGCAGCGAAGTCGCGACCGGGCCGACCGGCCGTCCTCTGTCCTCTTCTGCCACGCGGAGGGACACTTATGCCCCGAATTGCCCACGCCAGCGTTACAGAATTGCGCAGGACCGCCGACACTCTCAGCTACGAACACAACAGAATGTCGCAGAAACTAACAGATTTCAGGCACGTCGAATCAACTCTGAACATTTGCCTGCCGTGGGGTTTGGTTGACGGCCCTTGTGGCGGTTGCTAAACTCGCTCTGGCTCGCGGCGGATGCCGGTGCGCTCGGACGCAGGCATCCGCAGTTTAGTGAACCACAGCTTGCCGGCAAGTCGGATTGCCGGCGAACGGGAGCAGACATGACAGATTCCACCGACCGCTTCGCGCACGCGCTCAGCGTGGACATTGGTGGCACCTTCACGGACTTCTCGCTGCTGGAGCTTTCAACCGGGCGTGTGCTGGTCAACAAAGTGCTGACCGATCCGGAGAACCCGCACGTGGCGCTTATCGCCGGGGCGACGGAACTGCTCGACGGCGAGGATATCGACTTCGACAGCCTGCGGATGGTCGTGCACAGCACTACGCTGGCGACCAACTCCATAATCGAGCGCAAGGGCGCGAAGACAGCGCTGCTGACCACTGAAGGGTTCCGGGACATCCTCGAGATGGGTCGAGAGCAGATCTACGACATCTACGACCTGAAGGCCCAGTATCCCCCTCCCCTCGTGCCTCGATATCTTCGGAGAGGAGTCGACGAGCGAGTAGACCGCAATGGTAACGTAGTCTCTCCCCTGGACGAGGACGCCGCGATGGAGACTATGCGCGAACTGCTCGAGCAGGACGTCGTGGGCGTGGCGGTGTCGCTGCTTCACGCCTACAAGAATCCGGAGCACGAGCAGAAACTCAAGGCCGCCATCAGGGAGCGTTTTCCCAGCGTCGCCCTATCGCTGTCGTCCGAGGTCGCGCCGGTCGTCAACGAGTACGAACGAACCTCGACCACGGTGGCGGACTGCTACGTCAAGCCCGCCGTGTCCGGCTACCTGGCGTCGGTCACCGGAAGCCTGGCCGAAGAGGGTTACGAGGGCCGGCTCCTGGTGATGCACTCCGCGGGCGGCGTCATCGGGAGCGACGCGGCCGCGGAGCGCCCGGTGCGGATGCTGGAGTCCGGGCCGGCGGCCGGCGCGCTGGCGGCAAGGTTCTACGGCGAGTTGCTGGGCCAGCCGGACCTGGTGTCCCTGGACATGGGAGGCACAACGGCAAAGACATGCGTAATCGAGGGCGGCAGGCCCACCGTGTCCGGCAGGATCGAGGTCGCGCGCGTGCACCGCTTCAAGGCGGGCAGCGGCCTGCCTATCGTGATTCCCGTCGTCGAGCTCATCGAGATAGGCTCCGGCGGCGGCAGCATCGCGTGGACGGACAGCCTCGGCCTGCTCAAGGTAGGGCCGCAGAGCGCCGGAGCCAAGCCTGGCCCGGCCTGCTACGGCCAGGGCGGCGACGAGCCGACAGTGACGGACGCCAACCTCGTGCTGGGTTATCTAAACCCCGACTACTTTCTGGGCGGGCGTATGAGACTCGACGCGGACGCCGCCAGGCGGTCAGTGGCCAGGCTGGGCGACACGCTGGGCATCAGCGAGGAAGAGGCCGCCTGGGGTATCTACAACGTGGTCACCGAGAACATGGCCTCCTCTGCCCGTCTGCACGTTATCGGGCGCAATAAGGACCCGCGCAACTACAGCGTGGTCGCCTTCGGCGGCGCGGGACCGGCCCACGCGTGCGAGGTGGCGCGCAAAATGGGGGCCCGCCGCGTCATATCGCCGCTGGCCGCAGGCGTCACGTCAGCGCTAGGCTGCCTTACCGCGCCGCTGTCTTTCGAGGAAGTGCGCTCGATGCCGTCCTCTCTGGCGGAAGCGGGATGGGATGAGGTGAACGCGGTTTACCGGGAGATGGAGAGGCAGGCTATGCGGCTGCTCGCGCAGGCTGGCACTCCTGACGACAGTGTGACACTCGCGCGGTCCGCTGACATGCGCCTGAGCGGCCAGATTCACGAGATCAACGTACCGATCCCGGCAGGCGGGCTGGGCGCCCGGCAGCTCGAGCGAATTCAGTCGGACTTCCACGACATATACGAGGAGCTCTACTCGCGGCGCAACCTCAACATACCAATCGAGGTGCAGAACTGGCGCCTCCTGGCGACAGGGCCTGAGCCGACTGTCCGGCTGTCGAGGCAGGACCCGGACGAGGGCGCCGACGCTGGTGTGGCGTTGAAGGGCACGCGAAGAGCATACTTCCGGGGAGCGGGATTCATCGAGTGCCCCGTGTACGACCGCTACAGGCTCGCGCCCGGCGCCCGGCTTACCGGACCGGCCATCGTGGAGGAGCAGGAGTCCACGGCGATTCTGGGTACACAGGACCGGGCGGAAGTGGACGAGTGGTTCAATCTGGTGTTCGAGGTGGGCGGCGCGGGGCCGGCCTAGCGGATCATAGGCACCGTGGGAATCGGGAACAGCCAGGGCTGACCGGGAGCGAGCAATGAGGGAATTCGACCCTGTTTCACTGGAAATAATCTGGAGCCGCCTTCTCAACGTAACCGAGGAGATGTGGACCACGATTCTCAGGACGGCGGTCTCGACGATCATAGCGTCGGCCAACGACTTCGGATGCGAGATCATGGACGCCGAGGGGCGATCGATCGCGCACGCCTACCGTAGTATGCCCGTGTTCAACATGACAATGCCTAACGTCACCAAGGAGATACTCAAGAAGTACCCTGCCGACACGCTCAGGCCCGGCGACGTGTTTCTGACCAACGACCCCTGGCTGTGCGCGGGCCACCTGCCCGACATCGCGGTGGTGACGCCGATCTTCTTCCAGGGCAGGTTCGTCGGCTTCGCGGGCAACATCGCCAACACGTCCGACATAGGCGGCTCGCTGGACGCCAAGAACGTGCGAGACTCCTACGAAGAGGGCATATTCTTCCCCATCTGCAAGCTGTACGACGACGGCGAACCCAATGAGTTGGTATTCGACATGTTCCGCTGGAACGTGCGCGCGCCGGACATGGTGCTTACCGACATCGAGGCGCAAGTGGCCGCCAACGAGGTCGGCATCAGGCGCGTGGTTGCGCTGCTCGACGAGTACAAGCTGGAGGACATGTCCGCGCTGTCACAGGCGATACGGGGCCGCTCCGAGGCCGCGATGCGCCGCGCCATAAGCGGCCTGCGCGACGGAGAGTACTACAACGAGGTTTACACCGACGGCGTGGGCACGCCACTCAAGATCGCCGTAAAGATTCGCGTAAAGGGCGACGAGATAGAAGTGGACTACGCCGGCTCGTCGCCGCAGGTGGACTGGGGCGGCATCAACTGCACGCTCATCTACAGCACGGGCCACACGCTGTATCCGATGGCCTGCCTGCTCGCGCCGGACGTGCCGGTGAACGAGGGCTGTTTCCAGCCCATAACGACGACGGCCCCGGAGGGAAGCATCATCAACTGCACCTTCCCGATTTCGGTGGGTTCGAGGGTAAACACGGGCTGGTACATCCACGGGGCGATTTTCGGAGCGCTGGCGCAGGCGCTGCCCGGCGACATACAGTCCGGCAACGGCCTGATGTCGAGCCTGCACACCTACGGATTCGACGGCGACGGGAAGGTGTTCAATGCCCACCTGTTCTGCGGCGGCGGCCGAGGGGCGACGAGCATGGGCGACGGCATGGGGCTGAATATGTTCCCCAGCAGCGCGTCGAACGTGCCGGTGGAAGTGTTCGAGTTGAACAGCCCAGCGCTTGTGCGCGCCAAGGAGTTCGTCTCCGACTCTGCCGGCGCGGGGAAACACAGGGGCAGCCCCGGCCAGCGGGTGGTGATGCGGAAGGCTCCGGGTCACTCCGGCAGCCTGAACATCTACTTTCACCCGCATAGGATGCTGTTCCCGGCGCAGGGCATCTTTGGCGGCGGCGACGGCAGGAGGACGCGGGTCGTTCTGAACGGCGTCGCTCTGAGTGACGACCCGGAGAAGATGACGCAAGGCTACGTCGGACTCGAGTCCGAGTCGGACGAGCTGGTGGTGGAGTTCCCGAGCGGCGGCGGCATCTACGATCCTAGGGAACGGGGTCGGGACTTGGTGGACCGCGACGTGCGCGACGGCCTGGTCTCACCCGAGGCGGCGAGGGGAATGTACGGTGGGGAATAAGCCCTGCACAGGCGATGTTGCTCGCGATTCCGCGTCTTTCGAGTGTGCGTGTTTCGAGCAGTTCTAATACAAAACGCAACCCGATTCATGTTGCATTCGACGCATTTGACGTTTATGGTAGGCTGGGTCGGAACCGATTCGCGTATCAGATCGGTGTAACTCGAGAATGAGATCTGGCGCCGGTTGCCGCCCAGCCCGCAAACTGGGGACAAGTAGCGCCAATGGGTTGCAAGAACACCGGCAGGAGTTTAGAGTATAGCGGCTTTGGACTGAGCATTGAGATAGAGCGAACAGGAGGTCGTCCCACCAGGTCCGCATGAAAGTCATTCTTCGTATCATAAGGATTGCCCTTCGGCACAAATGGCGGCTGATCGGCGCCTATGCCGCGATGGCAGGCGCAGTGGCTGCCTATCTGCTGTTACCAGACCTTATTGGCGACGCCATCGACCGCATCTACGATGCATTCAAGGATGGCGGAACCAGCGAGCTCCCAACTGGCGAACTGTTCTACATTGCCGCCGCCATTGTTGGTCTGAGCATAGTCCGGGGCGTGCTGTCATTCTTCCAGACCTACCTCGGCGAAGTCCTCTCACAGCTCGTAGCCTTCGACATTCGCAACCGCTTCTACAATCACGTCCAGCACATGAGCTTCGGGTTTCACGACCGCCACCACACGGGAAACCTGATGTCCAGGGCCATCACGGACGTTGAGAACATCCGAATGTTCATCAACATGGGCCTCGTGCGTATGCCCTACTTCATGCTGCTGTTCATAATAGTGAGCGTCATCCTTATGTGGACGGATTGGCGGCTCGGCCTGCTAAGCACCAGCTTCTTGCCCTTTGTCGCCTACCACTCGGTCGTTATGCGGCTCAAGATGCGCGCTATCTGGCTCAGCGTCCAGGAGAAGATGGCCGAGCTAAACACCGTGCTCCAGGAGAACCTTACCGGAGTCCGGGTCGTCAAGGCGTTCGCGGCAGAAGAGCACGAGGAGGAGCGGTACAGCTCCCGCAACGCGAGCGTGGCGGAGGACATGGTGGAGGCCGAAAAGTTGCGCGCCTCCAACACCTCCTTCATGAACTTCGCCTTCCTGATCTCGCTCGCGCTGATTCTTTGGTTCGGCGGCTGGCGCGTCGTAAGCGGCGACATGACCCCGGGCGAACTCGCCAAGTTCGTATTCTTCATGCAGATACTGTCCATGCCCGTCCGCATGACGGCGTGGATGGTGAATGCCTACGCCCGCGCAACCTCCGCCGGTCAGCGCCTGTTCGAGATACTGGACACGGAATCACCCGTCCAGGAACGCCTGGACGCGGGGGAGATGCCCAGGGTCAAGGGCCACGTCCGGTTCGAGAACGTGACGTTCAGCTACGATGACGACGTGCCCGTTTTGCGCGACGTGAACATCGATGCCCAGCCCGGCATGGTGATCGCCCTGCTCGGAGCCCCGGGCAGCGGCAAGAGCACCGTAGTTAATCTGATCTCTCGATTCTACGACGTGACCGGCGGCAAGATTACAATCGACGGCATCGACATTCGCGACGTGTCGTTCGAGTCGCTGCGCCGCAACGTGGGGTTCGTGCAGCAGGACGTCTTCCTGTTCACGACCAGCATGAGAGAAAACATCGCCTACGGCAGAGAGTCCGCGTCGGCCGCGGAAGTTACCCAGGCGGCCAAGATCGCCCAGTTGCACGACTTCATCGAGGCGCTCGACCAAGGCTACGAGACGCCCATCGGAGAGCGCGGCTCCACTCTCTCTGGCGGACAGCGCCAGCGCATGTCCATCGCGCGCGCCGTGCTTCTGGACCCGCCGGTGCTGATTCTGGACGACTCCACGTCCAGCGTGGACGCCGGCACCGAGGAACTCATTCGCCAGGCGATGATTTCCGTAATGCAGGGCCGGACAACCTTCGTGATAGCACACAGGCTGAGCACGGTGCACAGGGCCGACCTGATTCTGGTCATGCAGGAGGGTGAGATCGTCGAACAGGGCACCCACCAGGAACTGCTCGCCGAGGGAGGCCTGTACCGGGACATTTACGAGTTGCAGCTACGGCCGCAGGAAGAGGTGTTGAAGGACATGGAGGCGCCCGTGATAGTGACGGCGGAGGGCGACTCATGATGGGCGGCGACCGCGGTGGTATGCTTCAGGGCACCAGGCGCGGGCACATCGACGACGAGGTATTCGGCAGCGTATACAATCGCCGCGTAGTCCTGAGAATGATCCCGTACATGTTCAGGTACAAGGGATTCGCGGTGATTGCCACGCTGTCTATGCTGGTGTTCACCGGCACGCAGATTGCCGTGCCATGGTTGGTGGCCATCGGCATCGACGAGTACATCCTTAGCGACGCGACGTTCGGCCAGTTGACGGTCCTGTTCGCCGTGTTCGTTGGGGTGGCCGGTCTCAACTGGGTGTCGAACTACGCGCAGCAACTGGCCATGGCCAAGGTGGGACAGGGCATACTGTTCGGATTGCGGCGCGACATGTTCGGGCACCTGCAAAAGCTGTCGCTGTCGTACTATGACAAGACCGAGGTCGGACGCATCATGTCGCGCGTGCAGGGCGACAGCGGCCAGTTGCAGGAGTTCATGGCGCTTGTGGTGATGACCCTGGGCGACATGCTGTCGCTTGCGGGCATCGTGGTCATGCTTATGGTGCTGAACCTGAAGCTCGGCCTCATCTCCATGGTGACCATCCCCATTCTCATAATCATCATGGCGTTCTGGCAGCCGTACGCGCGCAAGGCGTTTATGCGGGTGCGGGTGGCCATTTCCATAGTCAACGGCGCGCTCAACGAGAACATAACCGGCATCCGTGTTGTCCAGAGCATGAACCGCCAGGACCGCAACATGGAGATCTTCGACGGTAAGAACCGCGACCATCTCGGCGCCAACCTGTTCGCAAGCCGGCTTTCTTCCGGCCTGATAGGCGTGGTGGACGTGCTGACCGCCGTCTCGATTGTGCTGGCCCTCACCTTCGGAGCGCAGATGATACTCAACAACGAGCTCGAAGTGGGCGCGCTGGTCGGGTTCATCCTGTACATCCAGCGCTTCTTCGATCCGATCCGCAACCTCACCATGCAGTACACGCAGCTCCAGCGCTCGATGGCCTCCGGCTCACGCATATTCGATCTGTTGGACACGCCGCTGGACCTGGAGGACGCCCCGGACGCCGTAGAACTGCCGCGGCTGCGCGGCGAGGTCGAGTTCCGCAACCTCAACTTCTCTTACGTGCCGGAAGAGCCGATACTCAAAAAAGTGAACCTGCATGTGAACCCCGGCGAGACGGTGGCGATAGTGGGGCCGACCGGCGCGGGCAAGACGTCGATGGTTTCGCTGCTGTCGCGGTTCTACGACGTGCCGCGTGGCGACGGCGCCATACTGGTGGATGGCTGGGACATACGCGACGTCACGCGCAACTCGCTTGCACGGCAGATGAGCATGGTGCTGCAGGAGCCCTTCCTTTTTTCCGGCACCGTGCGCGAGAACATCAAGTACAACAATGGCGACGTCACCGACATGCGCATGATAGAGGCGGCGCAGGCGGTGAACGCCCACAACTTCATAATGCGGCTGGAGAACGGCTACGATACTTACCTGGCGGAACGCGGCGTAAACCTAAGCCTGGGGCAGCGGCAGCTACTCAGCTTCGCTCGCGCCATCGTGGCCGACCCCCGCGTGCTCATCCTGGACGAGGCCACCGCAAACATCGACAGCTACACCGAGGTGCTCATCCAGCGAGCGCTGCAGAACCTGCTGGAAGACCGGACTGCCATCGTAATCGCCCACAGGCTGTCGACTATTCGCGGCGCGGACAAGATTGTGGTTCTCAACCTGGGCGAAGTCGTCGAGGAGGGCACTCACGACCAGCTTCTGGCGCGCAACGGGCTGTACTCCCGGCTGTACGCCATGAATTACGCCTCGATCGAAGAGCCGCTTGAGCTGGCGGGGCGAGCCGACGGCGACTCGTAGAGGGCGGCTTCAGTTCGTCGTCCCGGGCATTCTTTCAGGTCCCTCCCCCCGACAGGGCGTGAGGGACTTTCGCTATCTGCATTTCTGGCTAATCCCGCTACGTCAGAGCGTGGCAGCGTGATATGATCAGGTATGATTCTGAGTCAAGGGCTGCTGACAGGAGAACTTTGATGGGAACACTCAGCGTGGACATTCAGATTGGGGACGCGAGTCGTGAGCGTTGGGTGATGCTGGAAGCGCTGATAGACACGGGCGCGTCGATCACTTCTGCGCCAGCGTCGGTTCTCCGCGAACTGGACGTTCAACCATTGTCCAGGCAGTCGTTCAAGTTTGCCCGGGGGGAAGTTCGAGTAATGGATATCGGTCAGGCGTGGGTGCGATTCGAAGGGCAGGAATTCGCCACACACGTGCTCTTCAACGACGAGGACACGCCGCCGCTTCTTGGTGCGCAAGCGCTAGAAGCGGCATTCGTGGCCGTGGACCAGGTGGCGCAGAAACTTTTTCCTGTTGATGGTCTGATGCTGTAAGGGCGCAAACGTGAGGCCGTTGGCCGGCGGCCGTTATGTTTCAAGGGACATGGCGTCAGATTAACCTGGGCTGGTTGGAGGCGTCGTCCTCGTACTCGATTCCCAGGTGATCGTAGGCACGACGGGTGGCCATCCGCCCGCGGGGCGTGCGGTCGAGAAAGCCAAGCTGCAGCAGGTACGGCTCGCAGACGTCCTCGATGGTGTCCGACTCCTCGCTGATGGACGCAGCCAACGTCTCCAATCCTACCGGGCCTCCGCCGAACTTCTCCACGATCGATTGCAGTACCCGCACGTCCATGCTGTCCAGACCAATTCTATCGACTTCCAGCTGCGCGAGCGCCGTCTGGGCGACCTCGAGGGTGATCACGTTGTCCGCAACGACTTGCGCGTAGTCGCGCACGCGCCGCAGCAGGCGGTTGGCGACACGGGGTGTGCCCCTCGCACGCAGGGCGATCTCCCGAATTCCGCCCGGCTCGGCGGTGATGTCGAGAATCCGCGCGGACCGCTCGACTATGGTGCACATGTCCTCCTCGCCATAGAATTCGAGCCGGTACACCGAGCCGAATCGGTCTCTAAGCGGCGAGCTGACCATGCCGTACCGTGTGGTTGCGCCGATCAGGGTGAACGGCTGTATCGCGAGGTTCATGCTGCGGGCGTTAAGACCCTTGTCGATAACCCAGGAGACGAAGAAGTCCTCCATCGCCGAGTAGAGGACCTCCTCCACCAGGCGGCTCAGCCTGTGCACCTCGTCCACGAACAGGATGTCGTCCTTGCGGAGCTGCGTCAGCAGCGCGACCATGTCGCCGGGACGCTCGATCGCTGGGCCGGACGTGACGCGAATGCGCACGCCCATCTCGGTCGCGACGATGTTGGCGAGGGTGGTCTTGCCCAAGCCGGGCGGGCCATACACCAGGAGGTGGTCTAGCGGCTCGCCACGCTGCCGCGCTGCGGTGATGGAGATCTGGAGGTTGCCCTTGACCGTCGCCTGCCCCACGTACTCATCCAGCCGGCGCGGCCTGAGGCTCGTGTCGAGCGTGTGGTCGCCGTCCTGCTGATTACCCGAGACAATACGTTCGTTCATGGGGCCAATGCACCTTTGGGGGTATGCCTGCACTTTAGGCGCGCCCTGGCGCGGTGTCAAGAAACGCCGCCCGGCGTCACTGCGCTATAATGATCGCATCACATTCCGCCGAGGTCACACATGCTGCGCTGCCCTATCGACGACGACATGGAGCTAAGGTTGCTCGAGGAGCGGCACGCCGACGAGTTGTTTGCGCTTGTCGACAGAAACCGCGCCTATCTGCGCGAGTGGCTGCCGTGGCTGGACGCGACCGCCACGGTCGACGACGAGAGGGCTTTCGTCAGGATGTCGCTGGAGGGATTCGCCGCCGGTACGACGACAGAGTTCGCAATATGGGATGGAGGCCGGATTTCCGGCGGAATCGGCCTACACTTCATCGACGAAGTGAACCGCAGCGCGGAGATCGGCTACTGGGTCAGCGAAGACCTTCAGGGCAGAGGTCTGGTCACCCGAGCCTGCTGCGCCGTGCTGGACCACGCTTTCGGCAACCTGGGGCTGAACCGCGTCGTCATTCGCGTGGACGTCGGCAACATCCGAAGCCGCGCCATTCCCGAGCGACTCGGCTTCACGCTGGAGGGCGTCACCCGCCAGTCCGACTGGCTGTACACCCGCTTCCGGGACATGGCGCTGTACAGCATACTCGCAGGTGAGTGGCCCGGCTCGAATGGAGGCGTAACGAGTGGCTGAGTTTCAGCACTTGAACCAGGAGGCCTACCGCATCTGGGACGCCAACGCCGACTTTTGGAACGAGCGGATGGGCGAGGGCAACGTTTTTCACAAGCAGTTGATCGAACCGAGCCAGCTTCGGTTGCTCGGCCCCGTTGCCGGCGAGCGCGTTCTCGACGTGGCCTGCGGCAACGGCCAGTTTGCCCGCAAGCTGGCCGAGCTTGGCGCGACTGTCGTCGCCATCGACGCCGCCGAGGGCATGGTCCGCAACGCCAGGGCGCTCGGCACGCCGAGGCCGGGCGGCATCGAGTACCACGTAGTCGACGCCACCGACGAGCCGGCGCTGCTCGCGCTTGGCGAGCGAGGCTTTGACGCTGCAGTGTGCACAATGGCCATCATGGACATCGCCAGCGTTGGCCCGCTGGCCCGCGCGCTGCGGCGGCTGCTCAGACCGGGGGGAAGGCTGGTCTTCTCGGTGCAGCACCCGTGCTTCAACTCCCCCAAGATACGCATGACCGCCGAGGTGGAGGACAAGGACGGAGACGTGGTGACGGGCTACTCGATAATCGTGGGCCGCTATTCCGCCGCATACACCGCAAAGGGGCTGGCAATGATTGGCCAGCCTGAGGCGCAGTACTACTTTCACCGCTCAATCAGCACGTTGTACGGGGTCTTCTTCGGAGAGGGGTTCGTGATGGATGGCGTAGAAGAGCCCTGCTTCAGCCAGCCCGGAACGGGGAGCACAGCCGTCTCGTGGGCCAACTTCACCGACATCCCGCCGGTGTTGGTGTCACGTATGCGATTATTGGAGGTCAACGAATGAGCCAGGAGCAGTCTGGCTGGACAGAGGTGGACTCGGCGCTGTATCGCGAACTGTCGGCGGTGGCCGTGCCGCGGCGTGAGGAGCAGCTTGCCGCGCTGGTGGCGCTGCTGCCTTTCGGTCGGGACGAAGTGTTCGGTGTCGTGGAACTTGGCTGCGGAGAGGGAGTGCTGGCCGCGGCCGTGCTGGACGCCTATCCGCGAGCGAGCGTTCTGGCTTTAGACGGGTCGGCATCCATGCTCCAGGAGACGTCGGCACGCCTGCAGCGGTTCGGCGGTCGCGCCCGGCTCGGGGAGTTCGACCTTGCGTCGCCCGAGTGGCGTGGTCGAATGGCCGGCGCCGACGCGGTGGTATCGTCACTGGCGATACACCACCTTTCGGGCGAGGGAAAGAGGAGGCTGTTCGAGGACGCGGCCCGCGAGACGACCGAGCGCGCGGCGATGCTGATCGTCGACGTCGTCGAGCCGGCGCGCGATGAGGCCTGGCGGTATCACGCGGATGTGTACGACATGGCCGCGGAACTGAAGTCGCGCGACCAGACAGGCTCCGGCGACCTGTACGAGCGGCTTGTCGAGGAGGAGTGGAACTTCTTCCGCTTCCCCGACCCCGGCGAGATGCCCTCGCCGCTCTTCGACCAGCTCGCGTGGCTGCGCGACGCTGGGTTCGGGTCGGTGGACTGCTTCTGGCTGCTTGCGGGCCACGCCGTGTACGGCGGATTCAAGAGTGGCGCAGAGTCGATGAGCGACAGGATTTCCTATGGAGAGGCGCTGCGAGCGGTTTGTGAGCAGCTTGCCTGAAATTGACAGTCCAACCTTGACGCTCTAAACTCGGAACGGCCCATTCGAGAGGCGCCTGGCCCCGTGTCGCAACGTAGAGGAGAACCAATGCCCAGCCAATCCAAGCACGAGTGGATGGACAACACCCTCGGGCCTCTTGTGAAGCGATTCGGCGAACGCCAGCCGAGTTTCGAGACATCGTCAGGCGTCGAGGTCGAGCCGTTGTACACGCCTGAGGACGTCAACGGCGGCGGCTACGACGACAGCCTGGGCTACCCGGGCGAGTACCCATTCACCCGCGGCGTGCAACCCAACATGTACCGCGGCCGCCTCTGGACGATGCGGCAGTACGCGGGCCTGGCTTCCCCGGAGGAGTCGAACCGCCGCTACCGCTACCTGCTCGAACAGGGCCAGACCGGGCTCAGCGTCGCGTTCGACCTGCCCACGCAGATAGGGTACGACTCGGACCACCCGATGGCCGCGGGCGAAGTGGGTCGCACCGGCGTGCCCATCTCCAGCCTGGCGGACATGGAGGTGCTGTTCGACGGCATACCGCTGGACAAGGTCAGCACCTCTATGACCATCAACTCCACCGCATCCATCCTGCTGGCGCTTTACGTCGCCGTGGCCAGAAGGCAGGGCGTGTCCACCGACAAGCTCAACGGGACGGTCCAGAACGACATCCTCAAAGAGTACATCGCGCGCGGCACCTACATCTACCCTCCCCGCCCGTCGATGCGGCTTGTGACGGACGTGTTCCAGTACTGCTCGGACGCCACTCCGCGCTGGAACACCATCAGCATCAGCGGATATCACATGAGCGAGGCCGGGGCGACGGCGGCGCAGGAGCTGGCGTTCACTTTCTCCAACGCCATAGCGTACGTGGAGGCAGCGCTGGATTCCGGAATGGACGTGGACTCGTTTGCGGGTCAGCTCTCGTTCTTCTTCGTTGCGCAGAGCAACCTGTTCGAGGAGGCCGCCAAGTTCAGGGCCGCGAGGCGCATGTGGGCAAAGATAACCCGAGAGCGGTTTGGCGCGAAGGACCCGCGCTCCTGGCGGCTGCGCTTTCATACGCAGACCGCCGGCGTGACGCTGACGGCTCAGCAGCCGGACAACAACGTCATCCGCTCCACCGTGCAGGCGCTGGCGGCCATACTTGGGGGCACACAATCTCTGCACGTGAACTCACGCGACGAGGCGCTCGCGCTTCCCACCGAGGAGGCAGTCCGCCTGTCACTACGGACGCAGCAGATTCTGGCGCACGAGAGCGGCGTGACGGACACCGTGGACCCGCTGGCAGGCTCCTACTACGTGGAGAGCCTGACCGATCAACTGGAGGAGAGGGCGTTCGACTACATCGAGCGAATCGACGAGATGGGCGGCGCGCTCGCGGCGCTCGACCAGGGCTACCAGATTCGCGAGATCCACGAGAGCGCATTCAGGCGGCAGCAGGAAGTCGAGGACCGCCGGCGTGTCGTCGTTGGGGTGAACGAGTACCAGTTGGAGACGCCTCCCATCGAGAAGCTGCAGACCATCGACGAGGACGAGACCGGCAGGCAGTTGGCTCGCGTCGCACGTGTACGCAGCGAGCGTGACGGCCCCGCAGCTACGGCGTCACTCAGTCGGCTGCGGGAAGCCGCGCTTGGCCGCGACAACACCGTGCCGGCGATCCTGGAGTGTGTGGAGGCCTACACAACCGTGGGCGAGATATCCGGCGTGTTCCGGGAGGTGTTCGGCGAGCAACAGGAGATTTCGCCGTTCTAGGTGAGGCGCATGGCAACGGTCGAAACTCATACCGAGACGAGCGAGTTTCTGATGCGGCAGGCAGAAGAGGAGTTGCGGAACGGCGACCGCTCCAGTTCCGCTGTTAGCCAACATGCGGGCCTCACTCCATACTCTGATCGGCTCGAAGCGCCTGGTCGATTTCCGCCCTCAAACGAGAAGACTATCGAGGATTGAGAAAATGACAGAATTCATTCTTTCCGAAGAAGAGCTTTTGCTCAAGAACACGGTCCGCGAACTCGCGGACCAGGAGTTGTCCCCACGCGCGGCAGGCTACGACGAGACGGGCGAGTTCCCGTGGGAAAACGTCCGCCAGATAGGCGACCTGGGGCTGTTCGGGCTGACCATCGATGAGGAGTACGGCGGCAGCGGCGGCACGAGCCGCCAACTCGCGATTGTGGTTGAGGAGATCGCGCGCGGATGCGCCGCGACCAGTGTCATCTACGTGGCGCATCTTTCGCTATGCTCCCAGTTCATCAACATGTTCGGCACCGAGGGCCAAAAGAACCAGTTCCTGCCGCCGCTCGCCAGTGGCCAGGAGTTGGGCGCGTTCGCGCTCACCGAGCCGGGATCCGGAAGCGACTCGGGCGCGATGCGGACCACAGCCACGCGGTCGAACGGCCAGTACCTGCTGAGCGGCAGCAAGCTGTACATCACTAACGGCACGGAGGCGAGCACGTTCGTGGTGCTCGCCAGCCACGACCTGAGCCTGCGGACCAGGGGCGTCGACGCCTTCATTGTGGAGCGCGACCTGCCCGGCTTCGAGGTGAACCCGCAGCACGGCAAGATGGGTATGCGCGCCTCCACGACCAGCGAGCTGGTTTTCGACGGCTGCCCTGTGCCGGCCGAGAACCGGCTCGGCGACGAGGGCGACGGATTCAGAGAGACGATGCAGGTGCTGAACGCCAGTCGCATCGGCATCGCGGCCCAGGCCGTCGGCATCGCGCAGGCGGCCTACGAGTCCGCGGTGTCGTACGCCAAGCAGCGAGAAGCGTTCGGACAGCCAATCGTCGAGTTCCAGGGCACGCAGTGGAAGATTGCCGACATGGCCACCCGCATCGACGCGGCTCGCCTGCTGGTGCACCGTGCGGCCTCCCTGCTGGACGCGGGCCGGCCGTTCGTAACCGAGGCCTCTATGGCAAAGCTGTTCGCGTCGCGGGTGGCGGTTGAGACGGCGGACCAGGCGGTGCAGATTCACGGCGGCGCGGGCTACTTCGCGCCAACCCCAGCCGAACGCTACTTCCGTGACGCCAAGGTCACCGAGATATACGAGGGCTCGTCTGAGGTGCAGAGGCTCATCATCGCGAGGAACCTGCTCCAGACAAGGTAGCCAACACTCAAGTGTCCCTACCCCCTCGATGGGGGAAGGTTAGGATAGTGATTCGATGAGCGAAACTCCGGCCTGTACCGCCAGGCACTTGAACCACGTGTGCATTGCGGTCAGCGACATCGACGACACTCTGGGGTTCTACCGGCGCACGTTCGGGGTGGGCGCTTCCGAGGTGGTGGAGCTGGAGGACCAGGGCGTAAGGGCCGCGCTCGTGCGCGTGGGCGGAAGCCAGCTGGAGTTCATTCAGCCCACCGATCCTGGCGGCGGCGTGGCCCGCTTCATAGAACGGCGCGGCGAGGGCGTGCACCACGTCGCGTTCGAGGTCGAGGACCTGCAGGAGCAACTCGATCGGCTGGCCTCCGATGGAGTGCAGCTTATCGACACGGAGCCTCGCGAGGGATTGTCGGGCTCGATTGCCTTCATTCACCCGCGAGCCACGCGAGGCGTGCTCATCGAGCTTGTCGAGCAGGACGGCGCCAGGAGGTAGACGCTTTGACGACCGGTGCTATCAGGGTGCTAGTGGCCAAGCCTGGGTTGGACGGACACGACCGGGGGGCGAAGATCATCGCGCGGGCGTTGAGAGACGACGGCATGGAGGTAATCTATACCGGAATTCGGCAGACGCCTGAAATGATTGTCGAGGCCGCTCTGCAAGAGGACGTGAACGTAATCGGGCTGAGTATTCTGTCCGGTGCGCACATGCAGCTCTTCCCCAAGATAGTCGAGGGGCTGAGCGAAAACGGCATGGACGACGTGCTGCTCGTCGCCGGGGGCATCATCCCGCAGGACGACCGCGATGCCTTGGAGGAGATGGGTATAAGGGGCGTGTTCGGGCCGGGCACGACCACCGGCGAGATTATCGCCTTCATCAGGGAGGAGCTTGGTGAGGAAGCCGCCTCCGAGCAGTGAGGCCGCAAACGAGCCGGCCTCTAGTTTACGGGCGGCGGTTGTATATCCACCGGGGCGTCGTAGTTTCCGATTACCGCACTGACAGACACAGTGAGGTCGCCACTCAGCAGCCCGCCCGACCCGCCACCGGCCGCGTCGGAGGAGACGTCGGTAGCGGCCGCCGCAATCCGCTTTAGCTTGAGCTCTTCGGAGTCTACCCATAGGTCCAGGGTGATTGGTTCGTCTGCCCCAAGCTGCAGTCCATCGCCGCTCAATCGGAGACGATACGCCTCTGCGCCGTCAAGGTCCTCTATGCCCACCAACACCGGGTCGGAGGTGAGCGACGTCAGAGTTCCCGGCATGGCGAACATGGCTATGGGCTGTGGAAAGGCATCCAACGCGGTGGAGTTAGCCTCCCATTCCCCAGACACTGGGTTCTTCGCGTAGTAGTCCTCGCCAATGAGCACGATTTCGGTCTCGACAGAGAAGAAACCAAGTGACATAGTCATCTCGCCGCGCAGGCGGTCGGGCTGCTGGAAGTCGCCCTCGAACGTGAATGGCAATTCCAGCGACGTCCCCTCCTCCTCAACCTTGATCACGGCTTCCACCAGGAAGTGGTATGACTCGGCCTCTGCCAGTGCGTCAAGGGCGGCCGCGACGATTTCGGCAGCGGCGGTGTCCTGGCCTGAAGTCGGCGCAGGCGTGGGGTCTCCCGAAGTGGCGGGGGCCGGTGTAGCAGTGGGAGCCGGTGTGGCAGTGGGCGCTGGCGATGGTGTGGGTACCGGAGTCGCGGTTGGCGCAGGCGTCGGAGTGGGCGGCGGTGTCGCGGTGGGCACATGCGTCGCGGTGAGCGAAGGCGTAGGCGTCGGGTCGTCCACGGCGGAATCGCCGCACGCTGCCACTGTCGCGAGCGCCAGCAGGATCGCCGCTAATGTCAAAGCCAGTCTGGTCATGTTCGTCTCCCCGGTGGCCCCGAGGCCCGTCCCTCGCGGAACGCGGCCTCGGGTACTATCCATGGTAGCACACACGATGAAGAATATAGGCTGCCGGGCCGCGATACGTGGCGGGGTTGGCGCGTCATGATCGAGGCCCTGGTGCTAGATTTCGACGGCACCATCCTGGAGACGGAGACGCCCGATTACCGGAGCTGGCAAGATACCTTCGAGTCCTTTGGCGTTCATTTGGACCCTGCGCTTTGGGCTTCCTACGTTGGCGGCGGATCGGGAAGCTTCGACGTGCTGTCGCACCTGGCCGAGCTGTCCGAGAGGGCTTTCGACCGCGATGACGTGCGCTCTCGCCGCAGGCGGCGCTACCTGGAGATGGTTGAGGCGGAGCCGCTGCGTCCGGGCGTGCTGGCGGTCATCGAGTCCGCGGAGAGGTTGGGGCTGAAGTTGGGGGTCGCGTCCAGCGCCACACGGAAGTGGGTGGTGGAGCATCTGAAGCGGCGCGGGCTGATGGGCAGGTTCGGTGCGGTCTGGTGTGGGAACGACGTGAGCGCTGTGAAGCCCGACCCGGAGGTCTACCTGGCCGTCACGGAGGAACTGGGCGTCGAGCCGCGCAGCGCTCTCGCCATAGAGGACTCGGCGAGGGGCGTGGCGTCGGCCAAGAGCGCGGGGCTGTACTGCGTGGCGGCGCCGAACCCCATCACAGCCGGGATGGACCTGAGCCGAGCGGACGCGGTCTATCCGTCGCTGGACGGCGTGTCGCTGGAGGCGATAATCGCCTCGCTTGACCCTCTGTGAGCCGGTACGCTAGACTCGGTTAGCTCCAGCAAAAGGCCGCTGCCCCGCGGACTATAGGAGACTCGCCGCATGCGCATCACCGACGTTGCCGTCACATCGCTTTTTTATCCCCATACAACGCCGTTTCAGGACGCCACAATGCCGCCGCCAAGCCCAGACTCCGGAGGTCGGGGCCAACTCTTCGTGCACATCTACACCGACGAGGGCATCGAAGGGCTGGGTATCGGCCAGTCGTCGCCGGGTGTGAGGCAGGTCGTCGAGACGGCGCTGCGGGACGTGCTCATCGGACGTGACCCGCTCGAAGTTGAGCGGCTGTGGCACGACATGTTCTGGCGCGTGCGAGGGTACGGGCGCAAGGGTGTGGCGTTCTGCGCGCTGTCCGCCGTGGACATCGGTCTGTGGGACCTGAAGGCCAAGAGCGTGGGGCTGCCCCTCTACCGGCTTCTGGGGCCGTTTACCGATAATGTACCGATTTACGGCAGCGGCGGTTGGACCAACTTCAGCGAGCAAGAACTGGTGGCCGAAATGGCCGGTTATGTCGAGCATGGCATTCCGCGCGTGAAGATGAAGGTCGGCAAGGATTTCGGCAATGCCGAGCGCGAGGACCTCCAGAGGCTGGCCGCGGTGAGGCACGCGCTTGGGGACGACGTTGCCATATACGTTGACGCCAACAACGGGTACTACGCGAAGCAGGCCATCTACATGGCGCGCGAGTTCGAGCAGTTCCAGGTGGGCTGGTTCGAGGAGCCGGTGCTGGCCGACGACATCCGGGGCCTTGCGCGGGTGCGGGACGCGAGCGCGATTCCGATTGCCACTGGAGAGCACGAGTACACCAAGTACGGCTTCGGTGAGCTGATAGCCGCCGGCGGCGCCGACATCGTGCAGCCGGACGTGGGCCGCGTCGGCGGCGTAACCGAGTGGATGAAGGTCGCTCACCTGGCCCACTCATTCAACCTGCCGGTGGCTCCCCACGCGGTGCAGCTCGTGCACCTTCACCTGGCCTGCGCGACGCCCAACCTGAAGGTCGTGGAGTACATGAACACCGGGCTCGAGGGCGACCGCGTGTGGTACACCGAGTTTCCGCAACAGCGGGGCGGCATGTGGTCGCCTTTCCCGGACAAGCCAGGGCTTGGGCTGGAGCTGGACCCGTACGCTGTGGAGCGGTGGAGCGTGCCTGGGTAGGCTCCGCTGACTCGACACCCCCATCCTAGCCTTCCACCCCGCGAGGGGGAAGGGGTTGTTGGGCCGCAGGGCGTCCCTGCAAGGTGGGGTATAAACGCACGCTAACACCCCCATCCTAACCTTCCCCCATCGACGGGGGAAGGGACTGGGCCTTTCTACCAGCCTATGGCGTAACAGGCCCTGCGGGGGTCGCCGCCGGTGCTGAGGACGCCTGTGGCCGGGTCCCGGCGTGCGACGGTGGCGCCCATGCCGCAGACCGCGCTGGGGTTGGGCTTGTGACCCATTGCCGCGAGCTCGGCAATCGTCTCCTCCGAAATGCCGGGCTCCAGCGAAATCTGGCCGGGATAGTGGGTGTGCGGGTAGAAGGAGTTGACGGCGCTGTCGGTCGCGAATCGCGGCGCCTCGATGGCCTGCTGCGGATTCATGCCGAACACCAGCGTGTTCAGGATAAGTTGAGCGTTGGCCTGGGCCTGGTGGTCTCCGCCCGGGCATCCGACCGTCATCAAGGGCTGCCCGTCCTTCGCCACGATGTAGTTGACCAGCGTAGTGCGCGGCCGCTTGTTGGGCTGAAGCTCGTTGGGGTGGCCTCGCCGGAAGTTCAGCATCTCCATCCTGGTACTGAGGGCGCAGCCGATTTCTGGGAAGTACACAGACTTGGCGAAGCCTCCGCCGCTCGGCGTTGCGCAGACCATGTTGCCGTCGCGGTCCAGCGCGGCGACGTGGGTGGTACCGCTGTCGTCGCCCGCCCCGTCTCCCGGCACGCCGGCCGGAGCGGGTGCTTGTGCCTGGGGCCTCGACGCTGTGGAAAAGCGCCACGGGTCGCCCGCGGGCGGCAGGTCCGGCGTCGCCCTCGACGCGTCGATGAGCGCCGCGCGCTCGGCGGCATACTGCTTGGACAGCAGACCGTCCACCGGGATGGTGGAGTAGTTGGGATCGCCGTAGTGGGCCTCCCTGTCCGCGAGAGCGAGTTTGAGCGCCTCGGTGACGGTGTGGACGTAGGCCGCGGAGTTGTGGCCCATGGATCGGAGGTCGAAACGCTCGAGAATGTTGAGGGTCTGGTGGAGCACGGCGCCTTGGGTCCAGGTCGACTGGCCGTAGACTTCGTAGCCGTGGAAACTGGTGGAAACGGGCTTCTCATACTCGGCCTCGAATCCGGCGAGGTCTTCCAGGCTGAGGATGCCGCCCGCGCCCCGGGCACAGTCGACGATGGTGCGGGCAATGTCGCCGCGGTAGAAGGCGTCCCGGGCGGCGCGAATGCCATCCCGCCTGAGGCCAGGCGCGGCGCTCTCGGCAGCGACCATGCGCTTGAACACGTCGACCAGCCCCGGCTGCACCAGCAACGAGCCGGGCGCGGGCAACTCGCCATCGTCGTAGAACACCGACGTGCCGCCGGGCGGGTACAGCTCGAACTGCCGCCGCGTGGCGGCGTTCTTCATGCGTTCCAGCATGTATTCGTAGTTGGGGATGCCGCGCTCGGCGTAGTGGATCGAGGGCGCGAGCACCTCGCCGAGCGTGCGTGTGCCGTAACGGTCGACGAGCGACAGCAGCGCGTCGACGATGCCGGGCACCGTGAAAGAGAGGTGCGCCTGGTCACCGGGGCCGGTAGGAATCTCGTCGAGGCCGAGCGACTCGTAGAACTCGATGGTCGCTTTGCCGGGGGCGGTCCCCTGCCCGCTCAGCGAGAGCAGGTCGCCGCTTTCGGCGTGGTAGAGCATGAAGACGCCCTCCGCCGCGAGCGAGTACGACGCGATCGGCTCCACCACGGCGGCGGCGAACGCGGCGGCGGCGACGGCGTCGAACGCGTTGCCGCCATCAAGGAGCATCCTCATTCCGGCCATCGAGGTGAGATAGTGGCCGCTGGAGATGACACCCTGCGTGGCGTAGACGACCGGCCTGCCGGTGGGCGGGCGCTCCGGGTCTCCCTGTTCGAGCGTGTATATCTGCTGAGAGTTGGTCATTAGCCGCCCTCCTCTGGCCGCTTACGGCGCATTTGCTGGTGGCACTACTATAATCCCTTGGGCTAGGTTTGTCAGCCGTGCCGGCTGTACGGCAGGTTCCCCAAGCCCGCATGGCCGGCAGGACTCACGGCGGCGTGGGTAGTCCGTGCTCGCGAGGCCGTTCTCTCGCGTGTGACAGGGCGGGCATGGTGTGAGAAGATTGGGCGCAATTCTGAGCGTATCAAATGAATCGGAGCGCCATCCCACAGGCGTGCTCTGACTGGAAGGGGGTTGACCATGAGCGGTATCTGGCCGGGGAACACGCGGTGCGTCGTTATGTTGGGGTTCGACGTGGACGGGGTGTCGGGGGCGTTGTACCAGAACCCGGACACCGGACGTCTGCCCAGCTTCATGTCGATGCGCGAGTATGGACCGAGCGTCGGGACTCCCCGCATCCTGGGGATGCTGGGGCGACATGGTATCGAGGCTAGCTTCTACGTGCCGGGTTACGTGGCGGAGACGCACGAGCAACTGCTGTTGGACATCAGGGAGGCGGGGCACGAGGTGGCGCATCACGGCTACATGCACGAGCCGCCAGCGACGATGACGCCCGAGAAAGAGGAAGAGGTGCTGGTGAGGGGCATTGAGATCATCGAGCGCATCACGGGTGAACGGCCCATTGGCTACCGCTCGCCTAGCTGGGAGCTGAGCGAGTATTCGCTGCCGTTTCTGCTCAAACACGGGTTCGAGTACGACTCCAGCATGATGGGGAACGACATCCCCTACATCGTGGATGCGGACGGCGGCGATATCGTGGAGATTCCGGTGCACTGGGAGTGGGACGACGCGCCGTACTTCAGCTACGCGCCGGCGCTGGGGGCCCGCAGTCCGATGGCGAGCCCGGAGCACGTGTACCAGGTCTGGTCCAGCGGCTTCGAGGGAGCGTACGAGTACGGGCGGGCGTTCGTGCTTACGATGCACCCGTGGATCATCGGGAGGCCGGGGCGGATCCGGATGCTGGACCGGCTGATCCGTCACATGCGAAGCTTCCCCGGCGTGGAGTTCAGGCGGCTCGACCGGGTGGCGTCGATGTTCCGGGAGTAGGCCGTGATTGTCCGGCGCGCGGGCGCTGTGGTAGTGTAGGCGAAACTTCGACGAGGAGTGTCGCTCCGCACCATGATTGAGTTCAACTGTATCGTTCAGCAGGGCTGCGTCCCCGAGGAACTCCGGCCGAGGTTGGCGTCGGAGCTGGCACGGGTGAGCGCGGACGCACTGGGTGGCGGGCCGGAAGATGTGACGGTGGATTTTGTGGAGATCCCGCACGGCTACGGCTTCCGGGCCGGCGAGCTCTCAAGGCTGTCGTCCGTCAGAGGCACAATCCCGCCGGGACTGGACCAGGACGCCCGCATCGCGTTCATGCGGCAGATACACAATGCGTGGGTGGCGGTCACCGGATGCCCGGACGAAGAGGTGAATGTATCGGCAAGAGATAGGGGAGCCTAGCGGCGGCTTCTCCGGAGTCAGTAACTGGCATCAGCCAGGTGGAGGATTCACACTATGCCTTTGTACAGGTGCAGCGTTCCAGAGGGTTCGGTGTCGCTGGAAAAGCGGCATGAGGTAGCGCGCGCGTTCACGGACGTCCACAGCGGTGCCACCGGCGCGCCGAGGTCTTTCGTGCAGGTTGTCTTCTCGGAGGACGAGGCGGAATTCGCCGATGAGTATTACATCGACGGAGGCAACCGCGCCGGAAGGCCCGAGTCGCTCAAGCGCCGCTTGCTGAGCGACATGAAGGCCACGTTCAGCGAGATAACCGGCGTGCCCGTCGAGAATATAGGCGGCAGGATCACGGAAGGCCGCGCGGCATGGTCGCTCCACGGCGGCGTGCCGACGCCCGAACCGGGCCAGGAAGGCCCGGAGTGGTACGCGGAGGCCGCCGCGGACTAAGAAACTATCTCAAAATCCTGACCCACAAATACATTGGCTGGTTTCTGGTCTGATTCATATGGTTTCTCCAAAAGCGTCGGGAGGAATCGTATGGGGAATCAGGAGACGTTAGGAACCATCTGGGAAGTACCGGACGAGCTTTGGGAACGCATCGAGCCTATCATTCTGGAGCGAGACCCACCCAAGGCAAGGGGCCGCAAGCGCGCCAATCCTCGACAGATGCTCAACGGCATCATCTTCCGGATGCGCAGCGGGTGTCAATGGAACCGATTGCCGAGAGAGCTTGGGGACGACAGCACGATCCATCGCACCTTTCAGAGGTGGGTGGAACGGGGAGTCTTGCGCCGAATGTGGGGAGCGTTGGTGGAGGGGTGCGAAGAGTTGGGCGGCGTGGACTGGGAATGGCAGGCTGCGGACGGCGCCATGGGCAAGGCACGTTTTGGGGGGACCTGATTGGGCCCAACCCGACGGACCGTGGCAAGGCTGGTAGCAAGCGGAGTCTCCTTGTGGATGGAGAGGGCGGCCCTTTGAGCATTGCGGTTGCGGGAGCAAACGTCCATGACGCCAAGTTGTTGGAGGCGACCCTTTCCGCCATTGTGGTCAAGCGGCCGCAGCCCAGCGAGGAGGAACCCCAACACCTGTGTCTGGACAAAGGGTATGACAATCCTTCGGGGCGTCGGGCTGCCGCCGGACACGGCTATCGGGAGCACATCCGACGCATCGGAGAGGAGAAGCTGGACGGCTCTGGACAGAAGCGGTATCCGGCGCGTCGGTGGGTTGTGGAACGGACGCTGGCATGGCTCTCAAAGTGTCGTGCGGTTCTGGTTCGCTACGATAAGAAGGCGTCGAACTACCTCGGAGTACTGCAACTCGCTTGCACGCTTCTGTGGTTCCGTCGTCAGTGGCGTCTGACTGTTTTGAGATAGTTTCTAAGTCCCGTGGCCTGTTAATCTAGGTTTACCCTGTAAATTCGCGCCGCGGTGTCGTGGAACATGGCGGCGCGTTCGCTCGGGGAGTAGCCGCTGGACAGCCTCTTGAAGGCGTTGTACAGGACGTTGTACGAGTACGATACCTTGTCCACGGGGAAGTTGCTCTCGAACATGCTGCGTTCCGGCCCGAACTGCTCGATGCAGTAGTTCATGAACGGCGCCATGGACTCGGCCAGCTCCTCGGATCCGGCGGGCATGTCGCGGTCGTGCCAGTCGAATCCGGTGCGGGGCATTCCGATGCCGCCAAGCTTGACGACGACGTTGGGGCACTCGGCCACCGCGGCGATGCCGCTGCGCCAGGTGGCGAGAACCTCGTCGTCGTTGTTGCCGTAAGGTCCCACCCTGAGCAGTCCGCCGATGTGGTTGAGTATGATCGTAAGGTCGGGGACGGCCTTGGCGAAGTCGGCGAGTTCTGGTAGCTGAGGGAAGTACAGCCATCCCTCCAGCGATAGCCCCATCCTGGACAGGACGCGCGCTCCCTCGCGGAAATCGTCGCTCAGAAGCTGGCCCTGCTGTCGGTGGGCGGCGGTGACCTCTACCTCGGGATGGGGGTCCCAGGTGACGGAGTGGCGTATGCCGCGGAACCGGTTGGGGCTTGCGGCCTGCAGGGCCTCGAGCACGGGCTCTACGCGGTCGCCCAGGTTGAGGTTGGCGTGGCCCACGATGGATGCGGCCGCGCGGGTTGGGCCGTACAAGCCGCTTGCGCTCGCGGCCGCGAGTCCCTGCACGAACTCCACCTCGCCCACGGTGCGCATCTCCTCGGGACCCGTCGACCTGTACATCGCGCGCGCCTCGACGAACACCGTCGAACGCACGTTGTGACCGCTGTTCACGTCATCGGCCAGTTCGTCCAGCAGATAGCGCTGATACGGAATCCGTCCCGTGCGAAAGTCCCAGAAGTGGTGGTGGGGATCGCAAATTGGGAGGTCGGGCTCCAGCGTCTCCTCTTGCCTCAGGGCAAGCCAGTCATTTCCTCCGAACGGCATGGTTGGGCCTCCGTAGCTCAGCGTGTTGCGGGCAAGAGTACGATTGATGGGGGTGAAGGTCAAGCGTGGGAGGTGGGCGGAGCCTGTTTCAGATTACTAGGCGCCTCCAAAACAGTCGCTCGCGCTAACAGCCTGCACACTTGGCCATCTCTGAACCTGGGGCCATCGTCTTGCGTTCGCCGTATTGGTGAGCCAATGTCATCCGCACTCCCCAACGCACATCCCGGCCGCACCCCCTTGCCCACACCCGACCCCGTTCGCTCCCAAAGCCCGAAATAAGCGTCACTCTCCCGTGCCACCCGCTCCCGGCCCCACCCCATCCATACCCACGCACGTCCTACCCATCTCCACGTCTGCGTCATTCCATCCCACCAGTCCGCCCCAATCCCGCAATTTCGCCACCGCCCTTGAAACACACGTACATCTGTGCTATCCTCGCCAGAGCGAGGGACCGACCCCGCGGCCCGGCAACCCTACCCCCAGGCATCCGCAGAGGCGTCGAAAACTGGGCACAGGCCACTAAACCACCTACCCGCCCCCTGTCCTACCCTGTCACGCGGCGCCACGTATTTGTCCCAAATTACCCGCGCCAGCATTACAGAATGGCGCAGCACCGGCGACACCTTTAGCTAGGAGTCGCACAGAATGTCGCAGAATCGAACAGATTATCCGCTGTCGTGAGAATAACGGTGTTGGGGCACAGAGTAATCTGAAGCAGGTTCAGGTGGCCGCCGTGAAAGTTGCCCGCCCAACACCGGCGTGCTAGAATCTGGCCGCAACCAGAACGCTGTCAAACCGCAAAGGACTGAGCCATGGCACTTCCAGAACGCATGAAATTTGGCATATTCATGGCGCCCTTTCATTGGAAAGGCGAGAATCCCACGCTTTCGCTGGAGCGGGACCTGGAAACGATCCAGTGGCTCGATTACCTGGGGTTCGACGAGGCGTGGGTCGGCGAACACCACAGCGCGGGCTGGGAGATCATCGCGTCGCCGGAGATCTTCATGGCCACGGCGGCGGAGCGCACGCGCAACATCAAGCTGGGCACGGGCGTGATAAGTCTGCCCTACCACAACCCCCTCATGGTCGCCAACCGCATGGTGCTGCTGGACCATCTGACGCGGGGCCGCTCGATGATGGGCGTCGGCCCCGGCGCGCTGTCTACCGACGCGGCAATGCTTGGCATCGACCCCGTGGAGCAGCGGAGGCGCATGGACGAGGCGATGACGGTCATCATGCGACTGCTGCGGGATACCGAGCCGGTGACTCATGAGTCGGAGTGGTTCAACCTCGTCGAGGCGCAGCTTCACCTGCGGCCGTACACCAAGCCTCACTTCCCTATCGCGGTGGCGGCGGCGCAGTCGCCGTCCGGCATGGTGCTCGCGGGCAAGCACGGCGCGGGCGTGTTGTCGGTGAGCGTGACGCGCGACGCCGAGATCGCCTCCAACCTGTCGCAGTTCTGGAGCATCGCGGAAGAGACGGCGGAGCGGCACGGCAACGTGATGGACCGCAACGAGTGGCGCGTGGTCATGCACGTGCACCTGGCGGAGTCCAGGAAAGAGGCGATAGAACAGGCGCGCGTGAACGCCGGACGCTACCAGTACGACTACTTCGTCAAGACCCTGGGCCACGACCTGGCAGTCGAGGTTAACAACACCAGCGACCGCGACAAGATCATCGACGTGATGACCGAACACGGCGCGTGGTGCGTGGGCACGCCAGACGACCTGATCGCCACGATCAACAAGCTGGACGAGGAGAGCGGAGGTTTCGGCGGCTTCCTGATACAGGCGACCGAATGGGGCACCCGCGAGCAGGTGCGGCACAGCTACGAGCTGGTGGCGCGCTACGTGATGCCGCACTTCCAGGGATCTATCGCCAGTCTGGATCGTTCGCAGCAGTGGTCTGAGCACAAGAAGGTCGAGTTGGCGGAGGCGCGCAAGGCCGCGATGGCGCGGGCGCGGGACGACTACGCCGCGGCGCGCACTCGCTAGGGCGGCGAGAAACTCACACGGGCAACGTTCGCCGCCGGGGGGAGCCAAACATGACGGACACCGCTTTAGACGAGGCCGAAATTCGCCCCACGGCAGTGAAACCGCGCGAGGGATACCGAATCTGGCTCCGCTACTCCGACGGCGAAGAAGGCGAGGTTGACTTATCCCATCTCGTCGGTAAAGGGGTCTTCAAGGTTTGGGACGACGTGGCCTACTTCAAGCGCGTGCACCTTACGGACTACGACGCAATCGCTTGGGACGAAGACTTGGAATTGTGCCCGGACGCGCTTTACATGGAACTGACTGGCAAGAGCTTGGCCGAGTTGATGCCAATGTCAGTGAACCTAATGAAGAATGCCTGAAATCTGTCGATTTTATGGCATTGTCATCCAGATGTTCTTCAATGACCACCCGCCCCCACACTTTCACGTCAGATTTGGTGGTAGCCGCGTTGTATTCTCTATTGAACCGCTAGGCGTGCTTCGGGGGCGACTTCCCCCCAGAGCCCATGGCATGGTCATGGAGTGGGCAAGTCTTCACCATGAAGAACTCCTACAGGCTTGGCTGCAGACTCAGAGGCAGGTGCCGGCAGGCAAGATAGCACCGCTAGACTAGCATAAGGAAGCTGAGAGAGGTTGATTAAAGAATGCCAATGTTGACCGGAGGCCAGGCGCTGGCGCGCGCGCTGTACGAGGAGGGCGTGCGTGTGATTTTCGGGCTGCCGGGCGTGCAGCTCTACCACGCGATGGACGGGCTGTACCAGGTGCCGGAGATCCGGTTCATCACCACGCGCCACGAGCAGGCCACGACGTACATGGCCGACGGCTACGCCCGCGCGGGCGGCGGTATCGGCACGGCGCTGGTGGTGCCGGGCCCCGGACTTCAGAACGCGTCGGCGGGCATCGGCACGGCGTACTCGGCGTCCTCGCCGATACTGGTGGTGGCCGGGCAGGTGCAGAAGGAGCTCATCGGCGTGGAGCGTGGCGTGCTTCACGAGGTGCACGACCAGATGGACACCATCAGGCCGGTGACCAAGTGGAGCCAGCGCATCCTCGATGCCAGAGACGTTCCGGGCGCGGTGCACGAGGCGTTCTACCAACTCAAAACCGGCCGGCCCCGGCCGGTGGAGATCGAGATTCCGCCGGAGACGCTGGAGGAAGAGGACGCGGTCGAGATTCTGGAGCCTGTCAACGTCCAGAGACAGGCCGCTGCCGCCGACAGCACCAGCAAGGCGGCCGAGGTCATCGGCGCGTCGGCAAACCCTGTGTTCTGGGTCGGCGGCGGCGCGGTGTCGTCGGGCGCGTCCGAAGTGCTGCTGGCGCTGGCTGAGCACCTGCAGGCGCCGGTGGTGGCCACGAGCGAGGGCAAGGGCGCGGTTTCGGACCGGCACTACCTGTCGATGGGCGGCCTGCAGATTCGCAACGACCCCTTCCAGTCCAAGCTCCAGGAGTCGGACCTTGTCATCGCTGTGGGAACGCGGCTGGCGACACCGCAGTTCCTGACCAACCAGAGGGTCCTCCAGATCGACATCGACGAGGAGGAGATTGGGCGCAACTACGAAAACACCATCGGCGTGGTTGGCGACGCGCGGCTGACGCTGGAGGCGATCCACGGGCTGGTTACCACGAGAACGCCGAGGCGCGCGAGCCGCGAGGCGGAGTTTGATGCGGTCAAGGAGGAGAGGCGGCTGTCGCTCGCCAAGATGGAGCCGCAGGCGTCCTACGTTCAGGCCATCCGCGACGCCATACCCGACGACGGCATATTCGTGTCGGGTATGACGCAGATCGGCTACTACAGCCGCGTCTACTATCCGGTCTACGAGCCGGGCACCTACATAACTTCGTCTTACTACGGCAACCTGGGGTTCGCCTTCCCCACGGCGCTCGGCGCCAAGGTGGCGAACCCGGATAAGGCGGTGGTCGCGGTGTCGGGGGACGGCGGGTTCCTGTTCAACTCCCAGGAGCTGGCGACAGCGGTGCAGCACAACATCAACGCGGTCGTGGTGGTTTTCAACGACAACGCTTTCGGCAACGTGCTGCGCGACCAGCAGACCCGCTTCGACGGACGTGACATCGGCGCCAAATTGCACAACCCGGACTTCGTGCGGTTGGCGGAGGCCTACGGCGCGCGAGGGCTACGCGTGAACGGGCCGGATGAGCTGCGGCAGACATTGCGCGAGACACTGGACGCTAACGACGCGCCTACGCTCATCGAAGTTCCGGTGGGCATGATGCCGTCCCCGTTCGGATAGTTTTCAGGACCCTCGACTTCCCCGGATTCGATTGAATGCTTGGCGGCGTCGCTTTCACGCGCGCCGAGGAGGAACTATGCCAGATTCGCGAGCGAACTTCGATAGCTATCTGAACATTCGCAACGCCTACGCGCCGTCGTTCGACCCCTCTGGCAAGCGCGTCGCCTTCCTCATGGACGTGACCGGCGTACCGCAAGTGTGGCTCATCGACGCCAAGGGCGGTTGGCCCCGCCAGCTCACGTTCTTCGATGAGCGGGTAAGCCTGGTGTCGTGGCGGCCTACGGGCAATCAACTCCTGTTCGCCATGGACGAGGGCGGCAGCGAGCGGCACCAACTCTACCTCATCGACCTGGACGCCGGCGGAGAGGTGCGGGCGCTGACCGACTCGCCGCATGTGATGCACATATTCGGCGGCTGGTCGCCCGACGGTGCGTCCGTCGCCTACGCCAGCAACGAGCGCAACCCGGCGCACTTCGACGTGTACGTCATGGAGGTCCCCGGCGGCGCGGCCCGGATGGTCTACCAGAACGACGGCTCGAACTCCGTAGCGGCGTGGACGAGGGACGGATCAGGACTGGTCATCAGCCGCGACGTCACGTCGCGCTACAACGACCTGACGTACGTCGACATCGCCACCGGCGACACGCGCCCACTGTCGCCCGACGGCGACCTGGCCTCCTACGGTTCCCTGTCGTGGGATTCCGAGGGCAAGGGCCTGTACCTGACAACCAACAGGGATCGCGAGTACTCGGCGCTGTCGTGGATGGACGCGGCGAGCGGCGAACTGGCGGTGCTGGCGGAGCCGCCTTGGGACGTGGAGGCGGCGTCGCTGTCTCCGGATGGCGGGAGCATCGCGTATGTCGCAGATGAGGCAGGCTACAGCCGCCTGTTCGTCCGCGACCTGAAGTCGCAAAGCGAGACGGCAGTGAAGGGACTGCCAACGGGCACGCTTCAGAACCCGCGTGGCCCGGCGGCGATCGAGTGGTCGCCGGACGGGACGACCCTGGCGCTAACAGCGAACGGGGCGGCGGCCAACGCCAACGTGTGGCTGTACGACGTGGAGTCGGGCGCGGCGCGGCAGCTTACGATCGCGGACACGGGCGGCATCGACGGCGGGTCGTTCGTGGAGCCGCAGCTTGTGCAGTTCCCGACCTTCGACGGGCGAGATATACCGGCGTTCCTTTACGCGCCGGAGGGCGTGAAGGCTGACGGTTCCAACGCGGTGATCATGAGCGTTCACGGCGGGCCGGAGGGCCAGGAAAGGCCGTCGTTCAACGCGCAGTATCAGTACTTCGTTTCGCGCGGCTACTGCGTGCTGGCGCCCAACGTGCGCGGAAGCTCAGGCTACGGTCGCACCTACATTCACCTGGACGACGTGCGACTGCGCATGGACTCGGTTCGAGACCTGGAGTCGGCGTGGAACTGGCTGAAGGACTCGGGCTGGGCCGACCCCAACCGCGTGGCGGTGATGGGCGGCAGCTATGGGGGCTTCATGGTGCTGGCGGCCATCACGAGCTATCCCGACCTGTGGGCGGCGGCGGTGGAGCTGTACGGCATCGCCGACTTTGAGACTTTCCTGGAGAACACCAGCTCATACCGGCGCAAGCTGCGCGAGTCGGAGTACGGCAACCTGGAGGACGACGGCGACTTTCTACGCGAGATTTCGCCGATCCACTACGTGGACCGCATCACCGCGCCGCTACTGGTGCTGCACGGGGCGACGGACCCGCGGGTACCGATCAGCGAGACGGAACAGATCGTGGAGGCGCTGCGCAGCCAGGACAAGGTTGTGGAGTACGTCCGGTTCGAGGACGAGGGGCACGGCTTCGTCAAGCGCGGCAACCGCCTGACGGCCACGTCGGCGGTGTCGGACTTCTTCGACCGGCACCTGTAGTGGCCGGAGGGCTGGGAATCATGATCATTGGCGGGCACACGGTTATCTACTCGAAGGACGCGGACGCCGACCGCGCCTTTCTGCGCGACGTGCTGGGGTTGACATGGATCGACTCGGGTGACGGCCACCTGATCTTCGGGCTGCCACCGGCGGAGATTGCGATGCACCCGGACGGTCCGCCGCCGCGAGCAAATGGGCACCACGAGTTCTACCTGATGTGCGACGACATCGACGCATTCATCGCGGAGATGGACAGGCACGGTATCGCGATAGAACCGGCTCTGCATGTGGGGTTTGGCCTGCTGACCCAGCTCACGCTACCGGGCGGCGGACTGCTTGGCGTCTATGAGCCGCGCCACGAACGCCCGGAGGCGATGTAAGGTAGCGGGCGACGTCCGGCCCTCATCACCCTCACCCTGACCCTCTCCCATTCAAGGGAGAGGGGACTTTTGCGGTTTACCCCCTACGCGTCCGTGAGGACGTAGGGGATAGAGAGCTCGCCGCAGATGTCGCGGAACCAGTCGACAACCTCGGGGTGGAAGGGGATGCCGTTCGCCCTGCGGTCCTCGGTGGCCTCCGCCTCCGGCTGCCCTGGGTACAGCACGCGGTCATGGCCCCGCGCGGGCGGCGTCAACTTCAGCATTCGTATCCACTCGTCCATGGTTCGCTTGAACTCCTGCGTGTCCATGAACGCCTCGATACTGTAGGCTGCCACATAGTGGCCGAAGTTGGGGCGGCCGGGGTTGGCGCCGTAGCCGCCGCCCGACAGGACACCGCCCAGTATGTCGACGATGCAGGACAGCCCGTAGCCTTTGTGGGACCCGAGTTCGCGTGTGCTTCCGAGGGGCACGAGGAAGGACGACGCCCTGCCCGCGTAGCCGGGAATCGGCGGGGCCACCTCATCCATGATCGGCTCGCCCTCCTCGTCCGCGACCCAGCCGGGCAGGAGGACGGTGCC
Source organism: uncultured Dehalococcoidia bacterium (assembly GCA_951812395.1). Lineage (GTDB taxonomy): Bacteria > Chloroflexota > Dehalococcoidia > Lucifugimonadales > CATOSD01 > CATOSD01. The sequence goes on from CATOSD010000002.1 coordinate 1,058,167, forward strand.
CAGCCGGCGCGCGAGACCGAGCTTGTTGCCGGCGACGGTGCTGGTGGCGGCGTCGAATACGAACGGCGGCTCCTTGTCCGCCGGCGCGGCTAGGGCGATTGGGTTGGTGCCGAGCCTCGGCTCAGCCCCGAATGTGGGCAACACGCCCGGCGGGCAGGAGGTCATGCAGGTGCCGATCATGTCGTGCTCGAGGGCCATCATCGCGTGGTAGGACGCCATACCGAGGTGACGCGAGTTCCGTATAGTCACCATGCCGACACCTACCTTGGAGGCCTTCTCGATTGCGATCTCCATGGCCTTGGGCACCACGATAATGCCCAGACCCCTGTCGGAGTCGATGTTTGCCGTGGCGGGAGTCTCACGCAGGACGCGCCAGTTAGGCCGGGCGTTCAGCTCGCCCTGGTTGTAGCCCTGTACGTAAGTGCGCAGCATGTTGGAGACGCCGTGGCTGTCCACGCCGCGCACGTCCGAGGTGACGAGCACGTCGGCCGCCAGCCCGCAGTCCTCCTCGGGAACGCCCATCTTCTTGAAGATGTCGGTCACCGTTTGCCTGAGCGGGGCCTCGCTGACCCTTACGGCGTCTTCTTCCTTGACCTTGAATCGCTCGAGCACTTGCGACCTCCTTCGTCCTGCTTTCTGCGGCCGGCGCATTGTTCGTTGGGAACTGGACGTGGCGTATTCTATGCCCCAGTGGAAGTCATTCGCAACTTGGGGCTCTTCATTCCCACCCTACCCTGCCCATCCATGGGAGAGGGACTCGTCATACTCACTTTGGCCCTCCCTCTCAAAGGAGAGGGGATTTTGCCCTCGCCTTACGCCTGCGCTTGTGTGCGATAATGTTTGTCTACTCAGGCCCGCCGCGCGGGGCGGCCGATAGCCGGAGGAATGGATGCCCAAATATCGACACCTGACCAGCACGCTGCAACTGGAGAGGAGTTGGCTTGAGCCGGAGCTGTTCCCGCTCTGCGACGAGTTACGCAACGGCGGCCAAACTGGCGCGCCTCTCGCCGGACGCTCTCTGTACTGCCTTTTCTACGAACCCAGCTTTCTCACGAGAACGTCCTTCGAGCGCGCAATCGGCCTGCTGGGGGGCGCAGCGTACCACACGGAGGACGCGACGCAGTTCTTCCCCGTCCAGGCGCCCGGCTACATCGGGAACACTGTCAACCTGCTGGCGAGCCTGCATCTCGATCTGGTGGTGCTCAGAAGCAGCGACCCGGGCGTGGTGGAGATGGCGGAGCAGGCGGACGCCATGCCGGTGATCAACGGAGGCAGCCAGGACGACCATCCGACGCAGGCGCTGGCCGACATCTACACGCTGCGCCGGGAGCTGGGGGCCGTGGACGGCGCGACGATAGCGGTCGTTGGCCGCCTTGAGCACCGCAACGTCAGCGCCCTGTTGCGGGGTCTGTGCCTGTACAACGGCGTCCGGGTGCTGATGATGCCGGTCAGCGGCGGGATTGATCCCAGGATGGTAGAGCACTGTGAGAGCAACGGCGTCGCCACGATGCTGGCGAAATCGCCGGACGTCCTGGGCGAGGCCGACGCGATCTACCTGAACGGGCCGCGTTCGCAGGCGCACGTGCGGCTGCTTCGGTCGCGCGGTCTGCTCGACCTGCGTATCGACGAGCAGTTCATGGCGAGGCTGCAGCCCCACTGCGTGGTGCTTGACCCGATGCAGCACAGCGGCGATTTTCCCATCGAGGTGCGGGACGAGCGGCTGGCGTTCTATCGCCAGTCTGAGAATGCGCTGTTCGTGCGGATGGCGGTGCTGTCGCACCTGCTGGGGTAGCTGCCTGCGTGGTTGGCGCGCTTGCCACGTATGGTGGCGGAGGCTAACATTGTCCGGCGCGCGCTGGAGAGTGTGAGACTCGCATCTGGTGTATTGCATGGGCCGGTAGCTCAGTTTGGTCAGAGCATCGGACTTTTAATCCGAGTGTCCTGGGTTCGAATCCCAGCCGGCCCAGATTTTCGAGTTGACGTGAGTGGCAGGTGACGCTGGCAGGAGCAGATAGGGTTGCCCATCACTCTTCCGGTAACCATAGACAGTCGATGCTGGCAGCGACTGCCAGACTCTCTCCCTTACACTTTCCGCAAAATGTAAATCGCTCCCGACAGCTTCCCAATGAGGTGGTACACACCCCAATAGCAGTCAGCCAGCTCGATCTCGAAGTCTTTACGGCCTACTCTGCCAACTAGGCTCTCCCTGTTCCTCAACATGCGGGCTATCCGGAGCATCTGCCGCGACGTGTGGCCGTCACCCTTCTCCTCTCGCCACTCTCTCCATTCACCGTCGATACGTTCGCGCTCCACAATCCGAAACCCCGAGTCGAGAAAGGCTGCCTCAAAATAGCCGCTTGATAGATTGTCGGCGCAGACTCCCAGTGGTCCATAGATCCGCTCGGCCTCCGACGGCTCCATCAAGTCCGTGGCAAAGTTGGTGAAAATGAGCATATGTCCGCCCGTTCGCAGTACGCGGGCGCACTCCGAGAAAGCGCGCCGCAGGTCCGGTACGACCGGCAGCATATCCCGGCACCACACCACATCGAACGCGTGGTCCTCAAACGTCAAGGACTGTATGTCGCCCCTTGCTACACTGACTCTTTCCGACAAGCCTCTGTCAACAATGTTTTTCGTGGCGAGTTCGACGTTACTCTCGACGAGATCGATGCCCCAAACCAGCGTATCGAAACGCTCGGCGATCTCGCACATGTGTGTCGCGTCGCGACAGCCCGCGTCAAGAACCCGGGCGACGTCCACCCCATGTAACAGCATACCCAGCTTTTCGAAGAGAACATCGGGGGAGCGTGGACTGAGGCTTCTGTCGACAATCGAGTCAAACTCGTCGTAGCCCATGTCGGGCTGCTCGAATGCCTCCTCGGCCGACAGCCTGAATATCTCGTCAGGCATTACTCACCTCCCGGCAACGAGTCAAGGGCGCTCGTGACATCAAGACCATGATAACCGAAGTTGGCTGACGCTTCGACCGTTGAAGATTGACTAGCCTCCATGAATCTCCCGCTCCTATACCAGTTATGCCGGCAGCATTGGCGCAGAAGGACCTCCGATATGGTGATAACAGCTCACATTTGCTCCGCCTCATGTAATCGTACAGTTACATCTTGAGGTGTATAGTAGCTTGGAGCTGGCCTTACGGCGCCGATAAGTGGAAGGCTCGTGTCGGAAATGCTCGTCGTCGTTTAGGAGCCGAAACGTCAAAGTCAACAGCGATGTTCTTGCTCGGCGATCTTGGATGAAGTCCAGTGAGGTTGCCCGGTCCACACGGTGTTTTACAACAGACAGGTCATCGTGATCCAGGTGGCGATCATATCTGTAAAGTGGAGGATACGTTGCGAAACTCACGCGGGAGTACGCGCGGCGGGATGTTGCTCGTCGTCGCATTCGTCGTTATGGCCGTCCTGTTGAGGCCGTCTGCTGTGTTCGCACAGGAAGGGGGCGAACGCGAGTTCAGCTTCGATTTCGGGAGCGATGCCGAGGGATGGACTGTAGAGTTCGCCGACCTGCCCGTCGACTACGACCAGTCGATCTTCGAGCTTGACTCCGGCCATCGCCCGCTACCGGACGGTCTGGAGGGCAGCGGCATCTACGTCCAGGGGCACAATCGCAGTGACGACCTGTTCATGTTCCTGAAGAGACGGGTTGGCGGGCTGAGGCCGAACGCGGCATATACGGTTTCGGTATCCGTAAACCTGGCCACCAACGTGCCCGCCGGTTCGTTTGGAATTGGCGGCTCGCCGGGCGAAAGCGTGTATGTGAAGGCGGGGGCGTCCACCGTCGAGCCGGTAGCCGTAGAGGGCGACAACAGACACCTGAGAATGAACATCGACAAGGGCAATCAGGCCAACGGCGGCGAAGCGGCCGTGGTTCTGGGCGACGTTGCCCACCCCGATGTGTTGAGCAGCGAGTATCGCATCAAGACGCTCGACAACGTGGAACTTCCTCTCATGGTGAACACGGACAGCGAAGGACGGGTCTGGCTCATCGTCGGCACCGACTCGGGCTTCGAGGGTCTGACCAGGCTCTTCTACGCTAGCATCTCCTACACGCTGAGCATCGTGGAGCCTCCGAATACCGGAGGCCTCGCACCACCGGTCTGGGCCGTGGCGCTGGTGGCCGGGGTCGGTGCGACCCTGGTGTGCCTGGGCCTGATGTCGCTGCGGCGGCATCGTCGGTAGGAGATTCCGTGCTGTGCAGGCCAATGTGACTGGTTGGACGAGTCCTTCGCCAAGGCCGATTTCGGGGCCATCCTCCAGCTTCGTGCAGACGAGGTTCGCTCGCTTGACCCTGGGAAGTGCGATTCGGTAACATCGCCTCGCGGTTGATTCACCCATATCAGTATTCAACCGAGGTCCAACGAAAGGAAGTACAAATGAACGCTTCGCATAAGCCCGTCGCAGTCGTGATAGGCGCGACGTCCAAATGGCAGTCGGACGGGCGCAACACGCGGCTGATACACGGCGGGGACATCGACGACAGCGACGTGCCGGTCGGCGTGCGCTGGGGCGTAGGCGGCGCAATCGCCCAGAAGTTCGCGCAAGAAGGCTTCCTCACCGTCCTGACCACCCGCAACGCCGGCAACGCGGCTCCTCTGCAGGCGGCCATCGGCGAGCAGGGCGGCGAGAGCATTATCGTCGAGCTCGATCTCTCGTCCCGCGACTCCATATCCAACGCATTCGCCCAGATCCGGGAACAGGCGGGCGAGCCGGACGTGCTGGTCTATAACGCGGGCTACATCGAGGGCCGCGATCTCCCGCCGGAAAAGGAACTGCTGGAACACATCCCGTTCGAGATGTTCGAGACGGCCCAGCACATCTCCAGCAGCGGCCCATTCCTGGTCGTCCAGGAGGTGCTGCCCGCCATGCGCGAGCGCGGCGAGGGCACTATCCTGATCTCCAACAACGCGTCGTCGCTGCGGGGCAGAAAGCGCTACACCGGACAGTCGCTGTACTACCCGAGGGTGATGATGCGGACCCTGGCGCAGGCGCTGACAGAGGAATACTCGGAACACGGCGTGCACGTCGCAAATGTGGTGATCGACGGCATGATCGACTCACCGGGGACGAGGGCGATGCCGCGGTCGCAGCAGAACCCCGAACTGCTAATCAACCCCGTCAAGATAGCGGAGGCGTTCTACTACCTGTACACGCAAGACAAGTCCTGCTGGACGCACGAACTCCAGCTAACGCCTCATCCCGCAAAGCCGAGCTTCTGATGGGCGCCGCCTAGTGGAACCGTTGCTCAGCTGAGAGAGCGCCTGGCCTTTGCCAGCCGCGTCCTACGCCGGACGCCGGGAGCGCCTCCTATGGAATGCCCGTTTTGAGCACAAGCAGCGCTCCTGCCAGAGACTTGTGGTCATCTACATCCTTGGCGGACTTTCCTCTGGGTTCGGGGATTCAGCACGCAGCAGAGGCGCAACAGTATCCCACAGTTCGTCGGTGGCGGTTTTCCACGGGCTCCATCAACCGGACGAAGTCAGTGGTTGAGGTAGGCTGAGGCCGCAAGGCTCGAACGTTGTGGGAACGGCGATTCCGATGTAGCATTGGCGCACCAGGGGCATCGCTCGCGGACAGTTGCCCAACAGGAGGGAGAGACTATGGCTGGTCCCATATTGGTAGATGCGCATATGCACCTCGTCGAGGAAAGGGAGACGGGCCGGGTCAGGAAACAGACATACGAGATCTGGGAATACGGCGAGAAGACCGACGTCAAGTACAGCAAGTACGACGGGGTCGTGGAGGACGCTGTCGACGCTATGGACAAGGCAGGCTTTTCCAAGGCGGTTGTGGTGAACCTGTTCGGTTCCGGCTCGACGAGCTTTGAGAGGGGGCCGGAGCTTGCGGAAGAGTTGAAGGCCTTCAACAGGTGGGGATGCGATACCGTGGCCCCACACGATGGGATGGTCCCTTACGTCAACACTGACCCCCACATCCTGTCGGGCGAGGAGATGTCGACCCACATTCGCGACATGGTGGAGAACCACGGCGCGAGAGGCGTGAAGCTCCATCCGGTGCTGCAGCGCTTCGAGATGGGCGACCCAAGGATGACTCCTACGTACCAGACTTGCCTGGAGCTTGGAATACCCGTCCTGTCTCACTCGGGGCCGCAAAGAGAGGGGAGGCCTTTTGGCACACCAAAGGCCTACGCGCCGCTACTGGAGAACTTTCCAGACCTGACCTTGGTGATAGCGCATCTTGGCGGAGGGGCCTGGACAGAGACGCTTGAGATCGCCCGCGCCTACCCTCACGCCTACTTCGACTGCTGCGAGATCATGGAGTGGCTGGGAGGTTCCAACGCTCCGACCTACGAGCAGTTCGGAAGGCTGATTAAGGACATCGGACCGGAGCGTGTTGTTATGGGTTCGGACTTCCCCTGGTACGACCTGGACCGGAGCGTCGAGATCGTGATGGGGCTGCCACACCTGGCCGAGGAGGAAAAGGAGGCGATGCTGGGGGCGAACGCGATCAGGATAATGGGGCTGTAGCTGCGCGCTGAGGGGGAGTTGGAAGAGTGGCCCAGCGCCGCACAGCGTCGGAGGTCTCCCATCTGCCGCATGTCTCGGTCGCATACGCTGAGCACCGCAGGGAGGACGCTATGTCCGGAAAACTGGACGGCAAAGTGAGCATCGTAACCGGAGGCAGCTCGGGCATAGGACGGGGCACATCGCTGCTCTTCGGCGCGGAAGGCTCAAAGGTGGTTGTAGCCGACGTCGACGTGCAGGAAGGTGAGAAGACCGTCGCGCTCATAGGCGAGTTCGGCGGAGACGCCGTGTTCATTCACACCGACGTCTCCCAGTCCGCCCAGGTCCGGGGCATGGTGCAGGGAACACTCGACCACTACGGCAAGCTGGACCTGCTGATAAATGTCGCGGGCAGGCAAGCTGAGACCCCTCCCCTGGTTGACGTCACCGAGGAGGAGTGGGACCTGGTTATGGACATCAATATCAAGGGTACGTTCCTGGCCTGCAAGTACGCCGTGCCCCACATGCTCGAACAGGGCGGCGGAGCCATAGTGAACGTGGCCTCTTCGGCGGTGCTGAGAGGATCCTCGTTTTCCCTGCCCTACTCCGTCAGCAAGGCGGGTGTCGTGCAGCTCACTAAGACCGTCAGCAGTCAGTACGCTTCCCGCGGAATCCGCTGCAACTGCGTGATTCCGGGCCTCGTCGATACGCCCGGTTCCCAAGGGGTGGAGGGCGCGGCAGGCATATTCGACGAGGCCGTCGCCAGGATACCCGTCGGCCGGGCCGGGCAGCCAGAGGATATCGCCAAACTGATGCTCTATCTCGCCTCCGATGACGCTGCCTATGTGACCGGGTCGGCTTACGTGATCGACGGCGGCAGAAACGTTCAGTAGAACAGACGGCTGAAGGTCCGCTCCCCATTGAAAGTCGATTCCAAGTCAGCCTGCCGCAATGCGTCCCAAGGCCACGTCTAAGCTGTGCGTTTGCTATCCCCATTGGCGAATAAGGTATACTGTCATAGAGGTCTAGAGTCTTCTGAAAAGTGTGAGGATGTCGAGACGGTTTGTAGAGGCGGGGAGATGAACACTACCGCGAATGACGTGACAACCCGTGCTCTGAGTCTGCCGGAAGAACTCATCCTCATGCTCCTCAACGAGGAGAACGGCTACTTCCACCAGGTTCCCGGCTGGGACTTGAACTGCGCCGTGGCCGGTGCTGTCCTTGCGGAGCTATCGCTCAGCTCTCGCATCGACACCGACATGGAGTCCCTCTTCATTCTGGACGGGACTGAGACGGGTGATCCCGCTCTTGACCCTGTGCTGAGTGAGATTGCTGGCGAGCCTGGCCAGCACAACGCCCAGTACTGGGTCGAACACCTCGCTCCAAAGGCCGAGTCCATCATCGACCTGACCCTGGAAAGGCTCGCCAAGCTGAAGATTCTGGAGTACCACGAAGGCGAGTTCTGGACCCTGTCCCGCCCTACTGTTCATCCGGACTCGTTAGACGCAACGATTGAGGAGTCGCGGACGGAGTTTGTGAAGACTCGTATCAGCAAGGCGATTTTCGACAACGAAATTCCAGACCCCAGGGACGTCGTAATCATTTGCCTCATCAACACCTGTGACGTGTTTCGCTTCATCTTCCAACTCGATGAAGTGGCGGAGAAGCGTATCGAGTTCTATTGCAGGATGGACCTGATCGGCAGGTCAATCGCTGCAGCGGTTTCGCACAACATGGCCGCCCCCCTTTTCCGCCGCTCCGCCCTGTCCAAGAAAATCCCCACAGTTCCTCTGCGAAAGCTGATGTTCAGCCGGGATGTTCGCCACGGTAACCTTCCCGCGCTGTTCGCCGACCTTGCCAACGAGTACGGCCCGGTGTTCGAGATTCGTCCTCCGTTCTCCGAGCGCATGATATTTCTCGCGGGTCCGGATACGAACCGCTGGGTGCACCGGCGCGGGCGTATGTACCTGAGGGCAAAGGACTATTTCAGCGACTTCGAGCGAGTCTACGGCGCCTCCGGCGTCCTGCCCTCACTGGATGGCGCCGACCACTTCCGGCTGCGCAAGTCTATGTCGGCGGCGTATTCCCGCGGAAGGCTGGCAGGACAGCTTGACCAGCTCTACTTCCACGCGCGGAAGTTCATGTCGGACTGGAATGTTGGCGACACTTTTGCCGCCACCCCTATGAGCCGGAGAATGATAAACGCGCAGATATCCCCGCTATCGGTCAGCGTGGATTCGCAGGACATCATCGACGATCTGATGGTGTACAAGGAGCGGGCGCTGTTGACACACATTGTGAAGGCGCTGCCCAAGTTCATGCTCAAGACCCCGGGCATGAGGCGTCGGTCGAAGGCAGTGGACAAGCTCCTGGAGCGGGTGCAGAGAGTTCACACTCCGGCACAACGAGCGGGAAAGCCTCGTGACCTCGCGGACGACATACTCAGCCTTCACGCGAGCGACCCGCAGTTCGTGCCGGAGTCGAATCTGCGTTTCGCCCTGTCGGCGGCTCTGATTGCCAGCGTGTATCTCGGCGACGCTTTCAGCTTCGCGCTGTACGCGATGGCGTCACAGCCGGCGCTCTACGCCAGAATCCAGAGCGAGGCCGACGCCCTGTTCGGCGACGGCGACCCGGACGGTAAGGACTTCACGCTGTCCGCCATCGACATGACGCACCGCTTCTTGATGGAGTGCCTGCGGATGTACCCAATCGTCCCGATGTCAATCCGAAACGTGATGAATTCATGTGTGGTCGAGGGCTATGAGCTGCCAGTGGGGTCGCGAATCTACATCGCCCAGACGGCCTCGCACTACATGAGCGACGTGTTTCCCGACCCGTTCGAGTTCGACATCGATCGCTATAAGGCCCCGCGCAACGAGCATCTCAACCCCGGCTACGCGCCGTACGGACTGGGCACGCACATGTGTCTGGGATTTCGTTGGATGGAGCTGCAACTCGCGGTAAACGTGCTCATGGTAGCGCACTACTTCACGCTCGAAGTCTCGCCTTCTGACTACAAGCTCAGATTCAGCCCACTCCCGTCGATGAAACCGAACAAGAAATTGAGGTTCCGCATCGTCGAACGAAGGCGCGAGATACGCGCCTGAGCGAACGCCGGAATCTGGTGACGCGGCTCTGACGGATTGGACATGAGCACATGCCGTTAGAGGCGCTCGCCTTTAGGGGTTGGCTTCCCAATTGAGAGGCTTGGCCTAGCGCTGCTCCTCGTGCCGCCGATACACAGCCTCTATCGCCTCGTCGAGTTCGATCCCCCAGTTCTGCACCATCGAGCGGAGCCGCATGTTCTGATACGCGCCCCAGATTGTCATGGCGGGCGGCACCAGCAGGATGGAGACGATCAGCGAGTATGCGATCGTAATGGCCGCGGTGAATCCGAACTGCTGGGATGCGGCCAACGGCGATGCCACGAGCACTCCCAGACCAAGCGCAGTCGTGAGCGCGGACCCGAGAAGCGCCGAGCCGGTAATGGAGAGCGTCCTGATGGCCGCCTGCTCCGGGTCGCGTGTGCTCGAATACTCCTCCCTATAGCGGTGAATCATGTGGATGGTGTAGTCGACTCCGATGCCGATTGAGAGGGCCGTGATAATCGAAGTGATTATGGTGTACGGGATGTTCAGCAGCGCCATTGTGCCCAGCACCGAAATGAGGACGAGCACGATTGGCCCCACTGCGATGAGCGCCAGCGCGGGGCGGCGCACCGTGACCCAGAAGAAAACCGCAAGAACAATGAGGGCCGCCGCGATGGTCGTGCTGATTGACTCGGTCTGACGTTCGGTGATTGCGTCCGTAACGGTTACCGAGATTATGCTTTCGGAGGTCGCCGTGATCGTGTCGTCTTCGCCAAACCAGAGGTCTTCAATCTCCCTCTGCAGCGCCCGGGTCTGCTTAGGCATGCCGGAATAGGCCGGGAACTGAAGCAGCATCGCATCGATTCCCTCGTGATCGTTGACCAGGAGGCCGGAGGTCGCCGGATCCTTCGCCTGAAGCCTGTCAAGGAAGTCTTGCATCAACGCTACGTCCAGATGCACTCCGGCGTGTGCCTCCGTGAACAGGGCGGCGAGGTCAGGGTCGTACTTGTCGCCGGGCTCCTCGCTGTCGGTGGTCCAGTCGTTAACGAGCAGTTCGTATGACGTCTGGATCGGTCCAGCCGCGGCCCGCGGGCGGGTGTTTGGGTTCTCGAATGCGGATGTGAGGTCATCAAGGTTCAGTAGCGTCCGGGTCTCCGTTGCCTCGGCACTTACCAGTATACTGGCCATCTCCGTTGAGCCGCCCACAGCCGCATCTAGCGTGTTCATGTCCTCCAGTAAGCTCCCACCCCTTGGCAGGATGTCGCGAATGCTGAACTCGGACTCCAGGTCAGTGGCCGCGAATCCCAGTCCAATAGTCACTACCAACACACCGACGATGTAGGGCATGGGCCTGCGGGTCACTTCCCTACCGAGAAGCTCCGCGCCGCGGCTGACGCCAGGCAGTGCATTCGAGATTGGGCGAGGATCAGCCAGATTGCCCTTCGCCTCGCGCCTGCGGTCGATGATAGTCCGGCCGGCCGGCACAAGCGTCAGCATCACCAGCAGGCTCATACCCACGCCCAACCCCGCGATGATTCCAAAGTCGCCAACAATTCCGATTGGAGAGAACAGGCTCGCCAAGAGGCTCACGATCGTCGTGATGGCGGCCAGCGTCAGGGGTACGGTGACGTTCGCGAGGCCGCCGCGGACTGCCTCTACGACACGAGCACCGCCCGCCCGCTGCTCACGGTAGTGCGACACGATCTGGATAGCGTAGTCCACCGTAAGTCCGATTACGATGATGGGCACCATCACGGTGAGCGAGTTTGGTGGGCCCGTCAGGCCCAGACCGTTCGGGCCCAGCCAGCCTTCTGCTCCGACAATCCAGATGATCGACATGAGCAGTCCAGCCAGCGTGAGCAGCAGGTCTGAAATTGTGCGCATGAAAAGCAGTATGAGCGCCGCGATGAGGAGGAAAGCGAGACCTATCAGCGGCGCCATCCCCTCTTCCGTTGCCTTCTTGTACTCATCCTCGACCACAACAGACGAGATGCTGCTCGCACGCAGGGGCCCTTCGGACCCCGCGGCTAGGTCGCGGATCCTGCGTTCGGCGACTTCGATTCGTTCGTCGCCCGTGTCGCGCAGACGAATGGTCGCAATGGCTACCGGCGTCCCGTCGGTATCGGAGCCGGTCAGTGCGTCGAACGCGCCGGCGACGCGTGGGAGTACGCGGGTGGAGTCGATTTCGGCCTGCGTCACCGAGTCCAGGCTGGGTACCTGGAGAATGGCTTTGAGAATGGCCGATGGCGCGACGACGGCGGTATCCGGCGCCAGCAGATTGCTTACCAGCGGGTCGGTGGCGATGACTTCGGTAAGGCGGTCCATTTGGGATAGGCCGCCGGGCGTGAGAGCGTCGCCGCGAAAGAGGAGAGTTACCACGCTCTCTTCGCCGGAATCTCCAAAGAGCCTGTCTATCTCACTTAGGGCTTCGGCCACCGCGCTCCCCATCGGTAGAGTCGACGCGGTTTCCGGTGGTGGCGCGCGCAGCACGGCTCCCGCGCCCAGCGCGACGGTTATGGCGACGAGTACGAGAATCGTTACGTATGGACGGACCGTCACCAACCAGCTAAGCCGGGGGAGTAAGTTGCTCATGGCGCATCCTTGAGTTTGCAGTTCCGACAAGCGCTGCGTCGAGTCGACCGCCCTCGTAGCTTCCCTCCAGTGCTAGGAATCGGAACCCTCCTCGTCGCGCGGGTCCGGATAGAACTGGGCGCAGTAGGCCCTGAAGGGCATGATCTCGCCGTCGGATCGGCACAGGCGCGGGCGGGGCTTGTACTGCTTGTTGCTCCAGATAACCACGTCCTTCAGCACATCACGCCGCTGAAACTCCGCGATGAACCTGTTCATGATCGGGGCGCGCAGCCCCACCGGGAGAAAGCCCAGCCCCGCAATCCAGCGGCTTGGCTTGCGTATCTCCCGAACTTGAGAGACCAGCGACAGGTCAATCAGTGTGCCGTCCACTGGAGTCGCGAGAACCCAAAGTCGCATATCCATTCCGATGGACTTCTCACGAATCTCGACTAAGGAGTAGCCGAGACCGTAGATGCTTGCCCGTGCCGCGACGTCGAGCGAAATCTTGCCGAACTTGGCTATTTTCTGATTGGTTCTGAAGTCGAAGCGGCTCTCGAGCAATGGGCCGTCGACTGAGACGCGCGCGGCGCGGCTCACGCTCTCGTAGCCGTGGACGTATCGCAGGTGGCCCAGATCTACCGAGTTTTCGGTGGTCTCCTGCGGATGACCGGGAAAGCGGAGGGTCCGGATTACGAGGCCGCTCCACCCATCCTGGCCCGGTGGCTCGCTGGGCAGCTGCCATTGCTTTTTTCGACCATGGATGCCCCACCAGGCGAATATCAGCCCAAGCACTTCCTGCGTCTCGTAGACGCGAAGGGTTGCTGTTCTGGGAGGTTCCGCATATGGAGTGGCGGCGCACTGGCCGGTGGAGTCGAACTCGAACCCGTGGAAGGGACAAACCAGCCGACCATTGCGAATGCAGCCTCCCGCGGCGGGGCCAAGGTTGGCCCCCAAGTGAGGGCAGGCGGAGTCGGCTACGCAGACGCGGCCGCTATCGTCGCACCAGACTACTACGTTCTCTCCCATCCAGGTCCTTTGAATGAGTCTGGACTTCAGCAACTCACGCCGACTCGCAACGTAGTACCAACCCTCTGGAAAGGGGTCTAGTGTTGGCGTGTAGACCACCGGCCTGAGTCGTGTGGAAATCAAACTAGCCTCCTTTGTCTCATCGTTGGAGTTGGTGGCTCAATCTCCGTCCAATCGACGCACCAATTGTTCTGGGAGCACTTTGCCCGTCGTATCACAAGTGACGGCACACTAGCACGTCTGTACTCGGAATTTCTAGGATGTTCTTCAGCAGAATCGGAACTGCGTGATCTAACACACAGAACTGCGAGCAGCGGGGTTCGAGAGTTGTCTCCAGAGCACATTTCCCTCCTATACTTCGCACATCCCGTCTGCGCCCCAAAAGTTGCGGCGAAGCCATGGCGTCCGACTTTCGGGTTCTGGCCTCTCGTCTAGACCATGCGGGATGGCCTCACCGGGCCGACGAACACGTTCTGCGGGACAAGGCTCTCCCGGTCGACGGAGAACCGCATGTCGATGCCCTCGGTGGCGACCCTGCCCATCGCCGTGTAGCGTCTGCTCTCGCCATGGAGGCCGCTGCGGTTTCCTCCGGAATGGGTCCGAACCCAGCCTGGGGCAAGTATCTGTTCGCCTTTCCAGTTGCCGCCAGTAGCCACCAGCAGCCCGTAACGCGCCAAGTCTTTCGCGCTGATGACCACCCAGCCTGGACCGCTTCGAACGGGGTTGCCGTCGATCTCGTAAGGCGGGTCGAGATAGGTGTATGAGTCGGGAATCGTGGGGTAGAAGTACTTCTGGTCCTTGACGTCGCCACCGATGTGCCAGTCCCAGTCATCGGCGGCGATCCCTATCTTACTCATTATCTTCTCGTCCATCACGTCCTTGAGGTCTCTGCCCCAGAGGTGGGTGAGCGCCTGGGCCACGCGCCAGGTGCCGGCGCTGCTGTAGTGGCGGCGAGTGCCCGGCTCGATGTGCGAGTAGAGGTCGTAGAATGGGTCGCCGGTCCACTCGGCCCACGCGGGGACGCCGGGGATGTCATCGGTCCTGGTGTTGCGCTCCATCCAGTCGATTCCGAGCTCAATCGCGAACCCGCCGTAGTGTCCAGCCCCCCACTTGATGCCAACGAGATGCCGCCATGTGAGAGTCTTGTGGTAGCCCTGGTCCAGGCATTTGTGGGGATGCGAAAGCTGCCCCTCTCCGGTCCAGGTCTCGGATATGAGGTCGTCGGCTTGCACCATGCCTTCCTGCACTGCGAGTCCAAGCAGAGCATACGTGAACGCCTTGCCGGTCGAGGCTGTCTGGAACTTGTAGTCGCCGTCTCCCCAGGTGTGGACGAGGCAGCCGCCGCGCGTGAACACGGCGCCGAACTTGTCGCCGGTATGGTCTTCGCCTCCAAAGTCGGCGCCCCTGGCGTGGATGGTTGACAGGAAGGCGTCGAATTTGGCGCGATCGAGGCCCGCCTCCTCTGGAGTGATCTGAACCCACTCGTCTTCCGGGAATGTTACCCAGTCAGGTATGTGAGTGGTGCGCATCGGCAACCCCCTTCACTGTCATATCGGCACGGCGGCTTTCTCGGCCCGACTATAGCAATGGCCGCGCCAGACCGCAATATCGGGGTCTGCGTGCTGAACAGTGTCTACAGCTTCGAAGGCGTGAGTGTGCGGGTGGGGCGCGGTGGAGGTGTCGGACCTCTGTGGTAAACTCAGTGAGTGAAACAAGCCCATAGCTTCGGTTTTCAGAAGGATGCACCGTTGATAGCTTTCTCCAAGCCTATTCTTCAAACGCCCTCCCCTGACTGTGCCCGCCGCTCCCTCTCAACTCTGGTGACGCCTTGGGTGCTCGCAGCGTTGCTGCCATTCGCGGTGTTGCTGTTTGCCGCGTGCGGGGACGCCGCCGAGCCGACACCGGCGCCGCCGTCTTCGACAGCGGCCCAGCCCCCGCCGACGGCCGCACCCACTGTGGCGCCCACCGTCGAGGCCGCGCCGACCTCGGTGGCCCAGCCATCGCCTGCGCCAAAACCGACCGCGACACAGGCGCCGGCCCCAACTGCGCAACCAACGCCGGCCAGCGAGGGAAGCGTGTTAGACCGGCTGAAGCAGAACGCCGCGGACTTCCAGTACACCATCGGCAAGCACGGCGGCACGCTAACGACCGCGACGATTGCGGAGCCTCTGACGTTCAACCTCGCTATCGCAAATGACGCATACTCGGCCGGCGTCTTGAGCTACGTCTTCGAGGGGCTGACCGAGACATCGTGGCTGACGGACGAGGTCGAGCCGAGACTGGCCGAGTCCTGGGATAGCTCGGACGACGGACTGACGTGGACCTTCAGGCTGCGCCGGGACGTGAGGTGGCACGACGGTGAGCCGTTCACCGCTCATGACGTGGAGTTCACCTTCAACCGCATCATCTACAACCACGACATTCCGGCGGCCGCCAGGGCGTCGTTCCACTTCCGGTTCCTCAACGAGGAGACGGGCGAGTGGGAGGAGGCGCCGATGACGGTCAAGGCGCTGGACAATTACACCGTCCAGTGCGTCCTGCCCCAGCCCTTCGCGCCATTTCTGCGATCGATGGGCACGGCGATTTTCCCGAAGCACATTCTCGAGCAGTATGTTGACGACGGCACGTTCAGCGAAGTGTGGGACATCGAGACTGACCCGGCTGAGGTAATCGGCACCGGCCCCTACACGATCGAGAACTACGTGCCGGGCGAGACGGTGATCCTGCGTCGAAACCCGGACTACTGGCTGGAGGACGGCGAAGGCAACAAGCTGCCTTACATCGAAAAGTTGGTTGACATCATGGCGCCTGACTTCGACGCGGAGCTCGCCGCGTTCATTGCGGGAGAGACCGACGTACATGGCGTGCTGGGGGAAGAGCTGGCGCGGCTGGAGCCTATGCAGCGAGACGGCAACTTCACCATCCACAAGCGGGGGCCGCAGTTCGGATTCACGCTGATAGGGTTCAATCAGAATGAACGTGTTGACGAGGAGACTGGCGACCCGTACCTCGATCCAGTCAAGCTGGGATGGTTCCAGCAGAAGGAGTTCCGGCAGGCGGTGGCGTACGCTGTCGACAAGGGCAGGATCATCGACGAGGTGCAGCACGGCGTCGGCTATCCTCAGTGGTCGCCGGTCAGCCCGTCGGCGGGCGATTTTCACAATCCGGACGTGCGGCGTTACGAGTACGATCTGGACAGCGCACGTGAGCTGCTCGACGGCCTTGGTTGGGTAGACACTGACGGCGATGGAGTGCGCGAGGACAGGGATGGGAACCCGATCGAGTTCACGATGGTCACCAATACAGGAAACTCGGTACGCGAGCGCGTTGGCGAGATTGTCAGCGAGGGCATGAGGGACGTTGGTCTGGGAGTGGATTTCAGGCTGATCGAGTTCGGAGACCTGGTCAACAGGATCGTTCAGACGTTCGACTGGGAGGCGATGATCGTTGGTTTCACCGGTGGCGCCGACCCTCACGAGGGCATCACCTTCTGGCACAGCGGCGAGCCGCTGCACGTGTGGAACCCCAGCCAGGAGGAGCCGGCGACCGACTGGGAGGCGGAGATCGACGACCTGTATCTGAAGGCCAGCGCCGAATTGGACCGCGCCAGGCGAGTGGAGTACTACCACCGCGCGCAGGAGATCGCCGCGGAGAACGTGCCGGTGATCTACACGACGCTGGCGGAGCGGCTGACGGCGGTGCGTAACGTGTTCGGCAACACGACGCCGACACTGTACGCAATCTGGGACGCGCGGTACGTGTACCGCACGGACCAGTAGGGGACGACGCCTATGGCGGCATCACCGAAAATCAGAATCGTCACCTCTCCCTGAGGCGGTAGAGGGTGAATCCTTCCACCTCCTCGAAAGGTTTGTACTCCGCGTCGACGAAGTCGAAGAAGGGCTTGAAGTCTGAAGGGTCGTGGACGTACCTGTAATCCGTTGGCTGCCAGGTACTTCGCTCGAGCGGGTCCAGAGGCGCCAGGCGGTGGTTTCCGGTGTCCACGATGATGGTCGGCCTGTGACGGATGACGTCCGCCATGAATTCGCCCCGGCTGGCCGCGTTGGAGTAACCGGGCTTGACCAGCGGGTACTGGTAGAAGAACCGTGTGGGGGCGTGGCGCTCGGAGTGCGTGTAGATCCAGCTTTCGGCTCCCCACACCAGAATTCTGTCGTCCGCGTGCGATTGCTCGCGAATGAGGGAGACTACGAGGTCCTGGCGGGCCGTGGTCAGGATTTCGCTGGGATTCATGTACTTGTCCGCCATCTTGAAGACGCGGTTTGGCGCGACGCCTGCGAACAGTGCGGTGAAGGTCAGCGCGACAAGGATTGCCGCGGACACCGCTCGTGGACGAGCCTTGAGCTCACGGATGAGAAGCCACGCCAGGAATGCTATCAGGACGACGGCGACCGGAAGAATGGCAAGGTAGTAGTGACCCCAGGAGAAGCCGGACATGACGATAAGGGCGACTTCGACCGGCCCCAGAATAACCGCCACGGCAAGGGCATTGTAAAATTGGAGGCGCCTTGCCCTGCCCGTCGCCAAGTGGTAGAAGCCGATGAGCCAGCCCAGCGCCAACAGCGGCGTCAAGATGTTCAGGCTGTTAGCGAGTACGATGAAAGCCTTGATCCTGCTGGTGAGGGAGGCGTCAACGTAGGCGAAATTGTAGGCGATGTAGGCGTCCCACATGGCGCCCCAACTGCCTGTTGCTATCAGCAAGGCTGAGGCGGCTGAGAGGATAGAAACTCCTCCCACCGAGGACCAGGCTATCAGTTTCAGGGCCGGTCTTCCCTGGACGGCCCACAGGATGCCAATCGCAAGCCAAACGCCTATCAGGTTGGCACGGAGCAGGAACGCCATCGCGCCGAGCATCCCGATGGCGAGTGCGGCCAGGACTGTTCGCCTCCTCTCGTCCTGCTCTAAGCGCGTCGAGGTGAACAAGACAAGAGCGAGCAACTGGAACAGAATGGAGTAGCCCTCGGTGAGGTTGCCGCCCCGGTTGAAGCCGGCGAAGTACGCAAGGAAGAGGACGAGAGCCGGGAGCGCGGCTGTTCTTCCGAAGTTGTTGGCGGCTAGCTTGAATACTAGCCACCCCGATACCACTAAGAATATCGCGTTCAAGAGCCAGATTCCCGGTACTCCTGCCACGGCCAGCGCCGCCGCGTTGAGGAGATAGATGAGCGGGCCCTTGTGGTCCCACCTGTCTGCGTAGGGAAGCTCCCCGGCAAGTATGCCCTCGGCCACGTAGATGAAAGTGCTCGAGTCTCTGCCGGGTGGCGCTACCATGTAATCTAGCGCAACGACAAACGCGCCGAGGATTAGAAGCGCCCACGCGAACTTCAACAGGCGTTCCGCCCTGTGGGCGACGTGGCCGGCCGGCTCAGGTGTCGGGGGAGGTCCGGGCGCTGGATGGGGCGGCTTCATGGGGCGTCATCCCATCCCGTGGGCTCCCGCGTTCGTGGGAACAACGTAGCGGTGGCGGAGGAAGGGACAGGCGGTGTCCACCCTCACCCTTGCCCTCTCCCTCGAGGGAGAGGTGAATTGGAGCGGCCTACGCCTACGTATTCGAAGCCTAGGGGTTCGAGTGTGGCTGGGGAGAGGGCGTTGCGGCCGTCGAATACGAGGCGGGGCGGGATCATGCAGCGGGCAACGACGCGCCAGTCGGACTCCACTATCTCGGTCCACTCGGTTAGCAGGACCAGGGCCTGGGCGCGGTTCGCGGCCTCGGCGACGCCGGGGACGAGGGCGGCCGCCGGAGGCAGCGCCTCGCGGGCGTTGTCCATCGCGCGGGGGTCGTATGCCCGGACCTCGACGCCCTCGTCGACCAAGGCGCGCACAAGGTCTAGGGCCGGCGCGTCCCGAACGTCGTCGGTCTCCGGCTTGAAGGCCAGGCCGAGCACGCCAACCCGCAGCCCGGCCAGCGCGCCGCCAAACCGCTGGCGCAGCGCGTGGAGAGGGAGCAGACGCTGCCGGTTGTTGGTGTTGATCACCGAGCGGAGCAGGTCCACTTCGACGCCGCTGGTGAGCGCCAGATGATCAAGCGCGCGGACATCCTTGGGGAAGCACGATCCGCCGTAGCCGACGCCGGCGTGGATGCGGGCGCCGGTGCGGGAGTCCATCGCCAAGCCCATGCTCACGTCGTCAATGGACGCGCCGATGGAGCCGCACAGCGATGCTATCTCGTTGATAAACGATATGCGGGTCGCCAAGAAGGCGTTGCTCGCGTACTTGATCATCTCGGCGCTTGTGATGTCGGTCACCAGGTGCGGCGCGTCGATGCCGGCGTGCATGCGCTTGACGACCTCTGTCGCCGCGTCGTCGCCCGGCTCGACACCCACGACGATGCGCTCCGGCGACGCCCAGTCCGCCACTGCCCTGCCCTCGCGCAGGAACTCCGGATTGGAGGCGTAGCGGATGCCGGCGCCCTTCAACTCGAAGTCGAGCAGGCGGCGTCCGGTTCCGGGCGGGACGGTGCTCTTCATCACGACGACCAGGCCCTCGGAGCCGACGGACTTCACCCAGTCCACAGCGGCGCGCACCTGGCCCAGGTCGGCCGCGCCGCCGTGGGTGGGCGGCGTGCCGGTGGCTATCAGGGCGGCGTCCCCTGGCGGCTCGGCGAAGTCGTCGCGGTGGAGGAACCGCAGCTTGCCGGCGCGCAGACCGCGTGACACGCTATCCTCCAGGCCCGGCTCGAACATGGGCACACGCCCCGCGGAGAGCGTCTCGACGCGGCGGCGGTCCACGTCGATGCCCACGACCTGGTGGCCAGCCTCGGACAGACCGGCGGCGGCGACCGTGCCCACGTAGCCGAGGCCCACGACCGTTATTTTCAAGATAGACTCGCACCCATGCCGACTTTCGCCTTCATTCTGGCCTTCGCCCCCATCCTAGCTTCCCCCGCGAGGGGGAAGGGACTTGAGGCGAGGGAGGATGGGCTGCGCGCCGGCTTCACGGGGTCACGCTCTCTTCCTGGGTTCCCACTTTCGTGGGAATGACAGAATGGGGGGCGGCGATCTGGCGTATCCCCACGGAGGCGGGGATGAGCGGCTCCCAGCCGATGAGCGCCTTCGCCTTGGAGTAGTCCGCGGACTTGCGGAGCTCCTCGAACTCGCCCCTGGGGTTGGGGACGACGTGTTGCACTTCGCCGCCGACGATTGCGGCTATCTCGTTGACGGACGTCTCCTCCTGCGGGCCGATGTTCAGCGCTACGTTTTCCCCCGGCGGCAGGTCCGCCGTGGCGGCCAACAGGTTCGCCCTCACCACGTCCGAGACGTGGGTATAGCCTCGGGTCTGCTCGCCGTCGCCGTACACAGTCAGGGGCTTGCCGGCGTCCCGCAGCCGCATGAAGTGGGGGATGACCAGCACGTAGGCGCCCTGCGTGGCCTGCCTGGGACCGTAGACGTTGAAGTAGCGCAGCGAGGCGACGCGCAGGCCGAACAGCCGGGCGAACATGGCGCCGTACTGCTCGCCCATCAGCTTTTGCAGCGCGTAGGGTGACCTGGGTTGGAGCGGCATGTCCTCGCGCATCACGTGGGTGGGCTGGTCGCCGTAGACGCTGGAGGAGGAGGAGTAGACGACGCGGGGGACGCCGTTCTCGCGGGCGGCCTGGAGGACATTGAGTGTGCCATTGACGTTCACCTGGTGGGTGCCCACCGGGTCCTCGATGGAGCGCGGGATGCGCGCCCAGGCCGCCGTGTGGAACACGCAGTCGGCGCCGCGGGTGGCGTCCCTGACGGCGTCCAGGTCGGTGATCGAGGCTTCGATCAGGGTGGCTGCGGGGTTGGCGCGGTCGCCCTCGCTGGTGGAGAGGTTGTCCAGGACGACGACGTCGTGGCCGAGCTCGACGAGGCGGTCGACGAGGGTGGAGCCGATGAAGCCGCAGCCGCCGGTGACTAGGTATCGCATGAGGTCTGTCCTCGGAAAGGGATTATCCGCGAAGGGCGCTAAGGGCTCGGATTCTCTTTTGGGGCGCTTGTCGCGTGCGGGAGTTATGCTATCATAATCAAGCGTGGTGGGAGCAGAGGGCCGCTCTCAGTCCCACCGCTACGAGCCTGGATGGGAGGCCAATCCGAGCTTGGCGGGCGGGCCAATCGGCGGGAGACTCGCGAAGAGCGATGCAAACTGATGCATTTTGTCGCATTCGTATCTGGCGGTTGATCGTTTCCAGGGACGTTTCAGTCTCATTTGAACAGATTAGACACCGAAACTGGGTGTTCTGAGAGGGAATTGGGACGGGGCCTTTGGCCGGACTGGCGGATGGCCGGAGGCCTGTGGAGGCGGCGGACGGTGGGGCTAGTACGCGGGTGGCGATTTGCATGTGGGGAGAGTAGCACGGATGTGCGGTGCTGTCAATGGGGTGGAGGCCTTCCGCGGGCCTAGGTGCTGATCGGATGACTACCAAAAGAAGGACTGGTATGAAGACTCGCAACCCGTTTGTGCGCGTGGCGCGTTCGTTCAGGAAGCACGGCGTGCTCAGCACGGCGGGGATGGCCTATCAACTGGCGATGCGTAAGCTGCCCCGCCTCATACCCAAGAGCAGGCTGAAGTGGGCCGACCTACGGTATGGTGGTGTCGTGACCCGCAATGTCCAGGGTAGCCGCATGAGGCTGGATCTTTCTGACGAAGGCATTTCGCGGGAGCTATATCTGACAGGTGTTCACGAACGTTACAGCACTCGCCAGTTCCGAGAGGAACTGGAGCCCGGAATGGTCCTGCTGGAAATCGGGGCGAACATTGGTTACTACACACTGATCTCATTGCAGCATTTGGGACCAGATGGCTACGTCGTGGCCTTGGAGCCTTCGCCGGTAAATCTATCCGCGTTGTCCGAGAATCTGCGGCTTAACGAGGTGGATGGCAGAGTAAGCCTGTTTCCGTATGCTGCCGGTCGTAAGCCGGACGTGCTGCCCTTCTACATGATGCCGAGAGGTAACCATAGCACCTTCATAAAGAGGGATGACCACGGCTTTAAGCCGGTGTCGGTTGTTGACGTGCAGGTAACGTCGATAGACGAACTTGCCAAGAGAGAGAATCTGAAGATCGACTACTTTCGCATGGACGTGGAGGGTTACGAATCGGAAGTAATCGAAGGTATGGCAGAAACCCTGGCTGACACGGACGCCCCTTCCGGCGCATTTATCGAAGTACATCCTGTGTTACTGAGGCAGAATGGCTCATCGACGCTGTCATTCCTTGAGAGAATGGAAGAGTTCGGTTACACCGTCAAGACCGCTCGGTACTTAGGCAGGCGAAGACCTGTTGTCCATTCCAATGCGGAACTGCTCGCACATCCACTTGTGGACGCCCCCGGCTGCTGGGAAGCATTCTTCGTGAGGGACATTAGTGCAGCGTAAATCAAGTGTCGACCATGGTGATTCCACTAGCTAAGCGCCTCGCCAGATCTGTGGCCAGGGCAAGTTACCCTTGGACTTTGGCCAATGCGGCACTTGCCAAGAGAGGGTTCCTTCTCAAGCCACTGATTTTTCACGTCGCTGGCCGGGGTTGGGTACTAGGCGAGATTCGGGATGCCCTCGGCCGGCGCCTAAAGAGACGCTATGCTATTGTTCCTATCTCCCGCAGAGGCATCAGGCGGTTTGGAATAAGAAACTCAATCATCCACTTCTCTACTGGAGCCGGATACTCGGAGGATCGCAGATACCTTGAGATACATCCGTCCAACAGACAAGTGTTGACTTGGACTCATGGCCAGCGATCAAATCTGTTGCCTGTGTTCCAGCGTAGACTGGATGCAATAGGGGAAGCCTCCCTGTACACAGATAAGATCATAGTTGCTTCTAGTTTGGCTGCCGACATACTGATTTCGGAGGGAGTAGACGGAGGCAAACTGGCATATATTCCACTCGGCATAGACACGCGGCTGTTCACGCCACCTACACCTGAAGACCGAAATGCCATGCGAAGGAAGCTGGGCGTTCCTGACGGCGCATTGTGTGTCGGCTCGTTCCAAAAGGATGGCGAGGGCTGGGGCGAGGGAATGACGCCAAAGCACGTGAAGGGACCGGACGTTTTTCTTAGAGTCATCGACCGGCTACGCAAGGATTTTGAACTCTACGTCCTCTTGACCGGCCCTTCTAGAGGCTACGTAAAGTCCGGTCTCGAAACGATGGGCGTGCCATATCGCCACACATGGCTGGAGGATTATGAGGATGTCGCAAAGCACTATTGGGCGCTGGACCTGTACCTGATAGCCTCAAGAGACGAAGGTGGCCCGATGGCTGTTCTCGAGTCCATGGCAAGTGGCGTTCCTTTGGTGTCTACCAGAGTTGGAATGGCTATCGACCTGATCTCCCACGGGGAGAGTGGTTTCCTGAGCGAAGTCGAAGATGCGAACGCATTGGCCACGAATGCATCCAAGCTGATTGCGAGTCCGGAATTGAGGTGCAATTTCTCCCGAAATGGCCTAGATGTTGCCAAGGGTCACGACTGGGGCGCCATAGCTGAGAGATACCATCAAGAAGTTTATCGCCCTCTCCTGGTCGAAGACGGCTATTCCTTTGCCGACTGACTGAAGCCGCCTCACACGCCCCTTGCAATGGCCCGCATCTCCCGGCAAATGGCTCGAAAATGCACTTTGTATTCACCGCACCCAGGTACCACACCAACCAGCGCTTCGCGGTCAAGGCACTTCAGGATGCCGGACACCGCGTTTCGTTCGTCGTACTAAGGCGAGGATCCAGCGAAGTGTACGACGAGCTTGAACCCATTGTACTAGGTGAGAGAATGGTCGCGCCCTGGCTTCACGGAAGTGAGTGGATATGGCCACCGCCCCTCGCATTTTGGAAGCTGATGCGAGAGCTGAGGCCCGATCTGGTTGTGTCACGCAACCCGTACACCGCATTTGGATGGCTTGGGTTCGCTACCGCAAGATTGGGACGAGCAAGGTTTGTGCTCTACGATCAGTATCCGATGTACCGCTACGTAAGTCGCAAGAGGACATTTGTAAACTCATTGGTTGCTCGCATGGCACGCGGCAATTGGATAACTCCCGTGCTGGGTCGGCCAGAGGAGTTTACAAAGCCCTCGATCCCTCTTCGCTACGTGCCCTTCGTGATGGAGTCGCAGACACCTCCGGAGAGCAAGCAATGGTTCGGGTCCGGCGTTGTGAGCATTCTGTCTATTGGGAAGTTTCAGGCACGCAAGAATCACGACATGTTTCTTGAGGCAATCGCCAGGTTGTCCAGACGATACGCCCTCCGCGCGACCATCATTGGAGAATGTACTACTGATGAGCGCCGGCGGGAGTTCACAAGGGTCCAGGAGATACAAGAGGCGCTCGGCCTCGGCGGAACAGTGCGAATCATGACCAATCTGCCTTACCACGACGTACAAGCCCAGTATGCTAGTCACGACCTGTTCGTTCTTCCAAGCGTAAACGAACCAGCGGCGGTCTCCCACCTCGAGGCGATGGCCCACTCACTTCCCGTCATCTGCAGCGACTCGAACGGGACGAGATGCTACATCCGTCATGGCGAGAACGGGTACGTGTTCAGGTCGGGCGATGCCGCTCACCTGGAGGACTGTATGGAGAAGATAATCGGTGACCGAACTCGGCTGGTGCAGATGGGCGAGAAAAGCCACGACCTTGTGGTTATGGAGCACACCCCCGCCAGGTATGTTGAGGCCATGTTGGAGATCGCGCGTGGAAACGGCTGAGCCGCCCAGCGCCAGGGTAGCCCTGTTCATCGGCTCGATGAGAGGCGGCGGCGCCGAGCGCGTGATGCTGGATCTGGCCTCCGGCCTGGCTCGCAAGGGCTTGAAGGTCGACCTTGTGTTGATGCACGCAAAGGGTGAGTACCTGCATCTGGTTCCCGACGACGTGCGGGTGATCGATCTGGACACACGCAAGCTGGTCAGCTTTCTTGCTGACTTTCTGCGTTACGTTCGGCGAGAGCGCCCAGCTGCTGTTCTCTCGACGTTGCTGCTCCCAGAATTGGCCGTGTTGATCGCGAAGCTAATGTTCCGTAAGCGATTGCGCGTGGTCTTGCGCCAGGCGAACGTGTTCAGTGACGCTCTCAAGCTGGCGTCCTTCAGGAATCGCCAGTACATGAGACTTGTGAGACTGCTGATGCCCGCGGCCGACGCAATTGTGGCTGTGTCCAATGGGGTGGCGTCCGACCTGCGGCATCAGGCGCCCCGCGCCGCCGGGAAGGTAACTACCATCTACAACCCCGTAGTCGCGCCGGGGTTGCGCGAACAGGCGGCGGCCCCCGCCGAGCACGCGTGGTTCAATCACGGAGGTGTGCCGGTGATTCTCGCCGCCGGTCGGCTGGCCCCTCAGAAGGACTACCCGACGCTGCTCCGGGCATTCACGGAGGTTACGCGCTCGAGGGAGGCGCGATTGGTCATCCTGGGCCAGGGCCCCGAACGGGAGAGATTGCTGGAGCTGGCCGCGCAGTTGGGGATAGAGGACAGCTTTGACCTGCCGGGGTTCGACGTCAACCCGTTCCGGTACATGTCCAGGGCGTCGGTGTTCGTGCTGCCGTCCATGTCCGAGGGGTTCCCCAACGTGCTGGCGCAGGCGATGGCGTGCGGCACGCCAGTTGTCAGCACAGATTGCCCCGGTGGGCCCAGCGAGATGTTGGAGGGTGGCAGGTGGGGTCGGCTGCCGCCCGTGGGCGACTGGCGGGCCATGGCGCGGGCCATCGAGGATACGCTGGACAACCCGCCGCCAGCGGAGAAGCTAAAGGCCAGGGCGTCGGTGTACTCGGTGGAGGCGTCGGTTGACCGGTACCACGATCTGCTGACGGGAGCCCATGGCGAAGGCTGACCCGCAGGGCGGCCGAGTTGCGCTCTTCACGGCCTCCATGCGCGGCGGCGGGGCTGAGCGGGTGATGCTGACTCTGGCGGCAGGGTTCGCGGAGCGCGGCGTGGGCGTGGACCTTGTCCTTGTTAAGGCAGAGGGCGAGTACATGGACATGGTGCCGGATGCCGTCCGGGTAGTTGATCTGGACTCGTACAGAACCCTTACTGCCGTGCCCCGGTTTCTGCGCTACATCCGGCGCGAGCGGCCCGTGGCGCTGATGTCCTCTCTCTCGGCGTCAGACGCCGCGGTACTTATCGCCAAGCTTGTCTACCGTGGGCGGCTGCGCGTCGTGATCCGGCAGGCAAGCACGTTCACGGAGTCTTTACGAGACAGGACATTCAAAACCCGTCAGGTTATGGGTCTCGTGCGGTCGCTTTTGCCGCTTGCCGACGGAATTGTGGCAGGGTCGGAAGGGGTGGCGGCCGACTTGCGGGCGCAGGCGCCCCGGGCCGCGGGCAAGATAGTAACCATCCCTAATCCGGTCGTGGGGTCTGAACTGGCTGAACAGGCTGCAGATGAGGTGAAGCATCCGTGGTTCGTCGACGGGGGAGTGCCAGTGGTGTTGGCAGCGGGTCGGCTCGTGCTACTGAAGGACTACCCTACCCTGCTGCGGGCGTTCTCGGAGGTGGCAAGATTGCGTGAGGCGCGGCTGGTGATCCTGGGTCAGGGCCCGGAACGGGAGAGTCTGTTGGAGCTGGCGGCGCGGCTGGGAATTGAGGACCGGTTCGACCTGCCGGGGTTCGACGTCAACCCGTTCCGATACATGGCGAGGGCGTCGGTGTTCGTGCTGTCGTCGAGGTATGAAGGGTTCCCCAACGTGCTGGCGCAGGCGATGGCGTGCGGCGCGCCGGTGGTGAGCACAGACTGCCGCAGCGGGCCGAGCGAGATGCTGGAAGGCGGCAAGTGGGGTCGACTGGTTCCGGTGGGCGACTGGCGGGCCATGGCGCGCGCAATTCAGGCGACTCTGGACGACCCTCGGCCGGCAGAGGCGCTTAAGGCGAGGGCGTCGGTGTACTCGGTGGAGGCGTCGGTGGAGCGGTATCTGGAGGTGGTGTTGGGGAGTAGGCGGAATGGATAGGTGATATGCTGGTGGCGAGCAACACGAGCGAAGGGGGCCAGCCAGGGTGACGCCGGGCGATAGAATTCGAGGGAGAATCAAGCGCAGAGAGGCGGTGGTGTGTGTGGTGGGTCTGGGGTACGTTGGGCTGCCGCTGGCGGTGACGTTCGCGGACGCCGGATTCAGGGTGTGCGGCGTGGATACGGACGCGGCGCGGGTCGAGGCCGTCAACGCGGGCCGGTCGCACGTTCCGGACGTGCCGTCCGAGGCGGTGGCGCGGCTGGCTCTGGGCGCAGGCAGGCTGTCCGCGTCCACCGGCTTCGACGCGGTGGCCGAGGCGGACGCGGTGCTGATATGCGTGCCGACGCCGCTTGGCAAGACTAAGGACCCGGACGTGTCGTACATCGTGGCGGCGGCGAGCGAGATCGCGCCCCGGCTGAGAGAGGACGCGCTGGTGGTGCTGGAGAGCACGACGTATCCGGGGTCGACTGAGGAGCTGGTGCTTCCGCGTCTTCTCGAGGGATCGGCGGGGAAGCTGGAGGTCGGCAGAGACTTCTTCCTGGCGTTCTCGCCGGAGCGCGTCGACCCGGGGCGGGCGGACTGGACCATCGCCAACACCCCCAAGGTCATCGGCGGGGTCACGGCGGCGTGCACCGAAGTGGCGTCGTGCCTCTACGGTGCGGCCATTGCCGAGGTGGCGCCGGTGTCGTCGTCGCGGGCCGCGGAGATGGTCAAGTTGCTGGAGAACACGTTCCGGGCGGCCAACATCGCCCTCGCCAACGAGATGGCCATAATGTGCGCGCATCTGGGTCTGGACGTGTGGGAGGTCATCGACGCGGCGTCCACCAAGCCGTTCGGGTTCATGCCGTTCTACCCGGGGCCCGGGCTGGGCGGTCACTGCATCCCGGTCGATCCTCACTACCTGGTATGGAAGATGCGGACGCTGGGGTACACGGCGCGGTTCATCCAGCTCGCGGACGAGATCAACTCGGCCATGCCGCAGCACGTGGTGCTGGAGGTCACGCGGGCGCTGGGGAGCGAGTCCAAGCCGCTGAACGGCGCGAGCGTGCTGGTGCTGGGCGTGGCGTACAAGCCGGACGTTGCGGACACGCGGGAGTCGCCGGCGCTGGACCTGATTCATCTGCTGAGGCAACAGGGCGCGCGCGTGTCTTACCACGACCCGCTGGCGCCGTCGATTCGGGAGGCGGGGCTGGACATGGCGAGCGTGGGCACGGAGGGCGAGCCCGCGTTGGGCGAGGCGTTGCCGGCGGCGGACTGCGTGGTTATCGTCACGGACCACAGCAGCTACGACTGGGCGTACATCGTGGAGCGCAGCCGGCTTGTCGTGGACACGCGAAACGCCATCGCGAGGGCCGGCGTGGAGGGCGCGAGGGTGTTCAAGCTGTGAGCGTGGCGGGGCGTCACCCCAATCCTAACCTTCCCCCTGCGAGGGAGAAGGGATGTGCGGCATTGGGCGTGTAGGCGCGGATGTGCGGGATTGCCGGCATAGTGGCATGAAAGACCGCGATTCGGCGCGCGGCCACGCGATGTTCGTCACCAGCGGACTGGAACGCGGCGGCGCGGAGCGGCAGCTCGTCATCGTCGCCAACGCGCTCGCCCAACGGGGCTGGAAGGTGACGGTGCTGTCGTTCCTTCCGTTCTCGGAGACGTCGCTGCGCGTTGAGTTGGACGAGCCAGGGGTAAGCCTGATCAGCCTGAACGCTCGTGGCGACGTGAGCAAGCTGGCCGGAGTTGCCAGGGCCGTCGCCATGGTGCGGAGGGTGAGGCCGGACGTGCTGGTCGGGTTCATGTTTCACGGCATCATGACGGCACGCGTCGCCGGCCGGTTCGCCGGAACGCCCGCGGTCGTGTCGGCGGTGCGGAACGAGGCCCACGGCCGCGCCAGGGAACGCGCGATGGCCGCGACCGGCTGGATGACGGACTCAGTGACGGTCATGTCCGACGGCCTGGCGTCGCGGATTGCCGAGCGTGGCGTGGCGTCTCCCTCGCGGCTCGCTGTCATCCCCAACGCGGTGGACTTCGAGCGGTCTGGGGCGGGCGGCCGCCGGGAGCGAACGCGGCAGAAACTGGGCGTAGGCGCAGGCGAGTTCCTGTGGCTGGCGGCGGGAAGGTTGGCTGAGGCTAAAGACTACCCGGGGCTGCTGCGGGCATTCTCTGTCGTAGCGGACCGTCGGCGGGTGCTGCTGCTCATCGCCGGCGATGGGCCGCTGCGAGGCAAGCTTGCGCGGTTGGTAGACGACCTGGGCTTGGCCGGGCCCGTACGCCTGCTTGGGCTGCGCGACGATCTACCGGAGCTGTACCTGGCGAGCGATTCGCTAGTGCTGTCTTCGGCATGGGAGGGAATGCCGAACGTGGTGCTGGAGGCGATGGCGTCCGGGACGCCGGTGGTTGCGACGGCGGTGGGCGCGGTGCCGGAGATGGTCGAGGACGGGGAGACGGGGTTCGTTGTTGCGCCCGGCGACCACGCCGCGCTCGCCGGCGCGATGAAGCGGATGATGGACCTGGCGCCGGAGGAACGGCGCGCGATGGGCGAATCGGGACGCCGAGCCGTTCGTTCGCGACACTCGGTAGATAGCGTAGTCGACAGGTGGGAAGAGCTGTTCGGTCGTTTGCTGGAGGGGAAGCGACATGGAAGAGGAGCGCCGGGCCGGTGAAAGAGCTGCCGCGGTCGGTTGCAATCACGTCGAACTCCGCCGAGCGGCTGGTCCGGTTCCGGGCGCCGATAGTGTGGGCGCTCGCGGAGCGCGGGGTGCGCGTGTACGCTGTGGCTCCGCCCGGCGAGTTCGCGGATGAGATCGAGGCGCTGGGGGCTGACTTCGTGCCGTGGCGGCTGAGCCGCGGCGGCGTCAATCCCTTCACGGAGCTTGGGTCGCTGGTGTCGCTGTTGCGCACCTACCGAAGGCTGAGGCCGGACGTGGCGCAGCATTTCACCATCAAGCCGAACGTGTACGGGGCGCTGGCGGCCAGGCTTGCGGGCGTGCCCGTCGTGGTGGGCGGGGTGACCGGACTGGGATACGCATTCGCGGAGGGTGGGCGCCGGCGTTCGGTGATTCGGCCGCTTGCGACATCGCTGTACAGGCTGGCTTCGGTGCTGAGTGACGGAGTCACCTTCCAGACTGCGCACGACGCGGACGTGTTGTTCGGTGCGGCAAGTAAAGCCAGGCGGAGCGCGCTTGTGATTCCGGGTGGCTCCGGCGTCGACCTCTCGGTGTTCAGCCAGGAGGCCGTGAGCGCGAAGGCCCGGCGGGAGATGAGAGCCTCGCTTGGCATGTCGCCGGATGCGCCGGTGGTAACGATGGCATCGCGGATGCTGTACGACAAGGGCGTTGTGGAATACGTGGAGGCGGCGCGGGCGGTGAGGGCGAGACGGCCGGACGCGGTGTTCGTGCTGGCGGGAGCGAGGGACGTGGACAATCGGG
The DNA here is from genome assembly GCA_951812395.1 of uncultured Dehalococcoidia bacterium. Lineage (GTDB taxonomy): Bacteria > Chloroflexota > Dehalococcoidia > Lucifugimonadales > CATOSD01 > CATOSD01. The sequence goes on from CATOSD010000002.1 coordinate 1,088,651, forward strand.
CGTCGGTGACGGAGGAGGACCTGGACGCGTGGCGAGAGGCCGGCGAAGTGGTGTTGCCCGGCCACGTTACTGACGTGCCGTGCCTGCTGGCAATCTCGGAGGTGGTCGCCCTGCCCTCATACCACGAGGGCGTGCCGCGGTCGCTCATAGAGGGAGCGGCGATGGGCAGGCCCATCGTGGCGACTGACATTCCGGGCGCCGCTGAGGTGGTCGAGGATGGCGTCAACGGCACGCTCGTTCCGCCGCGGAACGCCGCCGCGTTGGCGGCTGCTATCGAGGTGCTGCTTGGCGACGCTGAACTGCGCGCGCGGTACGGTGAGGCCGGTCGGCGGAAGGCCGAGCGGGAGTTCGACGAGAGGGTGGTCGCTGAGCGCTACGTGGCGGAGTACGCCAGGCTTTGGGGCGCCGGGGCGAAAAGCCGAACGTAGAGCGCCTGTTTCAGGTTACCAGGCGTGCTCAAAACCATCTCCCTCGCCCACAACCGACCCTTTAGACCCCCGGGTACCCCGCAAAAACCGTCACTCTCCTGCGCCGCCCGTGCTCTAGCCTTGCCACCCAAACTTCCTACAGGCGCCCAACCACTGGCCCACGTCTGCGCAGTTTCTCCCCACCGTTCCCGCCCAATCCCGCAGTCTCGCCACCCCCTCTTGCAATATGCGTACATACGTGCTACCCTCGCCCAGGCGAGGGACAGACCCCACGGCCCGGAATCCCTACCCCCAATAGGGACAATGCCCTAGGCATCCGTAGGGGCGTCCCTTGTGGGCGCCCTGTGCCAACGGATACACGGCCGGTCGGCCCGTCGACCCCCTGTCCTCATCTGCCATGCGGCGCGACACTTGTGCATACATATCCCGCGCCGGGCATTACAGATTCGCGAAGGACCGGCGACGCTCCCAGCTACGACGCGCACAGAATGTCGCAGAAACTAACAGAATTCGCTTTCCGCCTTTGCGGGGATTACGGTGTTGGGGGCGCTTGGTATCCTGAAACAGGCTCGGCGGTTGGGCGGATGTCGAACCGGCTCTCGCGCGTGGTGTACAATGGGTCGTGCAACGACTGACCCTGAAGGGAGATACTCACATGCAGAGTTCGCGGACCGCCGCCCGCCTGGTGTACCGCCGAGTGGAAGCAGGGGTTTCGATCATCTCCGACCTGGAGTCGTTTGCGCTCGCGGAAGGGATCACGCACGCCGCCATCACGTCCTGCATAGGCAGTCTCCGGCAACTGAACCTGAGAAACCTGTGCCGTCACGACGCCGAGGGATCGCCTGAGTTCGAGAGGACCACTATCGACGAGAATCTCGAATTGGTAAGCGCAGAGGGATACGTGCAGCCGCTGCCTGAAGGCGGAGTACGCGTCCACGTACACCTGGCCGCCGCTCGTCCCTCCGGTGAGATGATCGGGGGCCACTGCGAGGACGCGACGACCTACACCGGCGCGTACATGTACCTGCAAGTCCTGGAACAGGGGTGATTCCGAGCCGGCAGAACGACCACTCCGGGCTAAACGTCGCAGGAGGGCGACCGCGGTAACTCGCGCCGGTCAGCAGTATGAGCAGGCGGCGCTTCCCTGGCCTGCCGGGAGACCGTCTTGGCGGCGGCGAATTCATGCGTACGCTCACTCCCCTGGCGGGATTGCAGCCGCGGAGTGGCGCTTGTGCGATAATGTGGCCGACGAGACCTAACTCAGCCGCTCAGGACGACAGATGACCGCCACACAGACCGACGTAAGCCAACTGCTTGAGGCCGCAGACGAGCTGGCCTCTCGCGTGGGCGCTGTCGCCGACCGCATCGAGGCGGAGCGGCGGATGCCCCCGGAAATTGCGGAAGAACTGGCCGATAGGGGTTTCTTCCGACTGCTCCTCCCGAAGTCCCTCGGTGGCTCTGAACTGGAACACCCGGACTTTCTGAAGGTTGTCAGCCTGTTCGCCCAGGCTGACGCGAGCGCGGCGTGGTGCATCAACCAAAACAACGTCTTCTCCACGAACTCGGTGCGCGTGTCCAGGGACACCGCCAAGGAGATTTGGGGCGTACAGCGGAACGTGGTCACGAACGGGCCGCCCATTCCGGGTTCGCGGGCCGACGTGGTGCGTGGCGGCTACCGGCTGAGCGGCCGCTGGAACTTCAGCAGCGGGATACCGCACGCGACCTGGGTAGCGGCGCTGACGCCGGTCTACCAGCCGGGTGCGGCGGAACCTTCGGGTATGCGTACCTTTCTCCTTCCAAAGGATGAGGTGAAGATGGTGGACGTGTGGCAGGTTGGCGGACTGAGGGGCACGGGCAGTCTGAGCTTCGAAGCGGACGGCGTGTTCGTACCGGCCTCGCGCTCGTATCCCGACAACGCTGTGTCTAGCGAAAGGGGACCCATCTACATCATACCGACCACGCTGCTGTTCTGCTCCGGATTCGCGACGGTCGCCCTCGGCGCGGCCCGCGCGGGACTTGACGCGGCAATCTCGCTCACCAAGTCGAAAACACAGCATTTCCAGCGGGAGAGGCTGAGCGAACTCGCGACGACGCAGCGAATGGTTGGGCAGGCGGAAGCCAGGTGGAACGCCGCCCGCTCGTACCTTGGCGAGTCGGCGCTGTCGATGTGGGCCGGGGCCAAGGCCAATCTGTCGCTGACGATGGATGAGCGAATCGCCGTCCGGCTGTCCAGCACGCACGCCATCCGCGAGGCCGCCAAGGTGGTGGACACCGCCTACGCATTGTGCGGCTCGAGCGCAATCTTCGCCACAGGACCCATCCTGCGCCGCTTCCAGGACGTGCATACGATCACGCAGCAGGTGCAGGGCCGGCTTAGCCACTACGACACGGCAGGCCAGTACTACCTGGGCACGGAGCCGGAAGGCATCTTCTAGTCGGGACGACCTGGTGCTGGCGGGGGCTTGATTGCCACGAGAATTATACGTATACTCTGTTACGATATACGTATACCACATGTGGAGCGTCAGGCAAGGATGAAACAGAAGCTCACGATCACCGTCGATGCCGATTTGGTGCCTCGAGCCAAGCGGTACGCCAAGTCAAAAGGCGTTTCGCTGTCGTCTCTGGTCGAGCAATCTCTCAGAGAGATGACGGGCGAATACTCGACCACGTTCTCTTCACGCTGGCGGGGCAGGTTTCAGGCCGCGGGACGCGAGGGCGATCCTCGATACGACAGGTTGGCCGAGAAGTATCTCAGTTGATACTCCTGGATTCTGACGTACTGATAGACCTCGCACTGGACCGGCAGCCGCACTCCGAACACGCCTCGGAGCTGCTGGATCACATAGAACACGGCGATGAGGCCGGGTCCATCGCTTGGCATTCGGTCTCGAACCTCTACTACATCGTCTCGCCTGCGCTCGGAGGCGCGAGCGCGCGCGATTTCATCGTGGAGCTGACACGCTTCGTAGGCGTGGCCAGCACCGATACCGCGGGGATTCGCTACGCTGCCGAGCTTCCGATGGCGGACTTCGAGGACGCGATGCAGGTGGCGGCCGCCCTAGCCTGCGGCGCGAGGCAGATCGTTACCAGGAACGTGCGGGACTACGAACGCTCGCCCATTCCCGCGGTCACACCGCGGCAGGCGCTGAGCGGGCTGTTCTGACCACTTGCGCGTACCGCGGATGCCGTGCGGCTAGCGTTCCCCAGTTAGAGTGTAGAAGAGATGCGATACTAGCTTGGAGTCTTGACTGTCGTCTTCTGCCTTGTGCCGCTCATGGCGCTGGCTTGCGGTGGCGACGAGGTAGACGAGCCTTTCAGAATAGGCGTGATGGAGTCGTTAACCGGTCCCGGCGCGACGTATGGCGCCGTGGCCAACCAGTCGAAGCAGATGGCGGCGGACGAAATCAATGCCGCCGGCGGCATCAGCGGACGACGGCTCGAGCTTGTGGTCGAGGACTCCCAGTGCAGCGCCAAGGAAGCTATTTCCGCATACAAGAAGCTGACCGACGTGGACGGCGTGAAGATCATTCTCGGCACATCGTGCAGCGGAGCCATGCTCGGCGTCGCGCCACTGGCCGAGGCGGAAGGTTTTGTGCTGTTCTCCGGGCTGGCTAGCAACCCCGACATCGCGAACGCCGGCGACTACATCTTCCGCACGCAAATCAGCGACGTCGAGGTTGGCATCGTCACCGGCAACGTGCTGTGGGCAGACGGCATCCGCTCGCTGGCCACCATCACCGAGTCCACGGACTATGCCGAGGGTGTCCGGCGCAATTCGGTGTCCCAGTTTGAGAAGCTTGGCGGGAAAGTAGTGGCCACCGAGAAATTCGGGTCGGAAGCGACCGACTTCAGGTCGCAGCTTCAGAAGCTGTTCGCCGAGAATCCCGACGCGCTGCACCTGGCGCCGCAGTCCGAGTTCGCGGCGGGGACGATAATCAAGCAGGCGCGCGAGGTGGGATACGAAGGTCCAATCTACGCAGAAACAGTATCGGTGGGAACGACCGCGCTGGAGATCGCGGGGGACGCCGCAACCGGCATGAAGGCTGTCACGGCGGACCCAGACCCCGACAACCGGAAAGCGCAAGAGGTGCTGGCAAACTTCCGGGAGCGCAACAACTACGTCACGCTGCCATGGCATCTTGGTTCGGCCTACGACGACGTGCACATAGCGGCCGAGTGCCTGAAGCAGACGGGCGACGACCAAGACGCCGACGGCTTCCGTGACTGCATGTACGCCATTACCTGGAGTGGAGCGATCGGCGACAATTGCAGCTTCGACGAGCAGGGCGAGGTAGTCGGGCTGTCCAGGGTGGTGGTGGAGGTGCTGCCAACCGCAGACCGGACCCAGGAGAAGAAGTACAGAGTGCTACCGCCGGTCACGAACGCACCATAGGCGCGGGCGTCCGCTCCGACTACCGCGTGTGCTGGGTGAGCATGAAGCCGTTGCCTTCGGTGTCCGCGAGAAAGGCCAGGACAATGCCCTCCCCGTCCCGGACTTGTGGCGACCGCACAACCCTGCCGCCGCCGGCGCTCACCTCGTCGCACGCCGCCGCGACGTCGGCGACGGTGAACGATAGCCCGGTGGTGCGGTACTCGCCATCGCCGCCACCGTGGAGAGCCACGACCGCGTCTTCCCCGCCCAGCTCAGCCCAGCCGCCGTAGTTCACGCGCAGTTCCAGCCCTATCACGTCGCGGTAGAATGCTATGGCTCGTTCCATGTGCTGGGCCATGAGCATGAAGATCAACTTCTGTACTTGCATGTTTCACCTCTCGCGGCGACGTAAGACGGGGGGCTTCGAGTCCCGGTGCTGCTGGTTGTGGCGAGTTAGGCGGCGGCCCCCATCATCCCTCGTCGCTGTCGTCGCCCGTGACTTCCAGGAAGTACTGCTCGAGCGATTGCCCTTTGGCCACCATCTCAGTAACGTAGACCTCGGCCCTGCCGAGCGCGGCGCTCAACTCGGACGACCGCTCGCTTGGGCCGGTGACAACCACGGAATTGCCATCAGTGGTCACATCTTCCACCCATTCAAGTGCAGATAGCACTTCCAATGCCCTCGCGTTGTCGGTGGTGCGCAGGCTGACGCGCTCGGCGCCACCCGATTGTACGAGGTCGGCCACAGTGCCCTGGGCGATGAGCCTGCCCCCGGAGAGAATGGCGACGCTGTCGCAGACTTGTTCCACCTCGTGCAGAAGGTGGCTCGACAGCAGCACCGTGCGGCCACCTGTGCCGAGGTCGCGAATCAGGTCCCGCACCTCGGCCATGCCCGCGGGGTCCATCCCGTTGGTCGGCTCGTCGAGGAAGAGGAGTTCGGGGTCGCCAAGCAGCGCGTAGGCGAGGCCCAGGCGCTGCTTCATGCCGAGCGAGTAGGTCCGGAAGCGGCTGTCGGCGCGGTCGGACAGTCCCACTTTGTCGAGCAGGTCGTCGAGCTCGCTGGGATCGCACCGCCCGGTGATTCCCTGAAAGTAGGCGAGGTTAGCGCGTCCCGAGAGGTATGGGTAGAACGACGGGGTCTCGACGATGGCCCCCACCCTTTCGAGCGAGTCCCTCAGGTGGGCGCTGTCTTCGAACAGAGTGAAGCTGCCGCTGGTGGGCCTGACCAGTCCCAGCAGCATTCCCATGGTGGTGGTCTTACCGGAGCCATTGGGTCCCAGCAGGCCGAAGATGCGGCCGCGCGGCACCTCCATCGACAGCCCGTCTACCGCAAGAATGTTGCCGTAACGTTTGGTCAGTTCGTCCGTTTGTATGACGAAATCGCTCACTGCCGTTCCTTTCCCGCTTCAGGTAGAGACGCCGCGCGGCCACCAATCATAAGCCGGCTTCATTCTCCCTTGGCTCCGGCGACGTCCCTGCGGATGAATATCCAGAATGCGGCGGCGCCGAACAGGACGGTGTAGGCGAGGATCACCAGAAAGGCCTGAAGCGCGTCTCCCTGGCCAGCGGCGGAACTCGCGTCGTTTATCTCGACTGTTACGGCTGCCGACTCCATCCATTCGCTCACGTTGTTGCCGACCAGCGCGTCCGCTATAGTTTCGCCCCAATCCGTGAGACTGAGCAGGGGAGCGCCTATCAGCTCTACTGCGTAGTAGCCCATGGAGATAGCCATGCCCATCGACGAGGACTGGGTGAGCACCGCCAGGAAAACGGCCAGTGCTGCGTAGGGCGTGGCGGCGTAGAGGGCTTTCAGGTAAGTGATCGCCGCTTCCGACCAACTGCCTGCTTCAACCGAGCCTGCGGTCTCCTCAGGCGGGACGACGGCCGCAAGCAGACTGGCAGCCACAGCTGTCAGGGCGATGACGACATAGGCCGCGGCACAGGCCAGCACGATCAGTACGAGCTTGGCGGCGAGCAGTTGCCATCGGCCAGCGCCGCGGGTCAGGACGGTGCGGAGAGTGCCCCAGCCGTACTCGACGCCGATGAGCGATGCCGCCAGTATGAGGATGAGAAACGGTGCGAATCCCGCCGTGCCGACCATGCTTCCGGCGATGGAGTGCGGAATCGTGAAGGCCTCTCTGATCTCGTGGAGCGGGTCGGTATTGGTGCAATCCTCCTCTCGGAATCGCTCCAGGTCTTCGATGAAGTTGGTCCGAACTTCCTCCGGGAGATCCTCAACTTCCGGCGGTATGCCCTCGTTAAGCAGGCTTATGCACGACACGGAGACTTCGATGACCTCGCCGTCAATCTCCGCCCTCGTCGAGAGGCTGTTGGAGCCGCCCGCGGTGAAGGCCTGCAGAGTCTCGTTGTGGTATGCGCCGTAGCTCAGCCAGATTCCGAGTTGTGTGAAGGCGACGGCCACGGCCAGCAGTATCCAGGGCATCCAGCGGCGGCGAAGTTTGAACGCCTCCCATGTCGTGAGGCGCATCACGTGTACCAGCAATGGGTCCTCCGTGTGGCATCGATTGTTGGCGCCCCTTGTACGCAACGGCAAGCAGGCAGCCGACGCGAATGCGACGGCTCATGTTATCATTAGGGACGGAGCGCAAGTCAAGGCGCCAAGGGAGCAGGCATGTACAGACCAGGAGGCCACCGGGAAGTGCTCTACACCGCCCCTTCGAGCACTTACTGAACTTCGCACCACCGGCACATTGACGTCTGGCTCCGCTGTGAGATACATTCAGTGGGTAAGCGTAACGAGTTTCTGCCGCTCGATGGTGCGCTGTCTTATGCTATTCGTATGATGAACATACCTACTGCATATCTGCCGGGCTACGAGAAGGCCCGCCTGGTGGACAGTGGGGCCGCGGATAACTACGTTGCCCACACTACGATGGGTGACCCGGTTATGGACGCCCTGCTGGATGAACTGCAAGAGCTTAGCCAAGGCAAGATTCACCGCTACATTCGGGCTGGGATGGACGAGGATCGCGACATTCTGCGCGAGGCGCCACAGGCGGTGCGGGAGTTCTTCGTCGATGCGCCGGAGCCGGAGCCGGAGTGGCTCGATTACAGCGCGTTCCAGCCTGGCATTCGAGCCTTCCAGAGGAACTCCGTCCTAGTCCTTTCGGCTTTCGTCACCGGCGTGCTGATAGACGGCTTTTCGACGCTGATAAGCAAGTCGTTCGTGCAAACCGGGCGCATTTTCGATAATGGCGTCTGGCGTCTCAAGCAGAACAACCGCCATCAGTTGGAAATTTTCTGGCCGGGCGGGCTGGAGAGGCAGGGAGAGGGCTGGAAGCTGTCTGTCCGCATTCGGTTCGTGCACGCCCAGGTGCGCCGGCTGCTGGCGCTGACCGAAGAGTGGGAGCACGACGCCTGGGGCGTTCCCATCAGCGCCGCGCACCTGGGCTATGCGATCTCCTGTTTCGCCGCGCGCACTGTCAAGCACTCGGAGGCGCTGGGAGCTCATTACAGCCCCGAGGAGCGAGCGAGCTTCCACGCTGTATGGCGCTACTCCGGCTATCTCATGGGCATTCCCGAAACCATACTCTTTGCCGACGAGAGCCACGCCCTGCGCCTGTACGGTATCGGCTCTCTGTGTGAGCCGCCTCCGACGGCAGAGGCGATTATCATGACGAATGCGCTGATCAACTGCGCGCCGCTGGTGGCGGGTATTGTGGATTCTGAGGAGCGCAGGAAGCTGGTGAAGGGCGTCATCTACCCTGTGTCCCGCGCCCTCATAGGGAACGACCTCGCAAACCAACTGAACTTTCCCGCGAACCGACTGCCTTTTGCACTGTTTTGGTTCCGGCTGGACCAGCGCATTCAGAGGCTGAAAGCTCGGCTGCTGAATGAGGCCCCCCAGGGTTTTGCGACGCTCCTGGAGGCGTCGGCTTATGACGACGCGGGCGTGAGCTACAGGCTGCCCGATCACGCCCACGCGGAACGCTCCGGGCGCTGGTGAGGACGGCAGCCGCGGATTACCCGGCGAAGGGGCTGCCGTACGTCTCGGCGTAGACAAGCTCGGAGACGGGCTTGCGGGGTACTCCGCGGCCCTGGAAGTCGTCGTGGCGGTAGCCGAACGGAATCACAGTTACCAGGAACGGTCCCTCGGGTATGCCCAGCACGTCTGCAATAGTTGCGCGCTGGTCGTCCGTCAGGGTGACGTAGCATGTGCCCATGCCCTCAGACCACGCCACGAGCTCCATCTGCTGAAGCGCGCGGCCCGCGTCCATCAGCGGCTGGTCGGCGTTGTCCATGACGATGGCGATGGCGAGAGGCGCGCGGGCAAGGAAGCCACCGGAGCCGGCGGTCTCGCCCATCTTGACGAGGGTGTCGCGATCTCGGATGACTATAAAACGCCAGGGCTGTTGATTGCGGGAGCTGGGCGACCACCGCGCCGCGCTGAGCAGTTTGCCCAGCGATTCGTCGGTGACGAGGTCGGGCTTGAATTCACGCACGGTGCGGCGAGTTCTCAGGGCCTCGTAAATGTCCATGTTCTGCCTCCAGAGTTCGTTGTCTTACATGATACACGGCTCCGCGCCCCGCGTCGCGGACGAGTTCAGCCTGAACGCGAAAAGGCGCTCCGGCGGAATTCCCCGGAGCGCCTTCCATTTCCGCGGTGTTTTGGACCGGGGTTAGCCGGTGACTTCGTTCAGCTTGCCGGTCGCGCAGTCGTAGACGAATCCGCGGACGGAATCCTTGACTGGGATGAACGGGCTGGCCTTCACGCGGGCGATGGACTGGCGTACGTCCTCGTCGAGGTCCGGGAACGCTTCAAGCGCGAAGGACGGCCTTAGGCCGGTGTCTGCGTAGATGGTGTCCTTCACGTCGTCATCACGGAAGGTCAGCATCCCGCAGTCCGTGTGGTGGATCAGGATGACCTCTCGAGTACCGAGGAGCCGCTGTGAGATAACCAGCGAGCGAATTGCGTCGTCCGTGACCACGCCGCCCGCGTTCCGAACGACGTGGGCGTCGCCTTCGTCGATTCCAAGCAGCTTGTGAGTATCGAGCCGGGCATCCATACAGGCCACCACTGCCAGGCCCTTTGCGGGCGGCAGTGGGAGATCCCCCTTGTCGAAACTCTCGGCGTAGCGCGCGTTGTTCTCCAACAGTTCGTCGGTAACCGACACGACATCCTCCTTTAGCTGATTGAGACCGTCTGGCCCCTTCGAACCCAATTTAACAGGCAATACGGATTGGATGTCAAGGGCGGTGAATCGCCGCCGTGGCATTGCCGCCAGGAGCCGTGACCACGACTACTGAGACTGCCATTACTCTGTGCTCCTCGAGAGTGTATGCACGGGTGTTGACAGCTCAGCACACGGTGGAGTAGTCACTGCCTTCGAATAGGCCGTTGGCGCGTTGGACCTCGCGGACGTAGCATATGATGCTCTCCACTTCGTCCGCGGAAACTCCGGGTACGGATGCCATGTCGCCGAATCCCCAGTGGTGCTGCGGGACCCCGTTGCGCACGGCGCTGCGGAAACTGGGGTCGCCATGATGGCCCGGATGATAGACCCCGTCGGTGAGAGGTGGGCCACTCCTGGTGCCTACGGCGCCCACGCCGTGGCAGACTGAGCAGTTGGCATTGAATGCGGATTCACCGGCGCGGGCCCGCTCGGATAGGTCGGAGGCGGATGATGAGGAGGCGAGAGCGTCTCCGGTGACCTGCGGAACAGCAGTGGGCGTCGGAGGCGCGCCGGGCTCGCCGCAGGAGGCTGTTACGAGCAGCGCGGTCATCGTGACGATACAGACGGCGGCGAGTCTTATGTTCACATTCCCTCCTGAGGCGAGCGTGCAATCGCACCCTGGCGCGCCACCATTCTAACGCGCCAGTCGTCCGAGTGATAGCTTGAGAGTTTGATCACGCTGCCGGGGCACACTTTCGCGGGTCGGCTCTTGACTGTGAACAACAGCGCATATAGGCTGGTTTCCAGGAGGTCAACATGACCGCGCACGCATCCGGGCGGCACATTGGGCTTGGCGCCCTTTTGATTGGGGGCGGCCCCGAATACGCTGAATCGCTCGTTGCCAGCACCCTGGAATTCCGGGGGAAGGCGTCTAGTGGCGCACGAAACTCACTCGACCGGGCGCTGGACGGCTGCGTCAGGATCAATGGCTTTCGGGATGCCAGTCGGGCGCCAAGCGGTCCGCTGAAGGGCCCGGTGTTGGACGCGCTGGCCGAAGAGAACGCTCCGTTCGCGCAGGCGCTGCTTGGCGTATGGGCAGAGTCCAAGCCGGAGCTGCGGGATGCGGTGCGGGAGTACCTGGGGAGCGACGGCGCAGCGACTGGTTTGCCTGGTGCGAATGGTCGGACCTGGAGTGCCAGGGAACTGAAGGAAACCGTCCACGCGCTGTTGGGCCGGAACGAGGAGTTGAACGAGCCGGACGTTGGCTTGATGCTGTGCTTCGTGTCTGGCAGGTGTGTTCACATCGACGACCCTGTTGTGGGAATCAGGTCTCCCCTGCTGTTGGAGTTTCTCGAGAAACTCGAAGGCATAGACCCAAACGCCCCCGACTGGGAAGACGTTTCGCACTTCGTGGACGCGGTAAAAGAACTGGATGTCGCGAGAGTCAAGAGAGCGGCCGATAATGCCGTCGCAGCCCTAGCAGAGCAGGCAGACAAGGCGCTCCGAGACTATGAGGGAGATCTGGTCTATCTCGATCTGCACTCCCAGGTTTCGGGTTGGGCTGAGGAGGCCTGTCGCAATGTCTGGCTGATTGGAGAAGCTCTGGTGATCGTGGAAGAGCTGCTCCAGAGGCTGGAGGAGTACAGTCCCATAAGGCCGCAGGCGGGAACCAGGGCTGAGGAGACGGAGAGAGTGGCGGCACGCCTCGCCGCGGAGGAACGGATACTAGGCGTTGCCGAGCGGTGGCGCGAGCTGATGGCGCGGCCTCTTGACGAGGACGTGGAGGACCCGGACGCCGGATGGGATGATCTGCCTGAAGGCGATCCCTCAGAGAAGTCCAACGGCGTCCTAACGGCAGAGGTGGAGGAGTTGCGTGCTGAGGTCGAGCGATTGCGCCGGTCCGGTAGCGAGCGCCAGGTTGAGCACCAGGGGCTGGCCAGGCAGCGGGATGACCTGGTTGCAGAGCGAGAATCGCTTCAGTCCGAGATCGCCAGGCTCGACGCCGAGCTTGCCAGCAGCAGGGAGTTGGTGGAAGCCTGGAAGCTTGCGGGCGTGTCCGCCAGGCTGGACGAGGCAGGTCTGCCGGACATCGCGCGAACCGAGCCACGAACCGTGAGGGACGCCGTGGCGCTGGCCGGGAAGCTCTTTCCCGACCGCCTGGCTATCGCCCTGAATTCGAAGTCGGACAAGCGCAGCCAGTTCCAGAAGCCACAAGAGGTGTTCGATGCGCTTGCGTGGCTCGCCACAGCCTACCATCACAGGCGCGCGAATCCCGGCGGGTCTCCGGACTTCGACAAACTGCTCAAGGAGTCTTGCCCCGGCTGGTCTTACAAGTCCAGCCAGACCGAAATCACGAGGGAGCAGTTCGAGGAGTGGTACACTACCATGTGGGAAGGCAGGAGATACGTTCTCAATCCCCACCTGGGCAAGGGCATAAGCTACGATCCGCAGAACACAATCAGGATTGCGTTCGATTGGGACGATGACCGGAAGCGAGTCGTGGTGGGCTACATCGGAATGCACCAGCGCAACCGCAAGTCTTAACGCCCGCGCCCGAACCATGTACAACGCGACTGGCGAATCATCCAACAGGCCATAGGTCCAGAGCGCCCCAGGGCGCCAAGGAAGGGAGCGAAGCAATGGTAGACGTCATAGACATCGAGACCGCATTCGACAACAGGTTCACCCGCGAGTTCGGCTTCCCCAAAGAGCGCCCCGCGACAAAGGTCAAAGCGTACATGGTCGACAGGGAGAAGGACTTTATTTCCCAGTCTCCCTTCCTGGTCATGGCCACCAGCGCCATCGACGGAAGCTGCGATGCTTCGCCGAAGGGTGGGATGCCTGGCTTCGTGAAGATTCTCGATGACTCTACCTTGCTGATTCCGGATGTTGCCGGGAACAGGCTGTTCCAGTCGTACATCAACATGAACGAGAACCCGCAGGTCGGGCTGGTCTTCTTCATTCCTGGCGTGCGCGAGACGGTGCGGGTGAACGGCAGGGTGCGCATCGTGAGCGGCGACGAGCTACGACAGCTCCAGGTGGCGCTCGAGGTGAACAATCCCGACGAGGACGCCAAGGTGTTGCAAGGCATCGTGGTGGAGATAGAGGAGTCGTATGGGCACTGCCCTCGCGCTCTCAAGTTCTCGGAGCTTTGGGAAACCGGCGGCGCGTAGATGGGCGTCGACATAGTTGCCATCGGGGACACGCACTGCCGCGAGTGGTCTGAGGTGCATCCCGCCATTCGCGAGGCGGTCGAACAGGCGGACGTAGCTCTGCACTGCGGCGACTTCACGTACATGGGCGTGGTTGACGGCATGAGGCGCTGCGCCAGGCGGGCCATCGTGGTGCACGGCAATTCCGACCAGGTGGACGTGCGGCGTTCCCTGCCCTACGCAGAGGTGCTCGAAATCGAGGGCGCGCGCATCGGCGTCACCCATCCGTCCTGGGGCGGGCCGGAGTTCCCCCTCGAGGAATTGCTGCCCGACTTTCCCGAGCCGGTGGACGTGATTGTTTTCGGCCACTTCCACGAGCCTATCAACGAGGAGCGCGGCGGCGTGCTGTTCGTCAATCCGGGGCAGGGGTATGCCTCGTTCATGGTGCCCTGCACCATCGCCCGATTGCGAGTCGACGATGGGCAGATAACGGCCCGGATCGAGACTGTGGAGCCTGCAAGGTAGCCGGTGACGTAGACTACCCAACGTCTCGGCGCCGCCAATCTCCGGCAGTCTTCGAACCAGCGAGGAGCTTCCAATGCCCAAGAGAATCAACAGGGCCATCGAACTACTGGAGCAGGGGCAGCCCGTCTACTATACGGGCGCTCACGACGTGTCTTACGAAGGCGGCAAGGCAATAGCCCACACGTGGGCCGATTACATCGCATTGGAGATGGAGCACGGCGCCTTCGACATGCGGGGCCTCGGCGACTTCATGCGCGGACTCGTCGACGGCGGGCCCACCAGGAGCGGCCACCGCACACCCACCGTGGTGATAACGCTGCCGCTGGACGGATCCGGCGAGGACGTGGTGCGGGCCAACGCCTGGATGTTCCGGCAGGCGCTCGCGCGGGGCGTCCACGGTGTTCTGCTCTGCCACGCGGAGACGCCAGGAGCAGTGCGGGCTTTCGTCGAGGCGTGTCGTTATCCGTTCAACACCGCGGGCGTCGGGGATTCGCTCGGCGAAGGAAGGCGCGGCGGTGGCGGCCAGGCGTCCGCGGCGCAGATGTGGGGGCTGAGCGTGGCCGACTACCTGGCGAAGGCCGACCCGTGGCCGCTGAATCCCGACGGCGAACTGCTGCTCGGCCTGAAGATCGAGAACAGGCGCGCTCTGGAGAACTGCGAGGACACGGCCCGCGTGCCCGGAATCTCGTTCGCGGAGTGGGGGCCGGGCGACATGGGAATGTCGCTAGGTTACGCCGATGCGCACGACCCGCCCTACCCGCCGGACATGGTTGCGGCGCGACAGCGCGTGAAGGCGGCGTGCGAGGCAGCGGGGCTGTACTTCCTGAACGCCGTGAACGACGACAACGTACGCGGCATGATCGACGAGGGAGTCATGTTCTGCGCCACCGGACGCAGCGGGGAGTCCGCCGCCGTGCTGGGCCGCGCCCACACCGGGCGCACGATGCCGGTATAACGGGGATGTCACACCCAACCTAGCCTTCCCCCTGTGAGGGGGAATGGACTCTTGGGAAAGCTTATTTCTCCAACAGAAGCTGGTTGCGGAACTCGATAGATTCTGGGTGGATTAGACGGCCCTGGCTCAGGTGGTCGGCGGTTGAGAGCTCGAGGAAGCGCAGCAGAGCGGCGTCCAGGCTTTCCTGCGCCAGCTCGTCGATCTCGTCCAGGTATGGGTAGCGGTGGGCTTTCTGCGGGTCCAGCTTGTCGGCGAGAAACACCACCTTTGCGACGTCGCCCATGCCACGGTGGCCCGTGGTGTGCCAGCGGACGCTATCCAGTACCTGGGTGTCGGTAAGTCCGTCGCTCTCGAGTTCCGCCGCGGCAAGCGGGCCGTGGAGCAGTACAGGGAGTCGTCGCTCAATCGCGCTCGGCGCGATTCCAATCGCTTTTGATCGCTCGATCAATTCTCCGCCATCGAGCGCGCGGGCCAGGTCGTGCGCAGCGAGTCCCAGGTCCACCAACTCGGCGTCCAGCCCGTGACGCTGTGCCAGCAACCGCCCGATGTCTCTCACGCGCTCGACGTGGTCTCGCAAACTTGCGGGGAGCGCGTCGAGCCGCGACGATACGCAGAGCGGCAGCCGGCCAGGCACGTCGGCCTAGCCCATCTCGCCGAGCGCCCGGCCCCCGAGCACGTGCAGGTGCAGGTGGTCGATCATCTGGCCGGCGTCGTCGCCCTGGTTGATGATCAGCCGGTAGCCGTCGGTGTCTACGCCCTCGCGTTGCGCCATCCGGTGCGCGGTCTCAAACATGCCGCCCAGCGGGGAATTGAAATCAGGACTCAGATTCGACAGAAACGTGAAGTGGCTCGTCGGTATGACGAGCAGGTGGACCGGCGCCTTGGGGGCGATGTCCCGGATCACGAAGCAGCTATCATCGCGGTAGAGCACCTCGCTCGGGATCTCGCCGTCGCGAATCTTGCAGAAGATGCAGTCTTGCTCCATGGCGGAAGGCGCTACTCCACCACCGCAATCGCCTCGACCTCGACGAGGTAGTCGGGGCTCACCAGGTGGGTGTTCATGACGGTGCTGCTTGCGGGGCCGTTCTCGGGAAACACCGCGAGTCGCGCCGCGGCGTATGCGGGGTAGTCCTCCAGCTTGACCAGGAAGCATGTGATTTTGGTGAGATCGTCCAGCGTTGCGCCGGCGGCCTCCAGGGCCGCCTGTACGTTGCGGAAGCACTGGTCGGCCTGGGCGCGGGCGTCGCCCTTCCCCACCAGGTTTCCGTTCTCGTCGGCGGCCACCTGGCCGGAGACGAACACCATGTTGCCGACCCGTGTGGCGGTGGAAAACCCGCTGGGCTTGTTGTTCGGATGCGGAAAGAAGACCTGTCGAGCCATTGCGACACCCTACCCTTTCGGCGATTTGTTGCTAGGAGACCTCGATCAGCTCAACGCGAACGTCGTCCGGGGCCTTGATGAATGCGATGCGCATGTTGGGGGCGGACTGTATCGGACCCTCCATCAACTCCGCGCCAAGTCCCTCCAGCCGTGCGATCTCGGCGTCCATATCGTCGACGTCTACGCCGAAGTGTTCGAGTCCCCAGTGGGGAGTGGCGTCGCCGCCGCCCATCTGCTCGGCGGTGCGGGCTCCGGAGATGTTGACTACCATCCCGCCGGCAGACTCGCAGCGGATGAAGCGGTCACCGAACTTTCTGACGGTGTCGCTGACCAGCTTGAAGTCGAACGCCTTGACGTACCAGTTAGCGGTCTTTTCGGAGTCCGGAGCCTTCAGGTGTATGTGATTGATTGCGAAAGCCAAGTGACGACCTCCATTTCGAGGTTGCGGGCCGCGCATTGCGCCTGAGCGCCGCCGTACGGCCACGGGTGGCGACATGCTTGAGAGCCTATGTTATGCGTCTGCTGGCTGTCAACCGCGGCTGCGGCGGGCGGCCCGCTCGTGATACAATTGTGCGGTGTCTCGGCCTTGTTTTGGCGGACCAATACTTGGTTCATGGAGGAAGAACCGCAATGCCCATTCTCAACATCGATGACGTGAATGAAGAGGAGTTGTCTCCCGGCACGAGGCGCTGGGCCATCGTGGATGGAACCAAGGGCGCAGACTCGCTGAGCGTCGGAGACCTCACCCTCGCACCCGGTTCGAAAGTTGCCAACCACATTCACCCGACTGAAGAGGCGATGGTGATTCTGGAGGGCGAGCTGGACGCCGTGCTGGGCGATGATGTGATTCCGGTCAAGCCGGGACAGACCGTGTTGGCCCCTGCCGGCGTCAGGCACGGATTCGTGAACAAGTCCGGCGCTCCCGCCCGGCTGATGGCCATCTTCCCGACGGCCACCATCGAGCGGACACCGGTCGACTAGGAGAACGTATGGCTGTCTCACTTGACTGGCTGGGCTGCGCGACTTTCAGGCTCTGCGTCGACGACCTTACCCTGTATCTGGACGCCTACGTAGACCGTGTGCCCGGCGCGCCGCCTGTCGGCATCTCCGTAGACGATATAGACGTCGCGGACTACGTGCTGGTGGGACACAGCCACTTCGACCACATCGCGGGAGCCGAGGTTATCGCGGCGAACACGGGCGCGACTGTCATTGGCTCGACGGAGTCGGCGCGGGTGATGCGGGACGAGGGAGTACCTGAGCTGCAGCTTTGGCAGACCCAGGGCGGCGAACACTTCCGGCTGTCCGACAGCGTGACCGTGCGGACCTACCCCAGCCTTCACTCCTGCATCTGGACCGGCGGCGCCGGAGCACCGGGCGAGGTGGTGACGGGCCAGTATTGCCTCACCGAAGACGAGCGTTGGCCGGCGGATGACACGCGGGACTTTCCGGGGATGATGGCGGCAGTATCGGAGGCTCACCGGGTGGAGCATGGCCGCCCCGCCGTCGGCAGCAACATACATGGCGGGGCTATCGCCTACGTCATCGAGACGCCCTACGGCTCCATCTTCTACCACGACACCTCGGGCTGCTGGACCCGCGTGGTGAGCGACCTGCGGCCTGACGTGGCAATTGTGGCGATGGCGGGCAGGCCCAACGTGGACGGCGAGCCGCTGCAAGGCTCGCTTGCCAATTTCGTGGGCCGGATGGCGGGGTTCTTGCGGCCTCGCGAGATGTTCCTGGGCCACCACGACAACTGGATGCCGCCCTCAACGCAGGACATGACCACCGACGAGATGATGGCCCCGGTTCGTGAGGAGCTGGCACGCGTCGAGCCGCGCTCCACGCTCGTGGAGGTCGGCTACCTGGAGGGCACGCGGCTCTTCGCGTAGGCCGCGCCGCCGCGTGTCAGGTGATCCTGCAGCGTCGAATTGGCGCAATACAGAGGAAGAAAGATGAACGACACAGACGCCGACCTTCAGGTTATCGAGTTCGACGACCCCATCGACGCAATCGAGCGCTGCTACGACTTGGGCTGGACCGACGGGCTTCCCGTCGTGCCGCCCACGAGTGAGCGCGTGGGCGCGTTCCTGGACTACGCCGGCCGGCCTGAGGACGAGGTGCTCGGCGGCGTGCCGGAGCGCAGGCGCGAGGTGACCGTGGGCAAGGCGGCCGCTAACGCGGTGATGGCGGGCTGCCTTCCGGAGCACTTTCCGGTGGTGCTCGCCGCGTGCGAGGCTATGGTGGACCCGGTGTTCAATCTTGTCGGCCCTTCCTCCAGCCTGGGCGGGGCGGGAATTCTGCTGATTGTGAACGGCCCCGTGGCCCGGCGGCTCGGTATCAACTCGCGAAACAACCTGTTCGGACCGGGCAACCGGGCGAACGCAACCATCGGCAGATCGATCCGGCTGGTCCTGATGAACGCCTGCGCGGCGGTTCCCGGGCTTTTCGACCGCAGCATACTTGGGCACCCCGGCAAGTACAGCTACTGCATCGCCGAGGCGGAGGATGATACGCACTGGAATCCGCTCCACGTCGAGCGGGGGTTTGCGCGAGAGGACAGCGCGGTGACGGTATTCGCGTGCGAGGCGCCGCGCCAGGTGCGGACGACAGGTGACCCGGCCGCGATCATCGAGTCAGTGGCGGACGTGGCCTCCACGATGGGCACGTCGATGTCGACCGTAGGCTCCACGGGGGACGAGTCGTCGATCGTGCGGCGCGGCGAGGTCGCGGTGGTTGTGTCGGGGGACAGCGAGACCTGGAACGGCTGGAGCAAGGCCGACTTTCGAGAGGCGCTGTACCCCAAGCTGGCGCGCTCGATGTCCGACCTGAGACGGTCCGGCCACGTGAAGGGAGCGGCGCAGCCCGGCGACGACGAGCGCATGGTGTCGCTGGTTGCATCGCCCGACGATGTGCTCGTCGTGTTCGCCGGCGGCGAGGAAAACACCATGTGCGGCGTGATGCCGAGCTGGGGTCCCAAGGTGTCGTCCACGGCGGTGACAAGGCGCGTGCGCCCGCCCGCGTAGAGCCTGCCCCGCAATCGATGCGGGTCTACGCTGCCCGCTTCGGCCAAATCCTCTATAATTGTACTTGACCCCGCACCAACCGACGCAAGGAGACCTCCATACATGGCCAACCGAATAGATTTCAACTGCGACATGGGAGAGAGCTACGGTATGCACAAGATGGGCTACGACGAGGACGTCATCAAGCACATAACGTCCGCGAACGTCGCCTGCGGCTTCCACGCCGGGGACCCCATGTGGATGCGGCACACGGTGCGGCTGGCGGAGGAGCAGGGAGTCGCGATTGGGGCACACCCAAGCTACCCGGACCTGAACGGCTTCGGGCGCAGGGACCTGTCGGTTACACCCGAAGAGGCGAAGAACGACGTCGTCTACCAGATAGGGGCTCTGGCGGCCTTCACGGAGTCGAAGAAGCTCCAGCACGTCAAGCCCCACGGCGCGATGTACAACAAGGCGGTCAACGACGAGCCGCTGGCGCGCGCCATCTGCGAGGCTGTGCTGGAAGTAGACTCCGACATGATAATCCTGGCTCTCGCCGGTTCCAGGTGGATCGACATCGCGCGAGATATGGGGCTCAGGGTGGCGCAGGAGATATTCGCCGACCGCGCGCTCAACCCCGACGGTACTCTGGTTTCCCGCTCACAGCCCGGCTCGGTTATCCACGACGTCGAGGACGTTCTGGAGCGCAGCATCAGGATGGTGACCGAGGGCAAGGCGACAGCCATCACCGGTGAGGTCATCGAGGTCCGCGCCGACAGCCTCTGCCTGCACGGGGACACACCTGGGGCTGTGGACATGGCCCGCGCACTCAGGCAGGGCCTCACCCAGGCGGGAGTGGAGATTACGCCGGTCGGCCAGATAGTGTGATGCAAGAGTCCCCTGCCCTGCTGCCGTGCGGCGACCAGGCGCTCGTCGTCGAGTTCGGCGACGCCATCGACTCCGATATCAACAGGCGTGTCCACGACCTGGCGTACGCCATCGAGGCCGCCGGTGTGAGGGGCGTGTACGACCTGGTGCCTACATACCGCTCGCTGCTGGTGTACTACAACCCCATGAGGACGAGTTGGCCGGAGCTGGAGGACAGCCTTCGCTCCATGCTGGCCGGCACTGGCGACCGCGTCACGTCGACACCGCGAGTCGTGTTGCTGCCAACGCTGTACGGCGGCGAGCACGGCCCCGACCTAGAGTTCGTGGCTGTGAACGCCGGATTGACGATCGACGAGGTGGTGAAACTCCATTCCGGCACAGATTACCTTGTATACATGATGGGATTCAGTCCCGGCTTTCCCTACCTGGGCGGTCTCGCGGAGCGGCTTGCCACGCCCCGGCTGGAGTCGCCAAGGCTGGAGATTCCCGCCGGTTCGGTTGGCATTGCCGAGAGCCAGACCGGAGTGTACCCGGTCGCGAGCCCCGGGGGGTGGCAGCTTATCGGGCGCACACCGTTGCGGCTGTTCGACGAGACGGCAGAGCAGCCGGCGCTTCTGCGGGCGGGAGACTACATCCGGTTCGTGCCACTGGAGACTGAGTCCCGCTATCTGGAAATTCTCGGGGAGGTGGAGTCGGGCGAGTTCGAAGCGGAGATGGAGGCGGTAAGCTGAGCGGCGCGGCGATTGAAATCCTGGAACCCGGCCTGCTCACGACGGTCCAGGACAGGGGCCGCTACGGCTTTCAGCGATACGGCGTGCCGGTGTCCGGCGCCCTGGATGCCTTCGCGATGCGGGCCGCGAACCTGCTCGCGGGCAACGACGACGGCGATGCAGGGCTGGAAATGACCGTGCTGGGCCCGCGCATCCGTTTCGGCGCGAGCACCTGGTTCGCGACTGCCGGCGCCGATCTCGCGCCCATGCTGGACGGCGACCCCATTCCGAACTGGCAGCGCGTGAAGGCGCCCGCAGGAAGCGTGCTCAGCTTCCAGGGAGCGCGCGACGGGATGCGGTCGTACCTGGCGGTGGCGGGCGGAATCGACGTCCCCAAGCTGATGGGAAGCCGGTCGACTTACGTCAAGGGCGGGTTCGGCGGGCTTGGCGGGCGACCACTACGGGCGGGCGACAAGCTGGAGACGCTGGGCTTCCCGCTTAAGGGCGATTTCGACGAGGTGGCGATGCCCGATTCGTTCGTATATCCGACATACGGCCATGACCACCGCGCCCGTGTGGTGCTCGGGCCGCAGCACGGGGCGTTCACCGATCAGGGCGTCGAGACGCTGCTGGGTTCCGAGTACAAGGTGTCTGTGCAATCGGACAGGATGGGTTACCGGCTGGACGGGCCCGCCATCGAGCACGTGTCCGGTCCCGACATCGTGTCGGATGGCACCTCGCTCGGCGCGGTGCAGGTGCCCGGTAACGGCTTTCCGATCATCCTCCTCGCCGACAGGGGCACCACCGGGGGGTACGCGAAGATAGCGACGGTCGTCAGTGTGGACATAGGCCGCCTGGCCCAGGCAATGCCGGGCGACGCCATACGTTTCGAGTCGGTGAGCGTGGAAGAAGCGCACGAGATGTTCGCCGAGCAGGAAGCAATGTTGTGGGATCTGGCCGAGGCCACGGGCGTCGTGCCGAGGCAAGGGTTGAGCGTGGTGGTCGACGGCGAGGTGTTCGAGGTCACCAACGAGGTTGGCGAGTTCGTGTCACTGCCGGATGGCCAGTCCGACGGCCCGGTCTGGAGTCACAGGGCCAGGGCTGTAGGCATCGGCAACGCGTTTGAGTTCGATATCAGTGTTCGGCAAGCGAGGACAGAGCAATGAACAAGAGCATAGGCATTCTGGGCGCGGGCGCTGTCGGCAGCTACCTCGGGGCGTTTCTCACGCGCGAGGGGTATGACGTAACGCTGATCGATATGTGGGGCGCCCACGTGGACGCCATGAACGAGTCAGGGCTGAACGTGTCGGGCACGCAGGGCGACTTCAACGTCGAGGTGAACGCCGTCCACATGGCCGACGCCTACCAACTGCACAAGCGGTTCGACTACGCCTTCCTGGCGCTCAAGTCCTACGACACCGAGTGGGGCGCCCACTTCCTGAAGCGCTTCCTGTCGCCTACCGGGGCGATTGTCAGCTCCCAGAACTGCATGAACGACCGGCTGATCGCGTCCATCGTCGGCTACGAGCGTGAGATACCTTGCGTCATGTCCGGCATCACGGTCGCGCTGTGGGAGCCGGGTCACGTGACTCGCGGCGGGCAGCCGGGGCGCGACCGGGGCCACGACGTGTTCCGGATCGGCGAACACCACGGGCAGGTCACTCCCCGCGTGGAGGAGCTGGTGGAGATGGTGAGCTGCATTGACGGCGCCAAGACAACCACGAACATCTGGGGCGAGCGGTGGTCAAAGCTCACCACGAACGCGTCCGGCAACCCGATGCAGGGCATGACCGGCCTCGGATCGGGAGGCCTGTCGGCGATAGCGGGGGCGCGGCGCATACAGGTGCAGATATGCAAGGAGTCCGCCCAGGTGGGCCTGGCCCACAACGTGCGCGTAGAGAGCATCAGCGGCGTCGAGGCCGAGGTGTGGGCGCGGGCTGACGAGGGCGACGTGTTGGAGGAGCTGGACGCCAAGTTCCGCGGCGGGCGGGGCGGCAGCGACTGGAAATCGTCCATGGGTCAGGATGTGGCGAAGGGACGCAAGACTGAGGTGGAGTTCATGAACGGCTTCATCTCGAGGATGGGTCGCGAGATTGGCGTGCCCACACCGGTCAACGACGCAGTGGTGAGCGTGGTCAAGGACATCGACGACGGCAAGGCCGCGGCGGACCCGTCGAACATCGATCGAGTGCTGGAGCTGGCGGGCCTGTAGGAAGTACGCCGCCCTCCCCGGCCGGGCGGCGCTTCTTCTGAGAAGCTCGGCCCATGTTGGATTGGCTGCACGCTCTCGCCGACTGGACGCTGGACTTCGCCGACAGCGGCGCGGCCGTCGTGGCGCTCGTGCTGGTGTCTCTGAGCGAGTCGGTGTTCTTTCCGGTGCCGCCGGACCCGCTGCTCATCGCCATTGGCATCCGGCAACCGGAGGCCGCCATCTGGCTCGCGGCGCTGTGTACCGTCGCATCGGTCGCGGGGGCTGTCATCGGACGCTGGCTGGGCATTCGCTTCGGGCGTCCGCTGCTGCACAGGTTCGCGTCGCCGGACAAGGTGGACGCTGCCGAGCGCATGTACCGAAAGTACGGCGCCTGGGCTGTGATCGCGTCCGCCATAACGCCGATACCGTTCAAGGTTTTCACGGTTCTCTCGGGCGTGATGGGCATGGAACTCAAGGGGTTCGTGCTGGCCGCCCTGGTGGGGCGGGGGCTGCGATTCATGACCGTGGGCGTGCTGATCGCGCTATACGGGGAATCGGTCGAGGAGCTGATACGCGAGCGATTCGAGTACGTCACAATCGGCGTGTTGGCCGCGGGAGTCGCACTGGTTGCCGTATTGCTGGCGGCCAGGCGGTTCCGGCGCAGGCCATCGTTCCCGGACGGCCGACCGAATGGCGACAACTGAAATCAGGATCGAGCGAGACTTGAAACGTCGATAAAGCGAAGGCGCGACGCGCGCCTTCCGACAAGGGATGGAAATGGTGACAGAGGAAAGGGAGATGCAAGAAGGCGGCGTAATCGTATGCCCCTACTGCGCGCACACGAACGATTCGCGGTCTTCGCGGTGCGGACGATGCTGGTCGAGGCTGCGCGGCGCTCCGGTGGTGACCGAGGAGGAGGCCACCAGCATCGTCGGCAGATGGCTCTCGGTGCGGCGTTGGCGCAAGAGGGTTCGCTACGGAATCGTGGCCGCGGTGGTGTTGGTGTTTGTGGCGTGGATAACGTTCCTGAACGTCGGGACTACGCGATTCCAGGGCCCGGCTTCCACAAACGTGAGCGCGGCGTCGACGCCGGGCAACTGGCCGATGTTCCAGCGTGACCACCTGCACTCTGGGATTGTGGCCGACGACGATGCCCTGCCCGCGGGCAACCTCAAGTGGCGTTTCGACACCGACGGCCCGCTGTTTTCGGCTCCGGCCGTGGTGGACGGCACGCTGTACCTGACCACCGGCGACAGGCGGATCGTCGCCCTGGACGAGGCGAGCGGTGAGCTGATCTGGGAACGCAAGACGACCGGGCCGGTCAACTCCTCGCCCGCCGTCGCGGGCGGGATCGTGTACTACGGGCTGCGGGATGGCAAGTTCTTCGCGCGGGACCGATACAGCGGCGAAGAGCTGTGGATGTACCAGACGGACAACTACATCTTCTCGTCCCCCGCGGTGCACAACGGCGTGGTTTACATAGGCTCAGGCGACGGGCTGCTGTACGCCTTCGACGCGCTTACGGGAGACGTGCGCTGGACCTATGACGCCAGGGGACCGATACTCACGCCGCCCGCCGTGAACGACGAGGTTGTGACGCTGGTTTCCCAGCGCGGCATGCTCCACATAGTCGACACCAACACCGGCAATTTGCGCCTGGACTACTCCATGGTGAGCATATCGAACGGGTCGCCAACGATGCTCGGCAACCTGGTCTACTCTGCGGACGAGGCAGGCGGCATAAGGGCCGTCGACTGGCGCAAACGGGTGCTGCCCTTCGAGAAGTCCGCCAGGTGGCTCAGGACTCAGCTTTTCATCTGGGGGATGATCAACTCCATCCCGCCCCAGAAGGGGTACGTTTGGGCGGACCGCATTCGCGGAGGCGGGTTCTCCAGCACACCCGTGATTGCCGACGGCGTGCTCTACATCGGCTCTCATGGGAAGGAGTTGCTCGCGTTCGATGCCGAAACGGGCGAGCCGCTTTGGGAGTACTCCACCAAGTCGCCGATTCTCGCGTCTGCCTCTGTGGCGGGCGATACAGTGTACGTGGGCGACTCGGACGGCAACCTGTACGCCGTGGACGGCGAGACGGGCAAGCTGGAGTGGAGTTTCCAGACCGGGGAGCGGATCGACGCGGCGCCGGTGGTGGCGAACGGGGTGCTGTTCGTCACGTCGCGCGACGGCACGTTGTACGCCATCGAGTAGGGCCGCGTGGATTACGGCGATGCCCGAGTGTCGCGCATCTCCAGGTCGCCCGTCCCCGAAGATTGACGTCCCGTGATTTCCTTGCGCAACCTGACTCGGCGCAAGCTGCGCACGTCGCTGACCGTCATGGGCATCGCGGTGGGAATATGGGCGCTCGTGGTGATGGCCGCAATGGCGACCAAGCTGAGCGCCCTCGTTGAAGGCGGGTCCACCTACTTTCAGAACAAGGTCGTAGTAACCGACGCGTCCAGCACTCCCTTTTCCCAGGTACTGACCCTGGCTCCGCTTCCCATCGACGTCGCCCAGCAGGTCCGGCAGTTGCCCGGTGTGGCGGCGGCGGTGCCCCGCGCGGTGCTGCTCCTGAATCCAGACGACCCGAGCAACGCGTTTCAACTCCCCACTTACGTGGTCGGATACACGGAGGGCGCCGATCTCGGGTATGAGTCGTTCCCCCTGCAGATTGCGGAAGGACGAGCCACGACAGCGGAGGACGAGGGGAAGCGCGTGGTGTTCCTGGGCTCGGATCTGGCGCGGGAGTACGAGAAGGGGCCGGGAGATACCTTCGAGATTCGGGGAACCGAGTTCGAGGTCGTAGGCGTCGGGGAACCGCGGCTGATGTTCTTCGACTCGTCCGCGGTAATCCCCTTCTCGGAAGCGCAGGCGATGCTGGCTAGAGAAGTTCCCGCCGTGGCCGGACGGGGTCTGGACGCGGGCGGGCTGGCGTCCATGGTGATGGTCTATCCCGAGGAGGGCCTGGACACCGGCGAGTTGGCGCAGAGAATCGAAGAGAGCGTACCACAGGTGCGCGCCGGCACCGGCGGCGATTACGACGACCAGTTCGGGTCGACCCTGGCGATCTTCAACACGATCATCCTCAGCGTGGCGCTCATCAGCGTAGTGGTGGGCGGTCTCTCAGTCATCAACACCATGACAATGAGCGTAGCCGAACGCACCCGCGAGATAGGCATCAAGCGGGCCATCGGCGCCCCGCGAGGCCGGATAATGAGAGAGTTACTGTCCGAAGCGGCATTCATCGGCCTCATCGGGGGGCTGATCGGGCTGGCCGCCGGAGCGGTGTTCGTGTCCGGCGCGAACAGGCTCGGTGAAGAATCGGGAACGGTGCTGTTTCTGCTGACGCCCTGGATCGCCGTGCTGGCGGTGGTCTTCTCCGGGGCCCTCGGCGCCGTAGCCGGCGCCCTACCCGCCTGGAACGCGTCCGGCCTGGACCCAATCGAGGCGCTGCGGTACGAGTAGGGACGATAGATGGCCTTCCTGACGGCACGCAACCTCAACAAGACCTACCGGCTCAGCCGCCGCAACGTCGTCCACGCGCTGCGAGGTGTGGACGTGACGATCGAGGCCGGCGAGACGGTGGCGATCGCCGGGCCATCCGGGTCGGGCAAGAGTACCCTGATGCACATCCTCGGCCTCCTGCACCTGCCTGACAGGGGCTACGACCCGACCCCCATCCTGGTGTTCGACGGCGAGGACGTCACGGCGATGCCCGACAGGGACCGGACCCGGATGCGCGCCGAAAGGATCGGCTTCGTGTTCCAGGCCTTCAATCTCGTGCCGACTTTGACCGCGCTGGAGAACGTGGCTCTGCCCGCCGAGTACGCCGGCCAGAGTCGAAAAGCGGCGCGGGCCGCTGCTGAGGACGCGTTGGAGGTGATGGGGATAGCCGACCGGGCCGGCCATCGCCCCGTGGAGCTGTCCGGCGGCCAGCAACAGCGAGTGTCCATCGCGCGGGCGCTGGTAAACGAGCCGGCGCTGCTGCTCGCGGACGAGCCCACCGGCAACCTCGACTCGCAGAACACCGCCGAGCTGCTAGAGCTGCTCCGCCGCTACAACGCCGAGAGAGGCCAGACAATGGTGCTGGTCACCCACGACCCGTTGGTGAGCGCGGCCTGCAGCCGAGTGCTGACTATGCGCGACGGCGTGATTCTCGAGGAGTAGGCCGACAGCGGCTTGGCTACGCGCGGACGTACTTGACGATTCTGCGGCCGGTGCTGCCCTCGCCGGAGGTGGGTTGCACGAAGTAGATGCTGCCCTGCGAGTCGCCCGCCGAGCCGTGGCGCCAGTGAGCAATGCGCACCCAGGCGTGGCTGGTTGTCGATTGCCGTCCTAAACCGCCGCCATCGCCTCGGCGTCCTGGATGTACTCGATAGTTTCCCGCACGTCGGCGATTATGTCCTCCGCCGGTTCCAGAATCCCGTCGTAGAAGCAAGCGCCGTGCAGGAATGACTGACGGACGGCGTATTCCTTTCGCATGGGTTCTAGTGACGGGTCCTCCCGACGCAATGCCCGCAACATACGCATAGTCTGCCCCGATGTGCGAGGCTCCCGGCCGGTACGGGCAAGTATCAGCGCGTCGGTGGCCCGCTTGGTGGCGCACCATGCCTTCTCAGCGGCGTTTCGAAGCCGCCCCTGGTCGAGCATTTCCAGGGCGTCGTCGTACAGTCCCCTCGCGTCAGCGAACAGAACGTCTACTCGTTCAGTTTGAAGCATGTGCCTTCGCTCCGCAAGCTCCTGCTGAACCTACGCCCGCACGTACTTGACGATTCTGCGGCCGGTGCTGCCCTCGCCGGAGGTGGGCTGCACGAAGTAGATGCTGCCCTGCGAGTCGCCCGCCGAGCCGTGACACGAGCGGTACTGCTCGCCTCCCCAGCGGGCCAGCCTTTCGCCGTCCAGCGTCAGGATGCTGAAGTAGCCGCCGTTGTGCTCGGGCACGAAGGCCGCGCCGTCCGAGTCTACCCAGATGGTGGCGGGTCCTATCAGCTCGGACTGCCACTCGTCCAAGTACTCGCCGTCCTGGCTGAAAGCCTGCACGCGGTCGTTCTCGCGGTCGGCCACCAGCACCCTGCCGCGGCTGTCGACGAACACGCCGTGCGGCAGCATGAACTGGCCCGGACCCGTGCCCGGCTCGCCCCACGACAGCGTGTGCTCGCCTTCCGCGGTGAAGCGATGTACGCGGCAGTTGGCGTAGCCGTCGGCCACGAATATGTCACCGGAAAGAGCTACCCCGACCCCGGCGGGCAGGTTGAACGGCTCGCCGCCGTGCGTGACCTGCTCGTGGAGCGAGCCGTACTCGCTGTTGTTGGCGCCGGTGTCGGAGCGGTGGCCCTGCTTGCCTATGGTGAGGAGCAGCTCGCCCTCCGGCGTGAACTTCATGATCTGGCAGTCGTTGCGCTCCACAATCCAGATATTGTCGTGCGGGTCGGCATAGATGGCGTGCGGGAACGGGAACTGGCCCTCTCCCCACGAGCTAAGGAAGTTGCCGTCGCGGTCGAACACGATGACCCTGTGCTCTCCGCGGTTGAAGCCGTACACCCTGTCCTGCGAGTCGATTGCCACCGCCGCCATGGGGGCGTCCCAGCCGTCCGGCAGCTTCGCCCAGTCTTCGATCACCTCGTACCTGTAGTCGCCGCTGCCTACGATGTTTGCCATAGCCGGCTCCTTCCTTCTAGGTGACCTTCTTGTCCGTAGTTGATGAACCCAGCGCCAGGGTCCCTACCCCAGCAGCTCGGGTCGGCAGGCGCGTATGGCCGCAAGCGTGGAGTCCACGCCGGGGCGGGCGGCTACTACCCTGACCATTGCGATGTCGAGGCCCTCGGCGAGCGCCCGGAAGTGGGCGGCGGCGCCGGCGGGCTTTCCGAAGTAGCCCACCTTGAGCAGGAGTTCGGCGGGAAACGCGTCCGCAACTTCCTCGCGTGCCGCACCGTTCGAGCGCATCTCGTCCAGCTCTCGGAGCGCGTCGGTGAAGCCCATGCGCTCGAAGTGCGCGCGGTATCCGAGCTGGCGCTGGCGCTCCGTTGGCACTCGGGCGCCGAGGGCGTAGTTCATGGTGGAAAGCGCGAAGGCGCGACGTGCGGCATCCTCGTCGTCATCCACGCACACGCGGATGTACTCTGCCAGCTTGACCTCGGACGGGTCCCTGCCCGCCTTCCTGGCTCCGTCGTCGACGCGCTCGCGACTCCACGCCACGCGTTCGGAGTCGCACCAGTTGAGGCTGGCGCCGTCCGCCGCCTCGCCGGCAAGCTCCAGCATCCGCGGTCCCAGCGCGCCGAGGTAGACGGGCGTGTTCGGGGCGGGTCGTATGCCGAGGCGGCCGCCGCGCAGCGTTACCGTCTCTCCCTCATGTGTCACGCGCTCGCCGGCGACGAGGCCGCGGATGACGGTGAGGTAGTCCCGCATCATCTCCAGGGCCGAGACGCGGGCCATGCCGGTCTGCTGCCTGGCGCGGGGTTGGTACACGCCGCCCGCGCCGATGCCCATGTAGAACCGCCCGCCGGTTACCTGGCTCATCGTGCCTCCGCTCATCGCGAAAGCCATAGGCGAGCGCCACATCACGGGAGACACCGAGATGCCGGTGTGCAGGCCCTCCGGCACGACGTCGCGTGACGCCGACCAGCGATAGTTACACACCTGGAAGGAGTCCTGGCCGGTACCCTCCGGGGTCCAGATGCTGGTGTATCCCAGGCGCGCCGCCTCGCGCGACATCTCCATTTCGTCTTGGACCGACAGCCCCAGTGTGCCGTCGAGGCCTACGCCAAAATCCATTGTCATGCTCCTAGTGGTGACTGACTACTGGCCGCTGATCTTAGTGTTCGCCATGTCCTCGATGAAGTTGGCGATCGCTGAGTGGTCAAGATCGCCCTTGCCGTCGTTGACCAGCGAGCCGATCATCTGCTGCACCAGGCCGGTTACGGGCAGTGGGACGCCCAGTTCCTGGCCAGTGAGCAGGGCGTTCCGCAGGTCCTTCTGGTGAAGGTTGATGCGGAAGCCGGGCTGGAAGTCGCCCGCGATCATCATCGGCCCCTTGGCGTTCAGCACGGTGCTGCCGGCCAGGCCGCCCTTGATGGCGTCGAACACCACATTTGGATCGAGGCCGGCCTTCCTGGCCAATGTGAGCGCCTCGCCCACGGCCTCGATGTTGACGGCGACGATGATCTGGTTGGCGAGCTTGGTGGTGTTGCCAGCGCCGTAGTCTCCGCACAGCACGATGCTCGTGCCCATGTGGCCGAGCAACTCGTAATGAGCGTCGAAGACGTCCTGTTTGCCACCCACCATGATTGCCAGCGTGCCGGCGATTGCGCCCGGCTCGCCGCCGCTTACCGGAGCGTCCAGGAAGCCGACGCCCTGCGCCTCGCAGGCGGCAGCGATCTTCTGGGAGCTGCCGGGCGCGATGGAGCTCATGTCGATGACCACCGAGCCGGCGGACGCGCCCTCGAGCACGCCGCCCTCGCCGAGAATGGCGGCCTCGGAGTGCGGCGAGTCCGGCACCATCGTTATGACGACGGGGGCATTCTCGGCGACCTCGCGGGCCGAAGAGGCGGCGGCCGCGCCCTCGGTGACCATCTCCTCGACTGCGGAGCCGACGATGTCGTACACCGTCAGCGAGTAGCCGGCCTTCAACAGGTTGCGGACCATGGGCCGGCCCATGATGCCTAGTCCTACGAAACCAACGTCACCTTGTGGCATGGTAGTGCTTTCCTTTCACTTCTGGATTCGAGTAGCGTTCCGTGCCGCCCATCAGCCAATCGTGGTTCTTCGAGGGCCGGGTGCTTCCTGAAAGCGCGGTTATCTGTACGCTTCCCGCCGATGCCGAAGGAACATCACTCTCACCAGCTGGGCGGGGTCATCTACCTCGTAAATCACCCGAAACGTTCCGATTCGGACACGCCAGTCACTGTTGGTACCCGATATCTTGCGGCATCCACGAGGTCGAGGGTTCTCCGCAAGGCCCCTGATTGTTTCTACAACCCTGCCGTACTGCTCTGGGCTCAATCTCCTCAGAGATCGCCGTGCGGTGCGCTCGAGAAGGACCTCATACACCCGGGACGTCTTCTTGCAAGAAGTGCTCGAGGCTTTGGAACTCCAGCGGCTTGCTCCGCATTTCACGTAGTGTCTGGAGGTCCTCGAAGTCCTCTAGTCTCTCCAGTATCTCCATGTACTCCTGCAGGTCCAGGATCACTGCCGAAGGCTGTCCGTCCTGAAACACCACTTGTATTGGTCTTCGTCCCACTCTTCCCTCCACATCCGCGCTTAGTCTTTAGCGAGACGCAACAGCAAACCCTACCCCGCCGCGGCCATCACCTCAATGAGCTCGCGCACGGCGTCGGCGGAGTGCTGGAGTGCGGAGGCCTCGGCTGGCGTGAGCTGGAACTCGATGACCTGCTCCACACCGCCGGCGCCGAGCTTGACCGGAACGCCGACGTAGATTCCGTCTATGCCGTACTCTCCCTCCAGGTACGCGGTGCACGGCAGTATCTGCTTCTTGTCGAACAGGATGGACTCGACCATCTGAACGATAGCGGCGGACGGGGCGTAGTAGGCGCTGCCGCTCTTGAGCAGGTTCACAATCTCCGCGCCGCCGTCCTGGGTGCGCTTCACCAACGCGTCCACGCGCTCCGGCGGCAGCAGCTCGGACAGCGGCGTGCCCCCGACGGTGGTGCTGGCGGCGATGGGCACCATGGTGTCGCCGTGGCCGCCCAGCACAAACGTGGCCACCGCCTCGACCGAGACGCCAAGCTCCTGGGCGATGAAGGTGCGGAATCGCGCGGTGTCCAGAATGCCGGCCATGCCGAACACGCGCTCCTTGGGCAGGCCGCTCACCTGGTAGGCGCGCTGCACCATGGCGTCGAGCGGGTTAGTCACGACGAGCAGCATGGCGTTCGGGGAATGCTCCACAACCTGCGTGACGACGCTGGTGATGATGTTCATGTTGGTCAGCAGCAGGTCGTCGCGGCTCATGCCGGGCCTGCGCGCCACGCCGGAGGTGATGACCACGATGTCCGATCCGGCGGTATCGACGTAGTCGTTTGTGCCGAGGATGGAGGCGTCCGTACCGAGGATGGGGCCGGCCTCCAGCATGTCGAGGGCCTTCCCCTGGGGAAGCCCCTCGACTATGTCGACCAGCACCACGTCGGCGTAGCCCTTGTCGTATATGCGTTGTGCGGCGGTCGCGCCGACGTTGCCGGCGCCTACCACTGTTACCTTGCTGCGCATGTCCGTTGCGTACTCCGATCTTTCAAGATTGGCGTCGTTAGCGTAGGGGCGGTCCGCGACCCGCCCGCCGAACGGCCGATCAGGCCTCCAGGAAGTCGTCCAGTCCCTCTTCCAGCTTCTCCGCAACGAGCCCCTCGAAGGGCCGAAGCGCGAGCGGTATCGAGAGGTCGATCTCGTAGTCGGCGTCAGTTACTTCCAGGGTGCCCTTGAAGTTGAGGCCGCGGGCCCTGAACTCAAACTCCATCGTGTCGCCCGACCAAGTGCGGGTTACCCCGGATACCGTGTCATCGAAGCCCGACACGAACTCGTCGAAGCTTGACACGATCCTTTCGGCGGCCGCGTCCCGGGTCATGTTGTGTGCCCTGACTACCTTCAATGTCGAGCGCGTCCTCCCTCCTGGCTTGCTCCAGGCTTAGCCAACGGTTTCGACGTACTCCTGCCACCTGTCCTCGACGGTCGGGTCTTCGACGGTGGACATGATGTACTGGCCGTATTCCTGGCTGGTCGCGCCAGTGTTGCGGCCGGTGGTGATGACCTTGCGTTCGTACTGTCCGCAGATGTCCAGCGCCTTATGCAGCTTGCCGCCCAGGCCCTCGAAGCCGATGTGCTCCAGCATCATCGCGC
This sequence comes from uncultured Dehalococcoidia bacterium, assembly GCA_951812395.1. GTDB lineage: Bacteria > Chloroflexota > Dehalococcoidia > Lucifugimonadales > CATOSD01 > CATOSD01. The sequence continues at coordinate 1,121,232 of CATOSD010000002.1, forward strand.
CGGCGCGGAGCAGCGAGCTGGGGTCCGCGTACTGGGCCCTGCCCTCCTGCACCATGCGGGGCGCGCTGCCGTGGATAGCCTCGAACATCGCGTAGCGCTTGCCTACGTTGGCGCTTCCCGCGGTGCCGACGCCGCCCTGGATCTGGGCCGCCTCGTCGGTAAGGATGTCGCCGTAGAGGTTCGGCAGAGCCAGAACCTGGAAGTCCTTTTGGCGAGCGGGGTTAATGAGAGCGGCGGTCATGATGTCGATGTACCAGCCGTCCCAATCAATTCCGGGGTAGCGCTCGGACACCTTACGGGCGATGTCCAGGAACTTGCCGTCGGTGGTCTTGACGACGTTGGCCTTGGTGACGATGGTCACTTTGTCCCTGCCCGTGCGCTGTGCGTGCGCAAATGCCGCGTCGATGATGCGCTCGGAGCCCTGGCTGGTGATGACGCGGAAGTCGATGGCCAGATCGTCGGTGGCGTTCAGGCCCTGGCTGCCCACCGCGTACATGTCCTCGGTGTTCTCGCGGAAGAACGTCCAGTCCACGCCCTGGCTTGGTATGCGCACCGGGCGAACGTTAGCGAACAGGTCCAGCTCCTTGCGCATGGAAACGTTGGCGCTCTCGATGTTGGGCCAGCCGTCGCCCTGCTCCGGCGTGTGGGTAGGACCCTTCAGCGTGACGTGGCATTCCTTGATCTCGGCGAGGACGTCGTCCGGGATGGACTGCAACTTCTCTGCCCGGTTCTCGATGGTCAGGCCGTCGATGACGCGGAACTCCACCTTGCCGGATGCTACTTCGTCTCGCAGCAGGTATGCCAACACGGCCTGTGTCTCCGCGCTGATGGAGGGTCCGATGCCGTCTCCGCCCAACATGCCGATGATGATGGGGCTGATGGAAGAGTAGTCGGTCCAGTCGCCCTCTTCCTTGAGCATTTCTACGCGCTCCAACTGTTGCTGGAGCACGGTGCCGAAATGCTCTTTGGCGGACTCGATAACCTGTTCGTATGCCATTGAGACTCCTTTCACGTTTCTGGTCAGTCTACGCGATTCATGCTGGTCGGTCCGGCCTTGCGCTGCAGCCGCCCTCTTAGGGCCGAGTCGTCAAGGCGCTATGACCGCCAGAACGTCATCTTTCGAAACGGTTACGCCCGCATCGAACGAAAGCGACTTCACCAAGCCGCTGATCGGCGAAGGAAGCGTATTCTCCATCTTCATAGCCTCGAGCACGAGCACGGGGTCGCCGGCGGCCACGCTCTGGCCGACCTCGACGACGTACCGCAGCACGATACCCGGCATTGGCGCCGTGATGGCCGCCTCGCCCTCGGCGGCGAGAGTAGGCGCGGAGGCGGCGGCAGCGGCGGCCGGCGCAGGGGCGGCGGTCGGACGCTGCGGCTGGGCCGCGATTGCTGATGGCGTGGATTGCAGTGGGTCCACCTCGACCGAGTAGACGGACCCCTCGACGAAGACGTTGAAGGCGCGCGCTCGCGAGCTCTTCTCCGGCAGCGTCTCGGGCTGCTCTGGGGACTGCGCGGCGGGCGCCGAACTGCCGGGCCGCGGGTCCATGCCGTACTTGACGCGCAGGAATCTCATGCCGGTGGACGGAAACAGCGCGTATGTGAGCACGTCCTCGAGGTCGTCGGAGAGCGGCCTGACCTGCTCGGCGGCGCGCTCCAATTCGGGCGCAAGCAGGGCCGACGGCTTGCCCGTAATGGGCCGGCCGTCTCGCGCGTCTCCTCGGAGCGCGATGCTACGAACCTCGGGGTCGAGCAGGGCCGGCGGGCGTCCGTACATGCCGGAGGCGTACTCCCGCACCTGGTCAGATACCATAGCGTACCTGCCGAACAACACGTTGCTCACGGACTGAGAGCCGATCATCTGGCTCATGGGCGTGACCAGAGGCGGGTTGCCCAGGTCTCGTCTCGTCCTTGGCAATTCGGCCAGCACCTCTTCGAGCCTGTCGAGAGCGTTCGCCTCGCGTAGCTGCGAGATGAGGTTGCTCGCCATGCCGCCGGGTATCTGGTGGTCCAGTACACGAACGTCGATGACGGCGGACTTCGAGTCCTGCATCAGGTGGCGGTACTTGGGCAGGACGGATTCCAGGTAATCTCCCACCTCCAGGATTGCCGCGAGGTCGAGGCCGCAATCGCGCTCGGTGCCTCGCAGCGCCACCTCCAGCGGTTCGATGGCGGGCTGCGCCGTGCGCATCGCCAGCGGCGCGAGGCACGTGTCTACGACGTCCACGCCGGCCTCGATTGCCTTCAGCACCGTCATCGACGCCATCCCGCTCGTGTAGTGCGTGTGGAGCTGCAATGGCACGTTCAGCACGGGCTTGAGCGCGGTCACCAGGTCGAAGGCATCGTACGGCGCCAGCAGACCTCCCATGTCCTTGATGCAGATGCTGTCGGCGCCCATGTCCTGGAAGCGCCTGGCCCTATCGACGTAGTAGTCGAGGGAATATATGGGGCCACCCAGCCGCCCGCCTTCCGTGATGGAGTAGCAGATCGCCATCTGTAGGTGCTTGCCGCTGGCCTTGACGGCGCGGGCCGCCTGTTCGAGGTTCCATTCGTCGTTGAGGGCGTCGAACACGCGGAAGATGTCTATGCCCACCTGGGCCGCGCGGTCGATGAAGGTGTCCACTACGTCGTCGGCGTATGCGCGGTATCCTACGAGGCTCTGGCCTCTGAGCAGCATCATTAGCGGAGTGTTGGGCATGAGTCGCTTGAACGTGCGCAGCCGCTCCCACGGGTCCTCGTTCAAGAACCGGGTGGCGGCATCGAAGGTAGCACCGCCCCACACCTCCATCGAATGGAAACCTATCTCGTCCATGGCGGCAGCGACAGGTTCCATGTCCGCCATCTCGAGCCGCGTGGCGAGTAGGCTCTGGTGGGCGTCTCTGAAGGTGGTGTCGGTTATCTTGATAGGGTTGGCGGCCAATTCTGCAAATCTCACTCGGTGGCTGTTCGGGGCGCGGGCTAGCGGCCTCTCCAGGAGAGAGCCCGCACGGTCGGGGATTCGAAGGACGGGTTGCGGGCGGCGAGCTTCCAGGCGCGCCCCACGCGTGTGCACTGAGCAGTGGGCAGTTGCGCCGCCTCCTGATTCAGGAACGCCTGCACCGCCGCGGTTATGGCGGCAACCAGCCTCTGGTCTGGAGCCGGGCGACCGCCCGCGGGCGATATCAAAGCGGGATGCTCCCATGCTTCTTGAATGGCATCGCGTCCCGCTTGTTGGCGAGCATGTCCAGCGCGTGGGAGATACGCCGCCGGGTCTCGGCGGGATCGATCACGTCGTCTATCATGCCGCGGTTGGCGGCGATGTACGGGTTCATCAACCGTTCGTCGTAGTCGCGTATCAGGTCCGCCCGAAGCTCCTCGGGACGGTCGGAGTCTCTCAGCTCCCCGCGATACACGATGTTGACTGCCCCGTCGGCCCCCATCACGGCGATCTCGCCGGTGGGCCAGGCGTAATTGATGTCCCCCTCCAGGTTCTTGCTGCTCATCACGATGTAGGCGCCGCCGTATGCCTTGCGGGTAATGACGCTGACCTTGGGCACGGTGGCCTCGGCGTAGGCGAAAATGAGCTTCGCGCCGTGGCGGATGATTCCGCTGTGTTCCTGGGTTGTGCCGGGCATAAAGCCGGGCACGTCGATGAATGTCACCAAAGGGAAGTCGAAAGCGTCGCAGAATCTGACGAATCTGGCGGCCTTGACCGACGAGTCGATGTCCAGCACGCCCGCCAGGAAGAAGGGCTGGTTGGCAACGATGCCGACGGGCCGGCCATTGATCCTGGCGAATCCCACCACGACGTTGCCGGCGAACCGCTCGTGCACCTGCATGAACTCGCCGTCGTCGACTACGCGGCCAATCACCTCGAGCATGTCGTACGGCTGGTTCGGGTTGTCCGGGATGAGCTCCGCGAGCGCCTCGTCCCAAAACTCGGCGTCATCGCGAGGAGGTTGGCGCGGCGGCTCCTCCATGTTGTTCTGCGGAAGGAACGACAGCAGCCGGGCAATCTGGGCGAAGCACTCCTGTTCGCTCGCAAAGGCGAAGTGGGCCACGCCGCTCTTGGCCGCGTGGCTCGACGCGCCGCCTAGCTCCTCGTGGCTCACGTCCTCGCCGGTCACGGAGCGAATGACGTCGGGGCCTGTGATGTACATCTGCCCGACGCCCTCGACCATGAAGACGAAGTCGGTCAGAGCGGGCGAGTAGGTCGCGCCGCCAGCCGCAGGGCCCAAGATTACCGATATCTGTGGTATCACGCCCGACGCGCGAACGTTGCGATGAAAAATCGAGCTGTAGCCCGCAAGGCTGTCCACGCCCTCCTGTATGCGGGCGCCGCCTGAGTCGATGAGGCCCAAGATAGGAGCGCCGGTGGAGGCGGCGAGGTCCATGACCTTGCACACCTTCTGGGACACAGCCTCTGAGAGCGACCCGCCCAGTATGGTGAAGTCCTGGGAGTAGACAAAGACCAGCCGACCGTTCACCTTGCCATATCCGGTAACGACCGCGTCGCCAAGGAACTTCTGGTTTTCGAGGCCGAACTCGGTGGCTCGATGTAGTACGAAGGCGTCGATCTCCTCGAACGAGCCCTCGTCGAGGAGCATGGCTATCCGCTCTCGCGCGGTGAGTTTGCCGCGTCGGTGCTGCCCCTCGATGCGGCGGGCGCCGCCGCCAAGCAGCGCCTCTTCCCGCTTCTCTCGAAGCTCTTCTCGTTTTTGGTCGACTGCGCGGCGCACAACCATGTTGGAATCAGGTCACCATCAGTAGGAATATCAGGCATTGACACTATCAGATAACGCATATCGCCGCAAGTTTCAGCTACGGGCGGAAACCGATCTAGCACGGTCAGACGCTGCCGAAGTGCGACCTGCCTACAGAGCCGGCAACAAAGGGCTAACCTCATTGACCTGCAAGCACATCCGTGCTATTATCTCCATGACGAACCGACACCCCCGTTCGGCAACCACCACCGGCCCGGCAGTGACATCCCGCCGGCTGTCCCACAATTGTCGGAGTTTTCGTTCTTTCAGTCCAAAGGCCGCTGTAGTGTCCACCGTAGGCGGTCCCGGCGGCAAGTGCTCCCAGCTACGGGACGGAACAAAACGGAACAGTTTGGAACACATTTCGGTGAATTCCCCCCAATCGGCGGCTCGCAGCCTCTCCCCCGCCGTCAATTCGCGCCGTTTGACGCACGTGCCGAGCGGTGCTATCGTTTGGCGTGCTTTGCGGGCAGCGGTTTCTGGCACGCCCGTGAGACTGACGACAGACCAGAAAAGGGATGAGTTCACAACGATGGAAGACACCTCGGCCGCGCCGCGCCAACTCGCCTCTATAGACTATTTCGGCAAGCGCGCCGGACGCTACAGGGAGAGCCACGGTAACCTGGAGGCACTCGAGCAATTGGTGCGTATGGCAGCGCCGCGAGGCGACGAGGTCGTGCTGGACGTGGGAACCGGCCCGGGCCACTTGGCCTGCGCGTTTGCTCCGCACGTGGGCCGCGTGGTCGCGAGCGACGTGACCATGCTGATGCTTAGGGAGATTCCGGTCGTGATGCGCGACAGGGACGTCGCCAACGTGTGGCGCGTGGCCGCCGACGCGCAGGCCCTGCCGTTCGTGGACGAACAGTTCGACATCGTGACCTCGCGGCTGGCGGCTGCTCACTTTCCGGACCATCCGGGTGCGGTGCGGGAGATGGCCCGTGTGTGCCGGACTGGCGGCATCGTACTCGTTGCCGACAGTATGGGTCCCGAGGACCCGGAGGCGAGGGCATACGTCGATGATCTGGAGTGGTTGCGGGATTCCAGCCACGGCAGCAATCACAGCTTCAACGAGTGGAACGACGCCTATCGAGCGGCGGGACTCGAGGTCAGCGAGGTCTACGTCACCAGCGGGCGCCTGAGCTCGATGGAGAACTGGATGGACCGCGCAGACACTCCGCCCGAAAACCGCGAGCGCATCTACGACCTGATAGAGAACGCCCCGGAAACGCTAAAGCGGCACGTGGACATAGGACGCGATGGCGATGGCAGGCTGTTCTTCACCACGTCGCAGATCCGCATTCTGGGCCGCAAACGCTAGGCCTAAGCTACGGCGAGTCTCAGGAGGTACGTGGCGTTGAAAGATGAGCTGATGGACATACTAGTCTGCCCGCTGTGCAGGGGCGAACTGGGCCTCACCGTCGACCGGCGCCAGGGCGACGAGATTGTGGAAGGAAGCCTGCGCTGCTCCGAATGCGGCGAAGTCTTCCCAATCGAGGACACCATCCCCAACCTGCTTCCTCCCGAACTCCGCGTCTGATCAGTCGCGTGGCGCGCTAGCTAGAAATTGCAATCTCGTACAGCGCCGCGAGCAGATCTGCCAGCAGAAAAACGAGCACACCCAGAATCGCCACGAGGTTGTAGCCCGACAGGGCGCGTGAGACCCGCGCGAGACGTCCGGTCGCTGGCTCCGGTTCTTCTAGTGGCATTGGCGAACGCCGGGGCCTGCGCCTGCGCCACGCGATGGCGAACATGACCACAGCGAGCGCAACCTTTGCCGCGAGCACCGAGACGTAGGCGGCGCCGACGGAGGCTGATTCGAGCCGGTGAAACGTGAGCACGCCGCCTGTGACGATCAACACGATGACGCAGGTGTCGACGAGCGCGCGGAACTCGTTCGCGGTGGCATCCCCCAGGAGAGTGGTCGCGCCCGGCGAACGCCGCGAAGCGGGGCGCAGCACCAACAGGTAGAAGATGCTGCCGCCCACCCAGGCCACCGCGGATATCACGTGCAGCCATCGGACCACGAGCATGAAAACGTCGGTGACGCTCATCTCAGGTGTAGCATCTAACTGGCCGCCCTCCAGAACTCGCGCATCACGCAGGATCCTTCTACCCGGAATGCCAGCGGCGCGCAACACTAAGGGAGTATCTCGTCGACCAGCTCCTCGAGCTTCTCCCGGTTTAGCGGGCCGCTCCACTTGCGCACAATTCCGTGATTGGCGTCCAGGAAGAATGTGGTGGGAAAGCCCTGCACCTCGTACTTCTGGAAAGCGATATCGCCCTCACGGTCAGGGCCGAGAGCGTAGGTCACGCCAAGCCTGTCGACGAACTCCTGCCCGTTCTGCTCGCTGTCCACGCCGACAAGTTGCACGCCGATAAAGGCGAGGCCGGCGTCCTTGTGCTCCTGGAATGAGGCTTCGAGGTCGGGCATTTCAGCTACGCACGGCGGGCACGACGGGAACCAGAAGTTCAGCACGACGGGCCGGCCTTCCAACTCGGACAGGGTGAGGGTGTCGCCGGCGGTGTAGTTGGCGTTGCCGAACAGCGGCAGCTCGAAGTCCGGCGCGGGGTCTGCCGGCGCGGCGTCTGCGGTCGCGGCCGGCTCAGAGTCGTCGGCTTCGGCGGAACCACCCCCGCAGCCGGCTAGCAGTGCTAGACAGAGGGCCGCCAACAGCACGACTGCCAGCAGCGAGGGGGCATTCGAACGCGAGTTAAGATTGTCCAACAGTCAGACTTCCTCCACAATCAGCTCTTCCGCCCTGCCAATCAGGATAGCCGCCCTATCCTCTGCCACGTTCTTGCTGTCTAGGTACAGACGCAGCAACTCCTGTGGTGTGGCGCCCTTGGAGTAGGCCGCGCCAAGTCTGCTCTTGGGCTGCTCGATGGGCGTCTTGGAGACGGAGGCGACGTAGAATGCGCCGTTGAGGGCCTGCCGGATGTCGGCGTCTCTCAGGTGTCCCTGCAGCTCGACGGGAAACTCGATGCCGAGCTTGACTATCGCTCCTTCGACGCGCTGCCGATTGATCTCTTCCAACACCGTGGCGGTTGGATCCAGGTCTCCGGACCGCAGCCTGACGTCGATGGTGATGAACCTTCGCGCGTTCACCTCCTGGAATCTGAATGACTTCAAGCGTGACCCAGCTGGAAGCGAAGAGTCCAGCTCGACAACGCAAAAGCCCTTGTCGTCGCCCTCCTCGCCAAAGTCCACACGCTCGAGGCTGCCGGCGTAGGCCATCATGGGCCGCTCGCTGACAACCTGGTGCTTGTGAATGTGACCCAGAGCCACGTAGTCGAACTGCGGACGCGCCAGGCTGCTGCGGAGCAGCACGTGGTCCCGGCCCAGCATCATGCTGCGTTCGGAGCCGTGACGCACGCCGTCGCGAGTGGAGCCGCCGACCACTGCGGAGCTTACGGTCACGTGGGCGGCCAGCACGGCGGGCATGGACGGGTCGAGGCTTTCTGCGAGAGTCTTCACGCCTTCGGTCAGGCGGTCCTGGATTAGGGCGTTAATCGCGTCGATGTTCAGCCCGCTCCGCTCATCTGACGCCAGGAAGTGGCTGCGCCTGATCCAGGGAACGGAGACGATCTGGAGCGATCCGGCAGGCGTATCGACGACGCGGGCGGCCAGGCGCTCGCCTACGTGCACCATGCGGACGCCCAGCGTGTCGAAAATCTCGAGCGCAGTCGCGGGGCCGGCGGTGAGTGGCATGTCGTGGTTGCCGACCACAAGGAACACCGGAATGCCGGCGTTGGTGAGCCGGGCGATACGGGCGGCGAACTCGCGCTGGTGCGTCTGGCTCGGGTTGCGGCTCTTGTAGGCGTCGCCCGTGAACAGCGCGAGATCGGCTCGTTCGCCGATCGCGTATTCGACCACCTCGTCGAAAGTAGATAGAAAGTCGGCCAGCCGCGCTGATAGCCCTGTGTCGGGGTCGATCCGGCCGTAGTTTTCGACACCTATGTGTACGTCGCTGAAGTGTACTATCTTCATGCGCGTGCTTGCCGGTCTACCAGCTGAAGTAGAGCGCCACAAAATCGCTGGGGTCGAATGGCAGGCCCTCGATCCATCGCCGTATCTGGTCGCGCTCCTCCGGCGAAGCCGGATTCGATTCGCAGTACCGTCTCGCCTCGCTTACGAGGTCGTCCCTGGAATAGAACCCGAAGGCGATGCCGGGTCCCCAAGCGTCCGATCCCTCCACAAGGCTGTTCGCGAAGCTGTGGACCGTCCCGGTGGGTGCTTCGAGCCAGTTCATGGTGATTTCGGCGACCTCGAGGCCCATGTCGACGCACTTTCCCTCTCGAGTTCTTTTGGCGTGCCTGACTAACGGGGCCGGGTCATCCGCCAGTCAGCCCGCCAGGCGACCCGCCAGCTCGCCCGGCAGCGCGTCGATGGCTACGCGGGTCTGCGCCATCGAGTCGCGCTCGCGTATGGTGACGGCGTTGTCGTCGAGCGAGTCGAAGTCCACCGTGACGCATATGGGCGTGCCTATCTCGTCCTGCCGGCGGTAACGCCGCCCGATGCTCTGGGCCGAGTCGTATTGCACGACGCCGTTCCTGCCCGACGAGCGCCTGACGCTTTCGAAGACGCTCCGGGCCAGTGGCTCCAGCCTCTGGTTTCGGCTGAGCGGCAGCACCGCGACCTTCACCGGCGCGAGTGACGGATGAAGACGTAGGAGGACGCGCCGCTCCGTACGACCCGACGTTGTGGGAGCCTCCTCTTCGGCGTAGGCGTCCACCAGAAACGTCATCAAGGCGCGGTCGACGCCGGCGGACGGCTCGACTACGAACGGCACCACCCGCTGGCCGGCGTCGTCGTCGAACCAGGACAGCGACTCACCACTCGCTGACCCGTGGGCGGACAGATCGTAGTCCGTCCGGTTGGCGATGCCCTGTATCTCTCCCCAGCCCCAGGGAAAGCGGTACTCAATATCGTGCGTGGCCTTGGAGTAGTGGGCCAGCTCGCTGCCCTCGTGCGCCCGGACCCGCAGCCGTTCGGGACTGATGCCCAGTTCGCGGTACCAGTCCAGGCACTCCTCCACCCACACGCGGTGGCACTCGTCGTCGTCACCCGGTTTCACGAAATACTCGATCTCCATGATCTCGAACTCGCGGGTGCGGAAGATGAAGTTGCCGGTTGTGATTTCATTGCGGAAGGCCTTTCCGATCTGCGCCACGCCGAAAGGCAGCTTGCGCCGGGTGGTATTGAGGACGTTGTTGAAGTTGACAAATATGCCCTGGGCCGTTTCGGGCCTGAGGTAGACGGTCGACGCTTCCTCCTCGACCGGCCCCATGTAGGTCCGGAACATCAGGTTGAAGTTGCGGGAGTCGGTCAGAAGGCCGCCACAGTCTGGGCAGCGCGGCTCGTCTAGCTGATCCTCGCGCCAGCGCTTGCGGCAATCGCGACAGTCCACGAGCGGGTCGGTGAAACTGTCCAAATGGCCGCTGGCACGCCAGACATCCGGATGCATGATGATGGCCGAGTCCAGGCCCACCATGTCGTCCCGGCCCCAAACGAACTTGCGCCACCAGGCATCCTTGACGTTGCGCTTTAGCTCGACGCCAAGCGGCCCGTAGTCATACGTGCTTGACAGGCCTCCGTAGACCTCGCTGCTTTGGAATATGAAGCCCCGCCGCTTGCACAGCGACACTATCTTCTCCAGGTCGATTGGTGTTGCGTCGTCGGTCACAGGTGGTCCTTAAGGCGTGTGTTTCTCCACAGATGCATAGCAAATTATAGCACGCAGGAACTGTACCGCGCGGCATTGCGGCCTCGCGGCGCCATTGTGGCCCGCGAGGCCCGGAGCGCCGGCGGCAAGCCGTCCCGGAGCAAGGCGTCAGACGGCTCCTCGGTTAGCCGCCGAACGGCCACCACCAGCGCTTACGAGGAGCGGCCGGCTCACTCTCCTGTCTCGGCGCCCGCGCCGGTTGAGGTCGTGCGCCGAAGAGTCTGGGGTCGATTGCCATCAGCCTGCCGCGGTCCTCTTCCGAGAAGTCCTCGCTCAGGCGCTGAGAAATCGCTACGTGAAGCATGGCCTGTTCGGACGACAAGAGTTGTACACCCGTGCTGTACGTATTGGCGATGGTCTTCGCGGCTTCCTCGTCCATCTGGAGCAGGACGCGCAGCCTGGTTGCCATAATCCCGCGTATCCCGTCCGCCTGCATGTCGTGCTCGGCGCGGAGCAGGGTTGCCACACGATCCGAACGCTCTCGGTCGTCGAGCGCGGCGATCTCGGAAAACTTCTCCAGAATCGCCGGCTCTCTCTCCTGGTCGGGCTGAGTGCTGAGGGCGGACCAGGCGACGTACTCCTCCGACCTCAGCCACCCCAGGATGTCATTGAACCGAGTGATAGGCAGGGGCTTGGTGCAATACCGGCCTGGGCTGACATTGGAGAACTGCAGCCGGTCTCTCTCGGCCTGCGTCGAGGTCAGAATCAGGATCGGAATGCGATCCAGGTCCTGGCTCTGGCTCATCTCCTGCAACACTTCGTATCCGTTCATCCTGGGCATGTTCAGGTCCAACAGTACGAGGTCGGGCGTAGGCGTGTCGGAGTGTTCTCCAACCTTGCGCAGCATCGCCATCGCCACTTCCCCGTCCTCGGCAACGGTGATGCGCAGGGGGTGATCGGAGTCTCTCAGTATTCGCTCCGTCAACTCCACGTCCGCGGGGTTGTCTTCTACCAACAGTACGTCGACGGGTCTGATGTCCGAATCTTCAACTACCATGGTCAGCCTCCTCTTCTAGTGACGTCGAGATTGTGAAATGGAAGGTAGACCCCTTGCCCGGTTCGGACTCTACCCAGATTCTTCCTCCGTGCCTTTCAACGATTTTCTGGCATACCGCCAGCCCGATTCCCGATCCGGGATACTCGCTTCGATGGTGCAGCCGCTGGAACATCTGAAAGATGCGCTCCGAGTGACGGGGCTCGATACCAATTCCGTTGTCGCGGACCGAGAAGGCCCACGCATCACGCCGTCTCTCGGCGCAGACGTGCACTCGCGGGGCAACGTCTCGCCTGTACTTTAGCGAGTTGCTCAGAAGGTTTTGCAGCAGCTGCGTCAGTTGGGTGTCATCGCCCGTCAATATCGGCAGTTCCGAATACGTTACCCTGCCGCCACATTCATCCAGGGCGCGGGCCTGGTCCATCAGCACGCGCTCCACTATAAAGTTGCAATCGGCGGGACCGAATGGCTTCCCCTGCGTTCCAACGCGCGAGTAAGTAAGAAGGTCGTTGATGAGGCCCTTCATTCGTGTCGCGCCATCTAACACGTAGCCGATGAACCTGTCGGCGTCGACGTCCAGCCGGCCGGAGTAGTCCTCCGCGAGGATTTCGACGTAGCTGGAGACCATGCGCAGTGGCTCTTGCAAGTCGTGGGATGCCACGTATGCGAACTGCTCCAGTTCGGCATTAGAGCGTCTCAAGTCTTCGTTGACACGTGCGAGCTCGTCGGACTGCCTCACCATCTCGGCCAACAGATTCTGCCTTTCGATCGCGTAACGCAGGGAACGGACGAGCAATTGGCCTTCCATCCGGCTCTTCGAGAGGTAGTCCTGCGCTCCTAGTTGCACCGCCTGCACAGCCAGCTCTTCGTCGTCCAATCCGGTCAGGAGGATTATGGGAGTCTCGGGAGCATGCGAGTGCGCCGTGGCAAAGGTGTCCAGGCCGTGGCTATCGGGAAGGGACAAGTCGAGCAGCACCACGTCGGCACTGCCCACAGACAACTCTTCCAGCCCCTCCGACAGCCTCTCGGCGTGGATCCATTCGAACGATCCGCCGTCAGCGTCGGCAAGCATCTCCCGGATCAGCAGCGCGTCGTCCGGATTGTCTTCTACAAGCAGTATGGTTGTTCGCCCTTCAGCCACGGCCCATCCCTCGCCTGTGCTACCTGGCGCAACTTCGCGCAGATCGCCGGCGTTTATATCAGGCCCCGCCGCATGGCAACTGCGCCTGGTGCAGCCAGAAGTCTTCGATTGAATTGATCGCCGCGAAAAACTGGTCCAGTTCCACCGGCTTCGTAATGTAGCAGTTCGCGTGGAGTTGGTAGCTCTTCAGGATATCCTCTTCGGCCTGGGAGGTGGTCAGCACTACTACTGGAATGTGCTTCAGTGCCTCGTCGGTCTTGATCTCCTCCAGCACCTGGCGTCCGTCCATCTTCGGCAAGTTCAAGTCGAGCAGGATGATGTCGGGGTCGGGCGCGCCGGCGTATTCCCGCTGCTTGCGTAGGAACGCAAGAGCCTCCACGCCATCGGGCAAGGCAGTCAGGTTGTACGGCAGGCTGCTGTCCTTCAGGCCCTCAAGCGTCAGCTCAACGTCGTCAGGAGAGTCCTCGACGTGAAGTATCTCGATTGTCCGCGTCAACTTTCTCGCTTGCATTCGCTTCTCCAAGCCTTTCAAACTGGGCTGAGAAACCGGCTAAAGGGATTCCTCCATCGCGCGCCTCGCGGTGTCGCCCACCGACCCCCGGCCCAACTGAGCGGGCACGGTGAAACAGAAGGTGGAGCCCTGTCCTAACCGGGACTCCACCCATATTCGCCCGCCCAGGCGTTCCACGGCCTTCTTACTGATCGACAGGCCGATGCCGGTGCCGGGGTACTTCTCGCGTGGGTGAAGGCGTTGGAAGATCGTGAAGATTCGGTCTGCGAACTGGGGGTCGATGCCTATGCCGTTGTCTCGCACGACGAACTTCCACTCATCGCCCAAGTTCTCGGCCGAGACGTGGACTTCAGGCGGGTTTTCGCCGCGATACTTGATGGCATTACCTACGAGATTGCGAAACACGTGCCCCAAGAGAGTGGAGTCGGTCTTAATGGTGGGCAACGCTCCGCGGGTTATACGCGCCCCGCTATCTTCGATAGACGCATGGAGCGAGTCCAGTTCGTGATCGAGCAGTACGCGGACGTCCACGCTCTCGAAGTCGTCCATGTTTCGGCCAACACGGCTGTAGGACAAAAGGTCGTTTATCAGGCCCTGCATCCTGGAAGCGGCGGCCGCCGCTCTCCCGATGAACCTGTCCGCGTCTTCGTCCATGCTACCGCTGTAGCGCCGCGACAGCAGGCTCGTGAAGCCTACAACCGACCGGAGCGGCTCCTGGAGGTCGTGCGAGGCGACGTAAGCGAACTGTTCCAGGTCGGCGTTCGACCTGGCCAGCTCCGCCGCCCGCTGTTCCAATGTCTCCTGCAGCCGCGCGTTTTCCAGCAGCGCCCCGACTCCCCCGGCGATGGTGGTGAGGAACCTGACCCGGTCGGCAGTGAAGTGGTCGGGAAGGCTCGATAGGATGTTGATCACACCGATTGTTCGCCCCGTAACCTTGACCGGCAAAGAGGCCATAGACCCGATCCCCCTGGCCAGGAGGGGTGGAATGGCCATGTCGCTGTTGCGATAGTCGTTCACGATGACCGGTTCACCCAGCGTGAAGGCCCTGCCGGTCACACTCTGGGAATAAGGGAGCAAGTACTGCCTGTCCCCGCCGACTGCCGGCCCGACCACGGCCAGCACAACCAACCCTTTGCCACTCTGGTCGGGCACCCTCAAGCCCACTTGGTCGGCGTGGGTCAGATCGACCAGGGCCTCGAGGAGACTGGTTACGCGCTCGGTGTAGCTTCCCGGCTGAGCCAGCGTTTGGGCCATGATGTAGAGTGCTGCCGTCTCCTCGGAACGGCGCCGATTCTCTTCCTCTGCTCTTCTGCGTTCGGTCACGTCTCGCAGAACGGCAAAGGTCGCCCGACGGCCCAGAAAGGCCGTGGCCACTGCCGTGGCTTCAACCGTGCGCGCCTCGCCGTCCGAGCGATTGATTCTGTACTCGAAGACCCCCGGTACGGGTTCGCCGCGTTCCCTGGCCGCCATGTAGTCGCCGACTATCGGGCGGTCTTCGGGAACGACGAAGTGGTCAAGCGGAAGACCCGACACCTCAGACTCGTCAGTGAGGCCGTGCAGTGTCAAGAACGCACGGTTCATCAGCACACGCCGGCTCCCGACGTTGATCACGATCGCGTCGGCCACGTTGTCGAATGCAGCCTTGTAGTGGGCCGCGTCGCTTCCAACGGCCTCCCACAAGGTCGGTCTTCTTTCTAAGGAGGCCTCCAACTCGCCGACTCGCTTGCGCAAAGCGGCCAGTTCGGCTTGGGCATCCTGCGTTGCCGTCACGTGTTCAGTCACTTCCAACTCGTCGTTTACCGCGTATCGTGTAATCTGTGCCCGAAGGTTAAAGAGAAGGCGCATCCTTGTCAACTTTGCAAGGAACTATCCCCCGCCGGCCGTTACGTTTCGAACGTGTGGAGGGACAGGTCTTGCTTACAGTTGAGCGCTCGCGCTGCTATACTGCGCTTGGCCGCCGGCAGGGGCCAAGCCGAGCGCCGTTTCACGAGGTGGTCGATGGGGAAGCACGGGTACAGAATCCTGGACAGCGACATCCACGTGATGGAGCCGCCGGACATGTTCGACCGCTATCTCGACCCCAGAATGAGGGTGCACACCGGATCGGGGCAATACTTCGACATGGTAACCGAGCCTCCCGACGCTGGAAGTCCGGAGTTCGAGGCCAACCGGCAGAAGATGCTCAGGGCTCAGGCTATACTGGGCGCGCGGGTGCAGGACCGCTACGTCGAGGAGCAGATGCGCGGCTACACCGCGGAATTGCTGCTGGAGGCCATGGACAAAGAGGGCGTGGAAGTGGCGGTGCTGTTCCGCTCCCGCAGCCACATGTACGTGGACCGCGACGACCTGGACGCCGAGTACGCGACCGCTATCTGCCGGGCGTACAACGACTGGCTCGCGGAGTTCGCCACCCCGGAGCCAACGAGGCTGTTGCCGTCGGCCATCGTCACGCTGCACGACCCGAGTCTGGCGGCGCAAGAGGCCCGGCGGGCCGTCGACGAACTGGGGATGAAGGCGGTAACCCTTCTGCCGCATCCGGTGAGGGGCCGATACCTGCACGATCCGGACGTGGACGTGCTTTGGTCCGCGCTCCAGGAGCTTGACGTTCCCGCGACGTTTCACAGCCAGTCCGGGGGATATGCGATCGAGAGCCCTGGCAACTGGTTCCGGGACCATCCCAATCCCACCGTGCTATCCCACGCCTTCACCGCTCCTCTCAACATCATGTGGGCCATCGGCTCTGTCGTCCTGGGCGGCGTTCTGGAGCGGTTTCCAAGTCTGCGTATGGGGTTCCTTGAGGGCAACTGCGCATGGCTGCCGTGGCTGTTGTGGCGTCTCGACGAGCAGTGGGAGTTATTCGAGGAGACAGAGGAGATACCGCTCAGTCTGAAGCCATCCGAGTACTTTCTGCGGCAGTGCTACATCGCCGTCGATCCGGCGGAGGCGCTCGTTTCTCAGGTGATAGATGACATAGGCGACGATAACATTGTAATATCTACGGACTACCCGCACCTGGACTCGCTTTATCCGGAGGCGATGAAGACGTTCATCGACCTTCCCAACGTAAGCGAGCGGTCCAAGCGCAAGATACTTTGGGACAACTGCGCGAGGCTTTACAACGTCAGCGGCTAGTTTAGCGCCGCGGCAACTTACGCCGCGCCGTCCCGCCGGCACAGCACCCGTAAATCAGCAGGAGGTTCAGCACATGCCGCCCACCAACCCGGAGATGACAAGGAAGCTGAGGGAGATATTCTACCGCCCCGGTCTGACCATCGTGCCGGGCGGCTCCACGCCCTATCACGCCATGCTGACCGAGCGGGCCGGATACGAGGCGTTCTACATGTCCGGCTCTATGACCTCCGGCTGGACCATAGGCTGGCCCGACGTAGGCGTCATCTCGATGAAGGAAATGGCCGACAATGCCGGTAGAATCGCGAGGACGGTCAACATTCCCGTCTTCGCCGATATCGACACCGGCTACGGCAACGCGTTGAATGTCTATCGCTCCATCAAGGAGTACATCAGCCAAGGCGTCGCGGGCGTACACCTGGAAGACCAGGACTTCCCCAAGAAGTCGGGCAGCATGGCGGGCCGCCGGCTCATCAGCACTGATGAGGCCGTCGGCAAGTACAAGGCCGCCATCGACGCCCGCAACGAGCTCGACCCCAACTTCGTGATTGTGGCGCGCAGCGACGCCCGCGGCGCGGAGGGTGGCGGATTCGACGAAGTGCTGGCTCGCGGCAAGGCGTACGAAGAGGCCGGCGTGGACGTCATCTTCTTCGAGTCGCTCCAGTCGTGGGAGGAGTGCAAGATAGCGATGGCGTCAGTGGACCTGCCGTCCTTCTGCCTGCTCCACGACGTGATCTACCGCGACGACGAGGGCAACTACATTCCCGGCCCGACGCTGGAAGAGCAGGAGGCCGACGGGCAGAAGATCGCGCTCTATGTCGGGCTCTCAGGTGGGCCCATGGGCCAGGCAGGCTGGGAGGCGCTGCTAGACTTCAAGGAGCGCGGCGTGCAATCGCTGTACGAGTGGCGCAAAGAGGTCGATGCCAAGCCGCCCGAGCGCCAGCTTCCCGCAGATCTGCTGTCGATCGCACGGGTGCGCGAACTCGAAGAGACCTACCTGCCGAAGGAACTCCAGCGCGACTACGACTCGACTATCGGCAGGAGGGCAGGCGACCCCGGAACGTAGGCAACCGCCGGAGCGGCCCAGGAGGGGCGAATTGCGACAGGTTCTCGAGGGCATCCGCGTCCTGGACTTTACTAAGGGCATGGCAGGCTCAGTCGCCACAATGGTTCTCTCCGACTTCGGGGCCGAAGTAATCAAGGTCGAGCCTCCTGGTGGAGACTCGTTCAGGGCTTTCCCCGCCTCGGTGCTCTGGCACCGGGGCAAAAAGAGCGTGTGCCTCGACATGACGTCACCCGAAGGCCACCGCGACGCTCTCGGCCTGGCTCGCCGGTCGGATGTCGCGGTGGTCGGTTACCGCCCCGCCACGGTAAA
Source organism: uncultured Dehalococcoidia bacterium (assembly GCA_951812395.1). Classification (GTDB taxonomy): domain Bacteria; phylum Chloroflexota; class Dehalococcoidia; order Lucifugimonadales; family CATOSD01; genus CATOSD01. The sequence goes on from CATOSD010000002.1 coordinate 1,138,847, forward strand.
GAGACTCGGCATCGGCTACGACACGCTCAAGGGGCAGCGTCCCGACCTGGTCTACGCCTCGATAACCGGATTCGGGCCGAAGGGCCCCTACGCAAACTATCGGGGCTATGAGGGCCTCGTGCAGGCCAAGACCGGCAGGCTCATGAACTTCGCCGGCCAGACCCCCCGGCAGGGACCTCACCACGCCGCCGTGAAGGTGGCGAACCACGCCGCCGCCATGGCGACAGTGCGGGGAGTAGTCGGCGCGCTCGTAGTGCGGGACAGGACGGGCGTGGGCCAGCTAGTAGAGACCAGCCTGATGCAAGCCGTTACCTACTACGACATGCTCCAGTGGCTAATCTGGCAGATGATGATCAAGGACCCCGACAGCTTCCCGGAGGATCAGACGGTCAATCTGAGGCGGTCGGGGCCTATCCAGTATCTCCCCTCGCGCACGAAAGATGGCAAGTGGATGCAGCTCGCGAACCTCATGGTCAGGCTGTTCCACGCCGAAATTCGCGCGTTGGAGCTCGATTACATCTACGAGGACCCGCGCTTCAAGAACGCCCCCACTCTGCTGGATGAGGAGCGAGACGCGCTACGCGAGATCATTCTGGAGAGGGTCGGCCAGAAGACGCTCGACGAGTGGATGTCGCTGTTCGTCAGCGAAACGAGCGACGTTGCCGCGGAGCCGTTCTTGACTTCCGGAGAGGCCTTGGACCACGTTCAAATGGTGCATAACGGCCACGTCCAGCGCCTGTTCGACCCGGCCGTGGGTCTTACCAGGCAGCTCGGGCCCCTATGCGCGATGAACGCCACGCCGCCCAGAATCCAGGGGCCGGCTCCCAGGCCGGGACAGCACACGGCAGAGGTTCTCGCCGGGCTGAACGAGGCCGAACAGACGGACCGAGACTGCTCGACGAGCGACGAGCTGCCCAGCCATCCCTTCGAGGGCGTGACGGTACTGGACCTGTCCACCGTCATTGCCGGTCCCCTGGGTGGTTCGCTGGTCGCCGAGTTGGGGGCGCGGGTCATACGCATCGAGACTCTCGATGGCGACTGGATGCGCCGGATGAACAACGGCATCGCGGCGAACCGGACGATGGCCGGCACACAAGGGCTGTCCATCGACCTGAAGACGCCGGAAGGACAGGCGATTCTCTTCTCGCTGGTGGAAAAGGCCGACGTGCTCATGCACAACATGCGGCCCGGCGCGCCCGAGCGGCTCGGCGTCGGCCTGGAGCAGGCCAGAAAGCTGAATCCGAACATCGTCTACGTGTACGTGGGCGGCTACGGCTCCACCGGGCCGTACCACCGCCGGCCGGCCATGCATCCCATCGGCGGCGCCGTATCCGGCGGCGCGATGGCGCAGGCCGGGAGGGACGCGCTTCCGGCCCCGGACGCGGCCATGACCATGGACGAGATCGTGGAAGTGTCGCGGATGCTGGGCCGCGCCCAGGACGTGAACCCCGACCCGAACACCTCCATGGTGGCGTCGACAGCGGTCGCGCTGGGGCTCTACGCCCGCGACCGGTTCGGTGAGGGCCAGTACATCGAGACGACGATGATCGGCGCGAATGCGTACGCCAACGCGGACGACTTCTTCGACTACGAGGGCAAGCCTCCGAGGGAGGTGTCCGACGCAGCTGGATACGGCCCAAACGCGCTGTACCGGCTCTACGAGGCCGACCGCGGCTGGGTATACCTCGCCTGTCCTCTCGCCAGGGAGTGGAGGCCTCTCTGCGACGCTGTCGGGCGGCCGGAGCTTGCTTACGACCCCCGATTCGCCACTGCCGACGCGCGGCGCGCCAACGACGCGGAGCTTGCCGGCGAACTTGGCGCTGCATTCGCCACCGCGTCCGCCGACCACTGGGAGCGTGCGCTTACAGCCGCCGACCTTGGTTGCGTGGAGGTCGAGGAACGCGGCATGTACCACTTCTTCAATGACGACGAACACGTCGCCGAGAATGGCTTCATTACGGAGGTCGAGAGCGAGAGCCTGGGCAGCTTCTGGAGATACAGTCCGGTGCTTAAGTTCTCCCGAACGCCGAGCAAGGCGGGTCCCGGCATCACCAGGGGCCAGCACACGTTCGAGATACTGGGCGAACTGGGCTACTCCAGGGAAGAGGTGCTGGGGCTGCGCGAGCGCCGCGTTCTCGACTGGGAGTAGACCGCTGGCCCGTTGCGGCCATTCCGGTCGTCTCGCGCGTTCGAACCCGCTTCTGAATCCCCGACCCTGGTTCCGGCTTGGGGGCCGAAAAGACGACTGAGCTACGGTCTCCTAGACTGGCGGTGGGAACCGCTCCCTGACAGGACCGAACAAGTCTCGGCTCATACGCCTCCCTTGAACCAGCCAGAAGAACGCGGCCTGCAACAGGCCCCTGTAGCCGCCCATCTTGGTGCGCCACCGGATGTGCCAGCGTGTGCCTCCGTTCTCGGCGGCAAATGTATCCTCGCGGTCAGCCCACGACGAGTCCACCGCGACCATCTGTCTTCGCGCCGGGAAATCGAAAAAGCACTGCCAGCGCACTATGTCGGGCGGGTCGTCCGGGAATCGCGCAACATCCTCGTCGATTTCCAGCGAGCCGCCGTCCCTCTCCACGATTGTGCCGTAGTGCGATGCGAAACGCGCCTCGTCGGTGGGCCCGTCGCCGTCCCAGAGCGTGACGTGTCGGAACACCTCCTCCGGAGGAGCGTCGATATGGGTGTTGATTCGCAGTATTGGCATTTTCGCACCGTGGTCGGATGTCGGCCTGTGTGGGTCTGACCGCGCGCCAATGGTATACGCCACCACCGTGGTTGTTCAACTCCGGCGCGGCGGAACCCGCGGCCACAGACTGACGCGCCGGGCCCGATGGCGTACAATGGGGCCGCCGCTAAGCGGCGCGGGACGACCGTGCGGTCGATGATCATTGGTTAGACTGGAGGCGAAAAATGGGCGAGAAGCGCATCGGCGTGGCCGCTATGGGCGGCGACAGCAAGGACGTTCTGGCGCGAATCGAGGACCTGGAGAGGCGCAGCATCGGTGCCGCGTGGCTCACCACTGGAGGCGCCGGAATCGACGGTATCACGTTGTTCGCGGCGGCGGCGGCGCGCACCGAGAACATCCTGCTCGGCACCTGCATCACGCCGACCTATCCGAGGCACCCGATAACCACCGTTCAGCAGGTGCAGGTTGTGGCACAGCTCGCACCGGGCCGCTTCCGGCTCGGACTCGGCCCCAGCCACAAAATCAGCATCGAGCCAACTTACGGAATCGAGCACACGGCGCCGCTGACCAACCTGAAGGAGTACATCCAGGTGTGCAAGTCACTGTTGTGGGACGGCGAGGTTGACTACGATGGCACGCAGTACCACGCCCACGCGCGGCTGGCGAACGACCCCATACCCGACGTACCCGTGATGGCGTCGGCGCTTCGGAGGCGGTCGTTCGAGGCGTGTGGAGAGGTGGCGGACGGCGCGATAAGCTGGGTCTGCCCGGGCAACTACCTGCGCGACGTCGCCCTGCCCGCCATGCGGCGCGGCGCGGAGCGCGCCGGACGCCCGACGCCGCCGCTCGTCGCGCACGCGCCAGTGTGCGTCCACGACAACGCCGACGAGGCGCGCGCCGCTTCCAGAGAGCAGCTTTCCAACTACCCACGCTCGCCGTTTTACCAGCAGATGTTCGCCGCCTCAGGCCACCCGGAGGCGTCTTCCGGCGAGTGGACCGACGGCATGATCGACGACGTTGTGTTCATGGGCGGCGAGGAAGCGGTTGCGGACCGGCTAAGGGAACTCTTCGCTATGGGCGCGACTGAGGTCATAGCCCATCCGGTGCTGGCGGGCGCTGATCGTGAAGCAACGGCGAATCGCTCCCTCGAAGTCATAGCCGCCGTCGGGCGCACGTTGTAACGACGGCCTACCGGCAGCGAGCTTGTTCAACCGGATTCTGATCGCGAACCGCGTCGAAGTGTCTTGCCGCGCAGTTGCCACCTGTCGCCGCCTGGGCGTCGAGACCGTTGCCGTGTTCGCCGAGTCGGAGCGCGGCGCGACGGAGCGGCGCGGAGGCCGTGCATCCGGGCTACGGCTTCCTCTCAGAGAACGCGGACTTCGCCCGCGCGTGCGAGAGAGCGGGGCTCGCTTTTTGTCGGGCCGCCGCTCTCCGCAACGGAGGCGATGGCCGACAAGTGGCAGGCGCGACAGTTTGTGGCGCGGTTCGGCGTGCCCGTGCTGCCCGCGGCATTCGTGGTGGACCAGGCCGCGCTCGGCGACACGGGGAACGACGTGGGCTTCCCGCTGATGGTCAAGGCCAGCGCGGGCGGCGGCGGCATTGGCCTGGAGGTGGCCGACTCTCCGACCCGGCTCATGCGTGCCGCCAACAGGGCGCGGTCCTCCGCGAGCAGGGCATCTGGCAGCGGTGAACTGTACCTGGAAAAGTCCATTCTAGGGGCGCGCCACGTGGAGGCACAAGTGCTGCCCGACGGCGAGCGCAACTGCTCGGTGCAGCGCAGGCACCAGAAGGTAATCGAAGAGACGCCCTCCCCCCGCCCTGTCAGCAGCGCAACGTGTCGACCTGTTGGAAAACGCGTTGGTCGCGGCGAGGGGGATCGGCTACCTGAACGCCGGCACGTTCGAGTTTCTGCGGGCGCCCGACGGCGCCTGCTACTTCTTGGAGGCCAACACGCGCCTCCAGGTGGAGCACGGCATAACCGAGCTCACGACGGGAGTCGACCTGGTGGAGCTTCAGCTCAGGATCGCCCCGGGGGAGCCGCTCGCGCTCCGGCAGGATGACATCGCTCCGCGTGGCCACGCTCTGGAATGCCGCGTGTACGCCGAGCAGCCCGACACGTTGCTGCCATCGCCCGGTACGCTCTCCACGTGGCGTCCGCCGTCGAGCGTCGGCGTGCGCGTCGATACCGGCGTGCGGCAGGGCGACGAGGTCACTCCCTACTTCGACCCGTTGATTGCCAAGTTGATGGTGCACAGGGATTCCAGGGACGCTGCAATCGACGCCATGGCGGACGCCCTGGGTGATTTCGCAGTCGAGGGAGTGGCCACCAACATCCCATTCCTGTTGCGGGCGCTGGCCTCGCCGCAGTTTCGCTCAGGCGACTACGACACCGGCCTTGTGGGGGAGCTGTTGGGCCGGCCCTCCGGCCGTCAGTAGGAGTTCGGCCAGCAGCGTTTTCCCCGCATGTCCAGGCCTTTCGTGGATCGCTCACTCCAGGTTACGTCTCCCACATGTACAGCCAGGGGAATTAGCCCACACACCCCGCTTCACAACGCTCTGGCTAATTCCACTAGTAAGTGTTGTAACATCAATTTAGTTAGTATATGCTAACCACTGCAATTAGCATGGGCTGTTACGCAGGGCGTGCCCGTACTTAGTTGTTAGGAAGACGAAATGACGCAACTCAAACTAGTCCCGTTCTTGCTGCTGGCAATCGCGCTCGTCTCCGTTGTAATGACTTCCTGTGGAGGGACTTCGGACGATGGGAACTCTGAAGGCAGCCTCGTCATCTATTCGGGGCGGAGCGAGTCCCTGGTCAAGCCAATCATCGACCAGTTCGCCGAGGCCACCGGGATAGACGTCTCAGTTAAGTACGGTAGCACAGCCGAGATCGCGGCGACGTTGCTGGAAGAGGGCGACAACGCACGGGCGGACGTCTTCTTCGCTCAGGACCCGGGCGGTCTCGGCTCGGTGGCCGCGATGCTCGGCCAGATACCGGACGAGGTGCTGAATCTCGCGCCGGACTGGGCCCGCTCACCGCAGGGCAAGTGGGTTGGCGCGTCCGGGCGGGCCAGGGTCGTCACCTACAACACCTCGAGGCTCGTCGAGGATGACCTGCCTGACACGCTGTGGGGGTTCACCGAGCCACAGTGGAAGGGCCGCATAGGCTGGCCGCCAACCAACGCCTCGTTCCAGACTATGGTCACCGCAATGCGTTTGACCTGGGGCGAAGACCGAACGCGCGAGTGGCTGAGAGGAATCCTCGCCAACAAACCGGCGGCCTATCCCAAGAACACGCCCGCTGTGGCGGCGACCGCGTCCGGTGAGGTAGACGTGGCATTCGTCAACCACTACTATCTGCACCGGTTTCTCGCCGAAGAGGGCGAGGACTTTGCAGCCCGCAACTACCACCTTCCGGGCGGCGGTCCCGGCAGCATCGTGATGGTAGCGGGCGTGGGGATTCTTGACGGAGCGGAGAACCGGGAAAACGCCGAGCGATTCGTGAACTTCCTGCTCTCGACGGTGGCGCAGCAGTACTTCGCCAGCCAGACCTACGAGTACCCGCTGGTGGATGGTGTGAAAACTGACCGGCTGCTCACACCACTGGACGAAATCAACAATCACGTGGTCGACATGGCCTCACTGCACGACTTGTCCGGCACGCAGACGTTGCTCAGGGAGCTGGGGATTGTGCAGTAACGCGACCGGACTGAGGGAAGACTAGGCGCTTGGCCACCACCGGGCACAGCATGTACGGACTCGCTTCCTACGCCGCGGCGGGCGGCATGTGGCGACGCATGTCACGGTCGCTGCCGCCAGCCGCGTTCCTTGTGCCGGCGCTCCTTGTCGGCGCGGCGATGCTGCTGCCGCTCGTCTACCTCGTCCTCCGTGGCTCCGGTGCGACGGCTGAGGCCTGGGGCCTGCTGTTCCGCGCCCAGACACTCTACACGCTCGGCCGCACCCTGTTGCTGATGGCGAGCGTGACTCTGATTTCGGGCGCCATCGCGGTGCCTCTGGCCTGGCTCACGGTTAGAACCGACCTGCCGTTCCGCAGGGTCTGGGGCGTTGTGAGCGTGCTCCCATTGGTAATCCCCAGCTTCGTTGGAGCGTTCCTGTACATCTCCGTGCTTGGGCCGAGAGGGCTGCTTCAGGGGGTGCTGCAAGATGTGTTCGGCCTGGAGAGGCTGCCGGAGATATACGGTCTGCCGGGAGCAACGCTTACATTGGCCCTGCTCAGCTTCCCGTACATGCTGCTCACCATAAGAGCGTCGCTGTCCAACCTCGACCCTGTAACGGAAGAGTCTGCCCGTGGCCTGGGCTGCGGGCCGCTCGCGACGCTTTGGCGCGTCACGCTGCCCCAGCTTCGACCTTCGATAGCATCGGGCGGACTCCTCGTCGCGCTGTACACGCTCAGCGACTTCGGCGCCGTATCGCTGATGCGCTACCAAACATTCACCTGGGTCATTTATCAGCAGTACGAATCGGCCTACGACCGCTCCGTGGCCGCCGTGTTGTCGCTGGGGCTGGTCGCCATGGCCGCCGTAGTGCTGGTGCTGGTGCACGTGACCCAGGGCCGCGAGCGGTACTACCAGTCCAACGCCGCCGCCGCGCGGGTGCCCCGGCGTCTCCGCCTGGGCCGGTGGAAGTGGCCGGCGCTGACGTTCTGCGGCGGTGTGGCTCTGTTTTCGCTCGGGTTGCCGATGGCGATGCTCGCCTACTGGCTGGTGCGCGGCCTTGGACTCGGCGAGCCGCTTCAGCCGCTCTGGGAAGCGACCCGCAACTCCGTGGTGGCTTCCGGCTTGGCGGCGTTCGCCACCGCCGCGTTTGCGATTCCGATCGCCGTCATTATCGTGCGCCACAGGAGCAGGCTTAGCCGCGCTCTCGAGACGGCGAGCTTTACGGGCTACGCCCTGCCCGGCGTGGTCATTGCGCTAGCGCTCGTGTACTTCGGCGCGAACTATGCCCGTCCCCTCTACCAGACGCTCTGGCTGTTGGTCTTCGCCTACGTTGTGCTGTTCTTTCCCGTCGCGCTAGGGGCGGTCAGCTCGAGGCTACAGCAGATCAGCCCACGGCTCGAGGACGCCGCTCGGGGGTTGGGGAGGCGTCCCTGGCAGGTGCTCGGGTCCATCACGATGCCGCTACTCAGTCCGGGCATCCTCATGGGAGCGGCTCTCGCCTTTCTCATAACCATAAAGGAGCTTCCGGCGACTCTGATACTTGGGCCGCTGGGGTTCGGCACGCTTGCCACGGCGGTGTGGTCCGCATCGTCCGAGGCATTCTTCGCGCGCGCAGCGGCTCCGGCCATGATGCTCGTGCTCATCTCTTCCATACCGATGGCCTTCGTGCTGGCCGCGTCCGGGAGGACCAGGGATTGACCTCGCCCGTCCTGTCGTGCCGAGAGGTGAGCAAGGCATTCGGCGCGGTGCAGGCCGTCAGGCGAGCCACTCTCCACCTTGAGCAGGGCGAGATTCTTGCCATTCTCGGTGACAGCGGTTGCGGAAAGACGACACTGCTACGCCTTATAGCGGGGTTCGAGTATCTCGACTCCGGGGTGATCGAGATCCTGGGTCAGCGGGTGTCGCAGTCCACGGACCACATGGCGCCTGAGCGCCGCAACGTGGGCATGGTGTTCCAGGAGTACGCGCTCTTCCCACACCTCACGGTCGGCCAGAACGTCGAGTTCGGGCTGCGAAAGCTGCGCGGGGAACTGCGCCAGGAGCGGCTGCGGCAGGTTCTCGACTTGGTGCAGCTCGCACGGCTTGAGCACAGCTATCCCCACGAGCTATCGGGCGGACAGCAGCAGCGGGTTGCCCTTGCCAGGACGCTGGCGCCGCGTCCCGTAACGATGCTCTTGGACGAGCCTTTCAGCAACCTGGACGCGCAGATGGCGACGCGAATGCGCCAGCAGGTCGAGGAGATTCTGCGGGCCGGCGAGATCGCGACCGTCCTGGTCACGCACAACCGCCAGGAGGCGTTCGCGATGGCCGACCGCATTGCCGTGATGAACGCAGGGCACATCGATCAGATCGACACCCCGGCCAGGATCTACAGCATGCCCGCGACGGCGTTCGTTGCTAGGATGACCCGCACTTGCGACCTGCTGCCGGGCAGGCACTCTTGCGGCGTCGCATACGGCGACGCGGGAGCGCTGCCCGTGACCTGTCCGGGCAGTCCGTTGGAGGAGGATACCGCCGTAGACGTGCTCGTGCATCTGGACGACTTCCGGGCCGTGCCCGACCAGGACGGCTCTTGCGTCGTGCGCTCTTCAGAGTACCTTGGCGACAGGGTAGTCCTGTACGTGCAAACGCCTTCCGGGTTCACCGTCAGGTGCAGCCACCCGCTCGACGAACAAATCGAACCGGCGACACGCGTAACTCTGCATTCTCGGCGAAATGGCCCGTTCATAGCCTTTCAGCGGGAGTAAGCCGCTCGCGGTCAGCGAATCCGCAGCTCAAGTTGCAACCCACGCTGCGGGCAATTTCCCAAGCAGTTCCCCTTTGAAGTATCATGTCCGCAGTCAAACGCTACACGGAGGCTCTCGCTCGATGACCAATTCAATAACTCGCGTCAGGGACCTCGGCCAGTCGATCTGGTACGACAACATCAGCCGTGCGCACCTGCGGTCGGGCGAGTTGCAGCGCCTGATCAACCTCGGCGTCAGCGGACTGACATCGAATCCGACCATCTTCGAAAAGGCGATCTCGGAGAGTTCTGACTACGACGCCGACCTCGACGCGCTGATAGGCGCGGGTAAGGGGCCGTCGGCGGTGTTCGAAGCGCTTGCCCGCGACGACATCCGGGCTGCGGCTGACATGCTGCGCCCGGTCCACGACGCCGCAGTCGGCGCAGACGGCTTCGCCTCCTTCGAGGTCAGCCCTCACCTGGCCCATGACACGGAGGGCACGGTACGCGCCGCCACGCGACTGTTCGCGGAACTGGACAGGCCCAACGTGATGATTAAGGTGCCCGGTACGCCTGCGGGCATCCCAGCCATTCGCCGGCTCATCGGAAGCGGCGTCAACGTAAACGTTACTCTCATCTTCTCACTGGAGGCGTACGCCAGCGTCAGAGAGGCATACATCAGCGGCCTGGAAGACCTCGCCGCCGCCGGGGAGGATGTGTCGCGCGTGGCGTCGGTGGCGTCGTTCTTTGTCAGCCGGGTGGATACGTCCGTGAACGCGAGGTTGGCCGAGCTGGGTAGAGACGCGGAATCTCGGCTGGCGAGCAGGGCCGCCATCGCGAATGCCAAACTGGCATACCGTGACTTCAAGACGACGTTCGGCACGCCAAGGTTCTCGGAGCTCGCCGCTAAGGGCGCGAAGGCACAACGTCCACTCTGGGCGAGCACCAGCACCAAGAATCCGGCTCTGAGCGATGTGCTGTACGTCGAGAGCCTGATCGGTCCGGACACCGTGAACACGATGCCAGACGCGACGCTCGGGGCGTTTCTCGACCACGGAAAGGTTGCGCCGACGCTGGAGAAAGAGGTGGAGGCGGCGGAAGTGCACGTGACGGCCCTGGAGGCTGCGGGCGTCAGCATGGCGAGCACGACGGCGGACCTGCTCGACTCGGGCGTGAAGGCATTCGCGGATTCGTACGACGCGCTGCTGGCGAACATCGAGGCGAAGGCGAAGAGGCTGGCGGCAGCGGGCGCGTGATGGTGGAGGGGCCGGCAGATCACGAGCTGTTGACCGAGCTCACCTGCGAGGAAATCGACCGGCGGGACATCATCGGCAGGATATGGCGGCGCGACCACACCGTCTGGAAGCCCAACCCAGACGAGATTGCGAACAGGCTGGGTTGGCTGGACGTTTCGGTCGCTATGCGAACGGAACTGCCCTCGCTGCGGAGTTTCGCGGACGAGGTTCGTGCCGACGGCTTTGATAGCGTGCTGCTGCTCGGCATGGGCGGCAGCAGCTTGGGGCCGGAGGCGCTGGCCCGAACCTTCGGTAGCGCGGACGAGTACCCAGGCTTGCGCGTGTTGGACTCGGTGTTGCCTTCGGAAGTCCACGCCGCCACGGAGGCCATCAAACCCAGGCGTACGCTGTTCCTCGTCTCTTCCAAGTCCGGCACGACCATTGAGACGAACGCACTCTACCGCCACTTCAGGCGCGTGTTGGACTCGAGCGTTGGCGCAGACGCCGCGGGCCGCCACTTCGTGGCCATCACCGACCCAGGTACACCGCTGGCCGCGCTCGGAGAGCGGGAAAGCTTCCGGCGCGTGTTCGTCAACCCTCCCGACATTGGCGGTCGCTACTCGGTGCAATCGCTGTTCGGCCTCGTGCCTGCGGCCCTGATGGGCCACGACCTGTACGCCGCTCTCGACGAGGTCGACGCAATGTCCAGGCGCTGCTCGCAATACCGGCCGGCTCGCGACAACCCCGGCGCTGGGCTCGGGGCGGCCATCGCCGCCCATGCGGTGCGGGAACACTGCAGGCTGACGCTGCTCATGTCGCCGTCGGTTGCGTCCTTTGCGCCGTGGGCGGAGCAGCTTGTGGCTGAGAGCCTGGGCAAGGAGGGCAAGGGGATAGTGCCGGTCGTCGACGAGCCGAACGCGGCATCGGCACATCTCAGCGGCGACCGGCTGCTTGTCTATGTGCGGCTGCATGGGGATGACAACGCTGCGACGGACGCGGTGGCCGATGCTGCCGCGCGAGACCGCCGGCCGCTCATAACCCTGAATCTTGGCGAGAGGAATGAGCTATGGGGGGAGTTCTTTCGCTGGGAGTTCGCAACGGCTGTCGCGGGCGCACTGCTCGGCGTGAATCCATTCGACCAGCCGGACGTCGAGGTGTCCAAGCGTATGGCGACGAGCGCCCTCGACAGAGCGGCCGGCGCGGACGACTCTGCAAATGGCGTATCGCCGGGCACGCTTCTGGCCGATGCGCAGCCGGGGTGCTACCTTGCCATTCTTGCGTTCGTTCGCCGCTCCGCCGAGCTAGACTCAGCGCTGGCAGAACTGCGCCGCACAGTTGGCGAGACATACCGTGTCCCAACGACTACGGGCTACGGGCCCCGTTACCTGCACTCCACCGGCCAACTCCACAAGGGAGGTCCGGCCAACGGGCGCTTTCTTCAGCTACTGGAGAAGCCGCTCGCCGATTGCGCCGGTGAAGTGGACGTCCCGGGCACAGACTACGCTTTCGGCCGGCTGGCGAGGGCGCAGGCCGACGGCGACCTCGGCGCACTGGCGTCGGTGGGCCGGCCCGTATCGAGGGTGTGCGTCGAGGGCACGGGCGCGGAGGATGTACTGGCTATGGCGGCTTCGCTGCGCCGCCGGGCGGGAGGAACCGCCTAGTCCAGCGAGGCCTCCACGCTCAGTTCGACGTTGCCGGACAGGGCCTGCGAGATTGGGCAGCCGTCCTTGGCACCTTCGGCTGCCTGCCGGAAGGCGTCCTCGTCGATGCCGTCGACCTTCCCCTGAACTGTCAGGGCGCTCGACACGACCTTGAAACCGCCGTCCACGTTGTCGAACGTAACCGTCGCGCTCACTCGCAATTGCTGTGGCGGCGTGCCCGCCCTGCCGAGCCCGGCCGAGAGCGCCATCGAGAAGCAACTCGCGTGGGCGGCTGCGATCAGCTCTTCCGGGCTGGTGCGCCCGTCCGGCTGCTCGGTCCGTGCGGGCCAGCTCACGCCGAGGTCGGCGAACGCCTGGCTTGTGGTCGCTGTCACTACACCGCTGCCGGAGGGAAGGTCGCCGGTCCAGGTGGCGTCGGCTCTTCTTACTGCTGCCATGAAAGTCTCCCGTGCTGTGAAGGTTGTGGTTCCGCGGGCATTGTATCACCAACCGGGGGAACCTCGCGGAAAGTGTCTCATTTTGTTTCGTACATATCTGGAGGCCGTATCGTCGGGTGTGTCTTGTGTCAGGCAATCGTCGCAGTTTCCGGCTTGCGAGAACCAGAACCGGGACGCCGGGAGTCGGAATGGGATGGAGTGTCGCACCGGGCCGAGCGCGGCGACTGCCAGGGCTGACTCTGGGGACGGAAAGTTGGTTGTGGTTGGCATGTAAGCAGAGTAGCACGGATGTGCGAGCGAGTCAACAGGGGAATGAGGCGCGTTGACACTGTCTGGGCGAGCGCTTACCATTGTTCCGGTTTGCGCGCCTGCCCGAAATTGCGATCGGGTGGTATTGGCGGGCGCGAAACACTAACCGAATTCTGGTGGACGACAGGCGAGTATGACCGAGGCCTTAAGGCGAACGCCGCTTTACGATACGCACGTAGAGCTTGGCGGCAGGATGGTGCCATTCTCCGGTTGGGAGATGCCCATCCAGTATGACAGCATTCTTCTCGAAACGAGGCTGGTGCGCTTCGGTGTCGGCCTGTTCGATGTCTCTCACATGGGGCGAGTCGAGATCAGCGGGCCGGGGGCGGGTCCCCTTCTCAGCAGCGTGCTCAGCGTGAGCGCCATGGGTCTGCGCGTGGGCACGGCCCGCTACAACGTCATCTGCGACGAACAGGGCGGCATCATCGACGACGGCATCGTGTACCGGAAAGGCGATGAGCAGTTCCTGGTGATTCCGAACGCGGGCAACCGGGCCGCCGTGCTCGACTGGATCGTGAGCTGGAACAACGGGCCCGAACCGGCGGATATCGTGGACGTGTCCGACGACTACGCGATGATAGCCTGCCAGGGGCCGGCGGCCGAGTTCATCCTTGAACCCGTGGCTTCGGTTGACCTGTCCAAAATCCGGCCGTTCCGCTACGCGGACGCACAGCTCGACGGTGTGGACACGATGTTCGCGCGGACCGGCTACACGGGCGAGGACGGTTTCGAGCTTATCCTTCCCAGCGAAAGCGCTGAGCGCATCTGGTCGCTGCTGATGGACAAGGGAGCCATCGCGGCAGGACTCGGAGCGAGAGACGTGCTGCGCATGGAGGCCGGGCTGCTACTGCACGGGAGCGACATGAGTACGTCGGTGAATCCATACGAGGCAGCGTTGGAGAGATTCGTCCGGCCCAATCGCAGGCGGTACATCGCTGGGGAAGCGCTTCGACGCATACGTGACGAGGGCGTCAGCAGGCGTATGGTCGGCTTCAATATGGTGGAGCGAGGCATACCCCGGCACGGTTACGCCATACTGGGCGAGTCGGGACAGATAGGTGAGGTCACAAGCGGGGGCTATTCGCCAACTCTTGACAGAAGTATCGGCATGGGCTACGTTCAGACCGAGTATTCGAACGAAGGCTCGCGCTTCACAATCGACATCAGAGGGAGGAGCGTAGAGGCCGAGGTGACGGGCCTGCCGTTTTACACTCGGAGGCGGAGAAGCAACTCATGAACCCTGCCGACCTGAGGTATTCGAAGGAGCACGAATGGCTGCGAATGGAGTCTGACGACATCGGAGTTGTGGGTATCACCGAGTTTGCCGCGGACAGCCTGGGCGACGTGGTCTTCGTGGAGTTGCCGGAAGTCGGGGCGACGCTGGCTCAGTTCGAGAAGATGGGCGAGATTGAGTCGGTCAAGGCCGTCTCGGACCTGTTCACGCCGATCAGCGGAGAGGTGCTCGAGGTTAACGAGGGGCTTGTGGACGGCCCACAGCTCGTGAACGAATCCCCATTCCACTTCGGGTGGATGCTGCGGGTCCAACTCAGTGAAAAGACCGATGTTGACAACCTGTTGAGCGCGGAGGAGTACGACGCCTTGATCTCCGCGGAGGAGGCTTAACCGCCCATATGGAGAATGGCAACTTCGTTTCTCCCTACGTACCAAGCACAGAGAGCGACCGCAGGTACATGCTCGACGCCATAGGCGTCGATTCGGTCGAAGAGCTGTTCCAGGACATACCCGAACAGCATCGCAATCCCACGCTGGACCTTCCCCCTCCCAAGTCAGAGTTCGAGTTGATGCGACACGTCGCGGCCCTTTCCGCGATGAACAAGGTGCCGGGCGACTACGCCTGCTTCCTGGGCGCCGGCTCATACCGTCACCACGTACCCGCCATAGTGCGGCAGATAACCAGCCGCAGCGAGTACGTGACCTCGTACACGCCCTATCAACCCGAGGTGTCGCAGGGCACGCTTCAGACCGAGTTCGAGTTCCAGACCCTGTGTGCCCAGCTAACGGGCATGGAGGTTGCCAACGCCGGGATGTACGACGGCTCCACGTCACTCGCCGAGGGCGTCCTGATGGCCGCGCGGGTGACCAGGCGCGACCGCGTCGCGGTCCTGTCCAGCGTCTCGCCGATGTACACGGAGGTGCTGGACACCTACACGCAGGCGCCGGGCATCGAACTGTATTCCGTGCCGAGCGACGCCTCTGAACTGCGGGAGGGCACGGCCTGCTTGGTGGTGCAGCAGCCTAACTTCTTCGGCTATATGGAGGAGATGGAGCGGCTGTCGGAGCTGGCGCACTCCAGCGGCGCGCTGCTTGTCTGCTACGTGGACCCGCTGTCTCTGGGCATGTTCGTGCCGCCGGGCGAGTACGACGCCGACATAGTGGCGGCAGAGGGCCAGGCTCTGGGAGTCGCGCCGACCTACGGGGGGCCATACGTGGGCATATTCGCCTGTAAGGAGCGATACATGCGCCAGATGCCCGGACGCATAGTCGGGCGCACCGTCGACACACGGGGCCGCACCGCCTACGTGCTGACGCTCCAGACCAGAGAGCAGCACATCCGCCGGGAGCGCGCCACGTCCAACATCTGCACCAGCGTTGCGCTGATCGCGTTGATGACCACCGTGTACATGACGGCCAACGGAAGGCGGGGCCTTCGGCACATCGCCGAGCTGACTTACCACAAGTCTCACTATGCGGCCTCGCTGATCGAGGAGATTCCTGTCTACTCCCTTCCCATGAATGGACCGTTCTTCCAGGAGTTCGTGGTCAGTTGCCCGCTGCCTCCCGCGGAATTGAACGAGCGGTTGCTCGAGCACAAGATCATCGGTGGATTGGACGTGAGTGACCAGGTGCCGAACGGCATGCTGCTGTGCGTCACAGAGGTCAACAGCAGGGATGAGATCGAGCGGCTCGCGACGGCCCTCGAGGAGATAGGCGCGAAGGCATGAACCCACTGCTTGATAGATACGAGCGCGACCGCCGGCGCCTCCTGATGGAGCGCAGCGTGAGCGGCCGGCTCGGCACTACCCTGCAGCCCCTGGACGTGCCGGAACAGCCGTTGCCCCCGTCCGATATGCTGCGCGGGGATTTGCCTATGCCGGAAGTGAGCGAAGGGGAGATAGTCCGCTACTTTTCGCAGCTCAGCCAGTTCAACTTCTCGATCGACCACAACTTCTACCCGCTTGGCAGTTGTACTATGAAATACAACCCCAAGCTGAACGACGAAATCTCGTCCACACCGGGCATGGCCCAGCTCCACCCATACCAGCCGGAGTCCACGGTGCAGGGCGCTCTGAAGCTAATGTACGAGCTGCAGGGCTACCTGAACGAGATTACCGGCATGTCCGCAAACTCGCTCGCCCCGATGGCGGGCGCGGACGGCGAGTTGGCAGGGATGCTGATGACGCGGGCCTACCACCTCGCCAACGGCGACGCGCAGCGCAAGTACGTGCTGATCCCGGACAGCGCCCACGGAACCAATCCGGCGTCGGCCGCGATGGCGGGGTTCGAGGTCGTCACGCTGCCGTCGGACGCGAGGGGTGATACCGACCTCGACGCGCTGCGAAGCTCGGTCAGCGACGAGCTCGCCGGACTGATGATCACCCTGCCGAGCACGCTTGGGCTGTTCGACGGGCACATCCTGGAGGTGTGTCGCGTCGTCAGCGAGGCGGGCGGCATCGTCTACGGAGACGGCGCGAACCTCAACGCGCTACTGGGCCGTGTGAAGCTGGGCGACCTGGGATTCGACGTCGTCCACTCCAACCTGCACAAGACCTTCACCCAGCCGCACGGCGGAGGCGGGCCGGGCGCCGGTCCGGTGATTGCCGGACCGAAGCTGGAGCCATACCTGCCGACACCGATCGTCACCCGCCACGTGGAGGAAGACGGCTCGGAGCGCTACTCGCTGTCCGCTCCTGAGAACAGCATTGGCCGCATGGGCGCGTTCCACGGCAACTTCGGTGCGCTTCTCCGCGCCTACGCCTACATCGCCACCCTCGGAGCACCGGGCATCGCCGGCATCAGCGAGGACGCGGTCATCAACGCGAATTACATACTGAGCCGGCTCAAGGACGACTTCGATCTGCCCTACGACCGAGTCTGTATGCACGAGGTGGTGTTATCCGCCCGAAGTATGAAGCGGGCGCACGGCGTGAACGCGCTCGACGTCGCCAAACGACTGATCGACTACGGCATACACCCTCCCACGATGTACTTCCCTCTCATCGTGGAGGAGGCGCTGATGATCGAGCCGACCGAAACCGAGTCCAGGGAGACGCTGGACTACTTCATCGAAGTGATGAAGACCATCGCGCAAGAGGCCGCCGACGAGCCGGACCTGCTCCACGACGCGCCGCACGACACGCCCAACACGCGGCTGGACGAGGCGCTGGCCGCCCGCCGGCCATATCTGCGCTGGCGCCCCGAACCCTAACCGGCCATCCAGAAGCAGCTCAACACCAATTCAGAGCCAGGAGAAGCAAATGATAGAGGTAGGCCAAGCCGCGCCCGACTTTACCCTACGGGCCCATAATGGCGAGAGTGTTACTCTCAGCCAGTACAAAGGCGACAAGAACGTAGTCCTGTCGTTCCACCTGTTCTCCTTCACAGGCGGTTGAACGCATCAGGTCTCCTCTTTCCGAATGGCCAACGCGGCCTTCGAGAGGAAGGATACCCAGGTTCTGGGTATTAGCACCGATGCTGCCCCCACACAAACTGCCTTCGCGTCGTCCATAGGCGGATTGCCGTATCCTCTGCTGGGCGACTTCCACCCGAAGGGAAGCGTCGCTCAACTCTTCGGCATCTACAACGACGACCGAGGCACGTCCAACCGCGCAATCATAATTGTCGACAAGGATGGCGTGGTGCGGTATGTGCGCACCTACGAGAGCATGGCCGGGCTCAGCCCGGAGGCCATTCTGGAAGAGGTGGACAAGCTTTAGCGCCGGTGCGGCGGACGGGGCCGGGGCGAACCGGCGCCGGCGCCCTGCCGCGCTTGGAGCGCCGATGCACGCGAACGCCACACGAGCGCCCGAATTCAGGGAGGGCGACTCGGCACTGCTGATAGACCGCAAGGGCCGGCGCTACATGGTGCGTCTCGAGCGGTCCGCGGAGTTCCACACCCACATCGGTCACTTCAGCCACGACGAGCTGCTGGGCCAGGATGAGGGCGCGTGGCTCCTAACGTCCAAGGGCCACTACCTCCTCGCGGTCAAGCCGACGATGGCCGACTTCACGCTGGAGATGCCTCGCATCGCCACCGTCGTCTATCCCAAGGACCTCGGCGCAATACTGGTGTACGGCGACATCTTCCCTGGGGCCAGGGTGCTCGAAGCGGGCGCCGGGTCGGGCGCGCTCACGGCGACGCTGCTGAGGGCCGTCGGGCCAACGGGGTTCGTGGCCTCCTACGACGTGAGGTCGGACATGCTCGAGCGGGCGCGGTCTAACGTGGACTCGCTGTTTCCGGACTCGAACAATCTCAGCCTGAAACTCGGCGACGTGGGCGAGGGCTTCTCCGAGGAGGGCCTCGACCGCATCGTGCTCGACCTGCCGGAGCCCTGGCACGTGGCCCCGCACGCCGAAGAGCGGTTGCTGCCCGGCGGCATATTTCTGAGCTTTCTGCCGACCATCCTGCAGGTGCACCAGCTCACGGAGACGCTCCGTGAGCTTCGCACTTTCGACCTGATCGAGACGTTCGAGGTAATGCAGCGCGGCTGGACCGTGGGCCGGCGCAACGTGCGCCCGGACCACCGCATGGTGGCGCATACCGGTTTCGTCACCACGGCCCGCAGGTGCTCGCCGCGCCCTCAGGCCGACGGCGGCGGCGCATAGCGGGCGCGGCCAGCCCACGGCACAAGGCGGGCGGGATTCTCCCGCCCAGGAGAATTGCCGGTAGCGGAGGTGATTCATGGACAGCATAACGGCAAAAGAGGTTGTGGAAGAGTACGCCAAGAGCGATAGCCTGCGCAAACACCTGCGCGCCGTCGAGACATGCATGAGGGCCTACGCCCGCAAATACGGCGAGGACGAGGAGTTGTGGGGTATCGCGGGCCTGGTCCACGACTTCGATTGGGAGGTCTGCCCTACCCCGGAGTCCCATCCCACCTACGGCGCTGAGATTCTGCGCTCCCGCGGCTTTCCCGAGGAAATCGTCCGCGCGGTGCTCTCGCACGGCAACCACACCGGCATAGCCCGCGAGACCCAACTTGAGAAGGCCCTCTTCGCCTGCGACGAGCTGTCGGGTTTCGTGACTGCGGTCGCGCTCGTCCGGCCCACGAAAAGCCTGTCCGACACCAAGGTCAGGTCGGTCAAGCGGAAGTTCAAGGACAAGCGCTTCGCTGCCTCGGTGAGCAGAGAGGACATCTTCCAGGGCGCCGAGGAGCTGGAAGTGGACCTGGACGAGCACATCGCGTTCATCATCGAGTCTCTCAAGCCGGTTGCGGCGGAGCTGGGCCTCAACGAGTAGGGCGCTTCTAGTTTCGGCCGGGATCTTGCCCGAACGGCCATAGCCGCCCGAGGTCCGGCGGTATGCCCTCCGCGGCGTGCGGATAGCGTCCGGCGATCAGCCTCGCGTGTTCGTCGCTGAGCAGCGGCGGCTCCAGCGACTCCGGCGGCGCGATGGCTGGTTCCTCGAGTTGGCTCTCGTTTCCGACGCGGCGCTGTAACAGCACCCGAAAATCCCCCAGGCCCCCCGGTCTGACCAAGTCGAGCATCCCCATCCGGTTCGCGTTTCGCTCAGCGTCACTCAGCGCCACAGTTCGGAGTCGCTGGAGCATGTCGCCGAATCCTAGGTGACGCAGGAACTGCGCCTGCGGACCAAAGGCCACAGGCTCGAGTCCTGCCTCTCGCCCCTCCGACATGACTGTCGTGAAGTCCACGTGGGCGGTTATGTCCTGCTGTCCTATCCTGGCGAATGGGTCACTGCCGCTGGTGTGCCTGTAGTGCGTCTGAAGTGTGCCGGCCATGCGTTCCGGGGCGTACAGCTCGCCAGCGGGGAAGCCGTAGTCGATCGTGAGCAGGTAGCCGACGTCCAACGCCGCCGCGACGTTTCTCAGCCAGGGCCGCAGCTCAAGGCAGACTTCGCCCCGAAAGCCCTCCGGCAGGGACAGTCCCAGGCTCTCCAGTCGTTCTGCCAGCAGAGGTGAGGACGGTTCGCCCACCTCCTCCGCCAACCCTCCCTCGCTGTCCGGCACGATATACATTTCACGAATTGCGCCTTCCTCTATGCGGAATCGGTGGAATGGCAGGGCGTCCAGCAGTTCGTTAGCGATGACGCACCCGGTCACGCCGCTAAGCGGCAGGCGGTCGCTGATTATTGGCTGCACCTGATCGCGTGCCGGCGACGCGCCGCTCGCCCTGCGGACGTCGACCGCAACGTAGGCCAGCGCCGCCGAGAACTCCGGCGATAGCCGGTCGGCATAGGAGCAGATGTCGCGGGCCAGCAGCCCGTCTCCGGCGCCAAGCTCGACCGTGGTAAATCGCGAAGGGCGCCCCAGCCACTGCCACATCCGCCAGATCTGCACGCATAACAGAGCGCCAAAAGCGGGATGCGCCGTGGGGCTGGTGTAGAAGTCGCCGCCCTTCCCTATGCGGCCGACCTGGGTGTAGTAGCCGCCCGCGGGGTGGTACAGCGCCATCGCCATGAACTCCGCGAACGTCAGCCTGCCCCTGGCTTCCGCCTCTGCCCTGACAATGGCGCCGAGCGAGCTAGCGGACACGGAACGAACGAAGGGCGTCGCTCACGGCCGCGGTGAGGCGATGCTTGACAGTGTCGGTTGACGCTACGCGGCTGCCGGCTGTCGCGGCGAATAGGAGGTGGGGGCTGTGTTCGGAATTGGGAGGGGGCATAGTGAAGCGGGCGAAGGCGGGGAGTGGAAGGGCCGGTGTCGTCAAAACGGCAGGGCGTGTATCCCTGCCGTTGGGTTCATGTGGCGGTTCGGTTCTCTGGGGCGGACCTTCGCCTCTCCTTCGAGGGTGCCGAGTGCTCGCCAGGATATGGCAAGCAAGCCGTTCCGGGCCTTCAGGTGCGCGCTTAGCCGCCGCGCGCCTGGCGGGCCCTTCTGCTCTGCGCGCTCTCCCTGTCCCAGCCGGAGCCGGGTATGGAGTTGCGAAACTCAGCCTGCGCGCCACACAGCTTGCACTCGCCCATACTGGTTGGCCCATTTGGGCTGGCAATCTTCCAGTGGTGTTGGCAGTCTGACTCTTCCGCTTCGTCCTGAGTCTCTTCATCCACCAAAATCTTTTCCTCTGCGAACTAACGGATCGGAGGTACTTGCGCCGCCTACTCTCTTTCGTCGATGGACGTGTACTCGAGGTCCATCGGTCCCGTGTACTGGAGTCTCGGCCTCAGCAGAATGTTGTTCTCGAACTGTTCGACCACCTGGGAGGTCCAACCGGGTATGCGGCCCATGGTGAAGATGGATATGAACAGGTCGTCGGGGATGTCGAGTAGGTAGTAGATAGATCCGGACCAGAAATCGACGTTTTCGCAGATACCCCTGCGGGCGTAGGGCTCCATTACCTCCGAGACGGTCTGCAGGATGGAGAACCACTTGGGTTGGCCTTTTCGCTCGCCGAGCGCCTTCGCGTCGGGGCGCAAGTGGTTGGCGCGGGGGTCCACGGCCTTGTAGACGCGGTGTCCAAAGCCCATCACCCTTTCGCGCCTGCTGAGCATGTCTCGGACGTAGCTCTCTGCATTCTCTTCATTGCCAATGTCCAGGGCCATCTTCATGACTTCTTCGGCCGCGCCGCCGTGCGAAGGCCCCTTGAGGACTGACACGCCTGTCGCGACGGCGCAATGAAGGTCGGCTTGAGTGGAGGCGGCGACCCTGGCGCCGAATGAGGAAGCATTGACGCCGTGCTCCGCGTGAAGCACAAAGTCCTTGTCGATGAGGCGAACGTCCTCAGGCTCCGGTAACTCGCCGGAGAGCATGTAGAGGAAATTGCCCGCGTGGCTCAGAGACTCGTTGGGAGTAACCGGGTCCTTGCCCTCTCGTATGCGGGCGTGAGAGGCAACAATGGTTGGGGCCTGGGCCGTCAGGCGTACGCCCTTGCGCAGCGTCGCCTCTTTCGAGTTGTCGTCCACTTCCGGGTCGAACGTTGCGAGGGCTGAAATGGCCGTTCGCAGCACGTCCATGGGGTGGGCGTTCTTGGTCAGCTTGATGATGTCGATTATTTCGCCCGGCAGCCGGCGGTTAGCTTTCAACACCGCGTCGAACTCATCGAGCTCCGCTCTGTTCGGCAGCTTGCCGTAAAGTAGCAGGTAGATTGTCTCCTCGAAGGAGGCGTTCTCTGCCAGATCGTCTATGTTGTAGCCTCTATAGAGGAGCTTACCGATATTTCCATCGATGAAGCTCGAAGTCGTCCTGTCTATGTATACGTCGCGGAGGCCACGATGTAGCTCGACCTTCTCTTCGGTCATATGACAACCCTCCCAGGCCTCGATTGCAGTTTCACCATGCGCGTGCGCTCACAAAATCGAACGCGTTGGTCGCCCGGGGTGAGGCATCTTCACACCCTCGAAGCAGGCTGATTCTAGCACCCCCTAATTTGGGTGTCAACAAAACTGCCCGGCCCATGGAGTCGACCTGCACAAAGCAACCCAGGACTTTGAAAAGCGCGCCCGCGTCCTATAAAATATACCTAGAAATTCAGCGTAAAGAGAGCATTTCCCGCCGGAGTCAAGACCCGTTCACGGCGAACGCGGATGCCACGCAAGCTGAACCGCTACCTAGCAAGACGAGGTTGAATCCAATAACATGACCTACCAGTTGGATGCCCTTGACGTTGCCATAGTTTCGCACCTCCAGAAGAACGGATCGCTCACGAACGCAGGGATAGCCGAGCACGTTCCCGTTAGTGAAGAGACGGTCCGGCGCCGCATAAAGCGGTTGGTCAAAGAGGGCCTGATAAGGATTGTCGCGGTCCCGAACCCTAACAAACTTGGCTACGAATCCGAGGTCCTCATCGGCGTACAGGTGGAGGCCGATAAGGTGGGCGACGTAGCGGACGCGCTCACCGGCATACCCGACATCACCTGGGTTACCGTGAGCACAGGTGCGTACGACGTGTTCGCCTGGGCGACGCTCAAGACTGCCGCCGAACTGAGTAACCTGCTGCTGACCAAGGTCGGTGTCATTCCTGGCGTGCGAAAGACCGAGACCTTCATCAACCTCGACATCCGCAAGCGCCTCTATGGCCTCGATATCAGCACCTACGACCTCGAAAACGGGAAGTAGGCGGGCTATCTCTGCCCTACGCCGATGCTGCCTCGCAGCCTGGGGTCAAGTATGTCCCGCAGTGCGTCCCCGATGATGTTCATCGCCAGAACCGAAATCATTATCGCCACACCGGGGAAGGTTGCGTACCAACTCGCCCTGCCCATGTACGTCCGCGCGGACGACAGCATCGCTCCCCACTCCGGCGATGGTGGCCGGGCGCCAAGCCCCAGAAAACTCAGACCGGCTATGGCCAGTATCGACGTCGCCATCCCGAGCGTGCCGAGCACGATTATGGGTGCCGCCACATTCGGCAGAATGTGCCGCCATATGATGCGCAGCGTGCCCGCCCCAACCGCCTGCGACGACTCCACGTACTGCGTCTGCTTCACCTGCAGCGTGGAGCCGCGTACCGTGCGCGCGTACCACGGGACGGCGCTTATGCCGACGGCTATCATAAGGTTGACGAGGCTCGGTCCGAGCACTGCCATTATGAGAATTGCCAATATGATGCTGGGAAACGCCATCAGGCCGTCGATGAAGCGCATTATGGCCGTGTCTATGAGCCCGCCTACGTAGCCCGACAGCAGGCCAAGCGTGCTGCCCACCAACACCGCAATGGCTACAGCAATGATGCCCACGGAGAGCGAGATTCTGCCTCCGTAGACGATTCGGCTGAACAGGTCCCGCCCAAACTCGTCGGTCCCCATCCAGTGCGAGGCGGACGGCGGCTGAAGTAGATCGGCGCTCTGTTTCAGTGGCTCGTGCGTAGCGACCAGTGGCGCGAACAGCGCGATAAGCCAGATTGCAGCCAGAATCACTATCCACAGCGAGGCGACTTTGTTGTGCCTGAGATAAGTGGCTGTGTTGGCCACCCACGCCTTGCTCAATTCTCCTCTCCAATTCCTGGTACACTACCGGGCAGCATTTCAGTTCCCATGTCTCGACTACTCGTACCGGATGCGTGGATCGAGAAAGCCGTAGCTGATGTCCACCAGCAGATTGGTTATGACGTAGATCACCGCGAAGAACATCACCACCCCGAGTACCAATGGAATGTCCCGCTGTTGTATGGCGTCGATGGCCACCCTACCCACTCCTGCCCGAGCGAACACCGACTCTATGATTACAGTGCCGCCAAGCAGGTTTCCGAACTGGATTCCACTCACTGTAACAATCGGGATCAGGGCGTTGCGCAGCGCGTGCCTATATATGACTACCTGCTCGCGCAAGCCCTTCGACCGGGCGGTCCTGATGTAATCCTGCCTTACCACCTCGAGCATACTCGAACGCGTGAGCCTGGCAAGCACTGCCCCCGACGACACGCCGAGCGTTATGGCGGGCAGCACGAGCGACCGTATGCCGGACCCGCCGAGGACCGGGAACCACCCAAGCTGGACACCGAAGAACAGTATGAGCATCAGCCCCAGCCAGAAGTTGGGCATGGATATGCCGAACAGAGCGCCCACCATGATGGAAAATCCGGCGCCGGGCACCCGTGTGACCGCGGCGAGTATCCCGAGAACCAGCCCGATTACCAACGCGACGCCCATGCCGGCAAAGGCGAGCTGCACCGTACTCGGGAACCTGAGCAGAATTTCGTCCAGTACGGGCGCCCGGGTAGTGATAGAGCGTCCCAGGTCTCCACGGGTGACGCCCCATAGGTAGCGGAAGTACTGCACGTGCAGCGGCTTGTCCAGGCCGTACTGCTCCCTTAGCATCCGCTCGACTTCGGGGCCGGGCTGGATTTCCTCGATCATCTCCGTTATCGGGTCGCCCGGCGTGGCGTTCAGAGCGAGGAAGGTGATGGTGACAATAGCCCATAACAATGGGATGAGTATGACCAGTCGTCGAAGGATGTAACGGTACATATGCCATGCCCGAGCGGGGAGTCCCAAGGGTGTCGATGGGCGCCCTCTCCGCGTTCATGATGTGGGCCGCCCTGGTTATCCCGCGCGTGCCGATTGACTTTCGGCTCGCGCGGGCAGGTTAACCTGGAGGCTGCCGCGCCGCCGCGCCGCCGTTTGGCCTCCGGCGACGTCGGCGGCGCTGGTCCTACTGCTTAATCCAGGCGTCGTTGATTTTCCAATCCATCGAGTTACGGTGCGCGATGAACCCCTGCACACGGCTGTTGACCAGAGTGTTTGAATTCGGGTTTATCAGAGGGATCACCATGGCCTGGTCGCGGAAATACTTCTGCACTTCGTGGTTGGCCGCGGCCCTGGCGTCGCCCAGGTTGTGCCGCGCCGCGTCCAGTAGTTCCGCGAAAGTCTGGTCCGTTATGCGGTCCAGATTGGAACTCTGGGTCGGGTGCCAGAAGAAGGACAAGATGTCCGCCGTCAGCGTCGCGTAGCCGGAATGACGCAAATCGAATTCGCCTTCCTTTCGCCTCGCGTTGTGAGTTGCGGACTCCAGGGTCTCAAGCTTGACGGCAATGCCTAACTCTTCGAGTTGGGCCTGGAGCAGGCTTCCCATTCTGACGTTTCGCTCCGATCCGGTCTGTATGAAGGTGAACTCCAGTAGACCGCCGTTCTTACTCAGCTTGCCGTCGCTGTCTTTGATCCAACCGGCCTGGCCCAGCAGATCGAGCGCGCGGTCCGGGTCGTAGGCGTTCATCACCGCGGACTCGTCCTCGAATGTCTGGTCATAGAATGGCAGAGCGCGCACTACCTGGCCGTACTGCGGGAAGCCCTCGCCCTGCTCCATAACTTGGATTATCCTGTCGCGGTCCACGGCCACCATCAGCGCCTGCCGGACTTTCACGTCGTCCAGCGGCTCGGCCTCGTGGTTCATCGACAGCGCGCTCAGCCGGCCCGAACGCCTAGTGTGAAACTCGAAGCGATCGTCGTCGCGGAGATCCGCGGCGAACTGGTTGGGCACGTAGACGACGTCGATCTCTTCCGCCTGCACCGCCGCGTTGAGAACTGCTTCTTCCTCGATGAACTTGATGTAAATGCCGTCGACGTACGGAGCGCTGCGGTTCTTGTAGAAAGCGGGGCCCCAATCGTAGTCGGCGTTTCGCGACAACGAGGCGTTGTCTCCGCGAACCCACTCGTCGAAGCGGAACGCGCCCGTGCCTATGGGTTGCGTGCCGTAGTCTTCTTCACCGACAAGGGCGCGGTGGTGTTCGGCGGTCACGATGAACCATGCGGGCCAGGAAATATGGTCCAGCATGGGACCATAAATCTTGGGGGACTTTATCACAAACGTCGTGGCGTCCTGAGCGAATATGTCGGCCTCGGGCGGGAGGTAGATCTTAGGCACCCACCCGACGTCGGCTCCGTGCCTATAGGAGGCAGCCATGGCCTCGGCGTCGAAAGGCGTGTCGTCGTGGAACGTGATGCCTTGCTTGAGGTTGAACGTCCAAGTGAGCATGTCTTCGGACACATCCCATGAGTTTGCCAGTCCGCCCGCAAGAAACTCGTAAGTCTCCGGGTGGCGCGAAACAAGCACGTCACCGTACATGCCGGCGATGTTGCCGGCGACGACCGACCAGGTCGCCTGCGGGTCGAAGCTGTTGGGCTCAGGGATCCCGAGCCTGAGAGTGCCGCCCGTCTGCGGCGCGTCGTCCGCGGGAGCGGTTTCCGGCGCCGGTGCGGTGGTCGGTTGCGCCTGCGTGGTCACCGGGGCCGAAGTAGGAGCCGCCGGTTGCTCCGCCTCTTCTTCCGCGCCCGTACACGCTGCCAAAACCATCAATGCCGCCACCAGGAAAACAAGCGCGGCGCCGCCTGCCCCTACGATTCTCAAACTCATTGGGCCCTCCTCGATAATCGTAATGGTGGCGCGGTCCCGGCCTGATGACTGAGGTCAGCGTCTGGAGTGTCTCGCACAACCCGCCCATCCGGACCACTCCCGGCCGCCGCCCGAATCATACTGACCTGTTAATGCACTGTCAACAAGGCCGCGAGCGGCGAGCCACGCGGCATAAATCGACGCGAGGATGCTTCTCATAGCCGCGAAGCCTCAGTGTTGCGCATGTCTCAATATGGCCGGCGCCGAGCCTATCTCAGATTGCCAGGTGCGCCCAACACCGTCACTTCCGCGAACGCGGGAACCTCACGAGGACGGCCCCTGCCCTATCCCAACCCTGTCAACCCCTCTTGAACTTAACCGCACAGCCGTGCTATTCTCTCTCCATTCCAGACCGACACCCTCATTCGGCAGCCACGAAAACCCCTTCTGCAGGTGGCCTGTCGACCTATCCGCCACTCCTGAAAACTCAAGCCGCCCGTGCGCCCAGCTATGAGATGTCTGAGAATGTTCCACTTATCACGGCCTTCCTTGCGAAACCCGGCCTCGAACAGCCTCCCGAACGGCGCCGGCCCGCAGAGCTCCCTGCAACCAAATGCATCAGTTTGCAACACATTTCGCGGTTTCCCCGCCTACAGACCACCTATGCAGCGTCCTTTACGCCCGCCAGATCGCCACGGAAACGGATGTTGAGCGCGAATCTGTCTCAGATCTCCAGGCGGAAAACACGGAGGCCTTGGCCCTTGGATTCCCGCTTGCGCGGGAAAGACGATCTCTCGCGCACCTACTAATTTGAGACAGGCTCCGGGCGCCCGAAAGTTTGACACGCAGCTTCATACTTCATTAACATGAAGCTAACGGACTTATGGCGAAGGAGGCCGATCCATGGAATCCAAAGAGACCAACGAGTCCATAACTATCCTACAGGCTGCGGGCAAGTACGCCGAGCATGTGGCTGCGCGCAACGCCAGGCGGGCTAGCGCCAAGTCTCGCGCCGCCAAGAGCGAGACTGATACGGTCCCTGCCCCCCGAAACAATACGGAGCTGGACAAGTTTATAAGGTGGTGCAAGCCAGACACGCCCTTCGCCAAGGTGAAACCCGCGGATATTGGCGCCTACGCTGAAAGGATGGCCGGCAACGGCACCACTCCGCAAGCCGCCGAGCGGCTCCAGATAGTGCGAGAGTTCCTCACCTACTCTCACAAGAGCGGGTTTACCGACCAGAAGCTCGCTCTGCACCTCCGAATCCGCCGGCCCCGCAACAGCGCGGTGAAGACCGGCAACGCGGACAAGCAGGCGCCCAACGAGATCACTCGCGAAGGGTACGAGCAGCTGGCGGAGGAACTGGGTAAGCTGAAGTCCGAACGTACCAAGACGGCTGCCCAGATACAACGGGCCGCCGCGGACAAGGACGTCCGCGAGAACGCTCCCCTGGAGGCCGCCAGGGAACAGATGGGCCTGGTCGAGTCCCGAATCCGTTCGATAGAATCGACCCTCGAGTCCTCGGTTGTAATCGAGGCCAGGACCGGCGGAATTGTCACCACGGTGAGACTTGGAATGCGCGTCCAGGTGCGAGAGTCCAAGACTAAGCGGGAACAGACCTACATGCTGGTCAGCCGAAGCGAAGCGAACTCGCTCGAGAGAAAGATCTCCGACGTATCTCCGCTCGGCAAGGCGCTCATCGGCCAGAAGAAGGGCCAAACGGTCGAGGTGCAGACGCCCCGAGGCAAGTCTCACTATTCGATCATCAACATAACGGCCTAGCAGACACTCGCACCTTACGCCCCCACTCACCCAGTCGCAGGCTAGCCCCAGGAGGTTGAGCGCCCATGCGCGTTCTCTATGAAAAAAAGGGCCATGTCGCGCACATCACTCTCAACAACCCTGAGAAGGCGAACATTCTCGACCGTCCAACGGCCGAAGAGTTGAGCGAGGTCTGGAAAGAGACGTGGGAGGACATGGACGTGCGGGTGGCGATCCTGACCGCAGTCGGGCAACGCCACTTCTGCGCGGGCCACAATCTGGCGGTGCGGCCGGACATAACGGCCGAGGAGCGAGAGCGTGCGCGCACCGAGGCCATTTTCTGGCCGCTCGCGGGCAGCGTCAACGGCGCTGCCAGGTTCGGCGCGGACGGCCGCCTGGGCGACCACTATCCCCAGATCTGGAAGCCGGTCATCGGCGCTATCAATGGCTGGGCGGCCGGAGCAGGCTTCTACCTGATGTTGACTTCGACCGATATACGCATCGCATGCGAAGAGCACGCCCGCTTCAAGTACGCGCTGCTCAGCCAGGGCTGGGTGGGAAACGGCCCTGGCGCGACCTACCTGCCGCGCCAAGTGTCCTACGTCGACGCGATGCGCATTCTTCTGACCGACGAACCATTCGACGCGAAGGAGGCCCTGCGCATCAACCTCATCAACGAGGTCACGCCACACGAGAACCTCATGTCGCGTGCAGAGGAGCTAGCGGACTCAATCGCTAAGATGCCGCCGCTGGCCGTGCGTATGATGAAGGAGTTCGTAATCAGGTTCAGCGACATTCCGGTCACGGAGGCCTGGCGCGTCCAGACGCTGATGAATACGCTCGTAACGCAGATGAGCACCGACGGCGACGAAGGCCGCAAGGCGTTCTTCGAGAAGCGGCCACCTGAGTTCCGCGGCACGCTCAGAATGCCCGGCGAACCCTATCCCGAAGTCGATCCGGACGACAGGGAACGCCGGGAAGAAGTGCGCCGCGAGCTGTTCAGCTAGCGCGGTTTAGTCCCGGTGGAGTGCTTTGATAGCCTGCTTGACAAGGCCGCAGGTCCGATGCCAGCATTGATGTACTTGAACGGCCGGTTCGTTACCCAGGACGAGGGTCTCCTGGAAATGCAGCAGATGGGACAGTCCATCGGCGGCTACTACGACACCGAGCGGACGTTCGACGGCGAACCGTTCCGGTTGCGGGCCCACCTCGATCGGCTCTACAACGGGATCATCTACTCGGGCATCGATGCCGGGCTCTCTATCGACGAGATGGAGGCACTCACCCTGAAGGTGCTCGATGCCAACCGGCCATTACCTGAGGGCAGCGAGCTTACTATCACCCAATTGGTCGCGCTGAGCCAACCCGAGACTCCCGATGACCCTCCGCGTGTAACGGTAGCCATCTACTGCCAGCCGCTCGACGTTGGCGCGTTCGGCAGCAGTTACATACGGGGCGTAAAGGTGGTGACGCCCGTAACGTATGGTACACCCAGCACCGGCGGTTCGGACGCGAAGGCCGGTAGTCCGAGGCAGCTCTTGCTCATGACCGGATCGAGCGGTCACATCACGGAGTGCCAGGGCGCGAATTTCATGTTCGTTTGCGATGGTCGCGTAAAGCTACCCAACCGCCGCAACGTGCTGCCGGGTGTGAGCATGCGCACCGCGCTGGAGTTGTGCGACTCCCTCGGCATAGAGGTCGACGAAGCCGAGTACGCCATCGGCGACCTCTATCACGCCAGCGAGGCGTTCGTGTCCAGCACGCGGTTTTGCCTACTTCCGGTAGCGACTGTCAACGGCTATCGCCTGGGCGGCCAGACGCCTGGACCTGTTACGATGAGGCTTCTTGCCGCCTGGCGAAACCTGGTGGGTGTCAACTTTATCCGGCAAGCCATCGAACAGATGCCCAGAGAGTCCGGCCCGACCGGATCAGAGGGCCAGTCATAGGCGGCTCAAACCGCGGCCGGCCGGTTCCCGCTGGAGCGCCAAGCCCGGAATGAAGACTGCAAACATGCTTGCCATGTCCCGCTTGCCCAAATCGCGCAATCGTCGATTGACAAGCTCGTACCGGCCCGCCTATACTTTGCCGAGCGCAAGGACAGGCGGCCCAGTTCCACGCCATGGACGTTCCCAAACCGGCACGCGGCCTCCCGGATCCGGCGGCGGCCAAACGCCAAAGCGCCAAATCCGTCCTCTTGAAATGCCACCCCCGAGCAGACCTGTTGTCGCGTCCGGCGCATTGCGATGCGCTGTGCCGCGCGGCACAGGATAGGAGCGCCAACGATTGGGCGTCTGCGCTGAACCAACCAAGTTCGTGTTCGTTACCGGCGGGGTCGTAAGCTCCGTTGGTAAGGGAGTGACGGTCGGCTCGATTGGCCGCATCCTCAAGAGCATGGGCATCACGGTCTCTCTCCTGAAGCTCGACCCCTACCTCAACGTCGACCCGGGAACGATGTCCCCCTATCAGCACGGTGAGGTTTTCGTCACCAGCGACGGAAGTGAGACAGACCTGGACCTCGGCCATTACGAGCGATTCATCGACGCTCACCTGACCAGCTCCTGCAACGTGACTGCCGGGCAGGTGTACAGCGACGTCATCTCCCGCGAGCGCAAAGGCGAGTTCCTGGGCGGCACCATACAGACCGTGCCTCACGTAACCGACGCGATCAAGCAGCGCATTCTCGGCTTGGCCGCGGAGAGCGAGGCTCAGGTCATCGTCGTCGAGGTCGGGGGCACCGTAGGCGACATCGAGGGCCTCCCATTTCTCGAAGCGATCCGGCAGATGCGCAACGAGGTTGGTCGGGACAACGTCCTCTACATGCACGTGACCTTTCTACCCTACATCACGTCGACCGGCGAGCTCAAGACAAAGCCGACGCAGCACAGCGTCAGGGAGCTTCGGAGCATCGGCATCCACCCCGACGCCATTGTGTGCCGCAGTGACCAGGAGGTCACCGACGAGATACGCCACAAGATTACCGTACACTGCGACGTGCCAGGCGACGCCGTCTTCAAACTTCCTACAGTCTCCACCATTTACGAAGTCCCGCTCATCTTGGATGAGCAGGGACTGGGTGAACTCATCGTCGAGAGCCTGGACCTCCCGGCGGAACAGCGTGACCTTGTCGATTGGCAAGAGATGGTCAGCGCCATAAAGCGGCCAAAGGACAAGCTTCCCATAGCTGTCGTTGGGAAGTACGTCGACCTGCACGACGCCTACATCTCAGTCAAGGAGGCGCTCACACACGCGGGCCTGAAGTACGAGCGGGACGTGGAGGTTCGCTGGGTGCACTCCGAGGACATAGAGCGGTCCGGCGCCGAACAGTACCTGGACACGGTGCAGGGCATTGTGGTGCCCGGCGGGTTCGGGCCACGCGGAATAGAAGGGATGATAGAAACGGCACGCTACGCGAGAAAGCGTGACATCCCCTATCTTGGGCTGTGCCTGGGCCTGCAGGTTATGGTGATAGACGCCGCCCGCCGGCTGCTCGGCAAGGAGCAAGCCAATTCCACCGAGTTCAACCCCGACACGCCCGACCCGGTTATCGACTACCTGCCCGAACAAAGAGACATCGTGGAAATGGGCGGCACCATGAGGCTCGGCGCCTATCCGTGTAGGGTCGCTAGGCTTCCGGGCGGCAAGGATAGCAGGGCGTCGCAAGCCTACGGCGAAAACACAATCCAGGAACGCCACAGGCACCGGCTGGAGTTCAACAACCGCTACCGCGAGGAGCTTCAGTCGGAGGGACTTATGCCGACCGGGCTATCACCCGACGGAAACCTGGTTGAGATTCTCGAGATGACGGAATCGAGATTCATGGT
This sequence comes from uncultured Dehalococcoidia bacterium, assembly GCA_951812395.1. GTDB lineage: Bacteria > Chloroflexota > Dehalococcoidia > Lucifugimonadales > CATOSD01 > CATOSD01. The sequence continues at coordinate 1,171,123 of CATOSD010000002.1, forward strand.
AGGAGTGCAGTTCCACCCGGAGTTTCTGTCAAGGCCGAACAGGCCCCACCCGCTCTTCGAGACATTTGTCGCCGCCGCCGTACAGACGATCAGGGAGGGCACTCAACGATCGCTGCCCCTGGACGACGCCGATACGGTTGCTTCGCTGCAAAAGGTGTAGACTGTGCAAATCACATGTGCTAAGATAGCTAAAGACACCCCAGTTGCCGAGTCACAGCCACGCCCGCAGCCCGACCGCAACGCCGCTTCACAGGCTGGCTGCCAGCGGGCCAACAGCCCGCCGGCGACTTTCCCACCGCTTCCGATCTCACCATCGATTGCGAATTCGAACTGCGCAATCTGACTGTAACTTACCGGGATCCCGACATGTGTCGGTTCGGACGGTTTGGTGCACATTGAAGAGGCGACATCTTGCCCCGAGTTACTCAGGCGGCGTTCCGCTCCCGCACGCGCCGCCGCCGGCTCAGCCGCTGCGAACTTACGTTTAGCCGGTGACATCCGCGCCAGGACCACTTTCACTTTCACACAAGTTGCGCCTCGTATCGCAAACCTCACGCAACAGGCGGGGTAACGACTAGGCCTCACACGACATGCGCCGCTCGGCGCGGAACCCTGGAGAAAACAATGGACCTGATTGAACTACAGCGCAAGAGCAACGACCAGATGCTCGAGATTGGCGTAAAAATGGGCGTGATTAACGAAGGCTCAACGCCCAAGCGCCACGATATGTTGAATCGCATACTCCATGCGGTGGCCGAGAAAAACGAGCAGATTACCGCGAGCGGGATTCTGTCGGTAGTCAATGATGGGTACGGCTTCCTGCGTCAGAACGGCAGCCAGCAAGGCTCTGGTGACGTCTACGTTTCCCAGTCACAGATAAGGCGCTTCGGCCTGCGCACCGGCGACAAGGTGGCTGGCCAGGTGCGGCCGCCTAAGGACGGTGAGCGCTACTTCGGACTTCTGCGCGTAAATGGAGTGAACGGCGCGCAGCCCGATGCAGCCGGAAACCGGCCCCCGTTCGAGAGCCTCACCCCCGTGTTCCCCACGGAGCAGATCATTCTCGAGACCGAGCCCAACTACCTCTCCCCCAGGCTGATGGATATGTTCGCGCCAGTCGGGCGCGGCCAGCGCGGGCTAATCGTGTCGCCGCCCAAGGCGGGCAAGACCACACTGCTGAAGGACATCGCGCACGGCATTACAATGAACTGCCCTGACATACAGATCATGGTAGCGCTAATCGGCGAAAGACCGGAAGAGGTCACGGATATGCGGCGCTCCATCTCAGGAGAAGTCTACAGCTCGACGTTCGACGAGCCTGTTGAAGACCACTGCCGAGTTGCGGAATTGGTGCTGGAACGTTCCAAGCGCCTGGTCGAGAGCGGCAACGACGTGGTGATACTGCTCGACAGCATCACCCGGCTCACGAGGGCCTACAACCTCGCCGTCCCGTCCAGCGGGCGCACGCTGTCCGGCGGCATGGACCCCGTAGCGCTCTACCCGCCCAAGCGCTTCTTCGGAGCTGCCCGCAACACGGAGGAGGGCGGCAGCCTCACCATTCTGGCCGCGTGCCTGGTTGATACCGGCAGCCGTATGGACGACGTTATCTACGAGGAGTTCAAGGGCACCGGCAACATGGAGGTGCACCTGGACCGTCGCCTCGCGGAGCGTCGCGTCTTCCCGGCGATGGACATTCACCGCAGCGGTACGCGACGAGAGGAGCTGCTGCTGGCCGAGGACACCCTGCGCCAGGTTTGGCTGTTCCGCCGGATGTTCGGCATGATGGTCTCTTCCGACGCGACGAACGCATGGGAAGCCACCGAAGAGCTGTTGCAGCGGCTGAAGAAGAGCAGGAGCAACGGCGAGTACCTGCACATGCTCGAGAGCCAGCATAAGGTGGCCCAGATGAGCCGGCAGCCGGCTACTGCTGGGAGGCGCTAACCAGCTCGTCCCTGAGCCGACCCAGTACTCTCTCCGGTTCAGGGTTGGCTTCGAAAAAGTCGTTCAACAGGTCGGCGCCGGCCTTGTAGTCCTTTTCGATGAAATGCTGCCTTGCACGGAGCTGGAACACCTCCCACCTGCCCGGCGCAAGCTCCGTCGCCTGGTCCGTAAACGCCCTGGCGAGCGCCATGTAGCGCTCGTCCAGCGTCGCCGCAGCTTGGTAGGCGTATCCGAGAGCGACGACAATGTGCCAGTTTTCCGGCTCTACGTCCATCGCCTCTTCGGCATTCTTCTCTGTTTCCCGCATCACGTCGTCAAACCGCTCCGGCGGCACAGAGTTCACCTCTCTCAGGACAAAGTCGAACATGTCCCGCCGTGGGTAGTTGCCGAGACCGGGGAAGACGTCCGCGGATTCCGACAGTCTATCAATCCTCTCCTCGAGCCCTACAGACGCGACTCTCACGTCTTTGTAGATCTGCGAGGCGGCCCAGACCCGGGCGTTCACGAAGATAGCGGCGGCCACGACGAGCGCCGCGATGGCTATTGAGCCGTAGAGAAATCGAGCATCACGTCCGAGCGCCGGAACCGAGGCAAGCCGATTCAATTGCCGGCGGAGCGCAGAATCTCGCGGTTCGTTCTTTGCGGGCACACTCGTCTGCGGATCCGTCGCCGTCTCGACGCTCGCGACAAACGCGACCAACATCACGAACTGCAGAAGCATGGTCGCCGTGTCAAACAAAAACAGGTTCTGCACGAAGTAACCCACCAGACAGGCGCCGATGACGAGCGTAAACGCCTGGTCGGCGGCGTTCTCCCGGCGGGCGCGTTTCAGCACCACCCAGAACATCAGGACCCAGATGGCCATGTAGCTGAGGAAGCCCAGCGCGCCCTTGGTCGCCAGCTCCTCCACCGGCTTGCTGTGAGCCTGATCGAACTTCTCCAGGGACGGGTTGGTTTCCGAGACGTAACGCCCAAAGGCCACGTGGTAGTTTTCCGGCCCCCAACCGAGTATGGGCCTCGCGGCGAAGGCCCTCAGACCGGCAGCCACGGAATGAATGCGACCCTGAATCGAGTGGTCGTCGGGGCCGGCTGTCGCCAATCTCTTGAGCATCACGTTAGACTGTGCTATCGGCTCGAACGCCGGCGTGCTCCTGACGGCCAGGAATGTCACTCCACCCAGAACAATCAGCCCGACGAGTACTGCAGCCGCGATTCTGAGCGGCCGCAGCCTGCCAATTGCCACGTAGCACACGCACACGGCCAGCAGTGCCGCGGCGCCGCCCACCACCACGCCGCGCGTTCCGCTGTAGATCATCACCCAGAGGGTGGACGACGCCGTGGCAATCCAGAAGGCCCTCCAACCCCAAGTCGACAGGCCGAAACCCGTCTCGGCCGCGCGCCGCGCGGCCCGTCGCCTCCTTGCGGCGCGTCGCCGGGGCATCGGTCTCTCCGTACGCCTCTCGCTTACGCGATCCTTGATAACCGACTGGGTCAGGAAGCCGAGCGCTATCAGGAAGTTCACGAGCATGTAAGCGCCCACGTACGTCGCGTTGCCGAGCGTCAGTTCGAGCCGCGCGTTCTGCTGGAAAAAGTCGAACGGTGGCATCTGTATGCCGACCAGTTTCCCCACGCCCAATAGCGACAGGAAGAGGCTCACCCCCAGGTTTACGTTCAGGAGTGCTCGCCAGTTGCCGGGAGTCCGCAAAGTGGACACCAACACCACCGCGAAAGCAAGCCAGTGGGCCAGGTCGGCGATTCCTTGCATCCTCTCGTAGGTCGACCAGATGCTGCGCAGGAAGCTGACGCCGAACAGTCCGGCCAGTAGCGCGACGGCCAGGTAGATCGCGAACGCCTGCAATATCCGGGACCCCGGCAGCCGGTACTCCGGGCGTCTCCATGCCAGCAGTATCCACGCGCCGAATGCCACTTCGATCAACACGTGCGAGTAGACGGCCTTTCCAACTATGAATGGGAAGATAGTGCTGAAGGTGACTACTAACGGCGTCAGCAGCGTCAACCCAACGGCGATGAAGACGATCGTCAACAAGCTCTGCGTCAGTACTTCGTCCGGTTGTTTGTTTGCGAGTGTCGCCATCGGTCCGTCCCCGGTTGGGTTAGCATTCTTGAACGCCCGCTCAATTATAGGACCGGGCGCGTGCGCCGGTCAATCTGTGATCTGCACCCCTTGGATCGTAACTGTTCAGACTTCGTGAGCGCCAAGAGTCCCTTCCCCCTCGCAGGGGGAAGAGCCTGCCCTGAGCCTGTCGAAGGGTTAGGATAGAGGTGTAGGCCCATTGTCCAGGATAGTCTCACCGACTCTGAACAGTTAGCTTGGATCGAGCTGTTAGAGGATGAAATCTGTTTGTGATACCATAGGGCCACCACGGTTCAACCGAATAACTGCCGTTCAAAAGCAACCTTCGCCCGCGGCGGCGGGCAAGCGTCACCGCAAAGGAGGCATCGTGAAGCTAACTATTTCCTGCATAAAGGCGGACGTAGGGTCCATCGGCGGGCACACCAAGCCGTCGGAGAGAATGATGGACGCCGTAAGGGAAGAGGTTGCCAGCGCCATCGAAAAAGGCCTGATCATTGACGGCTGGATTTCGTACACCGGTGACGATATCGCCATTCTTATGTCGCACACACGCGGCGAAGACGACGTTGATGTTCACCAGTTCGCCTGGGACACGTTCATAAAGGCGACCGAGATCGCCAGAGAATACGGCCTTTACGGCGCCGGCCAGGACCTTTTGGTGGACGCACCCTCGGGCAACGTGAGAGGCGCGGGACCCGCGGTTGCGGAAATCGAGATGGACCACACGCTCGAGGCTCCCCGACCTGCCGAGTCGTTCATGCTGTTTGCCGCCGACAAGTGCGGCCCTGGCGCGTACAACCTACCCATCTTTCTCGGGTTCGCCGACCCCATGTACTGCGGCGGCCTGATGCTGCCACAGATGATAAAAGGTTTCACCTTCCACGTCATCGACATGGACAACACGGGCGGCGACAGCATCATCGAGCTGAACGCACCCGAGGACTACTACCAAATCACCGCCCTGCTGCGTGACAACGAGCGCTTCGGCATAGACGGCATCTACTCCAGGACCACCGGGCAGCGCGCCGTGTCCGTATCGGCGCAGCGCCTCCACTCCATCGCCGGCGTCTACACCGGCAAGGACGACCCCATCGCGCTGGTGCGCAACCAGGGCATCTTCCCGGCGCCTGAGGAGGTGATCTCCACCTTCACCAAGGCCCACTTCGTCGGCGGCGACGCCCGCGGCTCCCACGTCATGCCCATTATGCCAGTCCCGCTGAACACCCCCGTGACCGGCCCCTACTGCCTGCCGCTCGTATCCGCGGCCGGATTCTCAGTCAACCGCGACGGCATGTTCTCGGACTCATACATCGACTTCTTCGACAACCCGGTCTGGGACGAAGTTCGCGCGCACGCACAGCGCAAGGGAATCGACATGCGCTCCCAGGGCTGGTCGGGTGCCGCCATGCTGCCATACAGCGAGCTCGAGTACGGAGGCTTCCGAGACACGGTGACCGGCCTGGTTGACAGGTTCTCATTTAAGAACGGGGCGCGGGCGGGCGTCCCCGCCGACGACAACTAGCGCGGTGCGCAGAGCCGGCCTCGCATACGCGGCCGGGTGTCAACGTGACGCTGGAAAAACTCTTGATTGCGACGAGGAACCCCGGCAAGATGCGCGAGCTCAGCGCTCTGCTCTCCGGAGTGCCCAGGCGCCTGGTATCGCTGGAGGACGTCGGCATCGAGGTCGACGTTGAGGAGACTGGCTCGACGTTCCAGGCCAACGCCGAGCTCAAGGCGCGCTCTTATTGCGCACTCAGTGGCCTACCCACTCTCGCCGACGACTCCGGCCTTGAGGTGGAGGCCCTCGGCGGTGAACCCGGCGTCTACTCGGCGCGGTACGCCGGCGAGGGCGCCACGGATGAGCAGCGCATCGCCCTGCTGTACGAACGACTGGCAGGCGTGCCGCCGCGCGAGTGGGCTGCCCGCTTCAAGTGCGTGATAGCCGTCGTGCTGCCAAATTCTACTCATTCCGACACTCAGTTATTCGAGGGAGTGTGTATCGGACGAATCGTCAAACCGCCGAGAGGCAACGACGGCTTCGGATACGACCCGTCATTCCTTTTCCCCAATCTCGGCAAAACGATGGCCGAACTGTCACCGGCAGAGAAGAACCTCCTGAGCCACCGTGGCATTGCGGCGCGAAAGGCGGCAGCCGCGTTGGGCTCGGATGGACAGGAAACATAGACCGCAAAAGGACACGGCATTATGTTGGCAGACTTCTTTGGAAACCTGGAGCGGCTGGCCGCCGACCTCTACCCCTATCGATTCCCGATAGGGGTGGTCATCCTGATCGTCATCGCGGCGGTGGCCTACTACGCCTACCGCAGGGGGCTACACCTGTGGGCGTGGCAGCGCCGGCTTCGCGTCGCGATCATCGGCATACCGGTCCTGATATTGCTGGGCATCGTTGGTTGGGACTTGGGTTCCCCGCTGTTCATCAACGTCACGGTGGAGGAGGAGTTCCCATTCGCGTACACCGCGGAAGTTCCGGCGGACATGACCATGGAAGAAATCGAAATGGTTATGTCGACGGTCGCGAAGATGGACATGCCAGAGGTCGAAGAGCCTATGCCGGAGATGCTGGGCGGGGCCTCGACGTTCCAGGGCAGCTTCACGCCGGCGTCGCAGCTCACGCCAACCGCCGTGCCGGCCGCGGCCACGCCGGAGCCGGCAACTCAGCCGGACGCCGCCGCGGCTCCTGAACCGATCAGGCTCAAGGCCGGTGATTTCAAGGACGCCGACGCCCTCCACAAGGGCAGCGGACAGGCGCTGATCTACGACTTGCCCGGGGCGAACAAGCTCCTCAGGCTGGAAGATTTCAAGGTCACCAACGGCCCAGAACTGCACGTGCTGCTGTCGCAGGACCCTGATCCCAAGCGGCATTCAGACCTCGAGGAGGCGGGCTTTGTGGACCTGGGCCTTCTCAAGGGCAACATCGGCAACCAGAACTACGGGATTCCAGACGACGTCGACATCAGTGCGCAGCAGAGCGTAGTGATCTATTGCTACCCGTTCCGCGTAGTGTTCAGCGTGGCGACGCTCGCGGACGCGAACTAGGCAGGTGGAGACTAGGGCATGAAGATAACCAAGGTGGAAACTTTCATCGTGGACGCAGGGTGGCGTCCCTGGACGTTCGTCAAGGTGGAGACCGACGAGGAAATTACCGGCTGGGGCGAGTGCAGCGACGGACGCACCCCCAGGGGCGTGGTCGGCACGATCGAAGACTTCAAGCCACTGCTGATCGGCAGCGACCCCAGGGCGTTCGAAATGCGCTTCTGGGACATGAACCGCGCCTCACGCCAGAGCCCGGGAGGAATCGCCTCCAAGGCCATCGCCGGCGTGGAGCTAGCGCTCATCGACATCAAGGCCAAGGCGCTCGGTGTTTCCGTTGTCGAGCTTTTCGGCGGCCCTACACGGGACAACGTGCGCGTCTACTGGTCGCACTGCGGCACCTCGCGAATTCGCAACCACGAGCTCATCGGCGTGCCGCCGATCAGCAGCATGAACAGCGTCTCTGAGTTGGGCAAGGAGGTCGTGGAGCGGGGGTTCACCGCGCTTAAGACTAACATCCTGATGCCCGGCGAGGACGCCTACGTTCACTCGCCCGGATTCGCCGACGGCCAAGGCTCCACCGACCAGATAGTGAGCACCGAACTGTTGTCGCACATCGAAGAGCTGATCGGCACGTTCCGCGACGCCGTCGGCCCGAACGTCGACATCAACCTGGACTTAAACTTCAACTTCAAGCCAGAGGCGTCGATGCGCATCGCGAAGGTGCTTGAGCAGTTCAACATGCTCTGGCTCGAAATCGACATGTACGACCCACAGGCAATCCTGCAGATCAAGCAGTCAACGTCGACCAGAATCTGCACCGGCGAGAACCTCTACTACATGCGGGAGTATCTGCCCTACTTCCAGCTTCACGCCGCGGACATTTTCATGATCGACGTGCCGTGGAACGGCTTCAGCCAGTCCAAGAAGGTGGGCGACCTTGCGGAGGTGTTCCAATTGAACGCCGCGCCGCACAATTACTACAGCCATATGTCTTCGTTCATGAGCGCCAGCCTGTGCGCGGTGCTGCCCAACGTGCGCATCATGGAAATCGACATAGACGACGTGCCGTGGAAGGACGATCTGACTACCGCGACGCCCGACATCGTGGACGGCTACATGACCGTGCCTACCGCGCCGGGCTGGGGCGCCGACGTCAACGAGGAGGTGGCGCTGGCGCACCCGTGGACGCGCTAGGGCCCTTGTCGCCATTCTAACCTTTCCCCCAGGGGGAAAGGGTCTGCTACCGTGCTGACGTGGTTAAGGCCCGTGCCGACTAGCGTGCCATACGGGGATCCAATTTCGGGCTAGAGGACTACGATCTCCTTGGCGCAATGGCAGAAAGACAGCAGGTTGGGGACGAACGCGAAGCAGTCTTCGCAATGGTAGAACTGATCACCCTGGCAGGAATCGTCGCACCCCCGTATGCAGGTGTGTCCACAGATCTTGGCCGCGCATCGGCATTGCCTGACGTCGCGGACCGCACACTCGATGCCCTCTACGCGCCGCCCCAGAGGCGACTCCTCAAACTCCCGAATGAGTGCGGGCAAATCGGATTCGTCGGAAGCAAGAATGTCCGCGGTCAGTTTACGCAGCTTCTTGTCCAGTGCAGCCCGCTCTTCGAATGTGAAGTAGGGCTGCATGCTCAGACCCCAATCTCGCTTTCCACTTCACCGATCGCCTTGTCGAGCCCGGCCACAATCTGGTCGACGTCGTCGCGGGTTATGCCGAGAGGCGGCCCGATGCTTATGGTCTGGCCGGCGCAGCGGAGGATGAGCCCCTCCTGGTGGAACTTCTCGGTCAGGCGATCGCCCAGCTTCATTTCGTCCGGGAAGTAGCTCTTCGTCGCGCGGTCGCTGACCAACTCCATGCCGAGCAGGAGCCCGATGCCGCAAACGTCGCCTATCATGGCGTGGTCCTCCTTCAGCTCTGTTAGCTGATCGAGGAAGTACGCCCCCACGTCCTCGGAGTTCTGCACGAGTCCTTCGTTCTCGATTATCTCGATGTTCTTCAGGGCTGCCGCCGCGGAGACTGGATGGCCTCCAAAGGTTAGTGCCTGCCGGAAGATGTTGTCTTCGCCGGCGAAGGCGTCGGCCACCTCGCGCGACACCACAGTCGCGGCAAGTGGCAGGTAGCTGCTGATGACACCCTTGGCCACGGTCATGATGTCCGGCGTCACGTCCCAGTGCTCGACCGCGAACATCTTGCCTGTGCGCCCGAAACCGCAGATCACCTCGTCGGCTATGAGCAACACGCCGTAGCGGTCGCAGATGTCCCTCAGCATAGGCCAGTACTCGTCGCCGGGAACCGCGGCGGCCGAGGCCGCCGAAACGGGCTCCGCGACTACCGCGGCAACAGTCTTCGGGCCGTGGAAGAGAATCAGGTCTTCGATGGCCTGCGCGCAACGTATCGCACACTCCGATGCGGACGCTCCGCCCAACTCGCAACGGTAAGGCAGTGGCTGCGGGGCGTAAACCATGCCCGGATAGGCCGGCTCGAAGTCCTCGCGAACGGCCCTGCCCGCACCACCAAGCCACAGCACGCCGCCGGTCATGCCGTGATACGAGCCTCTCCTGCTGATCACCTTATACCGGCCGGTCTCTCCCCTGCGCTTGTGGTAGCTCCGGGCGATCTTCAGAGCCGTTTCGTTGGCCTCGGAGCCGCCGCTAACCGGCCAGGTGCGCTCCAGACTTCCCGGCGTAATCTGCGCCAGCTTTTCGGCAAACATGACGGTCGGAGCGGTGGTGGTGCCCTGAGGAAAGTACGGGAGCTTCACCATCTGCTCGTAAGCGGCGTCGGCGATCTCCGTGCGTCCGTAACCCACGTTTACCGAGTTGTAGCCACCGTTCACGTCGATCCAGGTCTTGCCGTCAGAATCGGTGACCCTCACGCCATCGCCGCCAACCATGATGCGCGGCTCACCATCCTCCGCCATCTGCGTCCAGTCCCGGTTGTGCATCCACAGGTACTTCAGGGAGCTTCTTCGAAGGGCTTCGCTATCCGTTACGGCAACCATTGCAAGTCCTCCCGCCTATGCCAAGAAAGCAGCGAGGGCAGCCCATGTTCGGGGCAACCCTCGCGCCGATTGGTCTATCTCCTTAGATGCCGGACCGCTATATGTTGAACTGCGGATCCCGGTAGTCCGGAAGCTTGTTGTAGATCTGAATGCGGTGGCGCTGGGAGTCCACAACCATGAGCCTGGAGTTCTTTTCGTCGAAAACGACGCCCATAGGCAACGCAAAACGCCACTCCGGCTCCAGGGTGTAGACGCGCCGCCGGGCCTTGTACACGTCCGGGTTGCCGGCCACGTACTGACGCTGCCACTTGGACAGCTCCTGGGCGTCGCCCGTGAAAATCGTTACGGGCGTCCCATCGCTTTCGAAACAGCCGACCCGGTTGTTGACCCAGTCGCACACGTAGATGTCGCCGTCCGGGTCCACCGTAACGTCCGACGGGTGATCGAACTGGTCCTCTCCGGTGCCCTGGCTGCCTATCGAGAACAGGAAGTCGCCCTCGGAGTCGAACTTCTGCATACGGTGATTTCTGTGGTCCGCCACGTAGACGGCCCCGGAGCCGTCCGTGGTAACGCCCCAAGGCGAATCGAACTCGCCGGGGCCGTCGCCCTTGCATCCCCAGGCGGCGATGAACTCTCCCTCCGGGGTCAGCTTCTGCACGCGGTGGTTCAGCGTGTCGGACACGAAGACGTTGTCCTCGCCGTCCACGGCTATCCCGGAGGGCCGGTCGAACTGGCCCTCTCCGCTGCCCTGCTCGCCGAACGTCCTGACTAGGTTGCCGTCCTGGTCGAACACCGTGACCCGGTGCAGCCACTCGTCGGTCACGTAGATGTTCTGGTTGCTGTCGACGGCGGCGCTCGTAGGCCACACGAACTCGCCAGGGCCGCTTCCGGCCTTGCCGATCTGCCCGACGATCTCCTCGTCACCGGGGACCGGGCCTATGGTGAGCTTCGTCAGATTTCCGCCGTTGCGCCTGCGCATGACCAGGTACACGTCGTCGCCGTCGCCCAATGCGACCTGGACGATGCCGGTCAACTGGCGCCCCCCAACGACGTGACTGAAGTCGTAAACGCGATTGGAAACGATTCTGGTTAGCATGTTTGTCATTCGTACACCCTCACCCCCGTATCGAGTACGGGGCAGGCTCTAACCCTCTCCCGCCGAAGGAGAGGCGGCTTGGGACGGTCTCACTTTACCGACATGTCGCCCTTCCCCCACCGGAGGGAAGGGGCTCTGGGGCGGGTCGTTGGCGGCTAGATGAACGCGGGCTTTTCGAAGGCCCCTTCAACTATGGGCACCGCGTCCAGGCCGAGCCAATCCTCGAGTATCGTCGAGTAGACTCCGCGGAAGTCCATGCTGGGAACCAGGTCGCCCTGCTCGAGGTCGCTCGCCTTGGTGGAAGGATAGGTCCCGTACTGGCCGCCCTTCACGTTGTTGCCGATCATGAACGAGACTCCGCCGGCGCCGTGGTCCGTGCCTGAGCCGTTGTCGTACACGCGGCGACCGAACTCTGAGAAGATCAGCATGGCCACGTTGTCTGCCGCTTCGTGCTCCTCGAGGTCGTCGAAGAAGTCGCGAATGGCGTCCGACACGTCTCGCCACAGCGTTGCGTGGGAGCCCATCTGGTCGGCGTGGGTGTCGAAGCTGCCGTGGTCGCAGTAGAACACGCGCGTGCCCAGGTCGGCAGTGTGGATCTGCGCGATGCCCTTCAGCTTGCGGGCAATGCTGGTGTCGGCGTACTCGATCGTGGAGGAGTACTGCTGCGGGGCTACCTTAAGGATATCCGCGCCCTTCAACGCGTCCAACCCCGTCTGCCCCAGGAATTCCATCACCGGGCCGGTGCCCATTGCGGGTGCGTACATCCTCTTGTACCGCTCCAGCACCCTGTTCCGCTTCTGCTCGTGGCTGATGTCCGTCAGCAAACCGTAGTTGTCGAGGTCCTCGACCGTCGCCACCGGAACACCCGGCGCGGCAAGGGCGCGGAACAGGCTCGGCCCCATGCTCACTGATGTAACGACATTCTCCTTGTTCGGGTCGATCTCGCGCACCGCGCGGCCCAGCCAGCCCTCGGTGCCCAGCGTGTCGGGCTCGCAGGTGTGCCAGATGTCCATCGACCGGAAATGCGAGCGGGGCGAGTTGGCGTACCCTACGCCATGAAGGATGGCCACCTTGCCCTCGTTGTACATGTCCCGTATGGGGGCCATGTTCGGGTGGAACCCGATGTGGTTGTCTAGCGCCAGAACTTCGTCGTCCGCGATGCTTACGTAGGGGCGGTAGTCCCTGTAGAGAGAGTCCCCGTGGGGCACCACCGTGTTCATGTAGTCGTTTCCGCCGGTTAGCTGCAACACTACCAGGACGGGATCTTTGGCTTCGCCGTTCAATTCACTCTCCTCTCAACCCGGTTGCCGGGTTCGAAGCCGGGGCCGGTAGGCCCCGGCCGTGTGCCGCGTTAGGCGAACTGGAACTCTCTGAGCGAGACGATCAACTGCAGAATCTCGGCCACGCGCTCTTCGGATTCCGTGGCCTTGTCACCGTCCCAGCTCAGGTCGCCGTCCATCTCCACGTGGGAGATCAGCTCCCTGCGGGAGTTCTCGTTGATGTCCAGCGGGCCCATGAGGTCAAGGCAGATGTCGACTAGCTCCTCCGGAGTGGTCGCGCTGGCCTTCACCCTATCCATGATAGAGCGGATTCCTGGGCGGCTTACGTCCCCGACCATCTCCGCGACGAAGTTCGTGCGCTTCATCAGCGAGCCGCTGTTGATCCACTCGGGGCCGGCATGCCAGCCCTCCACGCTGGGCGGATTGAGCAGGTCCTGGCCCATGTAGGTTATCTGGTTGGACCAGTCGAAGACCTCCGGGCAAGGCAACTCGGTGTCGCCCACGAAGCGCAGCGCGCCAATGACGACCTCGGTTGGGTTCTTGACCTTGTTGAGCTGGGACTCCTTGAAGAAGTCCGAGTTGAACAGCACCCTAAGGGTGGTCCGCATGTCGTAGTCGGACTCCATCAGCGTGTCCGCCAGCAGTTCGACGGCCTCCGGGTTGTTTGGCGGAGTGACCGACCACGCCGGCACCTGCGGCTCGTCGGCCACGAAAAAGCTGTACAGGTGGCGGGCGATGAACCTGGCGGTCGCCCGCTGCTGGAGGACGATCTCAATTATGTCCTCTCCGTTGAAGTTGCCCGTGTGGCCGAGGAACGTTTTCTCGCCGTCGTCGTGGTCCTCTTCCTTGTACTCGAAATACCAGTCCCACCTGCCCATGTGGAACCTGGGCAGCTTGGGCGACATGGTCCAGCCGGTGAAGGCCCGGGAGCACTCCCTGACGTCCGTCTCGGTGTAGTTGCCCACTCCCATGGTGAAGAGCTCGAGCAGCTCCCTGCCCCAGTTCTCGTTGACGGCGGTTGCGTGGTTCTCGTTGTTGTCGAGCCAGTAGATCATGCCCGGGCACTTGGCGACCTCGAGCAGAATGTCGCGGTAGTTGCCGAGCCCCTTCTCCCGGAACATGTCCACCATGTCGATGATCTCGTCGTAGTGGTCCACCTTCGACACGCCCGTTGCGAATATCTGGTGATAGAAAAGGCACAGCTTTTCCTGAAGCGGCGCCTTCGTGTTGATCATTCTCCAGACCCACCCGGATTGGCCGATGCCGCCGAGTGTGCCGGGCTTCCACTGCAGGAACTGGTAGCGCAGGAACTCGTAGATGTCAACCGGCTCCTGGGTCTCCGGATGCAGCAACTCCTCGACAGTGGCCTCGTATCCGGCGGCGACCCTCGCCTCTATCTCGTCTCTCGTCGCTCCGAACCCTGCTCTGCGCATAAGATGCGCCATCAATTCGATGTCAGTGTTGCTCATAGGCAGTACTCCTTCGAACTATGCTCCGCGGCCCGGGCGGCTCCACTACCATGCGGCGCGCCGCCACGAGTCTCGCCAACTCGTTGCGTTGAAGCCAGACTAGCAAATGAGAAAATCAGTGTCAATCTATCGCGGCGTGGAGAACCGCACCTGAAGGTCGTGGAAAATCCAAGCACACTTCCATGTGGTGGTAAAACGCTGTACCCCGTGGCGCGGCAGTTAAGGTGTTGACACAAGCACGCCTTAGAGCTTACTCTCTAGGCGACTAAGGCCCGGCGCCATTGTGTGGAAAAACCACAACTCCGGCAACGGACTACAGGTTGCCGCAGTCCCGCCCCCATTTCGCGGGGCGTGTGGGCAGTAGAGGAGCGGTCATTTATGCGGGACTACGCGATAAACCGACTAATCCTGCTGATACCCACGTTTTTTATCACGACATTCATCATATTCGTGCTGGTGCGCGTCATGCCGGGCGATGTGCTCGACCGGCTGCTGCAGGACGGCCTCATCGCCAACCAGGAGCAGCTCGAGGTCATGCGCACCGAGATGGGCATCAACCGTCCGATCGTCAACCAGTATATTGAGTTCATCGGCGACATCTTCCGCGGCGACTTTGGCAAGTCGCTCTGGACCGACCGCAAGGTGATTAACAGGATTGGCACCGCCCTGCCCGTCACGCTCGAGATCACCTTCCTGGGGATGCTTGTCGCCGTGGTTGTGGCAATTCCTGTGGGGGTGTTCGCCGCTCTGCGGCAGGATAGTATCCTTGACTATCTGTTCCGCTCGTCCGCGTTTATATGGGTCGCCGCCCCCACCTTCTGGGTCGGCACCATAGTGATTACGTTCCCGGCGATATGGTGGGGCTACCTCGCCCCAATTCGCTACGCTCGCCTGACCGAAGACCCTGTAACCAACCTTCAACAGTTTATCGTGCCGGCTCTCATCCTGGGCCTGGGGCTGTCGGGCAGCCTCATACGTATCACGCGGGCCATGATGCTGGAAGTGCTCCGGCAGGACTACATCAGAACTGCGAGGGCAAAGGGTCTGGTGGAGCGAGTCGTCATCTACCAGCACGCGCTCAAGAACGCGATGATCCCGGTCGCCACCTGGATAGGCCTGGACATCGCCTTCCTTATTGGCGGGACTGTGGTTATCGAGCAGATTTTCACCCTGCCCGGTATGGGAAGACTGCTCGTGGACTCGATCGACCTTCGCGACTGGCCCATGATCCAGGGCGCGGCCCTCTTCTTCACAATCTGGATTCTGCTGGTGAACCTGGTAGTAGACCTGAGCTACGGTTGGCTGGATCCCAGAGTGCGCTATGAGTAGCGCGCGCCAGGCGGACGGCGAGGACACATAGCGATGGGCATGAGATTCGAACGGAGCAACGCCGGCGATGCCGCCGCGGCTGAGCAAAGCCTTCTGGTCGAAGGGCTCAGACCGCAGCGGAGCCTACTCTTTCGATTCTGGCGCGCCTGGCGCCACAAGCCGCTGGCGGCCGGTGGCGGCTTGGTGTTGCTGTTCGTCATAGTCGTTGCTCTGCTGGCGCCCTGGATTTCCCCCTACCATCCGCTGTACCCGAACCTGGGTGACGAGCTGAAGGGCATCAGCACCACCTATTGGATGGGCACCGACAACTTCGGCCGCGACATTCTCAGCCGGATCATATACGGGGCCAGGGTGTCGCTAATCGTAGCCGCAGTATCGGTGGGCGTCGGCATAACCGGCGCTACCGTGCTTGGAATGGTGTCAGGCTACATCGGCGGAAGGATGGACCGCTACGTCCAGCGGTTCGTCGACGCATTCATGAGCATTCCCGCGCTGGTGTTCCTGCTGGTGGCCGCCGGCGCGCTCGGGCCGAGCCTTCAGACCGTGATCGTCATCCTCGCCGTGAGATACACCTTCACGCAGTCGCGCCTCATAAGAGGGTCCGTCATCTCAATCAAGGAAAACCAATACTTCGACGGCGCAAAGGCCGTAGGCGTGCCGCTCGTTGGCATACTGTGGCGTTACGTGCTGCCCAACGTCGCCCCCACCGCGCTGGTGCTCGCCACCGCCGCGGTGGGCTGGGCCATCCTGGCCGAGGCGTCGCTGAGCTTCCTGGGTTACGGCGTTCCGCCGCCCAGCCCGACCTGGGGCGGCATGCTCGCGTTCGAGAGCCGCGACTTCTTCCGCCAGCAGTGGACCATGGCGGTCGCACCCGGCGTCATTCTCACCATCGTGGTATTCAGCATGAATATGTTCGGCGACGGTGTAAGAGACGTTCTCGACCCCCGTCTCCGAGGAAGCCGCACCGAGGCCCAGTAGGCGTCGCCAAGTTGCTACAGGTCTACCGATGCCCGGGCGTCCAGTGTTCAGGCGGACAAGGAAAGGAGGCTGCGCCATGAGACGCAACCTCATCTCGCGCCATAACCCAGCACGGAGGTGACCGAGAGGATACTACTAGCAAGGATACCACTGGCTTTGTGACGTAGAAGAGTATGAAACGGTACCATATCTGTAGGAGGAAGCAATTGAAAGCGATAAGACTATTGCCACTGGCATTGGCTCTGGCGGCGATGCTGCTGGTGTCTGTCCTGGCGTGCGGTACACAGGAATCAGAAGCGCCACCGACGCCAACGCCTATCGACGTTGAAGGTATCGTCAATCGTGCCCTTGCTGGAACGCAGCCGGGTGTTACGTCTGATGAGGTCGCTTCAGCCATACAGCAGGCGCTGTCCACGCAGCCAGGGGTCACGTCCCAGGACGTCGCCAATGAGATCGCCAAGGCGTTGGCGGCTCAACCCGGAGGCGTAACATCACAGGAAATGGCCGGCGCTATCGCGAGTGCCCTCGAGCAGCAGCAGCCTGGCATTACGACTGAAGACGTCGCCTCTGAGATCGCCAACGCTCTCAGGGCTCAGCAACCTGGCGTAACCTCCGAAGAGGTGGGTGCAGCCATACAGGGCGCGCTTGAAGCAAGGCCCGGAGTGACCGAAGACCAGGTAGCCGCGGCCATCGAGAGAGCGCTGGCCACGCAGATGGCGATGGCCGAGCCCACGGCCGCCCCAGACGGCATGATGATGATGGAAGCACAGTTCGGTGGCTTCCTCGACTTGCCTACGGGCACGGGTCGCCAGACGAACACCGACCCGCACAAGACCCCCTGCTGCACCACCTGGTGGCAGCCGGTGAGCAACCGCGTTGTCGACCTTCACCCCATTACCCTGGAGCCGAGGCCCCAGGTGGCTGAGAGCTGGGAATGGTCCAATGACCTACTGACGCTTACGCTCGTCATCCGCGACGACATCTCCTTCCAGGACAAGGCCCCCGTCAATGGGCGCGACATGGTCGCTGAAGACGTCGCTTACTCCCTGCGCAGGTCCAGGGGCCTCGAAAACCCCGAAAATTTGGACGAGGTGAACTGGCCTCGCTCCAGCGTGCTCCGCTCGATGGCTGACGCGCAGGCGGTGGACGACACAACGGTCGAAGTCACCCTGAACAACGTTGACGGCGGCTTCCTGCTCGGCCTGGGCGATATTCGCAACATGGTCGTGCCCAAGGAGCTTGTGGACCAGTGCGGCGACCTCAAGGACACCGCCAATTGCACCATTGGCATAGGACCGTTCATACTCGACCTGTTCGACGAGCAGGTCAAGTACGACTATGTCAGGAACGACAACTACTGGCGCCAGAACGATGAGGGCGAGAGCCTGCCGTACCTCGAAGGCCTGCGCTACACCGCCATTTCCGACAAGGCGGCTATCATAGCGGGGCTGCGCTCCGGACAGCTCGACATGTGGGCGTCCTCGCAGGTGATGCCCCGCAACGTGCTGGACATCCAGGGCACCAACCCCGAGATCAAGCGCCACGCATACGTCGGCGCGTGTTGCGGCAACATCGGCATACAGTTCGACATCACCAAGGCGCCGTTCGACGACATCCGCGTGCGCCGGGCCATCCACCTGTTGATAGACCGCGACACCACGTCGGGCACCCACTTCGGCGGCGGCCCGGAGAGCTACGGCAGGGACTGGAACTACGGCACGCCGGCGTCTTCGCTGTTCGTCGACTACGCGCTGCCGCAGGCTGAGGTGAGCACACTACCCGGGTTCCGACAGCCAAAGACGGACGACATAGAGGAGGCTAAACAGCTTCTGGCCGCGGCGGGCTTCCCGGACGGCTTCAAGTTCCAGTGTGACGCTTCGGCCAGCGGAAGAGGCGCAGTCCACGGCGACGCGGACGGCTGCTTCCTCGTCCAGGCACAGTTCATCCGCGACTACCAGGTGAGCGGCGTTCTGCCGGAGCTTGAGATAGAAGTGAAGACCTTCGACAACATGCACGAGCGCAACGTAAACTACCTGCATCCGGGCGTATTCTGGTGGAGCTACACCTACGAGATGGACCCGGGCCTGCAGCTACAACTGACCTACGGCTGCGAGGGCGGACGCAACTACGTGTGGCCGCGCGACCGCGACGAGGACCTGTGCGACGACACCTGGCAGTCCAAGTGGCAAGTGCAGCAATCCGAGCTGGACCCGGCCAAGCGTCAGGCGCTGCTCCACGACCTGCAGCGCTACACCATAGACCAGGTCTGGAAGGCACTGGTGTGGGACCCCAAGTACAGCATTCTCTACAACGACAGAGTGCACGGGGTCGAGGAACACCTGGGGCCGTCCGTTGGCATCATCCCCAACTACAACCTGGAGTTCCTCTGGAAGACACAATAGCGGTGTTAGTGCCGGGGCGTGCGCAGCGCGCGTTCCGGCGTGACGCCTGACAATCCGGCTCGCCCCAGGCTCGCTCCTGCGGGTTTGGGGTGAGCGCGTTAATCCGCCGGCGTCTAATGGCGCCTGCCAAGAGAGTCCGCCGCATGGCCTACAGGTACGCAAAGTATGAAAAGCGAGGTCACGTAGCCTACGTGACAATAGACCGACCCGAAGTGATGAACGCCCTGCACCCGCCGGCCAATGAGGAGCTTTCCCGCATCTGGACCGACTTCCAGGAAGACGACGAGATGTGGTTGGCGGTGCTGACAGGGACGGGTGAGCGAGCCTTCTGCGCGGGCGCCGACCTCAAGCACATGGCCCAATTTCAGGGCCGAGGCGAGAACCGCCACCTGGCTAACCGCGGTGGATTCGGCGGCCTGGACACACGATTCGACCTGTGGAAACCTGTCATTGCCGCCGTCAACGGATACTGCTTGGCCGGGGGTTTCGAACTGATGCTGGCCTGCGACATCGTCGTCGCTGCGGAGCACGCGCAATTCGGGCTGCCCGAGCCACGCTGGGGGCTGGACGCCGGGCCAACCGGCTTTCACCGGCTGGTGCGCCAGGTTCCCACCAAGACGGCCATGGGCATGCTGCTCACGGGAAGGTTCATCGATGCCCAGGAAGCCAGGCAGATCGGGCTGGTCAACGAGGTCGTCCCGGCGGCAGAGCTGATGTCGGCCGCGGGCCGGTGGGCAGATCAGATCCTGGAATGCGCCCCTCTCTCGGTGCGCGGCACCAAGCAGGCCGCGTACGCGGGTCTCGGCCTGCCCCTGGAGACGGCTGCTCGCCTGGAGTTCGATTGGCGCGTGCGCTCGGCGGCGTCCGACGACCGCCTGGAGGGGCCGAAGGCATTTTCGGAGAAGCGCACCCCAGCCTGGATGGGCCGCTAGGACGCGCTGCGTAGCCTTGCCCGCACCGCCCTTTCAACCTAGAATAGGCCCTGTGTAGACGGCTCGTCATCGCTGGTCCGCATCCGTCGCCTACACACTGGCGTCGGTGGTGCGGGCGGTCCCGGCGGAAGACGCGAAAGCCTGAGGCGAAGTCTGATGGTCACCACAGCCGTGGGGTTGAGCGACGTTCGCGTCCTGGACCTGTCTCAGGACATCGCGGGGCCATATGCCGCCTGCCTGATCGGCGCGTTCGGCGCGGACGTGATCAAAGTCGAGCCACCCGGCCAGGGCGACCTTACGCGCCGCAGGGGCCCATTTGCCAACGACGAGCCTGACCCAAACCGCGGCGCTCCGTTTTTGTACTTGAACCGCAACAAGCGCGGCGTGACCCTGGACTTGCGCACGCCTACCGGCCTGGCTCTTGCGCGGCGGCTGATCGACGTCGCGGACGTCGTAATCGATAGCTCCGAACCTGGCTCCTCCCTGTTCGAAGCGCTGGACGGCCGGCGGCTTCGCGGCTCCAACCCGGCGCTGGTGGTGACGTCCGTGACGAACTTTGGGCGTTCGGGACCTTACAGGCAATACAGGGGCGGCGAGCTTGTGCTGGATGCTCTCGGCGGGTGGGTGTTCGTCACCGGAGAGCCGGACCGGGAGCCGGTGAAACCGGGCCTGTTCCAGGCGCAGTATTCCGCGGGCCTGAACGCCGCAATCCATTCACTGGCGGCGCTTAACGTGCGGCAGGCCACCGGTGAGGGCCGAAACGTCGAGGTGTCCGTCATGGAAACTGCCGCCCACTTCGTCGGCATGGGCATCTCCATGTTCTCCAGCTCGGGCGATTTGCAGGTGCGCGCCGGTAGCTGGACCTCGATGCTCAAGGGCTGGGACGGCCCCCGCAGCCATCCCACCGAGATATACGAGTGCAAGGATGGCCACGTGGGCGTTGCGGTACAGACTCAGGGACAGTGGGAGATGTTCGTGCTGGCATTGGGCGTTCCGGAGCTGGAGACGGACCCTAGATTCGCCACCAACTACTCGGAGCGAGGACGCCACGTGCGGGAGTTCAACGCGGTCGTCGCGCCCTGGTTCTTGGAGCGGACGCGGCGCGAGATTTTCGACCTGCTCGGCCAGTACCGGATCCCCTGCGGCATGGCCTATACCGCGGAGGAGATACTGGAAGACCCGCAGCACGAGAGTGTAGAATTCTTCCAGCAGCTCGAGCAGGCTGATGGTTCTACACTGCCCTTCCCGCGCTTGCCCTTGCGTGGCGACGGCCTGCACATGCGGATGACCCGCGCGCCGTCACTGGGCGAGCACAATCGCGAAGTCTACACCGAATTGCTTGGCCTGAGCGGGGCCGAACTTGCGTCATTGCGCAGCGCGGGGGTGATCTAATGCTACTTCAAGGCGTCCGAATACTCGACCTTACGTACTACATCGCCGGGCCGGTGGGTACCCAGGTGCTCGCCGATCTCGGCGCGGAGACCATCAAGGTCGAAGGCCCATTCGCGTCCACCAGGACACGAGTCGACGAGACGCCCGAGAACGGCGGCTCCCGTCCACGGGTGGTCGTAGCCTACACCGGCTTCAACTTCCTCAACCGCAACAAGCGCAGCGTGGTGCTCAACCTCGCCTCGGACGAGGGCAAGGAGGTCTTTCGCGACCTGGTGCGAATCAGCGACCTGATTGTCGAGAACTACAGCCTTCGGGTAATGCGAAACTTCGGATTCGAATACCCGGCGCTCAGGGAGATCAACCCGGGCATCATAGTTATCTCAATGCCGGGATATGGGCGCGAGGGACCGTATCGGGAGTACGCGTCCTGGGGCGAAACGATCGAGTCAACCGCCGGACTTACCCAGATGACCGGCTACGAGGATGGCCCCCCGTTGCGCTCCGCTATCTACATGCCCGACCCGTTCAGCGGTATGTATGCTGCCATGGCTGCCATGGTATGCCTCAACCAGCGCTCCAAGACGGGCCAGGGGCAGCACGTCACGGTCAGCCACCTGGAATCCGCGTCGCAGCTATCGGGCGAGG
Source organism: uncultured Dehalococcoidia bacterium (assembly GCA_951812395.1). Lineage (GTDB taxonomy): Bacteria > Chloroflexota > Dehalococcoidia > Lucifugimonadales > CATOSD01 > CATOSD01. Next base: position 1,192,746 of record CATOSD010000002.1, read on the forward strand.
TCGTCCTGGATTACGCCATGAACGGGCGAAACGGGCGCAGAATGGGCAGCCACAACAAGTACCGCGCTCCCCACGGCGTCTACCCTTGCGCCGGAGACGACGAGTGGGTTGCAATAGACGTGGGCGGCGAGGAGGAGTGGGACGCCTTCCGCGCCGCGCTGGGCGACCCGGACTGGGCGCGGGAGCCGCGGTTCGCCGACGTGCTCGCCCGCCACGCCAACCAGGACGCGCTCGACCAGCACATAGCGGACTGGACCCGCCGGCGCGAGAAGTCCGAGGTTGCTGCCACGCTCCAGGGTGTGGGCGTCGCCGCGGGCGCGGTCCAAAACGCCGGCGATCTCGTTGAGGACCCACACCTGAACGAGCGGGGCTATTTCTGGCGCTACGCGGAGAACCTCGACGGCCACCCCAAAGTCGCCTTCCCGGGCGGCAGGGCCACCTACGAAGGTGCGCCAACCAACGTGCTGCGCCGCTCTGCCGCGTTCGGCGAGGATAACGCCTACGTCCTTGGCGGTCTACTCGGCTACTCCGACGGACAAATCGACCGGCTGCGCGAACTGGAAGTGACTCTCGACATTCTTCCCAAGTTCTGATGACCCGAATCTGATAGGCAAACAGGAGGCTAGAATGGCTGTGATAGATTACGAAAAGAGAGGCAGGGTCGCCTACGTCACCATCAACCGGCCTGAGGCCATGAACGCCCTCAACCGCGAGGTGCAGACCGGCCTCGCCGACGCCTGGCGTGAGGTGGAGTCGGACCAGGACGTGTTCGCAGCGGTGCTGTCCGGCGCAGGCGGCCGGGCGTTCTCGGCGGGTGCCGACCTGAAGACGATGGAGACCGGCGACGACCGTGGCGAGCCGGTGGTGCCGGCACAGCGCGAGGACGGCACTCTGGGGCCGTCCGTCAAAGGCGTCAGCAAGCCCGTCGTGGCCGCCATCGACGGATACTGCCTCGCGGGCGGCCTGGAGCTTGCGCTCGCCTGCGACATTCGCATCGCCACGGAGCGCTCCCAGTTCGGCTGCCCGGAGGTGAAGTGGAACCTGCTGCACGGCTTTGGCGCCCAAGTCATGCCTTTCAGCGCCCACATGTCCAGCATGATGGAGCTGCTGCTGACTGGCGAGTTCATCGATGCCCAGGAGGCCAGGCGAATCGGGCTGGTCTCCCGCGTGGTCGACGACGGAAAGCACCTGGAGGCCGCGGAGGAACTGTGCGAGAGGATTTGCCAAAACGCTCCGCTCGCCATTCGGGTGACCAAGGAACTGGCGTCCCTGAAAGTGAACCAAGGGCTGCGTGACGGCATGCGCCTGTACGCCACGCTCGGTAGGCTTCTAAGGACAACCAACGATTCCAAGGAGGGTCCTCGGGCGTTCGCGGAAAAGCGCCGGCCCAGCTTCACCGGCAGGTAGCCACTAGGTTCCCTTCCCAGTTGACTTGCTGACAGGGGAAGGCATCGGGAATGAGCCATCCAGAGGAGTCCCTTTCCCTGGCACGGGAAAGGTCGTGTGCTACTTTTTCAATCGCTCAACCCGCAAGTCCCTTCCCCCTCGCAGGGGGAAGGCTAGGATGGGGGTGACGAATCGGACGCAACCAGCTGGCTTCTCAATGCCTACCACTGTCACCCCCAGACTGGAAACGAGCCTACCCTGAACCTGCCGAAGGGATGGGTGTGAATCGCGACGCGCCACCCATCCTCTTCGGTGTCTTCGTCCGGTCACCTACAGGCCGTTAAGGAAGCGCTCTAACTCGAAGTTGAACACGTCCGGCCTCTCGAAGTAGACCGAGTGGCCCGTTTCCGGCACGCGCAATAGCGTAGCTCCCGGTATGTAGCCGGCGGCCATCTCGATCACGTGGGGCGGCGTAACGTCGTCCTCTTCACCCACGATGAAGAGCGTCGGCGTCGTGACCTTCGCAAGATCCGAGGCCAGCGGCCCTCCCGAAAGGCCCTCCGTACCGAACGGCACGCGGGGAGGATTCGTCCTGGAAATCTGCAGGTACAGGTTCGCCAGGTTCGGGTTGCGCTCCTGGAACAGCCGGCCCAGTGCCCTCACGCCAATCTCCTGTGTCGCCGCCTGCGCCTCACGGAAGCTCGCGAACGCCTGCTGCAATTCCGGCTCGGCGATGCCGCCCGGCGTGTCCGCCATTACCAGGCTCTTCACGCGCTCCGGGTGCGCCACTGTCAGCCCCAGGCAAGTCCATCCACCCATGGACTGCGCCACGAGATGCGCGCTGTCGATCCCCAGATGGTCGAGCAGCGCTCGCAGGTCCTCAACGAACATCGACCTGCCCGGCGCGTCGGTGGTGTCCAGCGACCGCCCGAAGCCTCGATGGTCGATTGTGATGCAGCGGTAGCTCCTCGAGAAGTAGGGTATCTGCTGCCACCAGCTAAGCAGGTTTCCCCCCGCTCCGTGGCAGAACACGATGGCGTCGCCTTCTCCAAATTCCTGGTAGTGCATCTCGATTCCATTAATGTCCGCTTTCGACACGCGTCACCTCCCGCATGGTTCGTGTGTCGCCATTCTAGCCCGGTTGCAGCCTTGCGGTCGACCCCGCCCGGGCGGGGCGCGCAGCCACGGGGATCTTGCGCAGGAACCCGTTTCAGATTGCCAGGTGCGCCCAAGACCATCTCCTTTACGAACAAACTCCCCTTGCGCCCAACTCTGGACTTAAGGCCATCGCCTTGTGTTCGCCATATCACCTAAAGCCTATCCGATAAGTCACTTCCCCGTCGCAGGGCTGACAGGGGAAGGTGTTAACAGAAAGCCTTCCAGATTGGCCCTTCCCCATCGCTGGGGGAAGGGTTAACGATGGGGGTTATGACTTGGTTGTCGGATAAGCCCCGAGCCTGTGTCCCCCTGCCGGCTCCCCAACGCATACCCCAGCCACGCCCCCTCGCCCAAACCCGACCCTTTCGCTCCCCAGCGCCCCGAAAAAACCGCCACTTTCCTGCGCCGCCCGTGCTCTGGCCCTGCCACCCAAACGTCCTACAGGCGCCCAGCCACTGGCCCACGTCTGCGCAGTTTCTCCCCACCGTTGCGGCCCAATCCCGCAGTCTCGCCACCCCCTCTTGCAATATGCGTACATACGTGCTACCCTCGCCCAGGCGAGGGACAGACCCCGCGGCCCGGAATCCCTACCCCCCAATAGGGATTATGCCCCAGGCATCCGTAGGGGCGTCCCTTGCGGGCGCCCTGTGCCAACGGATACACGGCCGGTCGGCCCGTCGACCCCCTGTCCTACTCTGTCACGCGGCGAGACACTTCTGCGCCGAATTGCCCACGCCGGCATTCCAGAATTGCGCAGAACCGTCGGCGCCCCCAGCTAGGAGTCGCACAGAATGTCGCAGAATCTAACAGAATTCGCTTTCCCGCTTTCGCGGGGCCAAAGATTAGGGGCGACAGGTAGTCTGAAACTACTTCCTAAACTGATCAGTCCTTGCGAAGTCGGGCGGCCTGAAATACAATTGCCTCGGCCATGGTGCCCCATGTCCGTAGCAGGCCAACCAGCGCCCAGGAGGTCACAGGTGGACTTCGAACCACGATATTCCGAAGAGCAGCAGCAGTTCAGGACCGAAGTGCGGGAGTGGCTCGAAGAGCACGTTCCTTCGGACCTCGCCAACCCCGCCGACTCCGCTGATACGTCGTACGAGGACTATCTGAAGTACAGAGAGCTCGGCAGGAAGCTCGGCGATAAGGGCTGGCTGTGGGCCACCGCGCCGACACAGTACGGCGGAGGCGGCCTCTCCATCGACCACGCGATTGTCATAGAAGAAGAGTTGGACAGGCACGACCTGTCCGTTCCTCCCTACTACGACAGCGGGGGTCGCCTGGGAGGCGCGAGCATCCTGGTGTGGGGCAGCGACGAGCAGAAGGACCACTTCCTGCCTCCCATCTTCAAGGGCGATGTGCGCACCTGGCAGCTTCTCACCGAACCAGGGGCCGGTTCCGACTTGGCCGGTGTGAAAATCAGCGCCGTCCGCGACGGTGACGAGTATGTGATTAACGGCCAGAAGATCTACGTGGGCAGCTCCAATGGGGCAGAGCAGTTCTGGATGATTACCTGCACCGACCCGGAGGGAGAGCGGCATCAGAACCTGAGCTGGTTCATAATTCCCGCCGACAGCCCCGGCATCACCGTCACCCCAATGGATCTGCTCATCGCCGGCGGCGAGGGCGGCGCGGGTACCGGCGTCAAGAACACAATCTTCTTCGACAACGTGCGAGTGCCGGCGTTCAACCTCATCGGCGGCGAGAACAACGGCTGGCGCGTCGCCACCACCCACCTGGAACTGGAGCACGGGTCCGGCGGCAACATACGGCGCAACAAGATGGTGGACAGACTGTTCGAGTACATGGGCGCACTCAAGAAGGACGGCAAGCCGCTGCTGGAAGATCAGGACGCCCGTGACGCTCTGGGGGACTTCTACATAGAGGCCGAGATTTCCAGGCTCTTCGGACTCCGCAACTACTGGATGCGCAACTCTCGCGTGCCAATGTCCTACGAGGGGCCGCAGTCCTCCTTCTACCGCAAGAACACCGGGCTGAAGATGGCGCAGCGCATTCTGGACATGATCGGCCCCTACGCGCTCACCAACGACCCCAAGTGGGACCTGTCCGATGAGCACATGGAAGTCTACCAGCGTTCCAGCATAGTGGCCCTGCACCCCGGCGGCACCACGGACATACAAAAAGTGATCATGGCCAGGCGCATCGGCATAGGTCGCGAGGTCAAAGAGAAGCAGGGCGCGCTGGCCTAAACTCCCTTCCCCCTTGACGGGGGAAGAGCCTGCCCTGAGCTCGTCTAAGGGTTAGGATCGGGGTGAAAGGCCCACGATGGCCCCCGTCCCTGACTTTCGCAAAACACCGCATCACCAGGAGAGGGCGCGTAATGGACCTATCGCTGAGTGAGTACCAGCAGCAGTTGAAAAACACCGCGCGGGACTTCATGGACCGCGAGTGCCCCAAGGAGACGCTGCTGGACCTGGACGAGTCGGAGACCGGCTACAGCGACGACATCTGGCAAAAGGCCTCGGAAATCGGATGGCTGGGGATGCTCGTGCCTGCCGAGTACGGCGGCGCAGGTGGCTCACTGACGGACGCGGCGGTCGTCTACGAGCAACTCGGCAGCGGGCCGCTCTCAGGTCCGTTCTACTCGTCGGGCGTGCTCGGCGCGCTCATAGTCGAGGAGAGCGGCAGCGATGAACAGAAGCAGCGCTTCTTGCCGGGAATAGCAAGCGGCCAGGAGATATTCGCGCTCGCCTTCACCGAGCCAAGCTACGGTTGGGGCCCCGGTTCGATCCAGATGCGAGCCGAGCGCACCAACGGCGGCTACACCCTCAGCGGAACCAAGCTTTTCGTTCACGACGCGGTCGCGGCGTCCAGGCTCATCTGCCCTGTTCGCACGGGAGAATCCGACGATCCCGCGGACGGCGTAACTCTCCTCGTCGTGGACTCCAGCGCCGAGGGCGTGACGTCGCGCAAGCTGTCGGGCTTCATGGGCTGGGTAGGCGAGGTCGACTTCGAAGGCGTGCGCGTGAGCGAGTCCGCGATCCTTGGGGAGGCCGGAGGCGGCTGGGCGCCGCTCCGGCGGGCCTTCCGCCGCGCCGCGCCGGTGCTGTGCGCTTACAAGGTGGGCGGCTCGCAGGCGGTGTTCGACATGTCAGTGGAGTACAGCCGCACGCGACGCCAGTTCGGCACGCCCATTGGCCGGTTCCAGAGGGTACAGGACCACATCATCGGCATCGTGAACCATCTTGACGCCGCGCGCTGGACCACGTTCGAGGCCCTCTGGAAGCTCGACAGCGGCAGGCCTGCTGACACGAGCGTACACATGGCCAAGGCCGTCTCGAGCGAGGCGTACATGCAGGCCTGCAACGGCGCGCACGAGGTGCACGCCGGCCTGGGCGTAATGCGGGAGTACGGACTCACGCTCCACACGCGGATGTCGCGAACGCTGTATCACATGCTCGGAGACCCGCTCCACCACCGCAGGCTGATGGTAGACTCCCTCGACATCTAGCAGCGGACGGTCAGCAGCTCGCCGAGCCTGTCGATCGGGATCTCGTAGCGCGTGTTGCCATCCCGGCCAACCGTGGTTTCGGATCTCAGTATCGAGTTCACAATCGCCTCTTCGGTCGCCTCAACCGCGGCCCGGAACAGAGGTGTCAGCGCAGCGTCGTCGATGTCCGGACGCTCGTACGAATTCGAGAACGCGATCACGAAGTCGCCGCTGCCGTGGCTCGCTATGCCCCCTACCCGCGCGAGGCCCAGGCCGGCGCGCCTTGCTATGCGACCGAGTTGGCGCGCCGTCACGGGGGCGTCGGTCCCGAGCACCATCATCGTCGACCCACCGGACTCGTCGGACATGCCGGGCGGCAGGATGTGGCGGCCCACTTCCACGCCGCCGATGCGAAGCTCGCGAGGGTCGCCCGTGTTGGTCAGCGTCAGCGCCCCCACCGTGTAGGTAGCGTCCACCCCGTGACAGATGCGGGAAGCCGTGCCGATACCCGCTTTCCACCCGAACCCTGTCATGCCCGCGCCTGCGCCGACATTGCCTTCTTCCACGTTCGGTGTCGTTGCGCCGTTGATTGCGTCGAAAACGTGCTTCGCCTCGACGTGCCTGCCGATGATGTCGTTTAGGAAGCCGTCGTTGCACTCCCCCACAATAGGATTGAAGGAGTAGACGCCAGGGTTGGAGCCCGCCAGGAAGTCTATCAAGGCATCAGCAACACGCCAGGTGCTCAGGGTGCCGGTCAGGGCGATCGGGGTCTCGATAACGCCCAGTTCCTGCACCTGCAGAAATCCGACCGCCTTTCCGAACCCGTTCAACACGTGTACGGCGGCAGTCACCTTGTGCCTGAACAGGCCGCGCTGGTGGGGCATGATCACGGTTACGCCCGTGCGAACCGGTCCACTGCCGATCCGCATAGGGCCATCCCCTTCTATCAGAGTCGTGTGGCCTACAGCCACACCCTCTACGTCAGTTATCGAATTGTGCTCCCCACGGGGGAGTAGTCCAAGTTGCAACCCCAATTCAGTCGCACGGGGTCGCGCGCTGGATTTTCTGCCAATCATATGTTAGCTCCGCTTCAAGTTTGGGTTGAACGAGAATAGACTAAGTCCAATTCGAGTGCAAGCCACAAACCGAGCCCTGCGTCTGTCGTCCGGCTGCCGATCGCTAGGCGCTCGCCGCCAGCAGCATCAGTCCGGCCATGGCGGCGGCCAGGCCCACCCACTGGTTGGGCGCGATCCTCTCTCGGAATAGCACCAGCCCACCCAGTATCGGCAGCACTGGGTAGATCGTCGCCGACGCCGCGACTATGGAGATTACCCCCACTTCGGCGCCGCGCGCAAATGCGAACAGACCGAGCGTCTCGAGCAGCGCGACGAACAGGGCGCCCCCGAGCAGCGTCAAGCTGAGAGTCCGCCAGGGCACGGTTCGCGTCACCGCCAGCGCCGGCGCGACCATGGCCAGCGTCAGCATCCTCGTCAAGAAGACGGGCAGGAACCAGCCCAGCTCCCGCGAGGCGAGGCTAATCAAGTACTGCCAACTCCCGAGACAGAGCATAGTCACGATGGCGAACAGCACCCCCTGCCCTACAAGTCCGCGCCTGGACTTCAGGTTGCGCAGGTCGACCGACACCAGCGCCACGCCGCCTATCACCGCCGGCATCGCGGCGAGCTGTATGCCGCTGAGGCGCTCCCCCGCCAGCGCGACGGCCAGCAGTATGACCACGACCGCGTTCGCGCCGATGATTGGCGTGACAATGGCTATCGGACCAATCTGCAGCGCGCGGTAGAAGAATATGTAGGTCCCGAACGCTAGAGCGGAGATCGCCGCCATCTCGGCCCACTGGCCCGCCCCGACTTCCCTGAGGTCGTTGGCGACGAGCAGGTAGGCGGACGACAGCGCCACCGAGCCGACGTGTACCCAGAACACGGTCCTGAGTCCGCCAATGCGCTTCGTGACCAGAGCGGCCGCGAAGTCGGACGCTCCCCAACCTATCGCGGCCAGAAGCCCAAATGCGAGACTCTCGATTACCACGCGCCGGCCGGCTAGCGCGCGCCGGTGGCGGAGCGGTCGCTACGAATGGACCGCAGGGCGTCCGAGGTCGAGAGGCTGCCGACAAGCCGCTCGCCGTCGACGACAGCAAGCTCGCCGTCCTGCAGCGTCGCCAGCAGATCCACGGCGTCCCACAGGTTGTCGTCGGGGCGCACGGATGGCAGCGGCAACGGCCTCATGGCGTTGCGCACCGGAACCGCCTGCCACAGAGCCGTAGGCACGGAGGCGGCATCCGCTCCGTTGAGCTCCCCGACAAGCCTGCTGCCCTCGCACACGAACAGCGCCCGTCGGCCTGAGGGAAGCAGCCTGCGGTGAACGGCGTCCCCCACCGGCATGTCCGGCGGAGCGACCAGCGGCTCGGCACACATAGCCGAGGACACCAACGGCGGATCCTCGGCTTCAGCCGCTTCCCGCCTGCGTGAGGAGGCCGCCGCGGCCGCGAACAGGAACAGGCCAACCAGCACGAGCAGCAGCCCGCCCGCATTGCCCTGCAAAACCCGGAACATGCCCCAGGCCACGAACGCCAACCCGAACAACTGCCCTCCCCAGCCGGCGATGGTAGTCGCGAGGCGGAAACTGCCGCTGATCGCCCACACTATCGAGCGAAAGATCCTGCCCCCGTCCATGGGATAAGCAGGAATCAGGTTGAACAGGCCCAACAGCAGGTTGACCACCGACAGGTAGACCAGTATGCCCTGCAACGGCGAGTACGAAATGCTTAGCGGTTGCAGCGCCAACCAGAACAGACCGGCGAGCACCAGGCTAGTCGCGGGGCCGACCGACGCAATCGAGAGCTCTTCCCAGGCCGTGCGCGGCTCCGCCTTCAGTTGGCTGATGCCCCCCAGCAGGAACAGCGTGATACCCTGCACCTCTATTCCCCGACGCCTTGCGACGATGGAATGGGCAAACTCGTGGGCCAGCACGGACGCGAACAGCAACAATGCCGCCGCAAGGGCGGTGGCCCAGTACTGCGGGCCGCTCCACCCCCGGTAGAGCGCGGGGTAGAACTGGGTCGCCAGACTCCACGTGACCAGGGCCAGCAGCAGAAACCATGAGTAGTGGAGTCCCACAGGTATGCCCGAAACGTTCGCTATGTTGAGAGTTGAGCCACCACCCATCGGCGCCAGCATGAAACGCTGCGCCGTCTCGCGGAGCCGTGTGAAGAACACCGTTCGATCCCGGCGGTTGGCCAAGGCCGTCAGCCCAGGACCGTTACGCCGATGAGACGGCCAATGCCGTAGGTGACGCCGGCGGCGGCGCATCCCAGGGCCAGCATCCGGATCGCGCCCCAGACTGGGTTGTTGCCCGAAAACGCGGCCAGCGTGCCACCTACGACGGCGAGTGCGCCCGCGCTCATCGCGGCGCTCAGAATGAAGGCCGACGTGCCTGTGTTGAGGAGGTACGCCAGAAGCGGCACAAGCGCCCCGACCACGAAGGCGGCGAACGAGCTGAACGCCGCCTGCCACGGCGAACCGAGTTGGTCCGGGTCCAGCCCTAGCTCCTCCCTCGCCATCGTGTCCAAAGCCACTTCCGGGCGCTCCATGATTCGCTTGGCGAAGGTCTCGGCCTCCTCCTGGCTCAGCCCCTTCGCCCTGTAGATTAGCACCAGCTCCTGCTCCTCCTCCTCGGGCCAGGCCTCCAGCTCGGCGCGCTCGACACGGATGCTTTTCTCATACACGTCCCGCTGAGACCGCATCGAGACGTACTCGCCCGCCGCCATCGAGAAGGCCCCGGCAAGCAGCCCGGCAAGTCCGGCGAGCAATACGATATCAGGATTGCCCGAACCGCCCGCGACTCCCATCACCAGGCTGAAGTTCGAAACCAGCCCGTCGTTCACGCCAAGCACCGCAGCCCTCAGGCCACCGCCGCCGACTGCGCCGGACCGACTCAACTCGCGCCGGGCCACGCCGTCTTCACCCGCGTCAAGCCGGCGCAGCGTGCGCGCATGCTTGCGCTCCTCCTCCGCCATGTCCTCCGCGCCCGGCTCGTAGTCGTAGGCGTCGATCTCCTTTGCCTCGACGCGAATGAGCCACGGCAACACCCGCTTGACCCCCAGGACGCCGAGGGCGAGGTTGAACACGCGAACCCTGAGATTGACTTTGGGCCGGATAGGCTCGGCATCCTCCACGCCCAGCTTCTCGGCCCATCTGCGAGCGTGGCGGAGTTCCGACTCCACGAGCTGCTCGAAAATCTCTGCCGTTGCGGCGTTATCTTCGGCCTTCGCCATGGAGGCGTACATCGCAGCTGCTTCCAGCTCAGCGTCCAGGAATTCCCTGTAGCGCCTTCTGTCTGACTCTCTCATACACATCTATTATATGCAAAACGGGGTCTGGCTGGCGCGCTAGGCGCTCAGCCCCAGTTCGTCCCGAATCGCCTTGAGCCTGTCCAGGTTCGGCTTGTCCGGCCCCTTCTTGTCGTCGCCGGGCACCTCCAGCAAGAAGGGCACTCCGGCGAACGCTTCGTGGCCCATGATGGCGCGGAAGCCGTCCAGGCCGATGAAGCCCTGGCCTATGTTCTCGTGGCGGTCCACGCCCGAGCCCAATTCCACCTTGGAATCGTTGGCGTGCACCGCGACCAAATTCGCCAGGCCGACGTGGCGGTCGAATTCCCGCATCGCCTCGTCTATGCCCTCCGGCTCCGCCACCCGGTAGCCCGCCGCGAAGGCGTGCTGGGTGTCCAGGCACACCTTGACCCTTGGGCTGCCCACCAGTTCCATCAGGTGGCCTATCTCCTCGAAGGACGCCCCCAGGTGCGCTCCCATTCCGGCGCTGTTCTCCAGGATGAGGAAGGTGTCGTCGGGAGTGCTGGCTATCACTTCCGACATCGCGCCGGCCGCTGCGTCCTTGACGGCGTCGAACCCGGCAGACTTGTGGCTGCCGCAGTGGAATATGACCCCCACCGCGCCGAGCTGGGACGCGGCGTGCATATGATTGACCAGCGAATCGATAGACTTGCCCAGCAGGTCTGGCCCGCCGGCAATGTTCACCAGGTAGCTGCCGTGCAGGAAGGAAATCAGACCGTCCGATGCGGCGACCTTCTCGTGGAAAGCCGCTACCTGTTCCTCTTTCACGGGCCGGAACTTCCAGGCCCTGGGCGAAGACGCGAATATCTGGATGGCCTCCGCGCCGATTTCGTGCGCCCTGTCTATGGCGTTCGATGCGCCGCCCGCGGAGGATACGTGTGCGCCAAGTCTCATGTGTTATCTCCCCAATCCCTGCGATTGGCCGCTCGCCGTACCCGGTCGCTCTCCGCCGGCGGTGGGCGCGCCACAGGCCTCAAGCCCATTATAGGCCAGGCCGCGATTGAGCCATAGACTGAATTGGCCTATAATCGGGCCACGGCGAGCGGGCGCCCCATGACGTGTGACACCGGTTCGCCCTGTTATGAACATCCCAGAGGAACGGAGTCATACATGCGAATCGAAACTGTGGCAATTCTCAGCCCCGGCGACATGGGCCACGCCGTGGGCCGGGCGTTGCGCGAGCACGGGCTAAGAGTCATATCCCACCTGGAGGGCAGAAGCCAGCGCACCAGGGAGCTGGCGCGCCAAGCGGGCATAGAGGATACCGGCAGCCTGGAGGAGTTGGTCAGCGAGGCCGACGCGGTCCTCTCGATACTGGTGCCGGCCGAGGCCTCTGGCGTTGCGGAGTCCGTCGCCGGGGCGATTAGCGCCACTGGAGCGGACACTTTGTTCGTGGACTGCAATGCCGTTTCCCCCGCCACGGCCGCCGCAATGTGCGAGACTATCACGCGCGCGGGCGGCTGTTACGTCGACGGCGGCATCATTGGCGGTCCGCCAGCCCCCGGAGCGCCCCGCGTGCGCATCTACGTGTCCGGCGAGCGCGCCGCCGAGCTGTCCGCGCTGGACTGCGACGGCGTAGCCATCATGCATATGGGTGACCAGGTGGGCCGCGCCTCCGCCATAAAGATGTGCTACGCGGCGCTGACCAAGGGCACATCGTCGCTGCAGCTTGCGCTGCTGACCACCGCGAAGGTTCTGGGCGTTTCCGACGAGCTTGCCGTGGAATTCGCTTCCTCGCAACCCGCCGCCTTCAATGCCATGAACAAGGGCCTGCCCGGCTTGCCTTCCAAGGCGTTCCGCTGGATTGGCGAAATGGAGGAGATCGCCGCCACGTTCGACGATGCGGGTGTGACTCCGTTCTTCCACAAGGGCGCCGTCGAGATGTACCGGCTTATGAGCGACACGCCTTTCGCGAACGAGACACCCGAGACCATCGACAGGTCCCGAACCCTCGACGATACCATCGCAGCACTGGCCGACCTTCTGGCGGCTCCGGCCCCGGCGAGCGACTAGATCGTGACGATGAGGGCACTGGTTCTCGATAGTCCGGGCGATGAGCCGGTGGTCTCCGTCCGCGAACTGCCCGTCCCGTCGCCAGGGCCGGGGGAAGCGGTACTTAAGGTTGCGGCCTGCGGGATGTGCTACCACGACGTCGCCGTTATCAGCGGCGCCCTGCGCAGAGGCGTCAAGCCAGACGTGGTGTTGGGACACGAGATTTCGGGCCGCATCGCCGATGTGGGTGAGGGCGTCGAGGGCCTCAGCGTCGGTGACAGGGTGGTCTCCACGCTGACAACCTACTGCGGCCGGTGCACCAACTGCCAATCGGGTCGCCAGTACAGGTGCGACTCCGGGCAGGGTGTGGGCCACGCTCTGGATGGGGGCTTCGCGCAGTACGTCCGCCTGCCCCAGAACTGCTTCGTGCGCCTGCCCGATGGTATCGATCTCGTGGATGCAGCGGTTCTAGGCTGCCCAATGGGCGTGGCATTGCGCGCGGTGCGAGATGTGGCGCGCGTTCGCGTCGGTGAGACTGTGTTGGTGACAGGCGCGGGCGGCGGCCTCGGCGTCCACGCGGCGCAGATCGCCGCCGCGTTGGGAGCGAGGACGCTCGCGGTCACAGGTTCACCGGAGAAACTGGATCCGCTGGAACAGGCCGCGCCGTGCGAGGTGATTCTCGCGGACGGTGAACTGGACTTCGCGGAGATCGTCCTGGCCCTCACGGAAGACGCCGGAGTGGACGCGGCCATAGACACGGTTGGCTCCGCGATGTTCCGTTCTGTGCTGAACAGCCTCGCGCAGTACGGCAGGATGACGCTTCTGGGCGAGATCGAGGGCCGACGGGTCTCCATAAACCTCGCTGAGATACTCTTCCGGGACGCGACAATCACGTCGTCTACCGGCGCCGGCCCGGCAGACATCGAGGATGCGGCCAAGCTAGTCGCGGAGGGACGCGTCACACCCGTCGTCTCCGCACGTTTCCCCCTCGAGGACTGGAAGGGGGCCTACGATGCGATGCGCGAACGCAGCACGTTCGGTCGCGTGGTGCTGATTCCCTAGCTAGCCACCGCGGGGTTGGGCCTGCGGAACACCCTCCGGAACAGCGAGCGCACGTCGCCGTACTCCCACGACACCAGCATCTGGCTTGCGATGCCTATGGAGCTGTAAGTCCCCACCACAACGCCGATCAGCAGCACCAGCAGGAACGTCCGTATCGTCGTTCCGCCAAAGAGCATCAGCGCCAGCAGCGTTAACAGCAACGTAAAGCTGGTGTTGAGTGACCTGCCCAAGGTCTCGGATATGCTGAGGTTCACGTTGCCGGCGAACGTGTTATTCGGATTGAGGAGCACGTTCTCTCGCAGCCGGTCGAACACCACGATCGTGTCGTTGACGCTGTAGCCGATCACCGTTAGAAGTGCGATCAGGAACATGGTGTTCACTTCCACGTCCCACAAGTAGCCGAGTATGGCGAAAACCCCAATCACGATTAGGGTGTCGTGAAGCAGAGCCAGAATTGCGGCCGCGCCGTACCGGAATGGGCTGGGCACGTTTCGGAATGCCCACCACACGTACAGGAAGATCCCCACCGACGCGGCCAGCACGGCCCACATAGCGTTGAGCACAGTCTCCTGCGCCACAACCGGGGACACAAGGTCGAAGGCCAAGACGGTGGATCCGCTCGGCGACAGGCCCGACTCCAGGCCTTCCACCAATGCGTCCTTGTCCTCCTCGTCCAACTCCACTGTGCGAATGAAGTACGTGCCATCGCCCATGCTCTGCACCACCGCCTCGGGTCGGCCCATCTCCTCGAGGCGGACGCGCAGGTTCTCTTGCTCAACGCTTTCGTCGAAATCCAGAATCAGGGTGGAGCCGCCGGTGAAGTCTATGCCCGGTTTCAAGCCTGGCGCGAGAATGAGAAACACCACGCCCGGCAGTATGACAACCAGGGATACGAGAAAGAACCAGGCCCTCTTGCCCGCGAAATCCAATTGCATGTTCCTCTATGCCCCTCCCGCTGAAATCTGCCTCTGTGGCAGATCTCCTCCGCCGGTCGGCACGAAAACACCGAGTTTTCGAGAGACCGCGGTCGTGGCCAGTACTCTCAACAATGTCCTGCTTACCGTTATGGCCGAGAACATGCTCACAAGCACGCCGATAGCCAGCGTGGCCGCGAATCCCTGCACGATGGTGGTGCCGAGCTGGTCCGAGAACCAGAACAGGATGCCGCAAGTGATCAGCGTGGAAACGTTGCCGTCCCGGATCGCCGGCCATGCCCTGTCGAATCCAATGTTGATCGCTGAAAGCAGCGTTCGTCCGGCTCGAAGCTCGTCCTTCATGCGCTCGAATATCAGAATGTTGGCGTCGACCGCCATACCCACCGACAGTATGGCCGCCGCGACGCCTGAAAGGGTAAGCGTCACCGGCAGCACCTTGAAGATGGCCAGCAGCAGAGCGGCGTAGATGAGCAGCGCGACTGCGGCGACAGCGCCCGGCACACGATAGTACAGCGTCATGAAAAGGAGGACCAGCCCCAGGCCAACCAGCCCCGCAACAACACTCTTGTTGAGCGAGTCGACGCCTAGAATAGCGTCGATGTCCCGCTCTTGGACCAGCTCCACCGGCACGGGCAGCCGACCTGACTCGAGCAACAGCGCGATGTCCTGGGCACGTTGAAGTGTGAAGTTACCCTGAATGTATCCCGTGCCTGAGGTGATCACTGAAGTCACCACCGGCGAGATCAACTCCTCCTTGTCCAGAAAGATGGCGATGGACTCCTCGGTGCCAACGATCTGTTGGGTCAGCTCGCCAAAGATGCGTGTGCCGCGGTCGTTGAACTCAATGTTGACAATTGGTATGCCGGACCCGCTGTGCGTCCCCGCGAACGCCCTCGAGAGGTCGTCGCCCGTAAGCCCGATATCCTCGTCGGAGGAACCCTGAATCTCCGTGAAACCGACCTGCGGGCTTGCTCCCAGGCGCTCATTGGTGTACGCAATCAGCGCCTCGGCGTCCTGATCCGCGTCGGCGTACGGCTCAAGCGCCATGGCATAGCGTGTGCTGGAGGCCAGTTGCTGGAAGTATAGCGGCAGGGCGTCGGTGTACCGGAGCGGCTCGTCGCCCTCGATTGCGATCTCCAAGCGGCTCAGCCGCGGCGACGCTTCGCTGAATGACGCGGCCAGTTTCTCGAGCACCGATTGGAACTTGTCGGCGCCGGTCTCGCTGAACTCGAACACCAGCACTGGTGGCTGCTCCTCCGCCGGCTGGGCTTCCTCAGCGGTCGTCACGCCCTCTGAGGATGCCTGGGTCTCCTCCGTGGAGGTTGCCGCGGCATCGCTTGTCGTGGCGAGCCCCTCGTCGGTTGTGGTCGCGAACTCCGCTTCCAGCTCCTCTTCAGTGGGAAGCCGGCGGGCCGTGAGGCTCACGACGTCGGCGGGCACGAATTGCTCCAGCTTCACTGGCGTGTCGAGCCGGCGGTGCTTGAACTCCAGCAGCGCCGTCTCGCCGATGATCTCCTTGGCCCTGCCCGGGTCGCTCACGCCTGGCAGCTGAACCAACAGCCTGTCTGAGCCGAGAATCTGGATGATCGGCTCACCGAGACCGGAGCTGTTCACTCTCCGCTCGATGATCCGCTTCAACCCATCCATGTCGTCAGAGTCTGGAGGCGTCACAACGCCGCTTTCGGGGTCAACCACGTCTTCGACCTGGTAGACCAAATGTATGCCGCCTTGGAGATCGAGCCCCAGGCTAAGACCGAGTACCGTGTCCCCTCCGCGTTCGAAGCCGGCCAGCGATATCTGTTGGACCGCCAGCGCCGCTACGGCCACGCATAGCAGCACGACAATGAGAATCAGCGACCGGGCATACCTACGCAAGGTCTCCTCCAGAACGGAGGCGTTCTCCCACCAGGGCCATCGCGTCCTCCTTCGTCTCGATCTCTCCGTTCGCGGCGGCCTCCGCCACGATTGCCAGCAACTGCCCCACGACGGGGCCGGGGGACAAGGCAAAGCCGCCCATAATGTCATGGCCGCTAACCAACTTGGAGAAAGGCTCCTCAGAACCCCTCTTTAGCCGCCAGGCGAGCATATGTCCGGCAACCTCGCAGGCGTGCACCCACTCATTGCGATCAAGCATCGGTCCGCGTGCCGCCAGGAAGTCTGCCAGGTTCAGATAGATGGTGTCGATCGCGGCGTCACCAGCGTCCCGGAAGAAGCGGAACATCCCCCGGCGGGTCGGAAATGCGCCGTCGTTCCCCAGTTGCCCAGGTCGCAGGTGGTGGCGCACCATCGCGCGGAGCAGTCGCGAGCTGCGGCCGCCCAGCCTCAACCGTTTAGCTATCGCGGCGGTTGTACGCTCGCCTTCGGTGTGATGGCCCAGAAATCGGATTCGTCCGGACTCCTCCACCGTCCTGGTGCACGGCTTGGCTATGTCGTGAAGCAGCGCGGCCAGCTTCAGGTGGGTCAGCCGGTCGAATCCGCTGCCGACGGGTTCGGCGAATCGTTCCGTGATGCCTTCGACTCGCGGGAGCGCGTCCACAACCCAGTCGCCCTCACCCGCTTGGCCCAGCACGATACGTTCGGCCTGCCCCACCGACTCGACCAGGTGGTTGAACACGTCGTAGTAGTGCTCCTTGGGCTGAGTAACGCCCTTCGCTTCCGCCAACTCCGGCAACACCTCGCACAGCACACCCAGGTCGTCCAGCTCGCGAACATTTCTCGTCGCGCCAGGTTCGCGGAGCAACCTGAACAGTTCCTGGGACACTCGCTCAACGGACACTTCTCTGAGCCGTTCGGTGCTTTCGCGTATCACTGTGCGTGTCTCGCTGGCGATCGCGAAGCCGAGCTGTGCCGCCAATCGCGGAGCGCGCAACAGCCGCGCAGGGTCGTCCGCGAACACGCCAGGGGCAACGGCCCGAATCATGCGAGCGCGCAGGTCCGCCAAGCCGCCGAAAGGGTCCAACAACGACCATGAGGCCGAGTCGTCAGGCAGGTCGCCAGTCAGCGGGACCGCCATAGCGTTCACCGTGAAGTCGCGCCTCGACAGGTCGGAAACGATTCCATTGACCGCGGAACTCACATCCACGACGCAGTAGTCGCCACCCATGCGCAACACCACGCGCACCATTTCTTCCGCGCTCCCAGTCCATGGCACGAAGGCGCCGTCCAGTTCCGATGCCAGCCGGATCCCCGCGTCGTGCGCGCTGCCGTCGACCGCGACGTCGACGTCCCCCGCCTCTCTGCCCAAGAGGGCGTCGCGCACCACGCCACCTACCAGCCAACTGCGGATGCTCCATTCGTCGAAGCGCGCGCGGACTAACTCGACGGCAGGCGCGATTCGCCAGCCGCCCATTGCTATGCGCACGGGCGCGCGCGCGTGTTCGGTTAAGACGTCTGGGGAGTAAACGTTCATGAGGATTGGTTAGCGGTCTGCCGCGGCGAGTTGGGCGGACTCGCGGGCGCGGCAAGTCTGGACGATAGCTGCAACTCGGCGACCTAACCGATCTTCATCGTGGCGGGGGACTCCAGATCCTCCGGGTCCGGGGCCGCCTCCGATTCGTCGGCCTCATCGGTTCCCGCGTCGCCGCTCTCCAGCTTCACCAGATCGTCGTGGCTCTTGAGGTGGTCGAGGTACAGAATGCCGTTGAGATGGTCTACTTCGTGCTCCAGGGCCTGCCCAAGCAGTCCTTCGGCCTTCAGCTTGACCGCCTGCGACGTGTGGTCCAACGCGCCGAAGGTGACCCAAAGGGACCTCGTGATGGTGCCCCTGTACCCCGGTATGCTGAGACAGCCCTCCTCGACCTCCCTCTCGCCCTCTCGACGAACAATCTCCGGGTTGATGTATATTCTTGGCTCCTCTTCGGGAAGCCGCACGACGATGATCCGTTGCAACTCGCCAACCTGGTTGGCCGCAAGGCCCACTCCGTCCGCGTCGACCAGCGTGTCAATCATGTCGTGGGCCAGGCGCAACACCGAGGCGCCTATGCTCCGCACCTTCCTGGCCCGCTTCCGCAATATAGGGTGCGGGAGCATCAAAATCGGCAGTACTGCCAAGCGATTCTCCTCGGCGCGCGGCCAAAGCCAGTGGCCGCCGCAGATACGTCTCATGATTATATCCGCCATTGCGAGACTCTGTAAAGGACAGCCCGTCCGTGGATTCCGGTCCGGGCGCGGCGGCCTGCTGTGATAGAATCCTGCCAAACTGCGGGGGTGTGTCTGCTATGAAGGTGCTGATAACCGGCTCGTCCGGCTTCATCGGCTCCGCGCTGACTGCGCGGCTGCTGGCCGAGGGGCAAAGTGTAGTTCGCCTCGTGCGGCGCGAGCCTGCGACGGGATCGGGCGAGGCCCGCTGGGACCCCGAGTCGGGCTATATCGACGACGCCGCTCTCGAGGGGATCGACGGCGTGGTCCATCTTGCGGGGGAGAATATCGCCAATAGGCGCTGGGACGACGCGCAGAAGGCCCGCATACGTGACAGCCGCACCCGAGGCGCCACCCTGCTGGCGAACGCCCTCGCGCGAACAACCCCGACGCCGCGCCGCCTGGTGAGCGCCTCCGCCGTGGGTTACTACGGTGACCGGGGCGCTGAGCTGCTTGGCGAAGATGAGCCGCCGGGCAATGATTTCATCGCGCAGGCGACCGCGGAATGGGAAAATGCGGCCCGGCCTGCCGCGGACGCCGGTATTCGCGTCGCGGTCATGCGGCTCGGAATGGTGTTCGACCCCAGAGGCGGCCCGCTAAAGCGAATGCTGCTCCCATTTCGCATGGGGCTCGGAGGCAAGCTGGGCAACGGTCGCCAGTACATGAGCTGGCTGTCGCTGGAAGACGCAGTAAGCGCCTTCGTTCACGCACTCACGGCGGACGGCCTGTCGGGCCCGGTCAACGTATGCGCGCCGCAGCCGGTAACCAACGCCGAATTCACACGCGCCCTGGGGCGGGCGCTGAGCCGTCCGGCGTTCTTCGCCGTACCCAGGTTCGCGCTGCGCATCGCACTGGGAGAGATGGCGGACGCGGTCCTGTTCAGCACCAACATGTCATCCGCCAAATTGGTGGAATCGGGTTTCGACTTCCGCCACACAGACATTGAGGCCACACTGAAAGAGATGCTAAGCCGTTGACGCCAAGGTAGAAAATCTCAGGCGATCCTGATGCCGTGAAGCGGAAACACCAGGCTGTGAACGGCCTGCACACTCGCCTCCGCGAATACCCTGGTATCGCTGGCGACCGACTCCTGTATTTCGGGCGGCTCGTCCTTCAGCCTCTCCACACCGTATCGGCTCCGGTAAGTCTCCGGCACCTCGTCCGGCAAATCCTGGCCCGCCATCCGCGCGAACGCGAGCGTCCAGGCGCGGCTCACCGCCTGCAGGTCGTACCCGCCTCCTCCTAGCGCCAGCCACGCGGGCGCAGCGGTCTTGCCGAACTCCCCGACCACCTCCGCGAACCCCTGCGTCGTGAGACTCAGGTGCGTGATCGGGTCCAGGATGTGTGTGTCTATGCCGAGCTGCGTCACCAGCACGTCGGGCCGGAAGGCCGCAAGCAGCCTGGGCACGACCTGCCGGAATGCCCACAGGTACACCTCGTCCGTGGTGTAAGGATACAGTGGCACGTTGACCGAGTATCCCCGTCCCCGGCCCGCGCCGATCTCCTGCGTGAAGCCAGTTCCCGGAAACAGGAACGCCCCGGACTCGTGCAGCGAGATCGTCAGCACCCGGTCGGTGTCGTAGAAAGCGTGCTGAACGCCGTCACCGTGGTGGCAGTCGATGTCGACGTAGGCCACGCGAGCGCCACTGGCGAGCAGCGCCTTGATAGCTATGACCGGGTCGTTGAACACGCAGAACCCGAATGCGTATCCTGGCATAGCGTGATGAAGACCGCCCGATATGCTGAACGCGCGCGAGTGTTTACCGTTCACTAGCATCGACGCCGCCTTTAGAGACGCGCCCGTGGACAGCATAGCCGCGCCGTACATGCCCTCATAGTACGGGTTGTCGCCGGCGCCGAAGTTGAACGCGGCCGGGTTTGTCGCCGCATCCCCGCGGCTCAGGCCCTGTACGGCCGCTACGTACTCCGGCGAGTGGTACGAGAGCACGTCGGCCTCGCTCGCGTTGGCCGCAGATACGAGGTCCACGTCCGGCGCGGCGAACGCCCCGTATGCCTCCAGCAACTCGTAGGTGTACCGCAGACGCGCCGGCTTCATGGGGTGCGTGTCGCTCAGCGTATGGCGCGACAGCCGGTCGTCGTAGACGAATGCCGTGCGGCTCAAAGTCGGACACTCCGCGGGTGACATTGGAGCTCTGCGTCAGGATGTGAGGTCATAGGGCGAAGCTCATGTCCTCGGACGAAATCTCGATGCGAATGCCCAGGCGCTCCTCGACTCCGACCATCTCGCGCCGCACCATCGGCTCCCACGGCGGGCTGATGTGCGATACGATGACACGCGGAAGGCGCGACCATCTGTCTCGAAATGCCACCAAGGCGTTCTCCAGCCTCTGTGGCGTCAGGTGACCCGCCCTTGTTGCCGAACTCGCGCCGTCGTTGCCATAGGTGCACTCGGACAGCAGCACGTCGGGGCAGACGTGCTCCCACGCCGCCTCGACCCCCTCTCCCGCGTCGCCAGTGTAGAACAGGCTCACGTCGCCCGACGAAATCAGGTAGCCTGCGGCAGGCACGGCATGGGGCACCGGTACCGCCTTCACGGTGTAGCCTAACACGCTGAATTCTTTGTAAAACTCCACAGGTACAAGCCTGAAAGACGGCTCGTGCGGAGTGTCCGGGCTGAGGAAGTTGGGATAGAGGCTTCCGTCAAGCAGCTTTCGGCATACGAAGTCGATCGTATCCGGGATGGCGTGCACCACCACCGCCTCCTCCACTTCCCGCAGAGCCATCCCCAGCGGCAGAAGGTCCCTAACGTGGTCGAAGTGGCGGTGGGACAGCAGTACGGCACGAATGGCTTCCTGCTCTCCGAAGCTGAGGGACCTCGTCAGGCCGCCGGCGTCGAGCGCCAGCTGTCCGTCGATCAGGTGGGACTCCATCCGCGTGTTCTTGCTCTCCAAGTTGTGTGCGCCAAGCACGCGCAATTCCATGCTCCGCCTCGCTCCAGTACTCAACTGACTTGCCGCGTCCTGTCCCTATCACTCGCGGCGCCGTGTCTTCCTATTCCGGCTCCGTCTCTTCGGCGTCGGGGACGCCTCTCAGCCACCGGAAGAGAACGGCAGTAAGCGCCACTACCACGGCTCCGCCTATGATGAACGACGTACCGACCGTTCCAGGATCGGCCGGTAGCCTTTCGATCACGTCGCCGCCAAGCTGCCGCTTCCAGCGCGACTCTAGCTCATCCAGGCTCATGTCGTAAGCAACGCGCACTGCCTCGTCGGTGTCCATTCCGGAATCGATCGCGCCCAGGAGCGCCGACATCCGTTCCATACCGTAGGCCTCTACCATAAAGTCGACCACACTCCAGGACTGCGCGTAGAACCGGCGCACGTCGCTCGGCACTCCTGGAGTCGCGCCCATCGAGCGCAGCGGCATCAGTTGACCGCGGTGATAGGCGTCCTGCACCGTGCGCTCGCGCCAGGAGTTCGGACCTTCGAAGTACATCGCCAGGCCCTCGTTCAGCCACGCCGGAAGCCGACCCAGCGGCGAGGTCAACGCATCGTCGATGAGCAGGTGCGTCATCTCGTGTATCATCCCCTCGCGCCCAAGACCCACCAAGACGAACACGTCGAACGCGCCGTAGGCAAATCCGCCGTACAGATGGCCCGCCGTCGCGGCGTCGCTCACCTTGGGCAGGCTGCTTGTCGCCTCGCGCCGGCCGTTTAGAATGACGGCCTTCATCGTCGACGTCTCGTCGAGCCTGAGCAGGTCCCGCACTTGCTCCAGGCGCTCGTTAACGTCGAGCGCCGCGGCGCGCACCTCGCTCGCAGGCCGGTCGTGCCAAAGCACCTCCAGCCCCGGCAGGCGGTAGCGCTGCCAGTCGTACTTGGGGTCCAGATACTCCAGGCTGTATCGCTCACTGCTGAACTCGTTCCCGTCAGCGTCGCCTATGTGGTAGTAGTAGGTGACGTCCACGCCGCTCGGCAGGAAGTTTGCGCCGCCGGTCTTGATGCGAAAGTCCGCGTCAATCCGGCTTGAAGTCGTAAACTCGGGATAGCCGTATATCCTCGTGTCCTGCTGCCCCAACTGGTACACGAGCCTCACGTGCGTTATGGGGGAGTCGGACTCCGCCACCAACCTGAGCACTATCTCTTCGGGAAACGCGATCGAATGCGAGCTGGATATGACCCGGATGGGCATGACGCCCTCGTTCGGCGACGGCATAAGCTGGTCGCCGCCGGCCGAGGCGAGGGCGATCAGCGCGGCCAGTATCGTTGCGAGCAGCGGCATCGCGGCCAGTCTCTCCTAAATTCCCGTGATCCTGATCGACGAGTGCGCCTTGTAGTTGCGGTTAATGTTGAGAAGCAGGGCGGTCAGATCCTCGACGTAGCGGGCGTTTGCCAGCCCCCCGCCGTTTACCGCGCGAACGCCCTCGATGCCCTCCGCCAAGTCCATAACGAGCCGCCGGGCATCCGCGTCGTCGGCGCAGACTATCACGTCCGAGTCGATGGGCTTGCCGGGGACGAGCAGGTCCTCCGCGCTCACGTTCTGGAAAGCGGCGGCCACGGTCGAATCGGGCAGAATGGCTTGGGCCTGGAGCGCCGCCGAGCCCTCCTCCACGCGCACCGCGCTGGCACGGCCCCTGTTGAACTCCAGCGGTGCCACGAGGCAGACCACGGTCTTACCGGCCAGCTCCGCGGTCAGCGCGGCCAGCGTGCCGCGCTGGGCAGCATACGGCACCGACACCAGCACCACGTCGGCCCTGGCCGCGACCTCGGCATTGGCTCCGCCGCCCACAGACCCGGCGGGCGCGTGCTCCAGCACGCTTTCAACCGCGCTCGTAGCCCGCGAAGCGTCTCGCGACCCGATGAGCACCTGCTCGCCCGCAAGGGCGAATCTGAGCGCAAGCCCCCTGCCCTCCGGTCCTGTGCCGCCTAGAATTCCCAACATGCTGGCAACCTCAACTTGTATCGCCTCCTGGACGGTGCGCTTCCCTACTCAGGCAGCGGCATCACTTCGGTGTCGACCGCGAGTCCCTGGCCTTCCTCGTAGAGTTCCCAAGGCTTGAAAGACTCCACGAACTGCTTGGCCTCGTCCATCGACCCCATGCCCTTCTGGGCACGGCCCGGATCGTAGCCAAAGGTCTTCGCGAAAGCGTCAAATCCCCGCTTGGTCTCCCTGACTCCCCCGACCTCTTCCTCCATGTCACCGTCATCCGTGCCGAGCACCAGCCGTTGGCCTCTCCTTGTATAACGCCAATACAGCCTCATAAGGTATGTTCTCCTCGACGCTACTGTTGCAGACTCGTTGGTACTACTCTAATTGGTAGGGTCTCGCCATTGCAACTCTAGGCGCGCCGGCACGCTTCTGTCCCCGTCCCTCGGTACGGACGTCCACACGTTGCGTGCGTTGGTGAGTTTGCCTACAATGGTGCCACCACCAAACTTGGGAGGAGTACAGACCATGCCGGACTTCACGACCGACAGCATCCGCAACATCGTGCTGCTATCACACAGCGGGGCCGGCAAGACCATGCTTTGCGAGTCGATGCTCCACGTAGCGGGCGTCAACAACCGGCTGGGTACCATCGAAGACGGAACTACAACATCCGACTTCGAACCGGAGGAGGCCCGCCGCGGCACAAGCATCCAAACGTCCATCGCGGCCTGCCCCTGGAAGGGTGGCAAGATCAATATCATCGACACGCCGGGCTACGCCGACTATCGCGGAGAGGTAGTTTCCGGCGTGCGTGTCGCGGACAGCGCGGTGATCGTGGTCGCGGGCCAGGCAGGCGTCGAGGTCGGCACCAGGCAGATGTGGCAATTCGCCGACAATGCCAACCTGCCTCGGCTGGTGTTCGTCAGCAAACTCGACCGGGACAATGCCGACTTCGGCCGCGTCATGGAGTCGCTTACGCAGGCGTTCGGCAGAAAGTGCGTTGCGGTGCAGGTCCCGATTGGCTCAGAGGACTCCTTCTCCGGCAGCATCAACCTGCTGGACCAGGACCCGAAAGTGCCGGCGGACCTGGAGGAGGCGGTGGAAGCGGCCCGCGAGCTGCTCACCGAGGCGGTCGCGGAGACCGACGACGACCTGACGATGAAGTACCTGGAGGGCGAACCCCTGACGCCGGAGGAGATGCGCGAAGGGCTGAAGGCCGGAATCGCTTCGGGCGACATCGTGCCGGTGCTCGCGGGCAACTCCGTGTCAGAGTTGGGCGCCGCCGAGTTGATGGACGCGCTAATCGACCTTCTGCCCTCTCCGGCTGACGCGGGCGCCGTCGATGCGACCATCCCCGGTTCGGACGATATGGCGGAGCTGGCCTGTGACAGCGCAGGTCCAATGGCGGCCCTGGTATTCAAGACAGCAGCCGACCCGTTCGTCGGCAAGCTGTCCTACTTCCGCGTCTACAGCGGCACATTCGCCAGCGACAGTCAGATCTGGAACGCCAACGAGGAGGAGGGCGAGCGAATCGGCCAGGTCTTCGTGCTCACCGGCAAGACGCAGTCCGCCACCGCCGAGCTGGCGGCGGGCGACATCGGCGCCGTCTCCAAGCTTTCGACCGTGCTTACGGGCCACACCCTGACCACACGGGAGAAACCTTTCGTCCTGCCAGGACTCACCTTCCCTGCACCGGTCTTCCACATGGCCGTGTTCCCAAAGTCGAAGGCCGACGTGGACAAGATGACCAGCTCGCTCAGCCGAATCGTGGAGGAGGACCCGAGCCTGGTTGTGTCCAGGGAGCCCGATACGCTGGAGGTGCTCCTGGGCGGACTGGGCGATACTCACGTCGACGTCGCCGTGGATAAGATGAAGCGAAAATTCGGTGTGGAGATCCTTTTGGAAGTGCCTAGGGTGGCCTACAAGGAGACCATCGCCAACCCCGCTCGCGTGGAGTACAGGCACAAGAAACAGAGCGGCGGCCACGGCCAGTTCGGGCACGTCTGGCTGCACCTCGAGCCCTTGTCCAGGGGAGAGGGATTCTCATTTGACTCCAAGATCGTCGGTGGAGTCGTGCCTCGCGAGTACATACCATCCGTCGAAAAGGGCGTGCAGAGATCACTCTCCGGCGGCGTTGTAGCGGGCTTCCCTGTCGTCGACCTCAAGGTGACGCTCGTGGATGGCAGCTACCACTCTGTGGACTCGTCGGGCATGTCGTTCGAGATTGCCGGCGCTTACGCCTTCTCTAAGGGCGTGCGCGAGGCCACTCCTGTCCTGCTGGAGCCAATCATGAGGGCGAGCGTCACCGTGCCGGACATGTTTGCGGGCGACATCATCGGCGACCTCAACAGCAAGCGCGGCCGCATACTCGGAATGACCCCGAACGGAGACGGCGAAACGCTCATCGAAGTGGAAGTGCCCCAGGCTGAGACGCTGAGATACGCGACGGACTTGCGGTCTCAGACCCAGGGCGTCGGATCGTTTACGATGGATTTCGACCACTACGAACAGGTGCCGCAGCATCTAGTCGGTAGACTGGTGGAACAGCTGCAGGAGCGAGAAGCGGCTGGCGTTTAAGCACGATTCATCCCGGCCGGGCCGGACGCCGGACGCAAAATGGGGCGGTTCGAAAACCGCCCCTTCTCTTTGCCCAAGTCGTCAAACCCTTGTGAAAAAGTCTCGCCGTGTCAGGACTCCAGCAACTCTCGCACTGTCTCCGTGAATGCGGGAAGAACAGCCTTCCAGTCGCCGACGACTCCGAAGCTGGCCTCCTTGAAGATGTTGGCCTCGGGGTCCCTGTTAATCGCGACGATGTGCTTGGAACCGGAGCAGCCCGCCAGGTGCTGGCTCGCTCCCGATATAGCGACGGTTATGTACAGGTCCGGCGTGATGGTCTTGCCGGTTAGGCCCACCTGGTAGCTGTGGTCTAGCCATCCGGCGTCGCAGGCTGCGCGCGAAGCGCCCATTGCTCCCCCAAACAGCTTGGCTAGCGCCTCAATGTCCTCGAACGGCTCAGGGCCGCCCAGGCCGCGCCCGCCGCTCACCACCACGGTCGCGTCCTCCAGCCGCACGCCCTCGGCCTCGCTCTGCACCGTGTCTACAAGCTTCGCCTTCACTACAGAAGCGTCCAGTCCAGGCTGTAAACTCACCACCTCGCCGCTCCGCGACGAGTCCGCCTCCAGCGGTTCGAACACCTTGCCCCGTAAGACGACGACCTGTGGCCCGTCGCCCGGGAAGGTTACCTTCGCCAGCGCATTGCCGCCGTACACGGGCCGGGTTGCGACCACGCGTCCGGTCTCGGAATCTACATCAAGGTCCACGCAGTCCTGCGCCACGCCGACCCCCAGCCTGAACGCCAGCCGAGGCCCGATGTCGCGCCCGTTCGGAGTCCGCCCAACCAACACTACGCTGGCCGACGCCTCGCCTGCGGCGTGCTCGTAGGCCGCCAGGTGGGCGTCGATCTGCGAGTCCGCCAGAAGCGGATCGTCCACTACAAACACCCTGTCCGCGCCGTGAGCTATCGCCGTGTCGGCATGGCCGCTACTGTCTCCGCCCAGCAGCGCCGCCCCGACGTCTTCTCCGAGTGAATCCGCCAGCTTCCGGGCCGCTGCAAGCAGCTCAAGCGACGACGATTGTATTCTGCCATTTCCGACCTCGGCCAGAACCAGAACTCCTGCCATCATCACACTCCGCGTGTTATCGGCGTTCAGCCGCGCGTCTCGGTTGCGTCACCCCCGGGCCCAGGGGGCCTCGGCCTCCTGGGCCTGGCGCGCCGCCACCGCTATATTATCTTCTCTTCCCGCAGCCGCAGCGCCAGCTTGCGACCCGCGTCCGCCTCGTCCTCGCCCTCGACTATCTCGACGTCGCTCTCGCTGACCGGAATGTACAGGTCGAGCGTCTGCAATCTGGCGCTCAGCCTCGAGTCGTCGAGTCCGAGGTCCGCGACCGTCTTTGTGACGGGTCGTTTCCGGCTCGCCGCCATTATGCCCCTCAGCGTCGGGTAGCGCGGCTCCCCCAGCTCGTTGCTGACCGTCACCACCGCGGGCAGCGCCGACTCGAACACCTCGTATCCGTCGGACAGCGTGCGGTGGACCAGCAGGCCGTTTTCCGCGATCTCCACCTTCTGCGCCAGGGTGATGCAGGGCAGGCCCAGCATCTCGGCGATGCCAAGCGGAACGTGGGCGTTGTCCCAGTCCGACGCCTGCCTGCCGCACAGGATGAGATCAAATTCGCCAGCGCCCTTAATCGCCTCAGACAGCGCATAAGCTGTCCCGAACGGGTCGAGTTCGAGCGTCGCCTCGTCGTCGATTAGGATCATCTCATCCGCGCCCATCGACAGCGGCTTCTTCATCACGTCCATCACGAAACCGCTACCCATGGAAAGCACGGTTACGCTGCCGCCCTCGGCATCCTTGATGCGAAGGGCTGCCTCCACGGCGTTCTCGCAGAAGCCGTTGACCACGGGCGGAATGCCCGCCGCCGGCACAACTTTCTTCGTTGACGAATCGATGCGAAATGCGGACGCTGGCGTCTCAGGATCCATCACCTGTTTGACGCACACCAAGATGTTTACCGCCATCGCTTCCCCCTAGTAAATTGAAGCACGCGGCGCGTGTACGGCGCCGCGCAGATGTTTCAAGGCCGCCCGAAATTATCGCACCGCGTGCTCTCGCGTGTCAACTTGAGGCGCCGCCTGGAAGCTGTCTCAGATTACTAGGTGCGCGAGGAATTATCCTTCCCACGCAAGCGGAAACCCGCCCTTAACCCTGCCTCCCGCGTAAGCAGGAACCTAGGGGCGGAGGTCTCCGTGCGTTGTCCGCCTAGTAATCTGAAACAGGCTCCGCCGCCTGGAGCGGCATTTGCGCAGCCTGCCGCCGTGGGCCGGAGTCCCGCGCGAGTCCCTCTCAGCACACCCAGCCTCTATATCGTCATTCCGCCCTCTCCTCTAGCCATTCTGGCCAGAAACCTCTCGTCATTCTGGCCCCCGAGTCGGATTCCAGAGCGGTAGCGGCACGAAAGCGGCGTCCCAACCGTACACGGCATCTGAAATCCGCCCGCTTCTGAACCCTCTTGATTGCTACGCACATGCGTGCTACTATAACCTTACCTGGGGACTGACCCCGCCGAGCGGCGACCACAGACCGCGTGCTTGGGGCCTCCCGCCGGCTGTCCCACTTCCGCGCCATATCGGGGCTTTTACACCCGAATCCGTATACAAGGGCGCTTCCACCTGATTCGAACCGCCGAGACTCCCAGCTACGAAGTGGCACAGTATGGCACAAAATGGAACGTTCCTGCGGAATTCCTCGCCCATGAGCAGCCTCTGGATTTCACCCGCTGCTCCGTCCAGGCCTTTCCCAGTACGGCCCGCTGAACTGGCAAAGCTCGCTAGAGAACATGTATGCTTTTGCTAACACTATTGGCGTGATATAATCTCCACAATCATCCCCACCTAGGAGCCACCTGTGAAAGTCGACCGTGAGGAAGTTGTTGACCGGCAAACTGTGCTCACTATCGAGTTGGAAGATGACGACCTTGACCCGTATCTCGACCGCGGCTACAGGCGAATCGTCCAGCGCGTAAACATTCCCGGATTTCGAAAAGGCAAGGCCCCCCGCAGCATCGTCGAGCGCATGGTCGGCAGGGAGAGCCTTCTAAACGAAGTGCTGGACGCGCTGGTTGCAGAGGCAACCAATCGCGCTATCGACGATGAAGAGCTCGAATCCGTCGGATTGCCCAGGATCGAGATGGTCGACTTCGAACCTCTCTCCTTCAAGGCCACTGTTCCCCTCAGACCGGACGTCGACCTCGGCGCCTACCGCGAGATTCGCGTCGAAGAGGTGCCGATCGAATTCGACGAGGAGTCCGTTCATCAACGCCTGGAAGGGCTGCGGGAAAGGCTGGCCACCTGGAATCCCGTGGACCGCCCGTTAGAAGTCGGCGACATGGTGACCGCGGACCTTGCCGTCACTTCAGACAGCGAGACTGTTTTGGAAGATCCGGACTACATCGCCGTGACCAGCGAAGGGGACCTTAGGTCCCTCCCCGGTCTGGGTGAACACCTAGCCGGAGCACAGGCCGGCGACGAGCGCGAATTCGATCTCGACGTTCCCAGCGACTTCTACATGAACACGATCGCCGGAAAGACGGTTCACGTACGGGCCAAGGTGAAAGAGTACAAGGAACGCGAGCTCCCCGCCCTGGATGACGACTTCGTCGTGAGCCTGGGCGAGGAGGATGAGACCCTGGAGCAGCTTACCGAACGCATTCGCAACGAGGAACGTCAGGGCGCGGAGAACAAGGCCATCGGCGAGTTCACGGAGAAGGCGCTGGAAGCGCTGATGGAGCGCGCCACGGTCGAGCTGCCACCGCTGCTGGTCGAGCACGGCGCGGAACACCAGTGGCACGAGCAACTGCAGTTCCTGGACAGGCTGGGCATTCGACCTGACGATTATCTGCGTTCTACCGGCAGCACCGAAGAGGCGGTCCTGGCCCAGGCCCAGGAGGACGTGAGGGAGAGGCTGGTCCGCAGCTACGCGATGACGAGGTTCGCCGAGCTTGAGAGCCTGGAAGTGTCCGAAGAAGAGGCCGAGGCAAGAGTCAGAGAACTCCTGGCGGAAAACTCGCTTGACCGGGAACCGACCGAAGAGGAGATTGCCTCGGTACGCAACTCCATGCTGAGCGAAAATGCCATGGAGCGCCTTAGGGCCATTGCCAGGGGCGAGCAGCAGGGTGAAGACGAGGAAGCCGAGCCCGCGTACTGTGAGGATGCCTCCGAATCGGCCGAAGACCCCAACGACGAAAGTGCCCGAAGTTCCGAAACCTAAGGAGAACACTCCGGTGATTTACAGACCTGAAAACGTCATCCCCATGGTGGTCGAAGGCGACGCCAGGGGAGAACGGGCCTACGACATCTATTCGCTTCTTCTGAAAGAGCGGATTATCTTTCTGGGCACGCCAATCGTCGACCACATAGCCAACAACATCGTCGCGCAGCTCCTCTACCTGGACCGGGAGGACCCCGAGAGGGACATCAGCCTCTACATCAACTCGCCGGGAGGCGTCATCAGCGCCGGGCTCGCCATTTACGACACAATGCACCTCATCCGCCCCGACGTGTCCACCATCTGCGTCGGCCTCGCCGCCAGCATGGGCACCGTGCTTCTCACCGCGGGCGCGCCCGGCAAGCGCTACGCCTTGCCCAACTCCACGGTGCACATGCACCAGCCGCTCGGCGGCGCGCAGGGCCAAGCGTCGGACATCGAGATTCACGCAAGAGAGATACTGCGGATGCAAGACAAGATCCGCCAGATTATCTCACAATCAACTGGTCAACCCTACGACAAGGTGGCCAGGGACTCCGACAGGGACTACTTCCTGAACGCCGACCAGGCCGTGGAGTACGGCCTGGTTGACGAAGTGCTTCACCCGCCGTCCGACGGCCAAGCGGAGGGCGAGTCCGGAAGCGACGAGACCGATAGTTCCGAAGGCTAGGAGAACACACCTCGATGACGCAAAGTGCGTCACAAATGACACCTCTAACGGAGCCGGCGATGAGACGACAGGGCGCGTCGGCGGCCTCAGCATATGCGTGCGACGCCCCGTATCGTATCGGGGGTATCCGCTAGGATGAGTCGCCGAACGGACCATCAATGCTCCTTTTGCGGCAAGCTCCAAAGCCAGGGCGGCAGGCTGCTCGCAGGCGTAGACGGCGTTTACATCTGCCACGAGTGCGTCATCCTTTGCGAGCAGGCCATAGCCCGGGACATCCGGGAGCAAGCCCCCAAGTCCCGCCCCGGCCCCCAGCCAAGCTCCTTCAGCCCCAAGGTGATCTGCGAGAAACTCGATGAGTACGTTGTCGGCCAGGAGCGCGCCAAGAAGGTTCTCAGCGTAGCGGTCTACAACCACTACAAGAGGGTGTGGTCGAACCGGCGGCATCCCGACGTCGAGCTGCAGAAGTCCAACATCCTCATGCTCGGGCCTTCCGGATCCGGCAAGACGCTCCTTGCGCAGACCCTCGCGAAGATACTGGACGTGCCTTTCACTATTGTGGACGCTACGTCGCTGACCGAGGCGGGCTACGTCGGTGAGGACGTGGAGAACATCCTGCTGCGTCTCATCCAGGCGGCGGATTTCGACATTGGCCGCGCCGAGCACGGCATCATCTATATCGACGAGATCGACAAGATGGCCCGCAAGATGGCAAACCCGTCGATCACGCGAGACGTCTCCGGCGAGGGTGTGCAGCAGGCGCTGCTCAAGATAGTGGAAGGGTGCGTGGCCAACGTGCCGCCGCAGGGCGGACGTAAGCACCCCCACCAGGAATTCCTGCAAATCAACACCGAGCGGATCCTCTTCATGTGCGGAGGCGCGTTCGAGGGCATCTCGGACATCATCGAAAAGCGCGCGTTCCGGGACAGGCGATCGCTGGGTTTCAGGTCCGGCGCCATGAGAGCGAACGGCCACGGCCCGGCCCACGACGAAGAAATCCTGCGGCACGTCGAGGCCGACGACCTGCTGGAGTACGGCTTCATCCCAGAGTTCGTGGGCAGGTTCCCCGTGGTGGTCAGCTTGGCCGGGCTCGACTCCGCCACGCTGGTGCGAGTGCTCACCGAGCCGAAAGACGCGCTGGTGAAGCAATACCAGGCTCTGTTCAAGATGGACGGCGTGGAGTTGGAGTTTACGGAAGATGGCCTCCAGGCCGCGGCGGCGCAGGCAATCGGCCACAAAACGGGGGCGCGCCGGCTCCGGGCTATACTCGAGGACACGCTGCTCGACGTCATGTACGAACTGCCCAGCATTTCCGACGTGGCAAAGTGCATCGTGGATGCCGATGCGTTCCAGGACGACGCAGGCGTATCACTCGAATTGGCCGGGGGAGAGACTGTCAAGCTCGACGAAGCGATTGCTGCCGCGAAAGTCTCACCTGCCACTGAGGCGTTACCCGCGGCAGCGGTCGACAGCGACGAGGACCAGGGCTTCCACCCCGCCGCCTCCTGAGTAGGGCAGGCCCGCGAGCGCGGGGGCGACACCTCAGACGGCGAGCAACTCCGCTTCAAGCGCGAACTCGCTTCGCTTCGGAATGTCCTCTCTCACCAGATTCCCGCGTCTCTTGTAGACCCGGTACGCCCCGGCGTCTTCGCTCGACGTCAACAGCCGATAGCCGCCATCCACCCACTCCACGGCGCAGTTGTACCCTATGCCTAGTCCGACGCCGCCGTACTTCATCACCTTGGCGTGAAAATCCGGCTCCCGCAGTTGGCCGTCCGTGACGCCACCCGGATGCGGGCAAGCGAATGCGTCGATGAAACCAAGCCCGCGAACGCGAGTGAAGCCGCTCCAGCTCGCCGCGTTGTAGAAGAACCCCGAGTTACTGTGCCCGTAGCTGTACCAGCAGATGCACCCTGCGCTCAGGCCCGCGAGCGGTATGCCTCTGTGCCATGCCCGCTCGAGCACGCCGTCCACGCCCAACTTTCGCCAGCGTGTCACCGCCTTCTGCGTATTGCCTCCGCTCACGTAAATGAGGTCCGCCGACAGGATGACGGTCTCTAACTCGGCAATGCTGGGCTTGGTGTTTAGAAGGTGCAGCACCTCGGTCTCGCAGCCGAGCCGCTTGCCATAAACAGCCTGAAACGTCTCCCAAGGTTCGGGCGCGTCGTACGTCGCGGTCGGGATCAGCAGCGCCTTAGGCCGTATCTTTCCCGAAAGTTCCACGATTTCCTTGTCGATAGGCAGGGTCTCCAGCTCTCCCATCATGCCGCCGCCAATGGTCACTATCTTTCCCATAGCGCGTTCAACCTCCTCTTATCCCTGGAGCTCGCGGAATCTCGCGCCAAGCCTGCATCAGCCGTTCGACCTCGTCGTTCATGCACAGGCCGCCGTCGATCGGGCCCCTGGGGCCGTGCGGCCTGCCGCCCTCGATTCGAATCGAGCCTTCTGCCAGCGCGATGACCGTGGCCACGAGAAGTGGACGCTCCCGTGCTACGCCTCTTCGCCGAATCTCCGCGAACAGCGGCTGCCGTTCTCCATCGGCTCGCGCCGCGTCCAGCCCGACACTGTCGAACTGACTCCACAGCGGGGCAAGCTCAGAATCGCGAATCGGAAAGCTGCAATAGCTCAGAGTCGGCCCGGCGTCGAGCACCTCCGTTGCGAGGTGCAGCATAGCGCCGTGTTGGGCCGCACCGCTCTCGATGAGCTGCCAGATTACGTCCTGCCACATGCCCGCCGGAGCATCCGGAAGAGCGGGATGAAGGTTAATCATCGTGCGTTCGCGGCACATGCGCGGGCTGGTGATGAGCATGTAGCCGGCCAGCACTGAAAGGTCGGTCTCGTACTTCGCTGTCAGGCGCATCGCCTCGTCGTGGTAGGCGTTCCGGTGGTGGGCCATTCCCCCGCCGCCCCGCTCGCGGCGGAACCTCTGAGACGACAGCCTCACCAGAGGGATTCCCATGCTCTCGACCATTCTGAAGAACTCGTCACTGCCCTCCGCCTCACCCTGCTCCCGGTTGCTGAATACGTACTCGATCGAGGCATTTAGGTCGCCGGCCGCGATGGTGCCGTGCACCGCTCGAAGCAGCCCACGGGACCCCTCGCCCCGCCCCGTCGACCACCAGCCCAGCCGGAGGGCCCGCCTCGCCTTACAGTCCATCTAGCCACCATCCCGTATCGATAACAACAGCGAGACGGCTCTCCCCCGGTCTTCCGTAGTGAGGCCCCGCAGCAGCGCCCGTTGCAAGTCGGCCAGGGCTCCCGTGTCGTCCCCCAGCCTCTCTCGGATGATACCCCGAACCAGGTAGGCCTCACCCGTGTTCCAGCCTCCGTCGATGACCTCTTCGACCTCCTGAAGCGCCTCGCTATGTTGCTGGCTTTCCAGCAACCGTTCGGCCCTGACAAGACCGCCCGCGATTCCCGCACTACCCAGCCACACACCCGCCACGAGCAGCAGCACGATTGGCGGGACCGCGAGCAAGACCCGGCGATTCGAGCCAGGACCGCGTCGTGCCGGTCGGGGGAAAACCGGGTAGAGTCGGGGCCGCTCCACAGGCTCGGAGAGTATGATCCCCAAAGCGAACCCCATCGCAAGCCCGCCAATGTGAGCCCAGTTGTCGATGCCCGGCGCCACGAAGCCGTAAGCCAGGTTGATCGCAACCAGCACAGCGATGCCCGCGGCGTCGCGCCGGCTCCCTCGGGCCTGCGGTCCCCTACTCGTCAAGAAGCTGGCCGCAAGCGCTCCGAGCAGGCCGAAAATCGCCCCGCTCGCCCCGGCGCTGATGGCCATTGGATTAGCGACGAAGCTGGCCGTCGAGCCTGCGAGACCAGCCGCGACGTAGATGAGTACGAAGCGCAACCTTCCGATTGTCCGCTCCAGCAACATGCCGTAGATCAGCAGTCCCAGGCTGTTCAGCATCAGATGCATGATGCCGATGTGCAGGAACACGGACGAGAGAAGCCGCCAGTACTCGCCTCCGGCCACCAATGGCCCGTGGTTCGCACCGAAATCCAGGAGCGACGCGGGGTCCTGGGTGCTACCAAGTAGCTCGGCGACGAGCCACCATACAGTGTTGGCGGCAAGCAGCAGCCAGGTTGCCAGCGGGCGGTTGCGAAGGGTCAAGCCGCCTGGCGCGTCCATGCCGACCCGGTGTCGCCACGACTCAAACATAGTCTGCCAATGAAACCACACCTTCCAACGGAGAAGTCACGTCCGGTGAGGGCAAGGCCGACTCAGAACACCTCGGTCCGCATCATGTCCTCGAACGTCTCGCGCCTTCGAATCAGGCGCGCGTCGCCGTCCGTCACCATGACTATAGCGGGTCTTGGGTTCAGGTTGTAGTTGCTCGACATGGGCGGGGCGTAGGCTCCTGACGACGGGATCGCCAATACGTCGCCCTCGGCGAGCGTGGGCAGCTCGATGTCGCGTATCAGGACGTCGCCCGATTCACAGTACTTGCCCACCAGTGTCACCGTGTCCTCTGGCGATTCGTTCATGCGGCTGGCCAGCACTGCCTCATAGCGAGCCTCGTAGAGCGCTGGCCGGATGTTGTCGCCCATGCCGCCATCCAGCGAGACGTACCGGCGAACCGTAGGAATGTCCTTAGTGCCGCCCACGCTGTACAGCGCAACGCCTGCTCGGCCCACGACAGAGCGTCCTGGCTCAACGACTAGGCGGGGCGTGCCCAGCGAAAGATCGGCGCAGCGGCCCCTCGTTGCCGACGCGATAACCTGAGCGTAGTCGGCAACAGCGGGCGGTGGTTGTTCGCGCACATATCCGATGGCGAATCCTCCGCCCGGGCTGAACTCACGCAATTCCAGGCCTTCGTCCTTGAACTGTGATACGAACGTCAACACAGTGTCGATGGCGATCGAGAACGGTTCAAGCTCGAAGATAGGCGACCCAAGGTGGAAGTGAACACCAACCAGGTCCAGGTTGGGCGCCGTGAGCGCCTGGCGGATAGCCAGCGCCGCGTGGCCCGTCTCCACCGAGAATCCGAACTTGCTGTCGAGTATGCCCGTTGTGGTATGAACATGCGTGTGGGGGTCCACGCCGGGTGACAGCCGAAGCATTATGTCCTGTACTTCGCCGCGGGAGCCGGCAAGCTCGTCCAGCATCCGGAGCTCATGGAAGCTGTCCACTACCACGCGGCCCACGCCGTAATCCAGTGCCAACTCCAACTCCGGCAGTGTCTTGTTGTTGCCGTGGAAGTAAATCAGGTCCGGCGGGAACGCGATTGCTCTACCGAGCGCCAACTCGCCTCCCGACACCACGTCCAGGCCAAGACCTTCTTCCAAGGCGATCCTGCCGATGGCCGGATTAAGGAACGCCTTGGAGGCGTAGGCGACAAGGGAGTCCGGATACCGGCTGGCAAACTCGCCGACGAACTCGCGGCACATCCGGCGCAGCGTGTCCTCGTCGTACACGTACAGCGGCGTGCCGAACTCGGCGGCTAAGGCTACTGTGTCGCAGCCGCCAATCTCGAGCCGCCCGGCTTCGTTCACCGCGGCGGTTAGCGGAAACAGGCCTGAATTCTCAAAGGTCATCGCGTCGTCCTGGACTCTGGTCGCCCAGTGCGGCGGCCGAAGAGTGTCTGATTGGGGGTGTAGCATATATTCTATAGCAGGGCTTGTGACAAAGGAAGCGGCGCGTGCCTCTGGAGCCTGTATCAGATTACTAGGTGCGCCCAAAACCACATCCCTCGCGAACAGTCTGCCCCGGCGCCCAAACTCTGGACCTGCGGCCAGCGCCTTGAGGTTGATGAACCAGTCTCCCCCTGATGACCCCCCAACGTACCCCCGGCTGCGCGCCCTCGCCCACACCCGACCCTTTCGCTCCCCAGCACTCCGAAAAAACCGTCACCTTCCTGCGCCACCGGTGCTCTGGCCCTGCCCCCCACACGTCCTTCAGGCGCCCAACCACGCCCCCACGCCTGCGCAGTTTCTCACCACCAATCCACCCCAATCCCGCAGTCTCCCCCGTTACTGCTCAGACTTCGTGAGTGTCAAGAGTCCCTTCCCCCTCGCAGGGGGAAGGTTAGGACAGGGGTGCAGATTCAGGCACGACTGGTGCGGTTCCAAAACTTACCCCCTGTAAGTCCTTGATGGGTGAAGAGCCTGCCATGAGCTTGCCGAAGAGTTAGAGCCTGCCCCGTACTCGATACGGGGATGGGCGTGAAGGCCTATTGTCCAGAATCGTCTCACCGACTCTGAACAGTTACACTCGCGCACCCCCTCTTGAAACATGCGGACGGCCGTGCTACCCTCGCCCAAGCGAGGGACCGACCGCGCGGCCCGGAATCCCTACCTAATCGGGGACCATGGTCCATGCATCCGCAGGGGCGTCCCTTGTGGGCGTCCTGTGGCAGCGAAGACTCGGGTGATCTACCCTGCTCCGTCCCCTCGTCCTCATTTGCCACGCGGCGCGACACATGTGCTACAACATCACCCGCCGGGCATCACAGACTAGCGTGGGACCGCCGGCACTCCCAGCTACGAGCACAGCAGAATGTCGCAGAATCGAGCAGATTTCGCCTTTATGCAGTCGCGGACGAAGCGGTGTTGGAAGCGCCTGGCGATCTGAATCAGGCTCGTACCCTGAGAAACATGGCCTCGTGGGGCAGGCGTGATCAAGCCCGTACCAGTTACTCAGGTTTGTCGCAGGCGCTACATCGCATCGCATAGATTGCTATAATCCTCATGAAGCTTAACCGGCTAGGTTTGTTCCAGGAGGTCTTGCGCTATGCGTTTTCTCATTGACAGATGGCGTGGAATCGGCACCAAGTTGTACGTGGGATTGGGCTTTGCGGTAGTGCTCACGTTGATCTCCAGCGCGGTGGGAGTGTACCACTTCGAGCGTAGCGGCGACCTGAACTACCAAGCCGAAACCGAGTCGGTGCCGGCGTTAGAAGCGGCTTGGGCCGCCGCGCGCGAGGCCGGACGATTACGTGTGTTGGGGCTGCAACTATTGGCCGACGCAGGCGCTGTGCCCGAGGGTTCGGTGGACAAATCCTTGGCAGATCTGGAGGCTGCCCTGGCTGGAACCATTACCTTGCCGACCTTAAGAGCGGACGCCCAGGTGGTACAGGGTGCGGCCTATGACTTGGTTGAGGTGATTGACACACTTTCCGCTAGCCAGGCACTCTCACAAGTGGCGAATGCGAACGCGGCTTCCTTGCGCCAAGCTCTGTCGGCAATACCTACCGACACGGACACATCCAAGGATGGTACGCGCCTTTTGCAGCAGGCGCTGCAAACAGGGGACCAAGAGGCGCTGGATGCGGTGTGGGAGGATTTTAGGGCGCTCACGACCCAAGGATTGGAGCAACCAGTTTTCGACATGGGAGTAGGCGATCAAGGAGTGTTCGCGGTCCGCCGCCAGCAACTGGCCCTGCAAGCCCGGGAGCGGGAGTTGGTTACAGATTTCAATAGCAACAGCGCAGTTTTGGAAGAGTCAACGTCGACCCTGTTGGACGGGGCGAGAACACACAACACGACGACGTTGAGGAAGACCGTCGAGAGCCTCGACGAGGGCAGAGTGGTCCTGGCCACAATCAGTGTTGTAAGCGTCGTCGCTGCCACTTTAGCCGCATGGCTCTGGGTAGGCAATGCTGTGATACGGCGGCTTTCCCGCATGTCTCAGCTTATGCACAACATGGCAGCTGGCGACCTTGAAACACCGGTGCCTGAAGTGGGTAAGGATGAGATTGGACAGCTGGCCGAAGCGCTGGAGCATTTCCGTCGACAAGCCCTGGAGGTACAGCGTCTGAACTTGGTCGAGAAACTCTACGGTGAGTTGAGGGAGGCAAACGCTGAACTCCAACAAATGCAGCGCCGCCTGGTTGCCCAAGAGAAGCTCGCCGCCCTGGGTGAATTGGTCTCCGGCGTGGCTCACGAAATCAACAATCCGCTGAATTTCGTCAAGAACTTCTCAGAGGGATCGCTGGACTTGTACAGAGAACTAACTGAGATGCTGGACAGATACCGCGACGGCCTGTCTGCGAAGGACGCCTCTTTGCTGGACGAAATTAGCGAAGAGCTAACGCAGAATCTCAACCGCATCGCTCGCAACGGCGGGCGAGCCCTGGTCATTGTGCAGCGGATGCAAAGATTGAGCGCTGGGGGAGGGGCACTGGTGAGGACCAACCTGAACGTTGTCTTGCACCAGGCGGCCAACTGGGGATGCAGGTCGTTCGTCGCGGAGCGGAAAGATTTCCAGGTGGCCCCTGTATTCGACCTCGACGATTCGGTGGGAGAGCAGATGCTGGTTGAGCGGGACTTTAGCGAAGCCATCATGAATCTGGTGACCAACGCCTGCTCTGCCATGCGCGCCAAGCAGGACGAACTCGGAGAAGCCTACAGTCCGGTGCTAACCGTATCCAGTCATATGACCAATGGCGTCGTCGAAGTCAGAGTGAGAGACAATGGCACGGGGATCGCGGACGAAATGGTGGATCAGATATTCAATCCCTTCTTCACCACTGGCGAAGGGACTCAGCGTATGGGGCTCGGCCTGTCCATCACCGCCGACGTGGTCCGGCAACTGGGCGGCGATCTCGATGTGGACACGGCTTATGGCGAGTACGCCGAATTCATCATGAGGATACCAGCCATGGCGGATGCCCTCGAGGAAGGCCAGCAAGAAGACACGACCGATCTGTCGCAGCGTGCTATTCGAGCCTAGCGCCTCCGCAGTATCAGGTAGACGTAGGCAAGGCCCGCCAGTATCAGGGCGGGGACCAAGACGACGATAAGGGTGAGGCGCTCTCGACTTGCTGCCTCGCCCACTTGACTCAGAGTGCTGCGGACGCGCTGGCCCTGTTCAGGTTCCGTCACGCCGGGGGGAGTTGACAGCTCGGCAGGCAGCGCCGTCGACGGCGTAGGCGTCACCGTTTGGGTCTGGGCGGCCGTTGGTGACGGTGTCGGGCTGGGCATGGGCGTCGCTGCCACCGCTAACACCGGTGTGGGTGTCGGCGTGGGCGGCATCGTACGCATGGGCGTCGCCGTCGGGGCCTGGCTCTGACTTGTCGTCGGTAAAGGTGTCGGGCTAGGCGTGGGTGTCGCTGCCACTACAGCTACTGGGATAGGTGTTGGCGTTGCCCTGGTCAGCACGGGCACGCGAGTAGATGTCGGCACAGTCCCAGCCGCGGATACGGACGTAGGTGTCGGGCTGGGCGTGTGCGCTGGCGCCGGGGTCATAGTCGGCGTCGGCTTGAGAAGCAACTGAGGCACCGGCGTTGGCGTCGGCGTTGGCGTTCTCACTTCCACTGGCGCCGTGTCGTCATTAATGATGGTCCCTGTGGCGACTGCGTCTGAGATCATCACGCCCGAGAGCAGCGTGCCCGAAAGCGCGCTCGTAGAAAGCGTCATAGTGAAGGTCTCAGAAGGCTCCGATATGCCGTCCCCAAACGTATCTACCGTGATGGTCATCGTGGAGCCGGCGGGTGAGTTGGCGGGGAACGACACGGTGCCAGTGGTCGTGGCCGTGTAGTCGTCGGCCTCCGCCGTGCCAGTCGTGATCGACCAGGTGAATCTCACCTCTTCGGACACTGACGCGCTCAGGGTGACGATGAACTGGACCTCTTGACCCTCCCACGCGCTGGCGTTTGTGATGGTGATGGAGGCGGTGTCGTCATTGGTTATGCTCCCGGTTCCCTCTGCGTCGGTAATGCTCACGCCGGAAATCAGCGAGCTCTCAGAAAGCACCACCCTGAAGGTTTCGGCAGGCTCCACCACCGCATCCTCGGTGGTATCCACCGTGACGGTCATCGTGGATCCGGCGGGTGAGTTGGCGGGGAAGGACACGGTACCGGAAGCTGCGGTGTAGTCGCCGGCCGCGGCCGTGCCGTTCGTGGTCGACCAGGTGATGACCGAATCCTCAGAGACGGACGCGCTCAGGGTGATGATGAACTGGGCGCTGTCCCCCTCCTCCGCGTTGGCGTCTGTGATGGTTATGGCCGCGGTGTCGTCGTTGGTGATGGTCCCGATAGCCACGGCGTCGTCGATGCTCACCCCCGCGGGCAGCGAACTCGTAGAAAGCGTGACGGTGAAGGTCTCGGCAGGCTCCACCACCGCATCCTCGGTCGTATCTACCGTGATGGTCATCGTGGCGCCGGCGGCTGAGTTGGCGACGAAGGAAACGGTACCGGAAGCTGCGGTGTAGTCGCCGGCCGCGGCTGTGCCGTTCATAGTGGACCAGGTGATGATCGAATCTTCGGACACGGACGCGCTCAAGGAGACGATTAACCGGACGCCGTCACCTTCCGACGCGCTAGCGTCTGTGATGGTTATAGCCGCGGTGTCGTCGTTGGTGATGGTGCCTGTGGCGACGGCGTCTGAGATGCTCACTCCGGCAATCAGGGAGCTCGTAGATAGCGTGACGGTGAATGTCTCGGCGGGTTCCACCACGGCGTCCTCGGTCGTATCTACCGTGATGGTCATCGTGGCGCCGGGAGCTGATCCGGCGGGGAACGACGCGCTGCGCGCGGTCGTGGAGGTGTAGTCGCCGGTCGCGGCCGTGTCGTTCGCGGTCGACCAGGTGATGATCGAATCTTCAGAGACCGACGCGCTCAGGGTGACGATGAACTGGGCGCTGTCGCCCTCCTCCGCGCTGGCGTCGGCGATGGATATGAAGGCAGTGTCGTCGTTGGTGATGCTCCCGGTCGCCTCACCGTCTGAGATGCTCACACCGGCAATCAGAGAGCTCGTAGAGAGCGTGACGGTGAAGGTCTCGGCGGGTTCCACCACCGCATCCTCGGTCGTATCTACCGTGACGGTCATCGTGGCGCCGGCGGGTGAGTTGGCGGGGAACGACACAGTTCCGGAAGCTGCGGTGTAGTCGCCGGTCGCGGCCGTGTCGTTCGCGGTCGACCAGGTGATGATCGAATCTTCAGAGACCGACGCGCTCAGGGTGACGATGAACTGGGCGCTATCGCCCTCCTCCGCGCTGGCGTCGGCGATGGATATGAAGGCAGTGTCGTCGTTTGTGATGCTCCCGGTTGCCTCACCGTCTGAGATGCTCACACCGGCAATCAGAGAGCTCGTAGAGAGCGTGACGGTGAAGGTCTCGGCGGGTTCCACCACCGCATCCTCGGTCGTATCTACCGTGACGGTCATCGTGGCGCCGGCGGGTGAGTTGGCGGGGAACGACACAGTTCCGGAAGCTGCGGTGTAGTCGCCGGTCGCGGCCGTGCCGTTCGCAGTCGACCAGGTGACGTTCGAATCCTCAGAGACGGACGCGCTCAGGGTGATGATGAACTGGGCGCTGTCGCCCTCCTCCGCGCTGGCGTCGGCGATGGATATGAAGGCAGTGTCGTCGTTTGTGATGCTCCCGGTCGCCTCACCGTCTGAGATGCTCACACCGGCAATCAGAGAGCTCGTAGAGAGCGTGACGGTGAAGGTCTCGGCGGGTTCCACCACCGCATCCTCGGTCGTATCTACCGTGACGGTCATCGTGGCGCCGGCGGGTGAGTTGGCGGGGAACGACACAGTTCCGGAAGCTGCGGTGTAGTCGCCGGTCGCGGCCGTGCCGTTCGCGGTAGACCAGGTGACGTTCGAATCTTCAGAGACCGACGCGCTCAGGGTGACGATGAACTGGGCGCTGTCCCCCTCCTCCGCGCTGGCGTCGGCGATGGATATCTCGGCGGTGTCGTCGTTTGTGATGCTCCCTGTCGCCTCACCGTCTGAGATGCTCACACCGGCAATCAGCGAACTCGTAGAGAGCGTGACGGTGAAGGTCTCGGCGGGTTCCACCACCGCATCCTCGGTCGTATCCACCGTGACGGTCATCGTGGAGCCGGCGGGTGAGTTGGCGGGGAACGACACAGTTCCGGAAGCTGCGGTGTAGTCGCCGGCCGCGGCCGTGCCGTTCGCGGTAGACCAGGTGACGTTCGAATCTTCAGAGACCGACGCGCTCAGGGTGACGATGAACTGGGCGCTGTCCCCCTCCTCCGCGCTGGCGTCGGCGACGGTGATGGAGGCGGTGTCGTCGTTGGTGATGGTGCCTGTGGCGACTGCGTCTGAGATGCTCACGCCGGCAATCAGAGAACTCGTAGAGAGCGTGACGGTGAAGGTCTCGGCGGGTTCCACCACGGCGTCCTCGGTCGTATCTACCGTGATGGTCATCGTGGAGCCGGCGGGTGAGTTGGCGGGGAACGACACGGTTCCGGAAGCTGCGGTGTAGTCGCCGGTCGCGGCCGTGCCGTTCGCGGTAGACCAGGTGACGTTCGAATCTTCAGAGACCGACGCGCTCAGGGTGACGATAAACTGGGCGCTGTCCCCCTCCTCCACGCTGGCGTCAGCGATGGACATGGAGGCGGTGTCGTCGTTGGTGATGGTGCCTGTGGCGACGGCTTCTGAGATGCTCACGCCGGCAATCAGAGAGCTCGTAGAGAGCGTGACGGTGAAGGTCTCGGCGGGTTCCACCACGGCGTCCTCGGTCGTATCCACCGTGACGGTCATCGTGGAGCCGGCGGGTGAGTTGGCGGGGAACGACACGGTTCCGGAAGATGCCGTGAAGTCGGTGGCCGCGGCCGTGCCGTTCATAGTGGACCAGGTGACGTTCGAATCTTCAGAGACCGACGCGCTCAGGGTGACGATGAACTGGGCGCTGTCCCCCTCCTCCGCGCTGGCGTCAGCGACGGTGATGGAAGCGGTGTCGTCGTTGGTGATGGTGCCTGTGGCGACTGCGTCTGAGATGCTCACGCCGGCAATCAGAGAGCTCGTAGAGAGCGTGACAGTGAAGGTTTCGGCGGGTTCCACCACGGCGTCCTCGGTCGTATCCACCGTGATGGTCAACGTGGAGCCGGCGGGTGAGTTGGCGGGGAACGACACGGTTCCGGAAGATGCCGTGAAGTCGGTGGACGTGGCCGTGCCGTTCATAGTGGACCAGGTGACGTTCGAATCTTCAGAGACCGACGCGCTCAGGGTGACGATGAACCGGGCGCTGTCCCCCTCCTCCGCGCTGGCGTCGGCGACGGTGATGGAAGCGGTGTCGTCGTTGGTGATGGTGCCTGAGGCGACGGCGTCAGTGATGCTCACGCCGGCAATCAGAGAGCTCGTAGAGAGCGTGACAGTGAAGGTTTCGGCGGGTTCCACCACGGCGTCCTCGGTCGTATCCACCGTGATGGTCATCGTTGTACCGGCGGCTGAGCCGGCGCCGAACGACACGGTTCCGGAAGATGCCGTGAAGTCGGTGGACGTGGCCGTGCCGTTCGCGGTGGACCAGGTGACGACCGAGTCCTCAGAGACCGACGCGTTCAGGGTGACGATGAACCGGGCGCTGTCCCCCTCCTCCGCGCTGGCGTCGGCGACGGTGATGGAGGCGGTGTCGTCGTTGGTGATGGTGCCTGTGGCGACGGCGTCTGAGATGCTCACATTTGCGGGCAGCGTGCCCGAAAGCGTGACAGTGAAGGTCTCGGCGGGTTCCACCACCGTGTCCTCAGTCGTCTGAACCGTGATGGTCATCGTGGAGCCGGCGGGTGAGTTGGCGGGGAACGACACGGTTCCGGAAGATGCCGTGAAGTCGGTGGCCGCGGCGGTGCCGGTGGCGGTGGACCAGTTGAGGGTGACCGCTTGGGAGGTAGTCGTACTCAGGGTGACGACGAACGTAACGCTGTCCCCCTCCTCCGCGCTGGCGTCGGCGACGGTGATGGAAGCGGTGTCGTCGTTGGTGATGGTGCCTGTGGCGACTGCGTCTGAGATGCTCACGCCGGCAATCAGAGAGCTCGTAGAGAGCGTGACAGTGAAGGTTTCGGCGGGTTCCACCACGGCGTCCTCGGTCGTATCCACCGTGATGGTCAACGTGGAGCCGGCGGGTGAGTTGGCGGGGAACGACACGGTTCCGGAAGATGCCGTGAAGTCGGTGGACGTGGCCATGCCGTTCATAGTGGACCAGGTGACGTTCGAATCTTCAGAGACC
Organism: uncultured Dehalococcoidia bacterium; assembly: GCA_951812395.1. GTDB lineage: Bacteria > Chloroflexota > Dehalococcoidia > Lucifugimonadales > CATOSD01 > CATOSD01. The sequence continues at coordinate 1,237,529 of CATOSD010000002.1, forward strand.
GACGCGCTCAGGGTGACGATGAACCGGGCGCTGTCCCCCTCCTCCGCGCTGGCGTCGGCGACGATGATGGAGGCGGTGTCGTCGTTGGTGATGGTGCCTGTGGCGACGGCGTCTGAGATGCTCACATTTGCGGGCAGCGTGCCCGAAAGCGTGACAGTGAAGGTCTCGGCGGGTTCCACCACCGTGTCCTCAGTCGTCTGAACCGTGATAGTCGTTGTCGCGCCGTGGGCTGAGTTGGCGGGGAACGACACGGTCCCGGTAGCTGAGGTGAAGTCGACGGCCGCGGCGGTGCCGGTGGCGGTGGACCAGTTGAGGGTGACCGCCTGGGAGGTAGTCGTGCTCAGGGTGACGATGAACCGGACGCTGTCGCCCTCCTCCGCGCTGGCGTCGGCGATGGATATGGAGGCGGAGTCGTCGTTGGTGATCGTGCCTGTGGCCACGGCGTCTGAGATGCTCACGTCTGCGGGCAGCGTACCCGAAAGCGTGACGGTAAAGGTCTCGGCGGGTTCCACCACCGCGTCCTCAGTCGTCTGAACCGTGATAGTCGTTGTGGCGCCGTGGGCTGAGTTGGCGGGGAACGACACGGTCCCGGTAGCTGAGGTGAAGTCGACGGCCGCGGCCGTGCCGGTGGCGGTAGACCAGTTCAGGCTGACTGCCTGGGAGGTAGTCGTACTCAGGGTGACGATGAACCGGACGCTGTCGCCCTCCTCCGCGCTGGCGTCGGCGATGGATATGGAGGCGGTGTCGTCGTTGGTGATGGTGCCTGTGGCGACGGCGTCAGTGATGCTCACGTCTGCGGGCAGCGTGCCCGAAAGCGTGACGGTGAAGGTCTCGTCGGGCTCCACGACCGTGTCTTCAGTCGTCTGGACCGTGATTGTCGTTGTGGCGCCGTGGGCTGAGTTGGCGGGGAACGAAACGGTGCCGGTAGCTGTGGTGTAATCGCCGGTCGCGGCGGTGCCGGTGGCGGTCGCCCAGTTGAGGCTGACCGCCTGGGAGGTCGTCGTGCTCAGCGTGACGACGAACCGGACACTGTCACCCTCCTCCGCGCTGGCGTCGGCGATGGATATGGAGGCGGTGTCGTCGTTGGTGATGGTGCCGGTGGCCACGGCGTCTGAGATGCTCACATTTGCGGGCAGCGTGCCCGAAAGCGTGACGGTAAAGGTCTCGGCGGGTTCCACCACCGTGTCCTCAGTCGTCTGAACCGTGATAGTCGTTGTCGCGCCGTGGGCTGAGTTGGCGGGGAACGACACGGTCCCGGTAGCTGAGGTGAAGTCGACGGCCGCGGCGGTGCCGGTGGCGGTGGACCAGTTGAGGGTGACCGCCTGGGAGGTAGTCGTGCTCAGGGTGACGATGAACCGGACGCTGTCGCCCTCCTCCGCGCTGGCGTCGGCGATGGATATGGAGGCGGAGTCGTCGTTGGTGATCGTGCCTGTGGCCACGGCGTCTGAGATGCTCACGTCTGCGGGCAGCGTACCCGAAAGCGTGACGGTAAAGGTCTCGGCGGGTTCCACCACCGCGTCCTCAGTCGTCTGAACCGTGATAGTCGTTGTGGCGCCGTGGGCTGAGTTGGCGGGGAACGACACGGTCCCGGTAGCTGAGGTGAAGTCGACGGCCGCGGCCGTGCCGGTGGCGGTAGACCAGTTCAGGCTGACTGCCTGGGAGGTAGTCGTACTCAGGGTGACGATGAACCGGACGCTGTCGCCCTCCTCCGCGCTGGCGTCGGCGATGGATATGGAGGCGGTGTCGTCGTTGGTGATGGTGCCTGTGGCGACGGCGTCAGTGATGCTCACGTCTGCGGGCAGCGTGCCCGAAAGCGTGACGGTGAAGGTCTCGTCGGGCTCCACGACCGTGTCTTCAGTCGTCTGGACCGTGATTGTCGTTGTGGCGCCGTGGGCTGAGTTGGCGGGGAACGAAACGGTGCCGGTAGCTGTGGTGTAATCGCCGGTCGCGGCGGTGCCGGTGGCGGTCGCCCAGTTGAGGCTGACCGCCTGGGAGGTCGTCGTGCTCAGCGTGACGACGAACCGGACACTGTCACCCTCCTCCGCGCTGGCGTCGGCGATGGATATGGAGGCGGTGTCGTCGTTGGTGATGGTGCCGGTGGCCACGGCGTCTGAGATGCTCACATTTGCGGGCAGCGTACCTGAAAGCGTGACGGTGAAGGTTTCGTCCGGCTCCACTACCGCGTCCTCGGTGGTCTGGACCGTGATGGTGGTCGTGACGCCTGCGGCGGAGTTTGCCGCAAAGGACACGGTGCCGGTAGCCGTGGTGAAGTCGCCTGCCGCGGCCGTGCCGGTGGCGGTGGACCAGTTGAGGCTGACCGCCTGGGAGGTAGTCGTACTCAGCGTGACGACGAACCGGACGCCGTCACCCTCCTCCGCGCTGGCGTCGGCGATGGATATCTCGGCGGTGTCGTCGTTGGTTATGGTCCCGGTGGCCACGGCGTCTGAGATGCTCACGTTTGCGGGCAGCGTACCTGAAAGCGTGACGGTGAAGGTCTCGTCGGGCTCCACGACCGTGTCTTCAGTCGTCTGGACCGTGATAGTCGTGGTAGCGCCGTGGGCTGAGTTGGCGGGGAAGGACACGGATCCGGAAGATGCCGTGAAGTCGCCGGTGGCGGCCGTGCCGGTGGCGGTGGACCAGTTGACGCTCACCGCCTGGGAGGTAGTCGTGCTCAGCGTGACGATGAACCGGACGCTGTCACTCTCCTCCGCGCTGGCGTCGGCGATGGATATTTCGGCGGTGTCGTCATTGGTGATGGTCCCGGTGGCCACGGCGTCTGAGATGCTCACGTTTGCGGGCAGCGTGCCCAAAAGCGTGACGGTGAAGGTCTCGTCGGGCTCGACGACCGTGTCTTCAGTCGTCTGGACCGTGATAGTCGTGGTAGCGCCGTGGGCTGAGTTGGCGGGGAACGAAACGGAGCCGGTAGCTGTGGTGTAATCGCCGGTGGCGGCAGTGCCGGTGGCGGTCGCCCAGTTGAGGCTGACCGCCTGGGAGGTCGTCGTGCTCAGCGTGACGATGAACCGGGCACCGTCACCCTCCTCCGCGCTGGCGTCGGCGATGGATATGGAGGCGGTGTCGTCGTTGGTGACGGTGCCTGTGGCGACTGCGTCTGTGATGCTCACGTTTGCGGGCAGCGTACCTGAAAGCGTGACTGTGAAGGTCTCGGCGGGCTCCACGACCGCGTCCTCGGTGGTCTGGACCGTGATGGTGGTCGTGGCGCCTGCGGCGGAGTTTGCCGCAAAGGATACGGTGCCGGTAGCCGTGGTGAAGTCGCCTGCCGCGGCCGTGCCGGTGGCGGTGGACCAGTTGAGGCTGACCGCCTGGGAGGTAGTCGTGCTCAGCGTGACGATGAACCGGACACCGTCACCCTCCTCCGCGCTGGCGTCGGCGATGGATATCTCGGCGGTGTCGTCGTTGGTTATGGTCCCGGTGGCGACGGCGTCTGAGATGCTCACGTTTGCGGGCAGCGTACCCGAAAGCGTGACAGTGAAGGTCTCGGCGGGCTCCACGACCGTGTCTTCAGTCGTCTGGACCGTGATAGTCGTGGTAGCGCCGTGGGCTGAGTTGGCCGCAAAGGACACGGTGCCGGTAGCCGTGGTGAAGTCGCCGGTCGAGGCCGTGCCATTCGTGGTCGACCAGCCGAGCATCACCTCTTCAGACACGGGGGCGCTCAGCGTGACGACGAACCGGACACTGTCACTCTCCTCCGCGCTGGCGTCGGCGATGGATATGGAGGCGGTGTCGTCGTTGGTTATGGTCCCGGTGGCCACGGCGTCTGAGATGCTCACGTCTGCGGGCAGCGTACCTGAAAGCGTGACTGTGAAGGTCTCGGCGGGCTCCACGACCGCGTCCTCGGTGGTCTGGACCGTGATGGTGGTCGTGGCGCCTGCGGCGGAGTTTGCCGCAAAGGACACGGTGCCGGTAGCCGTGGTGAAGTCGCCTGCCGCGGCCGTGCCAGTGGCGGTGGACCAGTTGAGGCTGACCGCCTGGGAGGTAGTCGTACTCAGCGTGACGACGAACCGGACACCCTCACCCTCCTCCGCGCTGGCGTCAGTGATGGATATGGAGGCGGTGTCGTCGTTGGTGACGGTGCCTGTGGCGACTGCGTCTGTGATGCTCACGTTTGCGGGCAGCGTACCTGAAAGCGTGACGGTGAAGGTTTCGTCCGGCTCCACTACCGCGTCTTCAGTCGTCTGGACCGTGATGGTCGTGGTAGCGCCGTGGGCTGAGTTGGCGGGGAACGAAACGGTGCCGGTAGCTGTGGTGAAGTCGCCGGTCGCGGCAGTGCCGGTGGCGGTCGCCCAGTTGAGGCTGACCGCCTGGGAGGTCGTCGTGCTCAGCGTGACGATGAACCGGGCACCGTCACCCTCCTCCGCGCTGGCGTCGGCGATGGATATCTCGGCGGTGTCGTCGTTGATGATGGTGCCTATGGCGACGGCGTCTGTGATGCTCACGTCTGCGGGCAGCGTGCCCGAAAGCGTGACGGTGAAGGTCTCGTCCGGCTCCACTACCGCGTCTTCAGTCGTCTGGACCGTGATGGTCGTTGTGGCGCCATGGGCTGAGTTGGCGGGGAAGGACACGGATCCGGAAGATGCCGTGGTGAAGTCGCCTGCCGCGGCCGTGCCGGTGGCGGTGGACCAGTTGAGGCTTACCGCCTGGGAGGTAGTCGTACTCAGCGTGACGACGAACCGGACACCCTCACCCTCCTCCGCGCTGGCGTCAGCGATGGATATGGAGGCGGTGTCGTCGTTGGTGACGGTGCCTGTGGCGACTGCGTCTGTGATGCTCACGTTTGCGGGCAGCGTACCTGAAAGCGTGACGGTGAAGGTCTCGTCGGGCTCGACGACCGTGTCTTCAGTCGTCTGGACCGTGATAGTCGTTGTAGCGCCGTGGGCTGAGTTGGCGGGGAACGAAACGGTGCCGGTAGCTGTGGTGAAGTCGCCGGTGGCGGCAGTGCCGGTGGCGGTCGCCCAGTTGAGGCTGACCGCCTGGGAGGTCGTCGTGCTCAGCGTGACGATGAACCGGGCACCGTCACCCTCCTCCGCGCTGGCGTCGGCGATGGATATCTCGGCAGTGTCGTCGTTGGTGATCGTGCCTGTGGCCACGGCGTCTGAGATGCTCACGTCTGCGGGCAGCGTGCCCGAAAGCGTGACAGTGAAGGTTTCGTCCGGCTCCACTACCGCGTCTTCAGTCGTCTGGACCGTGATGGTCGTTGTGGCGCCATGGGCTGAGTTGGCGGGGAAGGACACGGATCCGGAAGATGCCGTGTAGTCGCCGGTCGCGGCAGTGCCGGCAGCGGTGGACCAGTTGAGGCTTACCGCCTGGGAGGTAGTCGTACTCAGCGTGACGACGAACCGGACGCCGTCACCCTCCTCCGCGCTGGCGTCGGCGATGGATATGGAGGCGGTGTCGTCGTTGGTGATGGTGCCTGTGGCGACTGCGTCTGAGATGCTCACGTCTGCGGGCAGCGTGCCCGAAAGCGTGACAGTGAAGGTCTCGTCCGGCTCCACTACCGCGTCTTCAGTCGTCTGGACCGTGATGGTCGTTGTGGCGCCATGGGCTGAGTTGGCGGGGAAGGACACGGATCCGGAAGATGCCGTGAAGTCGCCGGTCGCGGCAGTGCCGGCAGCGGTGGACCAGTTCAGGCTGACCGCCTGGGAGGTAGTAGTGCTCAGGGTGACGATGAACCGGACACCGTCGCCCTCCTCCGCGCTGGCGTCGGCGATGGAAATTTCGGCGGTGTCGTCGTTGGTGATGGTCCCGGTGGCCACGGCGTCTGAGATGCTCACGTTTGCGGGCAGCGTGCCAGAAAGCGTGACAGTGAAGGTCTCGTCGGGCTCCACGACCGTGTCTTCAGTCGTCTGGACCGTGATAGTCGTGGTAGCGCCGTGGGCAGAGTCGGCGGGGAAGGACACGGTTCTGGAAGATGCCGTGAAGTCGCCGGTGGCGGCCGTGCCGGTGGCGGTGGACCAGTTGACGCTCACCGCCTGGGAGGTAGTCGTGCTCAGCGTGACGATGAACTGGACGCCGTCACCCTCCTCCGCGCTGGCGTCAGCGATTGATATGGAGGCGGTGTCGTCGTTGGTGATGGTGCCTGTGGCGACGGCGTCAGTGATGCTCACGTTTGCGGGCAGCGTGCCAGAAAGCGTGACAGTGAAGGTCTCGTCGGGCTCCACGACCGCGTCCTCAGTCGTCTGAACCGTGATGGTAGTCGTCGCGCCTGCATCTGAGTTTGCCGGGAATGCCACCATGCCGGAAGTCGTAGCGGTGTAGTCGCCGGGGGCCACCGCCGTCCCGTTCGTGGTCGACCAGTCGAGCGTCACCACTTCAGACACGGACGCGCTCAGGGTGACCACAAACCGGACTCCCTCACCCTCCTCCGCGCTGGCGTCAGCGATGGATACAGAGGCGGTGTCGTCGTTGGTGACGGTGCCTGTGGCCACGGCGTCTGTGATACTCACGTCTGCGGGCAGCGTGCCAGAAAGCGTGACAGTGAAGGTCTCGGCGGGTTCCACCACCGTGTCCTCAGTCGTCTGAACCGTGATGGTAGTCGTCGCGCCTGCAGCTGAGTTTGCCGGGAATGACACCATGCCGGAAGTCGTAGCGGTGTAGTCGCCGGGGGCCACCGCCGTCCCGTTCGTGGTCGACCAGTCGAGCGTCACCACTTCAGACACGGACGCGCTCAGGGTGACCACGAACCGGACGCCGTCGCCCTCCTCCGCGCTGGCGTCGGCGATGGTGATTTCGGCGGTGTCGTCGTTGGTGATGGTGCCTGTGGCGACGGCGTCTGTGATGCTCACGTTTGCGGGCAGCGTGCCCGAAAGCGTGACGGTGAAGGTTTCGTCCGGCTCCACTACCGCGTCTTCAGTCGTCTGAACCGTGATGGTAGTCGTCGCGCCTGCAGCTGAGTTTGCTGGGAATGACACCATGCCGGCAGTCGTAGCGGTGTAGTCGCCGGGGGCCACCGCCGTCCCGTTCGCGGACGACCAGCCGAGCGTCACCAATTCAGACACGGACGCGCTCAGGGTGACCACGAACCGGACACTGTCACCCTCCCCCGCGCTGCCGTCGGCGATGGATATGGAGGCGGTGTCGTCGTTGGTGATGGTGCCGGTCGCCTCATCGTCGGTGATGCTCACTCCGGCAAGCGCCGTGTTCGTAGCAATCGTTACGGTGAATCTCTCGTCGGGCTCCACCACCGTGTCCTCAGTCGTTTGAACCGTGATAGTCGTTGTGGCGCCGTGGGCTGAGTTGGCGGGGAAGGACACGGTTCCGGTGGTTGTGGCGAAGTCGTCGGTCGCCGCCGGATCGACCGTGCCGCCGGTGACGGTCCAGGTGAGGCTCACCGCCTGAGAGGTAGTCGTGCTCAGCGTGACGACAAATTGCGCGGACTCCCCCTCATTGACAGCCGTCGCGTTGGCGATGGTGATTTCGGCGGTGTCGTCGTTGGTGATGTTGCCGGTGGCCACGGTGTCAGTGATGCTCACGTCTGCGGGCAGCGTGCCAGAAAGCGTGACAGTGAAGGTCTCGGCGGGTTCCACCACCGTGTCCTCAGTCGTCTGAACCGTGATGGTAGTCGTCGCGCCTGCATCTGAGTTTGCCGGGAATGACACCATGCCGGAAGTCGTAGCGGTGTAGTCGCCGGGGGCCACCGCCGTCCCGTTCGTGGTCGACCAGTCGAGCGTCACCACTTCAGACACGGACGCGCTCAGGGTGACCACAAACCGGACACTGTCGCCCTCCTCCGCGCTGGCGTCAGCGATGGATACAGAGGCGGTGTCGTCATTGGTGATTGTGCCGGTGGCCACGGCGTCAGTGACGCTCACGTCTGCGGGCAGCGTGCCCGAAAGCGTGACAGTGAAGGTCTCGGCGGGTTCCACCACCGTGTCCTCAGTCGTCTGAACCGTGATGGTAGTCGTCGCGCCTGCATCTGAGTTTGCTGGGAAGGACACCATGCCGGCAGTCGTAGCGGTGTAGTCGCCGGGGGCCGCCGCCGTCCCGTTCGCGGTCGACCAGCCGAGCGTCACCAATTCAGACACGGACGCGCTCAGGGTGACCACGAACCGGACACTGTCGCCCTCCCCCGCGCTGCCGTCGGTGATGGATATGGAGGCGGTGTCGTCGTTGGTGATGGTGCCGGTCGCCTCATCGTCGGTGATGCTCACTCCGGCAAGCGCCGTGTTCGTAGCAATCGTTACGGTGAAGGTCTCGTCGGGCTCCACCACCGTGTCCTCAGTCGTCTGAACCGTGATAGTCGTCGTGGCGCCGTGGGCTGAGTTGGCGGGGAAGGACACGGTTCCGGTGGTTGTGGCGAAGTCGTCGGTCGCCGCCGGATCGACCGTGCCGCCGGTGACGGTCCAGGTGAGGCTCACCGCCTGAGAGGTAGTCGTGCTCAGCGTGACGACAAATTGCGCGGACTCCCCCTCATTGACAGCCGTCGCGTTGGCGATGGTGATTTCGGCGGTGTCGTCGTTGGTGATGTTGCCGGTGGCCACGGTGTCAGTGATGCTCACGTCTGCGGGCAGCGTGCCCGAAAGCGTGACAGTGAAGGTCTCGGCGGGTTCCACCACCGTGTCCTCAGTCGTCTGAACCGTGATGGTAGTCGTCGCGCCTGCATCTGAGTTTGCCGGGAATGACACCATGCCGGAAGTCGTAGCGGTGTAGTCGCCGGGGGCCACCGCCGTCCCGTTCGTGGTCGACCAGTCGAGCGTCACCACTTCAGACACGGACGCGCTCAGGGTGACCACGAACCGGACTCCCTCACCCTCCTCCGCGCTGGCGTCAGCGATGGTGATTTCGGCGGTGTCGTCGTTGGTGATGGTGCCTATGGCGACGGCGTCAGTGATGCTCACGTCTGCGGGCAGCGTGCCAGAAAGCGTGACAGTGAAGGTCTCGGCGGGTTCCACCACCGTGTCCTCAGTCGTCTGAACCGTGATGGTAGTCGTCGCGCCTGCATCTGAGTTTGCTGGGAATGACACCATGCCGGAAGTCGTAGCGGTGTAGTCGCCGGGGGCCACCGCCGTCCCGTTCGTGGTCGACCAGTCGAGCGTCACCAATTCAGACACGGACGCGCTCAGGGTGACCACGAACCGGACACTGTCGCCCTCCTCCGCGCTGGCGTCGGCGATGGATATGGAGGCGGTGTCGTCGTTGGCTATTGTGCCGGTCGCCTCATCGTCGGTGATGCTCACTCCGGCAAGCGCCGTGTTCGTAGCAATCGTCACGATGAAGGTTTCGTCGGGTTCCACCACCGTATCCTCGACCGTCTGGACCACGATAGTCGTCGTGGCGCCGTTGGGGGAGTTGGCCGGGAAGGACACGGTTCCGGTGGTTCTTGCGAAGTCGTCGGTCGCCGCCGGATCGGTCGTGCCACCGGTGACGGTCCAGGTGAGGCTCACCTCCTGAGAGGTAGTCGTGCTCAGCGTGACGACAAATTGCGCGGACTCCCCCTCATTGACAGCCGTCGCGTTGGCGATGGTGATTTCGGCGGTGTCGTCGTTGGTGATGTTGCCGGTGGCCACGGTGTCAGTGATGCTCACGTCTGCGGGCAGCGTGCCCGAAAGCGTGACAGTGAAGGTCTCGGCGGGTTCCACCACCGTGTCCTCGACCGTCTGGACTGCGATGGTGGTCGTGGCGCCATGGGCGGAGTTGGCCGGGAACGACACGGTTCCGGTGGTTGTGGCGAAGTCGTCTGCCGCCGCCGGATCGATTGTGCCGCCAGTAACGGTCCAGGTAAGGCTCACCTCCTGAGAGGTAGTCGTGCTCAGCGTTACAACAAATTGCGCGGACTCCCCCTCATTGACAGCCGTCGCGTTGGCGATGGTGATTTCGGCGGTGTCGTCGTTGGTTATTGTCCCGGTCGCCTCATCATCGGTGATGCTCACCCCTGTAAGCGCCGTGCTCGTTGCAATCGTCACGGTGAAGCTCTCGTCAGGCTCCACCACCGCGTCGTCGACCGTCTCGATAGTTATGGTCGTGGTGGCGCCGGGGGCAGAGTTGGCCGCGAACGACACGGTGCCGGTGGTTGTTGCGAAGTCGTCGGTCGCCGCCGGATCGGTCGTGCCACCGGCGACGGTCCAGTCGAGGCTCACCGTCTGAGAGGTAGTCGTGCTCAGCGTTACAACAAATTGCGCGGACTCCCCCTCATTGACGGCCGTCGCGTCGGCGATGGATATCTCGACGGTGCTCTGCGCGAGTGCCGACGGCACGGGCGAAAGTGTCAGATGAGCCAGAAGCACGATGGCGACCAGCGCGCAGGCCAGCGCTAGCGTACCCAGCGCTACCGTGCGAAGTGGACTAGACGCCATATCAATCTTCACGTCCTGAAAAGTCATTCTCCCCAACCGCGGCCTCATCTATACATCCTTGCTGTCGCAACACTTGCCTTGCACTACAAGGGCCACACATCAAGACTTCCGGAACTAACTTTACCACAAAAGGGGATGGCTTCGCGCGCCGCGCGAAAATTGTGAGCAGGGCAATCGCATACCAATTGCTCGGCTTCAAATCAGGCTTGCCCTCACATCTGAAGGCTCAAATCTGCCCCAGATTCGCGCAATCGAGTGCCACTTATGAGATGTAAATCCCCTAAGCTGGCTCATAGACGCCAAGAGCGCACCTGATTTGTGTCAGCGCCGACCAAAAGTGGAGTAAGATGCGATAGCCCTGAAAATCGTGAGGCAAAAGTGTTGACACGCCTACTGGCGGTGGCATAGAATAGGATATCCACCCCCAAGAGCGGTGGCGGCACCTTAACAATTGGATAGTGGAAGGAAACAATTCTTGCAGAGTTTGATCCTGGCTCAGGACGAACGCTGGCGGTGCGCCTAATGCATGCAAGTCGAACGGACGGCTTAGATTCGTCTTTGTCGTTAGTGGCGGACGGCTGAGTAACACGTAAGTGACCTACCCTGAAGAGGGGGATAACCCCGAGAAATCGGGCCTAATACCCCGTGAGCTCCGACCGTTAAGGCGGACGGAGGAGAGGTTCCCGGCTAGTTCGGGTTCCGCTTTAGGAGGGGCTTGCGGCCTATCAGGTAGTTGGTGGGGTAATGGCCTACCAAGCCGAATACGGGTAACCGGTGTGAGAGCATGATCGGTCAGAGGGGGACTGAGACACGGCCCCCACTCCTACGGGAGGCAGCAGCAGGGAATCTTGCGCAATGGGCGAAAGCCTGACGCAGCGACACCGCGTGGGGGAAGAAGGCTTTAGGGTCGTAAACCCCTTTTATCAGGGAGGAGAATGGACAGTACCTGATGAATAAGGTTCGGCTAACTACGTGCCAGCAGCCGCGGTAATACGTAGGAACCGAGCGTTGTCCGAATTTACTGGGCGTAAAGGGCGCGTAGGCGGCTTGTTAAGTCTTATGTGAAATCTCCCGGCTCAACTGGGAGGGGACATGGGAAACTGGCAGGCTCGAGGGCAGTAGAGGGAAGCGGAATTCCCGGAGTAGTGGTGGAATGCGTAGATACCGGGAGGAACACCAGAGGCGAAAGCGGCTTCCTGGGCTGTCCCTGACGCTGAGGCGCGAAAGCGTGGGGAGCAAACCGGATTAGATACCCGGGTAGTCCACGCCCTAAACGATGGATACTAGGTATGGGGGGTATCGACCCCTCCCGTGCCGCAGCTAACGCAATAAGTATCCCGCCTGGGGAGTACGGCCGCAAGGCTAAAACTCAAAGGAATTGACGGGGGCCCGCACAAGCAGCGGAGCGTGTGGTTTAATTCGATGGTAAGCGAAGAACCTTACCAGGGCTTGACATGCTTTTGAAACCCCGCGAAAGCGGGGCCTCCTTCGGGACAGATGCACAGATGTTGCATGGCTGTCGTCAGCTCGTGCCGTGAGGTGTTGGGTTAAGTCCCGCAACGAGCGCAACCCTTGTCGTTAGTTACTCTGTCTAGCGAGACTGCTCCTAAAAAGGGAGAGGAAGGTGGGGACGACGTCAAGTCAGCATGGCTCTTACGCCCTGGGCTACACACACGCTACAATGGCCGGTACAGAGGGTCGCGATGATGCGAGTCGGAGCTAATCCCACAAAGCCGGCCCCAGTTGGAATTGCAGGCTGCAACTCGCCTGCATGAACGCGGAGTTGCTAGTAACCGCAGGTCAGCACACTGCGGTGAATACGTTCCCGGGCCTTGTACACACCGCCCGTCACGTCATGGAAGTCGGCAACACTTGAAGTCGCTGGGCCAACCCGCAAGGGAGGTAGGCGCCGAGGGTGGGGCTGGTAACTGGGACGAAGTCGTAACAAGGTAGCTGTACCGGAAGGTGCGGCTGGATCACCTCCTTTCTAGGGAGAACCTCCAATACCCGAACGCCCGGTTCACTCCGGTCCGAGGGCAAAACGGAGATACTCCTAGGTCGATCGGTGGGTGGGGCGCCAAGGAAATCGAGTCGAGCCGGATCTGCATCTTGCAGAGGAGCTCCTCTGAGATCCGAAGCGTCTCCCTGAGAAAGCCCGCCGTTCACTCACATAGCACAACTCTAATGTTTCCTTCCACTATCCAACTGTTAAGGCGCAAGCCCAGGGGCCGGCCTCCAAGTCGGCCCCTTGCTTTGCCCGCCGCCAGAGGCCAACAGCCAATAATCCCATCTCCCTCGCGGGGGAAAGGTTAGGGGGTGCCTCCGCGCCGCAGAGCCTTGATTTCTCAATACCTATCCCTGGTCTCAGACCCTCGCAGCTAGAAGAGCCCGCCCTGAGACTGTCGAACGGTAAGAATGGGGGTGATGGGGTGCAAGGCGGCCACACTACGGGGCTGTAGCTCATCAGGGAGAGCGCCTGCTTTGCAAGCAGGAGGTAGGGGGTTCGAGTCCCCCCAGCTCCACCATGAGCTTGTCGGATTCAAGAAACTCCACTTCGAGGTTAGTGTCGGAAATTTTGATCGGACCATTGGCTCGACCTCACCCGGGCTAAATCTCGCGAGGGGGCGCTCCGGGGCACCCATGATAGCGAGATTGACTTCCTGCGGTGTGGGACGAATCCCGGCAAAATTCCAAGGTGCCGACGGGATGACGGCACTACGCGTGGGACCGGTCGCGGCATAGCCCGTATGCCGGGGATGAAGGCTCCCACAGTCTACTGCACCCGGGGGCAGCTTGTTGGGGTGGCTTGCCACGCCCGGGCGTCCCGAAGCGATCGAGTAGACTGCGGATCTGGTCACCGCGAGGTGAGGCTAGGGCATCGCCGCCCGCACCGGCTACGCAATGAGATCGACCCCCTCCCCGCAATTCGACCAAACCCTGCCTGGAGCTGGTTGACATGGAGACTAAGAAGAAACGGAACCACATGCAGGAGATTTACGTCAGGGAGGCGATGTGCGAAGAGATCTTCGCTACGAGGATCTCGGAGCAAGGGGCAGAGGGAGTCCTCGAAACTCTAGGAGAGTTGCTCTGGTGGCTGGACGGCATCGCTTCATGTAGATGGGGGTGCAGGGAAGGAGATCATGAGGAGGAGCATCTCCTGGGTCGAATTTCAGCAAATGCCGCTGCCGCTCTTCTCCTGGTCAGAAGGGGTTACCTCGATCCTGCCTCCGGAGTATTCAGGCAGTTAGCCGAAACGAGAAACCTGTTGGACCTCTTCACGCATTCCAGCAGTGACTATCAGGCGTGGCTAAGTGCGGATGAGCGCGCAAGGAAGGACCGATACAGCGCCTTCAACGTCAGGCTCAAGCTGGAGATGCTCAGTGTCGACCCTGTCATGGGAGAGGACGCGTACAAAGTGCTTAGCAAGTACGGTGCGCATCCAGGCCCAGGTGCTGAACCTCGCCCCCATGATTCACCAGAAGAGCCGACGGTTGGGACAGCTTATCGGCCCGCCGTAGGTCTTTCCTTCACTGTCGCGGTAGCGAGTGTGGTCGTCGGAGCATTGCTTTTCGGCAGCAAATTGGTGACTCAGGCCGATGTGAAGCGGGATATTCTCAACGCAGTCATCGCGGCTAATGAGGAGCTCCGTGGGATAGACTTGGATGTTCTCAGGGAGGAATCTACATTAGTTCTTCAACCGCCAAGCATCGAGGTGATTGTGGAGACACACAAGGACATGGATGATAGCGCGCCGGATGCGACCGACACTTCCAGCCATGAAAACGACGGTCGATTGGGCCGTCACTAGCTCGAACGGTGGGAGTGGCGATCTCTCTAGCGCCCAGCTGGAAGCCAGGAATCTCGTGTCGGTGCGACTAGGACACCCTTTGCGCCCTGCTGGCCAATCGAGCCATGTTGCTGCTCGCTGAGGGCGTCGGGCGCTTTGCAGGTGTGCTAAGACACATTTCTAAGATGGTGCCATCTACCGTCCACCTCGGCCCACCAAGGAGGAGTACTTTCAACAAGGCCTCCCACCGAAGAGTTCGCAGAACAGTAAACTCTGCTCCAGAGCCTGTGTCAGATTACTAGGTGCGCGAGGAATCATCCTTCCCACGCAAGCGGAAACCCGCCCTAAACCCTGCTTCCCGCATAACCAGGAACCTATGGGCGGAGGTCTCCATGTGTTGTCCGCCTAGTAATCTGAAACAGGCTCCTCTGCTCCACCTAAACTTGACAAACCCAAGAACTTCCAAACTCAGGGCCATACTGTCGGGAAGTGGGACAACCCAGAATGTTACTTTGGTGTCAAGGAGCGTCCAGCGGGGAACAGATCCGCGTCTCCGAACGTATCATAGATATGGAATGAGCCCCGTTTGAACCCCTGAGAGGCTAAAGTCGCATGAAGACTTTAATTGCCACCATCACCATTGCGACCATCGTTGGGTTGATTGCCACAGCGTGCGTGCTGTCATCAGATACACCACCGGCTCCGAGCAGATCACCGCAGGTACAACCGACGCCAACTGTTTACCGGGTCGAATTTGGTCTCGGTGAATCCGTCGAACTGCTCGAACGGGGTATTGGAATCTCCTTTGACCAGGTGGTGGAGGATTCCCGATGTCCGGCGAACGTCATGTGTATAGTGGCCGGGAGGGCAGTGATAGAAGTGACGGTGACTGAGGATGACACTAGCGCTGTCGTTCACCCTTCCATTGAACCGGGCACCATTGTCGAAAACCCGTGGGTCAGAGCAGCCCTCTCCCAGCCTGGTTCGGAAGACATCTCGATCCGGATGATAAGCTTGAACCTTTCTCGAGGTCCTGACGACGGAGAGGAAGGCTTAACGCCGACGGCCGTACTGGAAGTCATGGCTGACGAAGAGTAGAGTCGGGGAACGCCGTGGCAGGCATGGCCGTCAGGGACGATGGGCCGGCGACATGGACTCCTCCGCTCGATCCCGGAGGAGCGTCGACCCCACGTCGGTTCCGGTGGATCCTGCCTTGGGAACGACCATAACACCTCCGCCGACCCCTTGACCAAAGGCAGGAGTTGGTCGAGACCTAAGATAATGTTGGCGTGAGGTCGGTCGGGCCTAAGAGCCAGTAAGGATGCTCTAGCCTACAGGGACGCTACCCACCGAAGAGTGAGCATTAGAGCCTGTCTCAGAAGTCTGAACCGACCATGCGTATGTCATTGGGTGTATCTTCAAGGCGACGTCAGTTGGGGAGATGTTGAATAACAGCAGCTGACCCATCGCTCTGTCGCCTGTCCTACCCGCTCAGGCCAAGGCCTTTCGGCGAACCCTCTTGGCCTCTATCTGCTCCCCTCATCCGCAATTCAATCTCCTGGACAGGATCACTACCTAAGATTCCAGCCCACCATTTCTGAAGGTAGGCTGAGCCGAAGTGGCAATGGCGAAGTCTTCGGCGTCAATCCTAACTGTCCTGCGGAGCAGTGGTCTTGTAGCGCGGCTTGGCCTCGCCGGGGTCGACTACTGCTATCACACGTGGGACTCGCAAATGGCAGTCACGGCGGGACGCTTCCGCCGCTCCCTGTTTCTTATGAAAGCCGTTGCCTCCTCCACGTCCATGCGACCGATTGGGCCGGATGCATACATTGAACCCAATACGACCCCTCGCCGCAACAGGAACTCCATGGGCTGCAGATAGCGTCCGTGGCGTTCGTCCTTCGTCCACCACGGCGCAAGAGACTCTACACTGTCCGGGGTCACCCCGTAGGCGATCGGGAATGAAAGTCCGAGCTCCCCTGCCATGCCGGCAGCCGTCTCGCGGTCTTCCACAGTGCCACCTAACACGGATACCCCGAGCTGCTGCAACTCGTCCATGTTCGCCTGGTAGGCGGCCAACTGCCGCCTGCAGTACGGTCACCACTCGCCCCGATAGAAAAGCAGGGCAAGGTAGCGGCTTGGGGTCTGACTCGGCAAGGTCGCCGTGGAACCGTCCGTAAGATTGAGCTCGATAGTGGGAAAGCGATCGCCCTGTTTCAGCTTCTGAGGCATAGCAAGTCTCCTTTGCGTCAGGCCGTATGATTCAGACACATTCAGGATAGCACACCGGCCGCTGGTTCCGGCGACGCCTCACTCACCCGGGCCGCAACCTGAAAACATTGTGGCGGTCTGAGCGCCACGCATAGATGCGGGGCAGATCACGATTCTCCCGATGACAAGTGACACCTTGAACCCGTGCCCACTGATCCAACCGCCCAGTACAGGCATTCAGTCCCTTGAGTGCGGTCCAGGATCGGGTTGCCATCCGGCCTTATGTCCTATAGAGCAGAACAACCATCCCGATAGATCGCGGCGGCAAAATCCTGGAGCCGTCGCCTTGGGCGCTCCCACAAATCCACGTCCTCGCCGAGGCCAACTCCCGCCTGCGCGACCACGTCGCCGCCATATCCGACCTCGTCGCCATGTCCGACGAGCCGATCACCGAGCAAGACCTCACCGCCCTCGCGCGCCAGTACCGCCCCGCCGCAATCCAGATGGAGGCTTTCGCAGAATAGGAGATGATTCTCTCGGTACTGAGACATTTTCCCGCCCAATGTCGGCAAAATGTCGGCATTTGGACGGCAAACCCGCTCTCTCAGCTACGAAAATGAGGCTCTGGTGCCGAAGGAGGGATTTGGCGGAACTACTGTATCGACGGCCGCCAGGCGTTGCCAAAACCTACTCTCAAAGCTAAGTTCACGTCCATGTCGGCCTCTAAGGTCGCTCAAGGGTGCCGGCAATGTCGGCAAAATGCCGGCATTTTGGTTGGCATTCACCGCCTCAGGTGAGGACAATCAGCAGCACCGTCAGAACGGCCAGCGCGATGGTCCACGTAACAAAAGCGCGCATACACTGACGGCTCACAGATCTCATCAGAGACCCTTCCTGGGCCTCCGATTCCTCTTCCCTCCACATGGAATGAAAGGCTGTTGCGCTTCCAGAATTATGTCCCATCGCGAATATGATGGGACCCATCAAAACCTTCAGAACAGCGTCCGGCCAAAAGGGGCTGCCTAGGACCATCATGGCGAGCCCGCCAAGAAAGACAAGGAAATGGACGGCGTTGCCAAGGTATCCCATCGAAGCTGGCCTGCCACCTGTTAAGTGTCCAAATGGACCGGCAATGTACCCATAGCCGTGGAACGTCGCTGCCACGAGGATGACGACGGCGCCCACCACGCTCATCCCACCAACTCCCTTCTTCGCTCACCCTCCCCCTCCATCGCGTCCGCGAACGCTTCCGCCACCTGACGCTGCCAGCCCGGCACCCTGCGCCCCATAGTTCACTAGTCACAGCCACCTTGCGGCGTATTTCCCATTTGAACTACTCGCAGCAGCTAGCCGCACGGCGCGGTTAAGGAATAATCTCGTCATTATCAATTCAGAGGGAGTCCAACAATGGTGTTGCCAGAGTTCTATCTAGACTTTTGGAAGGCCTACGACGTGCTAAGGCCGCTAAGTCTGTTTGTCGTTAGCATCGTACTTTACGGGGTGTTCGTATTCCACTTCTACAGGTTCCTTGCGAGAAAGGACATATTCCACCTCGACCTCAACAGATACAACGAATCAGGCCATCCCGTTCTCAGGAAGACAGTCTCGGTAATCTTCTACCTGACAAAGAGCCTGGTGATCTTTCCCCTCTTTGTCGTCTTTTGGTTTAGCGTTCTGGCAGGCCTGATGCTGCTGATGGGCAGGGGCCAGTCCATAGACGGCATAATGCTTGGCGCCATGGGCGTTGTGGCAACGATTCGCGTCTGTGCCTACTACAAAACCGCGCTCGCGACGGACATCGCAAAAATACTGCCGTTTGCCCTTCTCGGTATCATGTTGATAGACAGCAGTCTAGTCAAGATTCCCGAATCCACTGAAACCATCGAGGCAGCATCCTCGCGAATTGAGACCGTGACATACTACCTGGTCGCCGTAGTGGTTCTGGAATTCATGCTCCGTATAGTGTCGGGCATCGCTGCGTACTTCAAGCGTTCCTTCACCAAGGCGGCGGCGGATTCCAAGGTCGCCGGCGCGGACATCGGTGTCGATCACAAGTGGCCGGCGGCTCCCACGCCGACCTTTGCCAATCGGCCCATGAACGGATCGACTTCATCCGGAAGCCTTCGACTCGATTCGGTTTACCCGCAACCGCGGCACGACGGGGCAGTAGGCTCCACGCCAAGGTCTCTCGACACCGCACCAGCTCCTTCAGGTTCCTCCGACGGCGAAAGTGCCACAGGATATTCGGGTAGAAGGCTCATCCGCAACAGCACACTGCAAGATTCACCTGGGAGCGCCCCTCAGTGATAATTCCGCATCCACCAGCGAGCGATGTCGATTCGACGCGCGAACCAGACGCCGGGGAAGCCTTGGGCGTACTCAAGAAACCGCCTGAGCGCCACGATTCGAGACGGCCTGCCCACAATTCGGCAGTGCAGCCCCACGTTCATCATCTTTGGGTTCTTCTCCCCCTCAATGTAGAGGGTGTCGAAGGTGTTCTTCAGCGTCTCGAAGAAGTCCCCCGGGCTGTTCATGCCGCCGCGCCAGAAGCGCGTGTCGTTGACCTCCAGCGAGTAGGGCACGACCAGCCATTTCTTGCCGTTCACACGAACATAGTAGGGAATATCGTCGTTGTAGGCCATACAGTCATAGACGAATCCTCCCTCCTCAACGACCAGCTCCCGGGTGTTGATGCTGGGCCCGTACCTGACGTACCAGCCAAGCGGCCGCTCGCCGGTGGTACGCTCGAGTGACTCTACCGTCCTGCGGATGGCCTCCCGCTCGTCCTCTCGTGACATCTTGAAGTACTCTTCCCACCTGTAGCCATGACCGAAAACCTCATGCCCACGCTCGACGATCGCGCGGCCCACCTGGGGATTACGCTCAACGGCCAGCGCGCAGCAGAAGAAAGTCGACTTTACATCGAACTCGTCCAGCAGGTCCATGATTCGCCAGACGCCCACGCGGCTCCCGTACTCGAAGAAGGACTCGTTAGCGAGGTCACGGTCCTCCGTCGGGACGGGTGACGGTACCTCGTTGTTCGATTCGTGGGCAGCGTCGCCGTCCAGGGTAGAATACTCAGACCCTTCCTCGTAGTTGACAACCACCGAGATCGCGATGCGCGCCCCACCGGGCCACTCGACTTGCGGCGGGTTGCTGCCGTACCCTACCAGGTCTCTTTCAATAGCCATGTTATCTCCCTCTTCTGCCGCCGGCTGCGCGTTCTCAACCTCAGCCGCCTAAGGTGTCGCAGACCCAGGATGCACCAGCACGAAGTCGCCGAGTCTGCTGATTCGTGCATATGCGGTTGTTGGCCTCGCGCTGTCCACACTGAAACCCAAGGAGATTTCCGTCCACTGTTCTCCTGCCGCCCTGCGGGAAAGAAGCTTCAGGTCACCGTTAAGGTAATGCCGGAAAAGCTCGGCCAACCCCCCGGACTCATCTATCAGTACTGGAGACAACACGATAGCGATTCCCATCGGCCTCTGAAGCCGCGCCGGCCGTGCCGGACTGTCGTCACCGCCTGGAATTTCGACTCGCAGGCACTCCAGCACTGTACCGGGTGCGGAGCCATCCTCGCCCTCTACACCGCAGCGCGCCACGTCGGCGGACGCCCGCACCTGGAAATCGTTTTCCCTCGACCCTGCGCCGAACGTCAGCGCGGTACGGCCCACGTGTACCGTCGTTCTAGCGTCGCTGGCTACGCGCGCCTCGACCTCGGACTGTCTGGTGGTGGTGACGGCAGCCTCCGAGGGGAAGCTGTCACCCACTCTGCTGAGCGCGGACACGCGGTAGTAACGCGTGTCCGCGGCGCTCAGTCCAGTATCGTAGAAGGTCGTGCCAGTGGATTCCGTGTCGTCGATTAACTCGGTCCATTCTCCGTCGACGTTTGGCGACGACTCCACGCGGTATCCTGTGGTGTCTGCGGTCGTCGTTGAGACATCCGCTATCCAGGATATCTCCACGGTGTCCGTGCCCCACACCCTTGTCGCCACTTCGGACGGAGCGTTGGGCGCCGGGACGTACTCCACCCTCACTCCCCTGCTCCTTAGCTCAGAAATGTGGGTATCCAAAGATTCGCCGCTCAATGGGTTGCCGCTGATGTCGAGACTGTCTCCTCTGTCCAAACCCTCGTTGGCCAGGAGTGGCGAGACGTCCACTATGTCGTTGCCGTAGAGATGCAAGAGATCGAGGTTCTCCAAACCTGACAAAGGTGATACATCCGAGATCAAGTTCAATCCCAGGTGAAGGTCTTCCAGACCCGTAAGGCCCGCCAATGGCGACAGATCAGCAATTCGGTTGCCATAGAGATGAACCCTGTTCAGGTTCGAAAGTCCCGACAGTGGAGACAAGTCCTCTATCTCGTTGAGGAACAAATGCAAGTGCGACAGGCCCTCCAAACCGGCTATCTGGCTTAGGTCCGAGATCGAGTTATCTCCGAGGTGGAGTTCGTCCAGACCGGTCAGACCCGTCAGAGGCGAAACGTCGACTACCTCGTTCCCGTAAAGGTGCAACAGCTTGAGGCTTGTCAAACCAGACAGCGGAGACAGGTCCTCAATCTCGCAGTTCCACATGTATAGCCGTTCCAGCTTGCCCAGATCAGTGTTCGCGAAAGGCGTGAGGTCCGAAATTGGATTCTCGCCAAGAGCTATCTCCTCCAAATTCACCAGACCTGCAATAGGCGACAAGTCCACGATGTTGTTCCTATAAAAGTGCAACTCCGTTAATCCCGTCAGGCCGGAAAGGGGCGATAGGTCGGAGATTTCGTGCCCCTCGACGTGGAGCTGCTTAAGGTTCGCAAGGTTCGCGAGCGGCGAGATGTCCGTGAGGACATACTTGTCCGGGTCGGCGTAGTATTTCCCGACGTCCAGCCATTCTAGGTTGGTCAGTCCCTCAACAACAGATAGCTTTTCGTCCGTCAACTTGTTGTCGCTGATGTCCAGCTTCGTTAGCCCTTTCAGCAGATCCAGTGGGCTGAAGTCCTCAATGTCGTTGTGCCAAAGTTCCAGCGTTTCCAGGTTGGACAGGTGAGCCAGAGGTGTAATGTCCGACACCGACCCCCAGTTCATGGCAAGTTCGGTCAATCTGGATAGGCCGGCCAGCGGCGATACGTCGCTCACCGAGCTATGCGTCACGTGCAATGTCTCCAGGTTTATCAGTTGCGCCAACTGCCCTAGATCCGTGATCGACTCGCCACTAAGGAGCAATTGTGTCAGCCCCGTCAAACGCGCCAACACCTCAAGATCATCATCGTCAAGATTGTTGCTCCAGAGGTGCAGGATCTCCAGATTCCGCAAGTCGAGCAGCGGCTCGACGTCTGAAATCGCGTTCCTGCCCAGATGCAGCTCCTTCAGTGACGCGAGGCCTCTGAGTGGCTCAACACTAACGATTATGTTCTCCCCCAATTGCAGCAATTCCAGCTTGTCGAGGCCGGCCAGCGGCGAGAGGTCCCAGATGGAATTCTCTTCCAGTTTTAGCTCGGTCAGGTTTGTGGCGTGCTCCAGTCCCCGAATACTCAGGATACTCGTGCCGGTCGCGGTGAACGTGGTCAGCGAAGCCATGTCGCCGGCGGTTATGGCCTCTCCTTCACTCTTGCCGAATTCCGCTTCCAGCGCGGTGCGCAGCTTGGAGTCGGGAATTTCCACCACGGACGTTGTCGAGACCTGCTCGGCAATCAGGGTCGGCGCTGTCGAAGTGCTGCTGCTCTCCCCTTGACCCATCACAGTACGGGGCGAACCCGAATGCAGGAAAGACATATACGCCATCGCCGCCAGTACCAGAGTCGTGTAGCCGACCCGAAGCAAGACCCTTCGACAGCCGAATCTCACTAACCCCAATGGCACTAATCCGTTCCACATCTGGCCCAACCTCCGTACTCGCAGTATGTCAGACCGTTTCATACATCCTTCATACCATTCTAACTGGCGGGGATTAGCTTTTGCACCACACTAAGACTTGTCCCTACCAGAGCTAGAACAGTTGGGCGGTACGTTTCAGACTGCAAGCCTGAACTGAGCCGGCTAACTGTTCAGGGCGTTATCTAACACTAGCCACCGCCAGGGGGATTATCCGATGACTGCCGCACTCAGGACGGGCCTACTTCTGCTGGTCAGCCTCTGGATCGCCGCGATCGTGACGGCAGCCTGCCAGTCCCAGCCCACGCCCGAAGGCGCCACGTCCCAGGTCGTTTCCGGCCGTGCGCCCAACGCGTCAATATCTGGCGCCGTCACCTATCGGGAGGGGCTGGCACTCTCGCCGGACACATCCCTTGTCGTCGAGGTGCGTGACGTGTCTTTCGCCGCCGCCGCCGCGCCACTCATCGCAAGCCAGACTATCTCAACGCCGGGACAGGTTCCCACTCAACGCCGGGGCAGGTTCCCATCGACTTCAGAGTCGAATGCAACCGCGAGGACATTTGCCCCCGGAACACATACGCCATCAGCGCAAGAATAGTCGAGTCCGATGGCCGGCTCGCTTCCACCAACGACACAGCCTACGAGGTAACCACGCGGGGAAATCCCGACAGCGTGGACATGGCGCCGGTAATGGTGCAGCCACCGCACGAACATGTCGAGAGCGCAGTCTCCGGCTCGGACGGGCGGACTTGGATAGAGGTCCCAGCGCCCATAGTGTCGGCCAACCTGATACCCAACGAGCCTGAGCACATGTTGAGGATCGTATACCTCCAGTTCACAGTCGAGGGCTGTGTCCGCCCCGGCATCCAGGACATGCAACTAGATAGCAACGAAGTCTCCATTCGGGTGACTCTGTTTCAGCCGCCGCCAACAGCCTGGGCAATTCCCTGCGACGAAAACCTAGTGGAACGCGACACCGTAGAACACCTGGGAACCAATCTCCAACCCGGCGAGTCCTACCGGGTGATAGTGAATGACGTCGAGACCACCGCATTCACGACTCCCAGGGAAGCGCTCGGGCACCCCGTTATCGTCGAGTCACCTATAGAGAGCGAGGAGGTTATCTCGGCAGATATCACGCCGCCCCAGTATCGGGCGCGCGTCGTCTCCGGGATGCCGAAGGGCGGCGGCGGCTCCCGGTTCAACGGCTACGAAATCCGGCCCGACGGGCCGAACACGATCGCCGTCACGGTCCCACACTACGAGGTTGCCGATCCGTTCGTGGTGTGCTCCGCAGACTTTCCCTTTGTGGAGACGGGCTTTCCTCTTGGATCGGATTTCGAGGCGGCCGTAGAGTACACAGTCACCGTAAACGCCAACACGACGTCATTCGTCGCCCGCTAACGACAACCGAGTCTGAAGACGAGCCTCACGCCCACCATGCAGTCCCGCCTCAGCCGTGATTGCAGTGGCAACCGTGCGATGCCGCGTTGCTATGAACGCTCGGCGGCACGTCGAGCACCGGGTTCGTGTCGAAGAACCCCACCGGCTTGAGACTGAAGCCGCAGTAGGCCACCGGCGATATGGGCCAGTCCTCCGGACGCGGCACGTGGTGATAGCCGAGCGTGTACCAGACGACGACGTCTGTGTCCTCCACGTTGCGATCATTCCTGGTGTACTCAGGAAGGCCCGCGCCGCCCCGATGCTGGTTCGGGTACGCTCCGGTCGCCGCGGTCTCGTCCGGTGCGTACGGCGTCACCCACAGGTGCTTGGCCATGAAACCCGCACGCTTGATGATGCTCGAGTTGGGCTGTGCGAAGGGCAAGATGTTCTCGCCCGGCATCAGCTTGTACCCCACCGGCGACCCCAGCGCGTTCTTCGCGGACGGATTCGTCACCACCCAGTAGCGGCCGCTCAACGGGTCCACTACTCTCTGCGCCTCAATCTCCGTCTTCAGCGGCGTGGCCTCAGCGTAGAATGCGTTACCGTGGGGATTGTCCGGTCCTGGGGGCTCGGCCAACGTGTTCACCTCGTAGACCGTGTTCGACTCGCCGTCCACGCTCATGTCCAGCCGGAAGCTGAAGAAGTGCTGGTGGATGTGCGCATTCAGTCCCGGCGCCACCAGCGTCCCGTACTTCGGCGTCTCGCCCTCCTCTATGCCGGCGGTGTTGATGATGCCCGTCAGCTTCACCTCGTGCTGTATGGTCCCGTCTTGGTAGAAGTACCAAAAGAACCCGTACTCGTAGTTGCCCACCGTCGCGATGCTGGAAATCACCAGCCGCCTCGACCGCCGCACCTCCACATTGCCGTTGCGCCAGTCGGTGTGCTTCCACAGGATGCCGTAGTCCTCCTCGTGCATGCACACGGCGTTTGGTATGGTGACTGCCCCGCCCTTGCCGTCATTGAGATTAGCGTCGAAGTAGTAGATCTCGCCCAGGCAGTCGCAGCCGAGCGTGAGTGAGTTGGTCAGCGAGCCAATCCCATACTCGCCGGCGTCGAACGCGTTCTTTCGGTAATGGTCCTTGCCAGGCTCACCGTAAGGCACGACCATGTCGGACAGCGCGGCCCTGTACAGGATCGGCCTAATCCGTCCCTGGTCTTCGTACCCGACGGTGTGAATCACCAGCCCTTCCCTGGGAGTGAAGCCCACGCGCAGATGCCATTTTTGCCATGTTACGCCGTAGCCGTCCACAGTGAAGCTGGGCCCTTGGGGCTGCGTGATCTCCAGCGGCTTCAGGTCCTGGCGAAACTCGCCGACGAACTCGGAGGCGTAGTTTCCGTCATTGGGGGCCAGCGGGACCACCCCATAGTCGTCGATCCGCATCACTTCCATGGCGTTCAGGTCCACAAACACGCCCAATCCCTCTATTGGCCGAGCGTAGCCGTTGTCATTGGGGCCGGCGCGAAGGAAGTTGCGGGTTAGCACCAGGCGCCGTCCCTCCTCCTCCGCGTACCCGAAGTTGCCCGCCGACCACGGCTCTACCATCACCAGATCCGGGTCAGTTATGCCACGCTTTCGCAGGGCCGCCCGGAAGTCGGGGTCTGCTTTGACCACAGCCTCGCACTCGAGAAACTCATCCAGCATTATACGGGGCTGCACACCCTGGAGCCGCTTCCAGTCGATTACACGACCCTGATCGAGGGAGACTATCGCTTCGTAGGTGACCTTGTCGTCATTGTCCAGCACCACTACGAACGCCCGCCTGTCGAATGGACTGCCAGCCTTGTAGCCCAGGACATCCGCCTTGTCCGGCTCCTTCAGGACGATAGTTTCGAATCGCACCCGTGTGCCGAGGGCTCGCTCTGACGTGAGGATCCGCGTAGCTTCCACGATCTCCTCGGCCGTGAGCGGATCAAGAGGGTGGAAAGGGGACTGCCGGGTCTCCGTGGCCGTTCTATTGCCCTCGGAAATGATCATTTCGGCCTCCTTGACGTGGCGCCGGTTATTCGTTCTGCAAGTCTACGGGGCGTTGCCGAAACTAGCACAAGCAGACTGTGGGGTCAACAAATGCCGCTCGTTGGATCCTGCTTCAGACTACTCGGCACCCCCTAATAGTTGGCCCCGCGAAAGCGGGAAAGCGAATTCTGTTGGATTCTGCGACATTCTGTGCGACTCCTAGCTGGGGGCGCCGACGGTTCTGCGCAATTCTGGAATGCCGGCGTGGGCAATTCGGCGCAGAAGTGTCTCGCCGCGTGACAGAGTAGGACAAGGGGTCGACGGGCCGACCGGCCGTGTTTCCGTTGGCACAGGGCGCCCACAAGGGACGGCCCTACGGATGCCTGGGGCATTGTCCCTATTGGGGGGTAGGGATTCCGGGCCGCGGGGTCTGTCCCTCGCCTGGGCGAGGGTAGCACGTATGTACGCATATTGCAAGAGGGGGTGGCGAGACTGCGGGATTGGGCGGGAACGGTGGGGAGAAACTGCGCAGACGTGGGCCAGTGGTTGGGCGCCTGTAGGACGTGTGGGTGGCAGGGCCAGAGCACGGGCGGCGCAGGAGAGTGACTGTTTTTTCGGGGCGCCGGGGAGCGAAAGGGTTGGGTTTGGGTGAGGGGGCGCGGCCGGGGCGTGCGTTGGGGAGTCGGCAGGGGGACATTGGCTCAACAACGTCAAGGCGATGGCCGTTGGTTCAGAGTTGAGTGTGGGGGCAGGTTTTTCGCGAGGGAGATTGTTTTGAGGGCGCCTGGTAATCTGAAGCAAACTCTGACTTGTCGCAAAGCCTGCTGAGTCAGGCGCTAGCCGCCGCTCCCAGTGACTTCTCGGCCACGCCGGACGCATCCCGTACCGCCTCGCTGAGGTCTTCCAGTCTCTCCTCGCTCTTGGGTTGAAGGTATAGGAACACGACCTCCTTGACCTTCTTCCCCGTGACCTGCCCTATCGCGTGGGCGTAAGCCCCTCCCTGCAGGCGATAGTTCGGGACGGCGTCAGGCGAATCGGCGGCGCTCACCGAGTCGGTCTTGTAGTCGACCACCACAAGACCGTCTTCCTCCTCGAACAGGAGGTCGATGAAACCGTGCAGGGAACCGCCGCCGACTGCCGCCGCCACGGGGACTTCTCGCCAGAATCTGCCGGACGCCACCGCCCGCTTCACGACTTCGCTGTCCACTGCCGTGCGCGACAGCCGGGCGATCTCGCTTTCGCGCTCAGGTATACCCTCCGCCGCGGCCTGTGCGCGAGCGCGGTCCTCGATGTCCGCGCCGCTCGCCAGGTCTATCGCCTGAAGCACGGCGTGGACCGCCCGGCCCACCGAAGTGCCGGCCCGGCCTCTCCGCCACGGCTCCGGGCTGTCCGGCTCCTCCTTGTCCTCCCCTGTTTGACTTCCCAGCGACGTGGCTGACACAAACGAGGGACGACGCATCTCCTCGATCAACCATTCATGGTCAATCAACCATCTGTCGCGTGCCTCCACGGTGTGCTCGACAGTCGCATCCACGCCCCCCTGTCTGTCCAGGGCCGAATCACGCGGGGGCGCCTCGCCCTGGTCGACCGGATCGATCGGCTCCCAGAGTCCGGGCCCGCTCTCCATAAGCGATGAAATCAGGCCGGCAGGCGAGCTTGCGCCACCGCGCTTCGGCCGCCGCAGACTGAGCACGAGGTGATCGCGGGCGCGCGTGGTGGCGACGTACATCAGCCGGACGTTTTCCGCGTCGGACATCCTCTTTTCGTGCTCAGCGAGGTCCGCGTATCCTACGGTGGAAAACCCGCTGTTCCTTGGCCCCAGCCCAACCTCGACGGCGCCCATCGAGCGGTCGAACAGTACGGGCCCTTCCCGGCCGCCTCGACTCGAGTTGATTCCGGTCAAGACGACGACGGGAAACTCCAACCCTTTCGAGGCGTGAACCGTCATCACACGCACGGCCTCCTCGTCGGACTCCGGCACCGGCGTTTCGGTGACTCGCGCTCGCTCGTTCATCTGGTCCTCGACCCACCTGAGGAATGCCCTCAACGACGTTCCGCCGGCGGTGGCAAACTGTCTCGCCCGCTCCACCATGAACCGGTACCGACGCCAATGCTCGCGCATTCTCGGGTGGCCGGACGCGGCCTCCATCAGCCCATGCTCCCGCACGAATCGGTCGATTAGCGCGCCGGGGGACTCCCAGAGGCGGTCCATGTGAAACGAATGCAGGGCATCCAGGGCTTCAATCACAGCTTTGTGGCCGCGACCGGCAGTCTGCCTCAGATAGTCGAATCGCCCTCCGTCCTCGCAGTGCCTTAGCAGCTCCACGTCGCTGCACGCGAACGCCAGCGACCGCAGCGCGGCCACCGTGGCCACCTGGTCGGCCGGATCGTCTATCGCCTTCAGGCAGTTGAGCAGGTCCCGGACCTCCTGCGTCTCGAAAATGAGCGACGCGCTCTCCAGCCGGAAGGGTATGTCCTGCTCCTCCAGCTCGCGCTCAAGTATCCGGAGGCCGATGCGCGTTGGCTTCAGTATGCATATGTCCGAAAATGCTATCGGCCTGTACGTCTCGGTCCCGTTCTCTTCGGATGCCTCGCGGTCGAGTGTCCGCCACCCCTCGGCAACCATCCTCCGCAGCAACAGGGCAATCTGCCTCGCCTCATCCCTTCGAACGCCGTCGATCGGCCCCTCGACCTCCTTGTCCGCCAGTGCCCAGACACGCGGGCCGAAGGATGCGTTATGCTCCCCCGACCATCGGGCCGACATGGACTCGTACTCGGCCTGGAAAGACCCGTCGCCGTCAATCGTGTCCGGGTCGGCCTTCATCCACAGCTCGAAGACGTGATTCACCCACGCCACCACCACGTCCTGCGACCTGAAGTTCTGCACCAGCCTGAGCGCCCGCCCGCCCGCGCTCTCCATACCCTCCTTGAGCCTGTTCATCTGCACCACGTCCGCACGGCGAAAGCGGAAAATCGACTGCTTGGCGTCCCCAACGACGAACAGCTTGCCATTCTCGGGCAGCACCTTGTCCCACGTCGCGGGACGAGGCCCGTTCGTTCCGCCTACCGGCACGGCCTCGCTCAGGAACATGGCAATCTCGGTCTGTATCGGGTCGGTGTCCTGCACCTCGTCGATTAGAACGTGCGAGTAGCGCGCGCGGAAGTGGTCGCGCACCTGCAGGTCGTCCCGCAGCAGGTTTCGTGCCCATACCAGCAGATCGTGGAACTCCGCGCGACCCTCCGCCTTTCTCCGCTCCGCGTACCGCAGCACGAACTCTCTGAGCGCATCGAGAATCGGAACCATAGCCGCGGCCTTCGCATCCTTCAGCAGGGCGGCCGCCGTTTCCTGGGTCTCCGCGAGAAGCTCCTTCAGTGCCTTGCATGAGTTGACTCCGGTACTTGGATCGGTGTCCCAGTCGCCCTGCCTTCCCCTGCTAGTTCTCAGGGGAAGAACCCGCGAAAGCTGGCGGAACGCCAACGCCGAGCCCGCCTCCTCCTGTCCCAACCTGCGAATCTCTCTCAGCTTGAGTTGGACGTGGCGGTAGAGGGGGTCATCGTCTTTCAGCTTCGAGCGCGAGCAGAGACGCTCCATCTCGGAGCCCGCCCGTCGCAGTTCGTCCATCCAGCCGCTATCCGTGACCGGGGGTGGACCAAAGGTCTGCCCGGCGAGGTCAGCGTAGTTCCGGTGAAACTCCAGGGCCACCTGCCTGAGCTGCCGCAGGGTAACGCCGAGCGCGAGCGCCAAGCCCAGGTTCGGCGCCAGCACCGACTCCTCCTCGAGCGCCGCGTCAACCCACTCAGTCCAGGCCTCGTCGAACCTGATGCCGGCGGCGATTTCGTCCGAGGTCTCGAACGAAGGTGGAAGCCCCGTCTCCAGTGGTCTATCGTGCAGCAGTGCGGAGGCAAACGAGTGAAGCGTCTGTATGGAGGCCTGGTCAAGGTCCACCACCCCCTTTACGCAGCGGGCGCGCTCCTCTTCACCAACAATGGCGTCTGCTGCCGCCTCCTCGAGGCCCTGGCGCACGCGGTCTCGCAGCTCCGCGGCCGCAGTCTCGGTGAACGTGATGGCTACTATGCGGTCGAGCGTTGTCCTGCCGGTCATGACCAGGCTCACCAACCTCGCGACCAAGCTGGCGGTCTTGCCTGTGCCCGCGCTGGCCTCCACGAACAGCGTCTCGTCCAGTTGTTCCGCGATTACGCGCCTCGAGTATTCGTCGACGGGAACGAAGCGCTTCCCGCGCTCACCGGCAGTGCTTGGCGGATGTGTCATCGCTGTTCCTGTTACTCCTGGCTGGAGAGCGCCAGATAGTCGGCCAGCCCCGGGTCCGACTTCTTCCGGTCCCAGAGGTCTGCCCGCCGTGTGGCGCAAAGTGAATCGAAGTCGCAGTAGGCGCAGTTCGAGGGGCCGCCCCAACCGGGTGGCCCCGGATTCGCCGGGAACATACCCGCGCCAATCCCGGAAACTATCGTCCTGAGCCCCTCCCTGAACCGCTCCCCTACCTCGTCCTCCCCAAGGTCGAACGCCTTCGCCGGCTCACGTCTGAACTCCCCCCTGCTCGTCGCAAACCAGTACGCCGCTTGAACATCAGCCCCGGGCACGAGGGTCCTCGCGGCGAGGGAGTACACACCCAGTTGCAGCCGCTTGCCGCCGTCGATGGGGTCATCCTCAAGCGCCCTGTACGGACTCGCCCTGCCCGTCTTGTAGTCGATCACGAGCGCCGACTTTCCGTCTTCGCTCACGTCGATTCGGTCGATGTATCCCCGGAAACGCAACCCAGTTTCGGGGTCCTTCACGTCAAAGGAATCGCCGCCAAAGCCGAATGCCTTCTCAACTACGATCCGCCCGGTGCGCTGTCCGGCCCGCAGCTTGGTGTCCTCTTCGAGGAAGGTCTCCAGATCGGCAAGGATGTCGCGCTTCTCCAAGCCCCACAGCAGGGGTTTGCCGGTGACGCCCTGCGATTCAGCGCCATCGAACTCCTCATCGGCGATGGCGAACAGCCTCCGTCGCAAGGCCGGCGCCCACTCCTCGTCGGGAGCCGGCATTTTTCCTCCGGCGTCTACCTCCTGTGCGAATCGTTCCAGAATCCGGTGTATCAGCGAACCGCGGTCCAGTGGCGAGATAGACGCGCTTTCCTCCGCCGAATCCAGGGCGCTGAGCCTCAGCACTTGCCCCAGGAAGTACCGGAACGGGCAGGTGGCCCAGCTCTCCAGGCTCGTGGCCGATACCGGCGAACGGTCCAGGTTGCGCCGGAACCGCGCCTCTCCGCTCATCGCCGACAGGTTGCCGTCGAACTCCGTCAGCCGGTCGAAGCCGCGGCTTCGGGCCAGGCGCACTGCGTTAAACAAGCTCCCCTCGCGGGCGAATGGATGGTCGCCCAGACTCGAGCCGTCTCTTCTCCACTGGAGCAGCCGGCTCAGGCTGTAGTCGAGCATGTCGGACAGCGCCGCCTCAGGCGTGGCGGACAGCGCGTGCTCCGGCGAGTAGTCCACCGAGAGCCACTCGCGGTCGCCTAGTCGCCCAAGGCCGCTGGCGCGAACAGGCGCACCCTCCAGCAATGATGCCTGCTCCAGAAACCACCGCGACGGATAAGCCTGGCGTTGTGATGCCGGACTCGCTACCGGATACGACAGCTCGCGGTGCGGCGCGGTAGCCAGTGCCGAAAGGTAATCGTAGCGCTCCGCGGCGATGCGCTGGGCGACGCGCGATTGCCCCCCCGCGGCCTGCCAATCCCCCTCGGGGAGCAACGGGTCCGGGCGGATGGCCGGCGGCATTCCTCCCTCCACCATGCCCACCAGCCACACCATATCGAAGCTCATGCCGGCAGCAACGGCAACCGAAGAGACGAACACTCCCTGGCCCGTAACGCCAAGGTGACCCACCGTCGCACGCAGGGAATCTCCCACGGACTGCCGAAACTCCTCTAGTGTGGTGGCCCCTACCCCAACGCTGTCGGCGGCTCCCAGTTCCGCCAGCACCCGCAACACCTTGTCCCTTGCAAGGTCTTCGGCCTCCGGCAGGCGGCCGTCCAGGTAGCGATCGAGGAGACGCGATGCCCACGCGCAGAACTCCTGCCAGTGGCTGCCGTCTATCGGCGGCTCGACGTCCCGCGCCAGGCCCTCCACGAACTCCAGCACGTCTCTGGCGGTGGCAGCCTCGGAAATCATGCGGTCGGCCCTTGCGTCGGTAATCTCCTCCGTGGCCATGCGCCGTGAAGCCTCCACGTCCAGCCGGGCCGCATGATTGTTAAGTCGGTCTCGCCACTGGTCTAGCCCCCGAACTATTCCTGCCGTCCTGGTCAAGGAGTCCCACCGGCTGGGGCTGAAGACGCCTTGTCCGGCTTCGGGCGGGCGGACCGGGCAGCCGGTCAACCACTCCATCACGTCCGCGCGGCGGAATTCACTGCCGGGCATCGCGAGCAGACCCGTCAGCGTCCGGCCCGCGGCGCTGTCGGCAAGAGTCTGCCGGTCCGGACCGGCCGCGGGAATTCCGACCATCGTCAGCTCGTCCCGCACAAGGGAGGCATAGGGGCTGTCCATTCTGTACAGAATCGCCATGCGGTGGAAAGGAACTCGTCGCTCCCTCGCCTCGTGCACGATCCTTCTTATCGCCCACCTGACCTCTTCGTGCGCGTTCGGCGCTACGTGCAGGTGTACCTCGCCGGACAGCAGCTGGCCGTCAGTATCGTCCCGGGCGACCTGCCTGGGTCTGCCCAGCACGGCGCTCAGCGATTCCGCGAGCGCGTTTATCGGCCTGTCCGCGTCAGCGTCTCCTGTCGTTCCCAGCACCACGTAGCAGTGGTCTCTCTCCGCCAACGACTCGATGAGACCCAACTCTGCCGGGCTGAAGTTACGCGGCAGGTACACGATCACCGCGCCCAGATCGGCCAGCGCGGGAACCTCGCCGCGCCGCACCGCACCGGCGGCCGCT
Organism: uncultured Dehalococcoidia bacterium; assembly: GCA_951812395.1. GTDB lineage: Bacteria > Chloroflexota > Dehalococcoidia > Lucifugimonadales > CATOSD01 > CATOSD01. Next base: position 1,270,014 of record CATOSD010000002.1, read on the forward strand.
TCCGTCAGGTCCTCTGCGTCGTACCATTCGCCACGCACTTTCCGGCGGAACTCCCGATACAGACCTACGAGGTCGCGCCGCAACCCGCCCTGCCTGTCGAGCGCATCGAGTACGTCCCAATCGGCCCGGCGCAGCTCGCCAAAGGACCCGCGCACGCTGGCCTGCGTCGCGGCATGGTCCCTTACCGGCGCAAGTGGTCCCGTCGCGCCTGACATCACCTCCCTGAGCCACACCCTCTCCAGCACGGGCGTCAGTGGCCTGCGCCCCGAGCGGGCCATCGCGGCCCCTCCCAGCAGTTCCGCCAGCACCGGCAGGACGATGAAGCGAACGTTCGCGAATCCTACTCGTCCCAATTCGTGCCGCAGGCTGAGGTTCGCGTACCTGGACGGACCTACCACCGTCACAGGTGCGAGTTGGTCGCCCCGCTTTACTTCGCGGGTAAGCCGCCAGACCGCCTCCCGCAGTTCGGGTGACTGCCGGCCCATGAGCAAACTGCCCGTATCCGGGCGGCTCCCGCTGCTTGAATTGGATTCCATGCCTGCACTATACCACATACACCGCGCGTTCCGCGCTATGCCCTGTTGCCGTAGAACACGAAACGCGCCACCCATCGTCATTCCAGCGAACGCGGGAACCCAGGGGAGCGGACGTACCCCAATTCGGAGTCACATGCGCCGCTTCACGCAATCCACAATAGCCAGCCTAAACCCGATCAGCCACAACCGGCTCGAGGCTGCCTTCCCCTGGCTCCTCGCGCTGCTGGTCGTCGGCTACATCGCGTTCCACTGGTCCGACCCGGTGTCCCCGGCGCCGGACAGCGGCGGCTACCTGAACTTCAGCGAACACCGGACCGCCGGCTACCCGCTCTTCCTCGGGGCGGTCGAGGCGCTCTTCGGCACGATGGACGCGGCGTTGAAAGTGCGGGTCGTGTTAGCGGCGTGAGCGTTCGCATTGCTGGCCTGAAGCGTCCGCCGCTCCTTTTGGTCACCCTTTTTCGCAATTGCGCCCGTTGTCGCGCTTATGCTGTATACCCCCATCTCAAACCTGCACGGTTACATCCTCACCGAGTCAATCTCTGTCTCGCGGCCGTCCCTTATGATAGGGGCAATTGCGCCTTCGGCCCAATGCCCGACGTGGCAGTGGTTTGCAGTCGTGGCGTACGCTTACGGCCTTGCGATTGCGGTCCGGGAAGGACAAGCCTGCTGGTGGTCTGGCCGCCCCTCTTCTGGCTGATCTGGAGGCGTTGCGAAGGGAGGCGGCTGGTGCTGGTTGGGGCGGTCGTGGCGCCCATAGCGCTCTGCCTGGGGCTGAGAACGTGGTATGGCAGGCATACCACTATGCCTATCCTCGCCCCAGCCTCGCCGATAGGCACATGTTCTCCAAGGCGCTGTCGCTAGAGCTGAAGCCGTAACTTTCCGACCCGAAACTCGCCGGTATCGTCGCAATGGGCCGCGAGGTCATGGCCCCGGCCCACGCGCCAGTCGCCGGCGCGCCCAGCCTCTATGCCCGTGCCACACTGTTGGCGGAGTTCGAGGTCATCGGGCAACACGAGACCTATGGGAAGGTGTTCTCACCGGCAGTGAGAGCTGTGGCAGGCCGACGCGGACTCGAAGAGCATCGCCTCCTCGCGCAGATGGGACGCCCGGCCATGCTGTCCTCTCCCATCGCATGGATTGGGAACGGGCTGACTCACTACATCCGACTTTGGTCCCGTGCCTTCGTAACACCCGCGACTTTGGACGAGTTTCAATCGTACGTCGACGGAACTCAACGCAACGAGCTTTTCGAACGAATCTCGCCATTTCTTCAAGGTATCCTCCACGGTACCAGGCCGGGGTTCGTAGTCCGATATGCTCTGGGCATAGCCTTGGCGATCCTGCCCATTGCCGCTGTGATTGCGGTATGGCAGCGTATTCGCCAGCCGTGCCCCGACAGCAGATTGGTTGTTGCGGCAGTCGGCGGGTGGGCTGTCCATTCGCATCTCGTATTCATCGGACTGTTCGGCGTGATGGCCGGCCGCTACGCCGATTCCATGGCGCCCATGATCGCAGTATCGGGAACGCTACTCATCCTATGGGCATTTGACCGTCTAGCCATCAAGATTTTGACGCCCAAGCTTCGCAATCCCTCTCCGAGCGAGGGAAACAACTCGCAAATCTAGTTGCTGTCTCACTTCAGCAGACACCGGTTCCAGCAGTCCCAACCGACAGCCCACCAGGCTGTCGCACGTTCGATTTCGCTACTCACACTTGAACTGTCCGTACATCCGTGCTACTCTTCCTTGCATGACAGACCGACGTCGCCGGCAGTCTGACTAGGAGGCCCGGTATGTGACCACTCCACGAACGTCTCAATTCTGTCACATTTCGGCGCTTTCATTGCCAGATTCGGCCCGGCGAGGTCCCCTGAAAGATTCAAACCGACACTGCCCCACCTATGAGGTGGAACAGAATAGCACAAAATGGCACATGTTTCGGCGAAATCCCCCTCTCGCGAAGGGCCCGCCGCCCACCGTCCACTGGCACTACGGGTCGAACAGGACCGCCTTCTACACCTGAGAAGGCCTCAGTCGATTGACTCAGGCCAAAGTGGACTCCACACAAGAAGCTCCCTGCTCGCGATCCCCGCAAAGTAGCGCCTGGACTGCCAGTAGATGGTAGACTAACTTGGCTGATCAACCACTACTGGCTGAGCATATGAGACAAGACTCTAACCGAGACATCCAAAACCTGACCACAAGCGAAAACGGAGATTCGACAGACTCGAACACCAAGCAAGTGCGACGACCGCGCCTGGTCGCCGCCTTCCCCTGGCTGCTCGCACTGCTGGCGATCGGCTACATCGCGTTCCACTGGTCGGACCCGGTGAACCTGGCTCCGGACAGCGGCGGCTATCTGCAATTCAGCGAGCACCGGACCGCCGGCTATCCGATCTTCCTCAGGGCCGTCGAGGTCCTGTTCGGCACGACAGACGCGGCCCAGAAAGCACAGCTCGTAATCGCGGCGTCAGCGTTCGCCTTCCTAGGCTGGAGCGTCTACCACGCCTTTCGCTCCTCATTCTTCGCGTTGGTCCCAGTCGTGGCGCTGATGCTCTATCCCCGCATCGCCGACCTGCACGGCTACATCCTCACCGAGTCCATTTTCATCTCACTGCTGTGCCTCGTGGTCGGGTGCATCGTGCTCTCCGCCCAGCGTCCATCGTGGCGGTGGTTTGCGCTCGCGGCGCTCGCCTGTGGCCTGGCGATAACAGTCCGGCCGGCCGCGCTGAGCCTGCTGGTGGTATGGCCGTTCCTGTTCTGGCTCACTTGGAGGCGCAGCGAAGGGCGACACCTTGCGCTGGCCGCGGCGGTAGTCGCGCCCATCGTCCTCTGCATTCTGGCCGAGAGCGTGGTCTGGCACGCGTCCCACGATTCGGATTCGCGCCCCAATCTCGCCGACAGGCACCTGCTCGCCAAGGCGCTAATAGTCGAGCCGGCGCCTTCACTTGCCGACCCCGAGCTTGCCGGAATCCTGGCCATGGGCCGCGAGGTCTTTGCGCCGGCAAGAGAGCTTGTCACCGGCGCGCCCAGCCACTATGCGCGCACGCGACTGCTCGTGGATTTCGAGGTTGCCGCTCAACACTCCACCTACTCGCGCGTGTTCTCCCCTGCACTGCGAGATTTGGCAGCCCAGAGAGGAGAGGACGAGTACAGCCTGCTCGCACAGATCGGCAGGCCCGCCATGCTGTCCGCGCCTGTCGCCTGGACCAGGAACGCGCTCGCACACTACCTGGGCCTATGGTTCCCATACTGGGCCTACGTCAGCCCCACGATACTGCAAGAATACCAAGACTACATCGAAAGCGTGGATCCCCAGGTATTGTTCGACGACAGTCCAATCTTTGGCTACAAGGAGCCGCCGGGGCCCCTACTGGCGTTTGCGGTCAGAACGACGCTGGGGGCAGGACTGATTCTTACGGTGGTGGCAATAGCGCTGGCCGTGTGGCAACGATTCCGCGGCGAAACCCGAACGCCGGACGCCCGGCTGACAGTGGCCTCGGCGTCTGGCCTGGCGATCCACGCTCACTTTCTTCTCATTGGATTGACCGGCGTAGTGGCTACGCGGTACGCCGGGGCTATGGGACCGCTGCTGGCCATGTCCGGAACCCTGTTGGCCGCCTGGTTGTTTCATGAGTTGGCGTTCCCACACATGAACCGCCTGTTTGGTATATTAGTTCGGGGGCGGTAGCGTGCTATGACAGCTTGCTGCCTCCGTATTGCCGTGCTGTTGCCGTGCCTCGACGAGGAGGCCGCTATAGCCGGCGTAGTCAAGGCGTTCCGGCAGGCGCTGCCGAACGCGCAGGTCTACGTTTACGACAACGGTTCGACCGACGCCACGGCGGAGCGGGCGCTCGAGGCCGGTGCGGTGGTGAGGTCGGAGCCCCTGAGGGGCAAGGGCAACGTGGTTCGCCGCATGTTCGCGGACGTCGACGCGGATGTGTACATACTCGCCGATGGCGACGGCACCTACGACGCCTCTGCCGCGCCGGCCATGGTGGACAGGCTGATTGCCGGCAATCTGGACATGGTTGTGGGAGTCCGCGTCGAAGCTGAAGGCCAGGACGCCTACCGCCCGGGCCACGAGATGGGCAACGCTCTACTGAACCGGATGATCCGCGGACTGTTCGGCGGGGTCTTTACGGACATCAGCTCCGGCTACAGAGTCATGTCGCGCCGGCTTGTGAAGTCCTTCCCCGCCCTGTCGCAGCGGTTCGAGATCGAGCCGGAGCTGGCAGCCCACTGTGCTCACCTGCGTCTGCCCTGCGCCGAGATGCCCACTCGGTACGTCGAGCGCCCCGAAGGAAGCGAGAGCAAACTCAACACGTTGAAGGACGGCAGGAGAGCTTTGCTCACGATCGGTCTGCTCGTCAAGGAGTTCCGACCGTTCCAGTTCTTCACTGTGGTGGCCGCAACGCTATCGCTCGTGTCCCTCGTTCTGGCGGTTCCCATCGTCCTCACCTTCTGGGAAACGGGCCTGGTCCCCAGGCTGCCCACGGCAGTGCTGTGCGCCAGCCTGGCACTGGCGGCGATGGGCAGCTTTCTCAGCGGGATCATCCTGGACAGCGTGAACAGAGGCCGGCACGAGCTCAAGCGCATGGCCTACCTCTGCTACCCTCCGTTCGCGAGACCTGCCGCTCCCGCAACGGGCCGCCCTGAACCAGCGCCGGCGATTGCCAAGAGTCCCTTCCCCCTCACAGGGCTAACAGGGGTAGGCGTCCTTCCGATTATCCCTTCCCTCTCGCAGGGGGAAGGTTAGGATGGGGGTGCTGACCGGATTGTCGGATCAGCCCTTAATCGTTACCCGCCACGCCGGCCCTCTCGTCCGCCGTCGCCGTCTCTGGCTCGGCGCTCCTTTTGAATGCTGACGCGGCGGCCCCAATCAGTTGGAGAACGGCCATCACCAGGAAGGCCGTTGTCAGACCAGTCATGAAGGAGCCCACCAACCTTGAGCCAGACTCCGCCTCGAGGACCGCGTCGATGTTCGGCTCGAATCCCTGGCCCACCATAACCGCGGTCACGATGGACGCGGCTATGGCGATGCCGGTCACGTTGCCGGCGTTGCGGGAAAGGTTGACGAATGCCGCGACCACGCCATGCCTTCTCGGGTCCGCGGCGCTGAAAATGGAAGCGGAGTTTGGAGACTGGAACAGGCCCGATCCGGCGCTGTGGAGCACTATGCCCACTAGCGCCACAACGATAGAAGAGGACACGGTGATTGAGGCAAGCGCGAAGAGCCCGGCTGCCGAAAGCAGCAGCCCGACTACGTTGAACAGCCTCCATCCGTAACGGTCCGAGAGCCGCCCGCTCACCGGCCCCATCACGATCCTGCTCACAGCGTTCGGCAGCAGCACCAGGCCGACCAGCGCGGGCGTGTATCCGAGCGCGGCCTGCAGGTAGAACGGCAGCAGGAATCGCGCGGAGGTTATCCCCAGGAAGGACATGAAGTTGGTCGAGATTCCGATGGCGAACACCCTGCTCTTGAACAGGCCCAGGTCCAACATCGGCGAGGGAGCGCGGTTCTCCCACCAGATGAACGCCGTCAACAGCACGACGAACGCCAGCCCGGCCGCCACGATGGGCGGTGAACCCCATCCCAGGCTCGCGCCGTTCGACACCGCAAGCAGGAACGTGACCAACACAGCCGTGGAGAGCGCCGCGCCCGGAAAGTCGTAAGACCGGTTGCGTGTGTCCTGCCTGAAGGCCTGGCCTCGGACAACCGCCACCACAACGATCATGGCCAAGATTCCCATCAGCACGTTAACGTAGAACAGCCAGCGCCAGTCCAGGGCGGTTATCAGGAAACCTCCGGCCACTGGGCCGAGAACCCCGCCCGTTCCGACTACGCTCGCGTGTGTGCCGATTCCCTTTCCGCGCTCCTCGGCCGGGAACACCGACGTAATCATCGCCATGCCCGTGCCCTGCGTCATCGCCGCGCCGATTCCCTGCACAGCCTTGAAGGCTATGAGCATCAGAATGCTCTGCGAGCCGGCGGCCAGCAGCGCGGCTGCGGCGAAAATTGCCATGCCGGCGAGATACACGGTCTTGCGGCCGATAATGTCCGAGAGCCGGCCCATAGGGAGTATCAGCGCGCTGATGGCGAGTCCCTCTGCGACAACCACCCACTGCGCAGCGGACAGGTCGGCGTCGAAATGTTGCGCAATGGTGGGAAGCGCAACCGACATCCCGCCGTGATTGATGACCGACGTGAGTGTCCCAAAGGCCACCGCGGAGAACACCCACCACTTGTAGGCGGGTCTGTTGAATACTCCGGAAGCTAGCACGACCGGCTATTCCTCTCGCGCTGGGTTCATGTTCACTGTCGCCTTCTGCGATCGTGACGCCGATCCCGCACCGCGACCGACGCGCCTGGTGGGCGCGCGCGTGGAGAGAACTAGCGCCGCGGCGAACGCCATGAGCGCCACTCCCGCCCACCACGCCGGATCGTAAGTCCCCCAGATGTCCCGCACGTACCCGGCGGCAGGAGCGCCCAGTCCCCCCACGACGAGATTTATGGGGTTGACGAGACCGCGAATGCTGCCCACACTCTCCCGACCATAGTAGTCTGCCCAGATGAAGTTCTGCAGGAACATCATACCGCCGATGCCAAGGCCGAACAGCGCCATGGACGCGAACATCACCGGCAGATTGTTCGCGTAGATTGTCATAATGCTGGCGGCCGCCAGCATCAGGAAGCCGGCCGCTCCGAGCGTGCGCGCCGGAACGTGCCTCACCATCAGCCCGAAAGCGAAGGTGGTCACACCCGCGCACACGGCGTCGAGCGCCGTCGCGAACGAGATGAGCGTCGGGTCGAGTCCCTTGTCCATGAAGTCGGCTATCCTGTGCAGAGCGACCGTGCCGGTGGCGAGCGACACGGAACTGAACACCACGACCAGCTTCCACAGCGTGGCCGTGCGCACGGCTTCATACAGGCTCCAAGAGACCTCCTCCGGGGCCCCTCTCGATGCCCCCCGTTCGCGCAGCACGGGGTCCTGGCCTGTGACGCCGTCCGGCCGCAGTCCCATGTCCTCGGGCTGACGCCTCACGAATATAGCCGCGAGCGGAACGATCACGCCCATGCCGAGCACCGCCAACATGATCCAGGCCTTGCCCCACCCGACCGAGTCAATCAGGTACTGGGTCAGCGGCACGAACAACAGCGCGCCCACCGGGATTCCGACCGACATGAACGCGATGGCCTTGCCGCGGTCCGCGACGAACCACTTGAGCACCGGAACCGAAGTCACCAGCGCGCCCGGGCCGCTCATGCCGACCAGCCCCATAACCGCAAACAGGGCGACCAACTGCCAGGACTGGCCGATGTTGGCCAGTCCTATCATGGAGAATCCGGTCATCATGGCCGCGACAGGAAGCATCACGCGCGCGCCGAACCTGTCGAGAAGAATTCCGACTACCGGGCTGGTCACGGAGCTCGCACCCTGCCGGGCGGTGTGCGCCCAGCCGAACGCGGCGCGCCCGATGCCCAGGTCGTCGCCCATGGGCTTGATGAACAGGCCGAAGTTGAGCGACCCCATCGCCATGCTCACAGCGCCGGTCGCCGCCATGACCCATACGATCACCCAGCCGTAGTAGAGCCGGCGGGGCCTATGCTTCATGTATCATCCCCGTTATCCTCTCTCAAAGGCGTTGGCGCTCATTGAGACTAGCATGTTATCAGGTATTATTGCGGCTGGTAGGAAAGGCATGGAAGGTCGCGCATTGGGTGTGCGAATGAGGTTGATTGTCCCCGCCGGGATGGTGTTCGCGGTAGCCCCGATTGCCGCGGTCATCATGGGCGACTCGCTGATGTACGTCGTGCTGCCGGTGGCGGCGGACGATTTCGGCGTGAGCGACCGGCTCGGTCTTGCGGCCTCGTTCTGGATTGGACTCGCACTCAGCATCAATCGTTTCATTCGTCTCCTCAGCAACGCCGCCGCCGCCTCAGTCTACCAGCGGTTCGGAGTACGCTGGCCTTTTGCCGCTTCCATCGCCGCCGGCGCCCTGACGACGCTCGCGTGTGGCCTTGGCAGGGGCCTAGCGCCGTTGTTGCTGGCCCGCGCCTTTTGGGGGATTTCGTACTCCTTCATGCGGCTTGCCGCGCACCTGATGGCGTTTGGAGTCGGCGCCTCAAACATCCGGGGCAGGCTGATGGGCTTCTTCAACTCCGGGCAGCGACTCGGTAGCCTGATAGCGGTCACAGCCGGTGCGCTGCTGTTCCAAGCGACGTCCAGGGAGGTGACTTTCGCCGCGCTCGCCGCTGTCGGGATTCTCGGAGTGATCGCGGCAGTCTTGGTTCCCGACCTCAGGCCCGGTCGCATGGCTACAGGCCGAAGAGGACTCCGAGGCGGCTTCGGTCTCTGGAACATTGCCGTGTCAAGGCTCCCGGATGATAGCCACGTACTGAGATTTCCTCTTCTCTCCATCAGCCTGATGCGCTTCGCCACGGCGTTCGCGGCCAACGGTCTCGCCATTGCTACTGTGGCCCCCTACCTTGCCGAGATCGCCGGCGAGGACGAGACAGTGTTGGGTGGAGCACTCACCGTCGTGACACTTTCCGGCCTCCTGGTCGGATTCAGGTGGTTTTCCGATCTTGGCCTTGGAGTGCCGTTGGGGCACGTCTCCGACCGCATCGGCAGACGGTTGTCAATCGCGATTGGAATGGCCTGGATGGTCGCTCCCCTGTCCCTGATTGCCACGCTCGACACCGACGGCGCCGCGGTCGTTGCGCTGCCGGTGCTGTTCATCGCCGCCGTGGGCGTGAACACGGCGCTTGACGCGGCCGTGGGTGAGACGGCGCCTACCGCTGCACGCGCCTCAGCAATGGGCAGGTACTCCACCTGGCAGGATCTGGGTTCGGCCCTGGGCCCGTTCGCCGGCTTCCTGATCGCGGCGAGAATCGGCTTTCAGGGTGGTTTCCTGATCGCAGCCGCGTTGCTTGCGGCATCTTGGGCGCTGTACGTGATCGCCGTCGGCAGCCCGCTGCGGCAGGGGGCGCGCTGATGGAATGCGAAGTATGTGACGGACCCTTTGAGGAGATAGAGCCATGACCAGATCCATGGAGAGTCTGGCCGAGAAGCTCTGGCGTGCCCGCACATGGGGCGGCCAGGCGCCGGTCGAGGCCGCGGACGGGCTTGCGACGGTGGAAGACGCCTACCGCGTCCAACGCAAGATAGAGGCACGGTCGTCCATGTCGCGCTTCGGCTGGAAGGTCGGCGCAACCAGCGAGGCCGCGCAGCAAAGCCTCGACTCCGACGGGCCGGTTTCGGCCCCGATGCACACCCCGTTCTGCTTCGAGAGCCCGGCGTCAGTCACCGTCTTCCCTGGACAGAGCGCCAGCGTCGAGTGCGAGTTCGCGTTCCGTTTCAGCCACAACCTGCCGCCCCGGACCGTGGCGTACTGCTTGGACGAGGTCCTTGAGGCCGTAGGAGGCTTGCTTCCCGCGATTGAGGTCGTCGGTGGACGCTTCGAGGACGGCCTTGGCCGAATTGGGCAGCAGCGGTTGATCGCGGATATGTCGGCGCACACCGCATTCGTCTACGGCCAGGAAAGGTACGACTGGCGCGCGACAGACGCAAAGTCCCATGGCGTCAGCCTGTACAGAAACGGAGGAGCGGTGCGGCATGGAGTTGGATCAAATGCACTCGGAGACCCGCTGTTGGTCCTGCACTGGATCGCAAATCACCTCTCCCTCAGGGGCGAGAGCATCGAGGCGGGCCAGGTCGTTACAACCGGCACCTGCACCGGAATCACGCCAGTGACTCACGCCGACCAGTTCGTCGCCGATTTCAGGACGCTCGGACAGGTGGAGGTTACGATAGCAGAGCAGCCTACTTGAGCTGAAATCACGGGCGCCGACAGCCGGTGCACAGTCGCACTTGCTACGGCAGGCGCCTGATTCGGGGCATTGCGATCGCCGATGCCACGGCTAGAACTGCCAGTATGGCTCCGTTGACCAGCAGCGCGCCCTGGGCTCCCAGCGCGCCTGCCATAGCCCCGATGCCCAGATGACCCATGGGCGCCATGCCGATACTGAGCGTCCACGACCCCATCGCCCGTCCCCTCTCCTCGTTAGAAACGTTGGACTGCATGATCGTCCGGTAGATTATGTCCGAAGCCGAAGCGCAGGCGTTGATGAACGCAAGTATCACCAGGAACACCACGAGGTTGGTGGTCAGATAAAAGGCCATCTGGCCCAGGCCGAATCCAGCAACGACTATGAAGGCGGCCAGTCCCTTTCGGTTGAGGTTGCTGACAGCGGCGAGAAGCACCAGGGCGAGTATTCCTCCCCCCTGTCGCACCGCCGACATAACACCGAATCCAGTGGCTCCCACGTTCAGCACGTCCCGCGCGAACACCGGCAACACGCTCTGGTGGGTAAATCCGAAAACTTCCGTAATCGCGGTCATGAACATCATGGCGCGCAGAATGGGGTTGTGACGCAACACCTCAATGTAGCCCGAGAGGTTTTGTAGTACGGTTTCGCGCTTCACGGGCGCCGCTTGTCCCGCGCTTCGCAGAGTCAGCATCAGGGCGGCGGCGGTGAGATAGCTAACGCAGATCACGGCATACTGGTTACCCAGGCCCCAAGCGGCGATGAAGCTCCCCGCGATCAGGGCGCCCATAACTCCGCCGATCCTCTGATTCATAGAACTCAGGGCAAGGCCGTTCATCGCATTTTCGGCGCCCACGATGTCGTAGACGTACGAATGCCTCGCGGTCATCAGAAACGCCCAGAACGAACCGGAGGCAGCCGCCAGCGCGATGACGTACCAGACCTGCGTCACGCCGGCCAACAGCATGACAGCCATCGTGCCCGGGATGACGCTGCCTGCCCATGCGATGACCTTCAGAAAGTTGCGCCTGTCCACTCTGTCGGAAACCGCACCAGACAGGATGCCCAGGAAGAAGAAAGGGGCTATGCGAGCCGCGGACGCCACGCCGACCATGAAGGGCGAATCCGTCAGTTCCAGCACAAGCCAGCCTAGCGCAACGTGGTCCATGCCCATGCAGAGCGAATGGAAGAGCGACGCAGCCCAGAGGAGCCTGAAGTCCCGGTATCGAAAGGACCGGGCCCATTCGGATTCTGTCAGAAAGGACGCCACGCAGAAACTCCAAGCCTTTGGCATCCGTCACGCAATGAGAACGCAGGTGCGAGTGCGGTAAGAACTGGAATCCTGCGCGTTGGCGTAGTTTAACCCGTTTCGCTAGCAGGCCCCTAGCGCATCGAAGGCGCGGTTCTACTGAGTTACGCCGGGAAGACTCCACTTACCACCGCACTTGACAGCGCGCCGTGTGCAAGGCAAGGTTAGCCGCATACCATCGGCACGCCAGGCCGGTGGAGGACTCCTAAGCTGAACGGAAGGTGAAGCCATGCCAACCATCGAAGTCCTCAGCCCCGTCGCATCCAAGTACACCGGCCTCACGGTGCGTCCCGCGCCGCGGCTGGATACGCTCAACGGCAAGACCATTGGCCTCTACTGGAACCAGAAGTCCGGCGGAGACGTGGTGTTGGCCCGGCTCTCGGACCTGATACGCCAGCGCTTCCCAGAGGTGCAGTTCAAGAATTACACCGGCTCCATCGGCTGGGGCCGCACCGTCGCCTCGGAAGAGGACATCGACCGCATCGCCGAGGAGTGTGAGGGGGTGATAGGCACCACAGCCGATTGAGGGGGATGCACGTCGTGGCTTGCCCACGACACGGTAGCGGTCGAAAAGGCGGGTCTACCCGCCGTGGCCGTCGTAGCGCAGCGCTTCTCCTCAGCGTGGCGCACCAGCATATCGGCGTGGGGCCAGCCCTTGCTTCCCTCGGTCACCATTCCCAACGTAGTTGCGGGCCAGGACCATGACTTGATTCGCAGCATGATCGACGAACAGATCGACGGCATAGTCCGCGGGCTGCTCGACCCCGTCAGGGAGCCGGCCGCGGCTCCGGGCGCCAACGGCGCGGCGGGTTCCGTGGCAGTAGGCGGCGACGACTTCCTGGCGACCGTGGAAGCGGTCAACAAACTGTTCCTGGACAGGGGTTGGGGCGACGGCTTCCCCGTAGTGCCGCCCACGCCGGAGGCCGTCGAGCGTATGCTCGGCGGCACGCGACGCGACCCCCAGGACGTCGTGTCCATCATGGAGCCGGGCTTTGGCATAGCCAGCGTAGAGAAACTGGCGATAAACGCGGTGATGGCAGGATGCCGGCCAGAGCACCTGCCAGTTCTCATCGCGGCGGTGGAGGCGCTGGCCGAGCCCGACTGCATCCTCCGCGAGATGCAGGTGTCCACGGTGCCCGAGGCCCCACTGATGATAGTCAACGGCCCTATCGCCAAGCGGCTCAGCATCAACGCAGGCACCGCGGCGATGGGACCGGGCGCGATCAACTACGCCAATACCGTGATTGGCCGGTCACTGCGCCTCTCGCTGATGAACATCGGCGACTGCTATCCCGGCGAGGCGGACATCAACACGATGGGCCTTCCCACCAAGTACAGCATGTGCATAGCCGAGAACGAGGAAGCCAGCCCCTGGACACCCTACCACGTGGACAAGGGCTTCCGGCCCCGCGAAAGCACCGTAACAGTGGTCGCGGTCTCAGGCGTGGGCTCCATAGTGGACGTGTCCAGCAACAGACCGGAGACGATCCTGGACGGCGCCGCTTCCGCCCTGCACTTCACCGGCAGCGCACCCATGGGCGACTGGCTCACCGGCGGCAAGATAAACCCCGCCATAAACAAGAAGGTGCTCGCCCAGCACACGCTGTTGGTTGCGCCGGACCACGCACGCATCATCGCGCAAGCCGGCTGGGACAAGACGGATGTGCGCAACTACCTGCACCGCATGGCGCGGCTGCCGTTTAAGACGATGTACGGCGACGGCAATATCAAGCGCGACGAGCTTGGCAACTGGTACGACCGACCGGACCTACAGTGGCTGGAGAACTACCCCGACGTTGAGGTGCCCATCGCCGCAAGCCCGGACTCGTTCATCGTGGCGGTCGCGGGCGGCCTCGGCAACGTGAGCGAGTTCTTCTGGGGCATTTACGGCTCGGCCACGAAGGCCGTCGAGGCTTAGCCTCCCAGAACGAGTTCGACCCTCCGCAGAGAGGATGGAGCGCATTCGAAAGGGCAAGGTATCCCCTCTCCCCCGGAGAGAGGGCTAGGGTGAGGGCGTCCCCACTGGCTGAACACACAACCGTAGGGGCGGTTCGCGAACCGCCCCTATGTGCGGCGACGAGTGAAATGCCTCTGAAAGTTGTCGCGAAAGTCGTGGCCTATGTGACGAGAGGCAATAGCCTGCTCGTGTTTAGACACCTGCATGTCCCGGAAGCGGGGATACAAATCCCAGCCGGACCGCTCGAGCCAGGCGAGTCTCCCGATGATGGGGTCCTTAGAGAGGCCCAGGAGGAGGCGGGTCTTGACTGCCTAGCTATCCATCGTTTCCTGGGCGCCCGTGACTATGATATGTCACCCTATGGGTTTGCCGAGCTGCGCCATCGCTCCTACAATCACCTACATTGCAAAGGCGACACACCCTTAGTTTAGCGCCACTTCGAGTCCGGTCCGAGCGGACGCGCCTCCAAAGGGTTTGAGTTGAGCTGTACTTGGTCGTGATGCCTGACCATGTACCTGAGCTTGCGGCAGCCCAAGGTGACTTCCTGACTGAATTGGACGTGGCCACGTGTTCAGAGCAGACACCAGACTGCCAGAACCTCCGTAAGGACAAACTTGATGCATATGCCGCTACTCACAGAATCCGATGTGCAGAAGTTTCTTCTTAAGCGTGTGAGTCCGGAAGTGACGGACGTTTCACCTATTGAACAACAAGGTGAATGGGCTCTAGCTTACTCCTTCAGAGATGGGGATTCTGAACGGATTGTACGCTTCAGTAAAATGGACGAGGATTTTCGCAAGGACCAGTTCGCTAAGACGTTTTCGTCGTCTCGACTTCCGATTCCCCAAGTTCTCGACATAGGTCAGGCTTTTGGAGGATTCTACGCGGTCTCAGTAAAGGCCGACGGGGGTCCAATAGACAACCTCTGCCCGGGAGAGATGTTAAGTGTACTGCCAGAACTACTCGGCTTACTCGATGCTCTCCGGTTGGTTGATGTTTCAAGAACAACTGGGTATGGGACCTGGACATCAGACGGCAACGCACCTCATACGAGTTGGCGTAAGTCACTTCTTGATGTATCTCATGATCGACAGGGTGAGAGACTCAGCGGTTGGAAGCGAAAACTGGCAGCTTCGTCAGTCGGCAACGAAGTTTTCTGCCGAGCGTATGAAAAGCTCGTTGCCCTTGTTGCCTTCTGCCCAGAAGAACGACACCTCATTCACGCCGACCTTCTCCACTTCAATCTACTGATTGCGAATAGCCAGATTTCTTCTGTTCTTGACTGGGGCTCCGCAAAGTACGGGGACTTTCTCTATGAGCTGGCGTGGTTTTCGTTTTGGACACCATGGTTTCCCTCTATGGCAGGAATCGATTTCAGGAGAGAGGCTTTGCGTCGCTTCGCCGATAATCACATAGAGACTCCCTACTTTGAGGAGCGTATGAGATGTTACGAAATCCATATCGGGCTTGACAGCCTCGCGTATTCCTCGTTCAGGGAGAACTGGGAATTTGCCAGAGAGGTATCTAAGTACATGGTTGATTTTCTTCAGCTGGAATAGCGAGGAAGCCGACAGAAGACCATACAGATGCGCTATTGGCAATTGTGATTGAAACCGGCCCCACCCAACTGGACAAAGTAGAAGATCTTGACCCTCGAACTGTCGCTCGTCAAAGGCTTCAGGACTAGAATCTGAAACTCTACATCGTCGAGCAACTCCCCGTCATCGCGCCGGAGACCTCGTCCTCGCCTACATGAGCGCGCTGGCCGTTGGAGACACCGAGTCGGTGGAGTCGATCTAGCGCGCGGTTGGGCGAGCCGCGGGTTAGAAATTCTCAGAAATGTGTCTCATGCTGTCTGATTCGTTTCACCCCGTAGCCAGGAGACTCGCTGTCCACACCGCTTGGGAGACTTTCGGGTACGGATACGTCCACCATTACGACTAACTGTGACACCTAAGGGACGGCCGGCGGAAGGTGCACATTGCCGAGTCTTCACCCCCATCCCGCATTTGGCACGAGGCAAGTTCTAGCCTTCTCCCATCGCGGGGGAAGAGACTCTCGCGGCGGGGTCGGTCCCACGCAGAGATAATAGCACGGATGTGCGTCTTTTCAATAGCGTGGGCAGCGCACTCCGGGAGGAAAGCGCAACCCGCAACCTACGCACGCGCCGGCTCGGCTGGGCTGCCTTCGTCGGGCGCGGCGGACTGCGTGTCGACCATGCGCGTGAACTCGCCGTTACGCGCGTAGAGGGCCGCGTAGCCGCCCTGCTCGACGAGCCGGCCCTCCCTGAGAACAAAGATGGTGTCGGCGTTCCGCACGGTGGAGAGCCTGTGCGCTATGACGATGACCGTCTTGTCTCCCCTGAGGGAGTCGATGCTCTGCTGCACCACGCTCTCGGACTCGCTGTCGAGCGCGCTGGTGGCCTCGTCGAGTATGAGCACGGGCACGCTCTTGTACAGCTCCCGCGCGATGGCTATGCGTTGCCGCTGCCCACCGGAGATGTTCAGGCCGTCCTCGCCAAGCGCCGTGTCGTAGCCGTCGGGGAGGGACTCGATGAACTCGGCGATGTTGGCCGCCTCTGCCGCCTCCCGCATCGCGGCGTCCACGTCCGGGGCGTCGCCTTCCCACAGCGTGATGTTGTTTCGTACCGAATCGCTGAAGATGACGCTTTCCTGGGTCACGTAGCCGATCTGCCGCCGCAACTCCGCCTGGTCCAGGTCGCCGTAGGGCGTATCGCCCACGCGCACCGTGCCGGTCGTTGGGGGCAGGATGCCGGTCAGCAGCGTCGCGAGTGTGGACTTACCCGCGCCGGAAGCGCCGACGAAGGCGACGGTTCTGCGGGGCGGAATCTCGAGACTGAGATCACTCAGCGCGGGCGCGCCGTCGCCGTACCGGAAGGTCACTCCCTCGAGCGCGATGGGCCGGTCGAAGTCGGGCGCCCTACCCTCCGATGCGATGCGCTCCTCGTTGTCCTCGAGCTCGCGTATCAGCTCACGGAAGTTTCGCGCGCTGCCAACGTACCGGAGAAAGCTCTGGAAGGAGTTTTGGGCCTGCAGCGCGTAGTTCATGCCTCGGCGCACGATGAAGAGGATGAAGAGGATCTCTATCACCTCCTGCCGCGCTATCTCCACGTAGTACACCAGCAGCGCGGCGATGACGATCATGAAGAACAGTTCCGCGCCATTGCTTACGAACGCGCTCAGGGCCCGCTGCCGGTACTCCAGGTCGCCCTGCTCGGTGCTGGTGGCGCTGAGCCGCCGCGTCAACTTTCCGCTGCCGTGCGTGGACTTCAGGTACTTGAGCGAGCCGAAAGCCTGTACTAGCTGAGACTGCAGCGCGGCGTTGGCGGCTGTGGCCCTGACGGAGTACCTGGCGGCGAGCCCAAAGGCGCGTTTGATGAGGAAGTAGCCCGGGATACCGACCAGGATGACGACGCTAGTGAACACGGGGTTGATGGCTAGCGGTAGCGCAACGTATACGACGGTGTAGGCCAGGGCGACCATGAAGCGTGCGCAACTGTTGAGCACCTGCGCGACGTTTCCTATCTCGATGGTGGCCACGTTGGTGTACGCGCTTACGCCACGCTTCAGAACGTGCTGGTAGTCGGCTCTGAAGACCCTCTCGACAAGCTCTATCTTCATGCGGGCGAGCTGCGAGCCGGTTATCCTGCCGGCGACAACCTCCTGGAAGATGATGCAACCCGTGCGAGCGGAGTAGAGAGCGGCCATGCCGATAACCGCCACCCAGAGGTTGTAGGGCAGCCCCAGGAGGGCGGCGCCTCGCGTGAGCGCCTGGTACAGCGTCGAGTCCGTGGTCGTGGCCGAACCGGCGAGGATCGGCAGGATCAGGCTGATGCTGATACCTTCGAGCAGAGAGGCCGCACCGACCAGCCCAAGCCACGCGACCAGCCGCCACCCAATCGAGGCGTAGAGGTATCGAACCAGATATATGAAGTCGCTCATCTGCGCGAGTCAGCGATGCCAGGCGTGAGGATTGCGCTCGGCACGCCGGGGCTGTGCCAGAGTCCGGGCATACAGCGTAGCACCAAGCCCAGCGCGCCGCAATTCGCGGACGCGGCACAGAGCCGCCCAACCGTCAGTCCGGCCCTCGAGCCGGAATCCAGGGGCGCCGGGGCTTGGACACCGTTCATCCTGCTCGTCTACGGCAGCTCCAGGCCGTGGGACTCGAGCAGTTCCTGATCGGCGAGAATCTCGGCGGTTGGGGCGTCCGCCACTATCACGCCGCCGTCCATTATAATCGACCGGGGAAACACTTCCTTGACCATGTGCATGTCGTGCGTGGTGATCAGGATGGTCTGTTCCAGCCCGTCCAGAAGGGTAATCAGCCCCCGGCGCGCCCTGGGGTCCAGGCCGGCGGACGGCTCGTCCAGCACAAGCACCCTCGGTCGCATCGAAAGGACCGTCGCTATCGCTGCACGCTTCTTCTCTCCACCGCTCAGGTGGAACGGCATCCTCGTATCGTAGCCTTCCAGACCGACCTGGCCTAGCGCAAGCTTGACTCGCTCGTCGATCTCCTGTTGCGGCAGTCCCATGTAGATAGGGCCGAACGCCACGTCGTCGTACACCGTTGGCGAGAAGAGCTGATCGTCGGGGTCCTGGAACACCAGCCCCACAAGCGAGCGGATACGGGCGAGCGTCTTCTTGTCGTCCTCGACTACGCGCTCGCCCATCACCGATACCTCGCCGTGGCCGTGCATGAGGCCGTTCAGATGGAGCAGCAGCGTCGACTTGCCGGCGCCGTTCGGGCCGAGGATGGCCACTTTCTCGCCGGCCCCGAGCCGGAAGCTCACGCCGCGCAGCGCCTCCCGCCCGTCCGGATAGGCGAATTGCAGGTCCCGCACCTCCAGCGCCGTCTCGGCGATCACATCAGCACCCTTGCGGACACGGCGACGGTGGCGAACAGGGCGAGCGCCAGGCACGTCGCCGCGACTGCGTGGCGGCTCACCGGCGGCGTCTCGCGCTGGCGGATCGTGCCGTCGTAGCCGCGGGCCAGCATTGCCATGTAGATGCGTTCCGTGCGGTCCATCGTGCGAATGAATAGCGACCCGGCCATCCCGCCAGCGCTCTGAGCACGCCAAACAATGGAGCCGCCCGAGCCTCTGCCGACGCGCGCGCTCCGGGCGGCCCTGGAACGCATCATGCGCTGGGCCTCGTCCACCAGAACGAACAGGTACCTGTACATGAGCATGACCACCACGACCAGAATCTGGGGAATCTTGAGCGCCCTGAGCGCCGCCAGAAGCTGAAACGCAGGCGTGGTCGACGTGAGCACCACGGCGGCGGTCACGCTGGCCCAGGACTTTATCATAACGCTGGCGAAGAACTCCACGCCTTCGACGGTCCCTGTCAGCGTGAACAGCCCGAACGTTAGGTCGAAGAGGGGGTCCCCCGGCTTGGTGAACACCGTGGGCAGCGCGATCATGATGAACGGCAGCGCGATCAGCGAGCGCAGGAACACGCGGCCCAAGCCCACTCCGGCTAGTGCCGCCGCAACCCAGACCAGCCCCACCATGATGCCGAACGCGGGCCATTTGCCGGGCGGCACAGAGGTCGTGGCGAAGATGAAGGCGAGCACGGTCACCAGCTTTACTCGCGCATCGGCCCGGTGGAGGAAGCTCTCCCCCTCGAGATAGCGGTCTAAGACGCCGGCGGTGGAAATTGGTCTGCCCTGGTCCTGCCCCGGTTGGCGGTGGCCCTGTACACCAGGTACGCCAAACCGGCAAACAGGACGTACACCGCGGTGACACCGATCAATCCGGCGAGAATCGTAGCGACGGCTTCGTTCTCGATACCCGGTACCGCATAGTCGGCGATTATGCCATAAGGCGCGTCCAATGCGGTCTCGATGAAGCCCTGATCTTCCGCTACGCGCTCCAGGCCGTCGGGCGAGCCGGACGCGAGGGGCGCGAGCAGTGTTACGCCGACAGCGATCAAGTAGCCGACTATCAGCACGCCTCGCAGGCCAATTCCGCGCCTCGAAGCCGGCGTAGGTTTGGAGTCCGCCTCACGGCGCACCTTGAGCAGTTCCGGCCGCGCCGCCAGTATGAACGTCAGCGCGAACACCGTGATCAGCCCCTCGCCGATACCTATCAGCGCGTGCACGCCGGCCAGCGCCGGCAGTGCAAGCTGAATAGGCGACGTGCCCGACGCCGCGAGCTGGAATGCAGCCAGCACCGCGGCCGCCATTACGGACACCCACGCGGCCGCGAATCCTCCGACGACCAGGGTCTTCTTTGCCGACGCCCCAATGAGGCGAACGGCGGCGTAGACTCCATATCCGGCCAGCACGCTCACGATGGACATGTTGAACAGGTTTATGCCGAGCACCACCAGGCCGCCGTCCTGGAACAGCAGCGCCTGCAGACCGACCACCGCGGTCATCACCAGAATGGCCGCCCATGGCCCAAGAATGATGGCCGCCAGCGCGCCGCCCACCAGGTGGCCGGACGTGCCGCCGGCCACGGGGAAGTTGATCATCTGAGCGGCAAAGATGAAAGCGCCCATCACGCCCATCATCGGAACCATGCGCTCGCTCAGCTCGCGGTTCGTCTGACGCGCGGCGAAGGCGATCACCAACGCAACCACGACGTAGCCCGCTATGGCCAGGGGGAGGCTGAAGAAGCCGTCCGGGGCGTGCAGCGGCGCCCACGAATCCCACCTGGGAATGTTCACGCCGATGCTCAGATACATAAGGTGTGCTTCTTTCGGCGGGCTAGCTGCCGCCCTCGTCGTCAGAGTCGCGGCAACTGCTGCAATGACCGAAAACCGCGAGGTGGTCGATGTCCACCTCAAAGCCGTAAGTTTCGAGTATGTTCTCGCCCAGCGACTGGAGTAGCTCCTGGTCGAGCAAGGCGACGCCTTCGCATCCCTGGCAAACCAGGTGGTGGTGCCTGACCTGATCGATCCACTCGTAGGTGTGCTGGTCCCCACCCATGTGGGTTTCAGAAACGAGGCGCATCTGTTTAAGCATGTCGAGCGTTCTATACACCGTCGAGAGATCGATGAAGGAATATGACTCCTTCACCTGCTCCAGCACCTCTCCCGCCGTGACGTGACCCGGCGCGTGTCGCAGCGCGGACAGAATCATCATCCGCTGCGGCGTCGGCCGGTGGCCCGACTCCTTGAGTCTCTCGATTATCTGGTCTTCGCAGCTCATGTTCGCTTCCGCCAATCGTCGCGAGGCCAAACATAGCACCACAGCCAGAGCACGTCAACCCCCCAACTCTGCAAGAACTGCTTTTTGTTTATGCAACATTTTGCAAGAGAAATCACGGTGTCAGATTGTCGAGTGCAATCTCCCCTGGCTCTTATGCCTTGAAACACACCACGCGCCGCAATATAATTGGTGTCGGCACTGGTCGCGGTGCCCGGGCCGCGTTGACCGATGTGCGGCTGAAGCCTCGCGGTACGGCGGCCGCCGTGACAACCCAAGGAGGAGCCAGCAGGTATGACCTACATCATCGCTGAACCATGCATCGACCTCAAAGACGGAGCCTGCGTGGACGTCTGCCCGGTGGACTGCATTTATACTACCGACGAAGACAACATGTACTACATCAACCCGGACGAGTGCATCGACTGCGCCGCCTGTGAGCCGGTCTGCCCGGTAACTGCCATTTTCGCGGAAGACGACACCCCATCCGAGTGGCGCCAGTTCATAGACCTCAACTACGAGTATTTCGGGCTGTCTCGCTAGCCCATCGCATTCTGCCGGACGACTCGTGCCGCAGTGCGGTCATTTCGCTGACCCGACGCAAGGTGGGGCGGTCGTACCGCGAGTGGTTAGCCAACGAGCAGAGTCTATGGTTTAACGCAGCGAATGCTTGAACACCGTCAGGCCCGGACGCTTGCTCAATCCGTCCGGGCCTCTTCTTTGAGCCGGCGGCCCGCCGCCACAGCCCGGCCACCACGTGCACCAGCAACAACTCAGACAGGTTAGGAGGCTCCCTAATGCCCAGCATAGACTCGACTCCGGTCTTCGTATCAGCCGCTTACGAGAAGATGCAGCGCAATCTCAAGGTCGTGCGCCGCAGGCTTGGCCGGCCTCTCGGCCTCGCCGATAAAGTACTGCTCGCACACCTCGATGACCCCGAAAGCCAGGAGCTCGTGTCCGGCAGCAGCTATCTCAACCTGAATCCGGACCGGGTCGTGCTCCAGGACGTGCTGGGGCAGACGGTGATGCTCCAGTTCATGCAGACCCGCAGGGAGCGCACGGCGGTGCCCACAACCGTGCACTGCGACCACCTGATACAGGCGCGTGTCGAGGGCGAGTCCGACCTGCGCGAGTCCATCGCTGAGAACAACGAGGTGTACGACTTCCTCAAGTCCGCGTCCGCCAAGTTCGGTGTAGGCTTCTGGGGGCCGGGCGCCGGCATAATTCACCAGGTGAACCTGGAGAACTACGCGTTCCCCGGCGCGCTCATCATCGGCACCGATTCGCACACGCCAAACGCGGGCGGACTGGGTAGCTGCGCCGTGGGCGTCGGCGGAGCGGACGCGGTGGAGGTCATGGCGGGCCTGCCCTGGGAGGTTCTGTACCCTCGCCGCATCGGTGTGCACCTGACCGGCGAGATGAGCGGTTGGACCGCGCCAAAGGACGTCATCCTATATCTGGCCGGCCTTCTCACGGTGTCCGGCGGAACCAACGCGATAATCGAGTACTTCGGGCCGGGGGCGCGTTCCATAAGCTGCACGGGGAAGGCGACCATTACCAACATGGGCGCCGAGCTCGGCGCTACCACCTCGATGTTCCCGTACGACGATCGGATGGCCGCCTACTTGCGCGCTACCGGCCGGGCTGAGCTCGCCGAGCTCGCCGGCAGTTACTCGCACCTGGTGACCCCCGATCCGGAGGTTGAGGCCAATCCAGAGGACTTCTTCGACCGCGTGGTGGAGATCGACCTGTCGCAGCTAGAACCGCACGTCGTCGGTCCGCACTCCCCCGACCGCGCCCGCCCGATCTCGGCGCTGGCGTCGGAGCTGTCCGGGAGCGCGGACGAGCTAGTGGACCAGATCTCCTCCACGCTCATCGGAAGCTGCACCAACTCGTCCTACGAGGACATGAGCCGGGCCGCCGACGTTGCCGAGCAGGCAGCCGCGCATGGAGTTGGGGCCGCTGTGCCGTTCATGGTGACGCCAGGCTCCGAGCAAGTGCGAGCCACGATCGAGCGCGACGGCCAGATGGACTCACTGAAGCGCATGGGCGGCACGGTGCTCGCGAACGCCTGCGGTCCGTGTATCGGGCAGTGGCGGCGCGCCCAGGAGATGGTGGGCGTTCCCAACACCATCGTTACGTCGTACAACCGCAATTTCCCACGCCGCAACGACGGCCAGGCCCAGACGATGAACTTCATTGCCAGCCCGGAGATAGTCACCGCCCTCTCGCTTGCTGGCAGCCTGTCGTTCAATCCGATTACCGATACGCTCACCGGAGCCGACGGTGAGGCCTTCAGGCTGGAGCCTCCCAAGCCGGCGCCGGAGGTGCCGGAGAACGACTTCGACCGGGGCGAGTCGGCCTACGTCGCTCCGCCTGACGACGGCAGCTCTATCGAGCTGAGTGTCAGCCCGGATAGCGAACGAATCGAGCTGATGGCGCCGTGGCCGGCCTGGGACGGCAACGATTTTCGCGACATGCCGGTGCTTATGAAGACGCAGGGCAAGACCACCACTGACCATATCTCGCCCGCCGGGCCATGGCTGCGATTCCGCGGTCACCTTAGCAAGTTCAGCGAGAACATGTTCATGGGCGCCACGAATGCCTACACGGGCGACACTGGCACGGGCAAGAACGTCGTGACCGGTGAAGAGCGGCACGCCATTTCGCGTATCGCCACCAACTACCGGGACGCGGGCCTGCGCTGGGTGGTGGTGGGAGACGACAACTACGGCGAGGGTAGCAGCCGCGAGCACGCGGCGTTATCGCCGAGGCTGCTCGGCGGCGCGGCGATCATCGCCCGCGGCTTCGCGCGCATCCACGAGACCAACCTGAAGAAGCAGGGTCTGCTGCCGTTGACCTTCGCCGACCGCGACGACTACGACCGCATACGCGAGGACGACCGCATCAGCCTCGTGGGTCTGAAGGATCTCACACCTGGCCGGCCCGTCGAGTGCATAGTTGCGCATTCCGACGGCACGTCCGAGACGCTGCACCTCAACCATTCGATAGGCGAGTCACAGGTGGAGTGGTTCCGCATCGGCGGCGCGCTGAACATGTTCCACAAGTAGCGGCCCCAGCGGCGTCACCCGCATCCTGAACCTTCCCCCATCAAGGGGGAAGGGACAAGCGTTTAAAGCGACGCCAACCAGCCGTACATCGTGTCGAACAGCTCCTGCTCACGGCCCTGGTAGCCGTGATTGGCGCCCTCGATCTCGCTCACGACAACGTGGGAGTATCCCGCCTCGGCCAGGCTCCGCCGCGCCGCGCCGCACACCGGCAACTCCTGCGGGCCGCCAACGGCGCACTCCTCCCCGCCGAAGATGAACCGCGTCGGGCAGCCGGTGTTGGCCGCGTGCGTAGTGACGCTGTAGCGATTGTCCGGGTTGAAGCAGTCCACGAACGCGCGGGCGCTCCAGGTCGAGCCCCACGGCACGCCGGGGCGCAGCAGCGTATCGGGCCGGCCCTCGGACAAATTGCGCTCCGACTCGCGGAACGGCCCGGCGAAATCCTCGCCGTCGAGCGCGACAACGCCCTCGTGGTTGTACTCCCCCGGCGACACCGGGACGACAGCCACGACGTTGTCGTATCGCTCTGTTGCCTGGGCGTAAGTGGCCCGCACTGCTCCGCCGCTGTGGCCGCCTATCGCGATCCGGCGGTGTCCGCGGGCTCTCAGAAGCTCCAGCCACGCGGCGAAGTCCGCCCGCGAATCATCCACGGACTCGAAGGCGTATCCGGCGAGCGGGCCACCGCGGACGCCGTTCGCGACGTGATCGTGGCCCCTCCGGTTTCCGGTGACGAACGCGATGCCTTGTTCGGCGAAGCGCTCTCCCAACCCCAGATACAGGCTGTTGTAGAAGTGGCCGCCGTCTCCGTGAAAGTACAGAACTGCGTCGACAGGGCTGTACTGTCCGCTCCTTGCAGTCCCAAAGTAGGCGCCGGACAGCGATATGCCCTCCGGAGTGGTGACTTCGACCAGATCTGCCAGCATCGCTAGCCCTCCCTCGTTCGCCTGTGCCGTCTCTCAAGACGTTCTGCCTAGTAGATGATGCCCTCGTCCACCATGGCGGTGTAGTCCGGCTCGGCGACGCCAAGCAGCTTTCGGTACACGTACTCGTTGTGCTGGCCCAGCCGTGGCGCCGCCGTCAGCCTGGCCGGCGGACCGCCCGCGAACCGCCAGCCTATTCCCGGCAGCAGCCGCGTCTCGCCGTCGCCAGTCGTCACCGGCGCGAAGTATCCGCCTCGCCTCAGCGACTCTTCTTCGTACACCTGGAGCGAGTTACGGGACCGTTCCGCGGCAACGCTGGCGTGCTGGAGAATCCGCGCCGCGTCGTCGGCGCCCTGGGTTGCCGTCCAAGCCCCTATCGCCGCGTCGATCGTCTGACGATCTCGCCGGCGGCCCCCAGCCGTAGCGTAGGCCGGGTCGTCCGCGAGCTCGCGCCGCCCTATCGCGCGGGAGAGCGCTATCCACTCATCCATAGACGTGACGGCGATCGCGACCCACTCGTCGTCACCGGCGCATCGGTACAGGTCGTGCGGAAAGTGGACCGGGTCGAGGTTGCCCAATGGCTCCCTCAATCTACCGCTCATCTGGTAGTCGAGCAGCGCCGGGGCTATACTGGCCGTCAGCGCCTCGGCCATCGAAAAGTCCACGTACTGCCCAAGTCCCGTAGCGGCCCGATGGACCAGCGCCGCGACGGTCACCATCGCAAGCTCCATGCCCACCCACGGGTCTGCCCAGAGGCCGCCCTTGATCGGTTCGCCGTCCTGGTAGCCTGACACCGAGTTCCATCCCGTGTAGTACTGGAGCAGGCTGCCGTAGGCCACGTAGTCCCGGTCCGGCCCAGAGTGGCCCGTGCCTGACGAGGATACCATGATTATGTCCGGCCGGAGCTCCCTGAGAACCGGGTAGCCCAGCCCAAGCCGCTCTATCACACCGGCGGCGAAATTCTCCAGCACGACGTCGGCAGTGGCAATCAGTTCCTTCGCGAGATCGAGTCCGGCGGGTCGGGCGATGTTCAGCGCGCAGTAGAGCTTGGACTGGTTGTAGACCTGGAAGGCGGCTCCCCTGGACGAGGGATCCGGGCGTCTGGCGCTGCCCACCTTGATGACTTCCGCCCCCATTGCGGCAAGTAACCTCGCCGCTGTTGGCCCGGCGATGATCCAGCTCAGGTCGACCACCCGTACTCCGGCCAGTGGTAGCTCGTCGGCTCGGCCCACGGGCTGTCGCGCTGTGGGGGCGCCGGCATCCTCTCGCCTCACTTGAGGACGTGCCGCCCCGTCGCGAGCCGGGGGCCGCCCCGACAGAAGATAGTTGTGCTCGCCCAGCGTCGGGGCCGCTCGCCGGTTGGCGCTAGCCGGCGAGTTCGACAGCCGGTATGCCGCGCCCGGGTAGCGGAGTGTGCCCGCGACTGGATGTCCCAGCTCGCTGAAGAACTCCCTGTGCTCCAGGTGCGGGTCAGTGAACAGGTCTTCCGCGGTGTTCACCGGGAAGCATGGTATCCGCCTATCTTGCCCCCATCGGGCGACGTCAAACTTGGAGAATGCCCGGCTCCACTCGCTCAGCAGCCCCCACAGCTCCGGGGTGTTCGCCTCCCTCGCCTCCCTGGTTGCGAATCGTTCGTCGTCGCCCCAGCCAGGGTTGCCCATCACATCGAGCCATTGCCTCCACTGCGCCTCCTCCCGAGGCGAAATGGCGACATAGCCGTCGTTGCACGGCAGTACACCGCCGATGGCGCCCACAGTACCGGCGTTCCCTCGGTCACGTGACGCCGAGGGCTGCCCGTAGGCGTGGCCGGCGAACGATGCCAGGATCTGCGTGGCCATGGCCTCGTACTCCGACACGTCGGCGCGGCTACCATAGCCCGTCATCTTCCTACGGAACAGCGCCGTCAGCACAGCCGTCGCGGCGGCAAGCCCGGCTGTCTGGTGAGACTGCCAGCCTCCCGCGCGCACCGGCGGGACGCAAGCGGGGTCGTCGACCGGGCCGAGCAGCGCGTGGGCGTGTCCCGTACCGTGGAAGAGGGTCAGATCGGTGGCGCGCTCGCCGTCGCGGGTGCTCCACGGTCCGAAGGGGGAAATCGACGCGAAAATCAGGCCGCTATTGGATGCGGAAAGGCTTTCATAGCCCAGGCCTATTCGGTGCAACGCTAGCGGCCCTAGGTTCTCCACCAGCACGTCGGAGCCGCTCGCCAGAGAGTGCACCGCCTGGCGTCCCTCTTTGGTCGTAAAGTCGACGGTCACGCCGTACTTGTTGACGTTGAGGGCGAGGAAGAGTGCGCTGTGCTCGGGGTGCGGCTCGTCGCCCGGAAACGGTCCGACTCGCCTTGTGCGGTCGCCCTCCGGCGGCTCGGCTTTGACCACTCTCGCGCCCAACTGCCCCAGGAGCTTCCCGCAGTAGGCCGCCGACACGCCTTCGCCGAGCTCAAGCACTTTGAGACCGTCCAGCAGCGACTCTTTCATTCACCCCTGCTCCTCGGCGTGACCACCCGTGTTTCTCGCAGGCTCGTGGCGTCTACCCGCCGGCTCGAAACAGCGAAAACAGCTCCCCTACGCTTTCCACCTCTTCCAGCGCCCACAGCCGGGCGAGCGCGCGCTCGACCTGGGCTTCGGAAAGGGTGCGGCCCGCGAGGGCACGGAACTTGCTCTCGAGCTGATCATCGCTCATAGGATTCTCCGGCGTGCCCGTCGCGTGCTCAACGACCTCTGTCAGCTCCCGTCCGTCATTCAGCACCACGGTCACCTCGGCGGAGCCCTCCTCTTGGGTCTCGTCCACCGTCGCGGATATCAGGTCCCGCAGCCGCATGATCTCGGGGTCGACCACACGCTCGTCGGTGTACTGCGCCGGAAACGCTGCCCCGTCCACCAATCCCACGGCCATGCTGTGCTGGTACGAGAACTTGCCTTCCAACCCTACCCTGGGATTGGGCCTGTCGACGAGCTCGAGTACAAGAGGGTGCACCATAGCCCGCACGCTCTCGACCATATCGGCGGTGACGCCATGCGAATCTCGAAAGCGCGCCATGGCGTCGATCAGCGGATGGTTGACGACCCCGCAAGCGTATGGCTTGAGGCCGTTCTGGTACAACTCCCAATGATCTCCCAGCCTGTCGGTCGCGCGGCCCAGGTCGCTCTCCGCCGAGTAGACTTCGGTGAAGCCGCGCCTGCCCTCCAGTATCTCTGTGGTGGAGGTGAAGCCCCGGCTGGCCAGCAGGGCCGCCAGCACGCCGCTCTGAGCGGACCGCCCCGGATGTAGCGGCTTGGTCATCGAACCGAAAGAAACGCGAAGTCCGGACGCCTGTGCTCCGGCGACTCCCAGCGCCTGCGCCATGCGGTCGGTGTCCATGCCCAGCAGCCTACCCGACGCGGCGGCCGCGCCGAACACACCGCACGTGCCGGTGATGTGCCAGCCTTCGTTATAGTGGGCGGGGTGAACGGCCATTCCGATGCGGCACGTAATCTCCATGCCAATCACCGAGGCGGCGAGCGCGCGGCGTCCGTCGGCGCCGATCCGTTCAGCGACGGCAAGCGCCGCGGGAAAGGTGGGTGCGGATGGGTGGATGATCGTCGGGAAATGCGTGTCGTCGTAGTCATCCAGATGGGCGAGGTAACCATTCGCCAACGCGGCATTCTGCATAGATGTCCGTGCGGCAGCGCCGACGACCGACGCGCTGGCATTGCCACCCTCTTCGCGGAACACGTCCAGCAGTATGTTCAGCGAAGGGTCTCTCGAAGCGTAAAGCGAAACGGCGAGGTAGTTGATGAGGCACCGCTTGCCCTCGTGCATGAGGCGCTCGGGCAGCGCCTCCACGTCAGTTTCCACGACGAATCGGGCGATGTCTTGGGTTGCTCCCATGGATGTTGTCCTCTTCCCTCGCGTGAGCTATGGCCATGCGCCATTGAAGCGTGAGTGTAAGGCGGCGGTCAGAGGCTGTCAACGAAACGGCCTGTCGCGAGTCTGTTTCAGATTTCCAGGTGCGCTCAAAACCGTCTCCCTCGCCAACAGCCCGTCCCCGCGCCCGTCTCTTTACCTGCCGCCATCCCCATGCGTTCGCCATGTTGTCTGGCCAATGTCCCCCGGCGCCTCGACGCACACCCCGGCCGCACTCACTCGCCTACATCCGACCCTTTCGCCCCCCTGCACCCCGAGAAAACCGTCACTTTCCCGCGCCGCCCGTGTACCGACCTTGACACGCATCTGACACGCATACGTCCCCCACAAGCCCCACGACTGCGCCGTTTCTTCCCACCAATCCGGCCCAGTCACGCAATCTCGCCAACGCTCTTGAAAGTACCGCACATACGTGCTACCCTCGACCAGGCGAGGGACAGACCCCGCCGGCCCGGAATCCTATACCCCCAGTCGGGATTATGCCCCAGGCATCCGCAGGGGCCTCATGTACTGGCCACTGCCCACCGACCCCGCTGTCCTGTTCTGCCAGGCGGCGCGACACATGTGCCCGGATATGCCCCGCCGGGCATTACAGATTCGCGCAGGACCGGCGACACTCTCAGCTACGAGGTGCACAGAATGTCGCAGAATCTAACAGAAAATCGCTTCCCCGCATTCGCGGGGCCAACGGTTGGGGGGAGTAGGGTAATCTGAAACAGGTTCTGCCTGTCGCTCCTCACGTCGCTAGACGGCTGCGAGGCAGGCCGTGTACCATCTGCGGGGCGCGGGCAATGCCCGTCGTAAGGCGCCGACGGCTTAGTGAGGGCAGCACCACAACGAGGGGATGAAGGCATGGATGGACTTGCAAACGCGCACCTGGCGGCAATCAGCGAGAGCATCCGTTTTCTGCGAAGCGTAGACTTCTGGTCGCCGGATTTGCGTTCGGAACTTTTCGGGCTCCAGGACTCGCTTCCGGCCCCAACGGCGCCGGAGACAGCGGGCGAACGGGACGTTGGCTCCTCGCAGTCTTTGGAGGCCGCGCTTTCCGTCGCCAAGGCCGCTGTCGCTTCAGTCGACGCGCTGGCGGCGCGCCTGGGCGCCGGAATCGACGCAGAGTTGGCCGCGCGCACAAGTGACGTGCTCGCACGGGCGGCGGACCATGCGGCGGCGAAGGTACGGGCATCGGCGGCCGACAGGGTGCGGGGGCTGTACGTCATAGTCGACCCGGAGGTGACGAGGGGTCGCCCGATACTGGACGTCGCCGAAGCCTCGTTAAAGGGCGGCGCCAGCGTAGTGCAACTTCGGGACAAATCGCGAGACAAGGGTGAGATGCTGCCAGACGCCATAAGACTACAGGCGATGTGTGAGGACTACGGCAGCCTGTTCGTGGTCAACGACGACGCCGACCTGGCCCGAACCGTCAGCTCCCACGCTGTGCACGTGGGCCAAACCGACCTGCCGGTTGCCAGTGCCCGCGCTGTGCTCGACGCGAGGCAGCTCGTGGGCACTTCCAACGGCGGCGTAGACGAGGCGCTACGTTCGCAGGCGGAAGGAGCGGACTACGTAGCCGTGGGCGCCATCTTCGCCACCACCACGATGGGCAAGAGCGGGCGAAGGTCCCTGGGCGTCGAGGCCATCGCTGAGGTCAAAGATGCCGTATCGATGCCCGTAGTCGCAATTGGGGGAATCAGCCTGGGCAACATCACCGACGTCGTAAGCGCGGGCGCGGACAGCGTGTGCGTGGTCAGCGCGGTTACCTTTGCCGATGACCCGGAAACTGCCGCGGCGCGCCTGGTAGAGGCGATGCAGGCGGCGTCCGCCTGAACGCTGTGTACGGCTCTCATGCGGCCTGGCGCTTCGCCAATGCGGCCTGCCGCTTCGCCAACCGTCCGATTGCGACTAAGAAACTATCTCAGAATCCTGACCCACAAATACATTGGCTGGTTTCTGGTCTGATTCATATAGTTTCTCCAAAGGCGTCGGGAGGAATCGTATGGGGAATGAGGAGACGTTAGGAACCATCTGGGAAGTACCGGACGAGCTTTGGGAACGCATCGAGCCTATCATTCTGGAGCGAGACCCACCCAAGGCAAGGGGCCGCAAGCGCGCCAATCCTCGACAGATGCTCAACGGCATCATCTTCCGGATGCGCAGCGGGTGTTAATGGAACCGATTGCCGAGAGAGCTTGGGGACGACAGCACGATCCATCGCACCTTTCAGAGGTGGGTGGAACGGGGAGTCTTGCGCCGAATGTGGGGAGCGTTGGTGGAGGGGTGCGAAGAGTTGGGCGGCGTGGACTGGGAATGGCAGGCTGCGGACGGCGCCATGGGCAAGGCACGTTTTGGGGGGACCTGATTGGGCCCAACCCGACGGACCGTGGCAAGGCTGGTAGCAAGCGGAGTCTCCTTGTGGATGGAGAGGGCGGCCCTTTGAGCATTGCGGTTGCGGGAGCAAACGTCCATGACGCCAAGTTGTTGGAGGCGACCCTTTCCGCCATTGTGGTCAAGCGGCCGCAGCCCAGGGAGGAGGAACCCCAACACCTGTGTCTGGACAAAGGGTATGACAATCCTTCGGGGCGTCGGGCTGCCGCCGGACACGGCTATCGGGAGCACATCCGACGCATCGGAGAGGAGAAGCTGGACGGCTCTGGACAGAAGCGGTATCCGGCGCGTCGGTGGGTTGTGGAACGGACGCTGGCATGGCTCTCAAAGTGTCGTGCGGTTCTGGTTCGCTACGATAAGAAGGCGTCGAACTACCTCGGAGTACTGCAACTCGCTTGCACGCTTCTGTGGTTCCGTCGTCAGTGGCGTCTGACTGTTTTGAGATAGTTTCTAAGTAGCAGTCCATATGCGGCCAATCATTGTTGACACCCTAGCGGCCCCCAACTAAAATTATATTGGTCCCCGCCAATTGGCCCCGCCAAATGGCGGGGACGCGTGATAGATTACATTTGACCGAAAAGGGAGGTTGACCAGATGTCAAAGGTCCTTAAGCTCTTCGCCATGGTGGCGCTTGCCGGGCTGGCTACTGTTGCAATCGCAGCCTGTGCCCAAGAAATGAGCGATGACGAGGTAATGGAGCGCGCTTCTGAATTGGGAATGATGACCGAGGCCGAAGCCGAAGCCATGGCGCCCGCCGAAGCCATGATGCCGGCGACCGGCGAAAGGCTCGCCCAGATCAAGAGCAGGGGCAAAGTCATCTGCGCCAGCCGCAATGATGTGCCCGGATATGGCTACCTGGACAGTGGCGGCAACAACGTCGGTTTTGACATCGATCTCTGCCGAGCCCTGGCAGCCGCCGTGCTTGGCGACGCCAACGCCATCGAGATTCGCCTGATTACTGCGGCAGAGCGTGGTCCGACCGTTCAGTCTGGCGAGGTTGACATGCTGGTGCGCACGGTCACCTGGACTACTTCCCGGGACGCCCAGTGGGGCAACTATGCACAGACGATGTTCTACGACGGGCAGGGGTTCATGGTGTACAAGAGCCTCGGCATCGATAGCGCGCTGGACCTGAAAGACGCCACGGTCTGTGTGACGCAGGGAACAACGACCGAGCTCAACCTGCAGGACTTCTCGAACCAGAACGGCCTGAACATAACGCCGCTGACCTTCGAGGACACGGACGCGGTAGTGGCCGCCTACGAGAGCGAGCAATGCGACGCGTTCACCAACGACCGCTCTCAGCTTGCCGCGCTCGGCACGGCGCTCGCCGACAGAAGCGCTCACGTGATTCTCCCTGAGACGATCTCGGAAGAGCCGCTGGGGCCTGTGGTCCCACACGGTGACGACCAGTGGTTCGACATCGTAAAGTCCGTCATGGGCATTCTTATCTACGCGGAAGCCTACGGTGTGACCTCGGAAAGCGTGCCATCCGCCGCTACCGGCGACACCAAGGTGGACAGGCTGTTCGGTCTGGAGGGGTCCTGGGGCCAGGAGAGCCTCGGCCTGAGCCAGACTTCCGCCCAGAACGTGATTCGCTCGGTGGGCAACTACGGCGAGATCTACAACCGCAACCTTGGACCGGACGGGATCGACCTGCCTCGGGAGAATGGCCGGAACGCGTTGTGGGCCTCTGCCACCTGCACCGACTGCCCCAAGGGCGGCCAGATATACGCGGCGCCTCTGCGGTAGGGGAAGTCTCGATTAATCCACGGGCGGCAATCAGCCGAGTGGTCGTGACTCGTCTCGGCTGTTAACCGGCTCGGCGCCGCCCAGAACGGCATGGGCAGGCTATTGACCTGCCCATGCCCATGCTTGGAAAGAGGATCGTAGACGCTGCCGCGCTAGGCTACAATCGGTGGCGCCACTCCTCCCCATGTCGGATGGCTCTAACCACCGCCTTAGCCGAGAGCGGGATTGGCTGGGCGCATGACGACCATACCACGAAATCTGACCTACCAGGGCATACCGATTTGGCGGCATGAGCGTATCATACGCTGGACGTCGCAGATCGTGTCGGGCGTGGTGGTGGTGGCCCTGGTTGCCTGGTTCTTCTTCAATATCGGAAGCGCTATACAAGAGCGCAACATCCCCTTCGGATTCAATTTCTTGTCCAGGGCCTATCAGACGCCCATCGGACAGCACTTCCTTCCATACGAGTCCTCTAACTCCTTTCTCTACGCCCTGGGAGTCGCCGCGACTAACACGCTCTTCGTTGCGATTGTCGGCATCATCCTTGCGATCCTGCTGGGAATCTTCGTGGGCGTCTCACGGCTATCCAGCAACTGGATAGTTTCCAGGATAGCCACCGTTTACATCGAGTTCTTTCGCAACGTTCCCTTGCTGGTGCAGCTCTTCTTCTGGTTTTACATTCTGCTCGCGCTGCCACCCGTGCGTGAAGGATACGTCTTCGTCGGCAACATTTACGTCAACAACGCCGGTGTATCGGTCCCCTGGATGATGGCCAGCAGCACGGCTGCGAGCCTGGTCTGGCTTGCAGTGGCAGCGCTCGCGGTCGTGAGTGGCGTGGCGGTCCACCGCTTTCAAAGCCGCCGTGAGATATTGGCGGGCGTGTCCTCCTACCCAGTGATCTACGGCCTTGGCGCGACGCTGCTGATAGTCGTCGTTGGCTGGGTCGTCGTCGGTTTAGCCTTCGGAGAGGCCCCGTTTATCTCTTCCTACCCGGCGCCGGAGGGCAGGTTCGGACGCATCGAAGGCGGCTTCACTGCGTCGGCGGGCCTGTTGGCGCTGCTGGTCGGTCTGGTAGTCTACACCTCGTCCTTCATCGCAGAGATAGTGCGCGCCGGGATACAATCGGTTAGCCGCGGGCAACGCGAGGCCGCCTCCGCGCTCGGCCTGTCCCCGATGAAGGCCCTTCGGCACGTTACGTTTCCCCAGGCCCTGCGTGTGATAATCCCGCCTCTCATCAGCCAAAGCCTGAACTTGACAAAAAACAGCAGCCTCGCGGGCGCCATAGGCTACTCCGACCTGACCAACGTGGCCAAGACCATGACACAGACCGCGCCGGCGGTTTCAATCTACATTCTGATCATGCTGGCTTACCTCGCGATGAGCCTCACCTGGTCACTGATCGGCAACCTCTACAACCGCCACATACGGTTCCGGGAAGGCTAGGCCATGGCGACACATTCGCAAACCGCGCCCGCCCCCATACTGCCCCCACCCCGCTCCGAAGTGGGTGTACTCGGTTGGATGCGTGCCAATCTGTTCGATTCGCGGTTCAGCGGCGCCCTTACAATCGTCTCCGCCGCTGTCCTGCTGGTTGGGGGCTGGTTCGGCCTCAGGTGGGTGTTCCTGAGCGCGGACTGGGGCCTTCTGGCAGAGATTGGCGGGCTGTTCGTGTTGGGCCCGTACAACACCGACCAGTCTTGTCCTGGAAACAATTGCTTCTGGAGGCCACAGGTGGGCCTTCTGTTGGTCTCCATGCTTCTGGGAATGATCTGGGTGGTCGCCGGTGGCGGAGTGGCGAAGCGGATCGCGATCATCAGCGCAGTCGCAACCGCAGCCTTCGCGTTCCTCCCATACGACTTCGAGCGGATGGGCATGGACGTCCGTCTGCTCCTGCTGGCGAACCTGCCGGCGGTTGCCATGGGGTGGGCGTTGGCGCGCTACATCCCTTTCTTCAGGACCGTCAAGGGCGTAGGTATGCTCGCCCTCGCGGCGTTCCTGCTCACGCTGTTGTTACTGAGGGGATGGGAGGACGGTGGGCCCGGCCTGATGCCGGACTTGCTGTTCGGTTGGGTTCCCGGTCTAGGGCCGGTTGTGGACCTGAAGAACTGGGGCGGGCTGATGCTCAACATTCTGCTGGCCGTGGCCGGCATAGCGCTGAGCTTGCCCATCGGAATTGGGTTGGCCCTTGGCCGTCGCAGCGACCTTCAGGTCGTCAAAGCAATCTGCGTCGTGTTCATCGAGGTGTTCCGAGGCGTACCCCTCATCACTCTGCTGTTCATGTCGCAGGTGCTGGTTCCCCTCGCGTTTCCCAGAGACTTCCCTCTGGACCCATTGCCTCGCGCCGCAATCATCATTACCCTGTTCAGTTCGGCGTACATGGCTGAAAACATACGGGGAGGGTTGCAGGCGCTGCACCCAGGACAGGCAGAGGCAGCCAGGGCGCTGGGTCTGCCGGGATGGCAAACGACTCTGCTCATCTCCCTGCCACAGGCGATACGCAATGTCATTCCGGCAATCGTGGGCCAGTTCATCTCGCTGTTCAAGGACACCAGCCTGGTGTACATCATCGGGATGTTGGACATTGTCGAGGAGAGCCGGGCATACATTCAGGGTAATCCGGAACTCCTTTCCAGCGCGAAAGAGCTCTTCATCTTCATCGCCGTGGTGTTCTGGGTGTTCTGCTACAGCATGTCATACGTCAGTCGCCGGTATGAGCGGCACCTGGGCGTGGGAGAGAGATAGGGGGAGTGTTTTGGCCAGTTCAGAGGCGAGAAGCGAAACTCAGGACATCATTGTATGCCGCAACGTGCACAAGTGGTACGGGGAGTTTCACGCGCTCAGGGGTATAACCACAAACGTTGGGCGCGGTGAAGTGGTGGTCATTTTCGGACCGTCTGGCTCGGGCAAATCCACCTTCATCCGCACCATAAACCGCCTGGAGCAACACCAGCGGGGCGACATCATCGTGGACGGTATAGAGCTGTCGAACGACATTCGAAACATCGACGCCATTCGGCAGGAAGTGGGCATGGTCTTCCAGTCCTTCAACCTGTTTCCCCACCTGAGCGTAATGAGCAACATCACCCTGGCCCCGATCAAGGTGCGCAAGACGCCCGCGGCTGAGGCTGAGGAGACCGCGCTCGAGCTGCTGCGGCGCGTGGGAATAGAAGAGCAGGCCGACAAGTACCCGTCCCAGCTCTCGGGCGGCCAGCAGCAGCGAGTGGCCATCGCGCGGGCACTTGCCATGCAGCCCAAAGTCATGCTTTTCGACGAGCCCACCTCGGCCCTCGACCCGGAGATGATCAAAGAGGTGCTCGACGTTATGCAGGAGCTGGCGCAGTCCGGCATGACGATGATGGTAGTCTCTCACGAAATGGGTTTCGCCCGCGAGGTGGCCGACCGGATGATGATGTTTGACGAGGGCGTGTTGGTCGAGGAAGGGCCGCCGGAGCAAATCTTCGAAGACCCGCAGAGCGACAGGACCAAGCTGTTCCTATCACAGATCCTCTAGCGCCTCAACCCTGTGGCGCGACGCTGTCGAACTGAGCGGGCCGCCCAGGTCGGGCGGCCCGCTACCGTCCCCACCTGCTACTGCCCCGATGAGTGTAAGAACTGCCAGTTGATTCCGAACCGGTCGACACAGGCGCCGAAGTAGTCGCCCCAGAACATGTCCTGCATGGGCATCTCTACCTTCCCCCCCATGGACATGGCGGCAAAGAGGGCATCGGCCTCCAGGCGGCTATCGGCCACGAAAGAGAGCGCCACGTTGTTGCCGAAGTTGCGAGGCGGCCCGAAGTGCGCGGGCACGTCACTCCCCATCAGCACGCTCGAACCCACGTTCAGCGACACGTGCATTATCTTATCGCGGTCGGACTCGTCGACTGGCGTGTCGGCAGGCATTTCTTCGAACGTGGCTAGGTTATTGAATTCACCGCCAAACACAGACTGATAGAACTCGAAAGCCTCGCGGCAGTTCCCATTGAAGTTGAGGTACGCGTTAATGGTCATGACCGGCCTCCTTCCTTCTACTCGGCTACGGGGATAGAGACTAGAGCTTTCCCCAGCGAGAATTCAAGGTGGAATCTGAGCAAAATCCCGTCATACGTCGGAAACCAGTACAACGCAAACGGCGGAAGTAGCGCGCTGCCGCTTCCGCCGCACTCATGGTCGATTGTTCTTATTCTGTTAGTTGAGGCGGATTTCCCTCAGCTTGGGTACGATCATCGGCGTGACCCTGTAGCCCTCCACGTGGGGCTTGAGCAGCAGGTGGCGCTCGCCGGTGTACCACAGCGGCACCCAGGCGCCATCCTGGACGATCAGCTCTTCTGCCCGCCTGTATTCCGCGATGCGCGCCAGCGGGTCCTGCAGGGTGCGGGCGCGTTCCAGGATGGTGTCCAGTTCAGGATTGGAGTATGCGCCGTGGTTGAGGTTGCTGTCGGTGTGGAACAGTATGTCCAGGAAGTCCTGCGGGTCGGGATAGTCCGCTTGCCAGCCCAGCCCGGCGTAAGCCTGGAACTTGGCATCGTTTAGGTCTTCGAGGTAGGTCGCCCACTCCACCTGCTGGATTTCGACTTCCACACCCAGGACCTGGCGCCACATCTCGATCACGACCTCCAGGTCCAGCCCTATCGTGCCGCCGGTGCCGGGCACGGTAATGACGATCCGCGGCCTTGACTCGGCGTCTGCGTAGGCGGACTCGCTCAGGAGCCGTTGGGCGAGCTCCTTGTCGTGCCGCAGACCTTCCAGGTTCTCGTTGTAGCCGGGGAAACCGGGGGGCAGAATGCCGAATGCGGGCACCACCAGGTCCGAGAGAACTTCGGACGCGATAAGCTCCTTGTCGATGGCATGGTTGAGCGCCTGCCTGAACTTGGGATCGTCGAAAGGCGCCATGCTGGTGTTGAAGCCGATGTAGGAGATGCTGAAGTCGGGCGGCGCCACTACAAGCTCATCGTTCAGCGGCTCATTGGGGTCTAGCACCCTCTCGAGGTCGAACAGGCTGACGCCGGTAATGTCGATCTCGTCATTCTCGTACATCGCCATGGACTGCCCACCGGCGAGATTCAGCAGAATGGTATCAACCATAGCCGGCTCCCGGTAGAAGTGCTCGTTGCGCTCCAGGACTATACGCTCGCCGATTTTGTACTCCTTCAGCCGGAACGGGCCGGTGCCGTTCGGGTTATCGGTCCAGCCCCGGCCGCCTGCCTCCACGGTGGCGCGGTCCACGACGAACGCTGTCGGGTAGGTCAGCTTGGCGAGGAAGTACGCCTTCGGCTGGTCCACGGTTATCCTCAGCGTCGTGTCGTCCACGACACGGATGCCGGATATCTCAGTCGCGTCACCCTTGATGTAGTCGAGCGCGCCGACAATGTCGTTGAGGTACGTCTCGGCCACTGGCGACGCCGTTTCCGGCGCGGCCGCCCGTTCGATGGACCACTTGAAGTCCTGTGCGGTAACCGGCTTGCCGTCGTGGAACTTGGCGTTGGGCCGCAGGTAGAAGGTGTATTGCAGGCCGTCGGTGCTGATCTCCCAGCGTTCGGCGATGTCGGGCACCAACTCCAAGTCCGTGTTGATTGTGACGAGGCCGCTGAACAGCTCTACGACCACAAATGAGGACGTCGTGTCTGTAGTCAGATGCGGATCTAGAGTGGGCGGGTCTGCCCACTGCCTGCGAAATACACCGCCGGTTGGGGTATTGACTGCCGGGGTTGACGGCTCCGTGCTGACGATCGCCGTTGCAGTTGGCTCTTCTGGAACCGGCGTCGGGTCCGTAGATAGCGCGGACGCCTCGCTCGAATCCGGCTCTTCATCACTCGAGTCGCTACCGCAAGCAACCGCCACGAACGCGGCCAATACGAACACGATAAGCAGAATCCATTTCAGCTTGAACAATGTCACCCTCCAACCTGCGACGCTAGAAACGTCTCGATAAATGAGTCGATGTTGCCGTCGAGGACGTACTCGGCGGCTGAGTCCTCATGGCCCGTCCGGTGGTCTTTCACCATCTGGTACGGGTGCAGGACGTAGCT
The DNA here is from genome assembly GCA_951812395.1 of uncultured Dehalococcoidia bacterium. Taxonomy (GTDB): domain Bacteria; phylum Chloroflexota; class Dehalococcoidia; order Lucifugimonadales; family CATOSD01; genus CATOSD01. The sequence goes on from CATOSD010000002.1 coordinate 1,308,871, forward strand.
TCTGATCTGATTGCCCCATTCGGGAGAGATGTGCTCTCCCTTCAGCCTCGCCATCTCTTCGGCCCTGCGACGCATTTCGAGTTCCACGAGCCGGGCCAGCAGTATGCGCATGGCGAACTCGCGGTTCTGTCGCTGGGAGCGCTCGTTCTGGCAGCTAACCCGTATGCCGGTAGGCAGATGCGTCACTCGGACCGCGGTGGAGTTCTTCTGAACGCTCTGGCCGCCGGCACCGCCGGCCCTGAACACCTCGAGCTTGATGTCATCTGGGTCGATCGTAACGTCCACGCCCTCCTCGGCCTCCGGAAGCGCCTCCACGAGAGCGAACGAGGTATGACGCGCGTGGTTTCCGTCGAAGGGCGATATCCTGACAAGGCGGTGCACTCCCCGCTCGGCCCTCATGTAGCCGAACGCGTATGGACCGGACAACTGGACTGTCGCGCTCTTCACGCCGCCGTCCTCGCCAAATGAGACGTCCAGCACGTCGCTGGAGAATCCGCGCCTCTCGGCCCACCTCAGGTACATTCGCATTAGCATTCTCGTCCAATCCTGCGAGTCCACGCCACCGGCGCCCGCGTGAAGCGCGACAATGGCGTTGCGCTGGTCATACTCGCCAGAAAGGGCCAGTTTGAACTCAAGTGCGCCCAGCCGCTCGCTCACTTTCGCGAGGTCCTGCCTCAGACCGCTCAGCAGCGAGTCGTCCCCCTCCTCCAGCGTCAGCTCCAACCACTCCTCCACCGATGCCGCCGCCTCGTCCAGCGACTGCCACTCGTGGACCTCCTGCGTCAGGGCGGATATTCGCCTCATAGTGTGCTGAGCCTCAGCGGGAGAGCTCCAGAACTCTGGATCGGTCGCCTGTTTTTCCAGGCGGGCGATCTGCAGGCGCTTGCCTTCGAGGTCAAAGACGCACCATGATGTCGGCAATGCGCTCTCGTAACCCAACGACTGTACTCCTGAGTTCCAACATTTGGAAGTTTTCCTCCGATGTCTATTGCAACGCCTTTGCGCCGCGAATGGTTAGCAGAAAGTATATCAGGATGCGTGCAATTCGGGGCGTCGCATACGATGGCCATCGCGTAAAGAATGCTCCATTCATGTCCGCCTCTTGCCGAGTTGCGAGCCGCCAGTCTGGATAAGCGCGCTCGTACGATGTAGAATCGCTCTTGCCTTCCCGCCCGGCGCGGAGCCGCGGCGAATCGATAGAAACGAGGGAATAACACCTATGCTCGACCTGCTCATCACCGGCGGCATGATCATAGACGGCACTGGCAGCCAGGGCTTCTACGGCGCGGTGGGCGTCGAGGGCGACACACTGAGCCTGCTACGCGGCGACGTCTCGCACATCCAGTCGGCGCGCACTATCGACGCGTCGGGCCGCATCGTGTGCCCCGGCTTCATCGACATGCACTCCCACGCCGGCCTCGTCATTCTGTCAGAGCCCAGGCACGAGCCGAAGGTGCACCAGGGCATCACGACAGAATTGGTCGGCGTCGACGGCAACTCCTACGCACCGTTCAGGACCCAGGAGAACTTCCTCCGATTCGTCGAGTTGAACTCCGGCCTGGACGGCAACCCGCCGCTGCCAGGCTCGTGGTCCACAGTGGAGCAGTACCTCGCCATGTTCGACCGCAAGGTGGCGGTCAACATCGCCTACATCCTGGGCAACTCGCCCGTGCGCATCGACGCCATCGGCTGGGATGACAGGCCCGCGACGCCCGCGGAAGTCGCCAACATGCAGGCCATAGTCAGGGAGGCCATGGAGGAGGGCGCGGTTGGCCTATCCACCGGCCTCGATTACCCGCCGGGCAACTACGCCGACACGGCGGAGGTCACGGCGCTCGCTTCAACCGCGGCAGCGCTAGGCGGGTTCTACCATACGCACGTCCGCTACAGGCTGGGGGACCAGTTCCTGGACCCGTTCCGAGAGGCCATAGAGATCGGGCAGCGAAGCGGCGCTCCGCTCCACGTCACCCACTTCTACCAACGCGCGCCCAGCGCGGGCGGCGGACGGCGAATGCTCGAACTGCTTGAGGACACCCAGGCCAGCGGCCAGGACGTGACCTTCGACAGCTATCCCTACGTCTACGGCAGCACTCGCATTCTCATAGTGTTCCCCGACTGGACGCACGACGGAGGCCCCGGGCGTTTGAAGGAAGTGCTGCGCTCCGAGGAGGGACGCGAACGGCTGCGCAGGGAGATAGGTCCGAGAGCGCCCACTTGGCAGGATATGTGGCTAACCTACTTCAAGCGGCCCGAAAACCACAAGTACGAGGGCCGGTCAGTGGCCGAGATCGCCGAAATGATGGGCAAGACAGAGGTTGATGCGCTCTGCGACCTGCTGCTTGCCGAGGACCTGCAGACCTGCTACGTCGCGGCAGGGACCAACGGCAACACGCTGCCCGCTTTCGTCACGCACCCGATGTCGATGGTGGGCAGCGACGCAGTGCTGCTCGGCGATTTTCCAAGCCCCCGCACGTACGGCTGCTTCCCGGTGATCCTGGCGGAGTACGTTCGCGAGGAGAGGCAGATGTCGCTGCCTGAGGCCATACGCAAGATGACGTCGTTCCCGGCGCAGCGGCTTGGGCTGTCCGACCGCGGCCTGCTGCGCGACGGCATGAAGGCCGACATCACCGTGTTCGACCCGCACAAGGTTTCCGCGCCGGCCACTCGCACCGAGCCGAAGCAGCTTCCTATCGGCATCGACTACGTGATAGTCAACGGTACCGTGGTGATCGACGACGGCGCCCACACCGGCGCCCTGCCCGGGCGCGCCCTCAAGCGGCGCTAGACGTCCCGATAATCCTTTTCCCCTTGATGGTGTGTATAGACCAGGGCCAATGTAGTCCATTCCCCCCGGTCTGTACACAGAGGGAACGTAAGGAAGGGGGTGAGTGGCACTGCGCCCCTACAGGCAGATCGGCGAGCTAGCTCGTGGCCTCGCCGACCTTCCGGACGAAGTCCTGCACCGAAGCGGCCAGCCAGGCGTTCCAGCTCGTCATCAAGAAGCGTACCCCCTTGCCTATGTAGGTCTCTACAGTCGCGTCCGAGACCACCGTGCCAGCGGTCCTCCCTGCCCCGACAATCTGGGCTATGGCCCCGTCGATGACCCGTTGCACTTCGGGGTGGTCCGCCCTTCCCAGGTGTCCCATGCTCTGCGCGAGATCGCTGGGCGCGACGAAGAACACGTCTATGTTGTCCACCTCGACGATTTCTCCCAGGTTCCCGATCGCGGCTATATCCTCGATGAGCACCACCAGCAGCGTCTCGTCATTGGCGCGGTGCAGGTAGTCGGGCACACCGTAGCCCTGACGGCTGGTGTACATGCCGCGCGAGCCAAGCGGGTGAAACTTGCCGGCGTCGACCACAGCCCTGGCCTCATCGGCGGTGTTCACGTGCGGGACCACGATCCCTTGCGCGCCCAGGTCCAGCGTCCTGTAGATAGTGACGTAGTTGTTTGAGTTGACTCGCACGACGGACGTCTTGCCCCACAGGTCGCACGCCCGCGTCAGGTCAGGCACGTTGCCGAAGTCGACCGGCCCGTGCTCACCCTCCAGCCAGATCCCGTCGAAGTTCAGCGGCCCCAGCATGTCGATCACATCGGCGGAGTTGTTGCCGCTCAGGATAGTCGCGGCCTGCCCGGCCGCCAGCTTTCGCTTCACGGCGTTCGGTCTTATCTCGCCCATTTGGCGCCTCCTTCATATGCCGAGCGCGAACTGGGTAAGAACGTGGAATCGCCAGCGCCCGGCGCCGCGATTATAGGCGTGCCCGTAATAGCGGGTCAAACGCGGCCAGGCGTGGGAAGGTCAGCCGCCCACACACCATCGGGAGCGTTCGCATCATGCGCCGTTCCGCAAGTGGACAGCCGCGGGCGCACGCGCTAGCATAAGCCCACACGCGGCTGGTGCGGGAGGAGACTTGCAGCGCGAACTGAGATTTTGCCAGTACTGCGGCGGCGGCCTGGAAACGGAATCAGTCGAGGGCAAGCCGCGGCCACGCTGCTCTGGTTGCGGCGTAGCGGTCTTCGAGGACCCCAAGCTGGCGGCGGTGACTCTTGTGGTGGTCGACGGCAAGGTCGCCCTTGTGCGCCGCGGGGTCGAACCGCATCTGGGCCGGTGGAGCTTCCCGTCAGGCTACGTGGACCGAGGCGAGCGCGTGGAGGACGCGGCGGTCCGGGAGACGCTGGAGGAGACCGGGCTGCACGTGCGGCTGAAGGGTCTGGTGGGGCTGTACTCCGAGACCGGATCGCACGTTGCGGTGGCGGTCTACGCGGCCGAGGTCTTGTGTGGCGAGCTCGCGGCGGGCCACGACGCGCAGGGAGCGGCCTTCTTCGATATTGATGACATGCCGCCCCTGCCCTTTCCGCACGACTACCGGATCCTCGAGGACTGGCTGGAGTTCCGGTCTAAGGATGCCCACGCCCAGCTTTAGCCACGCCGGTGAAACACGAACCCCACAGGACCCACACACATACAGGAAGTGAGCGAGAAATGACTGACCTCCTTCTGCAAAACGTGACCCTTATAGACGGCGCCGGCTCTGATCCCCAGTCCGGTATGAGCGTGCTCGTGAAAGACGGCGCTATTGCCCACGTCGGCCCCGCGTCCGAAGTGGGTCAGCCGCCCGTCGCCGACGCCATCGACCTGACGGGACACACGCTCATGCCCGGCCTGACGGACGCCCACGTCCACTTCGGCCTCGTGGGCGTAAACGCCGGGTCTTACGACGACGACGACAATCTCGTGACCTACACCCTGGGCGCAATCGACAACATCAACATCGCTCTCCAGGAGGGGTTCACCACGGTACGGGACGCCGGCGGACTGGACCCGGCATTTTCGCGCGCGGTCGAACAGGGGCTGATAAGCGGTCCGCGCATTCTGCCGTCCGGCTCTCCACTGTCCCAGACGGGCGGGCACGGCGATCACCGCGGACGCTACGACAACTCTCCCCAGGTGTCGATTCCGGGTGTACTGGCCGCCACCGCGCTTGTGGACGGAGTGGACTCGGTACGCGCCGCCGCTCGCCAGCAGCTGCGTCTGGGCGCCACGCAGATCAAGGTGATGGCTTCAGGTGGCGTGATGTCGCAGATGGACAAGCTGGACAGCCTTGGGTTCAGCGTGGCAGAGTTGAGGGCCGCCGTCGACGAGGCACGTGCGGCGGGCACCTACGTGCTGGCCCACTGCCACACGTCGCCCTCGATGAACAACGCTCTGGACGCCGGCGTGCGTTCGCTCGAGCACGCAAGCATCCTGGACGAGCCAACCGCGGCCCGCGTCGCCGAGCTGGGCGCGTTCGTCGTGCCGACGCTGCTCGTGATCGAGCGGCTGGCGGAGTCACCGGAGGCGGAGGGTGTGTCGCACTACAGCGCGATGAAGCTGGAGCAGGTGAGAGGACTCATGCCGGACAGCGTCCGCACCGCGCGGGAGGCAGGCGCGGCAATCGGCTCAGGGTCCGACATCCTCGGCGAACGGCAGTCCGGGCGCGGCGGTGAGCTGGTCCACAAGGCCCGTCTGCTGGGTCCAATGGGAGCCATCGTCAGCGCGACGAGCACCAACGCTAGGCTCTTCAACCTTGAGGACCGTGTAGGCGTGATCCGGGAGGGCTACGAGGCCGATCTGATAGCTGTCGCCGGCGATCCCATTGTTGACATCGAGCTTCTGGGGGATGCCGCCAACGTACCCCTCGTAGTCAAGGGCGGCCAGGTGGTGAAGAACGCGCTCTAGCCGGGGGCCGGAGTTCGCGCGCGCCTAGCCCGCCAGCGCCGCCCGGATGATCCCGCCGATGCGCTCCTGCTGTCCGGGAACGTCGTCAGGCTCCACCGGAACGGGCAGTTCGTCCAGCGCGTCGTGCAGCGCGCCCTCCAGCACCGCCGTCTCCTCGGCTGACAGCTCCCAGCGCGCCGCCACGTCGCCCGGACTCCACAGCGCCGCCTGGCGAAAGCCGTAGTCGGCAACCGCGCGATTGGCGATTTCAATCAATGCGTCCATTCGGCCTCCCCTAGCGCCCCACGCTCGCCAGGCCGCCGTCCACCACGAACAGGCTGCCGCTGACGTACGACGCCTCGTCGGACGCCAGGAACACGATGACGTTGGCAATCTCGTCGGGCGTTCCGACGCGCCCCAACGGGTGCTGCTCCTCGCGTTCTCGTACGGCCTCCGTGCTCGCCGTGCTGCCTCGGAACTGCGGCGTGTCCACCGAGCCGGGCGCGATGACGTTGACGCGGACGCCCAGGTGAGTGTACTGGGCAGCGGCGGTGGTGGTGAGGTGGATGACGCCGGCCTTGGTAACCGCATACGGTAGCGACATGCCGTACCCGCGTAGTCCGGCCATAGAGGCTATGTTTACGATGGAGCCGCCGCCGCTATCGAGCATAGCGGGAATAGCGTACTTGCAGCAGAAGAAAAGACCCTTCAGGTTCACGTCCATCATCAGGTCCCAGTCCCGTTCCTCCACCTCCGCCAGCGGCGGCGTGCGAATCAGGATAGCCGCCGCGTTCACGAGCACGTCCACGCGACCGAATCGTTCGACGGTGCTCTCCACCATGCTGCCGACCTGCGCCGGATCGGCGACGTCCACAGGCAAGAACAGCGCGTCGCCGCCCGCCTCCTCCACGATGCGCAGCGTTTCCTCGCCCATGCGCCGGTTGCGGTCCGCTATCGCAACGGACGCTCCCTCCTGCGCGAAACGCAGCGCCGTCTGGCGTCCGATGCCGGACGAACCGCCGGTGATGATGGCTACTTTGTCTCTGAGTCTGTTAGTCATGGCTCGCATTATAGGGTCGTGCCGCACCGAGTGGCAACACTTACGCCGGGCCGCACCTAGTTGAACAACCTGGACGGTCGCTCCACAAGCTGTTGAAACCGCCGCAGGAACGCTGCCGCCACCGCGCCGTCGATGACCTGGTGGTCTGAAGTGAGGCTCACCGTCAGCATTTCCCTGACGACAACCTCTCCGCCTCTCACGACCGGCTTCTGGACGGACCTGCCGACTCCGAGGATGGAGCTCTGCCCAGCGTTCAGTATCGGCGAGAAGCCGTCCACGGTCCCGAGCACGCTTATCGTGAACGTGCCGCCGACCACTTCGTCGGGCGACAGCTGGTTCTCACGGGCGCGAACGGCCAAGTCGTGCACCTCATCGGAAATTTCGAAGATGCTCTTATCCTGTACGTTCCTGACGACCGGCACAATCAGGCCGTCGTCGAGCGCGACCGCCACCCCGATGTTCACCTCGTCGAAGTACAGCACGTTCCCGTCCACCAATACGCTGTTGTGGGCGGGCACCCGCCGCAGCGTCCCCGCGCAGGCCATGATGAGCGCGTGGGCGAGCGTGATGACACTGCCAGATTCCCTGGACGTCTCCCTCCTTAGCCGCTGCACCTCAGTGACGTCCACCTCCAGGAAGTAAGAGAGCTGCGCCGTACCAGCGAGGCTGCCTCGCATGTGCTCGGCGATGCTTTTTCTAATCCCTGCCAGAGGTTCGATCTTGGTTGGAGTGGGAAGTCCCCGTGGGACGCTGACACCGCCGCCAGGTGGGTTCAGACTCTCGACGTAAGCCCTGACGTCGGCGTCCACTACCCTGCCGCGCGGGCCGGTGGGCCTGACGAGTGCGATGTCGATGCCTAGGTTAGCCGCCAACCGGCGGGCGCCTGGCGTCGATGGCACGGCTGCGTCGCCCCGCCGCATCCGGCCGCGCGCGGGGGTAGGTACGGATGGCGCAGCGGCGGTGGGAGCGGGACCTGCGGCGGCGTCACGGGCGGGCGGCGACTCACCCTCAGCGAGAAGGTAGGCGAGAAGGCCGTCCACCGGCACCGTCTCGCCCTCCGCGGCCAGCGTGTGCAGAACACCGTCCTGGGACGCCTCCAGGTCGTAATTGAGCTTTTCGGACTCGATCTGGGCGATCACCTCGCCCTGCGTCACGTGGTCACCGTCGGACTTCGCCCACCTGCTCACCTGTCCCTCAGCCATGAAGTCGCCGAGTCTGGGCATCACCACGGGCGTCGCCATCTGGCCTTCACCCCCATCCCAACCTTCCCCCCATCCGGGGGAAAGGGGTCTCTCTGTAGTCTACTCCAGGACCTCGAGCGCCGCATGGACGACCTGGGTCGCGTTGGGCACGTACAGAGCCTCCAGCGGCTGGCTGTACGGCACGGAGGTGTGAGGCGGATTCACGCGCTTGGGCGGGGTGTCCAGGTAATCGAACGCCTCTTCCGCGGCCAGCGCGGACACGTCGCTTGCGATGCTGCACCGCGGGTAGTCCTCGTCGACCACGACTATCTTACGGGTCTTCTGGACCGAAGTGACGATGGCCTCGTCATCCATCGGGGACAGGGACAGCAAATCAATCACCTCGGCGGAGTAGCCCCTGGACTCCAGTTCCCGCGCCGCATCCAGGCACACGCCCGTCGTGAAACCGATGCCCACGAGCGTGACATCCGTTCCTTCCCTTGCGATCGACGCCTTGCCTATGGGGACCTCGTAGGCCTCCTCCGGAACGTCCACGTCGTAACGTCTTCCGAGAAGCTGGCGGTTGTTGAAGACGATCACGGGGTCATCGTCACGGATAGCCGACACGAACAGCCCCTTGGCGTTGTACGGATTGGAGGGCACGACACACTTCAGGCCGGGGAAGTGCGTGAACACCGAGTACAGCGTCTCGGAGTGCTGGGCAGCGGAGTTGGTTCCCGCGCCGATACCCGTCATGATGGTGAGGGGCACGCGCACCTTGCCGCCGAACATGTAGTGGATCTTGGCGGCATTGTTCACGATCTGGTCGGCGCATACGCCGAAGAAGCCAACGAACATGAGGTCGACGACGGGCCGTAGCCCGGTGGCCGCCGCTCCCACGCCCGCGCCCACGAACCCGGCCTCGGAAATGGGCGTGTCGCGCACGCGCGCCGCGCCGAACTGGCCGATCAGCCCCTTGGTGAGCCGCATAGGGCCGCCCCAGGCGTCCTCCTTGTCGGGACGTCCGGCGCCCCCCGCGATGTCCTCGCCCATGATAATGACGGACGCGTCGCGTTCCATCTCTTGGCGCAACGCCTCGTTAACCGCCTGAATGTACGAAAGCTGCCTTGTCTGACTAGCGGTCGTCATATCTCGCCTCCCAATTGCCGCAAACCGATTCCGAACTTCGGGCTCACCGGTATGACACGTACACGTCAGTGGTCAACTCGTCGTCGGCCGGAAAGGGACTCTCGTCCGCGAACTGGATAGCCGTCAGTACTGCGGCGACCGCGCTCTCGTCGATGTCGGACAACTCGGCCTCCGTTGCATATTCCCCTTCCAGGACGTGCGCCCTGAGCCTGTCGATGCAGTCCCTGGCGTGGTAATACGCTTCCTCTTCTTCTGTCCTGTACCCAAGAGGGTTGTCGGCCCCGAAGTGGCCCTGATAGCGGTACGTCTGCGCCTCTATCAGGGTCGGCCCCTCGCCGGCCCTCGCCCGCCTCACCGCCTCGCCCGCGGCGGCGTAGACGTCGGGCAGCGACTGGCCGTCCACCGTCACGCCCGGCATGGCGTAGCCCGCCGCGCGCCCGGATACCGACGCCCCCGCCACCGAGTACTCGAATGGGGTGGCCTCGGCGTAGCGGTTGTTCTCGCAGACAAACAGGATGGGCAGATTCCAGATGCTGGCAAGGTTCATCGACTCGTGCAGGCTCCCCTGGCTGGAAGCGCCGTCGCCGAAGAACACCACGCTGACCTGGTCCGAGCCGCGAACGCTCGCGCTGAGCGCCACGCCGGTCGCGACCGGAATGTTGGAGCCGACTACGCCGTTCGCGCCGAGCATCCCCTTGTTGATGTCGGCGATGTGCATCGTGCCGCCCTTGCCCTTGTTCGTTCCGGTCGCCTTGCCCAGCAGTTCCGCCATCATCTCGTTCAGGTCGACTCCCTTGGCGATGCAGTGATGATGGCTGCGATGCGTGCCCAGCACGAAATCGCTGTCCCGAAGGTGAGCGCATACACCGGTGGGCACGGCCTCCTGGCCGATCGAGGAGTGCATACCGCGAAGCTTGCCCGCGTCCGCTTCCCGGCGGGCCTGCTCCTCGAAGCGACGGATGGTCACCATCCTCTCGTACGCCCACAGTAACGTGCCCCTGTTCAGTTCGGGTCGTGCGGAGTATTCCCCAGCCATGGCGCAACCTCCCGTCAGATGTGAATTGCGCGGATTATAGCACAGGGGGCACGCTGACCATTGACGACCTGTTCCTGCCGGTCGGTTGCGGTTGTACGCGGGCGGCGTGATGTGCGAAAATACGGGCGGTCCGAAGAGCGCCCCCTGCGTCGCGCCACCACGCGGAGCGGGGAGCCGCCCGGACCTTTGACCACGCATCCAATCGAGAGGTGGACAGATGACGCAAGGCTCGAACGGCAACGACGCAGGCATTATGAACGCGGTCCGCTGGCGATGCATCGGCCCGCCGCGCGGCGGTCGCACCGTCGCCGTCGCCGGGGATCCCGTAGACCCCGCAGTGTTCTACTTCGGCGCGTGCGCCGGCGGAGTCTGGAAAACGGACGACGCTGGCACCTACTGGCAGAACATCTCCGACGGCCAGATCAACACCGCATCCATTGGCGCCATCGCCGTGTCCGACTCCGACCCCAACGTCATTTACGTTGGCACCGGCGAAGCCTGCATCAGGAGCAATGTAACCTACGGCGACGGCGTCTACCGCTCCACCGACGCCGGAAAGACCTGGACTCACCTAGGCCTGGCTGACACCCGCCACATATCGCGGGTGCGGATCCATCCCACCAACCCAGACATCGTTTACGTCGGCGCTCTAGGCCACGCCTACGGCCCAAACGAAGAGCGCGGTGTGTTCCGCTCCACCGACGGCGGCAAGAACTGGGAAAAGATACTGTACAAGAGCGAGAACTCGGGTGTGGCGGACCTCTCGATGGACCCTAACAACCCCCGCATTCTCTACGCGGCCATCTGGCAGGTGCAACGCACCCCATGGAGCCTGAACAGCGGTGGCGACGAGTGCGGCATTTACCGGTCCACCGACGGCGGTGACACGTGGACCGAGATCACCCGCAACAAGGGGTTGCCGGATGGGATGATCGGCCGCGTAGGCATAGCCGCATCGCCTGCCAAGTCCGGGCGCGTCTACACCACCGTCGAAGCCGAGGACTGTGGGCTGTTCCGCTCCGACGACTACGGCGACACATGGGAGCTCGCCAGCGATAGCCGTGACATCCAGGGCCGACCCTGGTACTACCAGCACATATTCGCCGATCCACAGGACGCAGACACTGTCTGGGTCCTCAACTACTCCTGCTGGAAGTCCATAGACGGCGGCAGGACCTTCAACACCGTTGGTACGCCCCACGGCGACAACCACGACCTGTGGATTGACCCGCGCAACCCCCGACGCATGATCGAGGGCAACGACGGCGGCGCGACCATTACCTTCAACGGCGGCGACTCCTGGTCGACCATCTACAACCAGCTAACGTCGCAGTTCTACCACGTAATCACCGACAACCAGTTCCCCTACCACGTCTACGGCACCCAACAGGACAACTCCGCCATCTGCGTGCCGAGCATGACCCACAAGGGAGCTATCCCCTGGACGGACTGCTACCCCACCGGAAGCTCCGAGAGCGGCTACATCGCGGTCCATCCAAATGACCACAACACGGTGGTGTCCGGCTCCATCGGCAGCTCGCCCGGCGGCGGCGGCAACATGCTGCACTACAACCACGAAACCGGGCAGGTTCGCATAATCACCGTCTGGCCCGAGCTGAACACGGGACTGGGCGCAAGCGAAATGAAATACCGCTTTCAGTGGACGTACCCAATCGTCTTCTCGCACCACAACCCGGACCTGCTATACGTGACCGGCAACATTGTCTTCAAGACCACCGACGTCGGCAGCAACTGGGAAGCGGTAAGCCCCGACCTGACGCGCGCCGAGCCTCACACCATGGAGGTGTCGGGCGGCCCCATTACCAAGGACACGTCGGGCGCGGAGACATACGCGACGATTTTCGCTTTCTCCGAGTCCCACCACGACCCCAACGTGCTCTGGGCCGGCTCTGATGACGGCCTGTTGCACGTCACCAGGGACGGCGGAGCCAACTGGGAGAACATTACCCCCACGGACCTGGGCGACTTCACGATGGTGGGCATGCTGGAGGCCTCCCACCACGACCCGGCAACCGCGTACATGTCCGCGACCCGGTTCAGGCTCGACGAGACCCAGCCGATGCTGTACAAGACCAGCGACTACGGCAAGACCTGGACCAACATATCGTCCAACATTCCGGACGGCGACTACACGCGCTGCATTCGAGAGGACCCGGTCAGGCCGGGAATGCTGTACGCGGGCACCGAGACCACCGCCTACGTGTCGTTCGACGACGGAGGCTCGTGGCACTCGCTAACCGGAAACCTGCCCGTAGTTCCCGTACACGACCTCATCATCAAGGACGACGACCTCGTCGCGGCCACTAACGGCCGCTCCTTCTGGATCATGGACGATCTTACGCAACTACGCCAAATCGACGACTCCGTTTCCGGCAGCTCAGCCAGGCTGCTGAAGCCTCGCGACACCTACAGGCCGGCGCGGCCCTTCCGCTTCCGCGAGGGAACCACCGGCAAGAGCTACCAGCTCGCCCTGGGCGGCGCGGTCTGCTACTACGAGTCCAAGGACGAGTACGGCCAAGTCCAGCGTAACTTCCTGGACGCGGGAGAGAACCCGCCATACGGCCCCATCGTCACCTACTACCTGGCCGAAGCGCCCGACGACGAGCTTACGCTGACGTTCTCCGACGCCAACGGCAACGAGATACAGACCTTCTCAAGCAAGGAGGCGGAGGGCGACGACAAGCCCAAGAGGGCGCCCGCCAACGCCGGCACGAACCGATTCCTGTGGGACATGCGCTACCCCGCGGCGACCAAGGTGCCCGGCGACAAGACGGTCAGCGAGGACCTGTCAGGGCCGATAGCGCCCCCGGGCAGCTACCAGGTAACGCTGTCCGTCGGCGGCCATACCGAGACCCAGTCTTTCGCTCTGGTCAAGGACCCGCGCGTCACCGCCACTCAGGAAGACTTCGACGCTCAGTTCGAACTGCTGCTCAAGATTCGAGACAAGCTCTCCGAGACACACGAGAGCGTCATCAAGATCCGCAGCGTGAGGGAGCAGGTCGAGGAGTGGGCCAAGCGGGCTGAGGGCCACCCTGCCGAGGAGGCGATTTCGGCAGGCGCGTCGGCGCTCAACGAAAAGCTCACCTCCATCGAAGAGGACCTGATCCAGACCAACTACCGCGGCGCGCGCGACCGCCTGAACCAGCCGGTCAAGCTCAATGCCAAGCTCGCCGGTTTGGTCGACGTGGTATCGAGCGCGGACTACGCGCCGCCCACGCAGACACATGAGGTCTACGTCGACTTCGCGTCGAAGATCGACCCCTACATACAACAGTTGGACGAGGTAATCGACAAGGACGTTTCGGAGTTCGACAACCTGGTCCACGAGTTGGAGGTACCGACCATAGTTCCGCGCACTTCCTAAAGAGCGGCCCAGCGGGCGTGCTGCTGCCCCGTGGCTACGGCGGCGGATGGGCAGCGCGTCCGGCCTGCGCGCGGACCGGCAACACCAGACTATGCACAAAGGATTCGTCAGCGACCTGCGCATCATCGACATTTCACAGGGCGTGGCAGGCCCCCTCGCGTCCAAGCTCTTGGCCGACCAGGGCGCGGAGGTGATTAAAGTCGAACCACCCGAGGGCGACTACAGCCGACGCTATGCCCCGTTCGCCAGCGAGGCGCCCGACCCGGAGCAGAGCCTTACCTATGCCTTCTTCAACACCAGCAAGACGGGCGTGACGCTGAACATCGGCACACCGGACGGCGCGGAACTGCTGACCGAGATGGCGCGCCGCTCCGACGTGCTGATCGAGGACCTGCCACCGGGCGAGATGGCCGAACTCGGGCTGAAGTACGAGCACCTGGCCGAGATCAACCCGGGCCTCATAGTCGTTTCGATAACGCCCTTCGGACAGACCGGCCCATACAGCGACTTCGCGTGGGACGACATCACGCTACAGGCGCTCACCGGCTTTCTCTACCTGAGCGGCAACTCCGACAAGCCGCCCGCCCGCGCTCCGCTCGAACAGGCCCAAATAATGGGTGGTCGCAACGCGGCCAACGCCATAATGCTGGCGGTGCTCGAACGTGAGATGAGCGGCCTGGGCCAGCACGTGGATCTTTCCATCGCCGAGGCGGTGGCCACCGAGCCGCCGTTCCAGTTCACGCACTACAGCTTTCTGGGCATCATCTCGAAGCGAACGAGGCGCGTTAACGTGCCTGTGGACGGCGACTTTCTGCCGTGCCGGGACGGCTACATCACTATGGCAAGCAGTGGCGGCAATACCTGGGAGGAGCTGGCCGTATTTTTCGACACGCCGGAGCTGCTGGACGACAGATTCGCAGACCGCCTCAACCGGTCGAACAACGCCGAAGAGCTGAACGAACTGATGGTCTCGCGGCTAAGCGACCGCAACAAGCACGACGTTTTCGACGCGGGCATGAAGAGTGGCTTCGTGTTCGGCGTGGCGCAGACTCCCCAGGAGGTCCTGGACTGTCCCCACCTGGAGGACAGGGAGTACTACCAGCGCGTCCAGCACCCCGAAATGGGCGCACTAAGGTACACCGGTTCCGGATTCCGCGTCGACGGGGAGCAGTGCATCGGAATCTCACCTTCCCCGCGGCTCGGCCAACACAACGTCGAGGTCTTCTGCGACTGGCTGGGCCGTCCCCGCGAGTCCCTGGATCGGCTCCGGGCCGCGGGTGTAATCTAGCCGTTGCTTTACTCTCTCGAAAGGCACAGATGGCAATAGACGCCAAGCGCATGCCCCTGAAGGGAGTGCGAATTGTCACGGTCGAGGAGTGGCTTCAACTCCCATGGGCCACCGTAAACCTCGCCGAGATGGGCGCGGAGGTGATCCGCGTCGAGTCGCTCGGACGCATGGTGGTGCGCAACATCGGCCCGTATCCCGACAACAAGGTGGGCGAGCGCTTCTGGAACCAGGGCGCAACGTACCACAACTGGTATCGCAGCAAGAAGAGCCTCACGCTGGACCTGAGAACCCCGGACGGGGCGGATGCGTTCAAGGAGCTCGTCGCGGTTAGCGACGTCGTCGCCGAAAACAATCGCGCAGGCATCATGGAGCGTTTCGGCCTGACATACGACGCGCTCCGGCAGGTGAAGCCCGACCTTATCATGTTGCGCTCCACCGGCTACGGTCAGACCGGGGAATGGCGCAGCTACGGCGCCTTCGCTCGCACGGTGGAGGCCATGAGCAGCCTGTCGCACATGACGGGCTTTCCCGACGGGCCGCCCGTCCGGGCCAACACGTCTTACGTTGACATAACTACGTCCTGGAACAACATGCTCGCCGTGATGATGGCGCTACACCACCGCAATAGGACAGGCGAAGGCGCCGAGATTGACATGTCGATGTACGAGACCGGAGTGTCGAGTGTTGGCGTCGCGCTGTTGGAGCGCCAGCTCAAGGGCGCCAACCCAGAGCGCATGGGCAACCAGCACCCGTGGGTGTCTCCCTACGGCTGCTACCGGTGCGCCGGCGACGACAAGTGGGTGACGCTGGCCGCGCGGGACGAGCCGGAGTGGCGCGCGCTATGCGACGCGATGGGCCAACCGGAGTTGGCCGACGACCCGCGGTTTTCTACGGGCGAGGAGCGCTGGCAACATAGGGACGAGCTGGACGCTCTGATAGAGTCGTGGACGAGCGCCCTGGACCACGTGCAGGTGATGCACATTCTCCAGGAGCGCGGCATCCCGGCCGGCGCCGTGCTCAACGCTCGTGAGGTGATGACCAACCCGCACTTCAGGAGTCGCGAGTTCTTCGAGAGAAGCGAAGACCCGCCTGAGGTAGAGGGAGTTGGAACGCGCGTGTATGGCGGCCGACCCTACAGGTTCTCGAGGTCGCGTGGCCGCGTGCGCGGTGTGTCGCAGCTAGGCCAGCACAACGACTACGCGCTCCGCGAGCTGCTGGGAATGGAGGACAGCGCCGTTTCCGGGATGATCGACGCGGGTATCGTCGGCACCGTGCCCACCGGTGTGGAGTCCATGAACCCTCAGCCCATGGACATCGAAGGGCAGCTACGCATGGGCGCCATCGCGTCGCAAGACACCGATTACCGGCAGGTGCTGGGCCTCGACGAGTAAGTGACGGGGTGCCACCGAACAGTAGGGGCGGGTTTGTAACCCGCCCCGTGGCGCCTCAACCTCGCCGCGAGCCGCCACCATGTCTGTAGTCGCCTAGCTCACCGCCACCAGCGCGCGCTGCGCGTATAGCCCGGCCAACTCGTCGACGCTGGAGACGCTCTCCAGCCCCAGCATCAGCCCTATAGTGCGCTCGCAGTCCTCGGGGGTTAGTACGCGAAGCGCGTTGTCCCTATACTTGCCAAGCAATTCCTCTACGCTCAGCAGGTCGTCCCAGTCGCCGTGGGGGACGTCGACCTGCTCGTACAACGTGCGCCCGTCCTTAAGGTGCAGCGTGACCGGGTTGGATGCGTCCTGGTACTCGCTCGGTATGGACGGGTCTGCCTGCAAGGTGACTCGGTCCATCATTTCCCTCGCCTCCGGCCGGTTCACGTATTCGTCATCGAAGCTCTCGATGACAATTCGACGCGACAGGACCGCCTCAGCCATGTTGTACTGCAAGCTGAACTTGGCGCGCAGCCCGAAGTCGAGATCCATGCGGTTCAGCCAGGCCTCATGTGGGACCGATACCACGACCTCTTCCACCTGCTCCGGCTTCACGTCGTTGGCGACGACCAGCTTCAGAATGGCGTCGAGGGCGCGGTGGTTGAGGTAGCAGGTTGGGTATTTCTTCACCCCGATCCCGGGGCTGACGACGTGGAAGGGCCTGCCGAGCGAATCAATGGTCGCCTGCGCGTCGTACTCGCCGTCCATGAAGACGCCCGAGAAGCCGCGCTCGCCGTCGATGGGTTCCGGGTCGCCGGTGAAGCCCGCCCTGGCCAGCAGTGCAGCGCGAAGGCCGCCCGCCGCGGCATTGCCGGAATGGTATGGCTTGGTCATGGTCCCGACGTTCTTGCCGATGCCGCTAGCGTGCGACGCGGCGATTGCCAGCGCCATGCGGATCTGCCACTCGCCCAGCCCCAGCATCTTCGACGCCGCGGCCGCTGCGGCCAGCACACCGTAGACTCCGGTGCTGTGGAAGCCGGGCGTGTGGTGCCCGATGCCCAGCTTGCCGTGTATCTCCAGCCCGATGACGAATGCGGTCACCACGTCTTTGCCTGTAGCGCCCAGCTCCTCGGCCAGGGCCAGCACCACGGGAAACACCGTGCAGGTGGGATGACCAACAGGCAGCCAGGTGTCGTCGAAGTCGGTCGCGTGCGCCAGCACGCCGTTGGCGAACGCAGCTTCCGCGAGGGAGGTGCGCACGCCACCCGCAATTACGGACGCCTGCGGCGCACCGCCCGCGGTCCTTGTGTAGTCGAGCACTATGTCACCGATAGGCTGCGTGGCCCCCGCCAGCGACACGCCCAGCGTGTCCAGCATCGCCCGCTTGGCGGCGGTGACCGCCTCATCCGGTAGGTCCGCGTACTCGGTCGCGATAATCCACTTGGCGATAGAATCGGTAAGTCCCATGTCGTGCCTCCTCGCGCGTTACGAGGCTGGGATGCGCTCGCTCCGCGCCACGCCGTCCTTGTGTTCAGTGATGCCGACCGCCGCCGATTCGAATCCTCGCCTCAGTCAGCGCCCCTCCGTCGTCGCCGCCTCCACCTCCCACAGGTCGTCAAATCGGAGCAGCGTGTTCGTAAGGTCTCGTGCCGCGTCGCCCTCTTCCTGGCTCACGTTGACGTGGCCGGTCTCAAGAACGTCCTTGTAGGCGTTGACTATGCCGTTCAGCGCGCTGCCGATCGTCGTGCCGGGGTAGATGACGACTTGGTATCCGATCGACTCGAACTCCTTGACTCCTAGCGGGCCGATTCCGGCAAGCGCCAGCATAGGTATGTCCTTGATCTCGCGACGCAGGTACTCGTACTGGTCTCTGTCGCGAACGCCCAATGGCATAATCACGTCCACGCCCAACTCCATCGCGGCGTGGGCACGACGGACCGCCTCCTCCTGCGATCCGCCCTCGACGCCACGGATGCCATCGTTGCGGGCGATAATCAGGAAGTCTTCGCTCCTGCGCGCCTTCAGCGCGTACTCCAGCCTCTGCTGGTAAACGTCTATTGGGACGATGTGCTCGAGCCCCCGGTGGTACGACACTCTCTTGGGGTAGAACTGGTCCTCGATGTGGATTGCGGTGATCCCGGCATCCTCCAGCGTCTCCACCGCGTGCATCACGTGCACCGGGTCGCCGAACCCGGCGCCCGCATCGAGGATGACGGGCAGGTCGTAGCGCACGCCCTTCGCGACCGTCTCGCCAATCTGCGCCATCTGGGTCAGCGACGTGAGAGGCTCTGTCGTACCGAGCACCGTGCCCGTCTGCGAGCCGGGAATGTAGAGGGTCTTGAATCCCATGTGACGGAACAGACGGGCGGTGATTACGTCATAAGCGCCGGGGGCGACCACCATCCTGCCCGCTTCCAAATCGCGTCGCATGTTGGGGTTTGGCATCTCTTGTCCTTAAGTTGGTGTCACTCGTACGAATAAGCGAATCGCCCGCTCTACCGCGGAGGGACCGGTCCCCTCTCCTGCGGGAGACGAGGCCGACCCCTCACATGGCAGGCGTCCCGAGGCCCTAGCTGACGGGCTCGGGCAATCCCCTCTCCTGTATCATTTTGCGGACGTAAGGGTAGAATCCGCCAGCCCTGAGAATCTGCATCGGCGGAGTGTCCTCGGCCCAGGCCTCGCCCATTAGTGACGTGCCCTTAGTCAGGTTCTTAACCTCGCCGGTGTTCATGTTGATCTCGGCGACGTCTCCCTCGTCGAACAGTTCCTGCACGCCCTTGCACCACATCGTGGGCAGCGCGCTGTTCACCGCGTTGCGGAAGAATATGCGCGAGGTCGACTCGGCGATAATCGCACCCACGCCGTTGCGCTGTATGGCCTGTGCGCCGTTGCGGCTCGAGCCGCAGCCGAAGTTGACGCCGGCGACGATGATGTCGCCCTCCTCCACCTCGTCGGTCCAGCCGGGGCGGTTGGCATTGAAGCACCACTTGTGCGGGGGCTTGCCCAGTCCGCCACCGGCGAGCACCTGCGCGCCCGGCATCATGAGGTCGGTGCTGATGCGGTCGCCGAACTTCCACACCTTGCCCTTGTAGATCAGATCGTCAGCCATTCCGATTGCTCCTTATCTTTGTCGGTACCGTTCAGACCGCGAATCTAGAGGAAGTCCCTGGGGTCAGCGATGTAGCCCTTTACGCAAGACGCCGCGACCACTGCTGGGTTGGCAAGGTACACGAACGCGTCAGAGCTGCCCTGGCGGCCCTGGAAGTTGCGGTTCGTGGACGCGATGCAGACTTCGCCGTCGCCGAGAACGCCCATGTGGCCGCCGTAGCAGGGGCCGCACGTGGAGTGCTCGATGTTTGCGCCGGCGTCCGAGAAGGTCTGCCACAGTCCGGCATCCAGCACTTCGCGCCACACGTTCATCGACGCGGGGCTGCACAGCAGGCGGACGTCAGGGTGAATCTTGTTGCCCTCTAGTATCCGCGCCGCCATCTGGAAGTCCTCCAGTCTGGCGTTTGTGCAGGAGCCGATCAGACCCTGGTCGATGCGGATCTTCTCCGCCTCGAGCTCGGTGATCCCCTTCACGTTGCCTGGGTCGTGCGGGCAGGCGACCTGTGGCTCCAGGTTGGTCACGTCAAGCGTGAACTCGTCCTCGTATTCGGCGTCGGCGTCGGCAAAGACCGGCGTGTACGGCCGGCTGATCCTTCCGCGCAGGAAGTCCTCGGTCTTCTCGTCATACTCGAAAATGCAGAACTTCGCGCCCATCTCGACGCCCATGTTGGAGATGGTCCAACGGCTTGCCAGGCTCATCTCCTTGGCTACCGGGCCGGTCATTTCCATGGACTTGTACAGCCCGATGTCCGTGCCGTAGGTGCCCGTTATCTTGAGCACCACGTCCTTGCCGACGATGAATCCGTCGGGTCCGGGGAAGTCACCCACCAGATTCCACTTCTGGCTCTCGGGGACCCTGAACCAGTATTCGCCAAAGATGTGGCCCAGAATGCTGTCCATCGCGGCGTTGGTCACGCAGGCGTTGAACACGCCCCCGGCAGTGGAGTGCGAGTCCGGCATGGGTATCAACTCTCCCGGAGCTATCATGCCGTTCTCGGGAAACACCTGGTGGAGGATGCCCTGGCGTCCATAGTCGAAGAAGTTCTTGATGCCGTACTTCTTCACGTTTTCGCGCAGCTTCTTCATGTTGTTGGCCGCCGCTATGTTAGGGGGTGGCGCCTGGTGGTCCTCGACCACGTAGGTCCTGTCCGGGTTGAACAGCCTTTCGACGTCCAACTCGGCCAGCGCCTCGGCGGGTATGCCGACTGAGGCGTCCACCTTACACCACAGGAACTCCCCGGGCTTGACCTCGTCCCTGTCCCCGTGGGCAGCCAGAATCTTTTCAGCGATTGTCATTCCCATTCGTCACCTCTCGTCTCGCTCTGTGTATCCGGTTATGCGAGGGATGTTCGCGAGTGGCCCTCCGCCGCCATCCGGAGGGGAGGGCATCCGCGAAGCGCTAGGCCTTGACCGGAGCCCTCGAGGCCCTGGGGTCGTAGCCGCCGATTGAGTCTTCGTACTTCTTGAGCTGTTCCTCCGGCAGGTACATCTCTTCCCACTCGGCAACCTCCGGGAAGCCCACGATGTCGAACATGTGGGGCATTTCGTACCTGTAGTTCTTCGTGATGCGCTCTTCGTAGTCCCGCAGCGCCTCGGGGCCGTCCATGTAGGCCTTGGCGTGCTCCCAGGAGCCCTGCACTCCCGGTCCGCCGACTAGTCCGGGATTGAACGAAGCCGCCCAGCCCCATTCCTGGAGTTGCGCCGGGGTAGGATCCGGCTCGATGTATCCCATCGTGCCCATCAGGGGACCCTCGACCTCGGCCCGGACGGTCAGAATCTCCTCCACGGAGGTCAGCGCCTCGGCGTACAGCACGTCCACGCCCACGGCCTTGTACGCCTTGAGTCTCGTGATCAGCTCCTCCAGCGAGCCTCCTGTCGCTCCGCGAGCGTCGCAGCGCGCGATGATCACGAAATCGGGATCAATCTCGTTCTTCGCGTCCACGGCGGCCTTGTACTTGCCGACGGCCTCCTCCAGGGGGATGACCTCTTTGCCCTTCACGAATCCGCAGCGTTTGGGGAAAGGCTGGTCCTCTACGTGGATGCCTGCCACGCCCGCTCGCACGAAGCTCGAAACTGTGCGGCGAACGTTGATGGCCGTGCCGAAGCCCTGGTCAGAGTCCGAGATCAGCGGGATGCTGATGGCGTTGGCCATGCGCTCGGCGTTCTGCACCATCTCAGTCATGGTGATGAGGCCGGCGTCCGGGATGCCCAGCACGTAGGCCGCGGTGGTGGCGCCAGACATGTAGGCGCACTCGAAACCGGTAGCCTCGGCTATCTTGGCATGTAGTGCGCAGCCACCTCCGGCGATAACGAAAATCTCCTCCCTGTTGAAAAGCTCCTGGAGCTTGGTTGTCTTCTTCAAATTCTCCTCCTCTCCATTATGGCGAATTTGGCGAATCGTATCCGAACGAGTCCCCCGCTACCAAATCTACGGGCGAAGTGTACTCCAAGATGGTGTTAGACTACGCCGTACTCGCGTTCCATCTCGTACACACGAGGCAGGCCGAGCATGTCGGTCAGACCATTCCGCTGGCCGTTTCGGTGGACCGTTCCAGTCTCTTTCAATTCCTTCATGGCGGCTTCAACTGCGTTGAAGATGACCCCCAGCGTGTTGCCGGTGATGTTTATCTTGAAGCCCAACTTTTCGACTTCGTCGGTGGAACGCAGCCCGCCGTTGTAGAAGCGAGGAAGGTCCTCGAGCTCTTTGGCGTAGGTGACGAGCTCTTCGTCAGTGCGAATTCCATCGACAAACACGAGGTCGGCGCCGGCGTCGTGGTAGGCGCGGCAGCGCTGTATGGTGTCGTCCCAGCCGTTGACGGCCAGCGCGTCGCAGCGCGCGATTATCACGAAGTCCTTGTCCTGTCGGGCGTCCTGCGCCGCGCGCAACTTCTGCACGTGCTCCTCAACGGGAACCACAAGTTTGCCCTCGAAGAAGCCGCACTTCTTGGGGAACACCTGGTCCTCGATGTGAATGCCCGCCACGCCTATGGACTCGTACTCGCGCACCGTGCGCCAGGTGTTGATCGGGTTGCCGTAGGCGGTGTCGGCGTCGCAAATCAGCGGCACGTCGATAGCCTGGGCGATGTACTTGGCGTTCTGTACCATCTCCGTCTGTGTGACGAGACCGACGTCGGGATAGCCGCGCGCCGCCGCGGTGCCGAATCCTGTCATATACACCGCGTCGAAGCCTACCCTCTCAGCAATCTTCGCCTGGAAGGCGTCGAACGTGAAAGGCGCCACGACCAGGCCCTTTTCCATGAGCTCACGCAATTTGGCGGTCTTGTTCAAAATCTCCTCCGTAGACGCTCTACGCGGCCGGGCCGCGCCGTTCCGGTTTCTCGCCCAATTCTATTTGGGCGCAATAGCCGTGTCAAACGAAGCGCCCCAACTGCACACACGCCCGAAATCCTGTCTCCACTTGCGGCATCGGGCTTCCGAAGTCCCCTCTCCATGTGGGAGAGAGCCAGCCTTTGGAGGCGTTAGAGCGCATGAATTCCCTCACTCGCGGATATTCGCGCAATCCTCTGTAAGCACACCGGTCACCACGCTGAGCCGGTCGCCGTACTCAGATAGTTCGATCAGACGCTCTACGGAGTAGTCACCGTAATTCCTTGCCACCTGGTCATGCCTCGCACCGAGTACCAGCACGCCCACACCGCTCACCATGATGGCGCCGCAACACATTGGGCACGGCTCGAACGTGGTGTACAGCGTGCTACCGGACAGGTCGATTTGGCCGGTGTCCCGAATGGCAACGACTTCGGCGTGGGCAGTGGGGTCGGACGTCGAGTTTACCTCGTTGCCGCCACGCCCGATTATCTCACCGTCCCTGACTACCAATGAACCCACGGCGGAGTTGCCGGCCGCACCGCTCTTCCCGGCATCCTCCAGCGCGACTCTCATCCAGTCTTCATGCGAACGCGACATTTTCCTGTCCTCCCTTACCGTGGTTGGCGGCGTCCCCGACCGGCCTGCCCTCTACCTTAAACTAAGACTGCTTCCGCGATACGCTCCAGCTCGTTGCCCATGTCCTCTTCGGTCTCCATGTACTCGGGGCGCACCACCACACCGTTGGCGCCGGCTTCGAGCAAGGACTCGATCAGGTCCCGGTCCGCGGGCTGCCCTGACACTGTAATCGTGAGGGACGCGGGGTCCCGGCCGGCCTCGCCGGCCAGCGCGTCGAGCTGCGCGCGCGCCTCGCGGAGCCGCTCGGTCGTGATTCGGTTCGGCAGCCAGCCGTCGCCCCAGGCCACGATGCGGCGCAACACGTTACGTGCCATGCCGCCCAGGATGACGGGAGGATGCGGCTTCTGCGCCGGCTTGGGATAACACCGCACCGGGGGAAAGTCGTAGTACCGTCCGTGAAACTCCGCCTCCTCCTTGGTCCACAGCTCCTTCATCGCCTCCACTGCCTCGCGCACCTGCGTCCAGCGATGGTCGAAGTCGCCGCCCAGCAGCTCCGTTTCCTCCCTGTTCCATCCGGCACCCACGCCGAACAGGAACCGGCCGCCGCTGAGCAGGTCGAGCGTGGCGACCTCTTTCGCGAGGATCAGCGGATTGCGCTCAGGCACCAGCGTAATCCCCGTGCCTAGCTTGATGGTGCTGGTCGCCCCGGACGCCTGCGCCAGCGCGATGTATGGATCGGCGAAGTGAGAGTACGTCCACGGAATCACTCCGTCATCTGAACCCGGAAATGGACTGGCCGACTCCACCGGCATTACCGGGTGCTCGCCATACCACAGGGAGTCGAATCCAAGCTCCTCCGCCTTGCGCGCCATGAAGGCCGCGTTGATGGTGTATGCGGGCAACGGCATCGACACGCCAATGTTCATGTCAACCTCCGAAATCTCAATACGTCTGAATGGGCACATTGTGAAGGTTCGTGCGGCACTTGGCAAACGGCAGGAGTCAGGAAGGAGGAAGGCTGCGTCAGATTACTGGGCGCGTCTACAATCGCCGTTCCCTTGAAGAGGTGGATCTAGGAGGGATGGGCAGTTGTCCGGGAAGCCACCCAGTAGACCTAAGTCCTTGAAATGAAGGGTAGCAACGATGGATTGGATTTGCGCACTACTATCATAGAGCTGAACGCTCATAGTCTCGTTACCCTTCAATGCTGAGATGTTGGATAGCTGATGTTGGTTGACTATCCATACCGGTCAAGACAATCGTTGACGGCTGCAAGGCGCACAGATAGTGGATTCAGGAACGGCAGGGCCACCAGCGACGACGCCGAATGGGTCTGGGCTGCGGTTCCCGGCAGAGGGGATTACGCTAAGAAACTATCTCAAAACAGTCAGACGCCACTGACGACGGAACCACAGAAGCGTGCAAGCGAGTTGCAGTACTCCGAGGTAGTTCGACGCCTTCTTATCGTAGCGAACCAGAACCGCACGACACTTTGAGAGCCATGCCAGCGTCCGTTCCACAACCCACCGACGCGCCGGATACCGCTTCTGTCCAGAGCCGTCCAGCTTCTCCTCTCCGATGCGTCGGATGTGCTCCCGATAGCCGTGTCCGGCGGCAGCCCGACGCCCCGAAGGATTGTCATACCCTTTGTCCAGACACAGGTGTTGGGGTTCCTCCTCGCTGGGCTGCGGCCGCTTGACCACAATGGCGGAAAGGGTCGCCTCCAACAACTTGGCGTCATGGACGTTTGCTCCCGCAACCGCAATGCTCAAAGGGCCGCCCTCTCCATCCACAAGGAGACTCCGCTTGCTACCAGCCTTGCCACGGTCCGTCGGGTTGGGCCCAATCAGGTCCCCCCAAAACGTGCCTTGCCCATGGCGCCGTCCGCAGCCTGCCATTCCCAGTCCACGCCGCCCAACTCTTCGCACCCCTCCACCAACGCTCCCCACATTCGGCGCAAGACTCCCCGTTCCACCCACCTCTGAAAGGTGCGATGGATCGTGCTGTCGTCCCCAAGCTCTCTCGGCAATCGGTTCCATTGACACCCGCTGTGCATCCGGAAGATGATGCCGTTGAGCATCTGTCGAGGATTGGCGCGCTTGCGGCCCCTTGCCTTGGGTGGGTCTCGCTCCAGAATGATAGGCTCGATGCGTTCCCAAAGCTCGTCCGGTACTTCCCAGATGGTTCCTAACGTCTCCTGATTCCCCATACGATTCCTCCCGACGCTTTTGGAGAAACTATATGAATCAGACCAGAAACCAGCCAATGTATTTGTGGGTCAGGATTCTGAGATAGTTTCTAAGCGTCGGAGCCATCTTTGCCACCTCGTCGGTCACTCCCATCAACTGCAGTGCTAGGCTTGCTCTCTTGGTCTATCGGAGGCGGGAAGTGGGCGGGACGCTCGGCGTCAAACGGTATTTTCCAGCCGATGACGTACTCCGCGATGACGTACACCGCTTGGAAGTTCAGCCCACCCAACTGCGGGTGGTTCACGACGCCGACTGCGATTCCAATATCCTGCCAGTCCGGACGCAACAAAGTAGGCCAATCCTCAACCAATTGCGCAACTACGATGTCGGCCATTTCGGGTTCGGCAACAAAAGCTCTGATGCCCCTTGGGAACTTGGCATAGCTGCCTCTGATGCCCCTTGGGAACTTGGCATAGCTGCCGCTGTAGTCCAACCGCACCCGCCAACCGCTCGTCGCATACCCGCAGATTTGCGCTTCCTGGGACAAAGATTCACGCGCTTCATCTGCGGAGGACAAGGCTCTGAACTTGCGCGCCATTTCACGTAAGGGTACGGATATCTGCAACGGGGCGATACCAACTTTCCCGCGCCTCTCGTTTGTTCTCTCAACCACCAGGTTGTTGCCATCAGTAGCATACGTGACCACCAGGGCGTAACCGAACGTGGCTGGCTGGCCGCCTGTAATTTCAACGGGGCTGCCTGACTGGTCGAGAACGGCGTGGCAACTCCCCATCCCAAGGTAGTCCAAAGCGGGAAAGCTAACGACCTCGGTTAAGTCAATTCTCTTAATGACGTCCTTGGCGATTTCAGAGGGGTCAGCATAGGCGGGCCAAACGTGCCATCCGTGGAGTAAACGCAGGGACAAGCTGTATTTGGCGCTACCGGGTTGTTCAGGGTAACAACGCTGCATGTGTTCGAGAATCTTCTCTTCGAAGTCTTCCTCTCCAGCGAACCAAACAGCCGTATCTCGAGCCGCATCGCTTAACCCGGAATTCGGCTCAGGGGCTGGCAAACCGAGCCCTTCCCGCTCAGAAAGGATGTGGCCGATAATGATGTCAGAGATCGCCGCTTCTTTGTCGTTCATCAGGCCGGGCAGTTCGCTCGATGGGTTTGGTGACGGGCTCATCGGCGAAAAACCTTCTTGCAAGACCGGCAACGGTAGGGGTTATTGTGGGGATAACGCCTGAGCCTGGTATGGCCGCTGCCACAGTTGGGACACGACGGCGTTTGGCCATTGGAGGCTCGGCGGGCGCGGACCGCCTTCATATCCTGCCATTCCTCAAGCGCGCGGCGGTCGGCTGAGAACGCCAATGGAGGCACGGAGTTGAAGTCGAAGAACTTGGCGTCGGGACATTCAGGGCGCTGAGACTTTAGGTGGCCGCCTCTGATCTTGCCGAAGAAAGTCCTGATGGCATGCTTTCGGCCCTCAAGAATGACGGAAATGATGTCCACGCGAAGGCCGGTTTCTTCCCGCGTTTCTCGAACCGCCGCCCTATGGTACGCTTCGTGGCCGTCACAATTGCCCCCCGGCAACGACCACCTGAACTTTTCCTTGCGGTACCCCCTTTGGATCAGCAAGACCTGTTCTAAATCGTTCTCAACCAGGCAAAATGCTACGCGCTTTGCCATTGGCATCCCTCATTCCCGAGCTTGCAATCGGTCAGATCAGACTGGGTGGGCTCGCTCGCGCGCCCTCTTTACTCTTTTCCATACGCATATGGTTCATTGCCTTCCCCACTACAATGCTTGAATACTTGCGCTGGCAATCTAGCAATTGGTAGGGCGGAATGGTAACTGTTCAGACTTCGTAAGAACGCTCAATGCGCGCAGGAGGCGGGGATGCTCTTCCCGTCGAGCCTGAACAGTTACTGGACTCCTCATTGTGAACGGAGTGCGAGGAAGCTGGCCAGCCTGAAGTCATCGCCGCCAAGTCCGCCTTCCTCCGAGACGCCATTGCGGCCCCATGGCGCGCCAGTTACCGGCCACCGAGCCGGTCACTCTGGCCCCAGAGCCCACTTTCTCGGCCCCGCGGTGCGCCATTTCCCGCCACACCCGGCCTATCCCGTTCCCGCACCCCACAACAAGTGTCACCCTCCCGCGCTACCCGTTCCCCGACCCTGCCCCACACACGCCCCCGACACGGCCAACCCCTCCCCGACGCCTGCGCCGTTTCTCCCCACCAATCCGGCCCAATCCCCCAATTCCGCCCAAATCCACCGCCTAGTTGCAAAGGAAGGCCTCGTTGGAGCCGGCTGTAAAGCCGGCTATGATGGTAGTTATCAACAACAACCCATCACCAACGAGGTGCGACTATTAAGCAGCAAGCAACGCTTCCTTTCCACTACGCAGAGGAGACCGAGTCTACTGGTATGACGGCGTTGTCGGGGTTGCCGGCATACCTGGACCTGGCGTTTGTTGCGCGACTGGGGCAGTCGGTGCGCCGTCACGTGGGAGTGAGAGAGGGCACACAGGGGTGGACGGACGCCCAGAATGTGACGGCGCTTGTGATGCTCAACCTGGCCGGTGGTGAGTCGGTGGATGACCTGCGGCTGCTGGAGAAGGACGAGGGGCTGGGCAGGGCGCTGCTCACCGCGGAGACTCACGGGGTGCGGCGGGCAGAGCGCAGGGCGCAGCTCAGAAGGTGGCGTAAGGAGCGTAGCCGCACTGTGCCGTCGCCCACGGCGGTGTTCAGGTATCTGGACCGTTTCCACGACGAGGCTGAGGAGGCCGGGAGACGGTCTCGCGGCGCGTTCATACCGGCGGCCAACGACGCGCTGAGAGGGCTTGGGAAGGTCAACGCGGACCTGGTGAGGTTCGCGGGAGGCCATTCAGGACACACCGAAGCGACATTGGACATGGACGCCACGCTGATAGGGACGCACAAGCGGCAGGCGTGCTTCTGCTACAAAAAGCACAAGGCGTACCAGCCGTTGACCACCTACTGGCATGAGGCGGACCTTGTGGTGCACTCCGAGTTCAGAGACGGCAACGTGAACGCGGGCTACGAACAGCTCAGGGTGTTGAAGGAGTCGCTGGAGTGTCTGCCCCCAGGGGTGAGCAAGGTGATGATGAGGTCTGACTCGGCGGGCTACCAGAAGGAGCTGTTGAAGTACTGCGCCGAGGGGCGGGATGAGCGGTTCGGAGTGATCGAGTTCTGTGTGGGAGTGAACGTGATGGCCGAGTTCAGGGCGGCGGTGAGTGAGGTAGAGGAGGAAGGATGGCACGACCTGTACAGGACAGAGGGTGAGCAACGAGAGGCCACAAGACAGCAGTACGCCGAGGTGTGCTACGTGACCAGTTGGACGGGATACAGCAAGAACAGTCCCGACTACAGGTTCATCGCGATAAGGGAGCGTATGCCGAACCCGCCGCTGTTCGACATGGATGGGGAGAAGCTGTCGGTTCCCGTTATGGAGATGGGAGATGGCAAATTGTACAAAGTGACAGGGATGGTGACGAACCGAGAGTTGCCTGGGGATGAGTTGGTCCGGTGGTACAGGCAGAGGTGTGGCAAGGGTGAGGAGGTGCATTCGGTGCTGAAGGAGGACCTTGCGGGGGGCAGGCTGCCGTCGGGGAAGTTCGGGTCGAACGCGGCGTGGTGGGCTATAGTGGTGTTGGCGTTCAATCTGAACTCAGCGATGAAGCGGCTGGTGTTGGGGGAAGAGTGGGCGAGCAAGCGTCTGAAGGCGGTGCGCTTCGGCGTAATCTGCGTTGCGGGGCGAGTGGTCAGACACGCAAGGAGGCTCATCATCCGTCTCGCGAGAGGACACCCAACCCATGACCTGCTCGTGAGTGCGCAACGCAGGATACACGCTCTGGCAAACACGCCGCTCCGGGCCTGATTCTCCTCAGGAATCCACCCACACTCGAGGCGACTGAACCGAAGTCGTCGGCTTCGCCGTGTCCGAAACTCGCCCAAAACCCTCCAACTACCCTCTCAGGAACCGCCTCACGCCCCCAGACCGTCGCATCGACCTTCCCCACGCCAACTGACCGGCCCCAAAACGCACATTCACCCTCGCCAACCCACCACACCCCCCCCCGCCGCGGTTAGGCGGTGGATTTGGGTTCCGCCATGGCTCTTGTAACATGCGTACATCCGTGCTATCATCGCTTTCGATAAGGGCGGGTCGCAAACCCGCCGGCGTGACAGTCGCGCGGCCCGGAAGCATAACCCCAAATGGGATCATGCCCCAAGCATACGTAGAGGCGTCCCTTCCGAACGCCCTGCGGCAGCGAAGGTACGGCTGGCTGACCCTGCTCCGTCCGACTGTCCCACTCTGCCACGCGGTGCGACACTTATGCCCCGAACTGCCCACGCAGGCATTACAGAATTGCGAACGACAACCGAAACTCCCAGCTAGGGATTGCGCAGAATGTCGCGGAATCTAACAGATTTCGCCTTCCCGCCCCCATTCGTCATACCCGCGCACGCCGGAACACAGGAGGGCCGGCGTCTTTTGCGAGATCCCCCATTTCGCCGCATTCACTATTGACAAGCGGGAATCGTTGCAATATCTTATGGGCGAAAATGGATTTAGAATAATTCTAACTTGTGGTAGTGGGGGCAATCGGCTCCCCGAATTAGGGGCAAGGTAACCGAAATTGACCGCCACCGAGAGACAGAGGCTATTTGAGATGCGGACCGCCCTCAAGCGTAGAGGGACCCGCCTGACGCCGCGCCGCGACAAGATGCTCGAGGTGCTCGTCTCGAGCAAGCGCCACCCAAGCGCCAGCGAGATCCATGAAGAAGTCAGGCGCTTTCACCCCCGCACAAGCCTCGCAACCATCTACAACACCATAGAGCTACTCAAAGAGGCCGGGCAGCTGCTGGAGATCGAATTCAGCGGCGCGGCCAACCGTTACGATGGCAGGCGCAGCCACCATCACCCCCACCTTATCTGCCTGCATTGCGAGAAGATCGAAGACCTGGATTCGGTCGACCATGACGAACCGCTGGACGACCTGTCCAGCGAAACAGGCTACGAAATCACGGGCCGCCGGATGGACTACTACGGTATGTGCCCGGACTGCCAGTCTGGACGAACGGTACAGCCCTGACGTGGGCTGCCGCATCCGGCAGGAAGGGGGTGAACATCCCTCAGTACGCAACCGAATCTTCCGCGATAGGCAAAACCAGCGTTAGTCATTGCACATGTGGAAAGGAGGAGAACTGATGGCCAACAGAGAAGACATCGCCCTTATGTCTCACCTGATGCGTCGAGCCGGATTCGGCGCGACCCGCGAGGAGGTAGAGGCGAGGGTAGAACGGGGCTACGAGGCCACCGTCGAGGAGCTGATCAACCCGACCGCGCCTCCGGTTGATGAGGTCGAGCTATACCGCTACCATCCGGGCACCGAGTTTCCGGCCCAGCACTACGCCGGAGGCCAGGCGCACTGGCTGTATTACCTGCTCAACACCCAGCGCCCGCTGGAAGAGAAGATGGCCCTGTTCTGGCACCACGTGTTCGCCACCGGCAACGGCAAGGTCGACAACTGCGACAACATGATCATTCAGATCGACATGCTGCGCGACAACGGGATGGGCAACTATCGCGACCTGCTGGTGAAGCTGGCGAGCAACCCGGCCATGATCTTCTGGCTGGACAACAACGAGAACCATAAGAACGCTCCCAACGAGAACTGGGGACGCGAACTGCTCGAGCTGTTCTCCCTTGGTGTCGGCAACTACACCGAAACCGACGTGTTCGAGTGCTCCCGCGCCTTCACCGGCTGGACGATAGCCGCCAAGATTCCGCGGTTCCCTTACGGAAGGCACCCCTGGTCGTTCGAGTTCCGGCCCGAGGACCACGACTTCAGCGAGAAGACGTTCCTGGGCCAGACCGGCAATTTCGACGGCGGGGACATCATCGACATCATCATTCAGCAGGAGGCGTGTCCGCGTTTCATCGCCCGACACCTGTACAACTTCTTCGTCGCAGACGAGCCGCAGGTGCCCGCGTGGGACATCGAGGAGCCGCGCGATCCCGAGGCTGTCAGAATGCTGTCCAAGGTGTTCGTCGACTCCGGCTACGAGATCAGGCCGGTGCTCAGGGCACTGTTCAACTCCGACTTCTTCAAGGAGTCGATGTACCAGAAGGTCAAGAGCCCCGTCGAGGTGGTCGTGGGCACCCTGAGGATGACTGAGGACCTCCTGGGCGCCGATCCGCGCCTGGAGTCCATGGCAAACGAGGCCGGCTACATGGGCCAGGAGATACTGGATCCTCCGAGCGTCGAGGGCTGGCACACGGGCAAAGAGTGGATCAACAGCGGTTCACTGGTCAAGCGCGTGAACTTCGTCGCGGACCGGGTGAACAACGTGGAGCTTCCCGGCGTGCAGAAGATGGTAGAGCGGATCGCCGGTTCCAACGGGCAGTCGATGAGCGCTGAGGCGCTGGTGGACCACTGCCTGGACCTGATGGGGCCGCTGGAGGTCGCCGAGTCGACGCGTGCGGAGTTGGTGAAGAACGTGGAGTCCGAGGGGGCCATCTCCTGGGCGACCGACGAGGACTACGCGAACTCGTCGAGGCGCGTGGGCGAGACGATGGCGCTCATCGCGGCCACCAGGGAATACCAGTTCGGCTAGACGGCAGATCACGGAGCAAGCAGGACATACAGTCCAAGTAAGGAGAAGGAGAATGGCGAAGACGAGCAAGCCCCCTGTGATAGTCGTGCTCCAGTTGACGGGCGGGAACGACTACTTCAACACCATCATCCCGTACAACGACCAGAACTACTTCGACTCGCGGCGCTCGCTGCAGATCCCGCAGCAGCGCGTCCTCCAGTTGGACGACGAAGTCGGAATGCACCCGGCCATGGGTCCGATGAGGGACATCTACCAGTCGGGCCAGATGGCAATCGTCCACGGCATCGGCTACGCGAACTCCCCGAGGTCGCACTTCCGCTCGATGGACATCTGGCACACCTGTGAGCCGGACAAAGTTGGCACCGAGGGCTGGCTCGGCAGGGCCATCCGTGAGATAGACCCTGAGGGCGAGAACCCCATCACTGGGGTGAACGTTGACCAGGCACTGCCCAGGGCGCTCGTCGCCCCCGGCGTCTCGGTAGCGTCCGTAGCAGACCTCACGACCTACGGCCTGCTGACCAGCATCGAGCAGGAAGACCAGCGCAACAAGGTGCTGGAGCGGTTCGCCAACATGTACGGACCCGCCGTTGGCACCGGCCAGGTAATGGAGTACCTCGGCCAGACCGGCCTCGACGCGCTCAAGGGCGCCGATATCCTCAAGGTCGCGCCGCAGCAGTACGAGTCCACGGTGGAATACGCGGAGAGCCCCGTCGCGAAGAAGCTCCGCGACATCGCGATGATTCACACCGCAGACCTCGGCACCCGCGTTTTCTACACCAGCCACGGCAGCTTCGACACCCACGCGGCGCAGTCCGCGACCCACGCACAGCTGTGGACACAGGTGTCTGAGGCCATCGCCGACTTCTGGGACGACCTCCGCGAGCACGACGCCGACGAGAACGTGACGATGTTCCTGTTCTCCGAGTTCGGCCGCCGCGTCCGCGACAACGGCTCCGGCACCGACCACGGCGCCGCAGGCGTAGCGTTCGCAATCGGCCCCAACGTGAAGGGCGGCATGTACAGCAGCTACCCGGACACACGGCCCGAGGCGCTCGAACAGGGCGACCTGGTCCCCAACATGGACTACCGCGGCGTCTACTCGACGATGCTCGAGGACTGGATGCACCTGGACCCGACGCCCATAGTCAACGGGCAGTTCGAGCAGCCCAAGTTCATCAAGAACGGCGGCTAGTCAACAGCAATCGAGATTAGCGGCGAGGGCGGCGTCTGAGAGGTCGCCCTCGCCTGAGACCACCTCCGCGTTGCCCGTTTCGATAACGCGGGCGGTGACGTGTGTTTCAGGAGGCGTGACATGCTAACTACTACGGTGGCCGGCCGCACCTGGAGCTTCAGCCACGCAATAGGCCGAGGCGCGGCCGCGGGCGCCGGTTTCGCGAACCCATATGATATGGCCTTCGCGCCGGACGGCTCGATATACGTGCTAAACCGCGGCACGGAACGCGTGGGCCAGGGTGTCCAGCTCGGTGAGAACAAGCGCATCGGGCTCGTCACTATGGAGCAGGAGTTCATCGGCGACTTCGCCAAGAAAGACTTTATGTGGCCAGTGGGACTCGCGGTGGACGGCGACGGCAACGTCTACTGCTCCGACGAGTACGACAACATCGTCATCATCTACGACTCGGACGGTCAGCGCGTCGGCCACTGGGGCGAGGCGGGCTCCGGTGAGGGACAGTTCCTCGCCCCGACCGGCATCCAGTTCGACGGCGACGGCAACTTGGTCGTGGTGGACAGCCGCAACGACCGCGTGCAGAAGTACACCAAGGACGGCAAGTACCTTTCCAGTTTCGGTAGCTCCGGAAGCGACGAAGGCCAATTCAGTCGACCATGGGGGCTCACGATAGACCAGGACGGCGCAGTCTACGTCGCCGACTTCGGCAATGACCGCGTGCAGAAGTTCTCGGCGGACGGCGAGCACCTGCTCACCTTCGGCGGCTCGCCAGAGACGGGCGCAAACCTCAGTCACCCGTCCGACGTGGCAGTGGACAGCGAGGGCGACGTGTACGTCGTCGACTTCGGCAACAACCGCGTACAGATCTACGACGCCGAGGGCGACGTCATCACGGCGCTCTACGGCGACGCCATGGAATGGTCCAACTGGGCGCGAGAGGTGGTCGAGGCCAACCCCGACGTCGTCAAGGCGTACCGACGGCTCAAGGACATGAGCCCCGTGGGCCGCTTCGCCCGGCCGGTCAGCATCCTCATCGACTCGGAGGACCGGGTGATAATCAGCGAGACGATTCGCAACCGGCTCCAAGTCTACATAAAGGACAAGGACTACATGGATCCGCAGTTTAACCTGTAGCCGATCCTGTCCGACAGCATAGGCAAGACTAAGGGCGGCTCCCATCGGGAGCCGCCCTTTCGCATTTCAAGCCCTTGTACGATCGCCAGTCCTGCCCAGAGCCGGCATCTAGAAGCGGGCAGCCCCGTGTCCGCCCTACCCCAGTTCCAGCGTGCTCTCCGCGAACACCTCCTCTACGTCGACGCGCTTGGGAATGATGCCCTGCTCCACGTTCCAGTCGATGAACGTCTCCAGCGTAACTCTGTTTGACTCGACGCCGAAGGGCAACGGCTCGGCGACCCCGGCCGAACGCAACGGCGCGGCCGTCGCGTCGGTTGGGTGAGGGGCAGCGCCCGACCCGAGCCTGCTCGCGTACTCGTCCCTGGCCTCCGAGAACAGCCCGAAAAGCTCACGGGCGAGCCACGGGTTCGCGTCTAGGGCGTCGTTTCTGATGACGACGATGTGGCTTATCGGATACACGCCGGTCTGCTCGTGGAAGCGAAGCGCCGCATCGCGAGCGTCCGGGATCAGCGGCCGGACGCGAGCAGAGTCCAGGCCACCCACGCCTATCGCGGCGTCTAGTTCGCCTGCGAGCAGCATGTCGCCCAGGTCGCTGCCAGCCGGTGCGGACACCACGTTCGGCGGCTCTACGAACTCAGCCACGTGCTCATCGGACCCCAGCACCCACGTTACCTCGTCCAGGTCCAGTCCGTGTTCGTGCTTCAGTATCCCCCTGGCCCAGACTCCGGGCGTCACCGTGTACGCCCGCACGCCGACGCGCTTGCCGGCCAGGTCGCGTGGCGACTCTATGCCAGCGTCTACGTTGCACGAGACGTCGCCGTGATTGAAGCTGCGGGTAATGAACACCGGAATCGCGGTCATGGGTTTGCCGTGCGCCCTGGCACACAGGTATGTCGACAACGCCATCTCAGACACCTCGTAGGCGTTCGTCCTCACCATCGTCCTGAACACGCCCACGATGGTCTCGTACTCTGCCCAATCGAACTTCAGCCGCTCAGAGGCCACCGAACCGTCCATAAGCGGAAGAGTGTGTCCGTAACGGCCTATCGCTGTCTTCAACGCAAGTTTTGCCATTTCATCTGCTCCTTAACATTGGTCCCGCGATTGCGGCCACCGCTAGTGCGGCCCGCACGGCGCCGCGGTCGCATGGGAAGGCTATGCCCCAGACGGCCCGCCAGTCAACCCGCGCCGCGTTGACATCTGTTCGCATCGCCATTATCGTGGACTTGCGCGAAAGTCGCGGCAGAGGGATGACCACCCGCGGCGTCACTGGAGCGCCAAGCGGCCAGGAGGGGCTTTCATGGACTTCATGTATCGATACACCCAGGAGCAGGAGGAATTTCGCAGCGAGGTGCGAGAGTGGCTCGCCGAAAACCTGCCAGCCGACATCAACCGCCCGCTAGAATCCAGTCACGTTGACGCCCACACCTGGGAGCAGGTTCGGCAGTTCCGGCTTCGTCTCGGCGAGAAGGGTTGGCTGCACCCGACGTTCCCCAAGGAGTACGGCGGCGGCGGGCTGTCGACCGAAGAGGGTGTGGTGATTCGCGAGGAGCTGGAGAAGGCCGACCTTCCCCCGTTCTACGACAACAGCCTCGACCTTCCGGCCATACTGGTGTGGGGCACGGAAGAGCAGAAGCGCGAGATTCTCGAACCACGTCTTCGCGGAGAGAAGCTCGGCTGGCAGCTCTTCACCGAGCCAGGCGCCGGTTCAGACCTGGCCAGCCTGCAGATGCGGGCCGTCCGGGACGGTGACGATTGGGTGCTGACCGGGCAGAAGGTGTTCGTCGGTGGCGACGCCGGGTACGCCGACCCGGACAACAAGGTGCCCGACGACGTCCAGATGGGCGAGCTGTTCACGCTGGCGGTCACCGACCCCGACGCTCCCCGCCACCGCAACATGGGCTACTTCATGGTGCCCGGCGATACCCAGGGCATCACCGTGCAGACCCTGGACCTGCTCGTCGGCCAGGGCAAGCGCCAAGTGTTCATGGACAACGTGCGTGTACCCGCGAGCCGGCTGATTGGTGGCGAGACCCAGGGCTGGCAGGTCGCCCAGACCACCCTCGAAATCGAACACGGCGGAGGCGGCGAGGTGGTGCCCAGGAACTCCACGTTCAAGAAGTTTCTCGCCTACTGCGTCGAGAACGGACTGGACCGGGAAGAGCACAACGAGCAACTGCTGATGAAGGCCTACATCGACAACGAAGTGCAGCGGCTTCTCGGCGCGCGCAACCACTGGATGTACAGCACCCACCAGGAGATGAGCTTCCACGGCTCGCACCTGTCGCTCTGGCGAAGGGAAGCCGGGCTGCGCACTGCGGACGTCATCCGAGAGGTCGGCGGCCTGAAGGCGATGCTGGACTTCGAAGACTCCATGGCTCCCATCGACGGTGAGCTCGAGGTGCACCAGCGCGCGAGCCTTACGGCGGCCCACCCCGGCGGCGCGATCGAAATCCAGAAGGTCATCATTGCACGCAGGCTCGGCGTCAGCCGTACGCGGGAGCGCGCCGCGCCCACACCATCGACGGCCACGGCCCGCAGCTAACAAGCCGCCCACAAGTCCCTTCTCCCTCGATGGCGAAGACCTGGCAGGGCGCCGCTCGAAATTCCCTACCCCCCTCGATGGGGGAAGGTTTGGATTGGGGTGAATCTCGCGAGTCCCATCCCCATAGCCCCAACCGCCGGAGGCGACATGGACCTCTCACTATCCCAAGAGCAGACGATGATTAAGAACTCCGCCCAGGAGTTTCTCCGGCAGGAGTTGCCGAAGGAGCGCGTAGACGAGCTGTTCCGCTCCGAGACCGGCCACGATCCAGAGCTGTGGAAGAAGATGGGCAGCCTAGGTTGGGCCGGGATGTCGCTGCCGGCCGAGTACGGCGGCCAGGCTTCCGACTTCACCACGATAGGCGTGCTGTTCGAGGAGTTGGGCGCCGCGCTGTGCCCCAGCCCGCTGCTGTCGTCGGTGTTGGCGGCGCAGATCGTCCTGGAGGCGGGGGACGACGGCCAGAAGGCCCAGCTACTGCCCTCCATCGCCCGTGGAGACCTCATCACCGCTCTGGCGTTCACGGAAGCGAACGGAAGCTGGGACCCCGCGTCCATCGGGCTCACCGCGTCGAGTCAGGGCGACTCGTTCGTGCTGAACGGCGCAAAGGCGTTCGTGCCCGACGCCCATCTTGCCGACTACCTGCTTGTGGTCGGCAGAACCGAGGACTCGACTGGCCTGTCCGTCTTCCTGGTAGACAGGGCCGCGCGCGGCCTGACCGTGCGACCGCACACTGGCTGGCTCGGCGACGTGTTGTGCGAGGTCACGCTCGACTCGGCGCGCGTCCCGGCGTCGGCGGCCATCGGCGAACCCGGGGCAGCGGGCGCCGCGCTCGAGTCGGCGATTGACAAGGCGACTGCGTTGCTCTGCGCTTACATGGTCGGCGGTTGCAGGCGGGTGCTGGAAATCAGCGTCGAGTACAGCCAGAATCGCATCCAGTTCGGCGTGCCGATCGGCAACTTCCAGCGCGTGCAGGACCACCTGATCGAGGCGCTGAACTCGGAGCAGTCCACCCGCTGGACGACCTACGAGGCGCTCTGGAAGCTCGACAGCGGGGCGGCCGACGCACAACTCGCGATTTCGATGGCCAAAGCGGTGGCGAGCGACGCCTACTTCACCGCCTGCGAGGCAGCCCACCACGTCCATGGCGGCATAGGCGTGGACATGAACTACGGCCTCGCCTACTTCACCCAGAAGTCGCGAACCCTACAGCACTACATGGGCGATGCGGTGTACCACCGCCGGAGGATGGCGGCCCTGCTACGGGAGGAGGCCGCGTAGCCGCGCAGTCGCCAAGTAACTTCCCCGTCGACGCGGGAAGGCTACGACGGGGGTGAGGCCTCGTGCCGCGCCTAGCCCAGCCGCCGCGAGTCCAGGTAGCTTTGGAGGATCACCGCCGCGGCGGCTGAGTCAAGCCTCCCCTTTTCACGCGAGGTTTCCACACCCTGGCCGCGCAGCAGCTTCTCGGCTTGGGCCGTAGACAGGCGCTCGTCCACCGTCGTGACAGGCACCTCGACCAGGCCGGCGAGCTCGCGCACGAATGCCGCCACGCGCCCCGCCTGGCGTCCCCGCGCGCCCGACATCGAGTAGGGCATGCCGACTACGATTTCGCTCAGCGCCATGCTAGACGCACGGCGCGCGGCCACTTCGTGGGCGGGTTCGTGGCCGTCCAGCTCCAGCGCCTCGATGGGCGACGCCAGCAGTCCCGTGGGGTCGCTGAGCGCGAGGCCGATGCGCCTCTCACCCATGTCGAGCGCGAGAATCCTCATTCGGCCTGGCTCTCGCGGACCAGACCGGGCACCAGCGCCAGGGCGTCGTCCAGCCTGTCGGCGCGCCGACCGCCGGCCTGAGCCACGTCCGGCCGTCCGCCGCCGCCGCCCTGGATCGCCTTTGCGGCGCCCCTGGCGATCACGCTGGCGTCCAGGCCCTGCTCGACGAGGTCGGCGGTCACCATGGACACCAGCAGCGGCCGATCGCCCACAACTGACCCCAACACCACAACGCCGCTGCCGAGCTTGTCGCGCAACCAGTCGCCCACCTCGCGCAGGGAGTCGGCACTGGTAGCTGTCGTCCTGGCGGCAAGCACGCTGACCCCGCCGACGTCCTGACAGTCCGCGAGCAGACTCTCCGCTGCCAGCAGTGACTGGCGTCTCTCCAGCGCGGCGAGCGCCCGATTCGCCTCATCCAGCGAGGCAACCAGCGACTCTACCCTGTCCTCTGCCTCCGTGGGTGGAACCTGAAGCCTGCGCGCCACGGCCTCTTCACGACGGAAGCGCTCCCATACCAGCCGCTCCGCTGCGCGCCCGCTTACCGCCTCGATGCGCCGCATTCCCGCGCCGACGCTGGACTCACCGAGGACGTACACCGCGCCCAGTTCGCCCGTGCGCTCGACGTGAGTCCCGCCGCACACCTCGAAGCTGAACGTCGCGCCGTTCGCGATCTCGATCAGGCGCACGCGGTCGCCGTACCTATCTCCGAAGAACGCGAGCGCGCCCCTGTTGATGGCCGACGTGTAGGTGTCCTCGCTCTTTACGATGCGCGCGTTCTGGCGCAGCTTCTCGTTCACCAGTAGCTGCACCTGCCACATCTCCTCGTCCGTGACCGGCTGGACGTGGGAGAAGTCGAACCGCAGCCGGTCGGGGGCGACGAGCGAGCCCGCCTGCCTCACGTGCGGGCCGAGCACCTGGCGCAGCGCGGCGTGCAGCAGGTGGGTGGCGGTGTGATTGCGCGCGGTATCCTCCCGCCGAATCTCGTCTACGTAGGCTTCTACGCTATCTCCCAGCGCGAATGCGCCGGCGGACACACTGCCGAAGTGGACGATCACTCCGGGCATCACCTCGCGCGTGTCGTGAACCTCCACGCTCCCGTTCGGCCCGATGAGCTGGCCGGCGTCCCCGATCTGGCCGCCGCCTTCCGGATAGAACGGCGTCTCGACGAGCACTACCTCGACCTCGCCGCCGGCGCCGGCGTCGGTCGCGAGCTCGTCTCCGCTGATCAGGCCGACCACCACCGAGCTCGCCGTGAGCTGCTCGTAGCCCAGGAAGCTAGTAGCGCCGACGGCCATGCTCTCGTAGACCCGGATTTTGGCGCGGTCGCCGCCGAACCGCGCCGTGGCGCGGGCGCGCTCCCGCTGAGAGGCCATCTGCTCCTCGAAGCCGGCCATGTCAACTTCGACGCCCCGCTCCCCCGCAATCTCGGTGGTCATCTCCACCGGGAATCCGTAGGTGTCCCAGAGCCGGAACACCATCTCGCCGGGCAGCGAGTCGGCGCCATCCAACGCCTCAGACAGCGCCTCGTAGCCGTTGCGGAACGCCTGTTGGAAGCGCTCCTCCTCCAGCCTAAGCACGGTCAGGATGAAGTCCTGGTGATTGCGGAGTTCGGGGTAGATGTGGCCCATCTGCGCGATGACCCCGCCCGCCACGTCGCCAAGGAACGCCCCCTCCAGTCCAAGCTGCCGCCCGTGGCGTATCGCGCGGCGGACCACCCGGCGCAGCACGTATCCCCTGCCCTCGTTGCCCGGCACCACGCCGTCGCCGATGAGGAACGTCGAACTGCGGGCGTGCTCTGCGACGACGCGCATGGCGTAGTCGTCGGCCTCGTCGGCTCCGTAGCGTCGCCCCGACAGCGCCTCCACGCGGGCGAGCAGCGGCAGAAACAGGTCGGTCTCGTAGATCGTGGTCACGCCCTGCATGACTACGGCGGCCCGCTCCAGGCCCATGCCGGTGTCCACGCTAGGGGCGGGCAGCGGGTCTCGCGTACCGTCCAGGTGGTGGTAGTATTGCATGAAGACCAGATTCCACAGCTCCACGTACCGGTCGCAGGCGTCTCCGGCGCCGTTCCTGGGAAAGGCGCAGTTGGGGCCGCAGTCTGGCCGCAGGCATCCCCTGCCCTCTCCAAAGTCGAAGTGGAGCTCACTGCACGGGCCGCACGGCCCCTCCAGTCCGGCCGGACCCCACCAGTTGTCCTCGTCGCCGAACCGGTAAATCTCGTCCGCGGCGATGCCGACGTCACGCCAGAGCTGAAAACTCTCGTCGTCGGTGTCGTGGATGGTGATGGCGAATCGCTCTTTGGCCAGGCCGAACTGCGTTTCGAAGAACTCCAGCGCGAAGGCTATAGCCTCCTTCTTGAAGTACTCGCCGATGCTGAAGTTGCCCAGCATTTCGAACATCGTGAGAT
Source organism: uncultured Dehalococcoidia bacterium (assembly GCA_951812395.1). GTDB lineage: Bacteria > Chloroflexota > Dehalococcoidia > Lucifugimonadales > CATOSD01 > CATOSD01. The sequence continues at coordinate 1,349,932 of CATOSD010000002.1, forward strand.
GGGTCGAGTCTCCCACCTCGTCTATGTCGACGGTGCGAAACGACTTCTGGGACGACGTAAGCCGCCTGTTGGGTGGCTCGGCCTCGCCGGAGAAGTACGGCTTGAACTGGACCATGCCCGCCGACGTGAGCAGCAGCGTCGGGTCGCCGACCGGTATCAGCGAGGAGCTCGCGACGCGAGTGTGCGCCTTGCTCTCAAAGTAGCTAAGGAACCGCTCGCGAATGTCGTTGCTGTTCATAGTCTCGCACCTGGATTTCTTCAGACTGGAGGAGGGCTTGCGCGCTTTAGACGCGGAATTGGCCTGAGTGCAGGAAATGGTAGGCAATACAGCCTCGCCAGTCAACCGGCGTCGTGGCTTCCGGGCTGTGCTTTCTCCTAGGCTCCAGACAGTTTGCGCGGGCCGCTCGGGCACGACTCCATGCACGTTACAGACAAGGCCTTCGCCGAAAGTGTCTCGTATTGTGTTTTTCGTAGCTGGCGGGTATCTCATACAGGGCGGTTGGTGTAGTTCATCTGTCCTGTTTTGACGGGAATTTGGCGTGTGTGGCAGGTGTCTGGTGACGGAATGGGAGTGGGTGTCTCTCGCATGGCTTGGGCGTCTGGTGAGGGGCGTGGCGAGGCCTGCCGAGCGCCTGGGGCCGGTGGTGATGTTGCTGGTGGTGTTCATGCGGAGAACGATAGCACGGATGTGCGGATATGTCAATGGGGGTGGCGAGATGCCCATTTCCTATCACGAACCCGGGTGCCCCGGCGCGCCGTACAGCGGGCAACCCACGCACGACGCGCCGTCACCGCACGGGGCCGCGGATGCGCCGGTGTGGGCGGTGTAGTCCGCCGCCTGCTCCGCGAGGCGCAGCTTGCGCGCCTCTTTCGCCCGCTCGCCGAACAGGTCCAGCCGTAGCTGCCTGGCGCGCGGCGGCCGGTGTCCCGGAAACGCCAGGAACGGCCACGCCCGCTTGCGCACGACGCCCATCGCCTGTAGGTCACGCCAGTTGTCCACGGAGTGACGGCCGCGGTTGCGCAGGATGCGTTCCGTAGACGTCGGCCCCACGCCGGGCACGCGGAGCAGCCGCTCTCTCGAGGCCTCATTGACGTTCACCGGAAAGCTGTCGAGGTTGGCCAGCGCGATGGACGTCTTGGGGTCGTCCTCGTGGGGCAGGAAGCCATTGTCGTCGTAGGCGAGCTTCAGCTCGTCATTGTCGAAAGCGTAGACACGCTTGAGCCAGTCGACCTGGTACAGACGGTGCTCGCGGACCATGGGCGTCGCCGGATGCTCCTCGAGCGGGGTGTGGCGTACGGGCTGTAAGGGCGAGTAGTAGACCCGCTTGAAGTTCCAGTCCGAGTAGAGCTGGTCCATGCGCTGGAAGATGTCCCAGTCCGATTCGTCCGCCGCGCCAACGACCATCTGCGTGGCCTGGCCGACGGCTCCCACGGCGCGTCCGTCGCCGCGCCCATTGCCACGGCGCATCATCTCGTCAACCCAACTCATAGGCTCCAGTATGTCGCGCCGCATATCCTTCATGGGGCTGATCTTGGCCAGCATCTCAGGGGTTGGTGTCTCGATGTTGATGGACAGCCGCGTGCCGAGCCGATAGGCCTCCTCCACGTACTGCCTCTCGGTGTCCGGCATCACCTTCATGTGGATGTAGCCGCGAAAGCCCTGCTTCTTGCGGATAATTTCCACCACCTTGAGCAGCCTCTCCGTGGTCTGGGAGCCGCTGCCGAAGATACCGGAGCTCAGGAACAGCCCGCTCACGACGTGGCGCCGTCGCATTTCGTCGAATGCCCCCGCGAGCTCGTCGGGCTTGAACGCCAGGCGCTTGCGGGGCACCCAGGTGCTGTTGGGGCAGTAGTGGCAGTCGTACTTGCAGAAGTCGGTGTACATGACGCGCATCAGGCTGATGGTCTTGCCGTTCGGCATCTTCGCCTTGTACACGCCGGGAGGCAACCCGCGCGCGCGAACCGTGTAGGGGTCGCGGGTCCTCTCCCCGGGCTGCGGGCGCACCAGGACGTCGTCCGTCGCCATTCCGCCCAGGCCGTGCAGCTTCTCGAGGGTGTCCGGAGTTCGCTTGATCAGCATGTCTTGCTCCTTACTGCATTGTTACAGAACGAGTGTTCTACAGAAAAGAGCAAATGTCAAGCCCTGGATTGGAGAGTGCTGGACGGCAGCTCAGAGCTTAACCTACAACCAAGTCGTCACCCCCATCCTGACCTTCCCCCTGCGAGGGGGAAGGGATTTGTAGGAAGGGCTCTTAGAACAGCCTGCCGAAGTCCGGTAGGGAACCTCCTATTAGCGGCAGCGCGTAGGTCGTGAACCGGTCCGACACAATCCCCGTGTTCGAGTCGAACAGTTCCGGCGGCAGCCGCCGCACACGTCCCGCGACCTCGGCCAGCGGCGCCAGGCCTGTCTCGACTGCGTAATCCGGCGCGTCGACGCGCCGGAGCGTTACGATCTCGTCGGTGTGTCCCTCGATCGCGTAGCGGACGGCGGCGCGGCCGGCCAGCTCGGCCTCGCGCGCATCCACGTCTGACACACAGGCGGCGAGCGAGCGCTGGATGGTCCCCGGCGCTTCGTGCCGCGCCCGGACGCCCAGGCGCCGGGAGACGAGCCGCGCCAGGTGGCGCGCGGGGCTGTCGTAGTAGGGGTTACCAAAGTCGTCCACGTGCCAGGGTCCGGCGTCTCGGCCGAGCGGACCGTCGCGACCCTGAACGTTATCTGACACCACGGCCACGGCGAAGCCGAAGCGGCGGCAAGCCTCTTCCATTGCGGTGACGAACGCGTCCTCGTCCACCGGCGCCTCCGGCACGCACACCAGGTGTGGAGCGTCGCGCTCCTCACTCTTGCCCAGCACCGAGGATGCGGCGAGCCATCCGGCGTCTCTGCCCATCACCTCGATCACCGACACCGGCGCGGCGGCTCCCATGGACTCCGCGTCCCGGCCCGCGCCCATCGTCGCCAGCGCCACGAAGCGGGCCGCGCTCCCGTATCCCGGAGTGTGGTCAGTCAGCACGAGGTCGTTGTCGATGGTCTTGGGCGCGTTTACGACGCGAAGGTCGTATCCCGTATCCCGCGCCGCCATTCCCAGCGTGTGCCCCGTTTCGGCCGAATCGTTGCCGCCGATGATGAAGCAGGCGGTCACCCCGTGGGCGGAAAGGGTTTCCAGGACGACGGGCAGGTCGTCGTCCGTGAGCTTGCGCCGGGTAGAGCCGAGCGCCGCGCCCGGCGTGGCCTGCACGCGCCGCCAGTGCGCGTCAGACACGGCGCCTAGCGGGATGAGCTCGTTGGCCAGAAGGCCCTCGATTCCGCGCCGTGCGCCGTACACCTCCCCGAACGCGCCGCTTCCGATGGCCTCGCTCACCACACCGCGTAGACTGCGATTCAGCACCGGCGTGCACCCGCCGGACTGCAGTACCACGGCATTGGCGCTGGAGGTAGCGCGTGTCACTATACAACCCTGCCGGGGCGGTCGCAGCCAGAATCGGTCCGCATATCCCTTGCCACTTGGGCGGGCAGGGCTATGATAGACAAAACCCTTGGGAGAATGACTCTTGGCTGAACTAAGACGCTCTGTGTCGCCTGCCGCGGCATGGTTCCTCTACTCCGAAAGCGGCATGCCGATGGGCCGCGTGTACAGGCTAACGGAGCCGGACGCGGTGCCCAGTCCCGGCGGGCGATTCGGGGCGGACCACGACGGCGGGACGCTGGAGGTGGTGAGCTTCGAGGAGCTGGCCAGCGCTTGCATTTTGAGGCGTTTCAGGGTGGTGGTGCGAGAGGCGGGCTGACCGCCCTCACTCCAGAGCCGGCGCGACCTTCTCGGCGAAGTGCTCAATGGTGCGGATGCAGTCGGCAGGGTCCGGCGTTCGGAAGTCGAACGTGAGCTGGTCGATGCCGATTTCACGGCAGCGCAGCGCGTCGTCGATGACCTCCCGCGTGGACGCGATGAGCGCGCCGCCCGTGCGCACTCCGCCGCTTTCCTCCAGTCCTAGATCCGTGAAGAAGAGGCTGCGCTTGAGCGAAATGGTGATGTCCACGACGTCGCGTCCCGCCTGCTCGGCGTAGTTGGCCAGCCGGGGGAGCATCGCCTCCACGAAGTCCGGCGTCTGCCGCGTGGGGTGCCAGGCGTCGCCGTACTTTGCGGTCCGTCGTAGCGCACGGCCCGTGTGGCCGCCGACCCATATCGGTATGTGGGGCTTCTGGACAGGCTTCGGATTCATCTGGATGCCATCGAAGTCGAAGAACCTGCCGTGGTACTCCGGCTCGTCCTCGGTCCACAGGCAGCGCATTACCTCCAGGCACTCGTCGCTCATCGGCCCACGGTCGGCGTAAGGCACCCGCAGCGTGTCGAACTCCTTCTCCAGCCAGCCCACACCCACACCGCAAATGACCCTTCCGTTGGTGAGCACGTCGAGCGACGAAAACATCTTCGCCTGTACTACCGGGTCGCGGTACGGCAGTATGATGACAGTCGAGCCAATTCGCACGCGTTCCGTCGCACCGGCGACGAACGACAGCACGGTCATCATCTCGTGGTAGGGTGCGTCGGCCGGACGCTGAAACGACCCGTCTAATGTGTACGGGTACTGGTTCGTGCCGGCGGTGGGCAGGATGATGTGGTCTCCCGACCAGATGGACTCGAAGCCCAACTCGTCGGCGCGCCTGGCGAACGTCAGCAGTGCCTGACCGTCAAGAGCGCCAGGCAGGTTGAATCCGAATTTCATAGGTTTCTTCCCTCTGTTGTTCGCGGCGTTAGCCGCTCACCATCGGATAGACGTGGCGGCTGCGGGACATCTCGACGGGGATCTCACTGCCCGTCCAGTTCTCGCCACCGTCGGCGCTGGCGTAGAACTGCCCGTATCCGGCGCAGCAGAACACGTTGGAGGGCGCGACCCGGTCGATGGCGATCTGGAACATTCGGCTCGGCGGGGCGCCGCCAATGTCGATGCGTTCCCACGACTCGCCCACGTCGCGGCTGCGGAACAGCGCGCCGGCTTCCTGCGTACCTTGTGGCGCGCCGCCGCCGCCCGCGCCCGCGGCGAGATACATCGTGCGAGGGTCGTCAGGAGCGACTATCAGCCCTCGGCAGTACGAACCGCCCGGGAACATCTCGCCGAATCGAACGTGCTCCCATCGGCCTCCGCGGTCTCTGCTGCGGAACATCGCAACCTGCGTGATGATGTAGACCACCCCGGGCGCAGCGGAGCTGACCTGGACGCCGTGCAGGTCCACTGTGTTGTTGCGGACGTACAGTCCGTCCGTGATTGAGTCCCAGCTCTCGCCGCCGTCCCTGCTGGCGAGCAGTCCGCCCACCTCGACCGCGGCGTACACGTCCGACGGGTCGGACGGGTCCGCGGCGATTCCGATTACGCGTTTGGCGAGCGGCTGCATGTAGGTCGTGACGTTGGGGTAGTGGACGCGCTCGGTGTTCATTTGCCGCCAGGTTTCGCCGCCGTCTACCGTGCGGTAGATGGAGCAGGGCTCGTAGCCGGCGAAGATCACATCAGGGTCGGATGGGTGAAACGCGAGCGACCAGACGTCCTGCCCATCCCTAGGCGATTCCAGCGCCTCCCAGTGTTCGCCTCTGTCGTCGGTGCGGTACACGCCATGCTGGGTGCCGGCGTACAAAACGGTCGGTTTGTCCGGATGCACGAGCAGCGCCCTCACCTGCGGCTGCGGCGGCAGTCCCTTCTCAGCGGGCTGCCATTCGCCGCCCAGGGCCATGCGGTATAGGCCGCCCTCGGCTATGTTCTCGCCCTCGCCCGCCAGCCCGACGTATACGTGCGTGGTGTGGCCGTTCGTGGTCATAGTCTTGCCCTCCTATCCTGGGGTATCTAGCTCGCGAGAGGGTCCACCACCGTGAGTTCGCTAACCCAGCGGAAGTCTCGCACGTTGCGTGTTGCCAGCGGCAGGTCGGGAACCAAGGTTGTGGCGGCGATGATAGAGTCCCCAGACTCATTCGGCGTTGCTGGCGGAGATAGACTGCCCGCCTTGCGATCACACAGGTCAGGTCAAGAACCGCAACTGCGTGGAAGAAGCTCTCACAGAAACTCTCTTGCCTCTCGTCCAGACCCTGGTATCCAAGTACTTCGATGTAGGTCACAAACGAAACGGCCGCCTCTGGGTCGTCAATCAATCGACTCATTTCGTCCGTTTGGGTTGTTGCAGCGTAGATTACGATGTTGCTGTCGAGCAGCATCGGCTAGTCACGTCCTGGGAGTGGCCGATCTTTCCGGATTTCCCTTTGCCACGCCACGGGATCCTCGATGTCGGAGAAGGCTCCCGACTCAGCAAGTGCGCGCAGCGCTGCCACAGCCTTCTTGTTGTCCACTGGATAGGGCGCCTGGTCCTCCGAGATGACGATTTTCACTTCAATCTGCCTATCTGGGTCTATGTCGGGATGAGTACCCATCCACTCCAGCCGTCCCTTGTAGAGAACGGCCATGTACGTTCGTTCCATGACAGTGTCTCCTTGGATCTTGTTTTCCCGATGGCCGCGCAACTCAAGTAGACTGGGCGTGCCCTCTCGATTGTCGTCTGGGTCGCCACCTAGTCTGCGGGGACCGGCTCGGCGACCTGGGACGTGAATGCCGGCATGACCTCTTCGGCGAAGCGCTGCATCTGCTCCAGTATGACTGCCTGAGGCGTGCCCACTGGTTGGCTGACGCTGATGCGGTCGGCGCCCGGGTACAGTTCCTGTATCCGCATGAGCTTCTCCACGATGAGTTCGGGCGGGCCGCACAGGAAACCCCCAGCCTCGACGGCGCTCTCCAGCGTCGGAAGGCCCGCGGTCGGCGCTTTGGCCGGGTCGCTCATGTCCTCGATCTGCTGGTCGGTGAGCGCCCGCACAAGCCGCAGCGGGCCGAACATCTTGAGGTTCTCCTCGAAGTACCCGGCTGCTTCCTTGATAGCCTGCTCCTGGGTCTCGGCGATGTAGAAGTGGAAACCAAAGCTAAGCCCCTCGCCCAGCTCTGCGTCGCGCCCTGCGCGGTGCTGGGCCGCCTGGAACGCCTCAATAACCTGGTTCATAGCGCCGCCCTCGGCTACGCCGCCACCGATGACCCCCTGAATGCCGTGCTTCGCCATGAAGTCCAGTGCCCGCTGCGTCGCGCTCTGAATCGGCTGCCAGCACTCCACCGGCAATCGGACGGGCCTGGGCACCAGTGTGATCTCTTCAAGTTGGTATCCGCGATACGGCACCGACGGCGGTATGGTGTAGTTCTTGCCCTTGTGGCTGAAGGACGGCTCGTTGAATGCCTTGAAGATGATCTCGACCTGCTCTTCGAACAGGTCGCGGTTCCCCGGCTGGTCCAGCAGCGGCGCGTCGAACGTCTCCACCTCGCGAGTGTGGTAGCCGCGCCCCACTCCGAATGTAACGCGCCCGCCGGTTAGGACGTCTGCGGTGGCGTAGTCTTCGGCGAGCCTGAGCGGATGCCACATTGGGGCGATGTTGAAACCACAGCCCAGCTGGATCCTCTCGGTCACATGGGCCAGGTGAACGGCGAGCATCAAGATATTGGGGATACACTCGTAGCCCTCGGGTTGGAAATGGTGCTCGGCCAGCCAGAGTGTGTCGTAGCCGGAGCTGTCCATCAGCTTGGCGATCGCCTCCGTCTTGTCGAAGACCGTCACGAGGTGTTCGTTCGGAAACATCCGGTCATTCACTGCCGTCCCGCGGTATCCGACGTCCGTCATGTCCACGTGTCCAGCGTACAGGCTATCGAACTTGCTGATCATGTCGTCGCTCCTTTAAGGGTTTGTCCAAATACGGTTCGCTGGTAGCCTCATCTCCCTCGACGGGAGAGGATTGAGAGCCTACCCTGAGCTTGCCGAATGGGTGAGGGTGAAAGTATCGGCGCGACTCCCCCTCATCCTATCCCTCTCCCGCTAGGGGAGAAGGGACTTCCGAAACACGCCTACACGTACTCCGCGCCCATCAGGCACGCGACCGGCCGATTGGTGCGCTCCGCCTCCTCGAAAGAGAGCGAAAGCCGCCCGACGTCGTCGTCCGTCTCCACCAGGAAGTAGTTGATGCCCCAGGCGTTCAGCGTCGGCTCCGTTATTCTGCCGGCGGAATCGGGAGTCCCGCCGTGGCGGGTCCAGCCGCGGTATCCCACGATTATCACGACAGGCAGGTTCACGTCGACGCCAAGTCCGCGGATCGAGTCGCCCGCCTCGAACAGCCCGGTGTTCTGTATCAGCACGACGGGCCGCTTGCCGCCCACCCACAGTCCGGCCGCTATCGCGAGCGTCTCCCCTTCCCGGCAAACCGGCACAAGTCGCAACGACTCCTCCGCCTGCATTTGCTCGTACAGGTAGTTGGTCTCGCTGTCCGGCAGGCACACCACGTGCGAAACGCCATTCTTGGTCAGTTCTTCGATGATTGGCCGTGGAGTCAACGCGGGTTCTAGCATTGGGAACGTCACCTTTCGCCGACTGCCGTCGGGGGGAACCTGTTGGGCCGATTATATGCGCCACGCAAGAGAGGGTCAACATCGCGGACGCCGCCGACCCCCAGGTCAGTCGATTCGTGCGCAGCTTTGGGGGCGAATCGGCCCGATTCTGAAAGCGGGGTGTGAAACACGGATAATCTCAATTGCCCGTGACAAGGTCACCACAAGGGTTGTTGCCTTGTGTTCATGGCCATAACATAGGAATCATAGCTGTAGTGTCGAGCCGGCAAGAAGACCTTTGTTCCACCCACAGGACGGGAGCCACCCGTTCCGACATGTCGATGCGACACTCTACGATTTAGCGCGAGCGGCGCCCACCGCTCGGATCTGGAGGTATTATATGCAGGCCTATTGTCTCAAGTGCCGTGACCACCGTGACATCAGCGACGCCGAGCAAGTCGAACTTAAGAACGGAAGGCCCGCCACACGGGGCAAGTGTTCCGTATGCACGGCGACGGTGTTCAGAATTGGGAAGGTGGCCTAGCACCGGACCGGGCGTACCGCCTACCGGCAGCAAACAGCGGCGTTAGCGCCGGTGAGCCGCATGGGTGTGCGCCCGCGCAGTTGGAAAATCCCGGCGCACTAAGCGCCAGTTCTGAATCGCGGACAGACAAAGAGGCGAACCATGGTAGCCCTTGCAGGGGCAACCGGTTCGCCTCTTGTTGTCGGTTGGGTTTACGTTAGACGGGTGTAACCGCCCCGGAGTCGAGTGCAATAGTGCTCTCGCGGCCGCCTTCGCCTCCCATGAGGATCACCACGCAGGAAGGCTCGCCACCCTCTGCCCACTGCCTGTGGATGTTGCGGGGCGCGTCGTACCAGTAGCCAATGTCGCCCCGCTCGATGTGGTGATCGGTCAGCACCTGCAGGTCCGCCTTATCGGGGTCGCTTCCGTCGTCGACCCTCGTCCACACCGTGAACCTCTCCTTGCCCGAAATGCCGCACTCGAGGCCCCACCTGTGGTGGGCGTGAACCGGCGTCGGCTCGTCGGATGCGAAGCGCGCGACCACCAGGCGGAAGCGCTTGTCGGGGTCCACGTGCAGGATGCGCCCTGCCAGCCCTGAGCTCCCCGGGCTGGCCTCGCCCTGCACGGTTAGGTCGCCACCCTCGGCCACCAGCCGCTGAAGCTTGGGCCCCAGAGACCAGCTCGTCTCCATCGACACGCCCTGCTCGTTCAGAGCTCTGTCCACGTCAGACACGAAATTGGCTACTGAATATGCCATAGAATCTTGCTCCTTCCCAGCTAATTCCACGTTGGCGGGGCGCACTGATTGCGCCCCGCATGTGCCGTCGCCAATTGTACAACATATCCCGGCAAGGCGTGGCCGCAGACACTAAAGCCAGAAACCTGGCCTACTCTGCCAGCGTCGTCGGATAGCTGTCGTTTCGGCGCTCAAGAATTCGCATTCCTTGACACCACGACTCGCGCCATGATAACATCGCCGTCAAATCGAATAGCTGCAGCTCTTATCACGAGAGGCGGAGGGATCGGCCCAGTGATGCCCGGCAACCGGTTTTTTGGCCCTGACGGCCTTCAACGCGGTGCCAAGTCCGACGAGCGCGGAGCGCTCGAAAGATGAGAGTTTCCTTTCAGGTGAGAGCTTCCCCACGCAAACGGAGAAGCTCTTTTTTTGTTGCAGGAAGTCTGCCTTGGCCCGCCCTTACGGCGTGCCCGCCCGTCTGCTCTTGGACGACTCCTCGTCTCCCGTGTATCGGCATTCGCACCAAAAGAGGATAACGACGCCCGTCCGCGCCCGTTCACAGGCGATGGCGGGTCGCAGGACCGCAAGTTGGACCACGACCTAACCGAGTTTCGCCCTATCAGCTGGCAGGATGACGCCAGCGTTACCCTGATAGATCAGACGCGCCTCCCACTCGAAGAGGCGTGGCTGCGATTCGATGACTACCGGGGACTTGTCGGCGCCATTAGGGAGATGCGCGTCCGCGGCGCGCCGGCGATCGGCATCGCGGGCGCCTACGCCGTGGCCCTCGCGGCAGTGGAATGCGAGCGGCAAGGCGCAGAAGACCTTGAGGGCGCGCTGGACGCCGCCGCGAGAGAGATTCGCGCGGCTCGCCCCACTGCGGGTAACCTTGCCTGGGCAGTGGACAGAATGCTGGAGCGCGCCCTCCTTTCTGGAGGCGCCTGCGCCCTCGTCAGCGAGGCGAAGCGAATCCACGAGGAGGACGTTGTCGCCAACCGCGACATCGGACGCTACGGAGCTGAGTTGCTCGACACCGGCGCGTCGGTGCTGACGCACTGCAACACCGGCGCCCTTGCGACCGGCGGGTACGGGACCGCGCTGGGGGTGGTGCGGTCCGCGTGGTCACAGGGCAAGCTCTCCACGGTGTACGCCACTGAGACCAGGCCTCTGCTCCAGGGTGCGCGCCTCACCGCGTGGGAGCTTGACCGCGCCGGCATCCCGTTCACGCTCATTCCCGACTCTGCCGCCGCCTATCTTATGCGCCTCGGCTCAGTCGGCGCGATAATCGTGGGCGCGGACCGCATCGCCGCCAATGGCGACGTCGCCAACAAGATAGGAACGTACGGACTTGCTGTGCTCGCCAGGGAACACGGCCTGCCCTTCTACGTCGCCGCGCCGACCAGCACGATCGACTTGGACGTTGACAGCGGCGTGGGCATCCCGCTGGAGCACCGCCCGACGGACGAGGTGACCAGTGTCGCCGGCGTGCCCATCACCGTCCAGGGAGCACAGGCGCTCAACACCGCTTTCGACGTCACGCCTGCCGAGTGTGTCAGCGCCATCATCACCGAACGCGGCGTTCTCCGCGGGCCGTACCACCGGTCGCTCGAGAGCCTGTTGGAGGCGGCCCATGCCTAACGCGCAACAGGTGTCTTGGGAGGTGGGCCTTGGCTGAGGCGACCATCGCCTTCATAGGAGGCTCCGGCCTCTACGACCTAGCGGAGCTTTCGGACCGTAGCGAGATCGAGGTGGACACGCCATTCGGACCGCCGAGCGATGCTATCGTCCTTGGATCCCTTGGGGACGTGCCAGTCGCCTTCCTGCCCCGCCATGGCCGCGGCCACCGCATCTCCCCCACCGAGCTTCCCTCACGCGCCAACATCTACGCGCTGAAGTCGCTTGGAGTCGAGCGGATTGTTTCGGTCAGCGCAGTCGGCAGCCTGAAAGAGAGCATCCACCCGCTCGATATGGTAGTGCCCGACCAACTAATCGATCGCACCAAGTCGCGCCCCGCGACTTTCTTCGATACGGGGCTTGTGGGCCACATAGCGTTCGCCGATCCGTTCTGCCCAGACCTGAGCCGTGAGTTGGCCGAGGCCGCCTCCGGCCGGGGAGCGGCCACGCACGAAGGCGGCGTGTGCGTGGTGATCGAGGGACCTCAGTTCTCCACCCGCGCGGAGTCCCGGCTCTACCAGTCGTGGGACGCGGACATTATCGGCATGACCGCGCTACCGGAGGCGAAACTGGCTCGCGAGGCCGAAATCTGCTACGCCACGCTCGCTTGTGTTACGGATTACGACACCTGGCACGTCAGCGAAGAGGACGTGACCGTTGAGATCGTGATCGCGAACCTGCATCGAAACGTGTCGCTGGCCCGGGCGGTCATCCGCGCCATTGCGCCCGTTGCGGAAAAGGAGCGCGACTGCGATTGTGTTTCCGCCGCCGCGAACGCCATTGTGACCGCGCGCGCCAGCGTACCGGAGGACGCCGTTCGGCGGCTTGGCGTCCTGTTCGAGAAGTACGTGTGAAACGGCCCGCCCGACCCTCCGACGAGCGGAGGCGGGGCGCCAATAGAGAGGCAATACAAGGCAGATAGCACCATGTTGGAGGATTCCGAAGATGCCGAGACAACAGCCTGGGGAACCCTACTATCGGGTCGACTCCGATGAGGCCTCGACGATGTATGGGGACGCCGATGCCGTTTTCGTGGACGTCCGCCGCACCGACGAGTACATCGAGGGTCATATCAAGGGCGCCACGTTCATAACGCTTGACGACGTGATGGCGCGAATCGACGAGCTGCCCCGTGATAAGAAGCTGCTGTTCATATGCGCCGTAGGCGTGCGCAGCGGCCTGGCCTGCGAGATGGCCGCCGCGATGGGCTACGACACCGAGCTGCTGTACAACATCGACGACGGTACGCCGGCTTGGATCGATAAAGGCCACCCTACCAGCTATGGCTACGATGAGTAGTCACAACAGAGAGTGTCGCCAATGTCTCTGCTAGTAGTCGGCTCGGTCGCGTACGACACAGTGTCAACGCCATTTGGACGCCGTGAGAACGCGCTCGGCGGCTCGGCAACCTACTTCTCTATCGCCGCCAGCTACTTCACCCCTGTCAGCGTGGTGGCCGTGGTGGGAGAAGACTTCGCACCCGGCGACATCGACCTGCTCGAATCAAAAGGCGTGGACACCTCCGGCTTGGAGCGGGCACCGGGCAAGACGTTCAGGTGGGTCGGAGAGTACAGCGAGGACCTCAATTCGCGTGAGACCCTCGACACCCAGTTGAACGTGTTCGCGGACTTCTCGCCCACTCTCGCGGGCCAGCACCGTAGCACTCCATTCCTGTTTCTCGCGAACATCCACCCAGTCCTGCAACTCGACGTGCTGCGCCAGATGGAGCCCCGGCCCCGGTTCACGGCGCTGGACACCATGGACTTCTGGATCGACGGCGCCCAAGACGATCTGTCTCGGATCGTCTCGGAAGTCGACGTATTATTCATGGACTTCGGCGAGGTTCGTTCGTTCGCGGGGGAAGGCAACGTGCTCCTGGCTGCCAGGCGCATACAGGGCATGGGGCCGCGCGCCGTCGCGGCGAAGCGAGGCGAGCACGGCGCGCTGCTGTTCGATGGGTCATCGGCGTTCGCCGCCCCCGCCTTTCCGCTCGAGTCCCCCGTGGACCCCACTGGAGCCGGCGACGCGTTCGCCGGCGGCTTCATGGGCTGCCTGGCGGCGAGCAGCGACACCGGCCCGGACGCTCTCAAACGGGCCGCAATGGTCGGAGCGGTGATGGGTTCCTTTGCCGTGGAGAGCTTCAGCGCCGACAGGCTGAGCGGCCTCACCCGCGACGACATCGCCGGTCGCTTCCGGCAGTTGGCCGACATGACCCGTTTTCACGATTCCGGCGGCAACGACCTGCCGTGGCGGAATGACGCTTAGCCGCATCCGCGGCCCAATACATCAGGAGGACGATTTGACCAGTAGAACAACCACAGGAGACGTCGCCGACCTTTCGCTCGCCGGCGACGGCGTTCGGCGCATTACCTGGGCCGCGCGCGAGATGCCGGTCGTGACGCAGATTCGGGAGCGCTTCGCCAGGGAGAAGCCGCTCAACGGCCTGAGAATCGCCGCTTGTCTGCACGTGACTTCCGAGACAGCGAACCTCGCGCTTACCCTGCGCGACGGCGGCGCCGAAGTGGCGCTCTGCGCCAGCAACCCGCTGAGCACGCAGGACGACGTCGCGGCGGCGCTCGTCGCAGAGTACGGCATTTCCACGTTCGCTATCCGGGGCGAGGACACCGACACCTACTACAACCACATGACCGCGGCGCTCGAAACCAAGCCCAATCTCACGATGGACGACGGCGCGGACCTCGTCGCCATGCTGCACTCCTCGCGCACCGATCTTTTGACCGACGTGCTCGCCGGCGCCGAGGAGACCACCACAGGCGTAATCCGCCTCAAGAGCCTGGCCGAGGCCGGGGAGCTTCGTTACCCGATTATCGCCGTGAACGACGCCGACACCAAGCACTTCTTCGACAACCGCTACGGCACCGGGCAGAGCACGCTGGACGGCATAACCCGCGCAACAAACATCCTCTGGGCGGGCAAGAAAGTCGTGGTGGCCGGTTACGGCTGGTGCGGCAAGGGGTTCGCTCTCCGCGCCAAGGGCATGGGCGCACACACCATCGTGACAGAGGTCAACCCAATCCGGGCGCTCGAAGCAGTTATGGACGGCCACCAGGTCATGTCCATGAATGAAGCCGCAGAAGTCGGCGAGGTGTTCGTAACCCTTACCGGAGGCATGTCCGCCATCGGGCGCAGGCACGTCGAGGCGATGAAGGACGGCGCTATCATCGCGAACAGCGGCCACTTCAACGTCGAGATAGACATCGACGCTCTGGAGGAGCTGGCAGACGGCAAGCAGGAGGCCCGCCCCAACGTCGACGAGTACATGATGGGCGATGGCCGCAGGCTCTACCTCCTGGGCGAGGGCCGGCTGGTCAACCTGGCGGCCGCCGAGGGCCATCCCTCCGCGGTGATGGACATGAGCTTCGCCAACCAGGCTCTCTGCTCCGAGTACCTGGCTCAGACAGCACACAGCATGGAACCCCAGGTCTACCAGGTTCCGCGCGACATCGACGAAGAGGTCGGCCGGCTCAAGCTGCTGTCTATGGGCATCACCATCGATGAGCTTGACGCCGAGCAGAGTAAGTATCTCGCTAGCTGGCACGTTGGCACTTAGAAGAAGGCCAACAGTCCATTCCATCCCGGAGGGCTAGTAGGGATTCTGCCCAACTCGTCACCCCCATCCTAACCCTCCCCCATCAAGGGGGAAGGGACAAGCTGAAGGAGAATTGCCTTATGTCCCATAGTTTCAACAGCGCAGAGTCCTACCTGTTCACGTCGGAGTCCGTGACCGGGGGCCATCCGGACAAACTGTGCGATCAGATTTCGGATGCCGTGCTGGACGCCATTCTGGAAAACGACCCAATGGCCCGAGTGGCCTGTGAGGTCTGCTGCACCACCGGTCTGGTCGTGGTGATGGGCGAGATCACCACGGAGACCTACGTCGACATCCCGACGCTCGTGCGCAACACCATCCGAGACGTCGGGTACTCGGACTCGGCATTCGGGTTCGACTACCAGTCGTGCGGTGTTGTCGTCTCGGTGAAGGACCAGTCGCAGGACATCTCCGAGGGCGTCACCACCGCGTTGGAGAGCCGCGGCGAGGAATCCGGCGACGGCGTAGCCGAGGTGGGTGCGGGGGACCAGGGCATGATGGTCGGGTTCGCCTGCAACGACACGCCGGAGCTCATGCCCCTGCCCATTCTTCTCTCGCACAAGCTCTGCCAGAGGATGACCCAAGTCCGCGAGCAGGGCCTGCTCGACTACATGCGGCCTGATGGCAAATCGCAGGTCACCGTGGAGTATTCCCACGGCCGCGCTAAGCGTATCGATACCGTGGTGATGAGCACGCAGCACAGCCCCGACGTGGACCAGCACGTCATCGAGAGGGACTTGATCGAGCACGTGGCGGACAAGATCCTTCCCGCGGAGCTTGTAGACGAGGACACCAAGTTCGTCGTCAATCCGTCCGGCCGCTTCGTTGTAGGCGGGCCTGTCGGGGACGCGGGGCTCACTGGCCGCAAGATTCTAGTGGACACCTATGGTGGCTTCGCCCGGCACGGAGGAGGAGCCTTCTCAGGAAAGGATCCCACAAAGGTCGACCGCTCGGCCGCCTACGCCGCCCGCTACGCCGCCAAGAACATCGTCGCTGCCGGCCTCGCCGACCGCCTCGAAATCCAGGTGTCATACGCAATCGGCGTGGCGACTCCAACGTCGATATCCATAGAGGCATTCGGCACCAACAAGATACCCGACAGCCGGATCGTGGAGCTGGTGGACAAGCACTTCGACCTCCGCCCCGGCGCCATCATTCGCGACCTCGATCTGCGCCGCCCCATCTACAAGCAGACGGCCTCATACGGCCACTTCGGGCGCGACGACCTCGATCTGCCGTGGGAGCGCACCGACAAGGCCGACGCCCTGAGGCGGGAGGCGTTCGCGACGGCCTCGGCGAGGGTTTAAGGCTTAGGAGGGCGAGGCCGGCCCAATGAACATTCGATTCGGAACTGACGGCTGGCGAGCGGTAATCGCGGAGGACTTTACGTTCGACAACGTGCGGCTGTGCGCGCAGGGCACAGCCGCCTACCTCAAGCGTGCCGGCCTCGCTCCCCGCGGCCTCGTCGTGGGCTACGACACGCGGTTCGGGTCAGACCGGTTCGCGGCCACAGTGGCGGGCGTGGTCGCCGCCAACGGCGTCCCGGTCTTCCTGTGCGCCCGACCTGCGCCCACGCCTGTCGTTTCCTACAACCTCGTCACGCTCGACGCCGGTGGTGGCGTAGTCATAACGGCCAGCCACAATCCGGCCGAGTGGAACGGCTACAAGTTCAAAGGCGAGTCGGGCGGCAGCGCCCCACAAGAGTCCATCGACGAACTGGAGCGGCTCATCGCGGAGGCCGCCGAGGACCCCGCCGGAGTACAGGAGATGTCGCTGCCGGAGGCCGAGGCGCGAGGCATTCTGCAATACATCGATCCCGAGCCGACATACCTGGGTCACGTCGCATCGCTCGTGGACCTGCAGAGCATCAGGGACGCCGGACTCAGCGTGGTGGTCGACTCGATGTTCGGCGCGGGCGCGGGGTACTTCGACAAGCTGCTTTCGGGCGGATCGACGCGCGTCACCGAGATCAACGGCGAGTTCAACCCGGCATTTCCGGGCCTGTCGCAGCCGGAGCCGCTGGCCCACAATCTCTCCCGACTGCTGGCCCTAGTGCCCTCGACCGGCGCCGACGTGGGGCTGGCGACCGATGGCGACGCCGACCGCCTAGGCGTTGTCGACGAGAACGGCAGGTTCCTAACCACGCTGGAGACCTTTGCCCTGCTCTGCCTCTACCACCTGGAGATTCTCCACCGGCGCGGCCCCATAGTCCGCTCCATCACCATGACCAGCATGATCGACAAGCTGGGCGAGCGTTATGGCGTGCCCGTGTTCGACACTCCGGTCGGCTTCAAGCACCTGGGCCCGGTGATGATTCGAGAGAGCGCGCTACTCGCCGGCGAGGAGAGCGGTGGATACGCGATTCAGGGCAACGTGCCCGAGCGCGACGGCACTCTAAGCGGTCTGCTCATCCTCGACATGATGGTGCAGACAGGCAAGAGTCTGCCTCAGTTGCTCGAGATGCTGACTGACATCGTCGGACCGCACTACTACGATCGTTGGGACGTAGAGTTCGACGCGGAGGAGACCTCCGAGGTCCACGCCAGGCTGCGGGCTGCCAGCGTCTCCGCGTTGGCGGGAATGCAGGTCGACAGCATCGACACCCGCGACGGCTACCGGTTTGGTCTGGAGGGTGGCTACTGGGGCTTGGTCCGATTCTCGGGCACCGAGCCGCTGCTGCGCATCTACGCCGAGGCCGATTCGCCGGAGACGGTGCAGGACCTGCTGGAAGAGCTGCGCGACATAGCCGGGGTGTAGGCCCGCCCTATCCTCCCATCGTCGTCCCCTGCGAAAGCGGGAGGGCAAAATCTGCACTTTTCTGCATCATCCTGCACATTCCCTAGCTGGGGGTGACGGTGACGCCGCGCCAATCTGCAATGCCAGGGCAGGGTTTCAGGGCACAGGTGTCGCGCCTCGCGGCAAAAGGGGACATGGGGACGGAGCGGGGTGAACCAACCTTGTCTTCGTTACGGCAGGCCCACAAGGAACGCTCCCTCGGATGTCTGCGGCCTGGCCCATCATGAGGAATGCTCCGAGCCACGGGGTCTGTCCCTCGCTTCAGCGAGGGTAGCACGGATGTACGTGTGTTTCAAGACCGGTGGCGAGATTGCGGGAATGAGGCGGATTGGTGGGGAAAAATGGCGCAGAGATGGGGGTAAAGTGGAGCGTGTGTAGGGCGTGCGTGGGACAGGGCCGGGACATGTTTGGCGCGCTAGCGTGACGGTTTTTTCGGGGTACTTCGGGAACAATGGCTGGGGGTGGAAGCCGAACTCCGTGTGTGATCGCACCGTCTGCCACGGGCCTTGAGGGCACGGAACACGCTCGTTGTAGACACAGGGGCGGGCGATCCACTGCGAGACTAGCGATGGGAATGGTAGCAGTAAGAGACCCGAAACCGTTCCTGGAAACACCGACAGCAGTTGCTCAGATAGTGATTCAGGCACCCGCGCAGACGGAACCGAACCACGATCACGTTGCGCTGTTTGAGTCGGCCCTTTCTGTGCAGATGGCGGACGACTCTAGTAGGCCCTTGCCCTGTACACCTAAGCCATCGATCTCAACCCGAATGCAGCCTACGCCCACATCAATCGCGGCGCTGTACGCGAGTACTTGTGCGTTCTCGATCTGGCGCTTCAATACTATGACGCGGCTCTCGCCATCGAACCTAGATCCGAGGCATACAACAGCCGCGGAAACGTCTACTTCTGGAAGGGGGAGACCCGACGGGCTATAGAGGACTACAGCAAGGCCTTGTAGCTCGACTCCCGAGTAGTCAGTGCATATCTCTTGTGGGGCCACGCATTCAGAAACCTTGCCCTCTATGATTTTGCTCTCCGTGACTGCGGTGAAGTTCTCAAGTTGGACCCCGAGAACGCTTACGCACATGCCTTCACTGGTGTCGTGTGCTCACTGAGAGGAGACAACGACAACGCCATTGAGCAC
The DNA here is from genome assembly GCA_951812395.1 of uncultured Dehalococcoidia bacterium. Lineage (GTDB taxonomy): Bacteria > Chloroflexota > Dehalococcoidia > Lucifugimonadales > CATOSD01 > CATOSD01. Next base: position 1,368,805 of record CATOSD010000002.1, read on the forward strand.
TGCGGCCGGGCCTTGCGGGTCGTCCCACGCGATGCGTACATTCCAGTAAGTCGCATCTTCGTAAATCGCGGCGGCTCCTACCATGCAAAAGGTGACAACGGCAGCGCCGAAAGGTACTTCCGCAAGGCCTTGGAGATAGACCGGGTGAATGCCCATGCTCACGTCGGTTTGGGCCGCGTCTCAATTGAGAAAGGCGATTCCGACCGCGCGTTGCGTGAATTCGATGCGGCGATGCAATTGAATCCTGAGTTTCAGGACGCGCTAAGGGCTCGCGGTCTTGTGTACTTGAAGTACGGCGACCCGGACCGTGCCATCCAGGACTTTCGCAAGGTCCTGGCCTTGGACCCGAGAAGCATGGCGGCCTACATCGAGCGGGGCTTTGCGTACCAGCAAAAGGGCGACTTGTCCCGCGCGATAGAAAACTATGATCATTCCTTGAGCATACGGCCCGACCCGGAGGCATTTGTCAATCGAGGCTTGGCGCTGCTGCGTCTGTACCAGTGGGACAGGGCGAGGTCGGACCTGCTCAGCGCCCGCAACATGGGAATGAACCTCGTCTCGGCCTTTCGCGACAGCCAGGGCAGCGTCGCTGTCTTCGAGAAAGCGCACAGCGTGAAGTTGCCTCAGGACATCGCGGACATGGTAAGCGTCGAAGAGCCTCAGTCTGGCCAGACTGCGGAGTCCAGACGCAAAATGTTCGAGAGGATCTGGGAGTCCGTTCCGACGGATGCATTTGACGACTTATTGACAGACCTCGCGAAGAACAAGAAACACTACCTCTACGGCCATCTGAAGGAGGAGGATTAGTGCGGTCGGTCTTTGCGGATTCGGGTGGTTTTATGGCAAGGCTAGATCGCAGACAACAGTTACACGAGCGCGCGGTTACGGTTGCCAAAAGCCTATCGCCTTTTCGAACAGTGACTACCCAAGAGGTGCTGGTCGAAATCCTGAATTACTCATCCCACAGAGGCGAACACCTCCACAGAGCCGCGGCCAGACTCTTGCATGAATTGCGAAATGACCCGAATAGTGAAATTGTTCCTCAGACCGCCAGCCAGTTCACTAGCGCATTCGAAAGATATGAGGCCCGCCCCGACCAGGCGTGGAGTCTTACGGACTGCGCAAGTTTCCTTCTCATGGAAGAGCGGAAAATATGGGAAGCGCTCGTCCACGACCGGGATTTTGAGCAGGCCGGATTCGTGGCGCTACTAAGGTAACCCCAAGAACAACGCTAAACAGCTGCCGGCCTACCAGCACAAACCAATCAGACGGATTGGTGTGACTTGGCGGTTCTCCGCTGCGCCCCACAACATGCGCCCACCCCCCGCCGCGTGTATAATCGCAGCATCGACCACGCGACTACGGGAGAACGAGCCATGACCTCCGCCACCAACTCGATGCTCGGCGAGACGCCCCTGCTCATGCTCATCGACGGCCACGCCCTGGTGCATCGCGCCTTCCATGCCTTCCGCGAGCCGCTGATCGTGCGCAGTTCGGGAGAGGAAGTCTCGGCGGTCTTCGGGTTCCTAAACATGCTGCTGAAGGCCAGGGAGGACTGGCAGCCCACGCACTGCGCAGTCGCGTTCGACCTTCCCGCCCCCACTTTCCGGCACGCTGAGTTTGAAGAGTACAAGGCGCACCGGCCTCCCACGCCGCCGGAGCTACGGTCCCAGTTCGACCGGGTTCGCCAGCTTGTGAGCGCATTCGGCATCCCGATTTTCGAGAAGGCGGGCTACGAGGCCGACGACGTGCTCGGCACGCTCTGCAAGCAGGCCGAGGTCAGCGAGATCGAGACGATCGTCCTGTCCGGGGACAGCGACCTGCTCCAGCTCGTGTCGCCGATGGTTCGCGTCGTCCTGGCGTCCACCATGCGGGGACAGACTGTGTACGACGTGGCCGCGGTGCGCGAGCGCTACGGCGGCCTGGGACCGGACGTGGTGCCCGACATCAAGGCCATACAGGGCGACACCTCCGACAACATCCCCGGCGTGCGCGGGATAGGCCCCAAGAACGCCATCAAGCTGCTCACCCAATTCGGCTCGCTGGAGGGCATCTACGAGAACCTCGAAGAAGTCACGCCGGTGCGGTTTCAGAAGGCGCTGCAGGACGCCAGCGAGACATCGCCCCGTGACAAACGGCTCACCACCATCGCGCGAGACGTGCCGATAGAGCTCGACCTGTCGCTCTCCGTCGTGAGCGACTACGACAGGAACAGCGTGGTGGAACTGCTGCGCGAGTTGGAGTTTCACAGCGTCATCCCCCGGCTGCCCGGCGACGACCCAGCGGAAGCCCAGGCGCGGATGTTCGAGGAGGACGCCGGTCCCGACGCGGACTACCGGATCGTGGACACCGAGGAGGCGCTCTCCGCCATGGTGGCCGAATTGGACTCGCCGTCCGGATTCTCGTTCGACACCGAGACCACGGACACCGACCCGATGGCCGCGCAACTGGTGGGGCTGTCGTTTTCCAACGCACCCGGAGTCGCCTGGTACGTCCCCGTGGGGCACCGCGAGGGCCGGCAGCTACCGCAGGACGATGTGCTGGCCGCGCTCAGGCCGCTGTTCGAGCGCGAAGACCTGCCCAAGGCGGCCCATAACGCCAACTACGACATGACGGTGTTGGCCAACCACGGCGTGCAGGTCCGCAACCTGCAATTCGACACGATGCTCGCCGCCCACTTCTGCGGCAGGCAGGCCATCGGCCTCAAGGCGCTCACGCTGGACATGTTCCACGTCGAGATGACGCCGATAACCGACCTGCTAGGCAGAGGACGCAAGCAGGTAACGATGGACCAAGTCGAAATCGAACGCTGCGCCCCCTACGCCGCCGCGGACGCCGACTTCACAGAGCGGCTCAGGGGCGAGTTCGAGCGCGAGCTCGAGAACAACGGCCTGACCGACGCCTTCAACAGGGTGGAGATGCCCCTAGCGCCGGTGCTGGTGCGGATGCAGCGCAACGGCGTCGCGCTCGATTCCGATGCGCTGGAGCGCATGTCGGTCGAGCTTGGCGAGCGGATACGGGGGATCGCCGTCGACATGTACGAGACGGTCGGCCACGAGTTCAACATCAACTCCGGAAAGCAGCTCGGCGACGTGCTCTTCAAGGAGCTGCGCCTGCCTCCCACGAAACGAACCAAGACCGGATTCTCGACGGACGCCGCGTCGCTCGACGGCCTGAAAGAGCAGCTCGACCGGGGCGACGCGGTCGACGCCGACCCGCGCGCTTACGCGGTGCTCGGCAACGTGCTGGACTACCGCCAGCTCACCAAGCTCAAGTCCACCTACGTCGACACGCTGCCTTCGCTTGTGAACGAGCAAACGGGGCGCATTCACACCAAGTACAACCAGACCGGCTCCGCAACGGGCCGCATATCCAGCAGCGACCCGAACGTGCAGAACATACCCGTGCGCACGGAGCTGGGCCGGCAGGTGCGCAGCGCGTTCGTCGCCGAGGGCGCGCCCGACTGGACGCTGCTCGCGGCGGACTACTCCCAGATCGAGCTGCGAATACTGGCAGACCTCTCGGAGGACGACTCGCTGCTCGCCGCGTTCCGAAACGGCGAGGACATCCACGCCTCCACCGCCGCCGCGGTGTACGGTGTTGGCCTCGACGACGTGAACGCCGAGATGCGGCGAGTCGCCAAGATCATGAATTTCGGCGTCATCTACGGTCTCAGCCCGTTCGGCATACGCCAGCAGACCGGATTCTCCGCCGAGGAGGGCGCGCGCTTCATCGAGACCTACTTCGGCAAGTATCCGGGCATCCGCGACTACATCGAACGCACCAAGGAAGAGGTGAGGTCCAGAGGCTACGTCGAAACCAGGCTTGGCCGGCGCCGTTACATCCACGAGGCGCGCGCCAGAAACCGCAACGTGCGGGCGTCCGGCGAGCGAATGGCCATCAACATGCCCATTCAGGGAACCGCGGCGGACATTATCAAGATCGCAATGATTGACATCCAGAACCGGCTGGACGAGCTGGACATGGAAACGAAGATGATCCTCCAGGTCCACGATGAGCTCATCTTCGAGACGCCGGGCGACGAGCTGGAGCAGCTAAGGGCCCTGGTCATGGAGCTGATGCCCGCCGCCATGGCGCTCAGAGTGCCGCTGGACGTGGAACTCAAGACCGGCCACCGGTGGGGCGAAATGGAGTGAACGGCCTTTCCGAAGAGTCCCTTCCGCCTCGCAGGGGGAAGGTTAGGATGGGGGTGATGAGCGGGTTTTCTGTTAGCGTTTAGCCCGGATACGTTCGCTGATCTGGCTCAGAAAGAGCAATACGATCGAGGAGGAGGCAGCAAAATGCAAGAACTGATCGATAAACTGAACGACCTTTGCGACGACCAGCCGTTCGACACAGGCTGGTGGCTGAAGGACCTGCGCACCGGACGCACCTGGGACCGCGACGGCGACAAGGTCTACTACTCCGCGAGCACGCGCAAGATCGCCATCATGATGGCAGCCCTGAAGGGCGTGAACGAGGGCCGCTTTACGCTCGACCAGCCCGTGGAGGTGCTCCCCGAGTACCAGCGGAAGATTTCGAGCCCGTTCGGTAGGGTCGCGCCCGGATTCTCCATGACCTTCCAGGACTTCCTGATCATGATGATCATCCTCAGCGACAACACCTGCACTGGCACCGTCGTCGACATGGTCGGCCTGGACTACATCAACGAATTCTGCGCGTCCATAGGCATGGTGGGCACCACCCACCGCCAGCGCACGCCGCCCGAGGGCCTGGATTGGGACCACGCCGTCGAGGAGACCAACGCCACCACCGCCGGCGACGTGGGCATGCTGCTGGACTGCATAGTGCAGGGCATGAGCGACGCGGACGAGGCGGCGCGAATGGGCGTGACCACCGAGCTCTGCCAGCTCGGCATGGACATACTCACCTGGCAGTACCTCACCGAGAAGCTGCCCGCCTACCTGCCGCAGGGAACGAAGGTTGCCAACAAGACCGGGCATGGCCCCCGCACGCGCAACGACGCGGGCGTGGTGTTCCTGGGCGACGATCCTCTATACGTGCTCACGGTCTACACAGACCGCGTGCCCGTGGAGATGCCCAACGGCCTTCCGGGCGACGCCGAGGCCAACATGCACATCGCGCGTATGTCGCGCGCCTGCTACGACGCCCTGGCCACCGTGCCCGCGGCGGTGTAAGTAAGACTCAGGGGGCGTCAGCTTATGGGAGACTTGCTGCTGGCGCCTCCTCACCCGCCCTCGCGCTTGAGGGAACCTGAACATCGATCTCTACCATCTGAAAAGTGACTGATAGAGAAGGCGGTTCATCGCTGAAGTCAAGGTATGGATCAGGTTTACCATCAGTAGCAACTGCAAGGTAGTCAACCATTGCGTCTTCCAGTGACATCGTCTGTTCTGGTATTGGATCCCCGTCCTCCATCATCATTTCAATGTGGAAGGTTAGGGCCTCTCGAATCATGGCCTGCATCTTGTCCCAGGTCTTGCCCGTGCTGACGCACCCAAGCACATCAGGTGCGTAGGCGCAGTAGTTATTGGGCGTCTGTTCGATAACCACCGCATACCGCAATCTCATGCTCTTCGCTACTTGAGCCCCGCCTGTCTCTTGATGCTTTCCCATGTGCCTCGCCTCAACTCTTCGCTAGGATGACCAGCTATCGTGACCTTGCCCGGCTTTGTCGGATGACGAAAGTATCTGTGACTGCCCCGACTGTAGTCATATTCCCACCCATCGCGCTCGACAATCCGAATTGCTTCTCTAACCTTTGGCATGGCAGATGCTGTCCGGCGGCCCGCCTGCAAGCACGCCGCCGGACCCGCTAAGCACTCGCACTACCAGCTCACCGCGTACCCATCCCCGCGCGGGTCCGCCGCGCCCAACAGCGTGCCGCTCTCCTGGTCCACCATGATCGCCTGCGCCGAGCCCCACCAGTAGTCCCACGCGGCCCAGTCGCTCTCCACGATCAGCTTGTGGCCCTTCGACCGCAGCGCGTCCAGCGTGTCCTGCGGGTAGCGGCTCTCGATCTCCAGCCGGTCCTCGTCGCCGAAGTCGCCGCCGTATCCCGACGGATGCGTGCCGTGCTGGTCGTGGTTCCAGCGTGGCGCCTCCACGGCCTCCTGAACCGTCATACCAAAGTCCACAATGTGGCTCAGCACCTGCATGTTCGTCTGCACCTGCGTGTCTCCGCCCGGCGTGCCCCACACCATGTACAGCTTACCGTCCTTGAACGCCATCGGAGGGTTCATCGTGTGGCGGACCCTCTTGCCGCCCATCAGCGCGTTGGCGTGGTTCGGGTCCAGGTGCCACTGCGTCATCCTGTCGTTGAGCAGCACGCCCGTGTCCCCCGCCACTATTCCAGAACCGAAGTAGCCACCCAGGCTTTGAATGTGAGAAACGGCGTTGCCCTCACCGTCCACCACGCAGAAGTAGGTGGTATGGCCCGCGCCCACCGGCTCGCCCTTTGTCACTTCGGGGGTCGCTCTCTGCGTGCTGATGCGCGCCGCCTGCCGCTCGGCGTACTCCTTGGACAGCAGGCCCGCGATGGGCACGTCGACCCAGGCCGGGTCCGCGATGTACTCCCTGTCGGCGAAGGCCAGCTTCTTGATCTCCACCATCAGGTGGATGAGGTCCGACGAGTTGCAGTCCATTGACGCCACGTCGAACGTCTCCAACATGTTCAGCATCTCCAGCAGCACCAGCCCAGGCGAGTTCGGCGGGTGCTCGTACACGTCGATTCCTCGATAGGACGTGACCAGCGGCTCGTTCCAGCCGGCGCACCGGTGCTCGGCAAAGTCGCGCTCGGTGAACAGGCCGCCGAGGCTTTGGCACGCGGCCACAATCGCCTTGCCAATCTCGCCGCCGTAGTAGACCTCGCGCCCCTCCGCGGCCACGCGCTGGAGCGTCTTCGCCAGGCCGGGATTGTCAAGGCGTTCTCCCGCCCTGGGAGGTCTGCCGTTCGGCAGGAACGTCCGCGCAGTGTCGGGATGCGCCGCCAGCACCTCGCGCTCGCCCCAGAACGTGTTCGCCAGCCGATGGCTTACCGGGAATCCCTCGGCGGCCAGTTCGATGCCAGGCTCTAGCGCCTTGCCCAGCGAAAGCGCGCCGTACCGTCCGTGCGCCTCCAGCCAAGCGTCCAGTATGCCTGGCGTGCTTATGCGAAGCACCGACGTTCGCGGGCCCTGGCCCTTGGGCGGGATGCCCGTGTCGCGGTAACGGTCGATGCTCGCCGCCAGCGGCGCCGCGCCCGTGCCGTTCAGCGCCTCAACCTTGCCCGTCTTGGCCATGTAGATGAGCATGAAACCGTCGCCGCCGATGCCCGACATTTCGGGCTCGACTACGTTCAGCGACGACGCCACCGCAATCGCCGCGTCCACAGCGTTGCCGCCCGCCTGCAGCGTCCGCAAACCGGACTGCGAAGCGAGATAGTGGGAGGACGACACGACGCCGCGCCTCCCCATCACTACGGGACGGTAAGCCGAATAATTGATGCCGTGTGGGGAAGTTGCCATAGTGCCCTCCTGAGCCAGAGTATCTTCAGAACCTGACCGCAAGTTATCACCGCCGCCCCACCCCGTCAACAACGCCAGAGCGTTCGAACCTGTGTCAGGTTACCAGGTGCGACCAATACCGCCTCCCCCTTGAACTACCTGTCCTCGTGGAATCGGGTGAGGCGACCTCGTGGCGCGGGGATCTGTCGCGTACGTTACCGGGACGCCCCAACGCACACCTTTGCAGCACCCCCTCCCCCACATCCGGCCCCATTCGCGCCCGGTACCCCGAAGAAAGCGTCACTTTCCCGCGCCACCCGTTCCCGGCCCTGCTCAATCCATCCCCACGCACGTCCTACCCATTCCCACGCCTGCGCCAATTCTTCCCACCATCCGCCCCGATCCCGCAATCTCGAAACCGCTCTTGAATTATAAGGACATCCGTGCTATCCTCACCCACGCGAGGACCAACCGGGATCAGGCCCCACGCATCCGTAGGCGCGTCCCTTGTGGGCGCCCTGCGGCAGCCGGCCACCGGCCACCGACCCGCCCCCGTGTCCTCCCCTGTCACACGGCGTCACTATTGTGTCCCGGAATCCCGCGCCGGGCATTACAGAATCGCGCAGCACAGGGGAGACCATCAGCTACGAAGCTCACAGAATGTCGCAGAAACTAACAGATTTTGCTTATCCACTTTCGCGGTAACATCGGTTGGGGGCACAAAGTAACCTGAAATAGACTCGAGACCGCCCCACCAATTGACGCTCACAACCTGCGGTGCTACCTTGTGATTGACCATGCCGGCTACGGAATCGGCGTGTCCACGGCGACCGGCCGGCCGCCGGTTCGAACCAGGCTCCAGGGGGATTCTCATGGCAAGCTTCACCACCAGACCCGTCATCATGGGCGCACGCGGCGTCGTGACCGCAGGCCACTACCTCGCGGCTTCGGCCGGTCTGCGCATTCTCATGCAGGGCGGCAACGCGATAGACGCCGCGGCCGCCATGGGCATCTGCGAGACCCTGCTGGAGCCGCAGAGCTGCGGCATCGGAGGCGAGGTCCCCACGCTGGTCTACTCCGCAAAGGAGCGCAAGACCTATGCCATTTCGGGCATGGGCTGGTCGCCCAAGGCGTTCACCATCGACTGGTGCCGCGACAACGGCATCGACCTGATTCCGGGCGACGGCTACCTGCCCGCCTGCGTCCCGGCACCCGTTGACACCTGGGCAACCGCCGTCGCGCGTTTCGGCACCATGAGCTTCGCCCAGGTGCTCCAGCCCGCCATCGACATCGCCCAGGACGGCTTTCCGGTCTACCGGCGGTTACACGACACCCTGGTCGACAGCGTGGACAAATTCACCGACCTGTACCCGACCACCGGCGAAGTCTACTACGCCGCCGGCGGCCCGCCCCAGCTCGGCCAGATCCTGCGCAACCCGGACTTCGCCGACATGCTGAAGTCGATGTGCGCCGCCGAGAAGGAGGGCGCCCGCAAGAGCCGCATAGCCGGCATCGAGGCCGCCCGCGACGACTTCTACAAGGGCCGCGTCGCCGAGACCATCGCCAGATTCATCACCGAAAACCCGGTGGAGGACGCCAGCGGCGAGGCCCACACCGGGCTGCTCTCCTACGACGACATCGCCGAGTGGCACGCCGAAGTGGATGACCCCGTTTCGATCGACTACCACGGCTACGACGTGAGCAAGTGCCCGTCCTGGACGCAGGGACCGGTTTTCCTCCAGCACCTTGCCATTCTGCGAAACGCCGACGTGCGTTCGCTGGGCCACAACAGCGCCGACTACCTGCACACGTGGATCGAGTCTGCCAAGCTGGCGTTCGCAGACAGGGAGGCCTACTACGGCGACCCCGGATTCGACGACGTACCGTTCGACACGCTGCTGTCCGGCGAGTATGCCCTCGAGCGGCTCGAACAGATCGAGCGCACCGCGTCCCTCGAGTTGCGTCCCGGCGAGGTTGCCGGCAGAGACGCTGCATTCGTCGCCACCGCCGTCGCGGACGACAACCGCCGCGCCCTCGGCGTGGCCGCGCGCGAGACTCGCGACCTGGGCCTCGGCCACGCCCACATCGGCGACACGACCCACCTGGACGCCATGGATGCCGAAGGCAACATGGTCGCGGCCACTCCCAGCGGCGGCTGGATCGGCTCTTCCCCCGTCATTCGCGGACTGGGTTTCCCCCTCGGCACCCGCGGCCAGATGTTCTACCTGAACTCCGCCCGCCCCAACGCCCTGGAGCCGCGCAAGCGCCCCCGCGCCACGCTGACGCCCACCATCGTCACTCGTGGCGGCGATCCCTTCATGGCCTTCGGAACGCCCGGCGGCGACAGCCAGGAGCAGTGGACCCTCCAGTTCTTCCTCAACCATATGGAGTTCGGGATGGACCTGCAGGAGGCGCTGGACGCACCGACAGTTCACACCACGCACTTCCCATCCTCGTTCTACCCGCGCGCCGCCTTCAGCGGCCGCGTCGTCGCCGAGTCTCGCATACCGGCAGACGTGCTGGACGAGCTGCGTCGTCGCGGCCACGACGTGCAGCTCACAGGCCCGTGGGCCAACGGCAAGGTCATGGGCGTGCGATACGACAAGGCCTCGGGGGTCATCAGCGGCGCCGCGTCGGCCAAGAACAACATCGCCTACGCCATGGGCTGGTGACGACACATGCGAGTCATGGGCCTGCCGGTGCAGTTCCTGGCCGTAGTGGCGGTGAGCCTGCTAATCACCATCTACCTGATTGCGGCGACCGCCGACAGCCGGATCGAGGCCAGGGCCGCCACTTCACTAGCGGGCAGCAGCGCCGAGACGGCCGGATGGGAGCAGGCGGCGCTGATCGTTTGCCCGCTGCACTAGCCCTGTGCCCAATCCCTTGCGCCCGCGGCGCCATCCAACCGTCGTGACATCAATCGCCTCCGCGCGGCTCGGCGCGTCCTTTTTCCGCCATGAATAGCGCGGCGCGACGCCCCTCGGGCCGGGGGCAGAACCGCGCCTTCTACTTTCACTACGCATGGGTCATCGTCGCCATCATCGCAGTCCTGGAGATGGTGGGCACCACCATGCGTATGGCGTTCGGCGTCATTGTCGACCCGCTCACCGAGACATTCGGCTGGAGCCAGGGCGAGGTTACGCTCGCCTACGGCATAACCAGCGTGACCACCGCGCTCGCTTCCCCCTGGGCCGGCTCGCTCGGTGACCGCTACGGCGCGCGCATCTGCATGATCGCTGGCACGGCCTTGTTCGTAGTCGGGATGGCGGCCACCGCGCTGGTGAGGGAGCCCTGGCACTTCTACGTCTCCTTCGGACTCATCCTCGGAGTTTCGCAGGCCATCTTCCTGGTGCCGCTCATACCAGCGGCTATGAACTGGTTCCACAGGCGGCTCGGCCTCGCCATGGGCATTATCATGGGCTCGTGGGGCGCCGGCCCGGCGCTCGCCGCCCCGGTGGTGGGACTGCTCATCGACCGGTACGGCTGGTCAACGTCGGTGTGGATCATCACCGTGGCCTCCACCGTCTTCATGGCCGCGCTCATCGCACTCTTCCGCAACTGGCCGTCCGACAAAGGACTGCTCCCGTACGGCGCGACATCAGAAGTTTCCACGGGGCGAACCGAGAAGCCGATCGACAGGCAGCGCGTGACGCAGTTCACCGGTTACATGCGCCGTACCAAGGCCTACTGGAACCTGAGTTCGATTCACTTCCTGGGCTGTGTCGGACACGCCATCATCCTGGTGTACCTGGTGCCGCTGGCCATGCGCGAGGGACTGACCCTGGTTACCGCCGCCGGCCTGCTGACCGTCCTCTCCGGCGTCAGCACCATCACCCGCATGACGACACCAATGCTGTGCGAGCGCTACGGGGCCAAACCGGTGATGGCGGTCATGTACGTCGCGCAGGCGTTGCCGGTGCTGATGCTGTTCTGGACGCACGACGTTTGGTCGTTCTACCTGTTCGCGGTCATCTTCGGAATCGGCTACGGCGGCGAGGCCGGCGGATTCCCCATCCTCAACCGCAAGTACTACGGCCACGCGCCGGTTGGTTCGGTTTTCGGCGTGCAGATGCTGGGCGCGAGTCTCGGTATGGCCCTGGGCGGCTGGCTCGGCGGCCCGATCTTCGACCTGACCGGCAGCTACGACATCGCTCTCTGGCTGTCCGTTCTAGCCAGCATGGCCGGCGCGGGGAGCGTCTTGGGACTGGAGTCCACGCGTAGGCTACTCATCCCGGACTGGAACAAAGATTCCGCCGCAGTCCCTCCTCAATCGCGGGCTTGACCCACTACGCCTGGCTGAGACCTGCTCCCCTTGCCGCCCGGACGAACTCCGCAATCTTCGCCGTGTCCTTCACGCCTTCGGTCTCCACCCCGCTCGACACGTCTACGCCCCACGGCGACACCGCCTCGATTGCCTGTCCCACGTTGTCGGGCGACAGACCGCCCGCCAGCAGCACGTCGAACCGCGCGGCCACTTCCCGCGCGATGCTCCAGTCAAAGGTGCGCCCGGTTCCCCCAAGCTGCCCGGCCTCCTGCTTGTCGAGCAGCGGTATGCATCCCGCGAACGCCGCCGCCTCAACGCGCCGCAGCGCGTCGGCCACGGCCTCCGCCTGCGGCGCGGAGTCGTCGATCCGCACCTGACGGATAACGTCCGCGTCCACTTGCCGCCAGTAGTCCTCGTCCTCATCGCCGCAGAGCTGCGCCAGGTCCAGCCCGCAGCGCGCAATGACGTTGTTGACCTCGTCCAGTGGCTGGTTCGCGAACAATCCGACCAGTCGAGGCCCCGCCGAACGCTCGCGGCCGTCCCCGAACGCGGACAGACCACGGGACTCCTGGGTGATAGACCTCGCCACCTCGACATCCAGCCGCCGCCGCACGCCGGGCACAAACACGAACCCTAACAGGTCGGCTCCGGATTCCGCCGCGACGAGGGCGTGGGATGTCTCGCGCATCCCGCAAATCTTCACGACCGTCATACGAACTCCCCCAGCTTGGCCGCCACGTCCGGCGCGGTCACCAGCGACTCGCCAATCAGCACGGCGTGCGCGCCCGCGGCTCCCACGCGTTGCACGTCGGCCCGGTCGGCGATGCCGCTCTCGCTTACGACGATCTTGCCAGGCGGCGCCAGCGGCGCCAGCCGCTCTGTGGTCGCAAGGTCCGTCACAAATGTGCGCAGGTCACGGTTGTTGATGCCGATAATCTCCGCACCCGCATCCAGCGCTACAGACATCTCCCGCTCGTCGTGCACCTCCACCAGGCACTGCATCCAGAATCGCTGGCTCAGCGCGAACAGCTCGGCCAGACTGTCGGGCGTCAACATCGCCACGATGAGCAGTATCGCGTCTGCCCCGTGGGCGCGCGCCTCGTACACCTGGTACGGGTCAAAGATGAACTCCTTGCGCAGCACCGGAACTCCCGTCCCCCGCACAGCATTGTGCGCCGCCTCCAAGTGCTCGATACTGCCCTGGAAGTGCGTAGCGTTGGTGAGCACCGACACCGCCGCCGCGCCGCCGTCCGCGTAGGTCTTCGCCAGCCGGGCCGGGTCGAAGTCCGCACGGAGCACGCCCCGCGTGGGCGACGCACGCTTGACCTCGGCGATAACGCGTACGGAAGACCCCATCAGTGCACCGGCGAAGTTGAGCGGCCGGTCCTGGCTTGCGATTCGCTCCTCCAACAGGGTAATGGGAGCCTCGACCTTCAAGCGCTCGACCTCGTGTCGCTTGGCGTCGACGATGGCCTTGAGAATGTCCGGCGTGTCGGGATCGATCATGGGGCGCCTCGCCAGGTATCCACAAGCTTCGGCAGCTCGGCCACGCTGTGCGCTGGACACAGCGCGTCGTAGCCGTCGAACGCCTCTCGCGGCGTAACGCCAGTCAGCACCGGCAAGAACGGCACGCATGCACGGCGGGCCGTCTCCGCATCGGTCCCGCTGTCGCCGACGTACAGCGACTGTTGGGGCGTGCAGCCAAGCGCAGAGACGGCGCTCAGCAGCCCGCCGGGGTGCGGCTTCAGCTCGATGGCGGTGTCCGCACCCACAATCACCTCGAAGATGCCCTCCAGCCCGTCGCGGGCGAGGATGGTGTCGATGCGGGTCTTGAACTTCTGTGTGACGATTCCCATCGCCACCCGTCGACTCTTCAACTCGGCCAGCACTCCGGGCACGAAATCGTACAGCACCGTAGAGTCGGCCATCACCGCGTCGGCCTTCTCGACGAAGAGCCGGATGTAGTCCTCCGCGCGGCCCCTGTTCTCCTCGCCCGCCAGCTCGACCAGCGAGTTCTCCAGCGACAGCCCAATCGTGGCGCAGATTGCGTCGTCGGTCGCCGGGGGCAGGCCCATGCCGGTCAGCGCGTAGTTGGCGCCTTCGATCACGCCGGTCGACGAGTCGCCGAGCGTATAGTCGAAGTCGAACACTATAGCCAGCGGCCAGCCCTCGGGCGCCTGCCGATCCGGCCTACTCAAGGGAGTTGCTCGACTCGACCAGGCCGTCCAATGCACGTCGTGCCGCGCCGCCATCCACTGACTCGGTCGCAAGCGCCACCCCAGCCTCCAGCGTGTCCGCCAGGCCGGCGGCCAGCAGCGCGGCGCCCGCGTTCGCGACCGCTACGTTTCGCGCCGGACCGGCGTTGCCGTCCAGCACGCCGCGCAGCACCGCCGCGCTCTCGTCTACGCTGGACACCGCGATGTCGCTCCTGACCGAGCGGGGTACTCCGAAGTCCTCCGGCGACACCCGGTACGAAGACACCGAACCGTCCCTCAGCTCCCACACCTGCGTCTTGTCCGAGAGCGTGATCTCGTCCATGCCGTCCAGGCCGTGCACCACGAGCGCCCTCTCGCTGCCCAGACGTTCCAACACGCGCGCCATGTTTTCGCCGACGGAAGGGTCTGCGACGCCCAGCAGGTGCCTCGTCGCTCCTGCCGGGTTTGTGAGCGGGCCA